>NZ_FNCZ01000025.1 GCF_900099995.1 Winogradskyella thalassocola
TTTGCAGAATTCGATTTAACACAACGCACCATAGAAATCACTAATGGAGAACCCAATGTAGCAATTAGCTATCACGAGACACAGACCGATGCAGAGAATGGTGATAACCCAATCACAGGGTTGTACACTAATATTGTAGCGAACAATCAAATGATTTTTGTACGTTCAGAAAACACCATAACAGGCTGCTTTAGTTTAACCACAAATACGATGGAACTTATTGTGTTACCATCACCAGAAGTGCCAACAAGTATAGAATCTTACACTATATGTGATACGGATGATAACGGAATCACACAGTTTGATCTTACCACTAAAGATGGAGAAATTCTAAACGGACAAGATCCATTAGAAGTGTTACTCACTTACCATGTTAGTGAATTAGATGCTGCCAATGGTAACAATCCCATCATCAATGTTGGTAATTATACCAATAATGCAAACCCACAAATTATTTATGTACGTTTATATAATCCAACCACAGGCTGTCAAGATACCGGAATGTTTGAGTTAGAAGTCAACTTACCACCAGTAGCCGTACAACCAACACAATTAAGCGAGTGTGATGATTTAGGAGAAACACCAGGAGATGAGTTCACGTCATTTGATTTAACGTTAAAAGATAATGAGATCACAGGAGGCAATGCTAGCTGGTCGGTAGCCTACTACGAGACTAATGCCGATGCACAGTCTCAAACCAATGTAATTCCAGATCCAACACAGTATACTAATACTTCAGTTAACGGATTAGGTGCAAACCCACAAACCCTTTATGTGGTGGTTACCGATAGCAATACTGGTTGTGTAGATTTTGCAACGTTAACGATACGCGTATTGCCAAACCCAACCCCAACACCAAGCGATCAATTACCAAGCTTAGAGTTGTGTGATGACGTTAATACAGGAGATGGAGTAGAAGTCTTTGATCTTACGGAAAACGAAATTCTAATTCTAAATGGAGAAGCCGGAGTTACAGCAAGCTACTATGAGAGTTTAGACGATGCTAACTCAGCAAGCAATGCGATACCAGACCCAACGCAATACAGTAATACAGAAACACCAGAACAAGAGATTTATGTAAGGGTGACTAATGATTTAACAGGCTGTTATGCATTAGTTGATTTTACAATCATAGTGCATCCATTACCAACAGTTGTGGCCGTAACGGATTTTATACAATGTGAATTATTCACTGATGGTGTCGATAGTTTTGATTTGACCACAAAAGACGAAGAAGTCTTAAACGGTCAAGATCCATCACAATTTATAGTGAGTTATCACGATAATTTAGTTGATGCCGAAGCCGGTATGAATGGTTTGGTAAGTTCATATACCAACCTAAGCAACCCACAACAAATATTTGTGACCATCACTAACAACATTACAGGATGTTCAATCAGCACACAAAGTTTCAATATAGAAGTCCAAGAAGCGGCACAAGCCAATCCTAATATGGATCCTATAGTTTACCAAACCTGTGATGATGAGATGGAAACTGATGGTGACCCAACCAATGATAGCGCGCAGTTCGATTTAACCACTAGAGACCCAGAAGTTTTAGACGGTCAAGACCCACTGAACTACATTGTGACGTATTATGAAACGCAAGAAGAGGCAGACTTAAAGGTAAATCCATTGCCAACACTCTATGAAAATACAGTTAACCCACAAGTTATTTATGCAAGAGTAGATAATGACACCCCAGATGGTACTACAGGTAATGATACCTCTGTGTGTTATGAAGTTGCCGCATTAACCTTACAGGTAAATCCATTACCCGAATTTAATTTAGAAGCCAATTATATTCTATGTTTAAATACTAATGGTACCGAAGTTTTAGACCCATTAGTGATTGATACCGGTTTATCAGCAACAGACTATAGTTTTGAGTGGAGTTATAACAGCACCATGATACCAGGAGCAACAGGGCCAAGTAT
>NZ_FNCZ01000024.1 GCF_900099995.1 Winogradskyella thalassocola
ACATTTATCTTTAGATTATAAAACACCTAATATGGTATATAAATTATCAGCGTAAATTCAATTTTAACCTGTAGCCATATTTCAGGACTAGACATATAATACAAAACGTTAGAAAAAATGAAAGAAATAGTATTAAACGACGGAAATAAGTTACCAATTATAGGTTTTGGAACATACAAATCTACCGAGGAAGAAGGTATTCAATCTATAAAAGATGCTTTAAATCTAGGTTACAGAATGTTTGATACAGCCGCTAAATATGATAATGAAAAAGAAGTTGGAAAAGCAATAAATGAAAGTGGAATCGATAGAAGAGAAATTATCGTAACCACAAAATTATGGCGTGAAAATTTAGGTTATGAAGAAGCTAAAAAAGCTTTTGACAAATCACTTAAAAAACTTGGATTGGATTACATTGACTTGTATTTAATCCATTGGCCTGCAAATGCAAAAAATTATAAAGATTGGCAAAAAACCAATGCAGATAGTTGGCGTGCAATGGAGGAATTACAAGCGGAAGGGAAAATAAAGTCCATTGGAGTAAGTAATTTTTGGCAAGAACATTTAGAGGCACTTTTTCAAACTGCACACATAATCCCTGCTATCAATCAGATTGAATTTCACTCTGGATATTGGCAATCAGAATTGACGGAATATTGCAAAAAGAATAATATTGTCGTTGAATCTTGGTCACCTTTGGCAAGAGGAAAAGTGTTTGGAAATGAAATAATCCAAACTATCGCTAAACAACACAATAAATCTATAGCGCAAATCTGTTTGAGATGGATTACTCAACACGAAACCATCGTTATACCGAAATCAAATACACCAAAAAGAATTGAAGAAAATATTAATATTTTTGATTTTAAATTATCAGAGGAGGAAATGAAGCAAATCAATGAACTTCCAGAAATGGGGTTTAGCGGAGAATTGCCTAACATTTGGCCAGATGTATTAAATGTTAAAAACTAAAAATACGGCTGCTAACACCGTGTAAAAACATTGCTTATTTTAGTTCAATCGTTTGGTCGTTGCTTTGTTTGCTAGCTTCTGATTTTCCTTCGGAAAATCCTCGCACTCAAACACGCAACGTTCCTTACACATAAACGTTGTGCGTCATTTAAGAAAAACCGAAAACGAAAGAAATTGAGTTGGATAAATAAAATATTTGGAATAAAAAAGGTAGAGGAAATTCCAACTCGAAAAATTGACTATATCCAAATAACTAAGGATTGGAACGCTGACCCAGTTTCACCTGAAATTGAATTAAAAGTGGACGGAATTGACTTAATAATGGATATTTATCTCAATCATTTTCAATTCAACAAATATCAGGAAGGAGATAAAGTTAAAATTCGATTTAAAAACTGTTTGGAATATTCTCTTAATACTTGCAATGACGAAGGGTATTTTTACGGACAATATAGAACAAATCACAACGAATTACCTTGGGGTGAATTCTATGAAATTAAAAGCGGATTAGATAAAGAGTTACCAAATCCGATTGAGAAAATTCAAACTAGTAATTCTGACAGAAAACATTTTATTTTCTTTTTTAAAGACGAAACTTTTGAATGTCTTGCTTCTGATTATTATTTAGACTTTTACAACGAAAAAGTAATAAACAGTTGTAAAACAAAATATAATGTGGTTTTAGAAGGCAAAGAAATTGGAACTTCTAAACTAGAAAAAGCAGATGCACCAATGGGAGTTGCATTTGGAATAATTGAATTCAATGGAATAAAAACGCCTTATGAATTCTTTAAAAAATACTGCTCAAAAAATAATATTGTAATAAATACTGACGACCCAGAATTTGAATTTATTGATACTCAAGTAATATCAGAATTAAAAGTATTCAGACAGGATGGACTTGAAATAAAAGGAGTTGCTGGAAATGCAATTACGGGAATGAAAGATGAAGGATATGAAATCTCAATTTTGGGAATAAGTTATCCGTTTTATGAAGAGGAATTTCCTCATCACGTTGAACATTATAAAAATATGTATAAATCGGAATAAAAACGAACGCACAACAAAGTACTGTGCTAAAAAACAAGTAAAATCCCATTAATTTTTCACTAGCGTACTTTTATATGTTGCATCAAATATTAACCCAGATTTTGC
>NZ_FNCZ01000023.1 GCF_900099995.1 Winogradskyella thalassocola
TTTGAGTTTAAAGCTTTCGCTATAACGTCTTACATATCCATCATTTTTATACATATACATTTGGTTTAGTGTATACATATTTCAGGACGGGTCAATATTATTGCCAACGTTTATGTATAAGAATAGTTGCGGGTTTGTATGCGAGGAATTTCCGAAGGAAATTCAGACGTTACAAACACGCAACGACCTTTGATTAAGCACTAAACCGCAATTATTTTTATACGGTGTTGTAGTGCGTTTTTATTTTATTTTTTTCTCAATTTCTTTTGACAATTCTATAATTCCCTTTTCAGTTAATTTTCCTTCTTTATAGACAACTTTTATTTTTTCAGTTCCAGAAATTGAATTAAAATTATCATCACAATCAGATGTTTTTATTGTATCCGCAACATAAATTCGATATTCAGAATTGATTGTCATATTTTCAACACATTCGTAACAAGGGTCAAATCCACAATAACCTATGTTAATCGGTTTTGAGTCTATTCGTTTTCCGTTCAGTTTGTAAGTGTTCAGAATTGGAACAAAGCATTCAGCTTCTCCAAGTGTTATTGTCGTAATATAGTTTCCATTGGAAGGAATTATTCCATAAATATGCTCATATTCAGCATCTTTGGAATATTCAGAACTCAATTTAATATCTAATTTTGGCAAATCAAGAATTTTATCTGCACAACCATTTATTTTTATCGGAAGAGTTTTTGTTGGAAACTGGTCAATAAAAGCTTGAAATTGGTCGTTGACTTTCTGGATTTCCGAAATCGGTTCTTGACGTTCAGTTGCCAGACTTTTTTCATTTTTGTTTTCTGATTTACAGCTCGAAATCAGAACTAATGTTATTATTAATAATATTCTTTTCATCGGTTTCCTCAAATGCACTACAACGTTGTTGTGTATGGTTAGTTGCGTGTTTAAGCAACTAATTTAGTAAACAAAAACGAACGCGAGAAAATTCCGAAGGAATTTTCCAAATAAGCACTTGCCAAAGCAATTAATTATACACGGTGTTCTACGCAGTTTTTATTCCGATTCTACTTCTCCAAATAATTTAATGTCATTCCCAAATCCTTTGTTTTCATCAGTCAATTCCGTAACTCCGATAAACAAAGCATCTATTTTCATTTCGTGAACGTGCTTATTCACAATTAAGCTTGAAACTTGAGAGTCATCTTCAAATGCCACTCCAGTTAATCCATCCAAAATTGTTTTGGTTAGATTGTCAATATCAACTTCTTTAAAACGTCTTTCCTTAACGGAAAAGGATAATAGAACCTCAATATTTGCTGGTCTTTTTATTATACCTTTTTCTTTAAATGCTTCGGTCGCATATTCGCTCACAAGCTCTTTCATTTCTTGAATTGAGTTTTTATCGTCTTTCCTTTCGTAAAAATTTTTTAACTCGACTTCATTTCCGTCTTCGTCTATTTCAAATGCTTTTAAAGGTTTAAACTTATCCTGTTTTGTTGGAATTGGCTTTCCGCCATAAAATCCAAAAAGAATTTCAACTTTTGGGTTTTGACGAAAAGTTACATATTTGCCTGTCATTTTTATAAACTTTTTAAATAGTTTTCTGCATCTCTCAAATTCAATTCAGTTTCGTTAAATGCACTTCCTGTTCGGTTTTTATTGAAAATAGGTTCTTCTAAATTCCCAAGAGCAATCATTAATTGATAGACAGCTAAAGGTTCTTGGTTTTCAAATTCCGTTTTGAGCCATTTTCTGAAATCATGAATTAAATTTGTATCGTGAATCTTACTTAAAGTCCAATATGCACTTATTCGTTCGTTTGAGTCAGAGTAAAGTCCGCTATTCAATCCGTTAATAATTTGAATTTTCAATTCGTTTGGCTTTAATTCCGCCAATCCAGATTCAGCAATTAATTCTTCTTCGTATTCCGTTTTTTTATTTCCATTCGCTTTTTCGAATATATAAGCGGAAGCCTCAAATTGGTCGTTAGTCAGTTTCATTTTCTTTTAGCACGATGTTTTTTCAAATTGCGTAGAACGTGATTGTGTATGATTAGTGGCGTGGTTTCAGCACTAAATATAGCAAATAAAAACCGAATAGGAAATCCGCGAGGATTTTCGTAAGTAGGCGAGAACCAGCCATTAATTATACACGGCTTAAGTTTACAATTCATTAAATTTAAGGATAAATTAGAAAGAACAAAAGAGAGGAATAAGGTTAATATACACGCAGAGA
>NZ_FNCZ01000010.1 GCF_900099995.1 Winogradskyella thalassocola
GGATAAGAAATATCGTCAACTAAAATGGCAGGACCAGTTACTTCATTAACATCAACAGTTGGAGCGTCAGACGCACCGTGATGTACCAAAATATCTGTATTACCTATTGTGCTAGCAGCTTCACGTGCACCAGCAAATACTTCAATTGCAAAGTTAGAAGTTGCAGTATATCCAGAGGCACTAATATTTCCATCAGCCACAAGGATATAAGTCTCGTTAGCTGCTAAAGTTGGATTGATTTCATAAATCGCATCAGCAGATGAGGCACTGTTTCCTGGTGCCACTTTAAGGCTAAGTTCTACACCAGCAGGTGCATCAATAAAAGGAGATGCTGTTCTAAATTGAAAATCGTTTAGTAGAATAATATCATTAAGATAAACATCTACAGTTTCGGCTGCTAAATCGGCAGAATTGTGAATTGCTTGAATTCTAGCAGTTTGAGCAAATGTAAATAAGGATGTTAACATGATCGTTAAAATCGTTAAAAAGTCTTTTTTTTCCATTTTTGATTCTTTTTAGTTATTAATTTTTTATAAAATTATAGAATGAACTATAGTTAATATTTAAATTTTTGTTAAACTTTTTTGGTAAAAGATTAAACAAAATGAATTATTTGAGCTGAGATTAGTGTTTACACGACTTTTTAATGAAAATTTATTTTTAATGAAAAGATGAATTAAATTAAGAAGTGCCTTAACTTGTTAAAAAAAAGAGAGATTAATGCCTATTTTTAAAAAAGACCCTTTGCAAATCATTGCTTTTCAGAGCTATGGAACGGATTCGCATTTTTATGCTAGAGGCAGAGCTTTAGAAGATGAGTCTATTGATTTAGAAGCCAAGAGTACATGGCAACTTATTGTTAACTCATGGAAACGTTTTGGAACCGATGAAATTAAGAATGTCGGTTTAAATTTAAAACTAGCTAACAATAAGGTTTTAAAAGCGACAACGGATCACAAAGGTTATTTTAGAATTGAAGCCAATCTTGAAGATTTAAAAGCACTAACCAACGAGGAAGGTTGGTTGTTTTTTGAATTATCCTATAACGACGTTAACATCAAACGGAATATTCAGAATCAAAATCGGTTTCCTGGTGAATTATTAATTCCATCAAGCAAGGCGCAGTTTGGAGTGGCAAGCGATATCGATGATACTATTTTGCACACAGGCGTGGTCTCCTTATTAAAATGGAGGTTAATTTACAACTCCCTTTTTAAGAGTGCTAAAAGTAGAATTCCCCTCGAAGGTTCGGTAGATTTCTTTCATAAATTGCATCGTGGAGCATCTGGTGAAAATGCAAATCCTATTTTTTATGTCAGTCATAGCCCATGGAATTTATACCGCTATCTAGAACTCTTTTTAAAACAGAATGATTTTCCTAAAGGGCCAATTTTATTAAGGAGTGTTAGCGAAGCATTGAAGAAAAAACAACAAGGAGAAAAGCCTCAAAAACAAAAAGAGATTTTGAACCTTCTTAAAACATATCCTGATTTACCTTTTATCTTAATAGGAGATAGTGGAGAGCACGATCCCGATATTTACATGGAAATTGCAGATGAATTTCCAAATCGAATTTTAGCAATTTACTTACGAAGTGTAAAACACAAAAAGAAAATGTTACGTGTTAAAAGTATAGTAGATAGTTATAAAACAATACCAATTTTGTTAGTAAAAAATAGCCAACAAGCCATAGAACACGCTAGGCAAAATGGATTTATTGCTTAAGAATAGTATCAATACGTTTTTTATTGTGTTGCTGTAATAATGCAGGATATAGGTTGAAAATAACATTAAACACAAGCATAATTAATGCTGACATATACTGAGCACTCCAAAGTTTTATAAGTATGATTATTATAATAAACGTAAAGCCAATAATATGGCCTATTTCAGCATAAACCATTTCATTTCTGAGCTGTTTTAAATCTTCACGAGAAGCTCTTTGTTTAAGTTTTATATTTTGATTGAAAACTTTAAAGAAGCTATTTTTGATAATCCATCCAAAACTATTTAATCCCAAAATTTTGCTCAACCCGTCGTTCTTAATAAAGTTTAAGTTTGATATTTTGGAATAAAACTTGGCTGTTTTAATGGCGTTGTTAAGTAATAATCCAATTGTCCAGGATACAAAAGTGATGATAATGGCATTTAGAAAATGGAGTACCACAATTCCTTAGAATAATCCATTTATCTGAGCATCAATTTTATTAATAATGTCACCTAAATCTTCAGGATTGGCAACAAAATCTAGATTATCAACGTCAATTATAAGCAAGTTCCCTTTGTCGTATGTAGAAATCCAGGCTTCGTAGCGTTCATTTAAACGACTTAAATAATCGATACTGATGGTGTTTTCATAGTCGCGACCTCTTTTATGAATTTGAGACACTAAATTAGGAATAGAACTGCGTAAGTAAATTAGTAGGTCTGGTCCATTTACAAATGATTCCATAAGTTGAAATAATGACGAGTAATTTTCAAAATCACGATTGGTCATTAAACCCATGGCATGCAAGTTAGGTGCAAAAATATGGGCATCCTCATAGATGGTTCTATCTTGTATAATGTCTTTTCCACTATCATGGATTTGATTCACTTGGCGAAATCTGCTGTTTAAGAAATAGACTTGTAAATTGAAGCTCCATCGTTCCATCTGATTATAAAAATCATCTAAATAAGGGTTATCTACAACGTCCTCTAATTGCGCCTCCCATTTAAAGTGTTTGGCGAGTAATTTTGTGAGCGTTGTTTTTCCAGCTCCTATATTTCCTGCAACAGCAACATGCATAATCTATTCTATTTTTAATTGGTAATGACGTAGTAAATTTAAGCCGTAAATATACACCGTTTCATTGGTTACCAAAAACTGTTTTATTAACATTTTTGGATGTTTTATGGGGTGAATTATAGCTTCGTTTTTTTCTAAGATAAATAATGATTCCCCCTTTTTTAACACCAAATGCGCTTCGTTAAAAGCTAAACTTTCGTAGCCTGAATTTTCTATTTTTCGGATTAAACTTCCAAAGTAATTATAAACGTAGAGGTAATTTTTAGTCAATAAATAACAATAATTATAATCGCTTTTTAAATCTAAAACTTCAGATTGAACAGGAACCGTTTTGAGTTTTATCTTATTGGTTTGATAATCGTATAATTCGAGATACTGGTAATCTTGATTAAATAGCCATAACGAATTATCATAACCAGAAGACACAAAAGAGACGTTTTTGTAGGGTTGAATAGAATTGAAATCTACTTTTTTAATTTCAGCTAAACGATTATCTAAAACTACAACCGTATTAAAGTCTTTATAAAATAAATTTATTTTTAAAGGATTAAACGTGTTTGCAGAAGTAATGTCACCAAGTTGAAAGTTGGCGTATGTAATAATGGTATCCTTTGTTTTTTTATGAAAGGAATTGTTTTCCGTAGCATAATAGAATGTCCCAAAATTATCAATTCCAAAAATGGCTTTAGCTTTAAGCTGTGTCGAATCTTTTAAAGTCGCTTTAATTTGCCGTTGCGTTTTATCTTGAGAAAAACTGAACAAACTAAAGAAAAGAAATAAAAGGACTAACTTATGCATAATTGTGGGCGAATGAACTTGAAAAATACAACAATTACTCCAATTTCTCTTTACAGAGCTTTGAGGTTATACTAATTAGAAAGAACTTGTGAATAGATTTTAAATAGTATGGATTGACACTTTTAAATTAATCCGTCAACTTATACCCAAAACCACGGACATTAATGATTTGAATATTTTCATCTTTACTTAATTGCTTTCTTAATTTACTTATAAAAACATCCATGCTTCTAGCGGTGAAAAAGTCGTCTGTTCCCCAAAGTTTATTCAGAATTAAGGAACGATCTAAAACTTGATTTTTGTTATTAATTAAATGAAATAACAAATGCGATTCTCTATGAGTCAGCTGAATCGATTCTTCATCCTTAAATTTTAATTGCTGTTTAGCTAAATCAAAGGCGAACTCCCCAATAGTTATGATTTTAGTGGTCTTTTGAGTTTTAGTTCTGTCAACCAAATTATGAACCCTAACAATTAACTCTTCTATACTAAATGGCTTTTTGAGATAATCATTGCCACCAATTGAGAAACCTTCAACCACATCTGCGGTTTGCGACTTGGCTGTTAAAAATATAATAGGAATAGTGTCGTCAATAGCTCTGATTTCTTTAGCTAATGTGAAACCATCTTTTTTGGGCATCATCACATCTAAAACTAAAATTTCTGGAGCTTCAGATTTGTAGTTTTCAAAAGCTTTGTCCCCGTTTTCGCAAAGAATGACTTCAAAATCTCGTGTTTCAAGACTTTCTTTTAGTATTTGTCCTAAAGCAGCTTCATCTTCAGCCAATAATAATTTGATTGTATTAGCCATTTGGAAGTGTGATTTTAAACGTAGTTAAATTTTTATTGAGTTCTAAAGTAATTGATCCGTTATGCTTGTCAATTATGGTTTTGGTGTAATAAAGGCCTATTCCAAACCCTTTTACATCGTGGGTATTCCCTTTTGGAACACGATAGAATTTATCGAAAATCTGATGTTTGTTTTCATGGGTTAAACTATTTTCATTATCTGAAATTGAAACTTCAAAATTAGTTTTCTTTGTTTTCAATTCAATTGAAATAATCTCTCCTCCATACTTTACGGCATTATCTAAAATGTTGTTTAGGGCATTTTCAATATGAAAGATGTCAGCATTAATAATTAAACTTTCGAGATGAATATTGCTGTTAAATGTCTTATCAGGAAATTGAATCTTATACTTACTAACCAAAGCATCAAGTAAACTAATGATATCGAAATTTTCTTTATTCAATTCTAAATTACCACTATCTAAAGTAGCGGTTTCTAATAGTTTTTCGACCATAACATTCAACTTTCCTAATTGCTGGGAAGACATGTTAAGGTATTTTTTAGTTTTGGCTTTATCGTCAATAGCATTAAAATTACTAATGCTTTCTAGTGCTGCACTTATAGTTGCGATTGGTGTTTTAAACTCGTGCGTAATATTGCTTATAAGGTCATTTTTAACTTCGGCGAGTTGCTTTTGATGTTTAATGATTTTTAATAGATAGAATAGACAGCTGATTACGACTAAAACTAAAAGTGTTGAAATTAAGACGCCTCCAAGAATGCGGTATAAAATAGCTTTAGTGGTGTTGGTAAATAAAATGGTTAAAAACGTGCCTTTCGGTAGAAATCTAGATTTTGTATCCGTTTGAAGGTAATCGTCAGACATGTGATTAGGATCTAATTCTGGTAAGGATCCGTTTACCATAAAATAGCCAGCGTTACGTTCGAGGTCTTTATAGTCTAAATAAAAATCGACATTAATGCTTTTTCGTTCTAGTTCTATCGCTATTAATTCTTCAACAGCCTTAACATCAAGTGTGTCATTTTTTATCGAAATCATCACTTTAGAGGTCAGAAATTCGGCATTTTTTAAATTGACATCTTTATTGTTGCTTTTAAGACTATCTATTTTTAATTTTAGTTGATCTCTTGATAAGGGGTTGTGTGTTTTATCATGAGCCTCTGACATTGAATCTGCCTTAAATCCTCTAAAAACCGTTATACCTTTAATACTATTTGTATCTAAAGAATCAAGGTTTGTAAACTCTTTATTAGATTCATCAATGTTTTTAAAAAAATTTTCCAGCTCACCACCGTCTTCGAAAGCATTTTTTTGCTGGTCACCTTCAAGAATAAAACCAAAAGTGGTGCGCTCTGCTAAAGCTGTATAATAATCATCTACCGCTTTATCTAAACTAATTTGCACATCGTTAATCAGCTGCTGTTTATTGGTTTGATAGTTTTTATAGTTCCAATAGACTTGTATGCCAATCGTAGCCGTGATTACGGCAATGATGGTGTATAAAATTAGGCGATACCGTTTATCATTCATGTTTCAAATGTATAAAGTTATTATTAAGTATAGGTTATCGGTTAACACACGTTAACACTAGTTAACCTAAAAAATCAATTGGTGTTGAGATATTTGTAAGGTATTAATCATAAAACCATAAAAAATGAAATCAAAGATGCGTGACTGTTTTAGTCTAAAAAAAGTGTTGACTTGTTTAGTGATGTTAATTTCTGTTGTTGGATTTAGTCAGTCTAAAGTTGATGAAGAATCAGTAAAAGTTGATGCGTTTAGTATTGAGGTTACAATTGATTCTCTTGAAGAACTAGAATCCACTTTTAAAGCGGAAGATTTAGATGAATTATTTATGATGATGGATAACAATGAAGAATTGAGTTTTACTTTAAATTGTAGCTTTTCAGAGGTTAAGGATAATCTAAAAGGTAGCATGACTTATACTGTTGTAGGAAGGGCAAATGAAAAAGAAAAACTTCTAAAGAATATTGAAAAAATGAAAGCTACAGCATTGAAATTTTATAATTTAAAAAACAGAACATAATGACAACAATTACTAGAATTCTAATTTTGATATTAATAGGAGTTATTTCCTCTGTTAACGCACAAGATTTCCAAGGTGTAGCCACTTACAGAACCCATCGCGATTTGGATATTAAAATGGATAGTACCAAAATGAATGATGCGATGCAAAAGCAGATGATGGAAATGATGAAAAAGCAGTTTCAAAAAACATATATCTTAACTTTTGATAAAAGTGCGTCATTATATAAACAAGAGGAAGAATTAGATAAGCCACAAGTTGGTAGTGGTTTTCAGATGTCTTTTGGTGGGGGTGGCTCTGATGTATTTTATAAAAATATGCAAAACAAAACTTATGCGGATCAAAAAGAGACAATGGGTAAAAAATTTCTAATTAAAGATTCTATTTATCCAATCGAATGGCAGCTAGAATCTAATACCAAACATATTGGCGAATACATGTGTTTTAAAGCAACGTATACAAAACAAGTGCCTAAAGTTAATAGGAATTTTAGTAGCATTTCAAGTATAGATGATGACAATGAAGAAGAAAAAGAACCAGAAATGGAAGAACGTATTATTACTGCTTGGTACACTCCTCAAATTCCTGTTAATAATGGGCCTGCGAAATACCAAGGATTGCCAGGATTGATTTTAGAAATACACGATGGGAAGCTAACTGTGATTTGCAGTAAAATTGTCATCAACCCAGAAGACAAAATTGAGATTAAAGAACCAACTAAAGGAAAAGAAGTGACTCAAAAAGAGTATGACGATATTATGGATAAGAAAACCAAAGAAATGATGGAGCGCTACGCACCTAGAAAAGGTGGTAAGAGTGGTGATGCCATTGAGATACATATTGGTGGGTAGTATGCTTATGTGTTTAAATTCAAAACACTAGGCTGATGCGGATTTCTTAAATGCACTGTTAATTTTGTGGTAAAGTGAAATATATTGTTTAGCATAACTATATATTTGTTAAACAAAATAAGTAAACTTAATTTATTATGAAATCAATTCTATTAAAAATCAGTGTAATTTTCCTTACTATCGGCTTATCAAATGGTTTTACTACAGATGGCGCTGAAGACATACAAGACTTTCAAGGTAAAGCCTACTATTTTTCAAAAGCTAAAATGGATTTAGGAACTTGGGGAGCACGTCTAAGCGAAGGTCAGAAAAAGGAGATTGAAGCCCGAATGAAAAATAGATTGCAAAAAAACTATGTTTTAACTTTCAATAGAGAAGCGTCATTTTTTGAAGAAGCAGAACAATTAGATGCGATGTCTGGAGCAACGGATTCTTGGGGGAAAAACTTTACACCTGGTCACCAATATAAAAATGTAAAAACCAATTCACAGGTTCAGAATCAAGAATTCTATGGAAAAAACTTTTTAGTAAAAGATAGCTTGCAGCCTATTGAATGGGTTATGGAAAAAGAAACAAAACAAATAGGAAACTATACATGTTTTAAAGCTACCGCATCAATTTCTACTCATGATCTAGCTTGGTATAATTTTTCTTGGAACACATTAAACGACGACTTAGATGGTGATACCGAAAAAGAAACTCCAATGACAGCTGTTGAGGCTTGGTATACTCCTCAAATTCCTGTTGGGCATGGTCCATTAGAATATTGGGGTCTTCCAGGATTAATTTTAGAAGTTAGTGCAGGAAATACAACCATGTTATGTTCTAAAATAGTATTGAATCCTAAGGATAAGGTTGAAATTAAAGCTTCCGATAAAGGAACAATAGTAACAAAGGATGAGTATCAGCGTATTATCAGTGAAAAAATGAAAGAGTTTAGAGCCAATAGAGGAGGACGCAGATAACGTTAGTTTTCTTAACACAAGTTTAACAAACCTGGACTTAACTTTTCTTCAATTGTGGAGTCTTATGGAAGTAAGATTAACATAATTTGTTATAATATTTAACTAGACTATTTAAAATGAAGAAATTACCATTAAAAATTGCATTACTCTTAACTGTGTTTTTTGCCAGTTCTAATTTGTTTGCTCAAGATTTTCAAGGCAAAGCTTACTACATGTCGAAAACGACCATGGATCTCGATCAATTTGGCGGACAAGACATGAGTGCGGAGCGAAAAAAGCAATTTGAAGAACGTATGAAGAGCTTTTTAGAGAAGGAGTACACACTAACGTTTACAAAATCAGAGTCTATTTATAAAGAAGAAGAAAAGTTGGCTGCACCTGGTGGAGGTGGTGGACGAGGAGGCTTCGGTGCGAGTTTAACCGGAGGACCAAAATATAAAAATGTTCAAACTAAAGAAGTCATCCAAGATCAGGAGTTTTTTGGAAAGCAGTTTTTAGTTAAAGACGAATTAAAAGATTTAGAATGGAAAATGGGTACGGAAACCAAATTAATTGGTCAATACACTTGTTTTAAAGCTACCGCAACTGTAGTTCCTAGTGGATTTGATATTAGCAGTTTTAGAGGGCCAAGAGGTAGAGATCAAAAAAGTGAAGGAGAAAAAGGTAAAGATTCTACAGATTCAAACGAGCCTAAGGCACCAAAAACAATAGAGGTTGTTGCTTGGTACACACCACAAATTCCTGTAAACCAAGGGCCAGATGATTATTGGGGCTTGCCAGGATTAATATTAGAAATAAATGCAGACCGTACAACCATACTTTGTACTAAGATTGTATTAAACCCAAAAGAGAAGGAGTCTATTGATAAGCCTAAAAAAGGAGAAGAAGTTACACAAGCTGAGTACACTGAAATCACGACAAAGAAGATGGAAGAAATGCGTGAAATGTACGGTGGACGTAACGGTAGAGGCGGAGGACGCGGTAGAAATTAAAATTATAAAAAACGAACTCTAATGATGAGCAGAGTATAAATCACGCTCTCAAATACCAACCAAAGACATTATTTATATGAAAAATATTTTAGCACTGCTATTTACTTTAGTAGTTATGAGTTCTTTTGCTCAAATTAAAATGACCGGTATTGTAAAAGATAGCATTGGCTCTCCTTTAGAATTGGCCAATATTATTGCTATCAATAAAGAATCTAATACATTAGAATCTTATGCCATTACTGATGCTAGTGGAAAATATGTGATTTCACTGGGAAAAAACGGAACTTACAATATTCAAGTGAGTTATATTGGTTTAAAATCAGTTGATGAAACTGTGACAACTAAAGAAGTTGATATTACGAAAGACTTTAATATGGTTTCTGATAATATGTTAGATGCTGTAGAATTGACTTATGATATGCCAGTAACGATAAAAGGAGATACTTTAATTTATAATGCAGATTCATTTAAAAATGGTACCGAACGAAAGCTTGAAGACGTTCTTAAAAAATTACCAGGTGTAGAAATTACAGCAGAAGGTAAGATTGAAGTTGAAGGTAAAGAGGTTACAAAGCTGATGGTAAATGGTAAAGATTTCTTTGATGGGGATTCAAAATTAGCGACAAAAAATATTCCTTCAAACGCGGTTGATAAAATTCAAGTGCTACGTAATTATGCTGAGGTAGGCCAATTAAGTGGTGTTCAAAATAACCAAGATAATGTAGCCATTAATATTAAATTGAAAGAAGGAAAAGAAAACTTCTGGTTTGGAGATGTTACTGCTGGTGGAGGTGTTGCGCCATCACCAAATGACAACCTATATCTCTTGCAGCCAAAATTATTTTATTACAGTCCTAAATACAGTATTAATGTTATTGGTGATATCAACAATATTGGTGAAGTTGCATTAACCGGTCGTGATATTCGGAATTTTGGTGGTGGTTTTAGACGTCCAAGTTCTAGTAGTGGAACAAGTATTAATCTTGGTGATAATGGATTAAGTGGTTTAACAAATCTTGGGGATGCACAAACTATTGAATCTAAACTAGGAGCAATGAACTTCAGTTATGCTCCGAATAAGTCATTAGACCTTAGTGGATTTTTAATTTATAATGCGAACCGTTTAAAAACGAGACAAGAAAGCTTTGTACGTTATACAAATCCAGAATTAGGAATTCCTGATGAAGAAACAGTTCAAACAGGTAGAGAAGCGACCAACCAAGGTTTAGCAAAATTAAGTGCGAGTTATAAGCCAAATGCTAATAACCAATTGAATTATGATGTTTTAGGGCGTATTTCTAGCGATTCTGAAATGCAAAATGAATTTTCTTCTGTAGTTGGAAATACCAATGAGTTGAATGAAGCAAAGCCATTTAGTATTAATCAAAATGTAAATTATTATTACACGCTAAACGAAAATAATATTTTTGCTTTCGAAGCGCAGCATTTAATTAAAGATGAAGATCCTTTTTACAATGTAATAGGATTAAAAGAAGAAGGTGCTTTTGAAAGTACAGCAAACAGTTTAGGTTTAAATACAGGTCAGGCTAATTATGATCTTAACCAAGAACGTCGTATTAAATCTAATCAGCTAGATGCTAAATTAGACTACTACAATATTTTAAATTCTAAAAGTAACATCAACTTTACGTTAGGTACTATTTTAAGTTCTCAAAAATTCAACTCTAATATTTTTCAATTTTTAGATGATGGTTCTTTTTATGATCCTATTGCTAGCCTAACAGATACAGATGGTAACCTATTACGTAATGAAAACGATACAGAATATAACTTTAGTGATATTTATTTAGGATTCCATTATAGATTAAAGACAGGGAAATTTACAATTACACCTGGATTCTCAGTTCATACATACGGAAACAAAAACACACAGTTTGGCGAAACATATGAAGATAATTTCTTTAAAATATTACCAGATTTTGAAACGCAAATTCAATTTAAAAAGAGTGAGAGTTTAACGTTCCGTTACAATATGCAAAATTCATTTACCGATGTTACAAGTTTAGCAGAAGGGTTGGTTTTAAACAATTATAATAGTATACAATATGGTGAGCCAAACTTACAGAATTCATTATCGCATAACTTAAACTTACGTTACTTTAGTTTTAACTTGTTTAACTACACTAATGTATTTGCATTTATTAATTATAACAAGAATATCGATCAAATTAGATCACTTACTAATTTTGATAATGTAATCAGAACCAACACATATTTCAATTCAAATTTTGCGGATGAGAGTGTTTCTGCTAGTGGTCGTATACAACGTACTTATGGTAAGTTAAGAGCAAGTATGCGTGTTGGTCTTAACTACAGTAAGAGTAATCAATTTGTTCAAGATGTAAGATCTGTTAATGAAACGTTTTCTCAGTCGTATACTCCAGAGTTAAGTACTAACTTTAGAGAGGCACCAAACTTTACGTTAAAGTATGGGTATAGCGTTAGTGATACAAATCAAGGAGATAATGATACGCAGTTTATCACTAATGCTCCTTCAATAGAATTTGATGCTTATATATGGAAAGCTTTAACACTAAGATCTGATTATTCATACACAAGTCAAAGCAGTAATGTTAGTGATACCCAGTCGTATCAAACATGGAATGCGAGTTTAGCATACAGAAAAGATCAAGATGCTAAATGGGAATATCAACTTAAAGCCACAAACTTATTGAATATAGATTCGGAAGTTAACAATGGGTCGAATAATATCTCTGTATATAGCTCAGAAACATTTATTTTACCAAGATTTATAACGTTTAGGTTGACTTATACCTTATAGAATATAATTGTAATAATAAAAGCCTCATATTTTGTTTTAAAATGTGAGGCTTTTTTGTTTATATATTGAGACTTAAGTGATCTCTCAAAATTTTAGATTCTTTCTATATGATCTATGTCTCTAAAAAATAAAACCCTCAACATTTTGAATAATGTTGAGGGTTTTTAAATACGTGTATTTCTAAGATTTAACTTTTAGAAATATCTACTTTTTCAATAACTTTTATAACGTCACCAGCTTCGTTTGTAAGCGATGCTTCAAAATTATTTAATTCTTTTTCAACTTCGACCTGTGTGCCTTCGAAAATAATAACTTCAGATGTTTTCTTTCCTTCTTTTATGGTGGAATAATTAACGGTGGCTTTAGCTAAATCTTTAGAGTCAACAATCATTTCAATAGAAACGTTTGTGTCATTATTAGCTAATCCAGTTTCATCAGCATGACCACCTAAAATTGGGGCAATGACTAAACCAATTAAACACGTTAATTTAATTAAGATGTTCATTGAAGGACCAGATGTATCTTTAAAAGGATCTCCAACTGTATCTCCAGTTACTGCTGCTTTATGAGCTTCAGAACCTTTAAATGTCATTTCACCATTAATTTCAACTCCAGCTTCAAAAGATTTTTTAGCATTATCCCAAGCACCACCTGCGTTGTTTTGGAAGATTGCCCAAAGCACACCTGAAACCGTAACACCAGCCATATAACCACCTAACATTTCTGCGATAGCTAAAGGATCCATTCCAAAAATCATTGGAATAAATGCAATTGCTAATGGGAAACCTATAGTTAATAAACCTGGTAACATCATTTCTTTTAAAGACGCTTCCGTAGAAATCGCCACACACTTATCGTATTCTGGTTTTCCTGTACCTTCCATAATACCTGGAATATCTCTAAACTGACGACGTACTTCCTCAACCATTTCCATAGCTGCTTTTCCTACAGCATTCATTGCTAAAGCAGAGAATACTACGGGCACCATACCACCAACAAATAACATCGCTAATACTGGTGCTTTAAAAATATTAATCCCATCAATTCCTGTGAACGTAACATAAGCAGCAAATAAAGCTAATGATGTTAATGCCGCAGAAGCGATAGCAAATCCTTTTCCTGTTGCAGCTGTTGTGTTACCAACAGAATCTAATATGTCTGTACGTTCTCTAACGATAGGTTCTTGCTCACTCATTTCAGCAATACCACCTGCGTTATCAGATATTGGTCCAAAAGCATCAATTGCTAATTGCATAGCCGTAGTTGCCATCATTGCAGAAGCCGCTAAAGCAACTCCATAGAATCCAGCAAATGCATACGATGCCCAAATAGCTCCGGCAAATAATAATACGGATGGGAATGTAGAAATCATACCTGTCGCTAAACCTGCAATAATGTTTGTTCCTGCTCCAGTACTTGATTGTTGTACAATATTTAAAATTGGTTTTTTACCTAACCCTGTATAGTATTCAGTTACAGAAGAAATTACAGCACCTACGACTAAACCAACTAAGGTGGCATAGAACACGCGCATTGAAGAAATCTCTTGTAAGCCTTCACCGAAGAAATTCATTTGCATCGTTTCTGGTAACATCCAAGTTACTAATCCGAAACATGCAGCAGCAACTAATATGATAGACGTCCAATTTCCAATATTTAAAGCTCCCATAACTTGAGCTTCTTTAGCGTCATTACTTTTTATTTTCACCAACATGGTTCCGATGATAGAAATAATAATTCCTACACCAGCAATTGACATTGGTAATAAGATTGGTCCAATTCCTCCAAAAGCGTCAGAGATTGAGCCACCCATATCTTTAATCACATAGTTACCAAGAACCATTGCAGCTAAAACGGTCGCCACATAAGATCCAAATAAATCGGCTCCCATACCTGCAACATCACCTACATTATCACCAACATTATCTGCAATTGTAGCAGGATTACGAGGATCATCTTCTGGAATACCAGCTTCAACTTTACCTACTAAATCGGCACCAACATCGGCAGCTTTAGTATAAATACCTCCACCGACTCTAGCGAATAATGCGATAGATTCAGCACCAAGAGAGAAACCAGCAAGTGTTTCTAATACGATGGTCATATCCATTGTGTTAGTCCATTCGCTTCCCATAAAGAACCAAAAGAAGAATATGAAAAATGCTGTTAATCCTAAAACAGCAAGACCAGCAACACCTAATCCCATTACAGTTCCACCACCAAAAGATACTTTTAGTGCATTTGGTAAACTTGTGCGAGCGGCTTGTGTTGTTCTAACATTTGTTTTAGTGGCTATTTTCATTCCGATGTTTCCAGCGAATGCCGAAAATACAGCACCGAAAATAAAAGCAATTACGATAAGCCAATGCGTTGTTGGTACTATAAATGAAACAACGGCAAGAAGTATACTTACGATAACTACAAAGACTGCTAGTAGTTTATATTCAGCATTTAAGAAGGCGAGAGCACCTTCATATATATGATCTGAAATTTCTTTCATTTTGCCGTCTCCAGCATCTTGTTTCATTACCCAAGATTTCTTTACAAGCATGTAAATTAATCCTAAAGTCGCCAATGCTATTGGCATATAAATCATCATTGATTCCATATTACATTTATTAATTTGATTAGTTTTTAGCTGGGCAAAAGTAGTAAAATGAATCATATTTTTACGAAAAAAGCAATATCAATTATAGATATTGCTTTTTCGACAGTTTTTTTGATAAAAAATTTTTGAATTCTAAATAAGAATTTTAAATCGTAAATGTGCGTTTCTTTTTATGTTCACTTTCATCATAACGTTGTACACATTCATGATAAATTTTTACAGCTTCTTTAGCATCTCCCCATCCACCAACATCAACTTTCTTTTTCTCTAAGTCTTTATATACACGGAAAAAGTGCTCAATTTCTTTTAATCTGTGTGGATTTAAATCGCTTATATCTTTATTGTTACTCCAAATAGGATCTGAAACTGGTACACAGATAATCTTTTCATCTGGTCCTTTTTCATCCGTCATATGGAAAACACCAATTGGTCTTACTTCCATAACTACCATAGGGTATGTTGGTTGGTGTCCTAATACTAAAACGTCTAAAGGATCACTATCTAAAGCTAAAGTTTCTGGAATAAAGCCATAATCACCTGGATACATCATAGATGAAAAAAGCATGCGGTCAAACCTTATCTTGTGTAATGTGAAATCGTATTCATATTTATTACGGCTTCCCTTAGGTATTTCAATGAGTACATCGAAAGTTAATTCTTCTGATTCTGACATGTTTTAATTTGTATTTGGGAGTTCTAATTTACTTAGAACCATTATTATATTCTCTGTTAAAATTTAAGTTCCGCAAAGATAATATATTGTATGAGTTAGACAATTAATTATCTATATAGTAGTTTATTGAATTGTTATCAATTTAGACCTTCTACTTTTCTTGTTCAAATTGTTTCATTAAATTCGTTGAATCTGTAATGTATACTATAATTATACGTCTTTTAAAAGAGTTATCTAAGTATGAATTTGAACGTAGTAAAAGTCATAAATGACCACAAGGAAATAATTAAGGTTTCAATGACTTTAAAAGAAGAGTCTCAACGATTCACAAAATTGCTTTTTAAGGCGTTTTATGATTGTGATACAGATGCCGAATTGGCATTACAGCAATTGGAAACATTGTTTATCACAATTAGAAATAGGGCATGTCCAGATATTAAGAATAAGCCTTGTAAACTTTGGAGTGATTTTAAAGAAAACATTCCTGATTTATATTGCAGTTTAAAAAAGGATGCTGAAGCGATTTATAACAATGATCCCGCATCAAAATCCATAGAAGAAATTTATTTAGCCTACCCAGGGTTCTTTGCAATTTCAATCTATAGAATGGCAAGAGTCTTTTTTAAATTGAATTTGCCATTCATACCAAGGTTAATGACGGAATATGCCCATTCTATTACGGGGATAGATATACATCCTGGAGCCACAATCGGTGACTCTTTTTTTATAGATCACGGTACAGGATTGGTTATTGGCGAAACTACAGAAATACACAATAATGTTAAGGTGTATCAAGGTGTAACTTTAGGTGCGCTGACCGTAAAAAAACAACATCAAAATACGAAGCGTCATCCAACTATTGAGCAAAATGTTACCATATATGCCAATGCAACTATTTTGGGAGGTAATACTATTATTGGTGAAAATTCAGTAATTGGTGGTAACACGTGGTTAACGGAGTCGGTTCCTAAAAACTCTATTGTGACACACAATCATCAGGTTGAAATTTTTGCAAAATTAAAAAAGTAAGATGAATAAGACGTTAATAGATCAAATAGGAAATACACCTCTGGTTAAATCAATAGCATTGAATACCAATCCTAATGTGAGTTTGTACTTTAAACTCGAAGGGAATAATCCAGGTGGTAGTGTAAAAGATAGAGCAGCCTACAATATGATTAAAAGTGCTCTAGACTCAAAACAAATTGATACATCATCAAAATTAATTGAAGCTACTAGTGGAAACACAGGAATTGCCTTAGCTATGATTGCGAGTATTTATAAGTTGAATATTGAACTTGTAATGCCTGATACAGCTACTAAAGAACGTGTACAAACGATGCGTGCTTATGGTGCAACCGTAACATTACATCCTGAAGGTATAGAAGGAGCGAGAGACTATGCTATAAATAAGGTTGAAAATGAAGGTTACTTTTCATTCAATCAATTTGCAAATGATGATAATTGGAAAGCGCATTATAAAACCACAGGCCCTGAGATTTGGATAGATACCGAAGGTACTATTACGCATTTTGTGTCTTCAATGGGAACTACAGGAACCATAATGGGAACCTCTACGTTTTTGAAAGAACAAAACGCTGAAGTAAAAATTGTAGGTGTACAGCCAACCGATGGTTCTAAAATACCTGGGATTAGAAAATGGCCCATAGAATATTTGCCTAAAATATTTGATGCGTCTAAAGTCGATCAAACTATTGAAGTCAGCAAAGATGAAGCTATAGCAATGACACGACGATTAGCAAAAGAAGAAGGCATACTCGCAGGAATGAGTAGTGGAGGAGCTACAGCTGCTGCTTTAAAATTAGTAGACGAATTAGAGAGCGGAATTGTGGTTTGTATTATTTGCGATAGAGGAGATCGTTATTTGTCTTCGGATTTATTTGAATAAAATTTTGAATACATTTTCTAAAAAAAAAAGGATTTACTAAACGTAAATCCTTTTTTTTAGAAATAAAACCCAAAACTACCTGTAATACCAAATGGTCTTGCGTCTGGTCGGTCTAAATAATTTCCTCTAAAGTTGAAGTCTAAACGCAATACTTTAAAAATATTGGCCACGCCAAAACTGTATTCGTAATACATACGTGTGTCTGGTGCAACTAAAGGAATTTCCATTAGATTACCTGTGCTGTTTAGAGCCATATTTTCATCAGAGAGTTCTCCCCAAACACCTCTTAATCCTAAAATAGCTCTTAGGTTGTATTTTTTTAAGAACGGAATACGAGAAAAAATACGACCATTAAAATTGTGTTCTAAATGAACAGAGCTATAAGTATCTGTAACAAATTCGTAATAATCTAATTGTGTAAACGTGTTGTATATTGAAAAATAGGATTGGTTACCAGGAACAATACTCAATAATCCTAAAGGCACTTCGCCAAATGTTTTACCTAATTCTACAGAGGTCACCAACCTTCCAAAGCCACCAAGTTGCCATGGTTGTATATATGAAAACTGAACTTTAGTATAGTCAAAATCACTGTCAAACCAATTGCGATCTCCACGACTCACTTGTGCAAAAAGTCTAGCGAAATTATCATTCTTGTTTTTTCGTTCTACTCCAAAACCTGTCATTTGACGTTTTGGAAAATAGCCTAATGATAGTCGAGATTCAAATTGTTTTATTTCAGACGACACTCCGGATAGGGCTTCAATATCATTGTAGTCTAAACTAAATGTTGATGACGCTGAACTTATAGTACGGAAGCTTCCATCTATGCGCACTTCAAAATTTCGAGATGGCTCTATAGAGGCTCCAAAATTGGTTAAATTAATATTGGAAAGCTTATCATTTGTTCCGGTACCTATGACCGCTGAAGAAGCCAAGCTACGACCTAAAACATCAGAAGAGCTTGTTAAACTTGCACCAATTTGTTCAATATCGCGCCTATTACCTCCAAAAAGGGTAAATCGACTACGTTTATCTAATAACCACTTCCCTGAAATTCCGTATTTAAATTTATCATCGTTAAAACCATAAGCTAAGAAGCCTTCAATTCTCCATAAATCGTTAGGGCCAAAGTACGTTCTTCCTCCTGTTCGTAATCGCACACCTTCAACCTCGTTATAACCAAAAGTGGAAAAAATTGGACCGTAATCTAAATTAACGGAAGGAAACTCAACATAGCCTGAAGCTAGAATACTTCCTAAGTTATATAGTCGTTTAAATTTCTTAACCGTTTTTAGTGTGTCTAACATTTTATACACACCTTTTTCATCTTTACTTAAGGATTCAAGCCTATTAGTTTGCCAAAAATCATCTTCTCGGTTGTATACATCTTCATCATAATTATAAACAACCTTATCATAGAATTTTGGGTCTTTAGGTTGGTTAAATTTATAATTATCATAAATGGTAGTTCGTTTTCCATAAACACCTCGGGACATTTCTTTTTTGTTCATGGCAAAGTCCGAAAGGAAATAATCGCGTTTTATAAGAAATACAGAATCATTTAATACTTCAAATTCTTGTTCAATATAGATTTCCTTAACCCAGTTGATATTGGCACTTTTAGACGCTTGAAGATTAATTTCTTTAATAGCAAATGTCGAATCATTCACCCAAAAATCCCCCTTAAAAGTCAATTCGTTTTTTCGTCTAGGATAATAGATAATATTGTAACACCATTTATTGTCAATAAAAGCACTATCAGACAATACATAGTTATAGGTTTGAACCCCTGTTCTACTTAATGGGCTTACAAAACTCTTATCGAAGAATTTTAAGTAATTATCGTAAACATTATATTCCGAATATAAATCGTCGATAAAATCTATAATAATCTGGTTATTACTGAAACCTGAGTTTTTATTACCTTTTAAATCTTCGTGTTCTTTATTTAAGATATTGTCTCCAGATATTTTCTTTACGGATTCATTTAGGAAAATGGGTAGATAGGTTTTTCCTGTAACTTTAGACGTATCAACTTCATTAAAAACGAATTCCATACCCTTAAAAAGTTTACTCTTTATTAGGGAACTATCAATAGTGTTGAGATCAAATTCTACTTTTTCGTATTGGTCGTACTCGTATTGCTTAAACTGGCTTAAGCCATTTTGACGTTTACGTTCCCAAATCTTTTTAAGAATTCTGATAGCGGGATTCTCTGATGCTTTTTTAGATTGTTTTCCTGTAACAATAAGCACTTCATCTAATGAGGATGCTTCTTCTTTAAGAATGAACTTTAAATCATAATTAACAGATTTGGTTAAGGGGATTTCTAGTATCTCAAAACCAATAAAAGAAACGATTAAATTATCCCAACTGTTATCGGATTCTAAATAAAATTTACCGTCTTCATTGGTGATAGTTCCTTCTGTAGAACCTTTAAATAGAACATTAGCAAATGGAATAGGGACATTGTTTTCATCAAAAACATGACCGCTAACTTTAGTCTGCGCTATTGCAGAAAAAAATCCAAGAACTAGAAATGAGATAAGTAGTTTTAGTTTCATATTAAAAAATAAACTTCATCAACAACCGTGCTAAACATAAGTTAGAGGGTTACGAATGAAGTTTACTAAACGCAGATATCTGCAATTTATTTATTTGTACATTACTTTTTTTACTGCTTTAACAACATCATCGCTGTTAGGCAACCATTCTGCTAATAATACAGGAGAATAAGGTGCAGGTGTATCTGCAGTATTTATTTTAATAATTGGTGCATCTAAATAATCAAACGCTTCAGATTGCACTAAGTATGTAATTTCAGTAGCGACATTTCCAAAAGGCCATGCTTCTTCTAAAACAACTAAACGGTTTGTTTTCTTTACAGATTTTAAAATTGCAGCTCTATCCATAGGACGAACGGTTCTTAAATCGATGATCTCACAAGAAATACCTTCTTTTTCTAATTCGTCTGCAGCTTTGTAAGCTTCTTTAATGATTTTACCAAAAGATACGATTGTAACATCTGTTCCTTCGCGCTTAATTTCAGCAACTCCAATAGGTACTACATATTCGCCTTCTGGCACTTCACCTTTATCACCATACATTTGCTCACTTTCCATAAAAATAACAGGATCGTCATCTCTAATAGCAGCTT
Organism: Winogradskyella thalassocola; assembly: GCF_900099995.1. Classification (GTDB taxonomy): domain Bacteria; phylum Bacteroidota; class Bacteroidia; order Flavobacteriales; family Flavobacteriaceae; genus Winogradskyella; species Winogradskyella thalassocola. Next base: position 20,407 of record NZ_FNCZ01000010.1, read on the forward strand.
TTAGTAATCCTTTTGCATCATAAGGGTTAGATGGTACAACGACTTTTAATCCTGGAGTGTTAGCAAACCAGTTCTCAAAAGCTTGTGAGTGTGTTGCTCCTAATTGACCTGCAGAAGCTGTTGGACCTCTAAAAACAATAGGACATTTAAATTGGCCACCAGACATTTGTCTAATTTTAGCCGCATTATTTATAATTTGATCAATTCCAACCAAAGAGAAGTTAAACGTCATATATTCTACAATAGGACGATTTCCTGTCATTGTAGATCCAATAGCTATACCAGCAAAACCAAGCTCTGCAATAGGTGTGTCTATAACACGTTTTGCGCCAAATTCGTCTAACATACCTTTAGATGCCTTGTAAGCACCATTATATTCTGCTACTTCTTCTCCCATAAGATAAACGCTTTCATCTCTGCGCATTTCTTCGCTCATGGCTTCACAAATAGCTTCTCTAAATTGAATTGTCTTCATGTTCTTGTTTTTATTCGAGTAGCAAAAATAATAATTCTATACTATATAATGACATTAAAAGTAGAGTGAAAAAATAAAAATTTATGAAGATTTATGTTTTTTCTGATTTATATGATTTTGAATAGATATATTTTTATTTTAGGATGGTAAAATAGTCATTGAATCATCAGAATATCTTTAAATTTTTGAAAAATTGATAGTTTAATAGAAAATAATTGAATTTTTATAAAATATACTATGCGTGCATAGTAAAATTCAAATTATTATTTTTATCTTCGTACTCAAGAAAAAAGACGTTTAAAATAAATCATTTATATATGAAAATATTAGTATGTATTAGTCATGTGCCTGATACAACCTCAAAGATTAATTTTACGGATGGTGATACAAAATTTGACACCAATGGTGTTCAATATGTCATCAATCCTAATGACGAATTTGGTTTAACACGTGCCATGTGGTTTAAAGAAAAACAAGGTGCAAGTGTAGATGTTGTTAATGTTGGTGGAGCAGAAACAGAACCAACGTTAAGAAAGGCCTTAGCCATTGGTGCAGACTCTGCAATTAGAGTAAATACATCTGCTACAGACGGTTATGCAGTTGCTAAACAATTAGCTAAAGTTGTGAATGATGGTGGTTACGATTTAGTTATAGCTGGTAGAGAATCTATTGATTATAACGGCGCAATGGTTCCTGGAATGTTAGCAGCAATGATTAATGCTAATTTTGTAACTAATTGTATAAGTTTAGAGGTTGATGGTACCAACGCTAAAGCGGTTAGAGAAATCGATGGAGGAAAAGAAACCGTTAGTACATCTTTACCTTTAGTCATTGGTGGGCAAAAAGGATTAGTTGAAGAAAGTGATCTTCGTATTCCAAATATGAGAGGTATTATGATGGCTCGTAAAAAACCGTTAACGGTTGTAGAACCAACTGACGCTAATGCAGAAACTAAAGCTGTTAGTTTTGAAAAACCAGCTCCTAAGGGTGCGGTTAAGTTGGTCGATGCCGATAATATAGACGAATTAGTAAACTTACTTCATAACGAAGCTAAAGTTATATAAAAAAAACAAATCTCAAATTCCAAAATCCAATCGCTCAGTCTTTGGGATTTGGTGCTTGAAATTTTAAATTTTAAAAAATATTATGTCAATTCTAGTATATACAGAATCCGAAAACGGAAAATTTAAAAAGGCGGCTTTAGAAGTGGTATCTTATGCTAAAGCTGTTGCAGATCAAATGGGAACTTCAGTAACTGCTGTGGCTGTTAACGCGGATGATGCAGAAGTGCTTGGAAACTATGGAGCCTCTAAAGTACTTTTAGTAAAAGACGAGTCTTTAAAAGCATTTAACGCCCAAAAATATGCAGGTATCTTAGAAGATGCTGCAAAAAATGAAGGTTCAAAAGTGGTTGTAGTCAGTGCAAGCGCCAATAGTAAATATTTAGCACCGTTATTAGCTGTAGGTTTAGATGCAGGTTATGTGTCTAATGTTGTTGCAGCACCATCTAACGTATCACCATTTACAGTAAAACATTCAGCATTTACAAATAAAGCATTTGCTAATACAGAAATAGCTACTGATGTAAAAATTGTTGGTTTATCTAATAATTCATTCGGATTGGTAGAGTCGGGAGGCAATGCTTCTGTTGAAGACTTTTCTCCTTCAATTTCAGAATCTGGTGTTACTGTAGAGTCTGTAGATAAAGCGACCGATAAAGTAAGTATTGCAGATGCAGAAATCGTTGTTTCTGGTGGAAGAGGATTAAAAGGTCCTGAAAATTGGGGAATGATTGAAGAACTTGCAGAGGTTTTAGGAGCAGCAACAGCATGTTCAAAACCAGTATCTGATTTAGGATGGAGACCACATAGTGAACACGTTGGTCAAACAGGAAAACCTGTTGCATCTAACCTTTATATTGCTATTGGTATTTCTGGAGCTATTCAGCATTTAGCAGGTATTAACTCGTCTAAAGTAAAAGTGGTTATCAATACAGATCCAGAAGCACCTTTCTTTAAGGCAGCAGATTATGGAGTTGTAGGTGATGCATTTGAAGTTGTACCAAAATTAATCGAAAAATTAAAAGCTTTTAAAGCTGCAAACGCATAATTTTATTACCTTGTAGTCTTCAATACCAAATCCGTAATAAAATCGATGAGGTATCAATAAGGACTGTTTAAATTTAGAAGTTCTCTTATTCGCTTACGTTTTATCGAAAGTATGAGGGAAATTAACCAAATCTGCATAAAGCAGTTGGTAAAGTCCAAATTTAAACAGTTCTTTGTGTTTTATAAATTATGAGTTTAGTTCGTTTAAATATCAAAGGCATTTCATACAGTCAAACCCAAAATGGTGCCTACGCTTTAATACTTAATGAAGTAGATGGTGACCGAAAATTGCCAATAGTTATTGGTGCTTTTGAAGCGCAATCCATTGCTATTGCTTTAGAGAAGGAAATTCGTCCTCCACGTCCTTTAACTCACGATTTATTCAAAAACTTCTCAGATCGTTTCGATATTGTTGTTAAGCAAGTTATTATTCATAAATTGGTTGATGGTGTGTTTTATTCAAGTTTAATTTGCGAACGCGATAAAATTGAAGAAATTATCGATGCTAGAACGAGCGATGCTATTGCATTGGCTTTACGTTTTCAAGCACCAATATTTACCTACAAAAATATTTTAGATAAAGCCGGAATCTATCTTAAAGTCAATCCTAAAAAGGAAGACGACGAAGAACAAGATAGTATTCTTGTAGATGATCTTATTGTTGAAGAGATTGAAGCTGCATCAGCAGAACAAGAAGGTTATAAAAATAAATCCATAGAAGAACTTAATACACTCTTAGAAGAAGCGGTTAATAATGAAGATTATGAAACGGCTGCTAAAGTAAGAGACGAAATTTCTAAACGCTAACTAACACTTATTATTTATGAATCAGTTTTTCAAGGTTTTTCTCGCTATTTTTATTGGGTTTTCATCAATTACAGCACAAGAACTTGAGAAGCCAAAAAATGATTCCATTTATATTGACGATGTCAAAGAAGTACCAGTATATCTAACTAAGATTGAGGATTTAAAACTTAATAATTGGCAGTTGTCTCAACATGTCATTTATGAAAACTACCCAGACAGTATTCAAGATCATAAAAAGTTTGCGAAAGGTAAAGAATATCTTAATTTACATAAAAACGGACAATACAAATCAGTACTTAATGGTAGTCTCAATGAAGGAGTTTGGCTTCAAAATAATAACCTTTTAGTCTTTAAGCAAAAAGTACCAACTGCTGTTGATATTTATTATGAAGTTTTGAAGCAAGACGCTACCACTTTACAACTGAAAAAGGATAATACAGTCTTAACCTATGTCTCAGAATCACATCCAAACTACCTAGTTTTAGATGCGCCAATTAGTGTTATAATTGAAAGTGAAGGTTTTACATTCAATAGTTTCTGGCGTGGAGTTTTAGGTATGATTTCATTAATATTTATAGCTTATCTATTTAGTAGTAATCGTAAAGCGATAAACTGGAAAACGGTAGGAATTGGTTTAGCTTTTCAACTCATTATAGCTATCGGTGTACTGCGAGTTGATTTTATAAAAAATATATTTGAAGGCATAGGACAAGTATTCATAAATATTTTAGACTTTACAGGAGCAGGTAGTGAATTTCTATTTAGTGGAGTTATGGATGTAAATTCTTATGGTTTTATTTTTGCATTTCAAGTTTTACCAACAATTATATTTTTCTCTGCATTAACTTCGGTGCTTTTCTATCTAGGTATTATACAAAAGGTTGTAAAAGCAATGGCTTGGTTGTTATCTAAAACTTTAAAAATATCGGGTGCCGAAAGTTTAAGTGTCGCAGGAAATATCTTTCTTGGTCAAACCGAAGCACCTTTACTAATTAAGGCGTATTTAGAAAAAATGAATAAGTCTGAAATTCTCCTTGTTATGATAGGTGGAATGGCAACGGTTGCAGGTGCTGTTTTGGCGGCTTACATTGGATTTTTAGGCGGTGATGATGCTGAGTTACGACTATTTTATGCCAAACATTTATTAGCAGCTTCAGTAATGGCAGCTCCTGGAGCTATTGTAATTTCGAAAATATTATTTCCACAAACAGAAGACGTCAATACAGATGTTTCAGTGTCACAAGAAAAAATTGGTGCCAACCTTCTTGATGCTATAGCAAATGGAACAACAGAAGGTCTAAAATTAGCTGTAAATGTTGGGGCAATGCTTCTTGTATTTGTTGCTTTTATAGCCATGATAAATGGTATTCTAGGTTGGGTTGGAGATATAACGACCTTAAATGGTTGGATGGCAGCAAATACACCTTACCCTAGCTTTTCTCTTGAAGCTATTTTGGGAACTGTTTTTGCACCATTGATGTGGTTAATTGGAGTTGCGAAAGAAGATGTGATGATGATGGGCCAACTTTTAGGTATTAAATTAGCAGCCAGTGAGTTTATTGGTTACATTCAATTAGCAGATTTAAAAAATGCTGCAAATACAACGCATCTAACGTACGAGAAGTCTATTATTATGGCCACTTATATGCTTTGTGGATTTGCTAATTTTGCTTCTATAGGAATTCAAATTGGAGGTATTGGTTCTTTAGCTCCAGGACAGCGTACACAATTGTCTAAATTTGGAATGAAGGCTTTAATCGGAGGAACAATTGCTTCTTTAATTTCTGCGACTATCGCGGGAATGATTATTGGGTAATAGAATTATAAAAAAAATATTTCACATATACTAAAGCATCAGATATCACATTTGATGCTTTTTTTCTTATTTTCGTATTGCTGATAATCTAGTCAGTAATTTAGAATTACAGTAAAGTTTAATTAAAAGAGATTCCCACTTTCGTGGGAAATGTTATGAAGCAATATCACGATTTAGTAAAGCATATTTTAGCAGAAGGAAACGAAAAAGGTGATCGTACTGGGACAGGAACGAAAAGTGTTTTTGGTTACCAAATGCGTTTCGATTTAAGTGAAGGATTTCCAATGGTAACGACTAAAAAGTTACATTTAAAATCTATTATATACGAATTGCTTTGGTTCTTAAAAGGAGACACTAATATCGATTATCTTACTGAAAACGGTGTAAAAATATGGAATGATTGGGCTGATGAAAACGGTAATCTTGGACCCGTTTATGGTCATCAATGGAGAAATTGGGCAAGTGAAGATATTGACCAAATTAAAGAAGTCATTACAACTTTAAAAAATAATCCAAATAGCCGTAGAATGTTGGTTTCTGCTTGGAATCCTTCAGTTTTACCGGATACATCAAAATCATTTTCAGAAAATGTCGCTAATGGAAAAGCAGCTTTACCTCCTTGCCATGCCTTTTTTCAATTTTATGTTGCTGATGGAAAATTATCTTGTCAACTCTACCAGCGAAGTGCAGATACGTTTTTAGGTGTGCCGTTTAATATTGCGTCTTACGCCTTATTTACGATGATGATGGCTCAAGTTTGTGGTTACGAAGCAGGTGATTTTATCCACACTTTTGGTGATGCTCATATTTATAATAACCATAAGGAGCAACTAGAATTACAATTGTCTAGAGAGATTAGACCATTACCAAAGATGATTCTGAATCCAGAGGTAAAAGATATTTTCGATTTTAAGTTTGAAGATTTTACATTGGTTGATTACAATCCGCATCCACATATTAAAGGTAAAGTTGCCGTATAAATTTATTTAATGAGATATCTAGTTTTAGTAGTAACGTTTCTTTGTAGCTTGTTTTTAAGTGCCCAAGATAAAGAAGATGCAACATATCCTGTGTATAGAGGGTGTAACCAAGAATTAAGTTTTGAGGAGACAAAACAATGTACTTCAGATAAAATTATAGATTATATTAAAGTGAGTTTTAATTATGAACTCGCTGATAAAGTCTTTCCAACGGATTTAACGACTCAATTCCATGTCGAATTTGTTATAAATAAGAAGGGCAAAACGGAGCAAATAAATGTCAAGGCACATCACAAAGCGATTGCTGTAGACGTTATTCAGCTTATAAAACGAATGCCAAAATTTAAACTGCCAGGAACAAGCAATGGAAAATCTGTTGAGACACGCTTTAGTGCTTTAATGACGATTCGGTTATTAGGATGAATAAAAAAAGCGTCTCGATTAAATTTGAGACGCTTTTTTTATGTTTTGTTTTATAGAAATATCCTATAAATTGATAACGCAGTTTTCTTCTCCTGCAAATTCGTTAAATGCATAAGAATCAGCTTGGTCATCATTGATGTAAGCGCCATCTACAATATATCTAAATTCGTAAGATGTATCTTTTGCTAAATCTAGAGTACCTTTAAAAATACCGTTTTTTTGTTTTTTCAATTCAGTAGCTTCAGTATTCCACTCGTTAAAGCTTCCAACAACTGCTACACTTTTTGCCTCTTCTGCAGGAACAGAAAATGTTACCTTACAAACTGGCTTACTTTTTAAATACTGTTTTTTAATTGCCATAATAATATAAAATATAAATTTATTTATGAGTACAAAAGTATAAAAGAATACAGCAAAAAATATCTATTAAATATCTAAAAACTAAAGAATTATCAATTTCGTAGTATCGCAATTATTTTTCGTTTAAGAATGTAATATTTATATACTTATATTATAAGATTAATAACATAAGATTGATTTGCTTGATATCTGATAATCAGCTATATCGTTTTCGATTATCACGCTATGTTAATCTCTTACAATCACAATTAAGATTTTCTAAAAAAACAAGTATCTTTATCTTATTAAATTACGATCATGTTCGGTAAGAAAAAGCAAGTTACAACTATAGATAAAGACCAGTTAGAGCTCATAGAAAATGCTCAAAAACGCATTAGGCAAAAGAAACGTTTGTATGTGCATTTTGTGATTTTTTTAATTGGTGCTGTCTTTTTGATTTTAGCAAATACGGTACTAGGAATTGGAAAGGATTTTAAAATTGCAGGTGTTGATTGGTTTGTCTATGCTATTTTAGCATGGTTTTTTCTATTTATCTATCACTTTGTTAGCGTTTTTATTACCAATAAATTTATGGGTAAAGATTGGGAGAAACAACAGTTAGAAAAATTGGTGAATCTACAAGAAGTACGCATAGATAAGTTAAAACAGAATCTTGTTAAAGAGGAAACTAAAATTGCGCAGACACAAGTTTATACCGAAACGAGTAAGAAAGACAGTATAGCACAAAAAAAAAAGACATCTGAACTAACTATTATTGTGGCCGCAGGTGAAGATAATGCTATAGGGAAAGACAACGATTTAATATGGCACCTAAGTGATGATCTTAAACATTTTAAGTCCTTAACTAACGGTCATCATATTATTATGGGACGTAAAACGTTTGAAAGCTTTCCAAAACCCTTACCAAACCGTACTCATATTGTTATTACAAGGCAAGGCAATTATAAAGTTCCTAGTGATGTTATTGTTGTTAATTCACTTGATGATGCATTAGATGCAGCACGATTAGATAAACAGCCGTTTATTATTGGTGGTGGAGAAATCTATAAGCAAGCGATGTCTTTAGTGGATAAGCTTGAAATAACACGCGTACATGCTGAGTTTGAAAATGCCGACACTTTTTTCCCGGAAATTGATGACACTATATGGCAAGAAGTCAATAGAACAACGCATGATGCTGATGAAAAGCATGCGTATGCGTTTTCGTTTATTACCTATTTAAGAAAGTAACACTTATTTTTTTACGAATTTACGAAACTCAATTTCTTAACTGAGTAGGCAACCATTTGCCAAATTTTTGCGTCTTTAATTATAAAAGGATACCTTATTGGAAATTAAAAAGTTACGGTTAGTGTAACACTTTTTAATATAGGCCGTCTTATTTATAACTAATCAACCAAAAAAATCTTTTCATGAGTACGCTAAAAATCAATAATTTATCAAAAACATATGCTAATGGTGTCAAAGCTTTAGATAATGTAAGTCTAGAATTGGAAAACGGTATGTTTGGACTTCTAGGTCCAAATGGCGCTGGGAAATCTTCATTGATGCGAACACTAGCCACATTGCAAGAAGCCGATTCTGGGACAGCTACTTTGGATGATATTGATATTTTGAATCAGCCTGCGGAATTACGCAAAGTCTTAGGTTATTTGCCACAAGAATTTGGAGTATATCCTCGTATTACTGCAGAACAATTGCTAACTCACTTAGCCATTTTAAAAGGAATCACCAATAAATCTGAACGCAAGGAACTCGTTAATTATTTACTAGACAAAGTAAATCTTTACGAAAAACGCAACAAATCAGTTAAAGGTTTTTCTGGCGGAATGAAACAACGCGTTGGTATCGCACAAGCATTAATAGGGAATCCGAATTTAATTATTGTAGATGAGCCAACTGCAGGTCTAGATCCTGGTGAACGTAATCGTTTTTACAACTTATTGGCAGATGTAGGCAAAGATGTTATAGTTATTCTCTCAACACACATTGTAGATGATGTAAGAGAGTTGTGCACTAAAATGGCAATTATGAATTTAGGAGAAATTGTATATCATGGTTCTCCACAGTCTGCAATAGAAGACTTAAACAGTAAGGTATTTAAAAAAATAGTTAGCAGAGATGAACTTCAAAATTATGCTAACGATTATAAAGTAATTTCAAATAAAATGGTAGGTGGACAACCATTGATTCATGTGTTTAGTGAAGCGCATCCACAAAATGGATTTGAGCCCGTTGCTCCTGGTCTAGAAGATGTCTTCTTTTCTAAAATCAACACATCAAACGTACTTGTTTAATCCATCTTAACTATTTGAAATCATGTTTAAAACATTCTTTTTATCGGAATTAAAATATACGCTTAAGCAACCTATGGTGTATATTTTCATATTCATTCTAGCATTGATGGAATTCTTTGCTACAGTGAGCGACAATGTTCAAGTTGGTGGAGCTATTGGTAATGTCTATCGAAACTCACCTTATACAATCACGATACATGTGACTATATTCTGTATTTTTAGTCTCTTAATGGCTGTCGCATTCTTTAATAATGCAGCTTTACGAGATCATAATAACGAATTTAATGAAATACTTTTCACAACTCCTTTAAGTAAACCTGGTTACTTTTTTGGTCGCTTTTTTGGTGCCTTATTTGTATCGACATTACCACTGCTTGGTGTTTTTATAGGAATGCTTTTGGGTACTTATATGAATTCAATTTTTGGTTGGCTAGATACGTCACGCTATGGCGATTTTTATCTCGAAACCTTTATAAACAACTACCTTTTGTTCATTTTACCGAATATGTTCCTTGCCGGAACTGTGATTTTTGCAATGGCAAATAAATGGAAGAGTACAGTTATTTCTTTTGTTGGTGGACTGGTAATTATAGTGGCTTATATCGTTTCAGGCTCACTAATGTCTGATGTAGATAATGAAACCATTGCTGGTTTAACAGATATCTTCGGAATCAATACATACGCTATTGAAACCAAATATTTTACACCAGCCGAAAAAAACACAATTAGTCCAGGTTTTTCAGGAATTCTATTTTGGAATCGATTAATATGGATTAGTGTTGGTCTTATAATTTTAATGATCTCGTACTTTAGTTTCTCTTTTAAAAAGAAGAATCAAAAAATTAAAAAGGAAAAGGTAAAAGCATCTACAGGAGATACTGTATTTTCACTTCCGAGCTTAAATCCTTCGTTCTCAAATGCTACAAATTGGGTTCAATTTAAAAGTTTCTTTTACACTAACTTTTTAAGTATTGTAAAGAGTGTTACTTTCAAAATTTTATTTCTGTTCTGTATTATTATTCTTGTTGCAGATTTAAGTGGAGGTTTTGAATATTTTGGACTTCAATCTTACCCATTAACCTATAAACTTATAGACTCAATAAAAGACAATACAGACATCTTTATTATTATCATTGTTGTGTTTTTTAGTGGCGAATTAATTTGGCGCGATAGAGATTATAAAATTAATGAAGTCATAGATGCTACAGCACATACATCTTTTATATCTATGGCTGCGAAAGCATTATCACTCGTATGTATCGCTTCCATTTTAAATATTTTCTTTTTATTCATTGGTGTTGTTTACCAATTACTCCACGGATTTACACGTATAGAAATCGATGTTTATCTTTTAGATTTCTTTTATGATAATCTTCCGCTTTTTATTGCCTTTGGAGGTATAACTATATTAATTCAGGTATTGGCGAGCAATAAATATATTGGGTATTTTATTTCCATATTAGTACTTCTTGTTTGGGAAATTGTACTTAGTATAATGGACTTAAACTCTAATATGTTAGATGTTGGTGGTGGACCTTCTACATATTACTCAGACATGAACCGTTTTGGGCCAGGAGTTAAAGGTGCCTTATGGTTTAATCTCTACTGGGCATTGTTTGCCGTTTTAGGATTACTCGTTGCTGGTGCTTTATGGAATCGTGGTTCTAAAAGTTCTCTATTAAGCCGATTTAAAACAGCCCGTAAGGAAGTTCCTAAAAGCTACAGAAGCGTTATTGTCGTTGCCTTAATTGCTTGGCTTGGAGTGGCTAGTTTTGTGTATTATAATTCCCAAGTTTTAAATCCATATCGTTCTAGCGATACGACTGAGCAATTGATGGCAGAATTCGAAAAGAAATATAGCAAGTATAAAGATGCTGAGCATCCTAAAGTAACTGATGCTAAGTATTATATAGATATTTTTCCGAATAAAAGGGATATCCATGTCAAAGCAGATATAGCATTAACCAATGAATCTGATGTAGCAATTGATTCGCTTCACTTCTTTAATGGTGAAGGTTGGGATACAAAACTAAATATTCCCAATGCAAAATCGGTTTATAAAGACAGTATTTATTTATATACAATTTATAAATTAAGTCCAGCTCTGCAACCAGGAGAAACGATAGTAGTGAAATTAGATAATAAATATATTACTAACGGATTTCAAAACGGAACTGGTAATACTATGATTGTTAAAAATGGAACTTTCTTTAATAATAGAGAAATCCTTCCAACTATGGGTTATAATGAGGCTTATGAAATTGGTGATAAAAACACGCGAAAAAAATATGGACTTGAGCCAAAAGAACGTACCCCAAAATTATCTACTGAACTCAACGAATTACACAATCGCAATTATCTAAATAATGGTCAATCTGATTTTATTAATGTAGAAACTGTGATATCTACAATAAAAAGTCAAACCGCTATCGCTCCAGGATCTCTCATAAAAAAATGGGAAGAAAACGACAGACGCTATTATCATTATAAAACAGATACACCTTCGTTAAATTTTTATGCTTTTATGTCGGCTGATTACGAAATCAAAACACGTAAATGGAATGGTATCGATATTGAAGTTTATTATGACGAAAAACATCCTGAAAATGTGGATATGATGTTAGACGCTGTAGAACGGTCTTTAGCTTATTATACTGAGAATTTTGGACCTTATTTTCATAAACAATGTCGTATTATAGAGTTTCCACGTTACGCTTCTTTTGCGCAAGCATTTCCGGGAACGATGCCATATTCTGAAGCCATAGGATTTGTCATTAATCTTGAAGATGAAACAGGAAATAACGTCGTTGATGCTGTAATTGCTCACGAAATGGGTCACCAATGGTGGGCACACCAAGTTATCGGTGCTAATATGCAAGGAGGTACTATGATGAGTGAAAGTTTTTCGGAATATTCGTCTCTAATGACAATTAAAAATATTACTGAGAATCCGATGAAAATGCGCGAATTTTTAAAGTACGATCACGATCGTTATTTAAGAGGTCGAAGTGGAGAACGTGAAAAAGAATTACCCTTATATAAAGTGGAAGATCAAGGTTATATTCACTATGGAAAAGGAAGTTTGATTTTATATGCATTACAGGATTATATTGGTGAAGACAAAGTAAACTTGGCAATGAAGAATTTCTTAGAGGAGTATCGCTATAAAAAACCACCTTATCCAACATCTTTAGATTTCTTAAGACATTTAGAACCTCAGGTACCTGATTCTTTAAACTATTTAATTAACGATTGGTTCAAAGAGATTACATTATATGATAACCGTCTTAAAGAAGCGAATTATAAAACCCTTGATAACGGTAAATACGAAGTGACTTTAGAGATCGAAAGTTCTAAAATAAAATCGGATAGTTTAGGAAACGAAACTCAAACCGCTATAAACGATTGGATAGATGTTGGTTTCTTTATGGATGATGCTGAAGAACGTTTATATAGTCAAAAACGTGTAAAGTTTAATAAAGAGAAATCATCGATTACGATGCAGTTAGATTCTTTACCAGTAAAAGCTGCAATAGATCCAAGACATCTTTTAATAGATCGTGTTTATAACGATAATATTAGAAGCATTAGTTTAGAAGAGTAAATAATGCTTACTAGTTTAAACAAAAACACCCTAACTTAATTTTAAGTTAGGGTATTTTATTATATGTTATAATGATCTAAGATCTAACCTATTTCAAAATAAAAATTAAATTTCAAAAGCAACTTTTACCTTATCAACATAATCTAATTTTTCCCAAGTAAATAACTCTACGTCTAATGTAATAGGTTCTCCATTTGGTTGCTGAAACGATTTAGTAACCACTTCGTTCTGTCTTCCCATGTGACCATAAGCCGCAGTTTCGCTATACATTGGTTGACGTAATTTTAAACGTTCTTCAATAAAAGCTGGTCGCATATCAAATAGGTTTTCAACGGTTTTTGCAATCTCACCATCTGTCAAATTAAAATGACAAGTACCATAAGTATCAACAAAAATACCCATTGGTTTAGCAACACCAATAGCATAAGAAACTTGTACTAAGATTTGATCACATAACCCAGCAGCAACTAAGTTCTTAGCAATATGTCTTGTTGCGTAAGCCGCACTTCTATCTACTTTACTTGGATCTTTTCCAGAGAAAGCTCCACCACCATGTGCACCTTTTCCTCCGTAAGTATCCACAATAATCTTACGACCTGTTAAACCAGTATCACCATGAGGTCCACCAATTACAAATTTCCCTGTTGGGTTAATGTGGTAAGTAATATCATCATTAAATAAGTCTTGAATGTGCTCAGGTAATTTAGCAATAACTCTAGGAATTAATATTTCAATAATCTCTTTTCTGATTTTAGCTAACATTTCATCATCTGCAGCTGCAACATCAGCTTGAGATTGTGATTTAGGTGATACAAAATCATCATGCTGCGTAGATACCACGATAGCGTCAATACGCTGTGGGACATTATCGTCACTATATTCTATAGTAACCTGACTTTTAGAGTCTGGTCTTAAGTATTTAATGTCTTTATTCTCGCGACGTAACTCAGCTAATTCTATTAGAATTCTGTGTGATAAGTCTAAAGCTAAAGGCATGTAATTTTCGGTTTCGTTGGTTGCATAACCAAACATCATACCTTGGTCACCAGCACCTTGTTCTTCTTTTGAGGCTCTGTCTACACCACGATTAATTTCTTCAGATTGCTCATGAATGGCAGAAAATACTCCACAAGAATTGCCATCAAACATATAAGCACTTTTAGTGTAGCCTATTTTGTTAATGGTATCTCTTGCTATTTTTTGCACGTCTAAATACGTATTAGATTTAACTTCACCAGCAAGAACAACTTGTCCTGTAGTTACTAAAGTCTCGCAAGCAACTTTCGATTCTGGATCAAAAGCTAAAAAGTTATCGATTAGAGCATCACTAATTTGATCTGCTACTTTGTCTGGATGTCCTTCAGATACACTTTCTGAAGTAAATAAATATGGCATATGTCCTATGTTTAGGTTATATTAAATCTACGGAAAAATTTCAGATTGCTTGGTCGCTAGAGAAGTAGAAAACTTACTGCTTTAGCATTTTTTGTTTCAGCAGAATAAAATTCCGCGTCAGAGGTTGCAATCAGATCAAATTTTTCCTCTCAATTTTTGATGGTACAAAAGTAGAAAAATTATATGAAATGAGATTTTAATTCTCTTTTTTTATGAGTTTATTAGGTTTTGAATTATTTTGAAAGCATATTTCATGTAGAAAGTTTAAGTAGTTACTTCGATGTTTTTTAGGTTTCTATGATCTTTAGATGTTATTTTTGTAAAAAACAAATTATGAAATTAGTACACATTGTTTTTACACTTATAATTACGACAGTTCTATTTAGTTGTAGTTCTAAGGATGCCGAAGAAGAATCGGTAGTAGAGAATTTAGTTGTAACTTCAGTTTCAGGGTTTTCTGGAAACGAAGAAACACAGTCTGTGAGTGTAATATCTAATTTAGATTGGAGCGTAAGTTCAGATTCTAACTGGATTACTACAACACCTTCAAGTGGAACTAATAGTGGAGCAATAGCAATTTCTGTAGAGACAAACCCAACTTATAATGATCGTTCAGGAACTGTAACAGTTTCGGGTGGGACTATGTCAAGAGATGTAGCAATTACACAAGCCGCTGCAGAAGAAACCAACGGAACCTTAGACCCAAATAAAACACCTTCAGAAAATTTTGATTTATCCACTTGGAATTTAAGTATTCCTGAAGATCAAGGGAATGGTACAGCAACAACTATATCGGTTAGTCAGATTAACAATAACTATGAAAATAGTAGTTATTTTTATACGGCAGCTGATGGTGGTATGGTTTTTAAATGTCCAGTAGATGGTTATAAGACTTCTGAAAATACAAGTTATACAAGAGTAGAATTACGCGAAATGCTTAGAGGTACAAATACAAGTATTAGTACACAGGGTGTTAATGGAAATAATTGGGTATTTGGTACTGCTCCAATCGCTGATATAAATGCAGCAGCAGGTTATGATGGAGAAATGAATGCTACGCTTGCAGTAAACCATGTCACAACAACAGGGAGTAATAGTCATGTCGGGAGAGTCATTATTGGACAAATACACGCTAATGATGATGAGCCTATTCGTATATATTATAGAAAACTGCAAAATAATGCCTTAGGTTCAATTTATTTTGCCCATGAACCTACAGATGGAAATGGGGCGGAACAATGGTATGAAATGATTGGTTCTAGAAGTAACAGTGCGTCTAATCCTGCGGATGGAATTGCGCTTAACGAGGTGTTTAGTTATAGGATTAAAGTTGTTGGTGATGATTTAACAGTTACAATCATTAGAGAAGGAAAACCAGATGTTGTTGAAACTGTAAATATGGTAAACAGCGGCTTTAATGTGGGAGGACAATACATGTATTTTAAAGCTGGAGTATATCAAGGGAACAATTCTGGAGATGATGATGATTATGTACAGGCAACTTTTTACGCTTTAGAAAAAACACACACTACAAATTAGTAAATAGTGTTAAAAATACTTATCATAGCACAATGCTTTCAAAGAAAACAAAATACGGAATAAAAGCCTTGGTGCACTTAGCACGACAGAAAGATCGTGTACCTGTTCAAATATCTACGATTTCAAAAACAGAAAATATATCTCAAAAATTTCTGGAAAGTATATTGCTAACCTTAAGAAAAAACGGAATGTTAGGCTCTAAAAAGGGCAAAGGAGGTGGGTACTATTTACTAAAGGACCCAAAAGAAATTCCTATGACCACCGTAATGCGTTTATTAGAAGGGCCAATTGCAATGGTGCCTTGTGTGAGTTTAAATTTTTACGAAAAATGCGCGGACTGTATAGACGAAGATGCATGTGCGGTAAATAAATTGATGCTTAAAGTGCGCGATAATACGCTCGAAATATTCCGTAATACAACCTTAGCTGATTTGTCTAATTAGCATATTCCCAATTTTTTAATCCTTTTTTTTCGAAATAATTAGAGTTTAAACTGTAATTAATTTATATGTTTGCATTATCCTAGTAAATCTATAGGGTAAAGAGAATATAAAATTAATAGCAATTATGAATCGTGTATTACAAGCAGATTTAAGTTTAGAAAATGATAAACAAGAATCTAATACTACTCAAGAAAATATTAAACGCAGCATTGTAAAAACTATAAGTTGGAGAGTTGTCGGAACATTAGCGACAGTAACCATTTCTTATCTAGTTACTGGGACTTTGGCCTTAGCGTTTTCAATTGGAGGTATAGAATTAGTATCTAAAATGGTGCTTTATTTCTTTCATGAACGTACTTGGAATTCTATAAAGTGGGGAAAATGATAGACATAGATATAGACGTTTGGAATAAAAAATTACGAGATAAAACTCCGAATGAAATTGCAGAATGGGCTTTAAAATTATCTGATAATAAAATTGTGACGACCAGTTTTGGCATCTATTCTTCGGTATTATTAAGTACTATGTCTCAACTCGATAAAGATATAAGAGTCGTGTGGTGCGATACCTTATATAACCAACCGAGCACGTACGAACATGCGTCTCAATTAATAGAAAAATATAATCTTAATATTCTAAAATATCAAAGTTTATATACTCGAGAAGAGATTGATTCTACTATTGGATTACCAAGTTTAGAAGATGATAATCATGCGATTTTTTCAGAAGCTGTAAAGCTAGAGCCATTTAGACGTGCCTTAAAAGAACAGAATCCAGATGTGTGGTTTACAAATATTAGAGTAAGGCAAACTGAGTATAGAGATAAGAAGGATATTTTAAGTTTCAGTAAAGACGGTATTCTTAAAGTGAGTCCATTTTACTATTGGAGCGATTCGGATTTAGATCAATATATAGAGGATAACCAATTAGCGAAAAACAATTATTATTTCGATCCTATTAAAGCACTTCTCAATAGAGAATGTGGTATACATTTTCAATAAATAGAACAGATGCAGAGTTTTAGAACAGAATTAGAAAATCCAGTAGTACAAAAGGATATCCTTGAATTAGCCAATAAAATTGAGCTTTTTCAAAAGGGGAAAATTGACGAAGAAAAATTCAGAAGCCTCCGTTTGGCTAGAGGAATTTATGGTCAACGCCAAGAAGGTGTACAAATGATTAGAATCAAATTACCTTATGGTAAAGTTTTGAGTCATCAATTGCGTCGTATTGCTGAAGTTTCAGATGAATATTCTAGAAGCCGCTTGCATATTACAACACGTCAAGATATTCAAATTCATTATGTGGATATCAATAGAACACCAGAACTTTGGGCCGAATTAGAGCGCGATGATGTCACTATCAGAGAGGCTTGTGGTAATACGGTTAGAAATGTCACCGCATCTGAAACAGCAGGTATTGATCCTAACGAACCTTTTGATGTTTCTCCTTATGCAGATGCCTTATTCAAATTCTTTTTACGGAATTCTGTGTGTCAAGAAATGGGTCGAAAGTTTAAAGTATCCTTTTCGGCTTCAGATGAAGATACAGGGTTATCGTACATGCACGATTTAGGTTTTATAGCTAAAATTGAAAATGGAATAAAAGGTTTTAAAGTAATGTTAGGTGGTGGTTTAGGTTCGCAACCAAGACATGCCGATTTGTTTTATGAATTTTTGCCGTCAGATAAAATTATTCCTTTGATGGAAGGAGTTTTAAGAGTGTTCGATCGTTATGGAGAACGTAAAAGTAGAGCCAAAGCACGACTTAAATTCTTAATAAAAGATTTAGGATTAGAAGCGTTTAAAGTTTTGGTTGAAGAAGAACAAAATGCCATAGAATTTAAAACAGTTACGATTGACGATACTAATTATAAAGTTTCAAAACCAGTTTCTGTAACGGCTCCAAATGTAGAAATTAAACATACGGAGGCGTATAATTTATGGAAATCGACCAATGTAATTCCTCAAAAACAAGAGGGGTATGTTGCGATTGGAATCAAAGTTTTATTGGGTGATTTCTACACTGATAAAGCACGCTTATTAGCCGATTTGGTTGAGTACTATGCGGCAGGTGAATTGCGATTGAGTTTACGTCAGAACATCTTAATTCCTTTTGTGAAAGAAGATTTGTTACCATTTTTTTATGTTGAATTAGAGAAGTTAGGTTTCGTTGAAGCGGGTTATAATAAAGCTGTCGATATAACAGCATGTCCTGGTACGGATACTTGCAACTTAGGGATTGCAAGTAGTACTGGGATAGCTGAAGAATTAGAACGTGTTATTAAAACGGAGTATCCTCAATATCTCGAAAATTCTGATTTAATGATTAAAATTAGTGGTTGTATGAATGCTTGTGGACAACATAATATGGCAAATATCGGTTTTCAAGGGATGTCAATTCGGACAAAAGATAAATTAGTAGCTCCGGCATTGCAAGTACTTTTAGGTGGTGGAAATCTAGGAAATGGAAATGCGTATTTCGCTGATAAGGTGGTTAAAATTCCGAGTAGAAGAGGGCCAGACGCTTTAAGAAGAATCTTAAATGATTTTGAAGCGAATGCAGAAGGCAAACAATTCGTCGACTATTACAAAGAAAAAGGCGAAAAGTATTTCTATCACTTATTAACGGATCTATCGGATACTGAAAATTTAACTCAAGAAGATTTTATCGATTGGGGAACAGAAGAACAATATGTAAAAGCCATCGGAATTGGAGAATGCGCCGGAGTCGTTATCGATTTAATCGCCACACTATTCCTAGAAAGTGATGAGAAAATTGAAGAATCAAAAGAGGCGTATGCTAACAAAGTGTATTCGAGTGCGATTTATGAAGCGTATCGTTCTATGGTAAATTCAGCAAAAGCCATTTTGCTTTCAGAAAATATCAGCACTAACACCCAAGCTGGCATCATTTCACAATTTGATGAACTTTTTGTAGAAACTAAAAAAATAGAATTAGGAACATCTTTTTCAGATCTTATTTATCAAATCAAAGTATTTCCACCAACTAAAGACTTTGCCAATAATTATATAAACGCAGCAGAACAATTTTTAAAAAGTGTCAGAGCTTTTAGAGATACACAAGTTGTTGCATAAAACTAAGAGTATGACACCAAGATTAACCATAGTAGGCGCAGGCCCAGGAGATGTAGATTTAATTACTATAAAGGCCATTAAAGCCATAAAATCTGCAGATGTCATTATGTATGATGCACTTGTAAATGTAGAATTGTTACAATACGCAGCGCCAAATACAGAGTTAATTTTTGTTGGTAAACGAAAAGGGTGTTATGCGTATCAGCAAAATCAAATTAACGAATTAATAGTGCAACGCGCTTTAAGATTTGGTCATGTGGTGCGTTTAAAAGGTGGTGATCCTTTTATTTTTGGTCGTGGTGCAGAAGAATTAGATTATGCTAAAGAATATGCCATTGAAGTAGCTGTTGTTCCTGGTATTTCGTCGTCGGCTGCAGTGCCAGCATACCAAGGTATTCCATTAACGAAGCGGAATGCCGCTGAAAGTTTTTGGGTAATTACAGGAACCACAAAATCCCATGAAATTTCTAGTGATATTGCTTTAGCAGCAAAATCGACAGCTACTGTGGTTATTTTAATGGGAATGAGTAAGCTTTCCGAAATTGTTCAGATTTTTTCTAAGGAAGGTAAATCTGAAACGGCAATTGCAATCATTCAAAATGGAACTAGACCGAATGAAAATGTAGGTATTGGTAAAATGTCTAATATCGAAGCTATTGTCGAAGACAAACAATTATCAAATCCTGCAATTATCATCATTGGTGAAGTCGTGAATCAGCGCGTCGATCTTACAGATATTTATACCAAAGCAGATTTAGCAAAGTATAACATACAGAAACAAACGGCTTAGTTATGGAACGGAATAATTTATATCCCATCTTTTTAAAAGCTAAAAATCTCAATGTTTTAATTGTGGGTGGTGGCAATGTCGCAGAAGAAAAATTAACGTTTCTTTTAAAATCGAGTCCAGATGCAAATGTTACTATGGTCTCACCAATGTATAGAGAAGGAACGATTGCAATGGCTAACACCGGAAACGTAAAACGTGTTGACGATATTTATAAAAACGGCTATTTAAAAGATCACCATATAGTCATTGCAACAACAGATCAACCTGAAGTAAATATTAAAATATATAAGGATTGCCGTTCGCAAAACAAATTGGTTAATGTAGCAGACAATCCGCCATATTGTGATTTTTATATGGGAGGCATCGTCACAAAAGGCAATGTAAAAGTGGCGATTTCTACTAATGGACAATCACCAACCACAGCCAAACGATTACGTCAGTTTTTTGAAGATGTAATTCCAGAAAACATTGATGATTTAGTAAAGAATCTCAATATATATAGAAAAACAATTAAAGGGGACTTTGAGCAGAAAGTTGAAAAATTAAACGAATTCACTAAAGGTTTAGTCGAAAAAATGTAGATTATGATTACAACAGATATACTTATTATAGGAGCAGGACCAACAGGTTTATTTACAGTATTTGAAGCCGGATTGTTAAAATTAAAGTGCCATTTAATTGATGCATTGCCCCAACCAGGTGGTCAGTGTTCTGAATTGTATCCTAAAAAACCGATTTATGATATTCCGGGATTTCCTGAAATTTTAGCTGGTGATTTAACCTCTAATTTATTAGAACAAGGGAAACAATTTCAACCAGGTTTTACATTAGGTGAACGCGCAGAAACCATTGAGACCTTAGACGATGGTAGTTTTATTGTGACGACAAATAAAGGCACCCAACATCACGCTCCAATTATAGCTATTGCTGGTGGTTTAGGAAGTTTTGAACCAAGAAAACCACAATTAGAAAATATCGATAGCTATGAAGATAACGGTTTAGCCTATTTTATTAAAGACCCAGAAGTGTATCGCGATAAAAAAGTGGTGATTGCAGGCGGAGGAGATTCAGCTTTAGACTGGGGTATTTTTTTAGCAGATGTTGCTTCAGAAGTGACTTTGGTTCACCGACGAAATGAATTTAGAGGTGCTCTAGATTCTGTGGAACGTGTGCAAGAATTAAAATTGCTCAACAAAATAAACATCATTACTCCTGCAGAAATTACAGCATTGCATGGTGAGCATAAAATTGAAGGAGTAGCGGTGACTAAAGATGGAGACACTCAAATTATAGAGGCAGATGCTTTTATTCCACTATTTGGTTTATCACCAAAATTAGGACCAATTGGAGATTGGGGATTGGAGATTGAAAAGAATGCGATTAAGGTAGATACAGTAGATTATCAAACGAATATTCCTGGTATTTATGCTATCGGAGATGTCAATACCTACGAAGGAAAACTAAAATTGATTCTTTGTGGTTTTCATGAAGCTACCTTAATGTGTCAATCAGCTTATAAAAGACTAAATCCAGGAAAGAAATTTGTTCTAAAATATACGACAGTAAGTGGTATAAACGGTTTTGATGGTACAAGAAAAGAATCACCAAAAGCAGTCGTAAAAGCAATTTTATAAATAAGAATAGATTTTCTAAAAACTTACATGTTTCAAAGGTTAAATACATAACAATTTCTTAGATTTTAACTAACAAAAGAATCTTTTTTTAATTAGATATTTGCACTTTATTATTAAGCCCTTAATCATGAAATTAATAAATAAGTATAAATCAGATTTTAGATTTGCTGTGCAACTTTTGGTGTTAACTGCCATATCATTAATCGCTACTTTATTTGTATAAAGTCTTGTGCGTTACTTAAGCAGCTAATTGTAATTATTGTCTATTTTTGCACCTCAATAATTGCCATGCGAAATCTACTATGTTCATTTTTATTACTACTGTCTATAGGACTCTACGGACAAGAAGAAAAGCATAGTACGTATTTTGATCTAAATTATTTTGGTGGCAATATAGCACTTCATAATAACAGTATTCTTCACTTAATTAAAGACCATCCTGAAGGTTTTATTTTTAGTTGGAACAAAAAAACGTTTGGAAACGAAGCTTGGGAACACCGGTTTAATTATCCAGATTATGGAGCATCCTTCATTTATCAAGATTTAAAGAACGAGACATTAGGTAATAATTTTGGTCTCTACGCGCATTATAATTTCTATTTTTTTAAACGTAATGTCATGTTGCGTCTTGGTCAAGGATTGGCATATTCAAGTAATCCTTATGATAAAATTGAAAACCCAAAAAATGTAGCTTTCGGTTCTGATATTTTGAGTTCAACCTACTTGATGGTTAATTATAAAAAAGACAGACTCTTTAATCGTATTGGTTTTCAGACTGGGTTGTCTTTAATTCATTACTCTAATGCTAATGTTAGAGCACCAAATACAAGCGTAAATACTATTGCTTTTAACGTGGGCATAACCTATCATTTGGATGTTGAGGATGCGGAATTTATCGAGACTAACGATGATGAGAAATTCACTGAAAAAATAAAATATAACCTCGCCTTTAGATCTGGCATTAATGAAAGTGATGTCATCGGAAGTGGACAGTTTCCGTTTTATGTGTTGTCTGCTTATGCCGATAAACGTCTAAGTCATGTTAGTGCTATTCAGTTTGGTGCAGATGTGTTTTTCTCAAATTTCTTAAAGGAGTTAATCTATTACTCATCGGTTTCGCTACATGAAGAAAATGTTAGTGGAGATGAAGATTATAAACGTGTTGGGCTTTTTGCAGGACATGAATTATTTATAAATAGAATGTCGGTTGAAACTCAATTAGGTTATTATGTGTATTACCCATTTGATTTTGAAGGCAGAACTTATATAAGAATAGGATTAAAACGGTATTTCGGAAAGAAGCTTTTCGGAGCTATAACGTTGAAATCGCATGGAGCAAAAGCAGAAGCTGTAGAATTTGGAATAGGAGTAAGATTATGAGAAAATTAGTTTACATATTTAGTTTGTTACTATTAGCTTGTAATAGCGAAGATGCTAACGATTGTTTTCAAACATCAGGAAGCATCATTCAGCAAGTGATTTCTATATCTAGTTTTGAGCGTATTCTTGTTCATAGAGATATTGAATTAATTATTAAAGACGCCCCTAATTATAAAGTCACAATTGAAACAGGTGAAAATTTAATTAACGATGTAGAGGTCGAAGTTATAGATGGTCAATTGGTATTAACAGATCATAATTCTTGCAACTACGTTAGAGATTATGGTATCACCAAAATATATGTTGAAACACCTACGCTTACTGAAATAAGAACATCTACCCAGTATGATATTTCATCTGATGGTGTTTTAAGTTATGATACGCTAAATTTACTTTCTGAAGATTATAATGAAACTAACGAATTTACGGTTGGTGATTTTAGGCTCAATATTAATTCTAATAACCTTTCTGTTTCATCTAATAATCTGTCGTTCTATTATATAAATGGCGCTGTAGATAATTTGTTTGTTGGTTTTTATGCAGGTGCTGGACGTTTTGAAGGTGAAAATTTAATAGCTCAAAATGTTCAAGTTTATCATCGTGGCAGTAATGATATGGTTATAAATCCACAACAATCTTTAACGGGTAAACTTTATGGTACAGGTGATTTGATATCTGTTAATGAACCACCAACAGTAGATGTTGAACGTTTTTATAATGGTCAATTACATTTTCAATAGTTTTGAATACATCAACAAAATGAAAAATACATTCTTGTTAATTTTAAAACACAACGGTTTGGGTTATTGGAAATTGAAAATGTTCCAGAACTTTTTAATATAGAAGGTTTAACCGAAGTACCAATAGAGGATTTTGATTTCTATAAGCCTTAATTACTCGTTAATTCACGAAATAAACTTTCTAAACTCGCATTCTTCTGATTCAGTTGTAGAATTTTCAGTTCATTATCATGTGCAAAATCAAACACATGTGAGCGCATATCTTCTTTAGTGGAAAACGTAATTTCATAAACAAAACCATACGTGTTCTTTACCGATTTTACTTTTGGTAATTTTAATAAAAAGGCATCTTCCACTCTAAAGTCAAATTCAACAATTACAATTTGTTCCTGGCCATCTCGTAAATCCTTCAAATATTTATCGGCAACTACTTCTCCTTTATTAATAATAATTACACGGTCGCACATGGCTTCAACTTCTTGCATAATATGTGTGGATAAAAACACGGTTTTTTCTTTTCCAATGTTTTTGATGAGGTTTCTTATATCTACGAGTTGGTTTGGATCTAAACCGGTTGTAGGTTCGTCTAATATTAAGACATCAGGATTATGTAACAACGCATTTGCTAAACCAACACGCTGTCTGTAACCTTTAGAAAGTTGACTTATTTTTTTGTGAGCTTCTGGTTGTAATCCCGTTAGTTTTATAACCTCTTCTATGCGCGATTTAGGCGTGCCATAAACATTCGCGTTAAAATTCAAATATTCTTTAACGTATAAGTCTGTATAAAGCGGATTGTGTTCTGGTAAATACCCAACACTACTTTGTACATTCTTCTTTTCTAAAGTCACATCAAACCCATTAACACTTGCAGAACCTTCAGAAGCTTCTATGTACGTAGTTAAGATTTTCATCATAGTGGACTTTCCTGCGCCGTTTGGACCCAGAAAACCAACGATTTCAGCATCATTTACCTTAAAAGAAACATTGTTAAGTGCTTTCTGATCTTTGTATAATTTGGTAATATTTGAAACTTCGATTGACATACAGATATAATTTATTCAAAAATAGTTAATTCCGAATATTGTAATGCAATTATTGTTAATTCTTTAAAACTTAGCAATTATTTAGAAAAAACTAATTCAACAATTTTGATTTGTAAAAATAATAATTACATTAGCCCTATAATTAAAGATTTCCACTGATGTGGAAAATGAATATGAACATATCTAGAGCATATTATAACTGGTTTTATTTCTTTTTTAGCTAAAGGAACGAGACTGAGTATGTTTTATTTAAAATATAGTTTTAAAAGTCTCGATTTAATCGGGACTTTTTTTATGTCAATTTTTAAGGAGCTGATAAACGTTAAACTGTTTTCAGAATCGGTAAACAAGAAAAATAAATTGTGAAAAAACCAATTGCTATACAAGGGATTAAAGGATCATTTCATCACGAAGTCGTTCAGAATTATTTTAATGGTGAAGCTGAGGTTGTAGAATGTATGACTTTTGATAGTGTTATTGATACATTACTAGAGGAGCAAACGGATGAAATTGTAATGGCTTTAGAAAATTCTATTGCAGGATCAATCATCCCTAATTATGCGCTAATCGATAATCATAATTTAAGTATTGTTGGTGAATGCTATTTAGATATTCAGCATAGTTTAATGGCGCTAAGTAATCAAAGTATTGAGGATATTTTAGAGGTACATTCACACCCTATGGCATTATTACAATGTAAGGTGTTTTTTAGAGAGTATCCGCATATAAAATTAGTGGAAGCTAAAGATACAGCTGATGTTGCAAAACAAATTTCAGAGCAAAATTTAAAAGGCATTGCAGCCATAGCGAGTAAAAATGCTGCACAGTTATACGGTCTTAATGTTTTGGCAGAAAGTATTCAAACGATAAAACATAACGAAACGCGTTTTGTTATTGTGAGACGGGAAAATAATCATACTGATAACGCTCATATTAATAAAGCATCTTTAAAGTTTGAATTAGATCATAAGCGCGGCAGTTTAGCGGCTTTATTAAATGTTTTAAGTGATTGTAAACTTAACCTTACCAAAATACAGTCATTGCCAAAAATTGATACACCTTGGAAATATGCGTTTTTCGTAGATGTTACTTTTGCGGACTATAAAGATTATGAAAAAGCCAAGTC
Source organism: Winogradskyella thalassocola (assembly GCF_900099995.1). Taxonomy (GTDB): domain Bacteria; phylum Bacteroidota; class Bacteroidia; order Flavobacteriales; family Flavobacteriaceae; genus Winogradskyella; species Winogradskyella thalassocola. The sequence goes on from NZ_FNCZ01000010.1 coordinate 46,469, forward strand.
TATTATAGGTTTAATGGCAGAGAATTTTAAAATATTGGGAGAATATAAAAATGCAAGACAATGATAGAAGTTGCAAAGCGATTACAAAATGTTGAAGAATACTACTTTTCTAAGAAGTTAAGAGAAGTGGCGCTTTTAAAGTCTCAAGGTAAACCTATTATTAATTTAGGTATTGGGAGTCCAGATTTAGAGCCACCTTTTAAAGCATCTATGTTGCTTCAAGATAGTTTATTAGATGAGAAAGCACACCAATATCAAAGTTATCAGGGCTTGCCAGAACTGAGGGAAGGGATTTCAAGTTTTTATAAAAACCATTATCAAGTTCATTTAAGTTCGCAAACAGAAGTATTGCCTTTAATGGGAAGCAAGGAAGGTATAATGCATATTTCCATGGCTTTTTTAAATAAAGGTGATAAAGTGTTAATTCCTAATCCTGGGTATCCAACATATGCATCGGTAACTAAACTTTTGGAAGCAAAGCCGGTATTTTACGACTTAAAGGAAGATAATAATTGGGAACCAGATTTTGCTGCTTTAGAGCGTTTAGATTTAAAACGTGTAAAAATTATGTGGATTAATTATCCGCATATGCCAACAGGTGCAAACGCAACTAATAAATTTTATGATAAGGTGATTGCGTTTGGAAAACGTCACGATATTTTAATAGTAAATGATAATCCTTACAGTTTTATTCTGAATGATAAACCAATAAGTATTTTAAGATACAAGAATGCTAAGGATGTTTGTTTGGAGTTAAACTCATTGAGCAAAACCTTTAATATGGCTGGCTGGCGTGTTGGAATGTTAGTTGGGAATTACGATTTTATAAGTGCTGTTTTACGCGTAAAAAGTAATATGGATTCTGGTATGTTTTATGGCATACAAAAAGGAGCTATTGAAGCTTTAAAATGTTCAGAAATGTGGTTTAAGAGTTTAAATAGTGTCTATCAATCCCGAAGAGCATTGATATGGAAATTAGCTAAAGGACTGAATTGTACTTACGATGAGCATGCTTCCGGATTGTTTGTTTGGGCAAAATTGCCACCACATTTAAAATCTGAAGAATTTACAGATTTAGTATTAAAAGAACATTCTATATTCATTACGCCAGGGACTGTGTTTGGTAGCAATGGTGAAGGCTATGTTAGGTTTTCATTATGCGCTCCAGAGGAAGTTATTGAAGAGGCCATTGCGAGGGTGTAGTTAATAAGCAGTAAAATTAAAAAGTTAAAAGTGAATAATATTTTTATTATAGGAGTAGGATTAATTGGAGGAAGCTTTGCGTTGGATATAAAAGCGTTGCATCCAGAATGTAAGGTTTTTGGTATTGATACAACTGAAGCACATCTTGAAGAGGCTTTGCAATTAGGAGTTATTGATGAAAAAGCAAATTTTGAAGATTTAAATAAAGCAGAAATTGTAATTATAGCGATTCCGGTAGATGCAACTTTAGAGGTTTTACCTAAGGTTTTAGATCATATTTCAGATGACACTATTGTCTTTGATGCAGGTTCTACTAAAGAGGATATTTGTGATAAAGTAAGAAATCACCCGAAGCGAAGAAATTATTTAGCAGTGCATCCTATTGCTGGTACAGAGCATTCTGGGCCAAAAGCAGCGATTCATGGCTTATATAAAAACAAGACGAATATTATATGTGAAGTTGAGGAAACAGCCTTCAAACTTCAAGAAAAAGCATTAAAGTTGTTTTCAGATTTAGGAATGCGAATTCGCTATATGAATCCTAAAGCACACGATAAACACATCGCTTATGTTTCACATTTATCGCATATAAGTGCGTTTATGTTGGGTAAAACGGTGATTGATAAAGAACGAAATGAACGCGATATTTTTGATATGGCAGGCAGTGGATTTGCAAGTACAGTGCGTTTAGCAAAAAGTTCGCCAGCGATGTGGACACCAATTTTTAAACAAAATAAAACAAATGTTATAGAGACTTTAGATGAGTATATCGATAATCTAAAGCACTTTAAGCAGTTGATGGAAGACAATGATTTTGAAGCTGTTTATAACGAAATGGAAAAAACAAATCACATAAAAGATATATTAAACGGAATACAATAGTAATTAAGAATAAAAGCAAAAATGGAAAACAAGAAAGAAATGAGAACTTGGTTGGATGATATGAATCTCGATCATCCATTAGTAATTGCAGGTCCTTGCAGTGCGGAAACAGAAGAACAAGTATTAAGAATAGCACACGAGCTAAAAGATACTGATGTTAATTACTATAGAGCAGGTATTTGGAAACCAAGAACACGTCCAGGTAATTTCGAAGGAGTAGGAGCTTTAGGTTTAAAATGGTTACAAAAAGTAAAGGCAGAAACAGGAATGAAAACCTGTACAGAAGTTGCAAATGCAGCGCATGTAAAGTTAGCCTTAGAGTATGATGTCGATTTATTATGGATTGGTGCACGTTCTACAGTGAGTCCATTTATTATGCAAGAAATTGCTGATGCCTTGCAAGGCACTGATAAAATCGTATTGGTTAAGAATCCAGTAAATCCAGATTTATCATTATGGTTAGGTGGTATTGAAAGATTGTATTCTGCAGGAATTAAAAATTTAGGAGCTATACATAGAGGATTCTCTACGTATGAAAAATCTAAATATAGAAATATACCAGAATGGCAATTGGCTATTGAGTTTCAAAATAGATTTCCAGATTTACCTTTAATTAACGATCCATCTCATATTACAGGTAATAGAGATATGATTTTAGAAGTGTCTCAAACGGCTTTAGATCTTAATTTTGACGGTTTAATGATTGAGACTCATTTTGACCCTGAAAATGCATGGAGTGATGCTGCACAGCAGGTAACGCCAAGTAGTCTTGTTCAGATTATGAAAGATCTGAAGATTAGAAAAGAATCAGATCCTGAAGCAGAATACAACTCTGAACTTAATAATTTAAGAGCTCAGATAGACGTTGTAGATAATCAGATTATCGATTTGTTAGGCAAACGTATGAAAGTTGCTGATGGTATCGGATTACTTAAGAAAGAAAAGAATGTTGCCGTGTTACAAAATAAGCGTTGGAATGAAATCTTGGGTAAAATGGTATTAGAAGGTAATGAAAGAGGATTAAGCGAAGAATTCATTTTAAAAATGTTTAAAGCGATTCACCAAGAATCTATTGTTCATCAAGAAAAGATTATAAATAATTAAAAATAAAAAAGGCTCGCAAATTGCGAGCCTTTTTTATTTAAAGTGTTCATTGTCAGAAATGAAGTCGTTTTGTTTGTACTTTAATGAGACGTGTGCTAAGATTAAATGTTAAAATCATGAAGTATTTACGTTATAAAACACTTATAATTGTGATCTCATCAACAAAATTAAAATGATTTATAAAAAACCGCTATTACTTGTATTTGCTTTATTAGTTTCTATATCAATGTATTCTCAAATTCAAGTTGGGGATTTTACGTTTACCCACGGTACGGAAATTGAAGATAATTCTCAGAAAATAGTCCGAATTGCTGGTGAAGTAGATGGTAAGATTTACGCACTTGCAAACAAGAAGAAAAACTATTTTATAAAAGTGTTTAATTCGTCAGATATGTCACTTATCTCAACAAATGAAATAGACCTATCAGATTTTAAAGATCGTTCTATAGACTTTGAAGAAATTACGCTAATAGGAAGTAAAGTTTACGTTTTTGGAAGTGTTTATACAAAAAAAGAAAAAACAGCTCACTTATTTGGTGTGGAGGTTTTATCTGATGGAAAACTGTCTACGGAGTTTGTGAAAATATTTTCTACCAAAGTCACTAAGAAAAGGGAACAAGGTGCTTTTTACTTTAAGGATTCGCCAACAGGAGATCGGTTTTTAATTATGCATGCTGCACTTTTTGATAAAGAAGAAGTTATTCAATACGAAATTAAATTGCTAGATGAAAATTTGAATACAGCAATGTCTCATATAGAGAAAGTGCCCTTTGAAGACAGAAAAGATTTAGAATTTACGATATCTGATTATGATGTTAGTGTTAATGACGATGTGTTTTTAGTTATTAATGAAAGCTTTAGAGACCGAAAGACAAAAACGAATAACGAAAAATTTGAAGTGCATGCTTTTAAAAGTGCTAATGGCTATGCTAAAGAAGTTATCGATATAAAATTCACAGATAAGGAAATTATTAATTGTGAAATGTTAGCAAATAAAGAAGGTAAACTTCATTTGGTTGGTTTCTATTCTAGCGTAAGAAAGAATGGTAAAGCAAATAAAGAATTAAAAGGAATTTATGCCGCATCTATAATAGTTGCGACTAATGAAGTTGAACGTCTTAATTTTAATGAGTTCGATTACGAGACTAAAGTGAAACTAATAGGTGAGCGTCGCGCTAAGAAAGGAAAAGATGTTAAGCCTTTATATGTAACACATAGTTTAATTGAAAAAAATGATGGAGGTTTAATATTGTTATCAGAGTATCAATTAATAGTCCAAGGACAATCTTCTGGAATTGGACCTCTAGCATTTACACCAATTACGTTTATAAACAACGAAATTATTGTAACCTCATTAAATCCAGATGGTACGGTAGCTTGGTCTAATGTTATTCCTAAAAAACAAAAGGCAAGTTATACAACACTGTCATTAGGAATTTTTGGTTTTTCAAATCAAGGAAATTTTAGTGTAAGTGCAGGTATTATGGTGCCATTGACAGTAATGGGAAAAGGCCCTGAATACTTAAGCGCAATGCCTGTTTATCATAACGGTAAGCTGACTGTTATTTTTAATGATAATACTAAAAATTATGGCGTAACAGATATTGAAGATATTAAATGGTTAGGAAACTATAATAAAGCGGTACCAGCTGCCATGACTTTTAATAATGACGGAAGTTTCACGAGATTAGATCAAGAAAATGTTGAAAAATTTCAATTAATCTTGCGACCAAGAGTGTATTATAGAACGTCGCCATCTGAATATATTATTTATTCTTCAAGAAAAAGCAAGGATAAATTGGGTAGGATGTCAATCAATTAGTAGGAAAAATAATTAGATATAAAAAAGGCTCGCAATTTGCGAGCCTTTTTTAAGTATATATCTATTTTACACGTTTAAATGTATATCGGGTTACAAAAATACCTTGGCCATCATCTTTACCACTGTCGCTTTCTACAGCACTGTTTATAAACATAAGCTCCCAACCTTCTTTTGCCATATTCGTAAGTTTAGAACTAACAAGAGCATCATTTGAAACTATATTTTGAAAACGAATACCACCAATATTATAGAAGTTTAATAACTTGGTTTCTTCAAAATCCTTTACACGTATATCTTTTCTTTTAGATTTATTTCTACTGTTGTTGTCTTCTGTTTGCTCAGAAGTAAATTCTTCGTAATCTACGTTAGCATTAGATGATATTAATCGTGAACGTCCTAAGCCACTAGATACGATAGATTCAATGCTAGTAATTACTTTGTATTCAATTTCTGTAACTGGCCTTTCTTCCTTCATAAAAGAGAAGGAAATAAACCCAGCAATAAGTAATCCGATAATAAGTAATTTTTTTTTCATGATAAATGTTTTAAGTTTTATGACTGTAAATTAAGTACTTTTTTAGTTTAAAATCGTTTCTTTGTTATACTATAAAAAACATGACAGGAACAGTATATAAATCTACAGGCAGTTGGTACACTGTAAAAACCCTAAATGGTAAATTCTATGAATGTAGAATTAAAGGCCGTTTTAGATTGGCTGGTATTAAAAGTACCAACCCAATTGCTGTTGGCGATAAAGTAGAGTTTGAGCTAGAAACTAAGAACAACACAGAAACTGGTGTAATTCACCGCATTGAAGAACGTAAAAACTACATTGTTCGTAAGTCGGTAAACCTTTCTAAGCTAACGCATATCATTGCGTCTAATATCGATCAGGTATTTTTATTAGTGACTATTGATAATCCTCCAACATTTACCACGTTTATCGATCGGTTTTTAGTGACTGCCGAAGCCTATTCTATTAAAACAGTGCTACTTTTTAATAAAGTAGATACGTATAGTGAAGAGACGTTGCTAGAGGTGAAATATCTCGCTAGTGTTTATAGAGCTATAGGTTACGAATGTATTGGTATTTCTGCAACCACAGGAAAGAATATAGACAAGGTAAAAGCCTTAATGGAAGGTAAAGTAAGCATGTTTGCTGGGCATTCTGGTGTTGGTAAATCGACGCTTGTAAATGCCATTGAGCCTTCTTTAGACTTAAAAACAAAGGTTATTTCTACACAACATAGCCAAGGACAGCATACCACAACATTTGCAGAAATGTTCGACCTCAGTTTCGATGCGGTTATTATTGATACTCCAGGAATTAAAGGATTTGGAGTGGTTGATATGGAAAAAGAAGAAGTTGGTGATTATTTTCCTGAGTTTTTTGCGTTAAAGCAAGATTGTAAGTTTAATAATTGTATTCACATCAACGAGCCAAAATGTGCCGTTAAAGATGCTTTAGAAGCCAATGAGGTTTCTTATTCAAGATATAAAAGTTATGTGCAAATTTTAGAAGGTGAAGATGAGCATTATAGAACAGATAATTGGGACGAGGTTTAATAATTAATTTTTAGTTGCAGTAAATAGTCGAATTAAGTCGTCATGTTATGAGAATAGTAATACAAAGAGTTTCTGAAGCTTCAGTTGTTATAGATAATTCTAAGGTTGCAACAATTCAAAAAGGGCTTGTAATTTTATTGGGTATCGAAAATGATGATAGCCAAGAAGACATCAATTGGCTTTGTAATAAAACAGCTAATCTTCGTATTTTTCCCGATGACGATGGTGTAATGAATATCTCCTTAAAAGTTTCAGAAGGAGATGTTATCTTGGTAAGTCAATTCACACTTCACGCTAGTACCAAAAAAGGAAATCGACCAAGTTATATTAAAGCTGCGAAACCAAACATTGCAATTCCGCTTTATAAGGCCTTTATTAAGACACTTCAATCCACATTGGGTAAATCCATACAAACGGGTGAGTTTGGTGCAGATATGAAAGTGTATCTGGTCAATGACGGTCCGGTTACTATAATCATCGACTCTAAGAATAAAGAGTAACACTCAAGAGCAATTCATAACGCATATAATTCTAAATTTAGATCTGTCATTTCGTTAAGTTGAAATGGTGTAATATGTTTCGAAAATGATTCATAATAAATTATGGGTCTATAAAAAATCAATCAAATTTTGAAATAAATAGGACGGTCATCGAATAATTTAGAAACGTAAGAAATTTATATTAGAAATAGTTTGGGATATTGTTTTTCCTTTATATATTGTAAAGCTAAACCTGTTAAAACTATCTAATGCTCAAATCACTACCTAACAATATTAGTCTTTTTTCTTACTTGTTTTTTGTTTCAATATCTAGCTTCTCTCAAACTGAAGACGCCTATATAGCATTGCTTGCTCCTCAAGAATTAATGACTAAAGTTAATGCCATTGTCAGATACGATAATCAGAGGATTGAAATTAACGCCATTGACGATATGGTAGTGCATACCAAACGTGTCGTAACTATTTATAATAAATACGGAGATAAACATGCCAATTCTTTAGAATTTTATAGCGAGAACTCTAATATTAAAACGATAGAGGCTAGAATTTACGATAGTTATGGTGAAGAAATAAAGAAGATAAAAAAGAATGACTTTACCGATAATAGTGCCGTAAGTGGAGGTACATTATATTCAGATAGTCGTATTAAATATTACGATTATACACCAATAAGTTACCCTTACACTATTGAGTTTATATCTGAAGTAAAACATAATACCACAGCTTTCATTCCACAATGGAGACCTGTAAATGGTTATTTTTTAGGTATTCAACATGCAGAATATAAGATTGAAAATAATTCTGGAATACCCTTAAAAGTCAAAAAGGAAAATATTGAAAATAATAAAGTTGTTGAGGTTTCAGAAAATCATTTTACAATAGAAAATTTACCAGGTGTTCATTACGAATCCTATAGTCCGTCTCTTGTCACATTTACGCCAAGTGTAAAGCCTGCATTAACTAAGTTTAATATGAACGGTGTTGAAGGTGTGAATACCAATTGGCAAGATTTTGGAAAATGGGTTTATGGTGAGTTGTTAACAGGTACAGACATATTGCCGCAATCCGCTATCGATGATGTAAAGGCATTAACGAATGGTGTAGATGATAAAATAGAACGCGCAAAACTTGTTTATAAATACATGCAAGATAAAACACGATATATCAGTGTTCAAATTGGTATTGGAGGTTGGAAGCCAATGTTGGCAGACGATGTAAATAAATTGGGTTATGGTGACTGTAAAGGTTTAACTAATTATACAAAAGCATTGTTGGAAGCTGTAGATGTGCCGTCCTACTATACCTTGGTGTTTGGTGGTAGAAATATATTAGATATTGATGATGAATTTTCGTCCGCTCAAGGGAATCATGCTATTCTGTGTGTGCCTAACAACGATGAAAATATTTTCTTAGAGTGTACGAGTCAAACAAATCCTTTTGGGTTTTCAGCCGGTTTTACAGATGATAGAGTTGTGTTGTTGGTTAAGCCAGAAGGAGGTGAAATTGTACGAACCAAAATTTATGAAGCAGACGAAAGCGTTCAAAAAACAAATGCAAATGTTATAATGGATGCTACTGGTGGTTTTACTGCAGATGTAAGTATTGAAACGACAGGGTATCAGTATAGTCTTCACGAAGGCATTGAAAATAACACAGAACGCGATCAACATAGTCATTACAAGGACTATTGGGATAATATCAATAACATTACCATAGAAAATATCAATATTGTAAATGATAAAGAAAGTATTCTTCTTAGTGAAAACGTAAAATTATCGGCAACTAATTACGCTTCAAAAAGTGGTGATAGACTTATTTTTCAGCCTAATATGTTTAATACGGTAACCACAATTCCTTCAAGATATACAGATCGAAAATTAGAATTTAAAGTAGACCGCTCTTTTAAAGATGTAGATGAATTTATTATTCAATTACCAGAAGGTTTAATGGTTGAAGCCATGACAGATTCTAAAGAAATTAAAACCCAATTTGGAAGTTATAGTTTTAAGTTAGAAACATTAGATGATAATAAATTGAAATATACACGAACGTATATTTTACTCAAAGGAAACTACCCAAAGGAAGATTATAAAGCATTTAGAGACTTTAGAAAACAAATTGTAAAGCACGATAAAAGCAAAATAGTATTAATTAAAGCTTCATAATTTCCAATATCATAATTCAACCTAATAATCAATTCAATAATGAAAAATCTACTACTTACATTCGTAATAGTCTTAAGTTTTAACTTTTTAAGTGCTCAGGATTATGACTTCGGTAAAATTTCAGATGCCGAACTTCAAGAAAAGTATCATCCAAAAGATTCTGCGTCTTCGGCAGCTATATTATATCGTAACGAGGATATAAGTTTCTTTTTCTCTTCAAATGAAGGGTTTATGCAACAGCGTAAAGTTCATGAACGTATAAAAATATACAACAAAGATGGTTTTGATTGGGCAACGAAAAAAATCTATCTATATCAAGGGACAGGGCAAAGAGAAACCGTTAATGGCTTAAAAGGATTTTCCTATAATCTTGTGGATGGTAAGATTGAAAAGGATAAATTGAAAAGTGATGGTAAATTTGAAGAAGATTATAGCGAATTCACCAAAATTAATTCATTCACCTTACCAAACGTCAAAGAAGGCACTGTAATTGAATATCAATATACCGTTACATCTCCTCGAATTAGTATAGACGATATCATTTTTCAATTTAGTGTGCCTATTAATAAATTAGATGTTAGAATTGCTACACCTGAGTATTATATATATAAAAAGCAGACGAATCTTCAGGCTAAATTTACGCCTAATGTAAATGAAACTTATATAAACACGAGGACGCCATTCGATTATAAAATTAATATTATTAATATCAACGAGGAGAATATTCCGGCCATAAGATCTGAGGCGTATGCTGGTAGTATTAATAATTACAGAAGTAAAATGGCAATGGAGTTGACGGCGACTTTAAATAATATGAAAATTATTAATAAGACATATTCTACAACTTGGGAGTCAGTTTCAAAAACTATTTATGATAGTGAAGATTTTGGAGGGCAATTATCTAGATTTAGCATTTATAAAGACGATTTAGAAGCGGCATTAGATGGCATTGAAGACGATTTTGAAAAAGCAGCAGCCGTAGAAAAATTAGTAAAATCTAAAGTAAAATGGAACGGCAGATATGGTAAATATGCGCAAAATGGAATTAGATCAGCATATAAAGATGGCGAAGGTAATGATGCGGATATAAATTTAATGGTGGTTTCCATGTTGCGTTCTCAAGGTGTTAATGCTAATCCGGTTTTAATAAGTACAAGAAACAATGGTATTCCGCTATTTCCAACACGCGAAGGGTTTAATTATGTGATTTGTAGTGTTCAAAAAGGGGAAGAGTATTTATTAATAGATGCTACTGAAGAATATAGTACTAATAATGTATTGCCACAACGTGTACTTAATTGGCAAGGTCGATTGATTGAAGATAATAAAGTATCGCGTTGGATTTCTATTCAGCCAAATAAAAAATCATTAGAGTCTTCAATGCTTAATGTAACAATTAATGAAGATTTTTCAGTATCAGGAAAAGTAGCACAGCATCTTACCGATTACGTGGCTTATTCTCATAGAAATAGATATGCGGTCCTAACAGAAGAAGATCATATAAAATCATTAGAAAAGGATAAAGGTGATATTGAAATAAGTGAATTAAATATAGAAAACACAAAAGATATAACGCAACCAATTAAAGTGAGTTACGAGTACGAATTGTCAGATGGTATTGATGAGGTTGGTGATAAACTCTATTTTTCTCCATTATTGTTTTTAGCGACGAAAGAAAATCCTTTTAAATTGGAAGAACGTGAGTATCCAATCGATTTTGTAATTCCTTATACAGATAAATATATGGTTAATATTATGCTTCCAGAAGGGTACGATGTAGAATCACTTCCTAAGTCAGAAGCATTAGAGTTTAAGGATGCTAACGTAACATTTACGTACCTTGTTCAGCAAAACGGAAAATATTTGCAATTAAAAGCGCAATTAGATATTGCTAATCCTTTAATTTTGCCGGTAGATTACAAGGCTTTTAAAGCCTTTTATAGCAAAATAGTAGAGAAACAAGCAGAACAAATCGTATTAACTAAGGTATAAATATGAATATTAAAAACGCACAAAAAGAAGTTGACGATTGGATTAATGAACACGGTGTACGTTATTTTAATGAACTTACAAATATGGCGCAGCTAACCGAAGAGGTTGGAGAAGTAGCACGTATTATAGCCAGACGTTATGGGGAACAAAGCGAAAAAGAAAGCGACAAAAATAAAGATTTAGGTGAAGAGTTATCTGATGTCATGTTCGTGGTATTATGTTTAGCAAACCAAACAGGTATAGACTTACAGGCTGCTTTTGATAAAAAAATGGATAAAAAAGCAAAACGAGACCACAACAGACATCACAATAATGATAAATTAAAGTAGTTTTGTCATTCATTTTATTTTAGAGCTTTCTTATGGACATTAGTATCCAAAAATCAAAACTGCATAATCAACAAAAGGTTCAAATTACGGGGTCAAAAAGTGAGTCTAATCGCTTGTTGCTCCTTCAGGCGTTGTATCCTCAAATTAGTATCAACAATGTGTCTAATTCAGATGATTCTGTGCTGATGCAAAAAGCATTAGTTTCAGAAGAAAAACTGATTGATATCCATCATGCTGGTACGGCCATGCGTTTTTTAACGGCCTATTTTTCAATTCAAAGTGGCAGAGAAACTGTAATTACAGGATCACCTCGTATGAAAGAACGTCCAATTAAAATATTGGTCGATGCTTTAAAAATGTTAGGAGCAGAAATTACGTATTTAGAAAATGATGGTTTTCCACCTTTACGAATAATAGGTAAAGAATTAACGGAGCATAAGGTGACTTTAGAAGCCAATGTGAGCAGTCAGTATATTTCGGCATTATTGCTAATTGCGTCTAAATTAGAAAACGGATTAGAATTAACGCTAAAAGGAAAAATAACATCTGTGCCTTATATTAATATGACTTTGAGTCTGTTAAATAGTATTGGTATAGAAACTAGTTTTGTAGAAAACACCATTTCAGTAAAACCTAATGCAGCAAACCTAGAACCTCAATCACTAACTGTTGAATCGGATTGGTCATCAGCCTCCTATTTTTATGGTTTAATAGCTTTAAGTGATGTCGATACAGAAATTACTATCGGAGCCTATAAAAACAAGAGTTTGCAAGGGGATTCTGTATTAGCTGATATTTATGAAAAATTTGGAGTTACCACTACTTTTGAAGATGATTCGATTACACTTCGAAAATCCTCAAATATTGACATTAAATCTATTATCGAATTAGATTTAAAAAATGCTCCAGATATTGCACAAACCATAGCTGTAACAGCATTTGGTCTAGGATTAAAATGTTCTATGATAGGTTTACATACCTTAAAAATTAAGGAAACAGATCGTTTAGTAGCGCTTAAAATCGAATTAGAAAAATTAGGAGCCGAAGTACACATTACAGACCTTTCTTTACATTTAGAACCGTCAAAAACAATCAATAGCAACGTAGCAATAGCAACATATAATGATCATAGAATGGCGATGGCTTTTGCTCCTTTAGGTTTAAAAGTGCCAATTGTTATCGAAAACGCTGATGTGGTGAGTAAATCATACCCTCAATTTTGGGAAGATTTTAAAGCGATTGGGTTCAATTTAAAATAAACCCTTATTTACTTGACAAGGCCTATGTTGAGATTGTATCTTTGCAATTCGAAAAAAAAATAATATACATGAAATTATCACATTTCCATTTTGACCTTCCAGACGAATTATTAGCAGAACGTCCTGCAGAACACAGAGACGAATCTAGATTGATGGTTCTTGATAGAGCAAAACAAACTATCGAGCACAAGCAATTCAAAGATATTATCGATTATTTTGATGAAGGTGATGTGATGATAATGAATGATACCAAAGTGTTCCCGGCACGTTTATTTGGTAATAAAGAAAAAACAGGCGCACGTATCGAAGTGTTTTTATTACGTGAGTTAAACCAAGATCAACGTCTTTGGGATGTATTGGTAGATCCGGCTCGTAAAATAAGAATTGGTAATAAATTATATTTCGGTGACGATGAGACTTTAGTTGCTGAAGTAATTGACAATACAACATCTAGAGGTAGAACGTTACGTTTCTTGTATGACGGATCTTATTCTGACTTTAGAACAAAACTAACGCAACTTGGTGAAACACCATTACCAAAGTATATTAATAGAGAGGTAGAGCCAGAAGATGAAGAGCGTTACCAAACTATTTATGCGAAAAATGAAGGAGCTGTAGCAGCACCAACAGCAGGTTTGCATTTTTCTAAGCATTTATTAAAACGTTTAGAGATTAAAGGAATTAAAACAGCAGAAGTAACATTACATGTTGGTTTAGGTACGTTTAACCCAGTTGAGGTTGAAGATTTGTCTAAGCACAAAATGGATAGTGAAGAGATTGTAATCAAACAAAGTGCAGCAGACATTGTAAATAATGCAATCGAAAATAAAAAGCGTGTGTGTGCTGTAGGTACAACATCAATGCGTACAATTGAAAGTTCAGTATCATCAAACGGAAGATTAAATGAATTTGAAGGTTGGACCAATAAATTTATATTCCCTCCGTATGATTTTAGTATCGCTAACTGTATGATCACTAATTTTCATACACCAAAATCGACGTTGTTAATGATGACATCAGCTTTTGCAGGTCATGATTTTATGAAGAAAGCATACGAAGAAGCCGTAAAAGAGAAGTATAGATTTTACTCTTATGGAGATGCTATGTTAATCATCTAAGCATTCAAAAATCATAAAGTTTTAAAAAAGTCTCTTCATTGAGGCTTTTTTTGTTTTTAATATTTTTGGCGTTACCCAAGGGGCAGGCTGTTCGCTGCAAGTCCTCGCAATTTGGATAAAAGATCCAAACTTCTGTGGGCTTTCCACTATAGCCAAGTTGAATATGTATTTTGGTAGAAATAAATTGAATTATTTTTAGATTAATAGAAACGAAAAAATCTTAGCATAGCCTGTGTTACGGTACTATTTTTTTGTGAAAAGTAAGCTAAAAAGAAACGATTTTCGACAACATTACATGTTTAATTTGGCATTTATCCTTAACGCGCCATCCGATGTTAAATTGTCGCATCAAACCAAATATGATACTCTCAATCGATATGAATTGAGATTTTTATCTTTGCAGCATCGCGACTTTACGAGAAGCCTAAATTTTAATAATACATTCACTACTTTTGCAAAATATGGAAACTAAGAAAAAAGACGTAAGAGCACTAACCAAAGACCAATTAAGAGAATTCTTTGTGTCACAAGGAGATAAAGCTTTTAGAGGGAATCAGGTTTATGAGTGGTTATGGCAAAAGTCAGCACATAGTTTTGAGGATATGACTAATGTATCTTTAGAAACACGACAAATGTTAGAAGCTAATTTTGTAATTAACCATATAAAAGTAGATCAGATGCAACGTAGCTCTGATGGTACTATTAAGAACGCTGTAAGACTCCACGATGATTTAATAGTAGAATCTGTACTTATTCCTACAGCGACGAGAACAACGGCTTGTGTGTCGTCTCAAGTAGGTTGTAGTTTAGATTGTAGGTTTTGCGCAACGTCGCGTTTAAAACGTATGCGAAATCTTAATCCAGATGAAATATACGATCAAGTTGTCGCTATCGATAACGAAAGTCGATTATATCACAACAGACCCTTGAGTAACATTGTGTTTATGGGAATGGGAGAGCCTTTAATGAATTATAATAACGTTCTTAAAGCAATCGATAAAATTACATCACCAGAAGGTTTGGGAATGTCGCCAAAACGAATTGTAGTATCAACCTCTGGAGTGCCAAAAATGATTAAGAAGATGGCAGACGATAATGTGAAATTTAAGTTAGCAGTTTCACTACATTCTGCAATCGATGAGATTCGTACGTCTATAATGCCATTTAATGCTACATTTCCGTTAAGTGACTTAAGAGAATCTCTTCAATATTGGTATGCCGCAACGAAGAATAGAATAACTTATGAGTATGTGGTATGGGATGGTATCAACGATAAGCGAAAGGACGCTGAGGCTTTAGTAGAGTTTTGCAAATTCGCACCAAGTAAAGTCAACCTTATAGAATATAACCCAATTGACGATGGTGAGTTTCAACAAGCCAATTCAAAAGCAATCGATATGTACGTCAGTGTTCTTGAGGCTAATAATATTACGGTAACCGTAAGACGAAGTAGAGGAAAGGATATTGATGCTGCTTGTGGTCAGTTGGCTAATAAGAGTTAAAGTAAAAATTATTTAGATTTTAGACATAAAAAAAAGCGGCAATTGCCGCTTTTTTTAGTTTAGAAGTTTTTTAATTCTTCGCAAATTTGATTGTTTCAGTATTACCATTAATACTTACTTTTGCTAAATACACTCCGGTACTTAATGAAGAAACGTCAATAGTTTCAGTTGTATTAGATAATGATTTTGATATTATATTTTGTCCTAATAAAGAATAGATTTCTACGCTTGTCATTGCCAAGTTAGAAGATTCTATGATTAAAGATTGACTATTTTTGTTATAAAAATGTTTAAAAGTATTAGCATTAAATTCAGTAACGCTAAGAGATTCACTTGTTACACTAAAAGCATCAACAACAACTGAGTTTCCTTGAGTAGCAGTAGCTAAGAAACTAGATTTATCATGAATACCAAAATAATATTCTCCATCAACTGTTGGAGTGAAAGTTGCCATACGTTGTGTGTAAGTTATATTATCTAAATCATCTAATGAAAGTATAACAGTGTCAGTAGTACCGTCATTGCTAGTTGAGATAGTAATGTCAATATCTTTATTTGGTCTAGTAAAAGAAGATGTAGCTATATTTCTTTGAAAAAACGAGAAAGTATATTCATTTAATGTTGATAGATTAAAAGGACCTACATACAATCTAGCGTCAGCATCTACAGTAGTTGTAGTATTGTTCGAGAATATTGATGCAACTCCATCGTATGCATAATCATTAGTAGTATCTCCATCAGTAGTGTCATCTACATTATAATTCCAATCACCATTACCTGCAAAGGAAAGTCCAAGATTCAATAATAAAGCCTGGTTAGCTTCTGCTTCTAGATCTTCGCTAAAAGGGATGGAATTAGATGGACTTGTGCCTACAATTAATTCAATATATTCAGAGTAATCTCCGCCACCACAATTTTGTCTTACAAAAACGTTATAAGAAGCCCCAGGTATTAATCCCGTTAATTGGTAGCTGTCATCAGCTGTAACTGTAGCTGTGCTTCCGCCCCCACCTTGCGTATAAGGAAAAACACCCCATTCTATGTCATAATTGTTAGCGGTTGTCATTGATATATCAACAGTTGACTGTGCGAAAGCATCAAAAGTAGCAACAGGATTAGCACAAGTAGGTGCTACTGTAAAATCAACATTATCAAGTGCCCAACCATCACCATCATTATTCTCCATAACAAATGCTACATAAACTGAACTTCCTATATAAGTAGATAAGTCTACAGACCAAGGCAAGAAACCACCACCATTGGTATCTAACTCATCTATTGTTAAAACAGTAGTAAAAGCCGAAGTATTAGTTTGGCTGGCATCCGTAGAAATTCTAACGGTAACTTGAGAGTTATAATCAGGAGCATTAAAATCCGTCATTTCAAATGTCAACAAGTTTGTAGTTGCTGTGACGGCTACTTGAGGTGTAACAATCCAATCTTCTGCTATCTGTCCAGCAGGAAGAATCTCGGACCATCTTACAGATACGTTCTCATTAACGTCATCTACGGTCCAAGAGTGCGTGGTTCCAATACCATTATCATAAACAGCCCAACCAGAGGGTATTGTGGTGCCTCCATCAAAACTTTCTGGGAATTGAGCATAGCTCATAAAGCTTACGCATAATGTTAATAATAATAAAGTAATTTTTTTCATGTGTTTTTGATTTTTTTTAATTAGTAGGGATAAAGTTACAAATTATTCTGAGTAGTAAAAGTTAAAATTCTATAATTCCCATTTTATAAATAAGTGGAATTACTTTTAAATATAATTAAGGAATGTATTCTTTATAAAGTAGTTTATTCTATGAATTTTAATTTAATTGAAAATTTATTTCAATAATGAAAACTGACTAAGTTGTTATTGAGGATATAACTACTAACGATTATAGCATAGTAAGCTTTTTTATCTCATCAGAATTAGCCTATCTATTTTGAAATATTTTGTTTCTGTAGAAGTCCAGTTTTTTTATAAAATAGCAACAATTAAGGAGGGGGATTTAAATGTAGAGTCATCCATTTATATTGCAAAAAAAAAACACCTCAATAGAATATTGAAGTGTTTTTTTTATTAAGGTTATTATATGTTATAATACTATTTTTTTGCGAATTACTGAATTCGTAAACGTATCTTCTAACTCTACAATATAAACTCCTTGTGAAAATCCTTTTGCTTCAATGACATAGCTGTGGTCATTGATTGAGCCATTTAATATAGATTTTCCAGAAATATCATATACATTATAATTTGTGTTTTCAGGCAAATTATATAATCCTATTGAGTTATCTAAACCCACAATCCTAACTTTTGTTATAGCGAACTGGTCAACACTTAAGGTTTGACCTGCTTGAATAGCTTCACCTGCAGTTGCATTATAAGCATATTCTTTAACTGTAAAACTATCACCAGATGCGCTTACGTCTAATTTTGCCCAACCGTAATGTGTGTTTCCTGCAATTTGAAAACGTAGACCTAAATATTTATCAGTTACACCGCACCAATTACTTCCTCCAACACCACCATAGCAACTACCATAGTTTAATGTACCTACACTGTAAAATGATGTCTGTGCAGAGCTTATAGCAGCTCCATTATCCAAAGCAAAAGGGTAAACAAAAGATGGTTGTGATCCTAAAATTGAATTTGAAGAAATTGAAGCGTTACTAATTTGAACAAAATTACCAGAAGAATATGTTGCACCAGCAAGTATATTAAAGTCAACAGTTCCGTCGTTATCAAGATCTAATCCGTAGTTAATTGTGACACCTCCAGTGAAATCAGGATCTACATCTGTGTAAATAATTTGACCACTTACATCTGTTAAGCCACCAATAGCGAGTGATAAAGCACCATAGTTGGCTAATTTTTTTGATAAATTTTTAGAAGTAATTTTTTTCATAAAAGAGTGAATTAAGAGTTAAAGAAAGTAATATAATTAAAAAATGCAAATCTTGTTGGGTTATGAGTTTAAAATGCTAAGACTGAGTGTCTTTTTTGTCGCATTAGTAAATAATGCTATTATTTTTAAGGATTTAATAAATTATTTTTTCAAAAATCTAAAAATTAGGTTTTCAGTATTATGTTTTGTTTTTTTATGTAAAATTACTTTTTATGACTATTGATAATGATAATTCAGTTAAAGCAAATAACTTTAATATAACAGAGAAAGGATCTTTAGGATTACTTGCCTTGGGAGATATTGGAATAAGAGAATGGAGAAAGGTGAAAAAGAATATAGAAAAAGCTAAGGGAAACACGGATGAAAAAAGATAAAGTACTGTTAATAGGATGGGATGCTGCAGATTGGAAAATTATTGGCCCGCTTTTAGCAAAAGGGCGGATGCCAGCCTTAAAAAAAATAATAGACCGTGGTGTTTATGGTAACATGAGCACCATGAATCCTCCATATTCACCTATGCTTTGGAGTACTGTTGCTACTGGGAAAACACCAGATAAACATGGAGTATTAGGGTTTATAGAAGTTTCTCCTGATAGAAAGGGGATTAGGCCTGTAACTGTAAATTCAAGAAAATCTAGAGCTTTATGGAATATTTTTCATAATCAGGGTTTAAAGAGTAATGTAGTAGGTTGGTGGCCTAGTTTTCCTGCAGAACCTATAAAAGGTGTAGTGGTCTCAGATAAATTTCAAAAAGTAAATAAAGATCCTAATAAAAAGAGTCCAATTGTAAAAGGTACAATCCATCCAGAAGATTTGGTCAAAGACCTTCATGATTTACGCTTATTTCCTCATGAAGTTACAGAAGCTCATATTTTACCTTTTATACCAAAAGCTGCTGAGATTGATCAAGAAAAAGAACAAAGTTTATATAGTTTTGCAAAGATGTTGGCAGAGAATACATCTGTACATGCTGCTGCGACTAACCTGATGAGGACTACAGAATGGGATTTTATGGCTGTGTACTATGATTTAATAGATCATTTTTGCCATGCCTTTATGAAATATCATCCGCCTAAATTAAAGCAGATACCACAAAGTAAATTTGAAATTTATAAGGATACTATATATGGAGCTTATATGTATCAAGATATGATGTTAGAAAGAATGGTGGACTTAGCAGGTGAAGACACAACTATTGTTATAATGTCTGATCATGGTTATGAATCTGGGAATAACCGAATTTTAAAAATGCCTAAATACCCAGCAGCTCCAGCTTTAGAGCATCGTAAATTTGGTATGTTCGTTGCTGCAGGTCCTAATATTAAGAAAAATGAAAAAATTTTTGGTTTAAGCTTAATTGATGTCGCTCCAACAATTTTGCACATATATGGTTTGCCTGTGGGAAAAGATATGGATGGTAAAGTTGCCTTAGATATATTTAAAGAGCCTAAAAAGGTAAATTATATTGATAGTTGGGAGGATGTAAAAGGAGATTTTGGAGAACATGAGTCAGATTTAAGCGATTTGTTAGATGAAGAAGAATCCATGCAACAATTAATAGATTTGGGTTATATTGAAAAACCTGATAATAATATAGAAATAGCCATACTTAAAACAAGTTGCGATTTAAAACATAATTTGGCTAGGGTGTTTTTAGGTAAAAAAGACTACTCTGAGTCTAAAAGAATACTTTTAGAGTTAATAAATTATCCATACCCTACTTATGATGAAAATGCATTTGAAGGTGAGAATAAAGACATGTTGACGACTCAAGGTTTTAAAGTTGGAGATACTGTTGTGGATACGATTCCATTTTACATGGATTTACTTTCTTTAGCACTTGCAGAACATGATTATGATGCCGCAGAAGTTTATCTTAACAATTTGCGAAATTTTGATAAAAAATTTGAGCTAAACACTTTGGTGTCTGAAGCTAAAATTTTATTAGGAAAAGGAAAAGTTCATCTTGCTTTAAAATGTTTAGAAGATGCTAAAAATAAAAACCCAAATTCATTAGTCTGGTACCAGATAGGTAAAATATATAAAAGATTAAGTCAATTTGAAAATGCTAAAGCTGCTTTTCAGTCAGCACTAGTTTTTGAGATTGATAATGCAAAATCACATCAAGCATTAGCAGATATTTTAATTGTGCTTAAAGATTATGAAGAAGCTGCAGAACATGCATTAACAGCAATAGAGTTGGTTAAGTATTTTCCGGCAGCACATTACACTTTAGGGCAAGCTTTAGAAAAGTTAGGGGATTTAGAAAATGCTAAAATGGCTTATGAAACTGCTTCCAAGTTAAAACCAAAGGATCATCAAAGAGCGGTAAAAGCAATTGAAAATATTAATGAAAAACTTAGTGAACCGATAAGTTTAATTGATAAAGCAGAATATAAATTTAGAAAAGATCAAATAATAATTGTTTCTGGTTTACCACGTTCCGGTACGTCTGTAATGATGCAAATGCTAAATAATGGAGGTATAGATGTGCTAACCGACGGAAATAGAAAATCTGATGAATCAAACCCTAAAGGGTATTATGAATATGAGCCTGTTATGGCTTTGCATAAAGATAATTCTTGGTTAGGTAAGGCGCAGAATAAAACTGTAAAGGTAGTGGCGCCATTACTTAAGTTTTTAGATCCTAAATATAGGTATAAGGTTATTTTCATGAATAGAGATTTAACTGAAGTTGTGAAATCTCAGCAAAAAATGGTTGGTAAAAATTCTGACATTCTATCTGTTAAACTTTTTGAATCTTATAACAAACATTTAAGCCAAGTAGAGGTTTGGAAAGATAATGAACCAGGCGTAGAGCTTATTTATGTAGATTATAAAGAGGTGCTTTTCAATACAGATCAGGTTTTAGATAAAGTGACATCTTTTATAGGTCTAGATTTAGATAAGCCTGAAATGATTAAAAGCATAGACAAAACATTGTATAGAAACAAATCCTAAATTTAAGTTGTAAAATAGTATATCAAAAGCATTTTTAGTACGTTTGTTTTATACGCATTTTTCAATTGAAAATAACTGAACAAATAAAACTACCAATCGCCTATGAGATGGATCTTTTTGAGCAAAAGTTCCAACTCTCCATGGCGAGTAAGGTCGCACTGCTTAATCGGATAACACATTACATAGTAAACCGAAAAGGGAAGCAAATGCGACCTATGTTTGTGTTTTTGGTGGCTAAAATGATGAATAATGGTGAGGTAAGTGAGCGTACATATCGTGGTGCTTCGGTAATTGAGCTTATTCATACCGCAACATTGGTTCATGATGATGTGGTAGATGATAGTAACCGAAGACGTGGTTTCTTTTCTATTAACGCACTATGGAAAAATAAAATTGCTGTTCTTATAGGTGACTTTCTTCTATCTAAAGGGTTGTTGTTATCTATAGATAATAATGATTTCGATTTACTAAAAATTATCTCCGTCGCAGTACGCGAAATGAGCGAAGGAGAATTACTTCAAATAGAAAAGGCTAGACAACTAGATATTACCGAAGCTATTTATTATGAAATCATCCGACAAAAAACAGCGACCTTAATAGCGGCTTGTTGTAGTTTGGGTGCCGCTTCAGTAAAACCAAATTCGCCAGAAGTAGAAACCATGCGAAAGTTTGGTGAATTAATTGGTATGGCATTTCAGATTAAAGATGATTTGTTCGATTATGGAAAAGAAGCTATCGGCAAACCTACCGGTATAGATATTAAAGAGCAAAAAATGACCTTACCTTTAATATATGTCTTAAATAACTGTACCAAGAAAGAAAAATCTTGGTTAATTAATTCGGTTAAAAATCATAATAAAGATAAAAAGCGAGTTAATGAGGTTATTGCTTTTGTAAAGGAAAAAGGAGGATTGGAATATGCGGTTTCTAAAATGAAAGCATTTCAAGAAGAAGCCTTAGGTATATTGGCAAATTACCCAGAGTCACCATACAAAGCATCTCTTAATCTTATGGTCGATTATGTAATTGATCGAAAAAAATAATTTTCAAACAACTTAAAATCAAGTAATTAAAAATTATTTTAATTATTTTTCACTTCCCAAGCAACCCTTGGCTACAAAATTGCGTCTTTATAAATAGAAAGGCATCTGAACGTATTCAGAATTTAAACCCAACCATGAAAGTTATACAACTTCATAAAAATGAAACAAAACTCATAGAGCGTGCAGCGAATAAAAATCGTGAAGCACAGCATATAATGTACGAGTTGCATGCTCCAAAAATGTTGAGTGTTTGCAGATACTATATTAAGGATGTGCACCAAGCTGAGGAGGTAATGTTGAATGGTTTTTTTAAAGTGTTTAAATATTTGAAGACCTATAAACATGAAGGCAGCTTTGAAGGTTGGATAAGGCGAATTATGGTAAGAGAATCCATATCCTATTTAAGGCAAAAAAAGAAAATTGAATTCGCTGTTGAAGATGATTTTTTAGATCAAGGTTCATCAAACAACATTAATACAAATATTGAAGTTGCAGAAATACAACAACTTATAGATAGTTTGCCAGAAGGGTACCGAATGGTCTTTGTAATGTATGCGATTGAAGGGTATAAACACAATGAAATTGCCGAATTATTAAAAATTTCTGAAGGGACTTCTAAATCGCAACTATTTAAAGCACGACAGATGCTTCAGAAAAAATTAAAAGAATTAAATAACAACAGTTATGGCACCAATTAAGTTTGAAGAAAATATAAAAGATAAGCTAGAAAAGCGCACGTTGACACCATCATCAGAAAGTTGGTCTAAACTATCTGAGCGTCTAGATGCAGAAGACAATTCATCAAAAAAACCAATTTTCTGGTGGTTGAGTATAGCAGCAGGTTTAATTATTATGATAGCGATATCAACACAGTTTTTTAGCACAAATGAATCGCAAAATGTATTGCCTCAAATCGTTAAAGAGGACGTTATTAATGAACAGTTAAATAATAAACAACTAGAGCCTATTCAAAAAGAAGCGATAGAAATCGTCAATGAAGACGACAGTATTGAAGCGTTAAAAGAGACATTTCCAGCGGTTAAAGAATCAAAAATTATAGATCATAAAAAAGTGATTCAGAAAAAGCCTGAGCCAAAAACTCAACTTGCTAACCAAAGTCAACCAGTTGAAGAACCTGTTAATTTAAATCAGCAAGAGCAGTTAAATAACGAAACACAACGTCTTTTAGAAGAGGCAAAACTAAAAATGGCGGTTGCAGAAGCCGTGACAACTATAAAATCGAAGAATACGACAATTACAGATCAAGAAATTGATTCTTTATTAAAAATAGCAAGCAAAGAACTTTTTAAGGACAACTTAAAAAACGAAATCTTAATAGCGGTAGATGCAAATACTTTATTAATGAGCGTTGAAGACGAAATGGGACAATCTTTTAGAAGCCGAGTTTTTGAAGCTTTAAAAGAGAGCTACGAAACGGTAAGAACTGCGGTTGCAGATCGAAATCACTAAATCAAAAATCAAATTATTTTGGTTACTAGCGTTACCGAAGTAAACATCAATAATCAATAAATCAAAAAACGAACAGTTATGAACAACATTACCAGATTAGTAGTATGCTTAGTGATCGCACTAACATTTACAACAGTACAGGCACAAGACACAAAGATTGACAGCACGCAAACGTCATCAAATCAACTAAAAATTAATGCACTTAAAGAACTCAAAACAAATATTGAGAATGAAGAGCGCGAATTTTTAAAATCTGAAGTAGCAGCAATAAATAAACGTTTAGATGATGGAAAAATAACAGCTTCAGAAGCAGAAAATTTAAAAAAAGAAGCAGCAAAAAACAGAGCTTTAAATATTGAAAACCGTTTAGCGATCATAGACAATAAAATTGCATTGTTAGAGCGTAACGATGATGGTTATGATGCAGAGGATGGTGACGGAGATGGGTTTGTGCTTAGAATAGGTGGAGGAGAAGAGGATAAAGAAAGCTTTGTTTACTTTGGTGAAAAATCTAATGATAAGCCGAGAAAATACGACAGACGTACTACGACAAATGTTGTTTTCGCATTAGGATTTAACAATGCTATAATTGAAGGGCAGAGCTTAGACGATTCACCATACAAAATAGAAAATTCTGATTTCTTTGAGTTGGGCTATGCTTGGAAAACCAGACTTTTTGAAAACACTAATTTCTGGAGATTAAAATACGGCTTCTCGTTTCAATGGAATAAATTTGAAATGAAAGACAATAATTACTTAGTGAATACTGATGGTGAGATAGCACTTCAAGAATTTCCTTCAGACTTAAACAAAGCAAAATTTAGAACGACCAATTTAGTGTTTCCAATGCATATAGAATTTGGGCCTTCTAAAAAAATTGAAAAAGACGATTACTTTAGATATTCAACGTACAAAAAGCTAAAAGTCGGGTTAGGTGGATATGCCGGTCTTAATATTGGTAGCATGCAAAAATTAAAGTACAAGGAAGACGGAGATAGAATAAAAAATAAACAACGTGGTGGTTTTGAAGTTAGTGAATTTGTATATGGATTAAGTGGTTATGTAGCTTTGGGTGATATTGCCTTATATGTAAAGTATGATCTTAGTCCAATATTTAAAGATCAACTAATAGATCAGAATAATATTTCGGTAGGAATACGTTTCGATATGGATTAAATCAATCATCAATCAATCAATCAATCAATCAATCAATCAATTTTTGAGTGTTAAAAGGCCTTAATCGAGTTTAGATTAAGGCTTTTTGTTTTTATAAAATCAATCTGCAATTGTGGGTTTTTATAACAAAATCAAATTAGTTTTTGCGAATAGCTTTTAATACAAATTGTTTTATCTTAAATTTGCAGACTTGCTAAAACTCTAAAATTGATCTCACAAAATTCTATTGCACAAGTATTTGAAACCGCTCGCGTTGAAGAGGTAATTGGCGATTTTGTACAGTTAAAAAAAGCAGGTACAAACTATAAAGGTTTAAGTCCTTTTAGTGAAGAACGCTCTCCGAGTTTCGTAGTATCTCCTGTAAAACAAATTTGGAAAGATTTTTCGAGTGGAAAAGGTGGTAATGCGGTGACATTTTTAATGGAGCACGAGCATTTTACGTATCCTGAGGCTATAAAATATTTAGCTAAAAAATACAATATTGAAATAGAAGAAACCGAACGTACCGACGAAGAAAAGGCACAAGCGGATAACAGAGAAAGCTTGTATTTGGTAAGTGAGTATGCGAGTAGCTATTTTCAGAATGTCTTACACAAAACAAACCAAGGGAAAGCTATTGGTTTAAGTTATTTTAAAGAGCGTGGCTTTACCGAAGAAACCATTAAGAAATTTGATCTTGGGTATTCGTTAGATGAGTGGCAAGCCTTTACCGATGATGCTTTGGGAAAAGGGTATAAACTCAATTTTTTAGAGCAAACGGGTTTAACTATTGTTAAAGGAGAAAAACGTTTCGATCGATTTAAAGGCCGAGTAATGTTTCCTATTCATAGTATGAGTGGGCGTGTTCTTGGTTTTGGTGGACGTATTTTAACTAATGATAAAAAAGCGGCTAAATACCTAAATTCACCAGAGAGTGAAATCTACCACAAAAGTAAGATATTATATGGTCTATATCATGCAAAACAAACGATAGCAAAAGAAGATAATTGTTATTTAGTCGAAGGTTATACTGATGTCATTCAATTTCATCAAACGGGTATTACTAACGTTGTGTCTTCTTCAGGTACGGCTTTATCCCCAGATCAGATACGCTTAATTAATAGACTAACAAATAATATTACCGTGCTTTTTGATGGTGATGCAGCAGGAATTAGAGCGTCGATTCGTGGTATTGATTTAATACTAGAGCAAGGTGTAAATGTTAAGATTTGTACGTTTCCTGATGGGGAAGATCCTGATAGTTTTTCTAAATCGAATACCTTAGAAGAACTTAATGCGTATCTGGAAGGTAATGCCAAAGATTTTATTCAGTTTAAAGCCTCGCTTTTAGTTAAGGAGGCTAATAATGATCCGATTAAAAAAGCGGAGACCATTCGCGAAATCGTGAACAGTATTGCTAAGATTCCAGATCAAATAAAACGTGAAATTTACATTCAAGAATGTGCGCGTATTATGGATATAAGCGAGAATGTTCTATTTACAACTTTAGCACAAATTAATAATAAACAGGCTCAGGATAATAATAAACCCAAATCTTATATTTCATCGAGTTCTTCTGACCCAAATGAACCTCCATTTGAAGTTTTTAGGAATGAAGAGCCTAGTCGTAAGCCAAAAGTTGATATTCAATATGAATTAGAAAAAAAGATTATTGAAATCTTGATGCTATATGGTGATAGGACCGAGGAATTTGAAGATTTAATTTTACAAGAGGACGAGACCTCAGGCGAGTTGCTTTTAGAGCCAACAAAACATGAAGCGCGCGTATTTGAAAAAGTATATTTAGATCTTCAAGAAGACGAAATGCAATTTTCTAATCCACAATTTAAAGCACTTTATTATTCTATTATTGATAGATTGAATCAAGAGGAAGGTTTTTCAACCAAAAATTTCATTAATCAATTAGATCAAGAGTCTGCAAGTACAGTCACAAGTATTTTAATGGAGGATGAGCGCTATAATCTTCACGATTGGGAGCGTAATCTAATTATACCTAAAGAAAAGAAAGATTCTGTGTCACAGCTGGTGAGTCAAACTATTTTAAGTTTGCGCTGTCATTTAATTGACCAAAAGGTTGCCGAATATAAAAATGAAACCTTGAAAGAAAACGTAGATATACGTGCGGTTATGGAGGATGTAAAAGACTACGTTGGTCTCAAAATGTTATTATCTCGTAAGTTAGGTAAAGTTTTGGGCTAAGTAAATAGTTTGTTAGGTTAAATTGTGGTGTTTTGCTTGGTGAATTAAATCTACGATATTCGTTACATTTAGCTTTTTAAACAATCTCGCTTTGTATGTACTAACGGTTTTTTCATTAATATCTAGCTCTTGTGCAATTTCTTTGTTTTTGCGACCAATAGATAGTAGTTTTAGAACTTCAATTTCTCTAGTGGAAAGCTTTTTAAACATGCGGCTTCTACTTTTGCGCGTATCTTCATAGCGGAAGTGTTTATCCATTTTTTCACTAAGAGACGTTTCTCCAGCACTAATCTTTCGTATTGCAGTTTCGAGTTCATCAACACTCGCACCTTTGTTTAAGTAGCCAGATGCACCTGCTTTAATTGTGCTTATCGCATAAATTTCTTCAGGTTGATTGCTAAACATTAAAACTTGTACAGACTTATTTTCTTTTTTTATAGCTCTCATTGCAGTAATTCCATTAAGTTCTGGCAAATCGACTTCAGATATTATAACGTCAACTTTATGGCGTCTTACAAATTCAAATATCTCAATTCCACTTCCTAAACTACCGATGACTTTAAAATCTGCTTTACTGTTTAAGAATAGTTCTAATCCTGTTCTCACAATCGGATGACTATCTACAATCAGAATATGTATCATGATAATTGTATTTTGGTTTTTGGTTAGGGTTAATTATTATTATAGATAATGTTAATTTCAAAAACTTTATGGATGCTTATTGAGTAAAAATAGTTAAAAATTAAATAATTTAGCTAATTTGTTTGGTGAAATGCAATAATTATTTTAAATTTTTAGGAATTTCGCAAACCGGTATTGGGTTCATTTTGTGTTTATTGGAAGAATTGTAACGTAAATAGATTTCAATTACTTCACGTTTTCGTCCTTCGAAATCAGTAACCGTTTTTCCGTCTTCCGTTACTTGCATAGCCCATTCTAATTCTGGGTAAGATGCTCCGATTTGATCCTCATCGCTACGAGCATCACCAAAAAGACCATCGCTAGGAGCAGCCTCTATAATTGATTGTGGTACGTTTAGATAATTACCAATGTCGTAAACTTCTGATTTCATTAAATCGGCAATAGGACTTAAATCAACACCACCATCACCATATTTTGTGTAAAAACCAACACCAAAATCTTCAACTTTATTACCCGTACCTGCCACTAAAAGGCCTAAAAGTCCTGCGTGATAGTATAAGGTTGTCATTCGTAAACGAGCTCTTGTATTGGCTAAAGCCATATCTACTGTGGTTTGTTTACCATCTAAACTGACCTCAGTTTTAAATTCTTCAAAGACGGGTGTTAAATTTACAACGGTATCTTTTACATTAGGAAACTTACTTTTTAAAAACGAAATGTGCTCTTGGGCTCTTGTTACATGACTTGGAGCTTGGTGAATTGGCATTTCTATGCATAATACGTCTAAGCCCGTTTTGGCGCAAAGTGTAGAGGTTACTGCAGAATCAATTCCTCCAGATATCCCGATAACAAAACCATTTACGTTGGCTTTTGTGGCATAGTCTTTTAGCCAATTTACAATGTGATTTACTACGTTTTCGGATTGCATAATTTTTTAATTTTTAAAACAAAGAAGTGTACCTTTGCACAACAAAAATAACGTAATCGAGTTAGGATTAAAAATATTTTACCAAATGCAGATAAGAATTTACTTTATTTTATTATTAGGATTTATAATGCTTTCCTGTAATGAGGAATCTAAAGTTAAAGAAGAAATTGCTAAAGTTGAAGTCGATTTTACAGTAGAACGTTTTGATAAAGCATTTTTTGAAGCGACACCCAAAGATTTGCCAAAGCTAAAAGAGGCTTATCCTTTTTTCTTTTCTAAGCATGTGCCAGACTCTATTGTGATTCAAAGAATGGAAGACACCCTACAGAACGAAATTTTACAAGAGGTTAATCAGACTTTTAAAGATTTTAAGAACACAAAGGAAGAATTAGTTTCCATGTTTCAGCATATTAAATATTATGATAAAGTGTTCTCTGTGCCAAGAGTAATCACCTTAACTAATAATGTGCAGTATAGAGATAATGTTATTGTTACAGACAGTATTGCGTTAGTAGCACTCGATAATTACTTAGGGGAAGAGCATCGGTTTTATGTAGATGGTAATATACCGGCGTATTTGGCTAAAAACTTTACAGAGGAACAAATTGTAGTGGATTTAGCGGATGGTTACGCAAAGAAATATGCTTTTCAATCTACTAGAAAAGCATTGTTAGATGAGATGATTTACTTCGGAAAATTACTTTACTTTAAAGATGTAATGATTCCGTTTAAAACAGATGCTGAAAAAATGGGTTATTCTGAAAATCAGATAAAGTGGGCAGAAGCGAATGAAAGTCAGATCTGGAGTTATTTTATTGAGAAAGAATTATTATACAGTACAGATCCTAAATTGCCAAATCGCTTTATTGCAGATGCTCCGTTCACAAAGTTTTATTTGGAGTTAGATAACGAGTCTCCAGGGCGTTTAGGTCAATATATGGGCTGGCAAATTGTAAAAGCTTACGCAGAAACTACAGGTGATGATATTATAAAAATTATGCAAACTGAACCTGAGGAGATATTTAGAAAATCGAAATTTAAACCAAAAAAGTAATGTCTAAAGTTATAAAATCTAAAATAGTATTAAACGTAGAACTCGATGAGAATAGAGTGCCAGAAAAATTAAACTGGTCAGCTCAAGACGGTGGAGTAGATAATGAAGAGGCTAAAGCGATTATGTTGTCTGTTTGGGATAGTAATGCGCAAGAAACATTGAAAATAGACCTGTGGACGAAAGATATGCCCGTAGATGAAATGAAACTTTTCTTTCATCAAACTTTAGTGACAATGAGCGATTCTTTTTTAAGAGCAACTCAAGACGAAAAAATGACAGAAACTATGAAAGATTTTTGTGATTATTTCGCTGAAAAATTAGAGCTTAAAAAGTAATATTATTTATTACTCACCTAAATCATGATTTACTTTGTAATAAGGAACAAGATTAAAGCTATCTGATTCTATGTTCATATAGTTTGTTCTGTTTTTTCTTTTGTGTTGTACAAAGTTAGTTGTGTCATAGATTTGCCAAACCGTAAGTTCATTTAATCGACCGGTTGAGGTTTTCATGTCAATTTCTATCTTTTGTATCATGCGGTCAACGGTTTTTTGATCTGCTATTTTTAGTACCTTTTCAGAACTCGAGCCATTGTTAATTTTATAAATGACCCAATAGTTAGAATGTGCGTTGTTGGTTATGGAATTCGCTATTCTCCTCGTTGGTAGTTTGGGTTTTGTAGATTTTACGCTCTCGACTTTATATAAAGGAATTCTATTGCTAATCAGAGTGTTTTTTTTAGCGGTAAGTTTTTCTTGGACTGTTTGTTCAGCGGGAGTCGCTTTTTTTCCAGATAATCTCAAGTCGGTTTGACTTCTATTGCTTTCAGATCCATAGGGTATGTTTTGAGCTAAAGAATCTAGTTTTACTGGGTGTTTGGCAAGTATTTTAAACTTTTTAGGTGGATTTTCCGCATTAGCAATGATTGTTTTTAGTTGTACTAACGTTTTACCACTAAGATTCGTTTTGTTAGTTATTGACGGAGTTCGTTCTTCTAGCCCAAAAGATTCGTTTCTTAATAATGTAATAATAATTAACTTATCGCGTAGTACGGCTTCAACAGCGTAGCGTCCAACCGGTATGTCCGAAATTTGGATTTTTGCGACAGTATCTTTAACTTTTATAACGCGCTCAAAATCATCATTAAAAATCATGAGTTCGTAAATAGTACGGTCGCATTTAAAGACTATACTGTCTTCAGTTTGGTTAAGGTGGTGCTTAAGCTCTTTGGCTCTTGTATTAGTGTTTTGAAGTAAAACGGATTTTTGACCATAAACTAAGGACGACAAAAAGAACAATACGATGAAGTATAGTAGTCTCATAATAAGTAGGTTTTTTGTTTTGGGAAACAATTTTAACACCAAACAAATCAATTAGATTGCTTTAATGTTATGTACAAAGTTATTGGCTTTTTAATGTGTTACATTAAATAATAGATGCGTGGTGAATTTTTGTAGCTAACGTGCTATGACGATCGATATAACACATATATTATCGTATAAAGTGCTGTAATTTAATCTTGAAATACGATCTAGTTCCATTGAAAACCATGAAAACGAAATATTTAAAATTCAATATCAGTTGTCAGATAGTTATAAACTTTGAAGATTATTAGTTGTTGAATAATAAGGAGTAGGATTAAATAGATCCGTTGTAGCTGAATAAACAAAGTCTGGGTTCGAAACCTGATTCTCCATAAATTCACTTTTTTTATAGACCTCCCAAACAGTTAATTTATTTAATCTTCCAGAATCACTGTTTGTTTCAAGTTTATGTCTGAGAATCATAGTTTCTACTGATTTCTGATCTACCAAACGCATTGTTTTACTAGAGCCACTATCGTTATTTATTTGTGCTTCAATCCAAAAGTATTTTTGATTTTTGGTGGTATGATTCTTGGTGCCTCCACGAGTTAAAAGAAACGCTATACTTTTGTTAGGGGAACTCTTAATGACGTTTAATTCTTCATCTAACATCATGCCTTTTCCTTCTATTATGTGTTCTGTATTACGAGATGTGTTTGAATTAGAGATATTATAAAAATCTTTATGTTTTGCTAAATCTAAAACTATAATCTTTTCTGCTAATTTAGTCTCAATGATAAAATTACCTATAGGAATGTCTTTTAAAGAAATTCTTGTTTTGTTAGCTTCGACTATAACTATTTGTTCGTAATCTTCATTGAAAATTTCAACTTTCTGAATTTTCGAATCACATTCCAATACTAAGCTATCCATAGTGGCATTTAAACCATGTCTTAATTCTTTAGCTTTTGGGTTGGTGTTTTGAAGTAATGTAATTTTTTGACCATAACTAATAGTAGTCAAAAGTAGGACGAGTAATATGCTTATGTTTTTAATCATAATAATCACTTTTTTTAGGTTAATGGGGTTGCAAATAATCCGTTTTTAAGCATCAATACTTGCGTTTCTAAAGGCTAATTTATGGCCTAATTACTTAACTTGCATTTATATAAGGTGTGTTGCGTTTTTTATAGATAATGGACGTTCAATCACGACGTAAAGCAAAAAAACAAGATTTAATTATACCTGATTTTGGGTTTGTTCAATTGTAATTTGTTTAAATTAGCCTATGCGAAAAATACTATTTGGTGTCATAATTACATTAGTTGTTGTATTCACTTTTAGATACTGTGATAATAAGCAGGCAGATAAAATTGTACTTAAAGAAAGTAGTGCTTTAATTCAAGAGCAAATTAAAAATGTTGGTAAACTCGTGGTTACCGAAGGGCATTTTAGTGAGGTGTTTACGTATAAGAATTCTAAAGGTGTTTTCGGGGATTTAATTTCAGCCGAAAAGAAAGCTGTAGTCATCGTAAATGCGGATGTAACTATTGGATACGATTTAAGTAAAATTGAATATAAAATTGATGAAGCAACTAAAACCCTTCAAATTCTAAGTATTCCAAAAGAAGAGATTAAAATCAGTCCAGATTTTGAGTATTACGATATGCAGGCAGATTATCTTAATCCGTTTGAAGCCAAGGACTATAATAGTATAAAGGAGACCGTGAAAAAGTCGCTAATGAAAAAGATTGAAGCGTCCGACTTGAAATCAAATGCACAAAACAGATTAATTAGCGAATTGTCAAAGTTCTTTATGCTGACTAATTCTTTAGGTTGGACACTAGAATATAATCAAAGTCCTATTTCAGAATTAAGCGAACTTAATAATTTAGAACGTATATTCGATTAAATCTTAGCTCAATTTTCTTTGTAAACTACCTATTCCGCCACCATTTATGGCATCAACACCTTTAGATTTTAATAGGCTAGTTGCGCTACCAGAACGCATGCCGCTTGCACAATAGGCAATTACTGGTTTGTTTAATTTTTTAACTTCATTAAATCTATTACCCAATTCCTGAACCGGAATATGTATTGCGTTTTTAATATGGCCGCCTTGGTATTCACTAGGTGTTCTAACATCTAAAATTACAGCGCCTTTTTCTAAGTATTCTGCAACGTTATTAGTCGGTTTTCCAAATAAAGCATTAAATAGTCCCATCGTATTTCTTTTTAGGCAAACTTCCGAAAAGTTAACGGAAGCCTTCGTAACCAAAGTTACATTAAAATTACGATGCGCCTAAAATTCTGACTATTTTAGTACTTTAGAGCGCTATGAAACAAGAGACACGTCAAGAAGAAATTATAAGAGTTGCAGCTCAACTCTTTAAAGAAAAAGGGTATAGTGCTGTCACTATGCGAGATTTAGCGACAGCCATGAACATCAAAGCTGCGAGTTTATATAATCACATCAATTCCAAACAAGATATATTAGAAAGTATTATTATTTCTATCGCAGAAAAATTTACGGTTGGTATGACTTCTGTTTTAGCAAGTGATGCTACCTGTATCGAAAAACTAAAAGAAATCATTGCGCTTCATGTCGAAATTTCAAGCCAAAACATATATGGAATGGCAGCTTTAAATCACGATTGGATGCATTTAGAAGCACAATTAAATCATTACAAAAAGTTGCGTAGCGATTATGAAAACGATTTTAAAACGATTCTTATCGAAGGTGTAAATTCAGGTGAAATCATAGATATAAAACCAGACGTAATGATGTTTTCTATCTTAACGACCTTGCGTTCTCTTTATTTATGGATTCCCAAAAAGGAAGATGTAAACCTTAAAGAACTCACCAATAACCTCAATGAAATTCTTATAAAAGGTGTTGTGAAATAAATTTAAATTTATTTACTAACTTTGTCAAACAAACTAACAAGTGTTAGTTTGTTAGTTCAACAACATCTATGGCGCAGTTTTATAAGCTTAAAATTAAAGATATATATAAGGAAACCGAAGATACTTCAGTCATAACCTTTGAAGTTCCCTTGGAATTACATAGTGCATTCAAATTTCGTCAAGGTCAGCATTTAACTTTAAAAGCAGACATTAACGGAGAAGATGTACGTCGCTCGTATTCACTTTGCTCAAGTCCATCAGACGGTCAATGGAAAGTTGCTGTAAAGCTGATTCCAGGCGGAAAATTTTCAACCTATATAAACGACGAATTAAAAACCGGTGACCAATTAGAAGTAATGTCACCTAGCGGAACATTTGGTGTAGAAGTTAACTCGTCAAAGCCCAAAAACTACTTGTTTTTCGCAGCAGGAAGCGGAATCACACCAGTGCTTTCAATGGTAAAAGCGCATTTACAAGCTGAACCAAATTCAACTTGTAAATTATTTTACGTTAATAAGACGGCAAAATCCATTATCTTTAAGGAAGAACTTGAGCAGCTTAGAAACACCTATTTCGGAAGATTCGAAATTTATTATTTCTTAACTAAAGAGCGTAGAGATATCGAATTGTTCAACGGAAGATTTGATGATGAAAAGATGCAGGTTTTAACAAAAACGTTTATTGATATTCCAGATACAAGTGAAGTATTTTTGTGTGGCCCGGAAAAAATGGTGAATTATGTCAGTGAATATCTCATCAATGCAGGATTACCAAAAGAGCTCGTGCATTATGAGTTGTTTGTAACCGGACTTTCAGATGAAGATATAAAGCGAGCAGAGCGTTTGGCTCAGCAAAATGTAGAAGGGGTCGAAGTCACTATTGTCGATGGCGGAAAAGAATTCGTTTTCACCATGACCAAGGAATACGATAATATATTAGATGCCGCTTTAGGAGCAGGCGCAGATTTGCCTTTTGCATGTAAAGGAGGCGTTTGTAGTACTTGTAAATGTAAAGTCATCGATGGTGCGGTTGAGATGAAAATCAATTACGCACTAGACGAAAAAGAAGTATCACAAAATCTAGTATTAAGTTGTCAAGCTGTACCAACAACAGAAAAAGTGGTTGTCGATTTTGATGTCTAAAAGTCCCTTTGAAAAAAGGGTCTCATGAATAATAACAAATTCATGAATTGAAATGAAAATTTTGGCGTTACCCTAAAAAGGGTCAGGCTTTCCGCTTAAATCTTTTTTGAGAAAAACAAAAAAGGATAACGCTGCAATCCTTAACGCGCCAACAGCGAAAGGCCAACAGCCACAGCTAATAAAAAATAAAGTTCAACAAGCTAAAGGCCAACAGCCAAAAGCTAAAAGCTTAAAAAAATGAGTGAAGAACAAATAAAAAATCTAGAAGTACAATTCGAAGCACGTATCGCAAGAGACGAGAAAATCGAACCTAAAGACTGGATGCCAGAAAAATATCGTAAAACGCATATTCGTCAGATGTCGCAACACGCACATTCCGAAATTGTAGGCATGCTTCCCGAAGGCAATTGGATTACTAGAGCACCTTCGTTGCGACGAAAAGTAGCTTTATTAGCAAAAGTTCAAGATGAAGCCGGTCACGGTTTGTATCTCTATTCTGCTTGCGAAACCTTAGGTGTTTCTCGAGATGAGTTATACGAACAATTGCATTCCGGAAAAGCAAAGTATTCTTCCATATTTAATTATCCAACCATTACGTGGGCTGATATGGGAGCTGTAGGTTGGCTAGTTGATGGAGCTGCGATTATAAATCAAGTACCACTTTGTAATACATCTTATGGTCCTTATGCAAGAGCAATGGTTCGTGTGTGTAAAGAAGAAAGTTTTCATCAACGTCAAGGTTTTGAAATCATGATGAAGTTGGCAAATGGAGCACCGGAGCAAAAAGAGTTAGCTCAAGATGCTTTAAACCGTTGGTGGTGGCCAAGCTTAATGATGTTAGGTCCTACAGACGCAGAATCTATACATACAGAACAATCCATGAAATGGAAATTGAAACGAAAATCGAATGATGATTTGCGTCAGCAATTTATAGACCAAACGGTTCCTCAAGCAGAATTAATTGGACTTACCATTCCAGATCCAGATTTAAAATGGAATGAAGAACGTCAAAGCTATGATTTCGGAGAAATTAATTGGGATGAGTTTTGGCAAGTGGTCAAAGGTCATGGACCAATGAATAAAGAACGAATGAAAGCAAGAGTTGGTGCATGGGAAGAAGGCGAATGGGTTAGAGATGCAGCTATGGCTTATGCCGAAAAGAAACAAGCAAGAAAACAAAAACAAGCAATTTAAGAAGTCGAAACTGAAACTGAAGTTGAAAAATGAGCGACAGGAAATTTGATTTAACGGAAAGACTTGAGGATTTTGCAGCTACAATCATAATTTTATATGATAAAAAGCCTTTGTCTTATGCAGGCGATTATCTAGCTAAACAATTGATAAGGTCGTCATGTTCTTCAGCTTTAAATTATGGTGAAGTTTTAGGTGCAGGAACCGATAGAGATAAAATAAATAAACTGAGAATTTGCTTAAAAGAGTTAAGAGAATCGCTAAGAAACTTAAATATTCAAACTAAAGCAAGGTTGTTTTCAGAAGAAGATTTAAAACGTCTGAAAGACGAAAATGACCAATTAATTAGAATAATAGTAACAAGAATTAAAAACATAGGTTGAATTTTAGATTGATGTATTTCAATTTCGAGTTCAACTTCAAATTCAATTTCATAATGAGTAAAAACTGGCCACTTTGGGAAATCTTCGTAAGAAGTAAAAATGGATTAGAACACCGTCATTTCGGAAGCCTTCATGCTGCAGATGCAGAAATGGCTTTAGAAAATGCAAGAGATGTGTACACAAGACGAAATGAAGGTGTGAGTATTTGGGTTGTGGAATCAGTAAATATCACAGCATCAAATCCAGAACACAATGGTGAAATGTTTGAGCCTGCTCAAGATAAAGTTTATCGTCATCCAACATTTTACGATTTGCCAGACGAGGTGAAACATATGTAACAGTGAAATCGAAATTGAATCTGAATCTGAAAATATGAATGGGATAAAATTTGATTTAACAGAACGACTTGAAGATTTTGCGGCTGCAATAATTATTCTGTATGATAAAAAGCCATTGTCTTATGCAGGAGATTATTTAGCAAAACAGCTTATACGCTCATCTTGTTCTTCAGCATTAAATTATGGAGAAGCATTAGGGGCTGGAACTGATAAAGATAAAATAAATAAATTGAGAATTTCTTTAAAAGAATTAAGAGAGAGCTAACGAAATTTGAATATTCAATCTAAAGCTCAATTATTTTCAGAGGAAAGTCTTTCAAATTTAAAAGATGAAAATGACCAATTAATTAGAATAATGGTCACAAGAATTAAAAACATTAATTAGATTTTTTGATTTCGAGTGAGTTTTCAACTTCGATTTCAAGTTCAATTTCAATTTAAAATGAAACAAAACTTATACAACTATATACTTGGCATAGCAGACAACAGCCTAATTTTAGGTCAAAGACTAGGAGAATTAACAGGTCATGGTCCAAGTTTAGAAACAGACATCGCTTGCACAAATATCTCATTAGATTTGTTTGGCCAAGTGCGAAGCTATTTTCAATATGCTGCAAAAATAGCAGGTGACGATAGAACAGAAGACGATATCGCCATGCTTCGAAAAGAGCGCGAATATAAAAGTGTATTGTTGGTAGAACAACCAAATACAAATTTCGCCTACACTATGGCGCGTCAGTTTTTATTCGATGTGTACCATTTAGCGTTTCTTGCCGAATTACAAAAAAGCACCGATTTAACATTGTCTGCAATTGCGAATAAATGTATAAAAGAAGTGAGTTATCACGAACGTTTTTCTTCAGATTGGATAAAGCGTTTAGGTGACGGTACAGAGGAAAGTAAAGCAAAAATGCAAGAAGCTATGGATGGTTTATGGACGTATACCGATGAGTTATTTCATCAAACTGAAGCAGATAAAGCTATGGTTGTAGAAGGAATAGGTGTTGATGTTACAAAACTGAAAGACGCTTATTATACCCGAGTGAGTGCGGTTTTAGAAGAATCAACCCTTGAAACACCTGAATCGAAGTGGTTTCAAAAAGGAGGGAAAGAAGGGATTCACACCGAACATTTAGGGTATTTATTAGCAGAGCTTCAATACATGCAACGTGCTTATCCTAATATGGAATGGTAAAAAATAAAAGAAATTGAAATCGAACTTGAATTTGAAAGAAGAACACTTCAAATTCAGTTTCAACTTCAACTTCAAATTCAAAAAATGAAAACAACAGAACAAAACATAGACGAAATCTTAATTCCAATTCTGGAAAAAGTTTCCGATCCCGAAATCCCCGTATTATCCATCATGGATATGGGAGTGGTACGTTCTGCGGTTATAAAAAATAATATCGTTAAAGTCGAAATCACACCAACCTATAGTGGTTGTCCAGCAATGGATGTGATTGGCGATGATATAAAATCAGCATTAAAACAAGCCGGATACGAGTCTAAAGTAGAATTGATTTTACATCCAGCATGGACCACCGATTGGATTACACCAAGAGGTAGAAAAGCT
The DNA here is from genome assembly GCF_900099995.1 of Winogradskyella thalassocola. Classification (GTDB taxonomy): domain Bacteria; phylum Bacteroidota; class Bacteroidia; order Flavobacteriales; family Flavobacteriaceae; genus Winogradskyella; species Winogradskyella thalassocola. Next base: position 85,125 of record NZ_FNCZ01000010.1, read on the forward strand.
TTAGAAGATTACGGAATTGCAGCACCTTTAAGCGCAGAAGCAGATAAAGATGTATTGCTTAACGATAAAAGAATAGTTAAGTGCACCAATTGTGGTTCACAAAACACAAGATTAGTAAGTCAGTTTGGTTCCACAGCTTGTAAAGCGCAGTTTCAATGTGACGATTGTCAAGAACCATTTGATTATTTCAAGTGCTTAAAATAAAGTAAAAGTCAGATTTGAAACTAAAAATCTAAATCGAACGATTGTCCCCTTGAGGGGACTGTAGGGGTGTTTTAAATTAAAAATAAATTATAAAATGAACTCAATTCTTTTAAAAATAGAAAATAAAATAGCATACATAACGCTAAACCGACCAGAAGTATTTAATAGTTTCAATCGTGAAATGGCATTTTTATTGCACGACACATTAGATGCTTGTGAAAAAAATGAAGAAGTAAGAGCAATTGTTTTAACCGGAAATGGAAAAGCATTTTGTGCTGGTCAAGATTTAAAAGAAGTGACGGATCCAGATTTAAATCCTGGATTCAAAAAAATATTAGAAGAGCATTATAATCCAATAATTACTAGAATTAGAAATATTAAAAAACCAGTAATTGCAGCTGTAAACGGAGTAGCAGCAGGAGCGGGAGCAAACATTGCTTTAGCTTGTGATATTGTTGTCGCACATGAAAAAGTAAGTTTCATTCAAGCCTTTAGTTTAATTGGTTTAGTTCCGGATAGTGCAGGGACGTTCTTTTTGCCAAGACTAATCGGTTTTCAAAAAGCATTAGCATTAGCGATGCTAGGTGATAAAATTGGAGCTGAAGAAGCTGAAAAAATGGGCATGATTTACAAATGTGTTCCAACAGAAGAGTTTGAAGAAACGATTAATAAGCTAGCTTTGAAACTAGCAAACATGCCAACAAAAGCTCTTGGTATGATTAAAGAATTATTCAACAAGTCCATGACAAATGATTTAGAATCGCAATTAACCCTAGAATCTAAATTACAAATTGAAGCAGCACAAACTGAAGATTACAAAGAAGGAGTCGCTGCATTTATAGAAAAACGTCAACCAAACTTTAAAGGAAATTAAAATTATTCACCCGAGTATTGTCCCCTTGAGGGGACTTTAGGGGTGTTTTAACAAATGATAAAGAACTTTTAGGAATATCAAACAAGAGTGAGAAATAATATAATTCCATACAATCCAAAATTAAAAGAATACGCTAGGCAACTACGTAACAATAGTACTTTGGCGGAGGTATTGTTGTGGAAGAATATTAAGAATGAGGCTTTAGGTGTTCAGTTTCATAGACAAGTACCAATGTTAGATTATATCGTAGATTTTTATTGTCACGAGCTCATGCTAGCTATTGAAATTGATGGTGATTCTCATGACCATAGATATTTCGAAGATTTAAATCGGCAAAATAAGCTAGAAAATTTAGGTGTAAGATTTATTAGGTTTACTGATGGAGATGTTAAGAACAATATGTTTAGTGTTTCGATGTCTTTGGAAGAAAAGGTGAAATCGTTAAAAACACCCCTAAAGTCCCCTCAAGGGGACAATCCATTCGATTTAAGACAAACTCTCATAGAAATTCACAACCGAATAAAACCCTTTATTCACAAAACACCTGTGTTAACATCTCAGTTGTTGAATGAAAAAGCAGGGTGTAATCTGTTTTTTAAGTGTGAGAACTTTCAAAAAATGGGTGCCTTCAAAATGCGAGGTGCAGCTAATGCCATTTTATCACTTTCAGAAGAAGAAAAACAGCGAGGAGTGGTGACACATTCGTCAGGTAATTTTGCTCAAGCGGTGTCATTAGCGGCACAGAAATTAGGCGTTAAGGCATACATTGTAATGCCAGAAAATGCACCACAAGTCAAAAAAAATGCGGTTAAAACTTATGAGGGAGAAATCATAGAATGTGAATCGACACCACAAGCAAGAGAAGCAACAGCTAATAAAATTAAAGAAGAAAAAAGAGCATCATTTTTTCACCCATCTAATCAAGATGAGGTTATTTATGGCAATAGTACAGCAGCGATAGAGTTGTTAGAGGAGCAACCAAATTTAGATATTATTCTAGCACCTATTGGAGGAGGAGGTCTTATTGCAGGAACCGCTTTGGCAACACATTATTTTTCAAAAAAATGTAAAGTGATTGGTGCTGAGCCTAAAGCTGTAGATGATGCCTATCGCTCATTAATTTCAGGTAAAATAGAAACAAACACTACGTTTGCAACTATTGCTGATGGCCTAAGAACACATTTAGGCGATCGTAATTTTCCTATCATTCAAAAACATGTAGAGAAAATAATTTGTGTGGAAGAAGATGAAATTATAAATGCTATGCAATTAATTTGGGAACGTATGAAAATTATTGTAGAACCATCAAGTGCGGTAGCTTTTGCAGCCGTATTAAAAAATAAAGAAGAATTTGCAACTAAAAACGTCGGAATTATTGTTTCTGGTGGTAATGTAGATGTGAAAAACCTACCATTTTAGATAACTGTCACCCCGAGAGCAGTCGAAGGGTCTCAATTAAAAAATAAATAATTTTGTCATTCCTGCGTAGGCAGGAATCCACAATAATAGAAATTATATGAATATAGGAATTATAGGTTCTGGAACCATGGGAAGTGGCATCGCACAAGTTGCTGCAACGTCTGGATGTAAAGTGAAGTTATACGATACCAATCAAGTGGCTTTAGATAAAGCAAAAGCCTCACTAGAAAAAATATTGAATCGCTTAATTGAAAAAGGAAGAATTGATACGCCTGAAAAAGATAGAATTCAGTCAAACATCGCTTACGTCAACAACCTAAAAGATTTAGCCGATTCAAACCTTACTATTGAAGCTATTATTGAAAACCTTGACATCAAGAAAAAAGTGTTTTCAGAATTAGAAAGCTATGTTGCTGACGATTGTATTATTGCATCAAACACTTCTAGTTTATCCATAGCATCTATTGCTGCATCACTTAATAAACCAGAACGTTGTATAGGGATTCACTTTTTTAATCCGGCACCTTTAATGAAATTGGTTGAGGTTATTCCAGCCATTCAAACATCAAATGAGGTTCTTGAAAAATCCATACAAACCATTAAAGATTGGAAGAAAGTTGTAGCAGTTGCTAAAGACACACCAGGATTTATAGTAAACAGAGTGGCTAGACCATTTTATGGAGAAGCATTGCGTATTTATGAAGAAGGATTAGCAGATTTTTCAACGATAGATCATAGTTTAAAATCTTTAGGTGATTTTAGAATGGGACCATTTGAATTAATGGATTTTATAGGAAACGATGTGAATTACACAGTAACCGAAACTGTTTTTACAGCATTCTATTTCGACCCAAGATATAAACCATCATTAACCCAAAAACGCTTTTCAGAAGCAGGTTATTTAGGACGTAAATCAGGAAAAGGTTTTTATGATTATGATAAAAATGGAAAAATAATTGAGACAAACCATGCAAATACAAAGACTTTTGAAACTTATGAAGACGAAGAGTTTTTGAAAAATCAAATTTTCGATCGTGTATTGGTAATGCTCATCAACGAAGCAGCAGATGCCTTATTTTTAAATATTGCATCCGCAGAAGATATAGACAATGCCATGACTAAAGGTGTCAATTATCCAAATGGATTATTGGCTTGGGCAGACGAAAAAGGAATCGATTGGTGCGTAAATAAAATGGATGAATTGTATAACGAATATCACGAAGATAGATACCGTTGTAGTCCGTTATTACGTAACATGAAAAAAGAAAATAAAACGTTTTTTAACTAGGAGGTCATTCCGAACGAAGTGAAGGAATCTCATAATGAGATTGCCACGTCCTTCGTCCTCACAATGACAAAACAGAATATGAAAGGAGAAAAAATTCCACATAAAATGCTTTCCCAAGACGCCTACAGCACGTGGCTAGGCATAGAAATTCTAGAATGTGAAATCGGACGCTGTAAAGTCGGAATGACCATTAGAGGCGACATGCTAAATAGCATGAATAAAGCTCATGGTGGCATCAGTTATTCATTAGCAGATACAGCTTTCGGATTTGCCGCAAACACCCATGGTAAATATGCCGTTTCTATCGAAACAAGCATTAATCATATTGAAGCCTTAAACGAAGGTGATTATATTGTAGCAGAATCTGTAATAGAATCTGTAAAAAACAGATTAGGATTTAATATTATTGAAGTAAAACGAGGAGAAGAATTAGTCGCGCTTTTTAAAGGTGTCGTTTATAGAACTCAAAAGGATTGGGAATAAAATAGTAAAAATATAAAATTATGAAATGGAAAGGTAGACGACAAAGCGGGAATCTTGAAGACCAACGCGGCATGGGAACTAAAGGTAAAGTAGCAGCTGGTGGTGGAGTTATTGCCGTAGTTGTAATTTTATTGCAACTTTTTGGAGGTGAAACTGGTCAGCAAATAGCACCAATCATAGAGCAGGTAGCTAATAGTCAAACCACTCAGCAAGTAGAACAAAGAGATTTAACCAGCGAAGAGCTTGAAATGGGCGATTTTATGGCAACTGTTTTAGCCGACACCGAAGATGTGTGGAACCAAATATTTAGAGACTACAATCTAGGGGATTATAAAGAACCAAAAATGGTGTTATTCACAGATGCGGTTTCTACAGCTTGCGGTAGTGCAACTTCAGCTTCTGGACCTTTTTACTGTCCTGGCGATCAAAAATTATATATGGATTTAACTTTTTTTGACGAACTAAAAACACGTTTCGGAGCAAAAGGTGGCGATTTTGCAATAGCTTACGTCACAGCACACGAGGTTGGTCATCATATCCAAACACTTTTAGGAACTTCAAACAAAGTAAGACAATTACAAAGTCAAACAAATCAAACCGGAGCAAATAAATTGTCTGTTGCACAAGAATTACAAGCCGATTTTTACGCAGGAGTTTGGGCACATCACAATAAAAAATATTTACAAGCAGGAGATATTGAGGAAGCAATGAGCGCTGCCAATGCTGTGGGTGACGATGCTATACAAAAACGATCTAGAGGAAGTGTAAACTCTGATAGTTTTACCCACGGCACATCGCAACAACGTATGGAGTGGTTTATGAAAGGCTATAACACAGGTGATATTAGAAATGGAGATACGTTTTCTGCACTTTTAGATTAACCAATTCCAGCTAAAACAAGACAATTTATTGTTTATAACAATTTGTCATTCCTGCGTAGGCAGGAATCCACAATAAGAGTAAAAATATTAATTTGAAATAGAAGAATCAATTTCAATATCAATTTCAAACATGGAAGCATACATAATAGACGGCATTAGAACACCAATAGGAAATTACAAAGGCACATTATCTGCTGTTCGTACAGACGATTTAGGAGCCTTAGTCATTGCAGAAATCGTAAAACGTAATCCAAACATCCCAAAAGAAGCGTATGACGATGTGATTATGGGCTGCGCCAACCAAGCAGGTGAAGACAATCGAAATGTAGCGAGAATGTCATCTCTGTTAGCCGGATTGCCATTTACAGTGCCAGGAGAAACCGTAAACCGTTTATGTAGTTCTGGATTATCAGCAATCATTCACGCCAATCGTGCTATAAAAGCAGGAGATGGAGACGTGTTTATTTCTGGTGGAGTCGAGAATATGACACGCGGACCATACGTCATGGCAAAACCATCAACGGCTTTTGGAGGCGATTCAAAACTATACGATTCTACTTTCGGATGGCGTTTTATCAACCCGAAAATGCAACAAATGTATGGCACTGACGGCATGGGAAACACTGCCGAAAATCTTGTAGAGAAATATAATATTTCGAGAGAAGACCAAGATAAGTTTGCACTTTGGAGTCAACAGAAAGCAACCAAAGCACAAGAAAACGGTCGACTAGCAAAAGAAATTGTAACCGTTGAAATTCCACAGCGTAAAAAAGACCCCATCCTTTTTTCTAAAGACGAATTTGTAAAACCAACAACTTCTTTAGAAATCTTAGGAAAACTAAGACCGGCATTCAAAAAAGAAGGTGGTAGTGTAACCGCGGGAAACTCTTCAGGATTAAACGATGGCGCAGCAGCAACCATTATAGCATCAGCAGATGCCGTAAAAAAATACAATTTAAAACCATTAGCACGAATCGTAAGTTCTGCTGTGGTTGGTGTCGAGCCTAGGATTATGGGAATTGGCCCTGTTACAGCTTCTAATAAAGCGTTGGCAAAAGCAGGATTAACCATGGACGATATGGATATTATCGAGCTTAACGAAGCGTTCGCTGCGCAAGCATTAGCATGCACTAGAGCTTGGGGATTAGCAGACAATGATCAGCGATTAAATCCAAATGGTGGTGCTATCGCTATTGGTCACCCATTAGGAGTAACAGGCGCAAGAGTTGCGTATTCTGCCGCTTTGGAGCTGCAGGAGCAAAACAAACGTTATGCCTTAATTACCATGTGTATTGGAGTTGGACAAGGTTATGCAGCGATTATTGAGAATGTGAATTTGTAACATCATTTGGGCGTTACCACAAGGGTCGCGCTTTCCGCTATATCTTTTTTGCTTTTAATGGCCAATAAGGATGCCGCTGCAATCGCTAACGCGTGCGCAGTTAATTGAATAAAAATAACGTCACTTCGAGAGGTTTGAGAAGAATAACCAAATCGTATCGAAAAGACATAAATTAGATTTCCGTTTTTAAGGAAATGATAAATGAACGTATCAATGAAAAAATTACAAAATTACGTCACAGGACAATGGCTAGAAGGTAAAGGTGAAGGAGTTCCTATGTTCGACGCCATTACAGGAGAGCTTGTTGCACTTTCAGATACCGAAGGCTTAGATTTTGCCGAAATTCTTCAATATGGAAGAACTAAAGGTGGTGAAGTGCTTCGTAAAATGACTTTTCAAGAACGTGGCAACATGTTAAAAAGCTTAGCTTTATATCTTACGAAAAGAAAAGCTAGTTTTTACGAATTAAGTTACAGAACAGGAGCTACCAAAGTAGATAGCTGGATAGATATTGAAGGTGGTTTTGGAAATCTTTTTGCTAATGCGTCATTACGTAAACTATTTCCAAACCAACCGTATCATGTAGAAGGTGATGCTATTGATTTGTCTCGTGGTGGACGCTTTATGGCACATCACATTATGGTGCCAAAACGCGGTGTGGCGATTCATATCAATGCTTTTAATTTTCCAGTTTGGGGCATGTTAGAAAAATGTGCTGTCAATTGGATGGCTGGTGTTCCAGCTGTGGTTAAACCAGCAACAAACACTTCATTTTTAACAGAAGCAGTTGTTCGAGAAATTATTGCTTCAGGTATTTTACCAGAAGGTGCTTTACAACTGATTACAGGTTCGGCAAGAACAATTTTAGATACTGTCGAGTCTCAAGATGTTGTAACCTTTACAGGGTCTGCTACGACAGGAAGACTTTTAAAATCTCATAAACGTATCATTGATGAAGCAGTGCCTTTTACTATGGAAGCCGATTCATTAAATGCATCAATATTAGGTGAAGATGCTGTCCCTGGAACACCTGAATTCGATTTGTTCATAAAGGAAGTTCGTAATGAAATGACGGTTAAATGCGGACAAAAATGTACTGCAATCCGTAGAATTATTGTACCTCAAAATCTTATAGATGATGTACAGGCTGCTCTAGGAAAAGCCTTAGATAAAATTACCATTGGAGATCCACGACTTAAAGAAGTGCGTATGGGAGCCTTGGTAAGTAAAGATCAAGTTACCGAAGTTAGAGAACGTGTACAAGAATTAGCAAAAACAGCTAGTATTGTTTATGGAGATTTAGATAAAATTGAAACCATTGGTGCAGATGCTAAAAAAGGTGCGTTTTTAGCACCAATACTGCTTCGCGAAGATCAACCATTTAGCAACTTAGCCGTTCACGAAACAGAAGCATTTGGCCCTGTAAGTACCATAATGCCTTATAAGAGTTTAGACGAAGCTATTACTTTAGCGCAGATGGGTAAAGGCTCTTTAGTGTCTTCTATTGCAACTTATGACGATAAAATCGCCAAAGAGTATGTGGTTAATGCAGCTAGTCATCATGGTCGAATTTTAGTGGTTAATCGCGATATGGCCAAAGAAAGCACTGGTCATGGTTCTCCATTACCATATTTGGTACATGGTGGTCCTGGTCGAGCTGGAGGTGGAGAAGAAATGGGAGGCATGCGTGGTATTAAGCATTATTTACAACGTACTGCCATTCAAGGGTCACCAACAACGTTGACGGAAATCACTGGTATTTATCAGCAAAATGCAAAATATAAGGAAGCAGAGCAGCATCCATTTAAATACCATTGGGAAGACATCCAACCAGGAATGTCTATGAAAACCCACAATCGTACATTCACTGACACAGACATCATTAACTTTTCAAACCTTACTTGGGATCACTTCTATGCACATACAGACATCACCTCATTAGATGGTAGTATTTTCGAGAAGAGAACCGCACATGGGTATTTTATTATTTCAGCAGCTGCAGGATTATTTGTATACCCAAATAAAGGACCAGTGTCTGCAAATTACGGATTAGAAGAATGCAGATTCCTTCGTCCATTATATCACAACGATACCATTTACGTGCGCTTAACCTGTAAGCAAAAAGTAGATCGCGATGTGGCTTCAGCAGAACATCCAAGTGGCATTGTAAAATGGTATGCCGAAATTTTTGATGCAAACAACGATGAGAAAGTAGCATTCGCAACAGTCTTAACCATGGTTCAGAAAAAGCAAGAAGTGTTAACGGAAATGACGGAGGATAAAATAAGCGAATGTCTTTATGCATTAAAAGAAGATGCAAAACCAAAATGGGGAATTATGACACCTCAGCATATGATTGAGCATTTAGAGTATACCTATAAAATTGCTTCAGGAGAGATTCAAGATTTTGAAATCGCAACACCTTCAACCATTTTAGATAAAGTGCATAATAGTTTATGGAATTATGATAAGTTCCCTAAGAACTCTCAATTTCCACAATTAGAAAAAAACACTTTAGAACCTCTAAAGCATCCAGATTTAGCAACAGCAATCGAAAAGTTTAAAGCGCAACGTGAAAAGTATTTAGAGTTTTTTAAAGAAAACCCAGAAGCTAAATTAAAGAATTTAGTTTTCGGAGAATTGAATAAATACGAATCGTATTTATTAGAACGAAAACACCTGAATCATCACTTTGAGCAATTCAACCTTTTATAGAAGGCTGAATTGTTCAAAGTTCCCACGAAAGTGGGAATCTTATAAAAGACGTTCAAAATATGAAGCATTACGTCTACATAATTACAAATAAAAAGGATGGTGTTTTGTATATTGGTGAAACCAAAAGATTAAAGAAAAGAATATATCAGCATAAGAATAAAGTGCATCCAACAACATTTTCGGCCAGATATAATTTAGATACGCTTGTTTATTTTAAAGAATATAATACTGAAGCAGAAGCTAAATTAAGAGAAAAGCAAATGAAGAAATGGAATAGAGTTTGGAAAATTGAATTAATAGAGCAGTTCAATCCGGACTGGAAGGATTTATATGAAACAATATAAGTTTAATTCTTAAACTGAGTTTCCTATAATTAGAGTATCAATAAAGAAAAGTATAACATTTTAAAGATTACCGCTTTCGCGGAAAGTAAACATGAACACACCATACGTAAAACTAGACATAAAAAACGAAGTAGGATACATCGAGTTTTTCCATCCTGCACACAACTCGCTACCAGGAGATGTTCTAGCCAAACTAGCACAAACCATTTCGGATACTGGAACTAACGACGCTATTAAAGTGGTCGTTCTTAAAAGTGGCGGATACAGAACCTTTTGCGCAGGAGCTAGCTTTGAAGAACTAATAAACATCAACGATGCCGCAACAGGAAAAGTATTCTTTTCCGGATTTGCAAATGTGATTAATGCGATGCGTAAATGTCCAAAATTCATCATTGGTCGCATTCAAGGAAAAACTGTTGGAGGTGGTGTTGGTCTTGCTGCTGCAACCGATTATTGTATGGCTACCAAATTCGCTGCCATCAAGTTAAGCGAATTAAATATTGGTATTGGACCATTTGTGGTCGGACCAGCAATCGAGCGTAAAATGGGATTAAGCGCCATGTCGCAAATCGCTATAGACGCCAACACATTTTATCCTGCAGAATGGGCAAAACAAAAAGGTTTATTCACGCATATTTTCGATACCACAGAAGCATTAGACGAAGCTGTAAAAACAACAGCAGAACACTTGTGTACATATAATACAGAAGCGATGTTAGAAATGAAAAAAGTATTTTGGCAAGGAACAGACCATTGGGATGCGCTTCTTGCAGAACGTGCAGCAACAAGTGGAAAACTAGTTTTGAGTGAGTTCACTAAAGAAAAATTAAAAGGATTTAAATAAAACTTTCATTACGAGAAGGAAAAACGTGGCAATTTCTTGATGAGATTCTTCGCTTCGCTCTGAATGACAAACTCGAGAAAAAAAGATGGCTATTTATTCATTCAAAGGTTATACACCAGTAGTACATAAATCCAGTTTCGTGCACCCTTTGGCTGCTGTAACAGGAAACGTTATCATTGGCAAAAACTGTTATATTGGTCCAGGTGCAGCCATTCGTGGAGATTGGGGACAAATCATTTTAGAAGATGGTGTAAATATCCAAGAGAACTGTACCGTGCATATGTTTCCTGGCAAGTCCATTACGCTTAAGGAAAGCGCGCACGTTGGTCATGGAGCGATAATACATGGAGCTAATTTGGGTAAAAATTGCCTAATTGGTATGAACACTGTTATTATGGACGATTCCGAAATTGGTGACGAATGTATCATAGGAGCCATGTCTTTTGTAAAAGCAGAAACAAAAATTCCATATCGAAGTTTAGTGGTTGGAAATCCTGCAAAAATAATCAGAGGAGTTACCGATGAAATGATAGACTGGAAAACAAAAGGCACCCAGTTATATAAGCAGTTACCAGCAGACTGCCATGAGAGTTTAAAAGAAGTTGAGCCATTAAGAGAGGTGCCAGAAAACATGAAAGTTCAGGATGATATTTATAAAACACTTCGGGAAACGTTTAAAAAATAATGAATGAGAGACCTGTCAGGTTTTTAAAATCTGACAGGTCTTTTGAAGAATCACAAAACGCGACTCAAATCAATCTCATTAGTTTCCTTACTCGTAGAAAGCGCAATCAAACTTTGAACATTTCCTAGATAAGGAAGTAGCGTCAATTTTGAAATAATAAAAGTTTCATAAGCCTCAATATCTTCAACAACTAACTTTAATAAATAATCAAAGTTTCCGCTGACACGATGGCATTCTACAACTTCAGGAAAGTTGTTAATTTCCTTTACAAACTTTTCCAAATAACTTCGCGTATGCCCTTGCAACGTGATTCCTATAAAAACAGTCAGTTTTAATCCAATCTTCTTGTTGTTTAAAACAGCCACATATTTTTCTATATAACCTTCTTTTTCAAGCTTTTTAATGCGTTCAAATATTGGTGAAGTGCTCATGCCGAGTTCCTCAGCAATACTTTTTGTGGTTCGATTGCTATTTTTTTGTAGTATCGCTAACAGTTGTGTGTCTATTTTATCGAGTGTATGTGGCATGAGAAAATTAGTTGCTTTAAAGCGGTAAATTTAATGATTAAAAGTCAAATAATCTGTAATAGTATTTAATTTAAGAACAATATCCTTTTTGATAGTAAATTAAAAGATTTTAACAATTGTATAATTCAATATACATTATCTTTAATTCTTAGAATCCTAAACTACGATAGCTTGATGACTTTTGAATTAAAAATGCCTAAAATGGGTGAAAGCATAACTGAAGGTACTATTATCAATTGGTTAATTTCTGAAGGAGACTCTTTCGAAGAAGGAGATATTATACTAGAAGTAGCAACAGATAAAGTAGATAACGAAGTACCAGCACCAGCAGCAGGAACTTTAATTAAAACCATATTTCAAGCTAAAGATGTAGTTCCTGTTGGAGAAGTTATGGCTATTCTTGAAATTTCAGAAGAAGTAAAATCTTCTAATAAGAAGTCTGTCATTTCGAACGAAAGTGAGAAATCACATAAGCAAGAGAAAGCACCAAAAAGAACAAAACCAGTTCAGCAAGCATCAACTTCAACTTCATTTTCAACATCAAACACAAACACCTTCTTTTCGCCATTAATTATAAACATAGCCAAAGAACATCATATTAGCTTTGAAGAATTAGCACGAATACCTGCAACAGGAAATGAAGGCAGATTACGCAAAAGTGACGTCTTTCAGTATGTAGAAGACGGACGACCTTATAAATTTGCACAAGCTGTAACGCAAGATCCAACGGCTTACAGAATTCCACAATTAAATTTCGATAAAGGCAAAGGAAAAGTCATCGAAATGGACAGAATGCGCCAAATGATTGCAGATCACATGGTCTACTCCAAACATACATCACCTCACGTTACTGCTTATGTAGAGGCAGATATGACAAATATGGTCAACTGGCGTAATGCTAACAAAGTTGTCTTTCAAGAAAAGTATGGAGAACGTTTAACCTTCACACCATTACTTGTTGAAGCCGTAGCTAAAGCCGTTAAAGATTTTCCAAATATTAATGCTTCCGTAGATGGTAATAACATCATTGTAAAAGAAGATATAAATATTGGTATGGCAACCGCATTACCTAGCGGAAATTTAATTGTTCCTGTGGTAAAAAATGCAGATACAAAAGACCTAAAACAAATTGCAGTTAATGTTAACGAGCTCGCAAGAAAAGCAAGAGAAAACAAATTATCTGGCGACGATATAAAAGGAAGCACCTTCACCATTTCAAACGTAGGAACTTTTGGAAGTGTTATGGGAACACCAATAATTAATCAGCCCGAAGTTGCCATTTTAGCATTAGGAATAATCAAAAAACGACCAGAAGTTATCACTACAGAAAAAGGAGACGAAATCGCTATTCGTAGCATGATGTATTTATCATTATCATTCGACCACAGAGTCGTAGATGGCTTTTTAGGCGGAAGCTTCGTACGACGCGTAGCCGATTATTTCGAACAATTTGATACTAATAGAGAAATATAATGTCATTCTGAGCGAAAGCGAAGAATCTTATAAAGAGATTGCCACGTCCTTCGTCCTCGCAATGACAAACAAATACAAACCACATGAAACCTAACATTTCAATCACTAAAGTAGAAACATCAAAAGTTGATGCCTTAGACTTCAACAATATACCATTAGGCACCACATTCACCGATCACATGTTTATTTGCGACTACGAAAACGGAGAATGGGTTAACCCAAGAATTGAACCATTAGGATTAATTCCTACACATCCAGCTGCAATGGCTTTACATTACGGACAAGCTATTTTTGAAGGGATGAAAGCCTATAAAGATACCGAAGGTGCACCAATGTTGTTTCGACCAGAAGAAAATGCCAAGCGTTTAAACAAAAGTGCAGACCGAATGGGAATGCCTCATATTCCTGAAGATTTATTTGTAGAAGGACTTAAAGAATTAGTCGGCTTAGAGCATAATTGGATTCCGCCAACCGATGGAAGCGCACTCTATTTAAGACCATTCATGTATGCCGATGAGCCCTTTATTGGTATGCGTGCAGCAACCCACTATAAGTTTATAATAATGGCGTCACCAGCAGGTCCATTTTTTAGTAAACGCATTAAATTATGGGCAGAAAAGCAATTCATTAGAGCAGCACAAGGTGGAACGGGTGAAGCTAAAGCCGCTGGAAATTATGCAGCAGCCATTCGTCCAACAGAATTAGCAAAAGCCAAAGGTTACGATCAAGTATTATGGTTAGATGCCGCTGAGCATAACTACATTCAAGAAGTTGGTACCATGAATATTTTCTTCAAAATCAATGGAGAATTTATCACACCAGAGCTCGACGGTTCTGTGTTGCATGGCATCACAAGAGCAAGTGTTATAGAGATGTTACGTGCTATGAATTTCACGGTAACAGAACGAAAGATCACTATTGATGAAATTAAAACAGCATCAGAAAACGGGACTTTAGAAGAAGCCTTCGGAACAGGAACGGCCGTTGGTATAGCGTACATTCAAGAGATTGGATTAGAAGACGAGACGATTCATGTTTCTGATGAAAGTCCAATTGGATTAGAGGTTAATGATACCTTGAATGCTATTAAAACGGGTAAGCTAGACGACCAATTTAACTGGATGACTAAAGTAGAAAAGGAATTAGCTTAGGGTTATTTGGGCGTTACCACAAGGGTCGGGCTTTCACTACTCGCTCTTTTTGAAAAAAGCAAAAAGGAGCTCAAACAGGTCGTTCAATCCCTAACGGGTGAGCAATGTCACTTCGAGTGATTCCGATTTTTTATCAGAATTGTTTCGAGAAGTCATGTAAAGTTCTCGATACAAAATTGCAAGAAAAGCAATTTTACTCGAACTGACGTAAGGTTTGTCATTCCTGCGAAAGCAGGAATCCAAAATATTAGAGAATTTAAAAAATAGATTCCTGCCTACGCAGGAATGACAACTATGAAAAAAGAAACACTAGAAAAAGGATTTTCAAAACTCTGCACAGCAAAAGCTATGGCAGAATTATACGAAGCTAATTTTAAACAAGTTTCAAAATACGTACATGCAACATCTCGTGGACACGAAGCCATTCAAATAGCTTTAGGTCTTCAATTATTACCTCAAGATTATGCCTTTCCATATTATAGAGATGATGCTATGTTGTTATCGTTTGGTTTAGAGCCTTACGATTTAATGTTGCAATTGTTAGCTAAAAAAGACGATCCATTTTCTGGAGGAAGAACATACTATTCGCATCCAAGTTTAAAGGACGACGATAAACCAAAAATTCCACACCAATCCTCTGCAACAGGAATGCAAACCATTCCAGCAACAGGAGTTGCTATGGGAATGCAGTATAAAGAATTACAAGGTTTAGACGATTATAGTTTAGAATCTGACCCTGTCAGTTCGAGCGCAGTCGAGAACGCTCTAAAACCAATTACCGTTTGTAGTTTAGGAGACGCATCAGTAACCGAAGGTGAAATAGCAGAAGCGTTTCAAATGGCAGCTTTAAAGCAAATGCCAATCTTATATTTAGTACAAGATAACGGTTGGGATATTAGTGCCAATGCAGCAGAAACGAGAGCGCAAAATGCGTTTGAATATGCACAAGGGTTTAAAGGTTTAGAGGCGATCTCAATAGATGGATCCGATTTTACAGAAAGTTATGAAGCCTTAGAAAAAATCATAGAAACCATTCGTACAGAGCGTAGACCATTTTTAGTACACGCAAAAGTACCGTTATTAAATCACCATACGTCTGGAGTACGAATGGAATGGTATCGCGATGATTTAGAAGAGGCACGTTCTCGTGATCCTTATCCGGTTATTAAACAACAATTGCTAGATTCAGGATTTTCAGAAGAAGACGTTTTAGACATTGAAAATTCCGCGAAAGCGAAAGTACAAGCAGACTTTGAAAAAGCATTATTAGCCGAAGATCCAAAACCTGAAGATTTATTTACAAACGATTTTGTACCAACACCTATTACCGAAGAAAAAGGAACACGTTCACCAGAAGGTGCAGAGAAAGTAGTCATGGTCGATTGTGCTTTATTCGCAGTTGAAGAATTAATGCGAAAGCACAAAGAATGTTTACTCTATGGACAAGATGTTGGTGGACGACTTGGAGGTGTTTTTAGGGAAGCCGCAACTTTAGCTCAAAAATTTGGAGACGACAGAGTTTTTAATACACCAATACAAGAAGCCTTTATTGTCGGTTCTACAGTTGGTATGTCTGCAGTTGGATTAAAACCAATTGTTGAGGTTCAATTTGCCGATTATATTTGGCCTGGTTTAAATCAGTTATTTACAGAAGTAAGTAGAAGTTGTTATTTATCTAACGGTAAATGGCCGGTTTCTATGATTCTTAGAGTGCCCATTGGTGCTTATGGAAGTGGAGGACCTTATCATTCATCGTCAGTAGAATCTGTTATAACAAATATTCGTGGTATTAAAATAGCGTATCCAAGTAATGGAGCAGATTTAAAAGGATTAATGAAAGCAGCTTACTACGATCCTAATCCAGTTGTAATTTTAGAACACAAAGGTTTATATTGGTCTAAAGTACCAGGGACGCAAGGTGCAACATCTTTTGAGCCAAGTGAAGATTATGTATTACCTTTTGGTAAAGCATGGGTTTTACAAGAAATTTGGAAGCAAGAAAATGTAGAAACCTTAACTATTGTGACTTACGGAATGGGAGTGCATTGGGCAATGAATGCATCGGAAGAATTAGGGATGCAAGATCAAATAGAAGTTATCGATTTACGTACGTTGTTTCCTTTAGACGAAGACACGATTATGACATCGGTTAAGAAAACAGGAAAGTGTTTGGTTGTAACTGAAGAACCTTCAAACAATAGTTTTTCACGCGCATTATCTGGAAAAATTCAGGAAGAGTGCTTTAAATATTTAGATGCACCAGTGATGACTATTGGTAGTGAGAACATGCCTGCAATTCCTTTGAATTCAACTTTAGAGCAAACCATGATTCCTTCTACGGACAAGGTGAAAGTAAAAATTAATACACTTTTGAATTATTAATTTGAAAGTGTGTTAATCCTTGATTGTAGTAATTATTGAACATAAAAAAGCCTATCTAAAAGACAGGCTCTATTCTTAAAAAGATTGTAAGATATATAATTATATAACTTTTACATTAACTGCGTTTAATCCTTTTTTTCCTTCTGCTAAATCGAATTCTACATTATCTCCTTCTCTAATCTCATCGACTAAACCAGAAATGTGTACAAAATGCTCTTTGTTGTTTCCTTCTTCTGTTATGAATCCAAAACCTTTAGAGTCATTAAAAAATTTTACTGTACCAGTACTCATATTAAAATATATTAAATTAAGTTGCAAATATAAGGTAATTAATTGAATTTCAATTAATTTAATGTGGTTATTTTTTATTAGAGTAACTGTCTCTGTTATTAATGTTTATCTGTTAAGAAAACTAAACATTATACTCAGATAAAGGCCTTGTGAATTTTTCAGGATCCGCCGCTAAATGGTAACGTGGATCGTCAATAGCTTCAACGATAACATCTTTAAATTTAGGACTCGCTTTATACAGTAATATCTTACAATCTTCACTTAAGTGTTTAAGTTTTATGGTTTTTCCTTCAGCCTGGTATTTTTCAACTATAATAAAAATAGCTTCAATAGCAGAGTGATCCGAAATACGAGCTTCAACAAAATCAATTTCTACATGATCCGGGTCATTTTTAATATCAAATTTTTCATTAAACGCGGTAATACTTCCAAAGAATAAGGGGCCCCAAATTTCATAGGTTTTAGTTCCATCTTCTTGAATACGCTTACGTGCTCTAATTTTCTTTGCATTTTCCCAAGCAAATGATAAGGCAGAAATAATAACACCAACAAATACTGCAATGGCTAAATCGAAGAAAACAGTAACTACCGAAACAATAACAAGTACAACGGCATCTGATACTGGTATCTTCTTCATGATTCGGAAACTAGACCAAGCAAATGTTTCAATAACCATCATAAACATAACACCGACTAAAGCTGCAATTGGCACCTGCTCAATATATTTATCAGCAAATAGGATGAATGTAAGTAGTGTAATTGCCATCATTACACCAGATAAACGTCCTCTACCACCTGCATTAATATTAATTACGGTTTGTCCTATCATACCACAACCGCCAGTACCTCCAAAGATTCCGCTAAGCATGTTTCCTGAGCCTTGTGCGATACATTCTCTGTTTCCATCACCTCTCGAGTCTGTTAATTCATCTACCAGGTTCATGGTCATTAAGGTTTCAATCAAACCTACTGATGCCGCTAAAAAGGCGTAAGGTGCAATGAATTTTAAAGTGTCTAAGTTAAATGGCAAATGACTCCATAGTTCCGCAAGGTTGAGTTTGCTAGACAATTCATCAAAGCCATTTAAACCTGCTCCACCACCATCTCTAATAAAATCTCCTACGTTAATGGATTGAAGGCCGCTAAAAATAGAGATCAAAGTCACTATTAAAATCGCCGTCAATGCAGCAGGCATTTTTTTTGTTAATTTAGGCAAGCCCCAAATTATGAACATGGTTAAGAAAACCAAACCAATCATGATGTATAATTTTTGGCCTTCCATAGTAGACTTTACAACTCCATTGTCTCTTATAGAATAGAAGCCATTGTCTTTGATATTAAAAACAACTTGTTTAGTATCTATATCGTAAACTTGATTGTCCGATATAATAAAAACGGCTTCACCTGTGCTAATATTGGTTACTGATTCCTCGTTAATTGAAAAGATTTTGGTGTCAGAAATTAAATCTTTAACAGAATTATCACTTAAATTGTAAACGCGCTCTTTTGACACGGTTTTGCGCATGTTTTGTCCAAAAATATCCTTTGTATTCTCTTTAAACATTCCAAGTTGTGCTAAGAAAATGACAATAGCTAATCCGTTTACAAACCCTAACATTACTGGATGTGGAATTAAACGTACAAATTTACCAAGCTTAAAAACGCCCGCTAATATTTGAATGAATCCCATTAACACGACAGCCGCTAATAAATAAAAATAGCCCATGTTATCCACAGGTGTATCAAATAATAAGCCTTTAGCGTGTCCTTCTTGAATCATATGAACAAAAATAACAGCAACCGCACCAGCCGCTCCAGAGATTAATCCTGGTCTTCCTCCAAAAAGTGCAGAGATGATTCCAATTATAAACGCTCCAAAGAGGGCTACAATTGGACTAATTTGAGCAACAAACGCAAAGGCAACCACCTCCGGAATCATTGCTAGTGAAACCGTGATACCTGCAAGAATGTCATTCTTAGGGTTTTGTGTGAAATTTTTAATGGTTTTTTGACCGAACATAATACTTTTTATTTGTAAAAGGCGGCAAAGGTAGACTTTTTGAATTTAATCTAAAAAGCAGTAGTTTGTTAAACAAAAAAAGCATCGGTGGATACCAATGCTTTTCTGTTCTTTTTGTGTGCAATATATTATTTTTCCTCTGGCGGAAATTGTACCAACATTTGCGATACAAATTCTTTAATACGGGCTTCTTTCTTGTCAGGATTATTAGCGTTCAGATTTCCTGTACCTGAACCTTGCCAGATGAGTTCTTTTTTGTTCGCATCAATAAGATCTATAAATAGCATACCTTCGGTTGTGGTTGTAACTTGGTTATTGTTCCAGCCAGATCTCCAGCCCCAGCCGCCATAACCACCCCAACCCCAAGCACCATTACCCCAAGCGTTGTTGTATACATCAACACGTTGATTAGATTTGGTAAATATACTCACTAGCATATCTGGGTTTTCTGATTTGGTATAACCTTTCGCCATTAGTTCGGCTTCAATGGCTCTTAAAATACGTCGTTTGTCAATGTCGTTGATTTCTGCCTTGTCAATTCCGGGTTTGAAAAATGCAAAGGTTTTATAATTGTCAAAATTTGCTTCTCTATCGTAATCAGCTGCAACTCGTACGGAGCTGCAAGAAGCTAATCCTATCAATAAGAGAAACATTGGTGTAAATTTTAATAGCTTTTTCATAATTTCTTTTTTTTTAATTACACTTAATTTAATAGTTCATCATCAACAAAATTTGGCAAAGTAACTTTTAAGTTCGGTTCAATTTCCATAGCGCGTTTTATTGCAAAAACAGCTCCTTCATTTCTAGCCCAACTTCGTCTTGAAATGCCGTTATTGACGTCCCAAAACAGCATATGTTTTAATTTTTTTGATGCTTCCTTAGTACCATCAAGAACCATACCAAATCCACCGTTTATAACTTCGCCCCATCCGACACCTCCACCATTGTGAATGCTTACCCATGTGGCTCCTCTAAAGCTATCACCAATCACATTTTGTATAGACATATCTGCTGTAAAGCGTGAGCCGTCATAAATATTACTGGTCTCTCTGTATGGTGAATCGGTTCCTGAGACATCGTGATGATCTCTTCCTAAAATAACGGTTCCGATTTTACCATTTTTTATGGCTTGGTTAAAGGCTTCGGCAATTTTCATTCGACCTTCTGCATCTGCATATAAAATTCGAGCTTGAGAACCTACCACGAGTTTGTTTTCTTGTGCTCCTTTAATCCATTGAATATTATCAGCCATTTGTTGTTGAATCTCTTCAGGAGAATTCTTTTTAATGTCTTCTAAAACTTTACAGGCAATAGCATCCGTTTTTATCAAATCTTCCGGCTTACCAGAAGCACAAACCCAACGAAAGGGGCCGAAACCATAATCAAAACACATTGGTCCCATAATATCTTGTACGTAACTTGGGTATCTGAAATCAATACCATTTTCTGCCATAATATCAGCACCAGCACGAGACGCTTCTAATAAAAAGGCATTTCCATAATCGAAGAAATAAGTGCCTTTTGAGGTGTGTTTGTTTATAGCGTTTGTATGACGTCGTAAGGTTTCTTGAACTTTCTCTTTAAATAATTCTGGTTGATTCGCCATCATGTCGTTAGCATCCTCAAAAGAAATATCCACAGGATAATAGCCTCCGGCCCAAGGATTATGCAGCGATGTTTGGTCGCTTCCTAAATCAACATGAACATTAGCTTCATCAAATTTTTCCCATACATCAACAATGTTTCCGAGATAGGCGATTGAAATGGTTTCTTTATGAGCTTTAGCTTTTTCAACACGAGTAACAAGTTGATCTAAATCGGTTATTTTTTCATCGATCCAACCTTGATCTAATCGTACTTGTGTGATTTTAGGGTTTACTTCAGCACAAACGGTAATACAACCTGCAATGTTTCCTGCTTTTGGTTGCGCGCCAGACATACCTCCTAATCCCGAGGTGACAAATAAATTGCCTTTTGGTTCCTTTTTAATTTTCCTAAAACCGTTAAGCACTGTAATAGTTGTACCATGTACGATGCCTTGTGGGCCAATATACATGTAGCTTCCGGCAGTCATTTGGCTGTATTGTGTAACGCCTAAAGCATTGAATTTCTCCCAGTCATCTGGTTGGGAGTAATTCGGAATCATCATACCGTTAGTTACTACAACTCTTGGTGCTTCTTTGTGCGATGGAAACAATCCCATAGGGTGACCAGAATACATGGTCAGGGTTTGTTCATCATTCATTTCTGCCAAATACTTCATGGTTAGTCGGTATTGTGCCCAATTTGAAAACACGCCTCCATTACCACCGTAAGTGATTAATTCGTGTGGATGTTGTGCTACAGCATAATCTAAATTATTCTGAATCATTAGCATAATAGCAGCAGCTTGTGTTGATTTTGCAGGATATTCAGAAATTGGCCTGGCATACATTTTATAGTCTGGTCGTAAACGGTACATGTAGATTCTGCCGTAAATATCTAACTCGTTTTTAAACTCAGGTAATAAGGTTTTATGATTTTTTTTATCAAAATAACGCAAAGCATTTCTAAGTGCTAATTTTTCTTCTTCTGCAGAAAGAATTGCTTTACGTTTCGGTGCATGATTTATCGAAGTATCGTAAGGCTTTGGTTCTGGTAATATGTTTGGAATGCCTTCTAATATTTGATCTTTGAACGAGAGTTTTGTAGTATGCATTACTTCTTTTTTAATGTGTTTTTGTTGAATCCATAAGGACAATGTCTGCAGCCGCTTTCGCAACAATAACCACGTTTTAAATGGTATTGCTCAGTAAAACAGCGGTAACCTTCTGGTGTCAGATAATAATCACCGTCTTCAATTGGGACGTATTTTTTCATATTTAATACCAAATAAACATCAAAATTATGGGTTAAATTCGTTGCTATTTCCTTTATATTTTCAATTTAATTTAAAGAAAATATATTCCAAATTTAGCTTCGATAATTATAAAATTCATTTGGTATAACAAAGATAACGTAATTTGGTTTGATTTTTGAAACGAATAAAGCATGATATTGATTTCGAAATATTTAGTGCCAAAAGGTTATTTGGGAGTTACTCTTTTTCCTTTTATGTTTTTAAAAACAGAGGATTTAAAGCGTAATGCAGTACTTATAAATCATGAAAGAATTCATCTCAAGCAACAGCTTGAATTGTTTGTTCTTCCATTTTATGTGCTGTATACAATTGAATTTTTATGTCGATTAATTCAATATAAAAAATGGGATTTAGCCTATCGAAATATTTCTTTTGAACGCGAAGCTTATAGGCATGAAAAAGATCTCGACTATTTAAAATCTAGACCTTTGTTTAGTGTGTTTAAATTTATTAGAAATTAAATTTTGCGATTTTTTATTCCCCATCAACTAACTTTGTTGCTGTAAAACAAAGCAGTTGTTAAATAATAGTACTCATAATCAGGATTTATCTATTCCAAATACTTCGATTAAAATCGCAATTAAACGCGAAGATTTAATTCATCCGTTTATTTCTGGAAATAAGTATCGTAAGTTAAAATTCAATATTGAAGAGGCTAAAGCGAATAATGAAAAAACCTTATTAACTTTTGGAGGTGCGTTCTCTAATCATATCGCTGCTGTGGCTTACGCCGGAAAAGAATATGGTTTTAATACGATTGGAGTCATAAGAGGGGAGGAGTTAAGAGAAAAGAAGGATTTAAACGCAACGTTGACATTTGCAAAATCTTGTGGTATGCAGTTTGAGTTTGTGTCTCGGGAGGTGTATCGAACGAAAATGAATAGTGATTTTATAAATAGCTTAAGAAATGAGTTTGGGGATTTTTATTTAATTCCGGAAGGAGGCACGAATGAATTGGCTGTAAAAGGTTGTGAGGAAATCTTGGAAGCAGACGATTCTGAATTTGATTATATCTGTTGTGCTGTAGGAACAGGTGGGACAATTTCAGGGTTAATTAATTCGTCGAAAAAGCATCAGAAAATATTAGGCTTTCCGGCTTTAAAAGGTGATTTTTTACAAGAAGATATTCGTAAATTTGCAAATCAAGATAATTGGAAATTAATAACAGATTATCATTTTGGTGGTTATGGGAAAATAAAGCTCGAGTTGATTTCGTTTATTAACAAGTTTAAGAATGATTATAATATACCGTTAGATCCGATTTATACAGGTAAAATGCTATTTGGAATATTTGATTTAATTGCTCTTGGATATTTTCCAACAGATTCTAAAATACTTGTCATTCATACCGGAGGTTTGCAAGGTATTGCAGGTATGAATGATATGTTGAAACGTAAAAATTGCCCTTTAATTGAAATATAAAACATGAAGTTTAGATATTTAATCTTATTAGTTGCAGTATTGGCAATGAGTTGTGGTCCTAAAAAAGGTATTGTAACTAAAAAGAAACGAAGTAGTACTACTAAAACAGTTGTAGTAAAAGACAAAAAAGAAGAGGTTACAACGGTTGAAACAAATCCGTCAGTTGTAGAAGAAAATAAAGCTCCAAGTAGCGTTGAGGTTTATATCGACTTATATGCTGAAATTGCCAAAAATAAAATGCAAACTCATAAAATTCCAGCTAGTATTACTTTGGCTCAAGGTATTTTAGAATCTGGTGTTGGAAAAGGACTTTTAGCTGTAAAAGCCAATAATCACTTTGGGATTAAATGTCACGGTTGGACAGGTGCTAAGATTTATCACGATGATGATCGCTCACAAGAATGTTTCAGAAAATATCCAAAAGCGGAAATGTCTTATGAAGATCATTCTGAATTCTTAACAGGTCGAAAACGTTATGCTAGTCTATTTGAACTTAAGCCAGATGATTATAAAGGTTGGGCTAAAGGCTTGAGAGCGGCTGGTTATGCTACAGACCGTAAATATCCTGAAAAACTGATTAGCTTAATTGAACGTTATAATCTTGATAAATATGATGAAGAAGTCCTTAAAGGAACAACAGCCAAGTCAACCCGAAAATCAACCACTATAATAGAAGGGACAAAGAAAGATGCGTCTAAAAAGCACACGGTTGCTAAAGGTGATACGTTATACTCGCTTTCAAGATTATATAAAACTACGGTTGATGCTATTAAAGCTGAAAACAATTTAAAATCAAATGACCTTACTATTGGTCAACAACTTATTATTCCGAATTAATTTATGTTATATAAAAGAAGTAGTGCTTTATTTCAAGAAGCACAAAAGGTTATTCCTGGAGGTGTAAATTCACCTGTAAGGGCTTTTAATGCCGTTGGTGGAACTCCTATTTTTGCTAAGTCGGCAAAAGGAGCTTATGTTTATGATGAAGATGGAAATCGTTTTATAGATTATATAAATTCTTGGGGCCCAATGTTGCTTGGTCATGCGTTTCCTCCTGTAGTTGATGCGGTTATTGAAAAAGCTAAACAAGGAACTTCATTTGGGATGCCAACAGCTATTGAAACTGAGATTGCAGAATTGGCGGTTTCTATGGTGCCGAATATTGATAAAATTCGTTTTGTTAATTCAGGGACTGAAGCGTGTATGAGTGCTATTCGTTTAGCTAGAGGTTTTACAAAAAAAGATAAGATTATAAAATTTGCGGGTTGTTATCATGGTCATAGTGATTCGTTTTTAATTGCAGCAGGAAGTGGTGCTATAACATTTGGAACCCCCAATAGTCCTGGTGTCACAGAAGGTACTGCAAAAGATACTTTATTGGCAAGGTTTAATGATCTTGAAAACGTAAAGGAATTAGTTGAAGCAAATAAAGACGCCATAGCAGCAATTATTATTGAGCCTGTTGCAGGTAATATGGGCTGTATTCCTCCGGTTGATGGGTTTTTAGAAGGCTTAAGAGCTATTTGCGACTCTAATGGCATCTTATTGATTTTTGATGAGGTGATGACCGGTTTTAGATTGGCAAATGGCGGGGTACAAGAACTTAAAAATATTAATGCAGATATCGTTTGTTTCGGAAAAGTTGTTGGTGGAGGACTACCTGTTGGTGCTTTTGCTGCTCGAAATGAAATTATGGATTATTTAGCTCCAATTGGCCCCGTGTATCAAGCAGGAACGTTAAGTGGAAATCCGTTAGCTATGGCTGCAGGTTTAGCAATGCTTAAAACTATTAATGCCGATAAAGGATTGATGAATAGGTTAGAGGAGAAAACTAAATATCTTCATAACGGTATTGCCGATGCGCTTAATAAGAATAATATAACACATACTATCAATAGAATAGGGTCTATGATTTCTGTGCATTTTTCAGAAGATGCAGTTGTGGATTTCGATTCTGCAGCTAAAGGAAATAATGAAACGTTTAAAAAGTTCTTTCACGGCATGTTAAACAAAGGTATTTATATTGCTCCAAGTGCTTTTGAAACTTGGTTTATAACGGATGCTTTAACTTATGAAGATTTAAACGAGACGATTGCAGCCATCGAGGACATTGCAAAAGATTTGTAAATAAAAAAGTCTCGCTATGTGCGAGACTTTTTTATATAAAATAAGTTATTTAACTTTTTGAAAATTGCTTATAACGTTCAAATTGATCTTCACTTAAAATGGTTTTCATTCTAGTTTCCAATTGCTCGCTTATAGCTTTCAATTTTTTTGCGGTTCCTTCTTCAACTACATTTTGTTTTTCAATCAAATAATTGTCTTTGATAAATTCTTGTTGTGCTTCATAAATTTGATCTCTTTGATTGTTATCAAACTTAACAAACTTTCTTAACGCTTCAGTTTTCTCAGCAGCTTTAGTATTTACCGTTTTCATCATCTCTAATTTATTGTTTTGAGCAACAGAGGTTTGAGTTCCTAAAAACAGAGCAAATACAAATAAGCAAAGTGTAATTATCTTTTTCATTATGGATTAATAATTTAAAATTGGACACTAAAATAACAATTTTATTCAATAAAATGAAAAAGTATCGCTTAAGCGATACTTTTTATTTACAAAATACGTTCGATTACTTATTTTTCATCGTGTTGTTTGTCACGTTTTTGATCCTGTTTTTTATTGCGATGACCTCTTTTTTTGTGTTCTCTAGGCTTCATTTTTTCAAATTTAGCATATTGCTCGGCATTTAAGATTGTTTTCATTTCGCGCTTCATTTCAATCTGTTGATCTAATCTAAGATTTTGCATTTTAATGAATTCTTCTTTAGAAGGCTTTTCTTTTTTCTCACCCTCCACTGCGGTACGCTTTTTCCTTAAGCCTTCATTAGCTTTTGCTTCGCTTAATAGGAGAGCATGTACTTCTTTTTGTTGTGCTTCAGTTAAATCTAGTTTTAAAGTCAATTTTTTAGATTTTAAATCTGCAATATCGCTAGGTGTCATTTCCATTCTTCGTTCTGATCTGTCTTTGCGATCTGATCTCTTATCTTTTTCTTGTGCCATACCATTTAATGTAAATAGTGCTAAGGCGATTACTAATAGTTTTTTCATGTCTTTTGTGTTTTACGTTATATTAGTTTAGACCGTGGGATGCTAGTTAGGTTTAACTAAGATTTGTTATTTAACACGTATTTTAACATTTGTTACATCTCTATTAGTCTAAGTGTTGTTTGGTATAAGTTGCCTTCCTCTGCCTTATTTTTTAGCCATGCATAAAAGCTAAGTATAAAAATATCTTCTTTATTTACGGTTGTCCATTCAAACGATATTTCTAATTTGTGTCTAAACTCTAGTGTATTTATGATTTCTGGTTTTACGTAATATTGTTCGGCAATCGTTATAAAAGTAAGAATTCGAGATTGTCCTATTTGTTTCAAGTAGATTGTATAACGACGTCTAAAACTTTTTAATCGGGAATAGAATAAATCATCTTCCTGTAATTCTATATATAATAAAAGTTCGGCAACATTTTTTTTAATCACCCAATCCATACCTGCTTTTTCAATATACCATTGATCTGTATGATAGAATTTAGACGAAATGGATTTGGCTTTTGTAAAGTCTCCTTTTTGAAAGTAAAACATAAAGCAGGTTAGCTGTAAGTCGAGTAAGGTTTCTGTGTCTTCATGTTTTTTATTAGTGAAGCTTTCAATTAATGTAATAGCGTCATCTTGTTTATTGCTATAGTTGAGATTTAAAGATTTAACTA
Source organism: Winogradskyella thalassocola (assembly GCF_900099995.1). Classification (GTDB taxonomy): domain Bacteria; phylum Bacteroidota; class Bacteroidia; order Flavobacteriales; family Flavobacteriaceae; genus Winogradskyella; species Winogradskyella thalassocola. Next base: position 112,135 of record NZ_FNCZ01000010.1, read on the forward strand.
AGGTTTTCTTTAATATGAATGATTTGTGAAAGGCACGATTTTTTAGTTGCATCAGTTGTTCCATTTCTTTGATGTAGCGTGTAGAAGCTTCAAATTTTTTATTCCTGAAAAGTGTGTTAGCAATGATATAAACGATTTCAATTTGATAAAAAAGTTGCTTTTCAGTTTCTTTCTTTTGTTTCAGGGTATCATAACTCTTCATCACAAAGCTTTCGATGGAATAATACTTTTTTGTGACTAAAGCCGAAATATGAGCAATCGCTAGAATCTGATATAAGGATTTAAAGGACAGTGATGTGTTGATTTCAATGTGATGTGCTTTTAGTAAGTGTTCGAGTTCTAATTCAAAGTCAATAACATTTCCTTTATATGTTACGTCATGTAACATCGATTTTAATTTGGCATACACAATATTGAGTTGGTCTTCTAATTGGTGTTTTTTCTGATTTTCTTCTTGTTTAATTATTAACTCTTCTAAATCTATTTTTGGATATTTTGAAGCATACTGGATTTTGGTGTGATAAATCTCATTCAGCATAGCAAACAATAAATGCTCGTCTGCCAAGCGTTCTGCTTTGTCTAAAATTTTATAAGCAATACTAAAATTGTTCTGAAGTAAAAATGTGCGTGATGCTAAAATGTATTTAATGATCTGCATGTCTACGGAATTCTCATCTTCAAGATTTTGATTGGCTGTAAAATCAATTAAAGATTGAAATAAACGTTTTCTGAGTGCGTGATAGGCATTACTGTTATCTACATTATATAAGTGTTTACAAATGGCTTTAGAATCGTCGTTAGAAGTAGCTAGTAATTTAAATAGTTGAATGTTCTTAGTGTCCTTCCGTTTATTCTTTTGCTGAAGATAATTCACGAATTTCTGGTGATCTTTAGCTGTTAATGTGTCTATTATTGATTTAATTCCTGTCATTTAAACGTCATTATGGTGTGGTAAGTTATAATAAATATAGAAGTATTTTAATTATTTGTTTAAAATATATCGTCAGTTTTGTTTGAATTGTGGTTTTCGATTTCTTGACTTTTGTTCGAGATTTGTCTCATAATCATTAAAACAAAACAGTATGAATTATCAAACAACAGTATCGGTAAAAGATGAAGAAAATGTAAGATTAAAGAAGAAAGAAAAGAAAGTGTATAACCATAAACCTACCCCTGCATTTATTGGAGCCTCTTGGACAGCCTTGCTTATAGGAATGGTTGCTTATTGTATTGGACTGTGGAATGCAGAAATGGAACTCAATGAAAAAGGCTATTATTTTACCATTCTATTATTTGGATTGTTCTCAGTCATATCGGTTCAAAAAGCCGTTAGAGATAAACTCGAAAACATTCAAGTTACCGAAATGTATTATAGTATCAGTTGGTTCACGTCTATAGCGGCCATTGTTTTATTAACCATTGGACTTTGGAACGCAGATTTAGAACTTAGTGAAAAAGGGTTTTATGCGATGTCCTTTACCTTAAGTTTATTCTCGGCAATTGCTGTACAAAAGAACACAAGAGATGTCGCTTATATTAATAATGAATTAGAAACTAAAGACGACGAAGATTAGTTTTGATGATCGGTTAGTTGTTAACCCAAAACCTTGCAGTACTAAGTGGTGCTGTGAGGTTTTTAAAACGCTTTAATATTGAGGGTAGTTGGTTTGTTATTTAAGACCTCCTATTTCAAAGGATTATTGTAATACCTTTAACTATTAAATATTAAGAAACAAATGGCGCTCACCATTATAATGAAATTTAAAAAACAACTAAAAAAGTTCGTAATTGTACTTTTAAGCATATTTGTTATGATAGCATCCGCACTTTATTTTTTGCAAGAAAAATTATTGTTTTTTCCAAGTACTCTAGAACAAAATTATCAATATCAATTAAATCATAATTTTGAAGAACTATTCTTCAAAACAGATGAGCATACCATTATAAATACACTTCATTTTAAGGTTGAAAACCCAAAAGGGGTTATTCTCTATTTTCATGGAAATGCTGGAGATTTAAGTCGTTGGGGAACGGTTTCAGAATACTTTGTAGATATGGAGTATGATGTCTTAATGATGGATTATAGAACCTATGGAAAAAGTACAGGTATTTTAAGTGAAGATGGAATTTATGGTGATGCCCAGTATTGTTACGATTATCTTTTAAAACAGTATTCCGAAGATGAAATCACCTTATATGGAAGATCTTTAGGTACAGGAATAGCTTCATATTTAGCGTCAAAGAACAAGCCCAAACAGCTCATTTTAGAAACTCCATATTATAGTATTTTAGACGTGGCGAAAGATCGGTTTCCGATTTTGCCTGTAAAACAATTGTTGAAGTATCATTTTCCGACGTATCAATTTTTACCAAAGGCAACGTGTCCGATTACAATTATTCACGGAACTAAGGATAGCGTTGTACCTTTTGCTTCGGCTAAAAAACTTTCAGATTTAAAAATTGAAAATTTGGACTTTATAACTGTTAAAGGTGGTGGTCATAATAATCTGATTGAGTTTGAGGCATATCATAATACCATTCAAACAATTTTGAAATAAAAAAAGGCTTCAAGTTATCTTGAAGCCTTTTTTAAAATGTATTTAAATTTAGATTACTTAGGATCTAAAATAAGATTAATGCGTTCAATAGCATCAGAAATATGGATTCTACTCATTGCGTCTCCTCCACGAGCTGAACGTAATTGGCTACGTAACGACGTTAACTCAGCTCTTACAACAGCTCTGATATCAGATTGGCTAGTGTTAACAGGTGTTACTTTAACATAAGGACTAGATCTTCTTCCGGCAGTTTGATTATCTGCTGTCATTAAGTATTCTAATCGATCAATATGTGCACGTTGTAAATTACGTCTGTATGTATCAATTTTCTTTCCTGTACGTAATTCACTCCAAACGCCTTTACGTAAATCGCTCATCATGTCTGTTAAAGCATATGCATTACTGTCATACGTATTTGCTTCGATAAGACGTTGCATTTTACCTAAACTCATTATGTTGTTAAGTGTTCTAGATTGCATTGCTCTAACGCGCTCAATAGAACCCGTAAACTCAATACGGTCAAAAATGTTTTTGTCAATTAACCATTCTGGAGTTTCAAATAAATTTTTTTGAATAAAAGCCATTGCTTTTTTCTGGTGATCTTTAGGTACAGCCGTATAAACAGCACCGTCTTGGTCAGCTGCTTTATAGTATTCGTAAACGCCTCCAATGTTATTAGAAACATGTCCCATATAACGATTAAACTGAGAAACTACGTGGCCATACATTTCATCCAAATCATCATAACCTTCACCAGCTTCAGTCGTCCACTCAATTAAGTTAGGTACGATACGCTTAAGGTTTTTAATACCGTATTCACTAGCCAACATAGCATCATCACCTAAATCCTCAGTTTGAGAACTTGGATCAACGACGTCACCAGCTTGTTGATGACCAAAACGATACATTGGGTCACCAGCGTGCTTCATAATCCACTCGTTAAGAATTGGTTTTTCTTCTTCAGCTGTTTTATCTAAAATTGGTCTATAACCCCAAGAAATAGCATACTTATCATAAGTTCCGATATCTGGCATTAAAGCCACACCTTCATCACCTGGTTGTGCGATATAGTTAAAACGAGCATAATCCATAATAGATGGTGCAGTTCCATATACTTTAGTGAATTCTGCATCACGTAATTTTTCTACAGGATAGGCAACACTAGACCCCATGTTGTGAGGTAAACCTAATGTGTGACCAACTTCGTGAGACGATACAAAACGAATTAAACGACCCATAACTTCATCCTTAAATTGTGGACTCTGAGCTTCAGGGTTAATCGCTGCAGTTTGTACAAAGAACCAACCACGTAATAATGACATTACGTTATGATACCAATTGATATCGCTTTCTAAAATTTCACCAGTTCTTGGATCACTTACGTGTGGTCCATTAGCATTTGGAATTGGAGAGGCTAAATAACGTACTACGGAATAACGTGCGTCTTCTGGACTCCAATCTGGATCTTCTTCAACCGTTGGTGGTTCTTTTGCAATTATAGCATCTTTAAAGCCTGCAGCTTCAAATGCGACTTGCCAATCTTCGATACCTTGCTTAATATATTTTTTCCATTGTTCTGGAGTTGCTCTGTCAACGTAGTATACAATTTGTTTTTTAGGTACTACTAATTCACCACGCTTAAATTTTTCGAGATCTTCATCTTTAACTTCTAATCTCCAACGGTCTAAAAACTCTAAAGATTTACTTTTTTGATCTTTTAAGCCATAATCTGTTTGGTTGCTTGTAAACCAACCTACGCGTTCGTCAAAATAACGACGCTTCATTGGTACAGCAGGTAACAAGATCATAGAATTGTTAATTTCTAAAGATATAGCACCTGTATTAGAATTTGATGGTGGTGCTCCAGCAGCATAAGTTTTTACTGTACGAGATTCAATGTTCGTCGGGTAAGATTTGATGCTTTCAATGTACGAAAGCTGACCGTCTAAACGTGAAATTTTATATTGCTGTCTTGCGCGTTGTGGAAATCCTAAAGACTTTACATCTTTTTCGAATAAATCTGTAACATCAATTACAGTATTTAAAGAATCCTTACTGAAAGCTTTAATTGAAAAAGTCGCAATTACAGGTTCGAAATTTGAGTTAACAACGGCCTCATGGACTGGTAAAGAATCAGAAGCAACAACTTGATGAGACACCATACGTAACAATACCTTTTTGTCTTTCTTTTCCCAACGCAATACTTGCTCGCTTAATTTACCACCACCAAAACCAAGTCCTGATGCCGTTTTAGCGATACGTGTAACCATAAGCATTTCTCTATCAAAAAGAGAATCTGGAATTTCATAAAAGAATTTATCATCTACAGAATGAACTGTAAATAAGCCTTTGTCACTTTTTGCATCTTTAGTGATAACTTTGCTATAAGGTTGTGGGTCGTTTTTTCCAGGTTTCTTAGCTGGAGGTTTAGCCATCGCTGTGGCATCTTTTCCTGATTTCCCTGCTTTTTTTGCGGTAGAGCAAGAAAATGCTAGAAATGCGGAAACTACAAAGAGTAGTTTAAGGGATACGTGTTTCAAAATAGTCGGTTTTTTTAAATTTTGTTGAAAATACATATTCTATTAAGAATATGTTAATATAAAAACCGATTTTAGTATTTCTTTAACGCTGTTATTCTAAGGTTTCTAGGTAAGATTGAATTAGTGCAACTCCTTCTGTATGCATCATTGAGGTTCCTATAAATGGCATGCTCAAACCATCTAAATAAAACGAGACTCTGTAGTCGATACTAAAACTTTGTTCTACAATATCACTGTCTTCTAATGGGGTTTCAAAAGCAAGATTTAGAGTCGATTCATCCTCACAGTGACCTCCAGGAATATGACAATGTGCACAATTAATATCCATATATGCTCTCGCTCTATTTTCTAAACTTTCATTGTCATCTTCCCAATTTGGTAGGCTTCTAACGGAGGCACTATTAGTTATACCTGTTAATTGAGAATTGGTAATAAATTGTTCTAACTGATTAACTCCATTAATTTCAAAATTCATGGATCTTAATTTTGGACCAATCGGTATAATATTTTCATTATTACCATGGCATGTAAAGCAATCGGTGTTTGATGGAATTTTATAGGTTGTAGAATTACTATTGCCATCGGTATCAATCCATGTAACAGGTAGTGAGCTGCCATCTAAATCTAAAACGGCATCTGTTTGAGCGTCGTTCCATTTGTAATCTCCTGTTTCCCAAGTTCCATTCGATTTAATTAAAATACGTGTTTCAATAATGTGTCTCCCTAATGATACATCACGTTCGTCAATATTGTAGTAGAAGGTTTTTGCAATAACCGTATTGTCTGGAAAAATAGGTAAGCCATCTCCGTCATATGCCATGCTTGTGCCTTCTGGTAAGGCTATGATGCGCTGTTTATGAGCATAGTCTGAAAATAAGGTAGTACTGAGGTTGTATTCAAATCCTTTTGAAGTAATATTTAATTCGTTTAAAGCACCTGAAAATAAATTCAACTCAGAAAGATTCGTTTTAAATTCTGGTATGACGTTAGGGACTAAGGTTGTAAAGCTATAAACATCGGAGTATAAGCTAATGTTGTCCGAACCGCAAATGGTTTGGATATAGATGTCGTAAGTGGTGTTGGCTTGTAATCCGGTGAGTTCTAAAGTTGTGCTAGATGTGGAAATATTTGTTCCATTACCTAATGTAAACCCTAAAATACCATATTCTATAGTATAGGACAACGAAGAATTTGTCGTTTCCCAAATGATGGTGGCAGAATTACTAGTTACAGAATTTGAAGATACATTTGTAGCAGTTTCGCAAACAGGAACAATATCGTCATCGTCATTATTACATGAAAATATAAAACATGTAAAGGTGAGTAGTAAACAGATTTTTTTTAACATCACGTAGGATTTTCTAATTTATAGCTGATTGCTAATGTAATGAAAATCTTTTTTAAGTAAAAGATTATATGTTTTTCAATCTTTGTTACTAATTTACGAGTGATTCGAGAATACTCAAACCAGGCTTATCTTTTTAAAAATTTAAAGCTTTCTGTTTGGTTTTGTGAACTTATAATTTTTAAAATATAGCTTCCTGAAGCTAAAGTACCAATTTCAATATTTTGGGATTCATCTAAGTCAGCGGAAGTCATTAGCCTACCTGAAATATCATAAATAGCGTATGGATTATTGACTAAAGGAACATCGGAAATGAGTTGTAATATATGATTAGATACGTCTGTTATTAGTTTAGTTTTTTGCTCGGTAAAACTATTAATAGACAGGGTTTGCCTACCATAGTTAAGTTCTGATCCATTACTATTATATATGGTTAGCATAGCATCGGAACCGCTTCCAGTAATTTCAAATGTAAATATATCTTCAGGTATATTACTGAGCGATTGAATGTAAGACATTTCAAAAGATCCCGCTGCATTTGGCTCGCACATTAATAAAGTCCATGCGATACTTCTTCTTATAAATGAGTTAGGTTGTATTGGATTGTCGTAAGTGCCATTAAACCCATTACAAGTAGAGTTGCCATAAAATTCACTTTGTCCATTAATAATATCGTCAGAAAAGAATATATTTAAGTTAGGGTCGAAAGTATTTTCAAGTAAAATATCAAATTCCCATATAGAATGTAGAAACCATTCTCCACTTAGATGGTTCGTAGGTGCGTCTTCACGGCCTAAGTTAATGATGTCTCCCAGGCTATTGATAATACTTAAATTGTGTAAATCATTAGTAAATGAATACGTTAAATTTCCAGGTTCTTGTAAAATTGAAAAGTATAAATTCTCAAAGTCAGTTTCCTCAGTTGTAGCACATGTATTGTCTGTAGTTTCAAAATAAGGAATAAGACTTATAGCATTATTTTGTTCGTTCTCAAAGTAAGAGGTAAAAGAGTTACATATGCCATTGCCGTATATATAACGTCCCCAATATTGGTCTAGTGGCGCACTGCTAAATGAATTGTGAAATTCAATATTTGGAGGTGTTGTAACCGTTGAAGGTAAATTTATGGTATTCCCATTAGATTCAATAGAAATTACATTCCAATTACCAATGAAGTTCTGTGAATTTATGACTATTGTAAAACATAAAAATAAGATTAAGGTTGCGTAGCTTTGTTTCATAAAATGAGCGTTTTTATAAAGGTTCTAATTATTAGTAACGCTCTAATATATAGTTTTTAAACTAAAAAAAAAGGAATTACCTCTCGATAATTCCTTTTTTATAAATTTATGTTAGAGGCTTTTAAACAAGCTCAACAAATAAGCCATCATCAGTTTTTTCAACCTTTGTTAGTCCATGTTTACTCAAGCCTTTTAAACCTTTGTCCCAACCTTTATTACTTAAGCCAGATTTTGATTTAAGAACGTTTAAATCCATGCGCTTTTCAGATTTTAAAACTTCTAAAATTGCTTTTTCATTATCACTAAGATCTACTTTCTTCTTCTCTGGTCGCATTTGAGGGAAGAATAATACTTCTTGGATACTCTGATTGTTGGTTAAGAACATAATTAAACGGTCCATTCCAATTCCCATTCCAGATGTTGGAGGCATTCCATATTCAAGCGCACGTAAAAAATCGTGATCTATAAATTCTGTCGCTTCATCATCTCCTTTTTTAGCTAAGCTTAATTGGTGTTCAAAACGCTCGCGTTGGTCTATTGGATCGTTAAGCTCGGAGTATGCATTTGCAACCTCTTTACCACAAACCATTAGCTCAAAACGCTCTGTTAATTCAGGGTTTTCTCTGTGCTCTTTACATAACGGACTCATCTCTTTCGGGTAGTCGGTTATAAATGTTGGTTGAATATAATTTCCTTCACATTTTTCACCAAAAATTTCATCAATCAACTTGCCTTTACCCATGGTCTCGTCAACTTCAATATGCATGCCTTTTGCAGCCGCTCTTATGTCGTCTTCAGATTTATTGTAAATATCAAAACCTGTAAATTCTAAAATAGAATCGCGCATGGTAATACGCTTATAAGGCGCTTTAAAATTAATTTTATGCTCACCAAAAGTAGCATCTGAAGTTCCGTTTACAGCAATAGCACAATGCTCTAATAATTGCTCACAGAAATCCATCATCCAGTTGTAATCTTTGTAAGATACATAGATTTCCATGGCTGTAAATTCAGGATTATGCGTTCTGTCCATTCCTTCATTTCTGAAGTTTTTAGAAAACTCATAAACTCCATCAAAACCACCAACGATTAAACGTTTTAGATATAATTCGTTAGCAATTCGCATGTATAATGGAATGTCTAAACTGTTGTGATGTGTTATAAACGGACGTGCCGCAGCTCCACCAGGAATCGGTTGTAAAACTGGTGTTTCAACTTCAAAATAACCCGCATCATTAAAAAACTGACGCATCGCATTAAAAAGTTTTGTACGCTTTACAAACACTTCTTTTACATGTGGATTAACTACTAAATCGGCATAACGTTGTCTGTAACGCATTTCAGGATCTGTGAACGCATCATACGTTTTTCCGTCCTTTTGTTTTGGTATTGGTAACGGTTTTAAAGCTTTACTCAATAATTTAAAATCCTTTACCATAACGGTCTTTTCTCCAACTTGCGTTGTGAAAAGTGTGCCTTCAATACCTATAAAATCACCTAAATCTAATAATTTCTTAAAGACATCATTGTAAAGCGTTTTATCCTCACCTGTACAAATTTCGTCTCTATTAAAATACACCTGAATACGACCTTCGCTATCTTGTAATTGTGCAAAAGACGCTTTTCCTTGAATGTTAATTGCCATTAAACGACCAGCAATAATCACCTGTTTACCGTCTTCAAAATTAGATTTTATCTGTTTTGAAGTGTGGTTTACCGGAAATAAATCCGCTGGATAAGGGTTAATCCCTAAAGCTCTAAGCTTTTCTAACTTTTGGCGTCTTACCAATTCTTGTTCTGAAAGTTGCATTCTGATTAATTTTTATTGACTTACGTGTTTTTAAGTAAGCAGATGCAAAATTACGCTTTTTACAAAAATTAGAGAACTCCTTTTTAATTTGATTTTAGTGAAACTCTATTTTTGAAAAATTGCATAGCAATTGTATTGAAAATAGCGAGCTGAACTTATCTCGTTGAAGAATGGGATCTCATATTTATTTTGACTTAATAATATTTAGATTTTCTTTTAAATCTTTATTATCAGGATGTAATTGAATAGCTTCCTCTAACACTTTTATAGCCTCTTGTTTTTTGCCGGAAGCACTGAGTGTGTTAGCTAAACTGACAAAGGTTCTAGCTTGCTCAGGAAACAACTTAGTGTTAAGTTCGTATACGGCAATCGCTTCTTCTATGCGGTCTGTAGCGGACAAAATATAACTATAAGTATTTAGTCCGTACATATTTGGGACTTTACCTTTAAACGTTTTTAGAAGTTTTTTGTGTTTACGTTTTAGACCTTTGACTCCTTTTTTGTTTAGAATGTGGTCAACGGTTGTTACAATCTGATAATTAGATTTGTAATTATTAGTGGTAATTATATTCTGAATATCGTCTTCAAAAGTGTCAATAGGATGTTCTACAATGCGGTTAACTTCTTTTCCGTCTTTATAAAATATCACTGTAGGAACACGGTGAATGTTTAAACCTGCTTCTTCGTGTTGAGGGCTCTGTTTGTACATGTCTGCTTGTCTGCTTACCGCAATAACGCTTAACTGCTCCATCGGAAAATTACTTACTTCTAAAACTTTGTAAAGCTTCGGGACTTCTTGTTGGCTATCCCCACACCAAGTTCCTAAAAATAAGGTTATGGAATAGGTTTTTAATTTTGAAGCAATAGCGTTAATAACTTCAGAATTGGGTTCGTAAGCGTCATAGTTTTTTGTAAACCAAGATTTGTAATTATCACCTTCTAAGCCTTCTTTGTTGATTTCTCCGAGTAGAAATGGAGTGCCTCCTTTATCTGTAATTTCTTGATTGAGGTCTTGGGCATTAATTTGAAATGCAGTTAGTAATGTGATTAGAATAATTAAAATGTTCGTTTTCATCGTGATGTTTTTTATTGATTAATATGAAAACAAACATCAATGATTAAGCTCTAAATTTGAATAATTGAAGGTTGGAAATCGGTACTAGTACCAAGGTTGAATTTTGTAACTATTTAGTGAATAGTGATTTGGCGTCGTCTCTAGATTGCACGTTTAACTTCTTGTAGATGTTGTTAGTATGCGTTTTTACCGTGCTTACGCTTAAAAAAAGAGATTCAGCAATGTCTTTATTGGTTTTGTCTAAGAGTAAATGCTCTAAAACCACTTGTTCTTGCTTTGATAATTTTGCTTTTAAATCTACAATTTTAGATTGGTTTCGTTTCCAGAAGCGATACAAGAAAAATAGATTCAGAAAAATGGACAATCCTAGAATAGAGTAGAGTAAAAGGCTCCAGTTCGATCCTGTGTTTCCATGTGACGCAGACAACATATAGCGGTCAGCTTCTAATTCGTTTGTATATTGTTTGGTGTAAGGGGCATTAGGATAAGTCGTTTCTAATCGTGTTTTTAAATTATCGTAGTATTGATTTTGCTTCAAGTCTTCAACATAATAACTGTGCAAATCACTACTTCTGTCAGATAAATAAGAATAAATATAAAGTTCAGCTATGGGTTCATTTAAAGCCTCTCCAAAATACTGAAGGGTTTTAAACCACTTTTTGTTATTCAGTTTGCGGTTGGCTTCACTTCTAAATTCGCCATAGGCAAAACGCATATCATTTTTTAAGGAATCGATTTTTACAAACGCATTTGCTTTAGGGTTGTTAGATTCCACACGGCAAAATACTTGATTACCAAAAGAAAAAGGCAATTTTAAGGTGTCTGTATTTTTGGCAATAAACAAGAGTGCTTCACTATCACTACAATGACCATTAAAATGATTGGCGCCTTGCTGAATGTCAGAACATTTGTCCACATGAATGCGGTAAATTCGGTTTTCAGCCTCGAGCATATTACCTTTAAATTCAAAGAAACCAGTTGAGTCAGCAATTGTTTTGGCAATAATTTGCTCTGAATACACGCCAGACATTTTTCGGTAATCTTCAACAATAGAAAGATATACGGCTCTGTCCCATTCTTCAGGATTTGTGTAGCCCGAAAATGAATATTGAGCTTTACAAATTGAAGTTATAGCTAAAAAAACGAAAAGAATTCTGATTCGCATAAAACGAAACTACATAATTTTATTCTGATTGCAATACAGTGAATTCATAAAAAGTGTAACATTTATATTGAAATAGCGTCCTATAAATACATCAAATCATCAAACGAAATTATGAGTATCTGGCGCGTTATCCTTTCAATTATTTGTCCACCTTTAGCTGTCTTAGATAAAGGGTGCGGTTCAATTCTTATTACATTTCTATTATGGCTTTGTGGTTGGGTGCCAGGCGTTATAGCAGCATTAGTTATTCTCAATAACCCAAAGCGATAAAATTCTTACCTTTGCGGTCTTAATATTGTATTTAAAAGATTAAAATGAAGAAGGTTTTTACGGTGATTTCTTGTGCGTTTATAATGCTGCTAACAAGTTGTCAGTTTTCTGAAAATATCTATATCAATGAAGACGGTAGTGGTAAGGTGAAATTCTCAATGGATGCATCAGAAATGATGGATGTGTTAGGGCAATTGGGTGAGAATGCCTCTGATGAAATGAGTAAAGCTGTGGATTCAACAATCATTTTTAAGGACTTTTTGGTAGAATATAAAGACAGTATAGCGAATTTGTCTGTAGGTGAACAGGAAAAGATTAAAGCCATGGAGGATTATAAAATTCATATGGTTATGAATCCAGATAAGAAGAAGATGTTTTTTGATTTAGAAACAGACTTTGATGATGCTAGTGAGTTGCGCGATATGTACAAAGCAATGAATAGTTTTAATAATTTAAAAGGTGATGACACTGCTAGTGATAATTTGCCTTTAAGTCCATTTTCTAGTATGGGTAATGAAGGCTCAACTTTGGTTAGTTATTCATATGATGGTACAGTTTTTAAAAGAAGTGCTGAGATTATTGATTTAGAAAAACATCAAAAATCTTTAGATAGTATAGATAAATCGGCCATTATGTTGGGGTCTTCTAAGTATATAATTAATTATCACTTTCCTAAAGCTGTAAAATCATTTTCGAAAGAAGGGGCCATGTATAGTGAAGATCGGAAAACGGTTACTTATGAGGTTGGGTTTATAGATATGCTTAAGGATCCTGAGATATTAAATATTGAAGTTGTTTTAGAAGATTAAAAGAATAATTATTTTGAATAAAAAAATACAACTCCAAGATTTAGGAACTAAAGATTTTAAGGACACTTGGGATTACCAGGAAACACTCTTTAAAGCCATTTTAGAGACTAAAATAAAGAATAGAAGAGAGGACGCTGGCTTAGTAACTGATAATCATTTTCTCTTTGTAGAACATCCGCATGTCTATACTTTGGGTAAAAGTGGTGATCTCTCAAATCTATTGCTTTCTGAAAGTCAATTAGCAGAAAAAGGAGCGACGTTTTACAAAATTAATAGAGGTGGAGATATTACCTATCATGGTCCAGGGCAGATTGTGGGTTATCCGATTCTAGACTTAGATAACTTTTTTACAGATATTCATAAATACTTACGATTTTTAGAAGAAGTGATCATTCTAACATTAGCTGAATATGGTCTGAAAACAGAACGCAGTCCAGGAGAAACAGGTGTATGGCTTGATGTTGGAACGCCATTTGCACGTAAAATTTGCGCCATGGGAGTAAGAGCAAGCCGTTGGGTTACCATGCATGGATTTGCCTTAAATGTGAATGCAGATTTAGGTTATTTTGATCATATTATTCCATGCGGCATTCGAGGTAAAGCTGTAACAACCTTGAATAATGAATTGGGTGTCGATAGCGTAGATGAAAATGAAGTTAAAGAGAAGCTTTTAAAGTATTTTAGTGCGCTTTTTGAAGCAGATTTTGTTTAATATTTTAGAACACAGCTATGCCGTCCTTTTTAATTAGAACACTCTCCGTTAAGCATGTGCATTTCACTTGGATTATAAGCATTATTTGTGGCAAAATTATAGCCATTCATAAAATCATCTATTTCAGAAATTAATGTTGTTAATCCGCATAAATCGGACAACAGAGAATTAAAATGAATATTAATTAACCCTCTATTGAAAGTGAAATTTTGCAAAGGATCTAAATTGGTGATATTTGTGTTTCCTGATATTATTAACGCGTGGTAATTGGCTTGATTATCGCTAAAAGTAATATTTTCAATACCGTTAAGTGTGGTTAGTCCAGTATTGTCAGATATTTCTAAGGTATGATTAAGATCTGTTAAATTTTCTAAACCGTTTAAGCTAGTTATTAGTGGATTGCCTGTTACATGAAGTGATATGGCTTCTTGTAAACTTGATAAACCATTTAAGTTTTGCAATGTGTTATTATCGGTTATAATTACTGATGAGTTACTAGATGAAAGATTGTTCAGCCCTTCTAAATTTAATAAATTATTATTATCAATAATTCTTAATTCACCAGTCGCTGTAACACCTTCTAAGCCTAGTAGTGTTGTTAGACTATCGTTGTTAGTTATTGAAAGGGTTTGCGGCACAAAGGTTAAATTTTCTAATGCTTCAAGCGAGTTCAGATTTGGATTGTACACAACCCAAAAATAATTAGTCACGGAGCTTAAAGATGATAAGCCATTTAAGTTTAAAAGGTTGTCATTATCTGAAATGTATACTTGGTTTGCGGCGGTAATACTATTTAAGCCTTCGCAATTTAACAATTGATCGTTGTCTTCAATAGTCAGTTTGGCGTAATCATACTCTAAATCAATATTTTGAAGTCCACTAAAATTCGTGCAAATTGTATGTCTAATTGAAAGGTTACCTTTTACAGAATATATTGTTTCTAATAAAGATAGGTCAGATACGTCAGTTAAATTTTCTCCAATACTACCAATGTTTAAGTTACCGTTTATCTCATTATAGCCATCATTTCCAAAGTTTTCAACCATAGACTGATTACTTAATAACAAATCATCATCATAAACTTTAAGATCAGTGGTAAAGCTAAAAAGGACTGTTGTCGTTTTTCCTTGTTCATCCACGGCTTCAACACTTCCTGAATAATCTGTTAATCCTTTTAAACTTTCAAAGGTTTGATTTAAAGTGGTCGTTTCTTCTTCAATTAGCGCATTGTCTAAATAGATGTTGTAGGTTATTGGGCGGTCTTCTGGGTCAATAGATTCAGTCCATTCAATGCTTGAATAAAAAGGATTTGTACTCGTCACAGTAATTTCAAATAGGGAAGGAGGCTGATTTAATGCCGTCTCAAAATTAAAAGGAGCTGAAACAGTATTTCCTTCTGGGTCAGAAGCTATAATTTCACCTGTGAAATTTTCATTTTCCGGTAAATTTTCAAAATGATAAGTCATCTCTGTAATGTTATCTGCTTGTTTCACGTTGTTAAGATAGACATCGTAGAAAACGGTGCTTCCTTCAGGATCAATAGATGCTGTCCAAGTAATTTCTGCTGAGGTATTCGTAAGGTCGTTTAATGAAACCTCAAAAGCTGATGGAGGTTGATTTTCGGTCTCATTAACGTCGTTGTCTGAGCACGTGGATAAAAATAATAGTATGAAACCTAAAAAAAGATGTTTTTTAATTACTGCAATTTCCATTAGTAATATCAGTTATTGATGGGTTATATAAGTTGTTGTAGATAGATGGATTATAGCTAGGAGAGAAATTCTGCATTAAATTTTGTATGGCGCAGAAATTAGATAAATTACTGTTGCCAACAAAGTTAATGGTACTACCTACTTGGTTTAAATTTTCTAAACCATCTAAACTAGCAAGGCTAACATTAGTGTAAAAACTTAAGCTTCCATAGGTGATTTCTGTTAGAGATGCAAGTCCTGTGATGTTTTGTAAAGCTGAATTATCCTGAATATCGAATTCGCCTTGAACTGTGGTAAGAGAGGATAAAAAGTTGACATTTGCGAGTAAAGTATTTTTAATAAATATGCGACTAATAGTTGTTATGTTTTCAGTACCATTTAGTGTCGTTAAGGATGTGTTATCCGTGATATTAAAGTCACCTGCTAATGTGGTAACGCTATTAAAAGCATTGATTTGAGTTAAGGACCAATTAGCTTGGATCCAAATACCATCTGCAGTATTTAAATTATTAAACCCAGAAACAGTTATTAAATTTATGTTATTGAGTATTGCTAAACTTTCCCCAACTATTATTAGGCTATTTATGTTTGATATATCTAGTAAATTACTGTTTTGTTCTATTCTGAATGTACCTAAGACTTCTTCTAGATTTTCTAATCCATCTAAATTAGTTAATCCATCATTATGTGTTATACGAAAACTTTGGCCAACATGTTTTATACCTAAACCTGATAAACTAGTGAGGTTGTCAATAAAGTTAATGGTGAAATGCCCTCGCACCTTTTTTATACTGTTAATTGGCGATAAGTCAGTGATATCAGTAAAAGCAGCAAGCGCATCCATTTCTAAATTCCCGGTGATTTCAATATAACCAAGTTCTCCAAAATTATCAACGCTAGCTTGTGTTCTTAAACTTAAATCGCCATGGTAAATACCATCTAAAGTTTCTAAATTAGCGATTAGCACGGTTGTATTGCCCGCTTCATCTTTTGCTATAATTTTTACGTTATAAATAGTTGCTGCATTTAGGTTTTCGAAAATGAAATTTTCTTCGATGAGGTTCGAAGATATTAATTGTTCATTGATGTATAAATCATAGGTAACATTTTCGTTTTCAGGATCTATAGCTTCTGTCCAATTGACATCAAGTGAGACATTACTCGGTGTAGCTGAAGTTAGCTCAAAATTACTTGGTGGTAAATTTTCAGTTGTTGTGAATGAAAAATTAGCGATACGCTCATTATCATCAGGGTCATGGGCTACTACATAACCATCGTAATAGTTAGAGACTATTAAATCTTCAAAAGTATAGGTTCTAATGCTTTGATGGCTAGAGTGTTCTTGATTTTCTAAAAAGACAGAATATTTAATCGTTTCTCCTTCTGGATCAAATGACTCACTCCAACTAATTTCTACATTAGTATTACTCGTGGAGTTTACCGTAACTTCAAATTCTGAAGGGATACCACTATTGTCATTATCTGTTGCACAGCTGAAAATGATTAACCCAAGAAAAAATAATGCGAATTTTGCTAAATTATTGTAGGTTAGATTTTTTTTGGAAAGTAATTGAGTCAATAGTTTAGTGTAAAAATTAGTGAACTAAGTTCGACTATTTTTTTAAAACACCCAAATTAAGTCTCGTCATTAAAAAATACCTTATAAAAATGCATTTTCTTCTCTTCATCGTAACCGCGTTCTAGATATTCTGCAGAAGCATCCGGTGCATCAACATCGAGTTTTATTTGTATGTTGGTATCGAGTTTTATTTCGGTTTTAATTTTTTGCTTTTGCTTTTTTAAAGCAACTTCAGAAACGTCAAACTGGTTTCTAATCAGTACTTTGTTGTCCGTTTCGTAGGTTTTTTTATAGTCTTCAAATAATTGAATTTTATCTTCTTCATCAAAAACTTCTTCTTTGAAAGTGTCGATATTTACAATTTCATTTTCTTTGAAAAAATCAACCGTTTTAGCTAGGAAGTTGCTTTGCTCTTGACCTCCAAAATTAGGTTGCAAAACTTCTTTTGAAAACTCTCTACAAAGCTCAATACAATTTTTGGTATGCTGATTACTATCATCTGGATAGCTAATGTTTAGGAAACTTTTAATCCAATATTGTGTATCATAAGTGTTGTTGTCTACACTAAACACAATTTTACCTTCCATATCGGAAGTATTTAAGATTAAACAACCTTTATCTACTTTTTTGGCTTGGATGCCTTTTTGAACTAAAATATCGTAGTTGTTATCTTCTAAATAAGTCTGAAAAAACTCTGTCTTATTTTCAATTTTAAAGATCCCAATAGCATCAGTAAAATAGTCCTCGTATTGCACGTTTTCAAAATGACAAATAAGCACATCTCCAGTTTTGATTTGAGCAGAACTACTTTGCTCAAACAGATGGGTTACAATATGTTTTGAAATCTCAACAAAATCTGCATCTTCTTTAAAGAGTTGATCGCTATAGATGTTGATTTCATTGAGCCCAACGTCGCTATGATGATGAAAACGATAACTTTCAGCAACGCTAACAAAAGGCTTTAAAAGATAGGGTAGCATTAAATTATAAGTAGCTTCATCAAAATCTACAATAGCGTCTGAAAAGGCATTTTTTGTACCATTAAATTTGTTGCCAACTTTGTGAATTATACAACTTCTTAAGGTTGCTTTTTGTCTTTTTATCATGATGAAATTGTCGTCTAAATTTTGAAATTACAATACTACAAAAGTATGGGCTTATTCTAGTGCGAAAATAGCGCTTAAATAGAATTGATTTTAATGTAATTTGTAAACCACTATAGTTTTCTCATCACTTTGGGTGATCAATTCTAAACCGCTATCGTTATCTAGTTTTTCGAGAACTGCAGCTGAAGTACCAAAAACCGGGAAATTTGGAATTGATTTCGCTTGACTATCAAAAAGATACACTTTCTTAGATTGTTTGTCAGTAGTCGTAACATAGATCTTGTCATTCAAATAGAAAATTCTAGGCGCAGTATAGTCTCCGTAATCTAAATCAATGGTTCTAGATTTAATAATTAATCTATTTTCCCTTAATGAAACTAAGGTTTTACTAGTGGTGGCTATTTTGTGTTTATCAGTAAGATTCAAATCTTTTGTACTTAGATTTCCTTTTGTGTCTACTTGGATAAGTTGGCCAAGTGTATTGGTTGTCGTAAACTTATTTTGGTATAAGTAGATATCATTATCTGAGAAACGAATCCTATCTTTTGTATTAATTCTAACAGTACCTTGTCTGTTTAAAATTTTAAGTTTTTCTCCAGCTCCGAATACGATATAATCTTTACTCCCAATTCTGAAATGTTTGGGTTGTGATGAAATTTCAGAATCATTATTTTTATAATTAAAACCACCAACAGATTGCCCTTTTGCGTTATACATCAATAGATTTTTTCCTTGTGTAACTAGTAATCTATAGTCTTTGCGCTTATCGTAATCAAAAACTGAAAGCGGTTGGGTAATAGCATCATTAAATTTTAAAGGAAATGGGGAAACATCATTGCCATTTCGGTCTAAAATGTATAGTTGGTTTGGTGTTGTAAACGCTAATTGTAATCGGCCATTTTTATACATGTCAATCTGTTCGATCTGTCCTAGGATTTGACCCTGTAGTTGTTTTTTCCATAGAATAGTACCAGAACTTGAAATCAGATAAATTATATTGTTTACATCCTGAACGACGATATCATGCGATTTAGAAACATGATTCTTAACGGCTTGTGGAGCTGTTAATAGTGTGGTTTCAAGTTGGGTGGTAAATGTTTCAACAACAGAATTTGAAGCGGCTCTTTTTTTGAATTTCTGAATAATTCCGTTGATGTGAGTGTAATTGTCTTCGCGTATAAATTGGACAGCGTTGGCATTATAGCCATTCATTGGTTGGTCTAAAATTGTCGATAATTCTTTAGAATTCTTAAAGATAAATAAGGAGGCTTCATCACTCAAATGATCACTGATACTTTGAAAAGCATCCGAATTAACAAGTGTGTTGTTGTTTAATACATCTGTTAGAATCGATTTTAAGGTTTCAGAAGAGCTAGAAAACACAATAAAATTTTCAAAAACAGAAAAGAAATTAGCATTTTCAAAACTTATAAAAGGGTTTAAGTTAGACTTGAAGAAGTCGGGTTGTCCAAACTCATAAATGTCAATATCTCTAAATGATTCAGATATTGACTTGTCTTCAATAGATTCAATAATTAAGTTTGGGTCTAATGAATGAAGTACCAAAACATCGTCAATTAGGGCAATTTCATCTGTAAAGTTTAAGAAAGTTTCAGAAACGTCTGCTATGCTATCATTTAGCTGATTGTTTTTGTTAAATATTGAAAAATCATCATAAGTAATACTAACTAAAGAACCTGTGTTATATGGCGCAATTGAAGTTGAATTTGTTTTTTGAGGGATGGTATTTTTAAAGCGATCTAGGTCGTTAGCACTTGAGTCTTTTGAAGTTAATATACCATTGTAGTTCAGTCCTTTTTCTGTGTAATCAAAATCTAAAATTGTATAGTTCGAATTGCCCTTATTTACAAGATCTGAAAATAATAATTTTGAATAATTAGTAGCCTCTGATTTAAATAGGATAGAAGCGACTGATTTTTCATCCGTAGTCTCAATTAGCTTACTAAGTTCAGGGTCTTCATTTTCAGAGTTTAGAGTTTTTAATAGTTCTAAGTTATTTGAACCAGCAAAAGTGTTTCCTATAATTTTGTGATAGATGATATGGTCGTTAATTTGGGTTTCTTCAATTTTTAAATTGACCAAAGTTTTCGAAATGATATTTTTTATGGAGTCTAATACAAATAATGTACTGTCGTTTTCTGTAAGAATTAGATAATTAGAATCTTTAAATGACACATAAACCTGCTTTGTTGTATTAAGGTTGTTTAGGAGGGCAGCTGCATCTTTTAACTCCTCATTATATAGGGTAGAGAGAACATCATTATTTTCAATACTACTAACAAAATCGTTTAATTCATTTACTCGAATAACTGTAGACGTTTCAGCTGGAATAAATTTATAAGGTTGTTTGGTTTTGTTGTAGTCTTTTTGGCAAGCCAATACTAAGGTGAACACTATTAATAAAAAACCAAGTCGCTTCATTAGGTTGAAAATTTAATTTACAAATATAAAAAGTTATATATCCAATTTGTATTGCTCAGGCAATAATCTAAATGATTTTCTATGATATTTAGTGATGCCGTATTTTTTTATTGCCGCTCTGTGTTCTTTTGTTGGGTAACCTTTATTTTGTTTCCAATTATACATCGGGAATTCTTCGTGTATTTTTTCCATATAATTATCTCTATAAGTTTTTGCTAATACAGAAGCCGCTGCAATACTCATAAACTTACTGTCACCTTTAACTATCGTAGAATGCGGTATGTCTTCAAAGGGTTTAAATCTATTTCCATCTACAATAATATATTCTGGAATTGTTTTTAATTGCGATATAGCTCCATGCATCGCTTTTATAGAGGCATTTAATATATTAATGGTGTCGATTTCTGATTCAAAAATATGTTGAACACCATATGATATGCTTAGATCTTCAATCATAGGTTTTAATAATATTCTGTTTTTTTTAGAAAGTTGTTTGGAGTCATTTAATAATTTGTTTTTATAAGAAAGCGGTAAAATAACGGCTGCAGCTGTTACGGGACCAGCTAAACAACCTCGACCAGCTTCATCTGTACCACATTCTAAATTAAATGTTGAAAATTGAATTTTTAAAGCCAAAATGTTAATTTTTAAACAAAGTTAAAATTTTAACGCAACCCTTTTACACTTTTCACATCTAAGTAATGAGTTTAAGGTTGAAAACAAAGGAAAAAATGATTTACTGGTATTGTTATCAATATCGCAGAGATGTTAACATTTTTTTAGCAAAAACACTTGGTTATTTAATATAAAATTAAGATGTTTGCAAATAGACTAACTCAAATAATTGTTTTATGAAATTAAAGTTAACATGGTTATTAACGCTTTTTATGGCGTTCGTGATGCAATTTTCTTTTGCACAAGAGAAAACTGTCACAGGTACAGTTACAACAGTAGCGGATGGTTTACCCCTTCCTGGCGCAAGTGTAATTGTAAAAGGGACCTCTAGGGGTCAACAAACAGATTTTGATGGTAAATATACCATTCAAGTCAATCAAGGAGATGTTTTAGTGATTTCTTATGTAGGTATGACACCTGGAGAAGTTCTTGTTGGAGCTGGAAATACTTACGACGTTGCTTTAGAGGATGCAAATACTCTAGATGAAGTAATCGTTGTTGGGTACGGTACAACAACAAAAGATGCTTTTACTGGTACTGCGACAAAAATCGCTGCTGAAAATTTAGAAGCTAAAACAGTATCTAACATTTCTCAAGCTCTTAAAGGTGAGGTTGCGGGTGTTAACGTTGTTACAGGGAATGGTGCTCCAGGATCTGATGCAACAATTCGTATTCGTGGTTTTGGTTCAGTAAATGGTAACCAAGCTCCTTTATATGTAGTAGATGGTGCGCCATACAATAGTGATATCTCTTCTATTAATGCAGCAGATATTGAAAGTACTACTGTATTAAAGGATGCGGCAGCTACTTCTATTTATGGTTCAAGAGGTGCTAATGGTGTAATCTTAATTACAACTAAACAAGGTAAATCAGGTAGTTCTGTAATATCTGTGGATTTTCAGACTAGTTTGAATACTTTGCTTTTACCTCAATATGATGTTATTGAGTCTCCAGAAGAGTATATTGAATTATCTTGGTTGTCACTTAAAAACAAAGGTGTTTTATTAGGTCAAGCAGATCCACTAGCGTATGCAAGTGCAAACTTGTATGGTACAGCTGAAGGTATCAACAATCAATATAATATTTGGAATGCAGCAG
This sequence comes from Winogradskyella thalassocola, assembly GCF_900099995.1. Lineage (GTDB taxonomy): Bacteria > Bacteroidota > Bacteroidia > Flavobacteriales > Flavobacteriaceae > Winogradskyella > Winogradskyella thalassocola. Next base: position 134,272 of record NZ_FNCZ01000010.1, read on the forward strand.
GAGCTGATTTAATTAATCCTTCTACAGGTAAATTTAACTCAGGAATTGAGCGTAAATACACGCCAACTAAATGGTCTGACGCAGCTTTTAATACTAGTTTTAGACAAGAAGCTAACATTCAGTTTAGTGGTGGTAACGAAAAAACAAGATTTGCAACTTCTTTCGGTTACTTAGATGATCAAGGTTATGCAATTAAATCTAGTTACAAGAGATATACTACAAGAATCAATTTAGAGCACAAAGCAAAAGATTGGTTAACTATTGGTGGTAATCTTGCATTTACAGGTGGTAGATATACAAATTCTGGTGGAGATGAAAACGTGTCAAGTTCTTCAGGTAACGTTTTTGCATTAACTGCTACGACACCTAGAATTTATGATATTTATCTTAGAGATAATGATGGGAATCGTATCGATGATCCTATTTTTGGCGGTTTTCAGTATGATTACGGTGGAGAATATGGTAGAAGATCATGGACAAATACCAATGGTATTGCAGATGCAAATTACAATTTAGAACAAACTGATGTAGTTACAATGTTAGGTAACTTTAATGTTGGTGTTGATTTTACTGATTACTTAAAGTTAGAAGTTCGTTACAGTGGACAATATAATAATTCTGATAATTCATCTCGAGCAAATCCATTTTATGGTGGTTCTGCGGATGTAGGTGGAACATTGTTTAAAGATCAACGTACAAATACAAATCAAAACTTCTTACAGTTATTGCGTTTCAATAAATCTTTTGGAGAGAGTAATATAGAAGCATTTGTAGCACACGAGTCTACTGAAAATAGATATAAGCGATTCGGAGCTGGAGCTCAAACAGCTATTTTACCTAATACATTAGATTTAGCACAATATACTACACCATTTGGTAAAGCATATTCTTTTAGTCAAGGATGGACATTAGATAGTTATTTTGCACAATTAAATTATAGCTATGCTCAGAAATATTATGTTACAGGTTCTGTTAGACGAGATGGTTCTTCACGTTTCTTAAACGATAAATGGGGTACATTTGGCTCTGTAGGTTTAGGTTGGGTAGCTTCTAAGGAAGATTTTCTTTCGAATGTTGACTTTATGGATTACTTGAAAGTAAAAGCTAGTTACGGTGTAATTGGTGATCAAGGTACTAATTTACAGTACGGATGGCAGTTGTATAATATTAACGATACAGCAGATGGTAGTTATTCATTTACTCAAGGTTCTACATTAGCTAACCCAGATTTAACGTGGGAAACTTCTAAAATTGCACAAGTTGGTTTTGAAAGTACTTGGTTTAATGATAGATTAGATTTAGATGTAGATTACTACGTTAAAAACACAACAAATTTATTCTTTAACCAAAGTTTACCTGGTTCTAGTGGTTCTGCTCAGATTCAATATAACGATGGTACTATGCGTAACAGTGGTATTGAATTCAATGCTTTAGTAAGAATTATTAAAGACGGAGATTTCAGATTATCTGCTGGTATTAATGGTGAATTATTTGATAATGAAATTACTGAAATGCCTAAGGATTTCTATACTGGTGAGGCTAAGGTATTGGATGGTAGATATTCAAAAGGTAAATCACTTTACGATTGGTACATGCGTGAGTGGGCTGGTGTTGATCCTGCTTCAGGTGCAGCATTATGGAATTTATACTATGACGATTTAGATAATAACGGTATTCTTAGTTCTGGTGATATTGAAATTAGCAGTATGACATTGTACTTAGATGATAATCCTAATGCTAATGTTAAAAGGACTACTACAGATACATATACAAATGCTACTAACAAGTATGTAGGTAAATCAGCTATTCCGAAAGTTAGAGGTGGTTTCCGTATCAATACTGGGTTTAAAGGATTTGATTTAACTGCTCAATTTAGTTATAGTTTAGGTGGTTATGTTTACGATGGTGGTTACGCTGTGTTAATGAACAACAGAAACTTAATTGGTAGTGATAACTTCCATACAGACGTAAGAGACTCTTGGAAAGAACCAGGTGATATTACAAATGTTCCTAGAATTTCTGCAGGTTACAATACAGATACACAGTTTCATTCAACATCTACTAGATTTTTAACTAAAGCAGATTACCTATCTTTAAATAACGTGAACCTTAGTTATACGTTACCAAAGAAGGCTATTAGCGATATGAATCTTACAAATGTTAGATTGTATGTTTCTGGTGATAACCTTATGATGTTAAGTGCTAGAGATGGTCTAAACCCTTCAACACTTATCAGTAGTGGTAATTCTGGTATATATATGCCAATGACTACATTTAGTCTTGGAGCAAAAATTGAATTTTAAAAAGAAAAATTATGAAAAGAAGTATTGTATGTTTAATCGCATTTGCCTCATTAAGTATAATGGGCTGTGGAGAGGATTTTTTAGATCCAGTTAGAAACACGAATGTTATTACTAGTGAAGATTTCGCAGAATTCTCTGAGCAGAATCCTGAGTTAATCGAAGGAACTCTAGATGGTATCGCTAGTTTTATGATTCAAGATCAAGGAATATTAGCTGGTCAACATTATGATTTAGGTCAAAAAGGTGTTGATATCTGGTTAGATATGTTAACTGGTGATTTGTCATTAGCTACTAGTTCTTATGGATGGTATAATGGAACAGCAAACTTAGTTGCAACTGTAGATTTTACAGCAACTGAGAATAGAATTATATGGGATTACTATTATAAGGTCGTTAATTTGTCTAATAGTGTAATTGCATCTGCTGGTGGTAATGATGCCAATCCAGAAGGAGCAGAGGTACGTCGTATTTTAGGTCAAGCTAAAGCGTCTCGTGCGTATGCATATTTCTATTTAACTCAGATTTTTCAAAGAGAGTATGATCCTGCTCAACCTATTTTACCTTATTATGATGGTGATGTAGCAAATGCAGCAAAAGTACCTGCGTCAGAGATTTATGCTTTAATAGTTAGTGATTTAACTGATGCTATCGATTTATTAGATGGTTATACTCGTGAATTAAAAAATCAAATAGATAAGCCAATTGCACAAGGTTTATTAGCATACACATATGCTGCAATGGGCAACTATGCTGATGCGAAAATTCAAGCGGATGCTGTAATTAATAGTGGTTATCCACTAACGACTGCAGGTCAATTGGCTTTCCCAGGTGCAGGTTCTGGTTTTAATGATGTAAACACGGCTTCATGGATGTGGGGTTTTGATTTAACTGAAGATTTAGGTCATCAGTTAATTGACTGGTGGGGACAAATGGATTATTTTACATATAGTTACGCATGGGCTGGTGATTCAAAATCTATAGATAATGGATTATATGCACAGATACCTGCTAACGATATTAGAAAAACACAATTTGGAACTGCTAACGCGCCATTAATGCCAATCAATAAGTTTTTTGATCCGGGTAGAGCTGCAGGTGGTCAGTATATCATTACTACAGATTTAATTTTTATGAGAGTAGAGGAGTTTTATTTATTAAGTGCGGAAGCTGCGGCTAAAACAGGTAATGAAGGAGCTGCTAAAGCTACTATGATAGAATTGTTATCTAACCGTTTAGGAAGTAGTGAAGCCAATGCTTATATTTCTCCACTTTCTGGTTCTGCACTTACTAATGCAATTTATTTGCAAACGAGAATTGAACTTTGGGGTGAAGGTAAAGCATACTTTGCTTTAAAAAGAAACCAGAAATCAGTGACAAGAGGATCTAACCATGTGTTCCGTGCTGGTGAAACGTTTTTGGCTAATTCTGATGAAATGTCGTTTCAAATTCCACAAAATGAAATTGATAACAATCCAAGTATCAGTGAACAAAATTAAAACAAATTATTATGACAAAATATTTTAAAATTATTGCAATCGTTGCAGCTGCTTTCTTTATTAATTGTGAGGCGGACGATGAAACTAAACTAAGTAAGTTTGTTGGTTTTGAAACTAGCCCTATTTATTTAGAGCTTCCTAAAAACTCTACAGATAACACTAAAGAGGTTACTATTGCTGCAAGTGAAACAGTTTCTTCAGATCGTACATATTCAATATATGTTGATGAATCTTCTACATTTGCACCTAATTATACAGTGCCTTCAACGGTAACAATTCCTGCGAACTCTAATTTAGGAACATTTACAGTTACTTTTTCTGATGATGATAACCTAGACTTTTTTGATCAATTCTTAGTTATTCAATTTGATAGAGAAGAAGGTTTAGACTTTAGTGATGAATTGGTTTTTACACTGACTGAATTGTGTGAAGAAACATTAGTAAATTTATTTTTAGAATTTGATAGTTATCCTACTGAAGCAGTTTTTGAGCTATATGATCTCTCTGACACCTCTGCACCTCTTTATACAGGTGGATCTGGTTCTGAGTATGCTGGTCTTACAGATTTTTCTATCAGATTTTGTTTAGAGCCAGGTAACTACCTAGTTGCTGTATATGATCTTTATGGTGATGGTGGTACTGATTTTACATTAACTTATAAATCGGATGGTTCTGAAATTGCTTCGGGATCATCTCCGGATGCCGGAAGTGGTTATCCAGTAGTGACTAATGTGACTGCTGAATTTACAATAGATTAGTAGATATTTTTTTTACTTATTAAGCCATCATATTTATATATGATGGCTTTTTTTATTTTTAGTATCTATGAATTATATCAAAATAGCCGTATATTGCAAAGAAAAATTTACTTTTTAAAAACATGAAAAACTATTTATTCCCTATAGTGTTTTTGGCTTTACTTAATTTTGGTCATAGTCAAAATACTTCTACTGTAACTATTTCTCAAGAAAACCTTAATTTAATTAAACATTTTGAAGCCAAAGAACAGAATCGTTTGGCTAGAGTGCAAACGTACCTAAAGTCTAATCCTGAGACTAAAACGACATTTAAAGACGGAATTAATATTACACAGATTTATGATGTTGTAGATGGTGTGGTTCTTTATAGATCTACAAATAATTTAGATGCAGGAAGAGCAACAAAAACATCTTACTTGCAAGTTGGTGGTGGTTTAGGTTTAGATCTTGATGGAACGGGTATGACTATCGGTGTTTGGGATGGTGGACCTGCAGATGCCTCTCACCCTGAGTTTCAAAATAGCACGGATACCGGATCTCGTGTAACAATTATCGACAACGCTATTGTTGATGATGATATAGGTTTTAGTAGTCATGCGACACACGTTTCAGGTACAATATCTGCTAAGGGAGTAGATCCTGATGCTAAAGGAATGGCAACTAATATCAACGTTAAGTCTTATAATTGGACTAATGATATTGCAGAGATGATAGCTGCAGTTAATTCTGCTACTGATCCAATTATTCTATCGAATCATTCATATGGAGTGCCAATTGTGAATAATAGTGGGGATTATTTACCTTCTTGGTATATGGGGTCATACAATCAAGACGCAAGAGATGTGGATAATGTAGCAAGAAATAATCCAAAATATTTAATTGTTGCCTCAGCTGGTAATAATGGTACTACATCTTATCCTGATGGCATGTATGCTGGGTACGATAAATTAACTTCAGATAAAAATGCAAAGAACAGCTTAGTTATTGCTAACGCTCAACCTACATTAACTTTATTTAATTATGACCTACAAACTTTGGGAATTAACTCAAGTAGTAGTCAAGGTCCAACGGATGATTTAAGAATCAAACCAGATATCGCGGCTGATGGTACTAACTTGACTTCATCAATTCCTGGTGGTCTCTATGCGAGCTTTACTGGTACTTCAATGTCAGCACCTAATACAACGGGTACACTGGCTCTTTTACAACAATATTATAACCAGTTAAATGGTGATTATATGAATTCTTCTACCTTAAGAGGATTAGTATGTCACACAGCTGTTGATGATATTGCAGCTACTGGCCCAGACCCCAAATTTGGTTGGGGGTTTTTAGATGCAAAAGTATCTGCTGAAACAATCTTAGACGCTACTACTGGTGATGCCTTAATTAGTGAAGACACTTTGAGTGAAGATGAAATTTTTGAGATGACGTTTTCTGCACAAGCAGGGGATAAGTTAAAAGCTACAATTTGTTGGACAGATATGCCTGGAGGAATTTCAAATCAAACATTAAATGATCCTACTCCAAGGTTAGTTAATGATTTAGATTTAAGGTTATCTAAAGATGGTAATACTTTTATGCCATGGAAACTAGATTATTCTCAGACTTCTGGTTTTTCTAATTCAAAAGGAGATAATTCAGTAGATAATATTGAAGTGGTTGAAATAGAAGCGCCGACATCTGGGGTATATACTTTAACTATTACGCATAAAGGTACTTTAAAAGATATTGGAGGTGGGCTTTTTGATCCTAAAGATCAAGATTTTTCTTTAATTATAACAGGTAGTAGTCTTACTTTGGGTACAACAGATAATGCTTTATCTAATAGTTTAATAGTGTATCCTAATCCTAATAATGGTGAGTTTACAATAAGTTTTGATTCTAACTTAAATAACAACAGTGATGTTAAAGTTGATATTTATGACATTAGTGGACGATTAGTATATAAAAACTCTTTTGTTAATGATTCAGTTCGATTTAATAAAACTATAAATTTAAGTGGTGTTGCTTCTGGCGTATATATCGCAAATATTTCTAAAGGAAATAACATTACATCTCAAAAAATTATTATTGAATAAACACTTCAATAATTACAGAAAATTAAAGACCAACAATAATTACTGTTGGTCTTTTTTATGTTAAGTAAATTGTAATTTTTCATTCATAAACAATAATTTATAGTTTACTTTGTTTGAAAACTAGATAGTATCAAATGCAGATCAAATATTTCTACATACTTATATTTTGTTTATTTACGGTAGGGCTTAGTTCTCAAACTAAACTTAACAAGGCATATGCTGGTAATGGACAAGATAGTTCATCCGCTAAAAAATCTAAAGGGTTTAAGGAGTTAGCAACAATAGATATGTATCTACAGTTTAATAATGCACTAGACTCAATTCAAGTAGATACCACTTTGACAATTAAAAAAGATTATAAATTTAATTATCTTCAGAAGGATAATTTTGATTTAATGCCATTTGCTAATATTGGGCAAACATATAATACGCTTAGTTTTAATGCTTGGGATAATAATACGTCACCTTTGTTTGGAGCAAGAGCTCGTCATTTCAATTATTTAGAACATAATGATATTATGTCTTATGAGGTTCCGACGCCATGGACACGTTTAACTTACAAGACAGCATTTGAGCAAGGGCAACTTTTAGATGCTTTCTTTACGGTAAACCTGTCTAAACAATTTAACTTTTCATTTGCATATAAAGGATTACGATCTTTAGGGAACTATCAAAACTCACTGACTAGTTCAGGAAATTTTCGTTTTATATCAAAGTATAAAGCAAAGAACGAAAAATACCATGCTAAAGGATATGTGGTAATGCAAGATCTACTCAATCAAGAGAACGGTGGATTGGACACAGAAGATATAGATAATTTTACTTCTGGAAATGAAGAATTTTTAGACCGTTCTGTATTTGACCCTGTCTTTGAGAATGCAGAAAACATATTGAAAGGTAAACGTTTTTATTTTGAACAGACCTATGGGATCCTTCAAGATACCGATTCCTTATCCAATAACAGCATCAAGCTTATTAATAAGGTGTCTTTAGAAGATAAGTATTATCAGTATAGTCAAACAGCATCTGCTACAAGTTTTTTTGGAGATGCCTTTACAAATAGTATTAATGATAAAGTAAAGTTAGAGAATTTTAAAACATCACTAGGACTTAGTTATATTAATAATGTAATAGGTAATATTTCGTTTGCCGTAAATTATACAGATATTAACTATGGTTATAATAGTGTGGTATTATTGGCTGGTGAAACTATTACAAATAGAATTAAGTCAAACTTCTTTGGTGTAGAAGGTGAATACTCAAAAACATATAAAGGTTTTAATATTACAGGTAAGGGAGGTCTAAATCTTTCAGATACATTTGTAGGGAGTTATTTAGATGGAACATTAAACTTAAGGTTAAATGAAGACATCAGGTTAGCTGGTGGAATTGCAATTAATTCTAGGCTTGCAAATTATAACCACTTATTGTATCAAAGTGATTACATAAATTACAATTGGTATAATTTAGAGGATTTCGAAAACGTCAACACACAACAATTAAAATTCAATTTAAAATCTGAAAAATGGTTGAACGCCACTTTAGATTTATCTAATATAGAGAACTACACCTATTTTAATTTAGAAGAAACTGTAGACGGTGTCAAGATGATTGAGCCAAAGCAATACAATAAACCACTTCAATATTTAAGGTTAAAACTACAGAAGGAAATCAAAGTTGGTAATTTTGCCTTAGATAACACGTTAATGTATCAAAATGTGGTGAGTGATGAAGAAGTTCTTAATGTACCAGCAATTATTACAAGAAATACACTGTATTACTCCAATCAATTGTTTAAAAAATCAATGACCCTACAAACGGGAGTTACCTTTAATTACTTCTCTGAGTATAATATGAATGGTTATGACCCGTTACTCGCTGAGTTCTATACTCAAAACGAAACCAAGCTAGGAGGTTTTCCCAGGTTAGATTTCTTTATTAATGCTAAGGTTAGACAAACACGTATCTTTTTTAAAGCAGAACACTTCAATTCATCGTTTACAGGATACGATTATTTTTCAGCACCAAATAACCCTTACAGAGACTTTACTATTAGGTTTGGTATAGTTTGGGATTTCTTCTTATAAAATTATAATAGCGTTACCCTTTTGTTTTTAAGCAACAAAAGCGTCGCGTCATCCGCTATATCTTTTTTTTACTAGGTTTACATAAGGGTAGAATATGTTATCCTATATACTATGTTATTATTGTATCATTATAATAGGATGTAAAAAAAAGGATGCCGCTTCTACCGCTAACGCGAGTACTTATTAGTGTTCAAGAACCCCCAATATTCGTTTTCATTTAAGAGTGTTAAGTGTAAAGTATCGCTGATCCATTAAATTCCAAAAAAACTTTAGGGTGTAAAATAGTGGTTTCAAGAGTCTTGTGAAATATATTAAAATAAAAGCAAAAAAGGTGTTGTAGGTTTGTAAAAGGGTTATATATTTGCACCCCGAAACAAAAACATTTAGTTGCGTTTCGAACGTTCATTTCCAGATAGATTTAGCTTCGAAAAAATAATAAAATATTTTTTCAAATTAAATTTGTGAGAGTGAAAAAAGGGTTTTATATTTGCACCCGCTTAGCGAAACAGTGTTAAGTAAAAGTAAAGAAAAGTTCATTAACATATTGAATTGACAGCGTAAGAATCAACTGGAAACGGTTGATTTAAAACAAGAGAATAAATCATTTAGAGTACTAGAATAATTCCTATTAGTTGTTGAAAAAATAGTCGTAAGACTTAAAATTTAACGATGAAGAGTTTGATCCTGGCTCAGGATGAACGCTAGCGGCAGGCCTAACACATGCAAGTCGAACGGTAACAGAGAAGAGCTTGCTCTTTTGCTGACGAGTGGCGCACGGGTGAGTAACGCGTATACAATCTACCTTTTACAGGGGGATAGCCTTTAGAAATGAAGATTAATATCCCATAGTAAGTAGTTTTGGCATCAAGACAACTTTAAAGTTTCGGCGGTAAAAGATGAGTATGCGTTCTATTAGCTAGATGGTGTGGTAACGGCACACCATGGCAACGATAGATAGGGGCCCTGAGAGGGGGATCCCCCACACTGGTACTGAGACACGGACCAGACTCCTACGGGAGGCAGCAGTGAGGAATATTGGACAATGGGCGGGAGCCTGATCCAGCCATGCCGCGTGCAGGAAGACTGCCCTATGGGTTGTAAACTGCTTTTATACAGGAAGAAACCTCAGAACGTGTTCTGAGCTGACGGTACTGTAAGAATAAGGATCGGCTAACTCCGTGCCAGCAGCCGCGGTAATACGGAGGATCCAAGCGTTATCCGGAATCATTGGGTTTAAAGGGTCCGTAGGTGGATAATTAAGTCAGGGGTGAAAGTTTGCAGCTCAACTGTAAAATTGCCTTTGATACTGGTTATCTTGAATTATTGTGAAGTGGTTAGAATATGTAGTGTAGCGGTGAAATGCATAGATATTACATAGAATACCAATTGCGAAGGCAGATCACTAACAATATATTGACACTGATGGACGAAAGCGTGGGGAGCGAACAGGATTAGATACCCTGGTAGTCCACGCCGTAAACGATGGATACTAGCTGTTCGGTTTTCGGACTGAGTGGCTAAGCGAAAGTGATAAGTATCCCACCTGGGGAGTACGTTCGCAAGAATGAAACTCAAAGGAATTGACGGGGGCCCGCACAAGCGGTGGAGCATGTGGTTTAATTCGATGATACGCGAGGAACCTTACCAGGGCTTAAATGTAGATTGCATTAGGTGGAGACACTTATTTCTTCGGACTATCTACAAGGTGCTGCATGGTTGTCGTCAGCTCGTGCCGTGAGGTGTCAGGTTAAGTCCTATAACGAGCGCAACCCCTGTTGTTAGTTGCCAGCGAGTCATGTCGGGAACTCTAACAAGACTGCCAGTGCAAACTGTGAGGAAGGTGGGGATGACGTCAAATCATCACGGCCCTTACGTCCTGGGCTACACACGTGCTACAATGGTAGGGACAGAGAGCAGCCACTTCGCGAGAAGGAGCGAATCTATAAACCCTATCACAGTTCGGATCGGAGTCTGCAACTCGACTCCGTGAAGCTGGAATCGCTAGTAATCGCATATCAGCCATGATGCGGTGAATACGTTCCCGGGCCTTGTACACACCGCCCGTCAAGCCATGGAAGCTGGGAGTGCCTGAAGTCCGTCACCGTAAGGAGCGGCCTAGGGTAAAATTGGTAACTAGGGCTAAGTCGTAACAAGGTAGCCGTACCGGAAGGTGCGGCTGGAACACCTCCTTTCTAGAGAAAGACGACTAATAAGGAAAGTTCTGATATAAGGAAATATTTAGTTTATTCTCTTGCTGTTAATTTAATTTTATAATAATTAAGTAGAGTCTCATAGCTCAGCTGGTTAGAGCGCTACACTGATAATGTAGAGGTCGGCAGTTCGAGTCTGCCTGAGACTACTAATTAAAAATAAAGGAAATTCTAGAACTGAGAATTCTAAATTCACATTAAGGATTCTACAAGTTAGGATTTTAATGGGGGATTAGCTCAGCTGGCTAGAGCGCCTGCCTTGCACGCAGGAGGTCATCGGTTCGACTCCGATATTCTCCACAACGGCTTAACGTTGTTGCTGATTTAATTATCAGTGGCGATTCGCCACAAGTTCATTGACATATTGAAAAGATACATGAAATATTATAGAGAGATTAATCTCTTTGTAAAGTAATAGTGTTTAATTACAGCTTACGAGCTTTGTAATTAGGCACAAAGTTTAGTTTAAATTTTCGGATTTAAGCTAAATAGTAACTCATTAAAAAGACAAAAGTACACAATAAGCTAAATAAGAGCGTATGGGGAATGCCTAG
>NZ_FNCZ01000005.1:0-87395 GCF_900099995.1 Winogradskyella thalassocola
CAACGGTTTTGTGTATGGTTAGTTGCGTGGTTAAGCAACTAATTTAGCAAAAATGAAACGAACCAGAGGAAATTCCGCAGGAATTTCCACGTAGGCAAGTCACAAGCAATTAATTATACACATTGTTGTACAACGTTTTTATGTTTTATCAGGAAAATGGTCAGTTAAACCATTGAAAACGTCTTTATGAGAACGTATTTCATATTTTCCACTATCATTTGTCTTAATTACAAAATTCAGTCTATGCATATTTGATAGTCCGTGTATTAAATTCATTACTCCGTGAAATTTTTTAATTTCATCATATTTCAATTCAATTGTCCGTGTTTTTGAAAAGAGTAATATTCCGTTTTCTTTTAATTCCAATTCCGCTTTTTCGTAATTCCGCATCCCTTTAAGCCATTCTCCAAACAAGAAAATTGCGATTGAAATTGAGATAAAAATGTAAACATTCCGATTTACAAATTCAATAAGATAGATAATAGCTATTTCAGATGGTAAGTACTTTGCTGGCAATAAAAAAAGACAAAAAACAAGCGCGAAAAAAAATCCGAAGTTCGCTATTTCACTTCCGATTTTATTCACTTTTTTCCTTTCAGCTAATTCTATGTCGAATGTTTCTCTCAAATGTTGTACAACAATTGGATATACGCCATAGTCTATATCCAATCTATAAGGTTAATTACAAATCTAATATAATTTTATAATAATCAGTCTTTTATAAGATGGTATAGCGATCAACCTTTAAACGTTAAGCACATTAAACCATGTAACTGTAGACCTAAATGTTTTTTATATCATTTACTTTATAATTGCTACAATTTGTAAAATGAAGAGGGATTTTCGTTATAGTTTTAGATAGTTGTATGGTTTGCATTGCAAATGTTTAAACTGTATAAGTCAATAAGGTACTAGAGTATTTGTACTAGGTATAACCTCTATGTAATAATCTTACAATCTTTTAAGAATATCATTTTTAAGCTATAAAAATATTATCGCTTTAATGAGAAATGCCCCTCAAAGGTTTTTCCGTTACCAAGGTTAGCAGTAAACCAATAATCGTTTGGTACCATCTCTGTTCCATTATAAAACCCGTCCCAGCCAAAGTCATTTGCAGATAGTTGTTTCACTAATTTACCGTACCTATCATAGATTAATATATTTGAGTTTGGAAACTTATTAATGCCGTCAATTCTCCAAAAATCATTGTCACCATCGTTGTTTGGTGTAAAGAATTTTGGATAGTCAATTATAATAACTTCTTTAGATGCTTCACCACAATCATTTTTATCTCTTACATACACCTCATAAACACCACCTTTTACATCAGAAAAGAAATTACTGTTTTGATAGTGGATGCCATCTATGGAGTATTCGAAATCTCCATCTCCGGATGCAATGATTTCTATAAAGTTATGGCCTAACTCTCCATAATTTACATCTTCTATTGCGATTGACATAGAGCGTGTTAAACGGAACGAAAATGATTGTTCGCACTCCATATTATTTTCGAGTTGTGTTATTGATAATGTATATGTTCCTTCGTTTTCTATAGTAACATGACGCGTAGAAGATAATAACGTCCCATTTTCAAAGTACCAAGCGTAAGTGTAAAAGCCAGTGTCTACAGATAATGAGAGTGAAGGTTCTAAGTAACAAATAGTATAGTCATCGTCTAAGTTAACTTCTGGCAAAGGGTTTACAATTAAATTAAAAGATGTTTCAGAATAACAGATAGGATTAGAAGCATCTTCAACTTTTACATTGATGGTTTGAGAAAATGGTTCTGTATTTTCGAAAGTGCTTGGTAATGGGCTTGGAAGCGGACTTCCATTAGCGTCATAATAAGATATTACTAATCCCGTTTGATTACCAATTATAGCCTGTTCAATTGATGAGGTATCAAATTCCGAATACCCATCACCTTGGTCACAAGCGTATAAATTACCAGGATGATTAATATGTGGTTGGGTAATTGTTTGTAACTGAAAAGTGGTTTCGTCATAACATGTTGAGGACGTATTTGTAACTCTCGCTGTTATAGTTTGATTAAACGGACTTGTGTTAGTAAATGGATTTGGTAATGGACTTGGTAGTTGATTATTGTTTTCATCAAAATAGCTGATGCTTAAACCCGATTGACCATTGAGCAATTGGCTATCTATAGTAGACGTATCAAAATATTCAGAAATACCATCATTATTGTCGTCACAGCCTAATACATTTTGAATGTCATTGGCAACAGGATTTATATTTACGGACAAATTAATTACACTATCAGACACGCAATTTGTAGTGGTACTCGTAACTCTAGCCGTTATTTTATCTTCATTACTTGTAAGGTTTGTATAATTGGAATAGTCAGAAGGTAGAATTGTAGCATTGTTACTGTCAATTAATTCTACATTGAGATTTGGTTGCCCATTAATTAAATCGCTTGGTATGTTGCTTAAATCAAATGTGGTAAAACCATCACTATCATCATCACAGAAAAATAAATCAGCAATGGTATTAATTTCTGGAGCTGCCGTTACTATGATATCAAAAGAGGTTTCAGAATAGCAACACAGACTCCCCTGATTAGAAACTCTTACTTTTATGGTTTCTAGATCTCTAACCGTATTTGAAAAGGGGTTAGGTAACGTGTTATGCTCAGCACCGCTACCATCAACAAAGGTCACAATTCTATTGGTTTGTCCACCTAAGACTTGTGCTGTAATTGTTGAAATATCAATGGATGATGATAAACCTGTTCCAAAACTATCTTCGCACGCATAGATGTTATTAATGCCGTAAGCAGTAGGTGGTTCTATGACATTGATAGTTTCGGTAATAACTTCAATAGTTCCACTAGTTGTAGTCACTGTAGCACTTACCGTAAATGTACCGTCTGCTGAAAAATCATGAAACGGATATAAATCTACGGACGTATTATTTGTACCAGAAGCTACATCTCCAAAATCCCATTGTACAGAAGCTACATTTGAAGCTTCTTCGATGCTAAACTCTTTAAGAAATTCTGAACAGATATTAGAAATGTTCATTGAAAGCGTATTGGATGTATGATTAACATCTCCTGTTACATTAATGTAAAAATTAGCATTTGGCCTTCCAAAAGATGCAGTAGAAACATATTGATTATTACCTGCAGGTCCGCCTCCAAAATTGGTACAGCCTCTTTGCCAAGATAATTCGCTACTTTGAGTAGAACCCGCAATAAAGGCGAGTCCGCTTCCGTATTCAATACCTTTATGAACTTCAACTAAAATTTTCTCAACTCCAGCCGGAATAACTATGGGAGTATCAAAAACGACCTCAACAATCTGAGGGCTATCTCCAATAGCCGGTGAGAGTTCTTGGTATTGGCTACTTCCTATGAGATTTGATGTTGAAAATGAGTCTGGGAAATTGTCGTCTATTTCATAAATATTAAAACTAATTTCGGGTAACCATCCAACATTATTAATACCTACTTGCCCCGAATTAATGACATACTCTTCATCGGTTGAAATTCCAAATTCATCTAAGTCAAACGTTCTAGCCCAATATATGTAGGATGATGAGCAAGAATGGATGTCTGTTTTTATGATATCGTCACAACCATTATGAGATAATCTCGTGGTGGATCCTGTGCTTTGTATATCAATCGTCTCTCCGGTAACATTAATATAAAAATTAGCATCTGGAACAGGGTTTACCAAATCGGTAGTTTGTGTTAAGCCATAGTTTTCATCACAGCCTTCATACCAAGATTCTCCTGTGTCTTCTGCAGTACCCGCAATAAATACCTGAGATGATGCAGGGTTGTAAAAATCGTCGTGCTTTTGTACCGTAACCAAAATTCTTTCAACACCAGCAGGGACAATTATGGGTTCGTCAAATTCTACATTTATAATTTCGGGTGTGCCATTTATAATTGGAGATTGTCCGATGCCACGAGATCCGAGTACTACTGGCGGATAAAGCGAGTAAAAAAACACGGGGAAGTTAGCATCAATACTATACACATTAAATTGTAAAAGCGCTCCGTCATTAGACTGACTCAGTGCAACTTGTCCGGACGTTATTTTAAACTGCTCATTGGGGCTGATTCCAAAATCCTCTAAAACAAATATTTTAGACCAGCTCTCGTCTCTTTCGCAAGAGAACATGTCTGTTGCAATAGGAGTGGTACCTACATTATGTGTTAACGTAATTTGCGCAAAAGATTGAACGTTATAGACAAAGCATAATATACCGAATAAAATAAATTGTAAAGGTTTAGGCATGCTTCAATTTAGGGTTTTGGCAATACTATCGACTTGCTGTCTTTAGGATTGATAATTATTTACAGATGCCTAAAAATAATAAATAGATTTAATTATGTAAGAATTTTAAAAGTTATTACGTTTCGTTAGCCTCTAATTAACTAAGAAAATTTCATATTTATTTTAGGGTTTATTCTTTAATTTTATCTAGCATCATATCATTTATAAAATCTTGTTTGTTTTCTTTTTCTAATAATCCATTCTGTAATAACATCGCAAACCATTCAGAAAACACCTTAGCTCCTTTATGATTTACATGCTGAAGATCGCCATACTGAGAATTAGAGAGTGGAAAATTTGAAAAGTCCATATAATCCATAGTTCCGTATCGTGTTTTCAGAATTTCATAATAGTTTTCTTCATTAACAGACTCGTGGTATTTTTTGTGAAGCGGACTTCTTATCAAAATAACCTTTTTACCGTTTTCCTCACAGAGTTTAATTATAGCATCGAGATATGATAAATTGACTTCTGAAACCTCATTATCTACTGTAAAAGGAATGTCTTCGACACCAGATAAATTCTTTACTAAAGAATCTGTTTTGTCTCTTTCTAAATAGAAGTAATCACCATAGTCGTTAGAGAAATACAATTCATTTTTAATGCTTCTTGTAAGTTTCATTTTCAGAGAAAGGGACTGTACATTTATGAATGCCGATGGATTATTTTTAAATAATACGAGTTTGTCAGTCATACTCATAAAAGAAGAATACTTAGGGTATTTGTAGGGTATGTATTTGTTACTCCAAATATTTTCATTCATGTTTAATTGATTGTCTGTGAACTCAATAAAAACAACTTCTAGCGCTGGATTTTGTTTAATAACCTCTTTCGTTTTAAAGTAAATGTAAAAATAAGAATCGCCAGATTGCGATAGGTTTTTTAAGCTAGGAATGAGACTATCGTTAAACGCACATTCGGGTTGAGAATGGCCTAATACGATGTGTTTAGGATTGTTTTGAAGTTTAAAGCTAGTAGATTTCCTATCTAAAGATGATGCGCCCATTAAAGTCAAAACAATTAAGCCTAATAAAAGGACCGTAAAAAGTAAAATACGTTTAATAAATACGCTCATAACTAAAATTGAAAATATATAAATTCTTGTTGTTGTCCTTGATGCATAAAAATCAATAAGCATATGATGATATAAAAACACCATCTGTAAAAGCGTTTTTCTATTTTATAAAATTGTGATAAGGTGTGTTGCCCTTCGCGTCCCAACCATTCTATAACGATAAAAAAACAGATGAGAAATAGCGTTAACAATGTATCATTGGTTAGTGATTGCGGTATGTTGAATAAAGATCCTGAAAAGATCCCTTTTATATAGGCTATGGCATGTTGAAGCGATTCTGCCCTAAAAAATATCCAGGCAAAAACGGTTAACCCAAAAGTAAATGACATTAGCCAAAAATCTTTAAGACTTGGTAAGCGTTTGTCTTTAGCAACTACCTCTAAATGATTTCTGTTTTTTTTGGTGAGAAGTATGGGCAAAAAGTATAATGCGTTTAAAGCTCCCCAAACGATATAGGTCCAATTTGCACCATGCCAAAATCCACTGACAAGAAATATGATGAGGACATTTCTAATTTTATTTAAATGACTACCTCGACTTCCACCTAAAGGGATATAAAGATAATCTCTAAACCATGTAGAAAGTGACATATGCCAACGTCTCCAAAATTCAGCAATGTCTCGTGAAAAATACGGAGTTGCAAAATTTTGTTTTAAATTAAAACCAAAGAGGCGAGACGTACCAATGGCAATGTCTGAATACCCAGAAAAATCACCATAAATTTGAAATGTAAAAAAGATAGCCCCTAAAACCAAAGTGCTTCCTGAATAGTCTGAAGAATTATTAAAAATTTGATTGGCATATTCGGCACAATTATCTGCAATCACTATTTTTTTGAATAGTCCCCAAAGTATTTGTCGCATCCCATCAATAGCTTTGGTGTAATCGAAATGACGTTTTTTATAAAATTGAGGCAATAGATTTGTGGCACGTTCAATTGGTCCGGCGACTAGCTGTGGAAAAAAGCTTACAAAAGCAAAGAATGCAATAATGTCTTTAGTGGGTTCAAGCTTTCGTTTATATACATCTATAGAATAGCTTAAGGTTTGAAATGTATAAAAACTAATGCCAACAGGTAGAATAATATTTAAGGAACTTGAACTAATTTCAGTGCCAAATAATGAAAAGGCACTCGTGAAATTGTCAATAAAAAAATTAAAGTATTTAAAGAATCCTAGGAAACCAAGATTAACCAAAATGCTAATCCATAGCAGCTGTTTTCGTTTTGTTTCGCTTTTTTGTTTGGATAGGCTAAGTCCAACCAAATAATCAACGAGGCTACTAAAAAGAATCAAAGATAAAAAGCGCCAATCCCACCACGCATAAAAGATATAGCTGGCAATTACAATTATTAAATTTTGGAACTTTAGATTTTTATTCGCGACAAACCAATAAATAATAAAAATGATTGGTAAAAATATAGCAAAATCAATGGAGTTAAAAATCATTTTTTAGTCTAAAATAGTTCACTTTTTGATTCGCATAAATAGAACAGTAACGTTGACTTCTTCTAGCATAGTGAAAGGACGAATTTAATGAATAAATATCGAAATGAATCGCATCACTTTATAATCATTAATAGCATTGATTTAATTAAAGCTGTACTTATTGTTTGGACTTATAGAGTTTTATTTAGACTTCGATTTTAATTAATTTTTGTGTTTTTCTAAACTAATGACTTTCATCAGACAAAGGCGAAATCATAATGTGTGCTCTGTGTGTCCCAGGATTCATAATCCAAGGATGGTTTGAAGCTACTGGTGCTTCTGGTAAACCTGTAGATGCTGCGGTAGCCCAAGGTAAATACACCACATAACGTAGTTTTGCTCCATCTACTTTTGCGGTTTCTGGATCGTATTCGGCTTTTGGTCCAGAGTAAATATGCAACGTTGCTCCTGAAGTGATATTAAATTTACCGGCTTTCATTTCTTCTTCACGTATATCAAATATTTCTTGATGCTTCTTTCCTTCGGCTTTTAAAGCGCGTCCTCTTGCCATAAATGGTTCGAGATCTTTATGGTAACAGGCAGCACTAAATCCATTTTTATTAGGGTCGTCTGCAAGTACAATAAATTCATTATCACCTTCTTTTAAAGTTACGAATTCGCCAGCCATATTATAGCCAATCACTTTACAATTTGCTCTACTGGATTCTGGAGCTGCCATTAATGCGGTTGCAATTAAAGCGTCATCAGAATCAATAGCTTGTAAGGCTTTATTGGTTTTGGCTGGTGTGGCTTCTGTTGTGGTCTCCGCTGTGTCAGATTCTTGTAGGGTCGTTTTTGTTTTATCTGAAGAATTACAAGACATTAAAAGTCCTGCAAAAACGAATGCTGTGATGATGTGTTTCATGTTGGATTTTTAGATTTTTAGATTGTTGGATTGTTGGATTGTTGGATTGTTGGATTGTTGGATTGTTGGATTGTTGGATTGTTGGATTGTTGGATTGTTGGATTGTTGGATTGTTGGATTGTTGGATTGTTGGATTGTTGGATTGTTGGATTGTTGGATTGTTGGATTGTTGGATTGTTGGATTGTTGGATTGTTGGATTGTTGGATTGTTAGATTGTTAGATTTTTAGATTGTTAGATTTTTAGATTGTTAGATTGTTAGATTGTTAGATTGTTAGATTGTTAGATTGTTGGATTGTTAGATTGTTAGATTGTTGGATTGTTGGATTGAATTGTTGTTTTTAAAGTTACTAAAATCTGATGAGATTAAGGAATTAGAGTCTATATGATTT
Organism: Winogradskyella thalassocola; assembly: GCF_900099995.1. Classification (GTDB taxonomy): domain Bacteria; phylum Bacteroidota; class Bacteroidia; order Flavobacteriales; family Flavobacteriaceae; genus Winogradskyella; species Winogradskyella thalassocola. The sequence continues at coordinate 8,126 of NZ_FNCZ01000005.1, forward strand.
TTTGTGTTTGGAAGCTTCTCGATACGTTCCGACAAAAAAGTCGAAACACTCGATTTGATGTTGCATGTATTAAAAAAAAATCCTGATAGGTTAACATCAGGATTTTATAAGTTTAAAGAAATGTGATTAGCCAATTTATATCTTTATTTAATAAGCTTTTTCGTATTGACTTAATGTCCCACCACGTATTATTTTACGTACTGATGCCCAAAAACTCAATAAGGAACCAGTAGACCTGTCAGACAGTTCTGTAAGGATTAATAGGTTATTAACATAGTGTTGAAGGTCTTTGTCTAATGGACGATAGAAAGCCATACTCCATTCCGAAAAATATCTCTGGGTAACTGGCGCCTCCCACAATACTTTTATGCTGTGGTGTCTTTTATCTGCACTAATGTTTTCAAATACGTTTAGCACATCTTTTTCAAGCCCTTCCAAGATTTGAACAAAACTTCCATTGTGATAGATGAGGCATCCTGATATATTATTTTCAGAGTTGCAGGCAATGGCTGTTTCAAGAATATTGTCCAAATCATCAAGTTCTAAACCTGAGTTTGCTATTGAATGGTAATTTAATTGATACATATTGTACTTTTGAGTTTACTCTTTAAGGCTTGATTTTGTAAGGTGAAGCTGCGCTAAAATAATGATAATTTGCATCATAAATTTGCCTTGCTAGTGTTTAGCGTGTTAAAAGTGTAGAAATTAATTCTTCATATTAAGAAGCCTATGGTTATTCTTATTATTGAGCATTTTAAAATTAATTAACTTAATCATAAAATTAAGGAATACTTAGCGAAGTTTCTTAAGTAGATGGATGTATTATTTTTTTTAAAATTAAAAAGTAAGAAATGTTAGATTCTAAAATTGAGAAAAAGTCAAATTTGTAATGACTAATAAAAAAAATCCTGATGGGTTAACATCAGGATTTTTCTTAGAATCTCCTTTGAGGGCAGAATTGAATATAATATTTAGATGTCTCTGTCATGAGATTTCTGCGTCCGCAGGAATTTGTATTATTCAACAAGTACCCATTCTCCTTTTTCAATCAAAGGAATGGCTTGCTTGTATTTTACTTCTTTTGCTTCACCGCTCATCACGTGCTTAATAGTCACTTTATCATTACGACCAATTTTTGCATGTTCTCTAACGATAGTTTCAACCACTTGTTGTTGGCGCGATGCACCTTCACCAGCTTGTCTGCTTTGAGAAGCACGTTCATCTAAATTTTGAATCTCATCTTTTTGAGTTTCTAATTTTTCTTGCTTACGCGTTCTTGCTTCTTGAATCGTATTTGCTGTTTCTTGAGGAATTTCACCTTTAAATAAGAATGAAATTACATCTTTATTCACTTGATCAATCATCGCTTTAAACAACTCAAAAGACTCAAATTTATAAATTAACAACGGATCTTTTTGCTCGTGAACCGCTAACTGAACCGATTGCTTTAATTCGTCCATTTTACGTAAATGTACTTTCCAAGCATCATCAACAATAGCTAAAGTAATGTTCTTTTCAAAATCATTAATTAACTGTTTACCCTTAGTTTCGTAAGCTTTCTGTAGGTCTGTTACAACTTGTAAATTCTTAACACCATCTGTAAATGGAACAACGATACGTTTAAACTTATCGCGTTGTGTGTCATATACATTTTCAATTACAGGAAATGCTAAATCTGCAGCACGTTGCATTTTTTCTCTGTAGTGCTTAAAGGCTGCTTTGTAAATAGTACCAGCAATATCAGTGGCGTTCATTTTTCCGAATTCAGATTCAGAAATAGGGGATGCCATTGAGAAATAACGAATCAATTCGAACTCAAAGTTCTTAAAGTCGTTAGCGTCTTTATTAGTTTCAGCAATACCTTCAGACGTATCAAAAATCATGTTGGCTAAATCGACTCTTAATCGCTCACCATGTAAGGCATTACGACGACGTTTGTAAATGACTTCACGTTGCGCGTTCATAACGTCATCATATTCTAATAAACGCTTACGAACACCAAAGTTATTCTCTTCCACTTTTTTCTGTGCGCGCTCAATAGATTTAGAAATCATACCATGTTGTATCACTTCTCCTTCTTTTAAGCCCATTCTATCCATCATCTTAGCGATACGTTCAGAACCAAATAAACGCATTAAGTTATCTTCTAAAGACACATAAAACTGTGAACTTCCTGGATCTCCCTGACGACCAGCTCTACCACGTAACTGTCTGTCTACACGACGCGAATCGTGACGTTCCGTACCTACAATGGCTAAACCACCTGCTTTTTTAACTTCATCACTTAACTTAATATCGGTACCACGACCAGCCATGTTAGTAGCAATGGTTACTTGTCCGGCATTACCCGCTTGTGCTACAATCTCAGCTTCTTTTTTATGTTGTTTCGCGTTTAAGACGTTATGTTCAATTTTGCGAATGCTTAACATCTTACCTAAAAGCTCAGAAATCTCAACGTTAGTTGTACCAATAAGCACAGGACGACCTGCATTAGCTAGGTTTACAACTTCATCGATAACCGCATTGTATTTTTCACGTTTCGTTTTGTAAACTAAATCGTCTCTATCATCTCTTGCAATTGGTCTGTTTGTTGGAATTTCAACAACATCTAATTTATAGATTTCCCAAAGTTCACCAGCTTCTGTAACCGCAGTACCTGTCATACCAGACAGTTTACGGTACATTCTAAAGTAATTTTGAAGCGTTACTGTTGCAAAAGTTTGCGTAGCCGCTTCAATTTTTACATTTTCCTTAGCTTCAATCGCTTGGTGTAATCCATCAGAATATCGACGACCATCCATAATACGACCAGTTTGCTCATCAACAATCATTACTTTGTTTTCCATAACAACATACTGATTGTCTTTTTCGAAAAGCGCGTAAGCTTTTAAAAGCTGATTTAAAGTATGAATACGTTCTGACTTAATTCCGAAGTCTCTAAATAATTCTTCTTTAAGATTTGCCTCTTCTTCAGAAGATAAGCCTTTGCTTTCAATCTTAGCGATTTCAAGACCTATTTCTGGCATGACGAAGAAATTAGGATCATCTTCACCAGAAAGGAATTCAACTCCTTTATCAGATAGCTCAACCTGATTATTTTTTTCGTCAATAACATAATAGAGTTCTGCATCTACTAAAGGCATTTCTCTATTGTTATCTTGCATGTAATGATTTTCAGTTTTTTGAAGTAACTGCTTTACACCTTCCTCACTTAAATACTTAATTAAAGCTTTGTTTTTTGGAATACCTCTGTAAGCTCTCAATAATTGAAAACCACCTTCTTTAGTATCACCAGCAGCGATTAACTTCTTAGCTTCTGCTAAAACCCCTACTAAATATTTACGTTGTACTTCTTCTATTTGCTGAACTTTTGGTTTCAGGGCATCAAATTCGTGCTCTTCACCTCTAGGTACTGGACCCGAAATAATTAGTGGTGTACGTGCATCATCGACTAATACAGAATCGACCTCATCGACAATAGCATAGTGGTGTGGACGTTGTACTAAATCGTTTGGCGAATGTGCCATGTTATCACGTAAATAATCGAAACCGAATTCATTGTTGGTTCCGTATGTAATATCTGCGTTATACGCTTTACGACGTGCATCAGAGTTTGGTTGATGATAATCAATACAATCGATACTCATACCATGAAACTGAAAGATTGGTGCCATCCAAGCGCTATCTCGTTTTGCTAAGTAATCGTTAACCGTTACTAAGTGTACGCCTTTACCTGCTAATGCATTTAAATATACAGGAAGTGTCGCCACAAGCGTTTTACCTTCACCAGTTTGCATTTCTGCAATTTTACCTTGATGCATCGCAATACCACCAATAAGTTGAACATCATAATGAATCATGTCCCAGGTAATAGGCTTACCTGCAGCATCCCAAGAGTTGGCCCAAATTGCTTGGTCACCATCTAGAGTTACATAATCGTTATCACCAGAAATTTCACGATCAAATGCATTTGCAGTAACCGGAATCTGTGTATTGTGAACAAAACGTTTAGCCGTTTCTTTTACAACAGCGAATGCTTCTGGAAGAATGTCGTTTAACACACCTTCAGTTACGTCGTAGATGTCATCATCTATTTTGTCGACTTCTAGATACATGTCTTCACGTTCGTCAATATCTTCAGTGACTTGAGCTTTAGCTAAAAGGTCTTCTTTTTTAGTTTGAAGTGGTTGTCTTGCTTCTGCAATTTTTGCTTTAAATTCAGCTGTTTTTGCCCTAAGTTCGTCATGAGATAAAGCTTCTAAAGCTTGTTCAAACGTTTTTATTTTTTCAACAATAGGTTTAATGGCACTAACGTCTTGTTTGGATTTATCTCCAACAAAAACTTTAAGTACTTTATCTAAAAAGGTCATAGTATGATGTTTGTAACGGATTGATTTGTATCAATCTTTTTTTGTTAATTTCAGTTCGTTGTTCTAAAATCTATTTTAAAGCTTTAGAGCGTATAGTGTGTTTCGGAAAAACCTTCCGAAAATAAAAAAAGTCTCTTAGTTAAGATAACGCAAGAGACTTTTTTGTGATAATTTTATATGTTAATATTCATCCTCATTCCAGAGGTAATCTTCGTCAGTAGGATAATCTGGCCAAATTTCTTCAATAGAGTCGTAAGAATCTCCTTCATCTTCTATTGCTTGTAAATTTTCAACAACTTCTAAAGGTGCTCCTGTTCTAATTGCGTAGTCAATAAGCTCGTCTTTGGTTGCTGGCCAAGGTGCATCACTTAAATAAGATGCTAATTCTAATGTCCAATACATAATTGCGTTGTAATTTAATTTTTTGCAAAAATAATTTTTTAGTTGAACAATCCAAGAAAAAATCAAATTAATTAACTGTTAACTTATATAAATTAATTTATTGGTCTCGCTGAACATTTATATTTATGTGGTTTGAATCATTCAAATTTCACTTATAAATGTTTTATCATTAATAAAAAGAACGTGTAATGGTCAACTTTTAATTTCGGATTAAATTTTGCTGTTTTAATCCTATACTGATTTTGAATATATGTTATGATTCTTTTTTAGGAATCCACTTTATCTCTTCAGCGTGTAAGTCATGTGACAACTTCCGTGCCAACACAAAAAGGTAGTCAGATAGTCTATTAATGTACATTAAAGTTTCGGGTTGAAATGGTTCTAAGTCATTTAGATGCGACGCCAAACGTTCCGCTCTACGGCATACGGTACGCGCAATGTGACAGAATGACACGGTTGTGTGCCCACCTGGTAAAACGAAGTGTGTCATTGGCGGAAGACTGTCTTCCATAAGATCGATTTCTTTTTCTAACTTCTCAATGTCTTCGTTAGAGATCTTCGGAATGTTTAATCGTGCTTTGCCGTTTTTTAATTGTGCTTTTTCAGGATCTGTCGCTAAAATAGCCCCAACTGTAAACAACCGATCTTGAATATCCATTAAGGTGTTTTTATACAATTGATCGATGTCTTGATCTCTAATTAAACCAATATGTGAGTTAAGCTCATCAATGGTACCGTAACTTTCTATTCTTATATGATGTTTTGGAACTCTTGTGCCACCGAAAAGTGCGGTTGTGCCTTTGTCTCCTGTTTTTGTGTATACTTTCATGTAAACAAAGTTAAGAGTTATGAGTGAAATGTTGAGAATTATGAGTTAAAAATTATATGTTTTATGTGGAAAGTGGAAAGTGTGAAGTGAAAAGTTATAAGTGAAAAGTGAAAAGTGAAAAGTGGAAAGTGGAGAGTGTTGAGATTTGAGATTTGAGAATGAAGAGTGAAGAGTGAAGATACAAGATGCAAGAACCAAGAGTCAAGATTAAAGAAAATAGATTAAAGAGAATAGAGTTTTTAGTTAAGAAATGACGAATTTGAGTTAAGAGTTAAGAGTTAAGAGTTAAGAGTTAAGAGTTAAGAGTTAAGAGTTAAGAGGTGTTGGTGGTGGTTGGTCGATAAGAAAGAGACAGGGGGCCAGAACCAAGATTAACGAGTTTAGAGCTTTAGTTGAGAAATGACTATGTTGACCTAAAGTCTAAAACTGAAGTGTCAAGAGTTAAGAACCAAGAACTAAGAGTTGATGGTTGTTGGTTGGTAGGAAAGAGACTGGATGCAAGAATCAAGATGCAAGAACCAAGATTAAAAAGAATAGATAATAGAGCTTTTGGTTAAGAAATGATTATGTTGACCTAAAGGCTAAAGGCTAAAGGCTAAAGGCTAAAGGCTAAGAGTAACTGCTTACTGACCACTGCCTACTGAATACTACCTACTGATTAAACGTATCACTCTCAATAACACCATCTCGTAAACGAATAACGCGTTTAGCGTGAGCCGCAATGTCTTCTTCGTGAGTTACCATGATAACTGTGTTTCCTGCGGCGTGAATATCACCAAAGAGTTTCATGATTTCAATTCCTGTTTTAGAATCTAAGTTACCTGTTGGCTCATCGGCTAGGATGATTGATGGTTTATTAACTAAAGCTCTTCCTACAGCAACCCGTTGCCGTTGTCCACCTGAAAGTTGGTTGGGTTTGTGATCCATTCGATCTGCTAGTCCAACATTAGTTAAAACTTCTGTAGCACGTGCGATACGGTCTTTTTTTGAAAATCCGGCATAAACCATAGGTAAAGCCACATTATCTAATGCCGTAGTTCTTGGTAGTAGGTTGAAGGTTTGAAAAACGAATCCGATTTCTGTATTTCTAATGTCTGCGAGTTCGTCATCTGACATTTGACTCACGTCATTTCCATTGAGGTTGTAAGAGCCTGCCGTTGGTGTGTCTAAGCAACCTAATAAATTCATTAATGTCGATTTTCCAGAACCAGATGGTCCCATAATCGCCACATATTCGCCACGTTTGATGTCTAAATCGATACCTTTTAAAACATGAACAATTTCTTGTCCTAATTTAAAATCTCTAATAATGTTTCTAATTTCGATGACGTTACCGCTCATATGTAAAAGCTATTGTGGTTTAAATCTTTTGCAAGATAAAGGAATTTGAAATTCAGTTCGCTAAATAAGACGCAAAACTTGTTGACTTGTTACAGTCTAATTTTAAAATGTTCTTCTGCTTGTTCATTTCTGAAAAACACAAAACCCAAATTGAAACAATCTACTGTGACCGTTACGGCATTGTGATTTTTAATATAGTCCCATGCTTCAGTCATGCCTTTGGACCAATAAATATCATCAAAAACAAAAACAGAATCATTATGAGCGGTCGGTAGTAAGGCTTCAAAATATTGAATGGTGGCTTCTTTGTTATGATGGCCATCAAAGAAGATGAAGTCGAAGCTGTTGTGTTTTAAATCAGGGATTTTATCAGTGAAATTTCCGACTTCAAAGTCAATATTGTTTATGTTGAGCTTTGTGAGTTGAGATTGTGCAAAAGTTGAGGTGTTTAAACAGCCTTCTATGGTCGTGATCTTTGAAGACTTATTTGCTAATGCTAGTGCATAGGTTCCCATTCCTAATGACGTTCCTAATTCCAAAATACGCTGAAACCCGAAGTATTTTGAAAGTCTGTATAAGAGTTTCGAATCTTTTTTAGAACTGCTGGACGTTTTTACCATTTTACTAACCTTTCGTTGTTTAGCATTTAGAACTTTAGAACCTTCACCTAAATCTGTAATATCTAAAATGGTGTCTGCGTTTTCTAAGGTTTTTTTATAAAGTTTGAGTTTAGCGTAGGCGTCATGGTTGGTTTTGTCGTAAAGGCATTTGGTTACAAAATTATATACAAAAGGGGAGTGGACACCATGTTGATTGGTGGCTTTTGAAAGGAATTTTATGTATGCTTTTATTTGGTACACTTTATTAGTTTCTTTTTCTCGCAAAGGCGCTAAGACGCAAAGAAAAAAACACTACTTATCTTAATGCTTTGCATCTCTGCGTCTTTGCGAGAGGCTTCTAGCCTTCCAATTTTTCTGCCAATTCAAACCAACGCATTTCTTTTTCTTCAATGGTATCAATAATCACTTGTAATTTTTCTGAAAGTTTACTGATTTGATCTTGGGTTAATTCAGGATTATGAAACTTGGCTTCTAATTCGGTTTTATCTAATTCTAAAGATCTTATTTTAGACGTTAAATTCTTGTATTCTTTTTGTTCGTTGTAATCTAATTTATTGGCGTCGTTTTGCTTTTCCGCTTTGGTATCAACAACTTTTTCTGCGACTTCAATTTGTTTGGGTTGACTTTCATCATAAGCTCTAAAATCGGAATAATTACCTGGGAAATCATCAACAACTCCTTGACCTCTAAAAACAAACATATGGTCTACAATTTTATCCATAAAGTAACGGTCGTGAGATACCACTAATAATACTCCTGGGAAATCCATTAAGAAATCTTCAAGAACATTTAACGTTACAATATCTAAATCGTTGGTAGGCTCATCTAAAATTAACACATTCGGATTCTGAATTAAAACAGTACATAAGTACAATCGTTTTTGTTCACCACCACTTAGTTTCTCAACAAAATCCCATTGCTTTTTTCTGTCGAATAAAAACTTTTCTAGTAATTGTTGTGCGCTAATTTGTCGGCCTTTGGCTAATGGAATATACTCGCCAAATTCTTTAATAACATCGATAACTTTTTGGTTGGGTTTGGCTTTAATACCTCCCTGAGTGTAATAACCAATCTTAACGGTTTCACCTAAAACAACTTTACCGCTATCTGGCTGTGCTGTTTGTGTTAGAAGGTTTAAAAACGTTGATTTTCCTGTTCCGTTTTTGCCAATAATACCAATACGTTCACCTTTTTTGAAGGTGTATTCAAAATCATTTAAAATCGTTTTGTCTTTAAATGCTTTTGAGACCTTATGAAATTCTATGATTTTACTCCCCAGACGTTCCATGTTGATATCCAATTCGATGGTATGATCGTTACGACGTTGGTGTGCTTTGGTTTTTATTTCAGAGAAATCATCAATTCTACTTTTAGATTTTGTAGTACGCGCTTTAGGTTGGCGACGCATCCATTCCAGTTCTTTTTTAAAGAGTTGTTTGGCTTTACCAACTTCAGTAGCTTGATTCTCTATTCGAGCTTCTTTCTTTTCTAAATAGTATGAATAATTTCCTTTGTAGGTGTGTAATTCACCATGATCTAACTCTATAATTTCATTACAAACACGTTCTAGGAAGTAACGGTCATGCGTTACCATGAATAGTGTTTGCTGTGTTTTAGCGAAATACTCTTCTAACCATTCGATCATTTCTAGATCAAGGTGGTTGGTAGGCTCATCGAGAATTAAAATATCAGGTTTGCTTAAAAGTGCTTGTGCTAATGCTAAACGCTTTTTCTGTCCACCAGAAAGTGTGTTCACTTTCAGAGAAAGGTCATCTAATTTTAATTGCGATAAAGTTTGTTGATATTGTGTTTCAAATTCCCACGCGTTGTAGCGATCCATGCCTTCAAATGCTTTTTGGTAAGCATCGGCATCTTCTGGGGTTTTTAACGCGTGCTCATAAGCTTCAATGATTTTTAAGACTGGGATGTCTGAAGCAAAGATGGTTTCTTCGAGCGTAAGATTAGGATCTAAATCGGGTTCTTGGTCTAAAAAGGCTAAACGCAATCCTTTTCTAGCGACGATCTGTCCATCATCAGGTGTGTCCTTTCCTGCTAACATTTTAAGAATGGATGTTTTTCCGCTTCCATTTTTAGCTACAAAAGCAATTTTTTGATCTTTATGGATACTGAAAGACAAATTTTTAAAGAGCACAAGCTCTCCAAAAGATTTTGATATATTTTCTACGTTTAGGTAATTCAAGGTGTTTTTTTTGCAAAGAACGGAAATAAACCAAAAAGAATCGTATTAGTTTTGATATTAGTGTTGATACATTATATTTGTGTTCAAAGATCCATTGTATTTATGAAGCGTATTAAGCTTTTAATTATTTTTTTGAGTTGTATTATAGTGTCGTCTTGTATCCCTCATAAAGACACCATTTATTTGCAGGTTAAGGAGGATGCTATCAATGATACTATTCCTAATAATCTTGTTGAAATTCAGAAACCTTATCGTGTTCAAGTTAATGACATATTGAATATACGTGTTAAAGCGTTAGATCAAGAAACGGTATCTATTTTAAACCCAACAGGAGACGAGAATTTAAATGCTACTGGTGCTGAGCGTGCTTATTTTGATGGATTTACGGTCGATGTTCATGGTAATGTGAGAATTCCAACTCTAGGTTATCTTAATGTTTTAGGGTTTACGACTGAAGAGATAGAAAAACGTATAGAACAAAAACTTCTAGAAGAGCAATTTAAAGAAACCGCTAATATTTTTGTAACTGTTAAATTGGCTGGTTTACGTTATACCGCTAATGGAGAAGTCGGCTCGCCAGGGAGCCAGGTGTTATATTCTGAGCGTGTTAATATATTTGAAGCGATTGCCAATGTTGGGGAAATTCCTGTAACAGGTAATAAAAAAGCCGTTAAAATTATTAGACAGTACCCACAAGGACAGAAAATACATAGTTTGGATTTGACTGATGTAAAGGTGATGCAATCACCCTATTATTATATACAACCCAATGATATTATTTATGTAGAACCTTTAAAGCAAAAGTCTCTTGGGACTGGTGAGACAGCACTCTCTAGTATTGCTGCGATAGCTTCCATACTTTCTTTACTAACTACAGGAGTTTTACTTTATTCAAGACTATAATACATATGAAGGATTATGACGATTTAGAAGACCAAGATTCGCAAAGTATAAGTTTTGATTTTAGAGGTTATCTTTTTAAAGTATTAAATCTATGGAAATTTGTGTTGATTTGTATTGGCGCCGCTATGCTAATCGCTTACTTTATTAACGCCAGAAAGCAAAATGTTTACCGCTTAGATTCTTTAATTTCTATAGAGAACGATCAGAATCCGTTTTTTACCGCTAATACTAGTATCTCCTTTAATTGGGGGGGGACTTCTGGAAAAGTAGGTAAAGTAATGACTGCGATAAAAACGCGTACACACAATGAAATTGTTGTGGATTCCCTTCAGTATTATATGGATTACCTAGAAGAAGGTAAATACCGAAAAATAGATATTTATAAAAGTGCGCCTTTTGAATTTGTTATAGATAAATCTAAAGCTCAGGTATTGAACTATCCAGTTGGGATACGCTTCTTAAACGCCAATGAATTTGAGGTGTTTACAGCATTTCAAGGCAAAATTGTTTCTACTCAAACCTATGGAGATAAATCTAAATCTACAGTAGAGGTACCTACAGGCGTCTTTACAAAAAAAATCAAAAGTGGTGAGACTATTGCCTTACCTTTTTTAAACGGTCAAATTATAGTAAAACCGGAGCGTAGTATTACTCCAGGGGCAGAATATTTTCTTCGGTTTAGTAATTTTGATGGTGTCGTTAATAGTTACAAGTCTAATGTTATGATTACCACGGTTGGGACTTCGGCTGGTTCTATTTTAAATTTACAATTGGCTGGACATAATAAAGCTAAAATTGTAGATTATCTGAATGCTACTTCTGAAATTTTGAGTAAGACCGAGTTGAAACGGAAAAACCTATACGCTACGAATACTATAAAATTTATTGATAGTAGTTTGGCGGCCGTAAATGTAAATCTTGAAGATTTTACGGATGAGATGAATACGTTTAGAAGAGATAACAAGGTGTTTGATGTAAGCTCAGAAATCTCTCAAATTTCGGAGGAGCTGCGTCAATTTGAATTGGAAAAGCAAAATGAAGAATCGAAACTTGATTATTTAAACAATCTTGAAGTTTATTTAAATACTAAAACTGATTATACTAATATTGCAGCCCCTACGAGTGTTGGTATTGAAGAAGGAAACGTACTTGGTGGTGTTTCCAAGATTGTTGCCTTGGCAGCAGAACGTCAAAATTTAGAATATACTACTAAGGAGGGGTCAGGGCTTTTTAAAGAATTAGATCGCCGTATTGATTCTGAAAAAAATGTATTACTTGAAACATTAGATGCGACCAAAGAAACGATTGGAGTGCGAATACGAACTTTGAATAGTAACATTTCGGCTTTAGAATCGAAATTGAGTGGGTTACCAGAGGATGAGCAACAGTTTTTGAGGATTCAACGAAAATTAGATCTCAGTCAGGAAGCTTATGATATTTACTTAGCAAAACGCAGTGAAGCTGCTATTGTAAAAGCAGCAAACATTTCGGATATTACTGTTATTGATGAAGCTAAAGATATTGGAGGAGGTTTGATAGGGCCTAATAAAAGTCTTAATTATATGATGGGCTTAATGCTTGGCTTTTTTCTTCCAATGTTATTAATTTTTGTTGTCTATTTGTTGGATAGTACCATTCATGGCTCTGATGAGATTGCCCGATTGTCTAAAATTCCTATATTAGGTTTAGTTGGTAAATACCGCTATAAGAATAACTTGGTGGCTTTTGAAAAACCAAAGTCGGCCGTAGCTGAATCTTTTAGAGCTATCCGTTCGAGTTTACAATTTATCTTTAAAAATCAGGGAACGGAAGATCATAGAGCAGATACATTAATGATAACCTCTTCTGTTAGTGGTGAAGGGAAAACATTTACGTCTATTAATATTGCTACGGTTTATGCGCTTTCAGGAAAAAAGACCATTTTATTAGGTTTAGATCTACGTAAGCCAAAAATCTTTGATGATTTTAATATTACTAATGAGAAAGGTGTGGTTAATTACCTTATCGGGGATGATTCTTTTGAAAACATTGTGACCCATACACAAATTGAGAATTTGGATGTTGTTCCTTCAGGTCCAATTCCGCCTAACCCTTCGGAGTTATTGATGAGTGATAAATTAAAGGAGCTTATTAGTATGCTTAAGCAAGAGTATGATATCATTATTCTAGATACTCCTCCTTTAGGTTTGGTTACAGATGCCTTAGAATTAACACAATATGCAGATGCCACTATATTTATGGTCCGTTTAGACTATACAAAAAAAGGTATGCTTCAGTTGGTAAATGCTAAGCACCGTACTGGGGAGCTTAAAAACGTGAGTTATGTGCTTAACTTTTATAGGCATAAAAATAACAGTAATTATGGTTATGGCTATGGCTATGGTTATGGTTACGGCTATGGTGTTTATGGTAATACGTATCACGAAAAAGATAACCAGTCTATTTTTAAAAAGATAAAAGCGTTTTTGAAGCGGATATAATGTTGGCTTTTAGCGTTTAGCTGTTAGTTGTTGGCTGTTGTCTATTCTTGCATTTTAATTTGTCTTCTCTTGAAGTCAGGGACGGAGCTGTACGTTTTGAATGTTTTTAACTGTATGCTTATGATTAGTAAATCGCAACTTAAAGTCAAACGTATTTTTGATGTTCTTTTGGCGTTAATGTGCTTACCGTTACTTATTGTTCCTATTCTATTATTAGTTCTCATTGCTACTATAGACACTAAAAAATGGGGCGTCTATTCTCAATGTCGTGTTGGTCAGTATGGAAAACTCTTCAGGATTTATAAAATTAGAACTTTAGGGGATGGAGAGCATCAATTAGGGCAATTAGATAACAGTGCATCTTCTATAGGTAAATTTTTAAGACAAACTAAATTAAACGAATTGCCTCAACTTTATAACGTATTGATAGGTGATATGAGTTTTGTTGGTCCGAGACCTGATTTGCAGGGTTTTGCTGATGAATTAATCGGCGACGATCGTATTATTTTAGAGGTCAAACCCGGCATAACTGGTCCGGCAACCTTAAAATACCGACATGAAGAACGTGTCTTAGAACGTCAAAATAACCCAAAACACTACAACAGAACGATTATTTGGGTAGATAAAGTAAAAATCAATAAAAATTACGTTCAGAATTACAGTTTTTACTTAGATTTGACACTCATTTTAAAATCTATTTTAAATAAATGACTCATTCAGAAGATAAAATTGCCATTATAGGATTAGGTTATGTCGGTTTGCCTCTAGCCGTAGAATTTGCAAAACAATTCTTAGTTGTTGGTTTCGATATTAACAAACAACGTATCAGCGAACTAAATGGTGGATTAGATAAAACCTTAGAAGTTGAAAACGATCATTTAAAATCGGTATTAACGACGGATTTAAATGCTAGTAAAGGTTTATATATTACAGACGATATCGAAGCATTAGCTGTAACTAATTACTATATAATTACCGTACCTACACCTACAGATGCTTTAAACAAGCCTGTATTTACTCCTTTAATAAAGGCTAGTGAAACAGTTGGTAAAGTGTTATCTAAAGATGATATTGTGGTTTACGAATCTACGGTTTATCCGGGAGCAACAGAAGATATTTGTATTCCTGTATTAGAGAAAACTTCTGGACTCGTTTATAATAAAGATTTTTATGCTGGTTATTCACCAGAACGAATTAATCCAGGTGATAAGGAGCATACGGTTACAAAAATATTGAAAGTTACTTCTGGTTCTACTCCAGAAATAGCGGTAAAGGTTGATAATCTTTATAAAAAGGTCATCGTTGCAGGTACTCATATGGCGCCTTCAATAAAAGTGGCGGAAGCTGCAAAAGTGATTGAGAATTCACAACGTGATATCAATATTGCCTTTGTTAATGAATTGTCTAAAATCTTTAGACTTTTGGATATTGACACCAAGGCTGTATTAGAAGCTGCAGGTACAAAATGGAATTTCTTAAAATTCTCACCAGGTTTAGTTGGTGGGCATTGTATTGGAGTCGATCCTTATTATTTGGCTCAAAAAGCGATAGAATCTGGTTACGATCCTGAGATTATTTTAGCAGGTCGTAAGATGAATGACAGTATGGGAAGCTATGTGGCTACCGAAACTGTAAAAATGATGATTAAGAAAGGAGCGACTATTAAAGGTTCTAAAGTTCTTGTATTAGGTATTACATTTAAAGAGAACTGTCCGGACATTAGAAACTCTAGAGTTATTGATATTATTGAAGAGTTAGAAACATACGATGTTAATGTCGATGTTTATGATCCTTGGGCTTCTGCTGAAGAAGTAAAGCATGAGTATAAATTAGATTTAATCACTGATTTCACTGAATTAAGTTCTGAGTACGATGCGGTAATTTTAGCGGTTTCTCATAACCAATTCTTAAAATTAGATATTACAAAACTAAAATCACAAACAGGTGTTGTTTTCGATGTAAAATCATTACTTCCTTTGGACACCGTAGACGCTAGACTATAATGTATTCAAACCCACATCATACAACAGACCTTTCTAAATTAAGTTTTTTAATCACAGGAGGAGGTGGCTTTATTGGCTCTAACCTTACGGAATACTTATTAAAGTACAAGGCTAAAAAAGTACGTGTTTTAGATAACTTTTCTAATGGTCATCGCGAAAACTTAACTGAATTTATGGATAACCCAGCCTTCGAATTGATAGAAGGTGATATTCGTGATTTAGAGACCTGTAAAAACGCTATGGAAGGCATAGATTATGTCTCTCACCAAGCCGCTTTAGGTTCTGTGCCGCGTTCTATTAACGATCCGGCAACGACGAATGAGGTTAATATATCTGGGTTTTTAAATATGATGATTGCGTTGAAAGATAGCTCAACCGTAAAACGTATGGTCTATGCGGCGTCTAGCTCAACGTATGGAGATAGTAAAGCATTACCTAAAATGGAAGATACAATAGGGAAACCTTTATCTCCTTATGCCGTTACAAAATATGTAAACGAATTGTATGCTGATGTATTTGGTACTACTTATGATACTGATGTTATTGGCTTACGCTATTTTAATGTGTTTGGACCAAAACAAAGTCCGGATGGTGCCTATGCAGCAGTAATTCCATTATTTATGCAAGCGCTTAAAGATAATGAGCCTTCTAAAATTAATGGTGATGGTGAGCAAACCAGAGACTTTACATTTATAGATAATGTTGTTCAGGCTAATGTAAAAGGGTTTTTCGCATCAAAAGAGGCTAAGAATGAGGTCTTTAATGTGGCTTGTGGTGAGCGTATTACTATTAACTACTTATGGGAATCTTTACGCATTGCCGCCAATTCTGAATTAAAAGCTATTTACGGACCTAATAGACAAGGTGATGTTAGAGATTCTTTAGCAGATATTTCTAAAGCGCAAAACTTGTTAGGGTATGAACCAAAATATACCGTAAGAGAAGGTTTGAAGATTACTTGGGATTCGTTTGATTCTTAATATACGCTCTTCTGCGTGTTGAACACTCCTTTCTTCATCTCGTTCCTCGGGAATTCATACCCCTCTTTTCTCAAAGAGGGGAGCAGGCTGAGGAGGTATCTGTTATAATTGTTTACTGGATTTTACTTTTTTGATTATTTAAACATCTTTGAAAAAAAAGAGGGGAGCGGGATTAGGTACTTTTTCTTGACATTGACTTCGGGATTATACTTTTATTAAAAACTGCGGGGAGAGTTGTGGTAAGTGTTTAGTTTTATTTAGAATTCTTTTTTTTTCTAAATTGAACTAGAAACTAGGTCGTTTATACAATTTAATTTGGTCTCCAATATGTGCTCCTCCCTTTAGTCAAAGGGAGGTGGCTGAACCGCCGTAGAAGGTTCAGACGGTGGGTTTGATTTTATATTCATATTACTTAGTTTTAAAATTAACTTGTATTTCCCCTAAAACAGATGGAAGCGCATCAAAAACCATCTTGTTTTCAAAACGAATGACTTTGTAGCCTAAATTTTCTAAGTATTGCGTTCTTTTTTTATCGTATTCTTGTGCTTTTGGATTGTTGTGAATTTCTCCATCCAATTCTATAATTAACTTTTCAGCAGCACAGTAGAAATCAACTATGTAATAACCAATGCTGTGTTGTCTTTGAAATTTTCTATTGCTGAGTTGTCTTGATTTTAAATGTTTCCATAACTGCGCTTCTGAAGGTGTTAAGTTGTTTCTTAATGCCCTTCTGTATTCTTGTAATGCTTTTTTGGTATGGGTATTTTGTTTTGGCATGAATTAAAAATAAGGAATTTTATTCAGAGGTTTAACTTAACTTTTTGAACACCCCTTTTCTTTACCTTCGTTCCTTCGGTAAATTCATTCCCCTCTTTGAAGGAAAGAGGGGAGCTGGCTTAAATTGTCCTTTTAGACATTGTTTTCTGTATTTTGCTTCTTTAATTATTTGTACTTCTTTACAAAAAAGAGGAGAGTTGTGGTTGGTGGTTTACTTTATAATTTTGAACCAGAGAGTTTGTCGTTTAACTCACTCACCTTAGTTTACTATATGTGCTCCTCTTTTTAGTCAAAGGGAGGTGGCTGAACCGCCGAAGACCGTTTAGACGGTGGGTTTGATTTTATCATAAATCACAACACGTTAAAATCATATTTTATTCTAGCGGCCTTGTTTTAGATTCTTAATGGAATTAGTATATTAGCCCTATTGAAAAAAAGGATGTTTTCCTTAATATTTGTAACTATACATGGCCTTAGAAACTCGAGTTTATCAAAAACAAAGAACCATAAAATTTGGTACGCTTTTAAAAGCGAGCTTAAGCGATATGTTTCAATCACGGTTTTTAGCACGGCAATTAGCAGAACGAGATATCAAAGCCATGTACCGCCAATCTTATTTGGGTATTGTTTGGGCTTTTATTATGCCGTTAACCACTGCTGCTGTGTGGATTTTCTTGAATAGTAGTGGTACTATTAAATTGTCTGATACTGGGATTCCGTACCCTGTGTATGCGTTTTCTGGAACCTTAATTTGGTCTATAATTGTGGCTTCTATCAATTCTCCGATGACGAGTACACAAGCGGCGAAGGGTATTTTAACTAAAATTAATTTTCCTAAAGAGGCCTTATTGCTCTCTGGTATTTATAAATTGTTATTTGACACGTCTATTAAAATACTAATACTAGTTGTATTTGTTATTATTTATGGTGTTGGTTTGCAATGGAGTTTACTGTTGTTCCCAATAGCTATTTTGGGTGCTATTATTTTTGGAACCACTGTGGGCTTGTTTTTAACTCCTTTAGGGCTATTATATAAAGATATTGGTAAAATTATAACGTTTAGCATGCAGTTTTTAATGTATGTGACTCCTGTTGTTTATGCGATTCCTAAAACTGGCATTATGAAAACAATAATGACTTGGAATCCTATAACACCGATTCTATTAACGGCTAGAGATTTGGTTGTAGGGTTTACACCAGAGTATCTCAATTATTTTTTGGTGGTACTTGCTATTTGTATTCCGTTTTTATTTTTAGGGTTGATTATTTATCGTATTTCAATTCCTATTATTGTGGAGCGGTTGAGTGCGTAGTTGGTTGAGAGTCGTTAGTAAAAAGTGTAAAGTAGGAAGTAGGAAGAAAACCCTTCCGTCTTTGTTTTCTTTGATGGAAAACAAATTCACCTTTCCTTAAAAATAAGGGAAGAGCTTATTGAAGTAAAAAAAGTTTAGCGTTTAAGATAAAGAATTTAGAAAGAAAGACCAAAACATTACATGTCTGATAAAAATGAAATAATAGCTGATGATGCTGTCCTTGTAAAGGTAGAGGGTTTGAGTAAAAAGTTTTGCAAAGATCTTAAAACTAGCCTTTGGTATGGACTAAAAGATTTGGTGAGTGGAGTCTCTGGCTCTAGTGAAGACCGATTATTGCGGCCTAAGGAGTTTTGGGCGGTTAAAGATATTAGTTTTGAGTTGAGACGAGGTGAATGTTTAGGCTTAATTGGGCATAATGGTGCTGGTAAGAGTACCTTATTAAAAATACTTAACGGACTTATTAATCCTGATGCAGGTAAAGTAACTATAAAAGGGCGAGTAGGTGCACTTATAGAATTAGGTGCTGGTTTTAACCCTATCCTTAGCGGGCGCGAAAACATTTATAATAATGGAGCTATTTTAGGTTTTAGCCGTAAAGAAATAGATAGTAAGTTAGAAACAATTATTGCCTTTGCAGAGCTTGAAGAATTTATAGACATGCCTGTACAACATTACAGTTCTGGTATGAAAGTGCGTTTGGGGTTTGCTATAGCAGCTCAAATGGAACCTGATGTGTTAATTATAGATGAAGTATTGGCGGTTGGGGACTTAGGGTTTGTGTTAAAATGTTTTAAAACCATTGATACTATTCTGCCACATACGGCTGTGATTTTTGTATCTCATAGTATGCCTATGGTGTCTCGAATTTGCAGTCAAATAATCTTAATGGATAGAGGCGAGGTAAAATTTCAAGGTCCAGATGTAAGTCGCGCCATTGATTTATATTATAACCGTTTTGCTAACAATGAAAGTGGGGTCGTTTTTACTGATGACTCTATAATATTAGAAAAAATTGAATTACTAAAACCTGAAAGTATTCTAGAAGGTATCCCACAAATTAGTTGGGGTGATAATTTAAAACTGTATTTTAAATTTAAAGCAATAAAGGAAATTGGGGTGCCTCAAATTTCAATTTTTATCATGGATAAGGAGCAAAGGCCAGTGGCTATGTTTGTTAGAAACTCTAATGAATTAAGTATGGAAGGAAGAGATTTATTATTTACTGTTGAGCATGAGGGAATAAACCTATCCAAAGGTATATACTCAATAAATATAACAGTACTTGCGGACAAGAGAAAAGAACCCATATTAAGAGTTAATAATTTACTGGTATTTCAAGTGCTTCAAAAAGATGAAATTTGGGCTCCTTTCTTGCTGAAGTCTAAATATGAAATGGCTCAATAAATAATATATAAAAATTATTAAAAAATAAGTATAATGAAAACAATGGTGATAGGTCTTGGGCCAGAATATAATTATGATATTTCTAATCATGCTTTATGGAGTTCTGAAAATACAAGATATGCGAGTAATCATGGAGCTAGTTTGATTTCTAGGACTTTAATAGATTTTTTTAATGCAGATTATATTGATGATTTTTCAAAAATAGAAGACTATAGAAATACATATGATTTATGTGTAGTAGCCTTTGCAACTCATGTCACTAATTGGAGAGATGTATCTTTATATACTGATTTTGTTAAAGATTTAAAAATAAAGACAGTAGCATTTTCGTTAGGGATTCAAGATTATTCTGCGGGTAGCTCAATGGTTAATGACATCCACCATTCTTTAAAAGACTTATTAAATTATGTAGTGGAATCTTCTGGTTATTTAGGTGTGAGAGGTCCGCATACAGCTTCTGTACTTCTGAAATCAGGCTTTGATCCTGAAAATATTGTTAATTTTGGTTGTCCAACTTTATTTGCTCCTTTAAATAGAGATTTGAAAATTGAAAAGAAGAAAACTTTTAAAAATCCCCTAGTTGTTTATCACAGAACAATGGCAGATTTAAATGAGAGTTTATTAAACGATGTAAAAATTTTAGGACAAGATTTTTTAGATGAAGTTGTGTTTGTTGAAGCTGTGGATAATGAGCAAGTTGTAAAAAAGGCAGAACTTGGAAATTATAAATTACATAAGAATGGGGAAAATGCTTTAACTCATATTAAATCTAGAGGAATGTTTGTCCATACATTTGACGAATGGTATGCAGAAGTAGCAAAACATGATTTTGTTTTAGGAGCCAGATTACATGGCTGTGTTGCAGCTTTAATACAAGGGATTCCTGCAGTAATGATTGCTAGAGACGTAAGGGTAGAAGAGATTGCTGAGTTTTATAAAATACCTTATATAAAATATGAGGATATTGGAAATTTGTCTATTCAAGATATTTTTGATCAAGCTGATTATTCTGAATTCAATAATTTATACAAACATAGATTTGATAATTTTATGAAATTAATGGCTGACTTAAATTTGTCAGATAATTTGTCATTTGAAATTAAAGAACCATCAGCATATTGGTACAACAAAGAAGATTTAAATGCGAATACCAAAATCTTATTTAGAGATTTAGCTCAATTGTCGGAAAGATTAAATCATTTGGAAAAAAAGCAGCATAGAGAACTTATCAAAATTTCTAAAAAAATAGATAAAATTACGAATACGTTTAGAAAAATACCTGGCTATAATTTTTTTAAGAAAACCCTTTAATCTATATGATTAACGTCACCAAAACATTTTTACCAGAGCAATCTGAGTATCAAGCAATTTTGAAACGTGCTTGGGATACAGGATGGATGACTAACCGTGGGGTTTTGGTGAAAGAACTAGAAGATAAGTTAAAAGAATTATTGAACGTGCCAAATGTTATTGCAATGACTAACGGCACGTTACCTTTACAAATTGCAATAAAAGCAATGGATTTATCTGGTGAAATTATAACGACTCCATTTAGTTATGTTGCTACTGCATCTAGTATAGCATGGGAACGTTGTGAACCTGTGTTTGTAGATATTCACCCAGAATATCTTACCATAGACGAAACGAAATTAGAAGAAGCAATTACCTCTAGTACAACTGCGATTTTAGCGACTCATGTATTTGGGAACCCGTGTCACGTAGAAGCCATAGAAGCCATTGCCAAAAAACATGATTTAAAAGTGATTTATGATGCAGCACATTGTTTTGGAGTTGCATATAAAGGACAATCGCTATTTAACTATGGAGACGCAAGTACTTGTAGTTTTCACGCAACTAAAGTCTTTCATACAGGTGAGGGTGGTGCTGTTTTTACTAAAGACAAAGAATTATATAATACTTTTTTTGCAATGCATAATTTTGGACATGATGGTCCAGAAGCATTTCAAAGTATAGGAATTAATGCTAAAATGAGCGAGTTACAAGGGGCAATGGGACTGGCCGTTTTACCCTATATGAAAAAGATTATTAATGCTCGAAGAACTATCTGTGAGATTTATAATGAAGCTTTTAAAGATACGGAGTTACAGTTGCTGAAATTACGTTCTGAAACTGAATGGAATTTTAGCTATTTTCCAGTAATATTTAAAAGTGAAGAACAGTTATTAAGAGTAAAAGATGCTTTGAACTCTGCTCAAATTTTTCCAAGACGCTATTTTTATCCGAGTTTAAATACACTAGAGTATGTAAACAATGTAAAATGTCCAGAATCTGAATCGATTGCACCAAGAGTATTATGTTTACCTATGTATCCTGGTTTAACTATCTCAGATGTAAATAGAATATTAACTATAGTAATAGAAGAACTGTGAAAGTAGCTATTATGCAACCTTATTTTTTGCCTTATTTGGGTTATTTTGCTTTACTTAAGCATACAGATTTGTTTATTTTATTTGATACGCCACAATATATTAGACATGGTTGGATTGAACGAAATAGAATTTTATCCTTAAAAGGAGAGCCTATTTATATTAAAGTTCCTTTAGTAAAGCACAAAAGGGATGCGGTGATAAATCATATTTTAATAAATAACTCATTACAATGGAAGCAGAAGATTTATGCACAATTACAACATTATAAAAAGAAAGCTCCATATTATAATAATACTATTTTATTGTTAGATCGGATATTTGAAGATGAATATTATGATATTACTAGTTTAAATGCTAAGGCACTAACTATAATTTCTGAATATCTAGAGATTTCTACACCGATAAAAATTTGGTCTAAAATGGATGTAGAAATTGAAGCAGCAAACCATCCTGATGAATGGGCTTTAAATATATGCAAAGCCATAGATGCGAAAACTTATTACAATCCTATTGGAGGTAAAGATTTTTTTAATAAAGAAAAATATACTAATGATAATGTTGTTCTTAAGTTTTTAGAGATTGAGCCTATTTCTTACAAACAATTTTCAAATGAATTTGAACCATTTTTGTCTATAATAGATGTTTTAATGTTTGTTGATAAAAAAAGTATAATGGAAATGTTAACTCAAATAAAACTGATAGATTAATGATAAGTAAATCAGCTGAAAATGTAAAAAATTTTCAAAAAGAATTATATTATTTTAATTCTGCCAGAGAAGGATGGAATGCTATTTTGGAATCATCAAATTTGTCTAATAAGGTATTATTACCTTCATATATTGGTGTTACAGAAAGAGAAGGCTCGGGAATATTTGACCCAATAATTAATTCTAAGGTTTCTTATGATTTTTATGACTTGAATAATGATTTATCAGTTCCTTTGGATAAGATTACTTCTAAATTAGAGAATGGTGAATATGGTTTAGTTTTATTAGTTCATTATTTTGGTTTCAAAATAAAAAATATTGAAGAAATTGTAAAAATCTGTAAAGAAAATAAGATAATTATAGTTGAGGATTGTGCTCATTTATACAACTATAATTTATATAGTTATTCTAGGTGTGGTACTTATGGTGATTTCGTGTTTTATTCATTACATAAATTTTTTCCAATGAAAAAAGGGGGAATGGTAATTAAGAATAATGAAAATATTAACCTGCTGTTTTCTGGAATTACTTTGGATGTAAACTATTCTTCACAAGTTATAAAATATGACGTAAAGGCTATTGCGGACAAGCGTATAGAAAATTATAAATATTTAGACAAATTAATAAAAAATATTGAAGGTATCAAGCCTTTAATGAGTTTAGCTTTAGAAGATATTCCTCATAATTATCCAATTACTGTAAATAATAATTTAAGAGAAAAATTATACTTCTGGATGATTGAAAAAAATATTACACTTATTGCATTATATTATCGTTTAATAAATCCAATCTCTAAAGATAAATATTCAAACACATATTATTTATCTAATAATATACTTAATTTACCTATTCACCAAGACATAAATAAAGTAGAGTTAGATAATCTAGCAGAATTGTTAGAAGAAGGTTTAAAGGAGTTAAAGAAATGAAGAGGATAGGGGGATTTTTTGAATTAGAAATAGCGAAAGGAGATTCGTTATATCATGACGATGCCATTAAGTTATCAACGGGTAGAGCATGTTTAAATTATGTATTACAAGCCCTTAAACCTTCTAAGGTTTATGTTCCCTATTATTGTTGTGATGCTTTATACGAACCTATGACTCTTCTAGATATAGAATTTGAGTTTTATGAAATTGATAATCAATTAGAGATAAAGAGTTTACCAGAATTAGATACGGATGAAATAATTGTTTATTGTGATTTTTTCGGAGTTAAATCCGAATATACTACGTCACTAATTAGCAAATATAGCAGTAGATTAATAATTGATAATTCGCATTCTTTTTATAAAAAACAGTTAAATGCTAATAGCATTTCATTTACAACAGCAAGAAAGTATTTTGGAGTTCCTGATGGGGCCTTTTTATATATTCCAAAAAAATATAAAATTAATCAACTTATAAATAGAAATATTAAAGTTTCTATTAATCACAATACACATAGTTTATTAGGTTTTCAAGATCTAGCTTATTCAGAATTTTCAGAATATGAAAAATCTTTGAATTCAGAAATAAAGGGAATTTCTATACTATCTGAAAAAATATTGCAAACATTAAATTATAAAGAGATTAGAGCGATTAGAAATAGAAATTTTAATTTTTTTCGTGAAGAATTTAATTCTTTTAATAATATAATGATTGCTGATGATGAAATTGATTGTTTTTGTTATCCACTTTTGTTAGATAGACCTATTAAAAAAGAAGAATTATACAATGAAAAAATTTATCTGCCCAATTATTGGTTAGATACTACAGCAAGATTAGATAGCTTAAACTTTGAATTCGAAACAAAAATAAGTACACAATTATTGCCTTTGCCTATAGACCATAGATATACAATAGAAGACCTGAAAAGAGTGAGTCAGGCTATAAAAAGTAGAATTCAATAAACATGTATTTAGTCAACTAATAATGGAAGATAAAACAAGAAAAAAAGATCATAAAAAAAATACATCTTTAGAACAAATTTTCCCGGAATTAGAGAGTCTTTTAGGTTTTTCTGAAGCTAAAGTATTAAAGGATTACACTGTTCCAGCAAAGAAGGTGTATTTAATTGTAGGCTGTGCCAGAAGTGGTTCTACAATATTATATCAATTTTTGGCTAATACAAGCTACTTTTGTTATCCTACCAATTTTTTGTCAAGGTTTTATTATGCACCATATATAGGTTATAGAATACAACAAGCTCTAATAGATTTTGATCATAAAGGCGAAATATTTTCTAAAGAACATAAAGAAGAGAAATCATTTAAATCGACTTTAGGAAAAACAAAAGGTCCATTGCAACCACATGAATTTTGGTATTTTTGGAATCGATTTTTTAAGTTTGGAGCAACTCAAAAGTTAAGTTTAAGCGAATTGGATGAAGTGGATTGGAAAACCTTTTTACAAGAATTACATGCCTTAGAAGCTGCAGCAAATAAGCCGCTTTTAATGAAAGCTATGAACTTAAATTGGAATCTTAATGAGTTAAAAGAAAAAATACCCAATTGCCACTTTATATATATTAAAAGAGATGTAATTTACAATGCACAGTCATTACTATTGGCAAGAGAAAGCTTTTTCGGAAATTATGACGACTGGTATTCTTATAAAACACCGAATTATCAAACCATCAAAAAATTAAAACCAGCCGAACAAGTTATAGAGCAGGTTATTGAAAATAATGTATCTATAGAAGCAGATTTATTAAAAATGGATGCTGAAGACTATACAACCATTAGTTATAATGATTTTTGTAAAAAACCTAACGATCTAATTAATACATTAAATAAAAAAGGTGCAGCAATTGATACAGATAATACTCAGAGTTCTTTCAATAACGGAGATGTTGCAAAAATAAATGATGATCTTTTTAAAGAGTTAAAATCATATTTTGAAACCAGATAGGTTAAGTTATGGATTTTAAAAGTTTTAAAACTATATATCAAAAAGAGGAGGTAAAAAAATATACCAATGCAGTTGGCTCAAATACTTTAGTTAGTGTTTGTGTACAGACCTATCAGCACGCAAAATTTATAGAGGAATGCTTAGAGGGAATTTTAAATCAAAAAACAAATTTTGACTTTGAAATTATATTAGGAGATGATGATAGTAAAGATGGAACTACAGAAATTTGTTTAAAATATGCGAAACAGTATGCAAATAGAATTAGATTTATAGCGCATAAAAGAATGAATAATATAGCAATAAATGGCCGTCCTTCTGGGAGATTTAATATGTTATATAATCTGTACTCGGCCAAAGGCAAATACATAGCCCTCTGCGAAGGCGACGATTATTGGACAGACCCATTAAAGTTACAAAAACAGGTTGATTTTTTAGAAAATAACCAAGATGTTAATATTTGTTTTACAAGAGCACAATTGTTGAAAAATGAAGTGTTTAGTATGCACGATATTCCAAAGCCATTTTATAATAATTCCTTCAAGTATATTGAACTTTTAAAACATTATAATTTCATTGCGACGTGTAGTGTTGCTTTTAGAAAACCGTTGCATTTTGAATTTCCAAACTGGTTTCATAAATTACCATTTGGTGATTTGGGGATTTATAAGTTGGTTTCTGAAGACAAAGACATACAATGTATTGATGAAGTGATGAGTGTATATCGAATACATGATAATGGGGTTTATTCTGGTATAAGTGCATTGAAGAAGCAACAAAATTATCTGAATTTTTATAAAGCTATTTTCCCAGCATTGAATTCGGAAGAAAAACAAATAGCATCATTAAAAATAAAAGAAGTGACTTATAGAATAAGTAAATTGAAATTTCCAAATAGACCTTGGTTTCAAAAGTTTTATAATAGATATCTTCATTTAAAATTTTAGACAGAATGCATCCTAAAGTAAGTATAATTATTCCTTGTTATAATAGTGAACGTACACTTAATGAGACCTTGCAATCTGTTTTTGATCAAGATTATGAAGCATGGGAAGCAATTATGGTTAATGATGGTTCTCCTGACAATTTAGAAGCGGTTGCTTTAGAATGGGTAGAAAAAGATGATAGATTTAAATATTATAAAAAAACAAACGGTGGTTTAGGTAGTGCTAGAAACTATGGATTAAAAAAAGCATCTGGGACCTATGTTTTACCTTTAGATTCCGACAATATGGTACGGCCAGAATTTGTGAACATGGCAATTGATGTATTGGATTCCCAAAACCAAATAGGAGTCGTCTATGGAAATGCTATGTATTTTGGGGAGAAAACAGGAATTTGGAATGTGGGTGCTTTTGACCATTACAAAATGTTGAATCATAATTTTATAGATGCGTGTGCTGTAGTCCGGAAATCTCTGTTTGATAGTATTGGCGGTTATGAAGAGAATTTACCCCACCAAGGTCATGAAGATTGGGATTTTTGGTTATGTATTATGAAAACTGATTTTGAATTTATGTATTTAAATAAAATCACTTTTGATTATAGAGTATCTGGTAGCTCAATGATTAGGTCGTTTAGCGACAATATGGCGCTAGAAAACATAAATTACATCAAACAAAAGCATTCTGAATTGTATATTCATGCTTATCAAAAAGTGTACTTGGAAAATAAATATTTGAAAAGAGAACTATCAACATCGGTAATTAGAAAAGTCTTTAAAAAGTTAAAATCACTTTGAATCCTAAAGTTTCCATTTGCATCCCTACTTATAATGGTGTTAAATTTATAGCAGAAGCAATGGATTCTGCTATTTGTCAAACTTATGGCAATTTAGAAATTATAGTTTCGGATGATGCTTCAATAGATGGAACATTAAAAATTATAGAAACTTATAAGTTTAAGACAAGCATTCCCATTTCTGTTTACCATCATGAGCCTAATGGTATCGGAGCTAATTGGAATAATTGTATAAAAAAAGCAAAGGGAGATTACATAAAGTTTTTATTTCAGGATGATGTGTTGATACCTAGTTGTATAGAGCAGATGGTCAATATTCTAGAACAAAATCCTAAGTTGGGTATGGTTGCTTCTAAACGGAAGTTTATTGTTGAACAAGATTTAACCAGTGATGCAACAAAACTATGGATAGAAAAATATGGTGACTTACAAAGAGGGCTTCATTTTAAAATTAATAAAAATGTACAGATTATAGATCGTTCTCTATTTAAATCTAATGAATTTTTAAAACCACCGATAAAGAATAAAATAGGAGAACCGAGTGCTGTTTTATTTAGGAAAAGTATTACAGACATAATAGGTTTTTATAGAGAGGATTTAAAGCAAATATTAGATTATGAGTTTTGTTATCGTCTATTAAAAAAACAGGATATAGCTATTATAAACGAAAATTTAGTTAAGTTTAGGTTACATCATAACCAAGCCACTAATGTTAATAGCCATAGTAATATTAGTGATTATAAGACATATAATAGAATTCTCTTACGAGAGTATTTTTGGTGTTTAAATGCTAACGCTCGCAAAAGGTTGTTAAAGAAAGAATATAAATTGATTAATTTTCTGTTTAAGATAAAATCAAAGTTACATGGTAAATA
Source organism: Winogradskyella thalassocola (assembly GCF_900099995.1). Taxonomy (GTDB): domain Bacteria; phylum Bacteroidota; class Bacteroidia; order Flavobacteriales; family Flavobacteriaceae; genus Winogradskyella; species Winogradskyella thalassocola. Next base: position 36,348 of record NZ_FNCZ01000005.1, read on the forward strand.
GTATATATATTATAATTGTCACTTATAATGGCATGCCATGGTTAAAGATGTGTTTGGATAGTTGTGTTAACTATGCGGTAGTTGTTGTAGATAATGCTTCCACAGACGATACGGTTTCCTTTATCGAGACTAACTATCCTGATGTCACTTTATTTAAACAAGACCAAAATTTAGGCTTTGGGCAAGCAAATAATTTAGGCATTCGTTGTGCTTTAGACCAAGGAGCGGAGCATGTGTTTTTATTGAATCAGGATGCATATATTGTAAATAAAGCTTTAGATGATTTGGTTGCATTTCAGAAAAAGAAACCAGAGTATGGTGTGTTAAGCCCTATACATATTGCAGGAAATCAAAAAAAGTTAGATAAAAATTTTTCTAACTTTATGCTCAAAGAATATACAGATCAGTTTTATTCGGATTTTGTACTTGGCAATACTTTAGCGGAAGCCTACGATGTGCCTTTTGTAAATGCAGCAGCTTGGTTGCTTTCTCGGGAATGTTTAGAAACTGTTGGAGGTTTTGATCCTTTGTTTTTTCATTATGGAGAAGATGACAATTACTGTCAGCGAGTATTGTATCATGGTTTAAAAATAGGTGTTTTACCTAAGTCTTATGTTATTCATGACCGTGAAGATCGAAAACAAATAAAACCTCTTGAATTTAGTGATGCATATTATAATAATAGAGCAAAATTTTATAAAAAAAAATATGCGAATGTTAATGCAGATATGCAAATTGAACCAAGAGAGAATAGACTACGAAAAACAATACTAAAATTGCAATTACAATTGAAGTTCTCCAAGGCAAATGGTTTTAAGAAAGAATTATTGCTTTTAAAGGCAATGAAGCCTTTAATTATTAAAAGTAGAACTAATAATGTATTACCTGGTTCACATTATATATAATTTTTAATTTAAGTGAATTTTTAAATTAATCTAGAAAAAAGAGAATGAAGGCATACGTTCTTCTTATATAAATATACTGACAGAAAAAGTACTTTAAAAATTTATAATTATGCCAAAACAACCACTTGTTTCTATTATCATACCCACATTCAATCGGGCTCATATAATCGGAGAAACATTAGATTCCATTATAGAACAAACATACCAAAATTGGGAGTGTATTGTTGTAGATGATGGGAGTACGGATCATACCGACCAACTATTGGCTAACTATTGTCAACAAGATTCAAGAATTCAATATCACCACAGACCTAAAGATCGACCTAAGGGTGGAAATACTTGTCGCAATTATGGATTTGAATTGAGTAAGGGTGAATATGTGAATTGGTTTGATAGTGATGATTTGTATCTGCCAGATGCCATTAAAACCATTAGTGCTGCTTTTGAAACTGATACTGATGTTGTGATTAGTCCGATGGCTAGATTTGATGGTGATACAAAGCAATATTTAGGGATGAATACTATAGAGAAAGACCCCCTAATTCCGGCCTATTTAGTAGGGGAAGTTGCGTTTTACACCGATGGCCCTACTTGGAAACGTAGTTTTTTAGTGCAACAAGAATTATTATTTGATGAAGATTTACCCATTATTCAAGATTGGGATTTTAATTTACGCATGTTGTATCAAAATCCAAATATTGTGTTTCTAAAAAAAGCTCAAATAAACTATCGTGTTCATAATCAGTCCTTGCAAAAAGAATTGGCTAAGTTAAATCTACACATGATTGCCTCCGATTTTAATACGCGATATAAACATTTAGAGTTGTTAGCCAAACATTATCCAGCTGGTGTCCTCGTTTTAAAACAACTTATTTTAGACCGTCGAAAACATTTTGTGAAATTGGCATTTTCTAGAAACGATGCTTCTAAGCATAGTTTAGCACAAGATTTAATACAAACTCAGAAAGCTAATCGAGATTATATAGGTGTCATTAAAAGCTATCTAGGACTTTGGTCTTATACTTTTTTTGGTAGAGGATATTGGTTTTTTAGGTAATGAGGTTTTGGAAGTGAGAAGAGCAAAGTGTAACGCAATAAGCTATGATGAATGTAGATTGCACATTTCGTTTTTTTAGAATTCTTAAATATTATTTAGTTCCGTGATATGAATTTTTATTTATTTGTTAATTTCGTTCCTGAAAAAGAAGAACATAGAGTGAAATTTATTCTTTTAAAATTTAAATACAAGTGATAGCTATAGTTATTCCCTATTATAAAAGACTGTTTTTTAGAAAAGCATTAGAATCTTTAGCTAATCAAACTGATAAAAGGTTTAATGTTTATATTGGTGATGATGCGAGCCCTGATGATCCTAAAGATTTAATAGAGGAGTATAATGATAAGTTCAGAATAAAATATAAGAGATTTAAAAATAATCTAGGAAAAACCTCACTAACTCAACAGTGGAAAAGGTGTATAGAATTATCAGCAGATGAAGAATGGATTATGATTTTGGGTGATGATGATTATTACAGTACTAATCTTATAGCATGTTTTTATAAAAACGTTGATAATTTTAGTGGTAAATCAAATGTAGTAAGATTTGCTAAAGAGAATATTTTTAATGATCAAAATAGTATTGCAGCAGTGCAATATAATCCTGAATTGGAAACCGCTGCAGACTCGTATTACAGAAGAATAACTGGTGCAACAACGAGTACATTATCAGAATATGCTTTTACGAGAAAAATTTATGAGAAATACGGCTTTTTTGACTACCCTTTAGCATGGCATTCAGATAACCGTGCATGGATTGAGTTTACTGAAAATGGCCCAATTTATTCTATCAATGATGCGGTGGTGTCTGTAATATGTTCAGCGCAAAGTATAACAGGAAGTACCCTATACGCTGATGCAAAAAGAAAGGCAAATTTGGAGTATTATAAATATTTAATTACTAATAAATTGGACATATTTAATAAAAAGCAATCCATTAGGGTTTTGCATAAATATGAAAATGAAATTAAGCACAGAGAAAACATTACACTTAAAGAGTATTTGTTTTTATTGCCTTACTATTTAAAAAATTATGAGCAACAATCGTTTAAGAGTTTTTTAAAAAAAATGATAAAATCATCTCTGAATATAAAATGACATCAATCCTCTTAATTATTCCTTATTTCGGCAATTGGCCACTTTGGTTCGATGCATTTTTAAAGTCGTGTGAAGCCAACCCTACAATTCAATGGTTTTGTCCTACGGATTGTGTACTTCCAAAGGCTTATCCGGCAAATATTACATTTTTTTCTACGACTTTAGCAGACTTAAATAAACATGTTAATGACGTTGTAGGTGCAAAGGTTCCATTAAGTCCGCGTAAATTTTGTGATCTCAAGCCCGCTTATGCAGATATATTTGCGAAGCAAGTTAGTGATTACGATTTTTGGGGCTTCTGTGATATGGATATTATATGGGGTAATATTCGGAAGTTTATGACGCAAGATATATTGGAACAATACGATATTATTTCTAGTCGAAAAGAGGCTATTTCAGGACATTTTAATTTATTTAGAAATACCCCAGAAATAAATGCATTGTATAAGCAGTTGCCTGATTATAAAACCCTATTTGAAGTTCCTGAATTTAAATGGACAGATGAAATAGTTCTTTCTAATTTTATAAAGGAAGATGAAGTGTTCAAATCGATGAACTTAAAAGTATATTGGCCTTTCATACTTTGTAATCAAGAAAATGGACACGACTCTCACCAAGAATATTATTTAGATAAATGGCTTTGGAAGGATGGTGCAATATTAAAACTGAAAAAAGGACAACCAGTAAATGAAGTGATGTATTTACATTTTATTAATTGGAAACGTACTATAAAATATAACGATGTTCAGTTTGAAGGTATTCAAACCAACTTTTATATTTCGTACACCGGTCTGCATTATCATTTGCATACTGAATGGCAACACTTTTTAAACATTTTTAAGAACGTTTTTAATGGGTATTGGATAAAAGAAAAAAGAAGACGAAAAAAACTGAAAAGGAAAAGTTTTATAAAACGAGTTAAACGAAAATTAAGAATAGATTAAATATGTTTTTATTTACACATATTGAAAAATGTGGGGGGACTTCCTTTAATGAAGTTTTAAGTTTAACCTATCCTCGTTATTTTCATGTAACCAAAAATAAATACGGAGGAAATGAAACACGTAATGACTTAACGAGTATACAGTATCATAAAATCATGAATTATTGCCCTCAAGGTATAGGAGGACATAGTGTGCGTCCTTATTTTGATTTTTTACCACAGTCAAAAAGGATAACTTTTTTTAGAGATCCTTTAGAGCGATATTTATCACAATATAATCATATGGCAGAGAGAGGATGGGTGACCTCTATTGATGATTTTTTGGAAATAAATTTTTATAGTAATTTCATAACAAAAAAAATATCAGGGGTAGATGGAGACATAAATTATGCTATAACCCTTTTAGATAATTACGAATTTATAGGAGATGTAAACAGGTATAATAAATCTTTAAATTATCTTCAAGATGTATTACATGTAAAATTGATAGGAAGTATAAATCAAAAAAATGTAAGAAAATTTAATAAAAATTATTTGAATCTTAATGATTTGTCTGAAAAACAATATTATAAAGCAGAACAAAACAATCAGCTAGATATAAAATTATATGAAAAGTATATTTTAAGTAAAAATATTTTAAATCAATATAATGATGATATTATTTTAAAGAAACCATCAAAATTAAGATTGAAATTACTTTCAAAGATTAATACTTATAAAAAATATAAAATAATAACTCCTTTAAGATTAGAATAGTTTGAAAGAAACCATTTCTCTACTACATCCTTTTTCAGCTAAATCCGTGGGTTTAAAACCTACAGATTTATACTACTTTCATAGTAAGCCACATGAAAATGCTTTGCGTGGTTTACAAAGAAAAGGCTATGGTGTCGCAATAGATTATTTTACGAGTTCATTTTTTCCTTATGCTAAAACGATAAAAGGTGTTAAAAAACGTTTTTGGCCTGTCAGTTGGCCTATATTAAAAAAGCGACATGCTTGGAAAAAACAACATTCAATATTTAATTATTTATACACTAGTGTTATGCCTTCAACACTTACGATTATAAATATGTCAGGACACGGCAGTGCCTACTGTTTTAATTTAGCAGCTTTATTAAAAAAGCAAAATAAACCGTATATCGCTATGATAGGAGGTATGCACATGGGAAACTCAAAAGACGTTTTAAATTATTATAACAATGCCAATCACATTATTGTACATACACAGGTTCAAAAAGATATTTTAAAACAAACTAATGGATTTAGGGATTTAGAAATAAAAGTGATGCCATTAGGTGTGGATACGAGCTTGTTTAAACCCCGGTTTAACGTAAAAGAAAAATCTAGCTTGTTATATGTGGGACGTATTTCACGATTAAAGCAAATAGAGTGTGCCATAGATTCACTCGTGTATCTGAATAAAAAAGGAGTAACGGGAGTAAACTTGACTATTATAGGTCCTATAAGTGATACTGAATATCATAAAGAATTACAAGAAAAAGTACGAAGCCTAGGATTAGAATCTCAAATACATTTTAAAGGTCCACTAAAACAGGAGAATTTAATACCTTATTATCAAAGCGCCACATTACTTTTAATGCCTAGCAAACATGAGTCTTTCGGTATGGTTATGGTCGAAGCTATGGGATGTGGTACACCTGTAGTAGCTTTTCGAGGCTCAGGTGGCCCAGATGAAATTGTGACTAATAACGTTACAGGAGTATTGTGCGAGGACGTTAATTATAGTCAACAGGTTTATAATTTATTAGTAAATAAGAAAGTATTAGATGACATGAGTCGTAGTGCGGTGTTAGACGTTATGCAGCATTGGAGTTTAGATTATACCGCCCATTGCTTAGAGGATTCAGTTAAATTTGCATTAGAAAAATTTTAAATGAAACCAAGATATACTGTAATAATATATACTCCACAAGATTTAAATCATTCGTCATATATGCAAACAGGCTTATTTGAACTTGAAAATATGGGATTGATAAGGTGTGAATTAAAAATTGATATTTCCAAGAAGGTAGGACGGATAAGTACAGAAACGGGTAAGTCGTTAATTAGTAATCACCCACAACAAAAAACGTCTTTTTATAAACTTATTGATCACTACTTGAGTAAAGAGTTTTTTTTTGCAGGGGATTTGTATGATATTTCGCATTTTTTTTCACAATATGCATTAGAAAATTGTGATTTTATTTTTAAGAGGAATTATGTGTCGAAAGATATCGATTGCTTGGAATCTGAATTTAAAAATAAGATTTACCCAATGGGCTTGACTTTGGGAGTTCAAGGTTCAAGTCGGAAGTTTTGGGGGCTTCTAAAATTATCATATTTTTTTGCTAATTTGAATCTGAAGCTGAAGTTAGATAGGAATTTGATTAAAAGAATTCGAAATGTTATAAGCCATACTTCTCGCCATATCGAATACGTTACCCGCGGAAGGTCAATTGATTTATTAGAAAAAACACCTGAATCAACAGAATTGAATGTGTTTTATCAAGTTCGTTGTTTCCCACAAATACATGATGAAAATGTTAAAATTATTCATAGAGAGAGAAGCTCATTAATTAGATTATTAAAAAATCAATTAAATGATTTTTATTTGGGAGGTATTGTGCCAGGAGAAATTTCTAATACTTATTACAAAGATTGTTTAACCACCTTACCAACAGACCCTGTCTCCTATATTGCACAAATCAAGAAATCTAGTATCTGTATTTATACCAAAGGACTTCAAAATTCACCTGCTCGAAAATTGTCAGAATATTTATCACAAGGAAAATGCATAGTCGCAGAAAGATTTGAAACCGAGTTACCTGTGCCTTTAGAGAATGGAAAAAATATAATTTATTTTGATTCTCCAGAACATTGTGTTGAAATATGTAAGGAATTATTGAAGAATCCAAAAAAAGTAAAACTTCTTTCTAAAAATGCCAGAGTTTATTTTGAAACCCATGTACACCCTGTTAAAAATGTAAAGCGTATTTTGGAACTTATGTTAAACCATAAAATAAATTAACTATTGGGTCATACGCTATTTATACATCACAGATCTAAGCACCATGCTAAAAACTCGGGTTATAGTAGATTGGTAGATTACTATAAAGGTTCTGCCTCGGTAAATGGAGATCAAAATTTACCATTTATAGCGGCAAAACAATGGGCTAAAATGGCTAAAAAGCAAGCCGGTTTATATGATGCAGGAAGCGTTTTTAAAGAATATGCGCTCTATAAATCATTAAAAAACAGAGATAAACAAGAGCCTACGACTGTTCATTATTTAAATGGTGAACGCGATATTCGATACATTGTGCGGTATGGAAGCGTATTTAAAAACACTAGATTTTGTGCAACGTTTCATAAACCACCAAAAACTTTAGACACTCTAATTCATAATACTAATTATATAGGTCGTTTAGATGGTGCTGTTTGTGTTGGGGAAAATCAGGTCAATTATATAAAAGAGCGTTTTAAAATCCCCAAAGTAAAGTACATATCTCATGGAGTAGATAGTCAGTTTTTTGTACCTGCATTGCATAAAGCGTATAAACAACCTATATTATTATTTGTCGGACAGCACATGCGCGATTTTGAGGCTTTAAATTATTGTGTGCCTAAATTGTCAGAAGCAATTCCGGATTTAAAAGTACATGTGGTTATTCATAAGGCTTATGTGAATAAAATACGACCACATCGCTGTATTAAGGTCTTTAGTGGTATTAATGATGATATGCTATTAGAAAAGTACCAAGAAGCTACTGCTTTATTTTTGCCTTTACTAGATAGTACTGCTTGTAATTCTATTTTAGAAGGTTTGGCTTGCGGATTACCAATTATAACGACAGATGTTGGTGGGAATTCGGGATACTTAAAAAGCACAGATGCTGTATTAACAAAATTGGGTGATTATGATGATTTAATAGAGCGCACTATAAAAATTGTTTTAAATGAAAGTCTATTAGAAACAATGCGTAAAAAAAGTAGAATGAAGGGGGAAGCCTTAGATTGGAAATTTGTAGCCAGTGACGTAAATGATTTTCATGCGTCTTTATTTTAAATACATAAAAGTAAATGTCTCTTGTTTTTTTATAATTTATAAAATTAGTTTTTGAAACCACCATTTAAAATCGCTATATACACAGGTCTTATTCCGAATACGACGTTTATAGAAACGCTCATTGCTGGAGTGGCTAAAGAGCATGAGGTTTTACTTTTTGGTACCGTTAAAAAAAAGACCAGTTATCCTTCTAAGCGTATTAAAATTATAGATACGCCCACGTCGTTATACAGAAATATACCGTTGACACTTTGGAGAACCCTAAAGTTGGGTGTTCAGCATCCTAAACGGTTATCATTGGCTATAAAAGAAGCGAAAACCTATCCTACATTGTATACCAAATGGCTTCGGTTTTCACGTTTTGTGCCAGTGTTATTACACGCTCCAGATATATTTCATTTGCAATGGACAAGCCGTATAGACCGTTGGTTGTTTTTAAAATCGGCATATCCATGTCATATTGTAGTAAGTTTGTTAGGATCGCAAGCTGCTATTTTACCTTATATAGACCCAGAGGTGTTTAAGCGTTATCAACGCTGTCTTCCTAAAGTAGATGCTATACATTCCATTTCTGAACATTTAGGGCGTCAAGCAGCAAATTTTAATGTCCGTGCAGAGCGCGTTCATGTGATTTCTACTCCTATTTCGACGGCTGCTTTTTCCTACTATAAGCCTTTTATAAAACGGGGTGTTAAACCATTTCGGTTGGTATCTGTAGGACGACATCATTGGGTAAAAGGTTATCGTTATGGGATACAAGCGGTACATCAGCTTATTCAGTCTGGCGTAGACGTTAATTACACGATAATTGCTGCAGGGAACATTCCGGAAGATCTTTTATTTCAGGTCAACCAATTGGGATTACAAGATTATATAACCTTTAAGCCAGGTTTACCTCAAGAGGCATTGTTTGAGCACTTACAAACATATGATGCTTTGCTATTGCCAAGCTTAAGTGAAGGTATTGCCAATGTGGTACTGGAAGTCATGGCTATAGGTCTGCCTGTGATTTCTTCAAATTGTGGAGGTATGGCCGAGGTTGTGATTCCCTACAAAACAGGATGGTTGGTACCTGTTAGAGATGCTAAAGCCCTTGCTGATGCTGTTATTGATTGTATGCAAGTTGACGTTGAAGATAAGCGTAAAATTATACAACAGGCTTATGATTTGGTAAATGCTAATTATCATGAAGCACATAGTATTGCACAGATGCTGCAACTTTATGATGAGGTAGTTGGGAGTGATGTTGAAGTGAATAAAGTGTAAAGTTTGAAGTGGGAAATGGGAAATTGAATTTGAACTCGAATTTGAGGTTGAATTTGAAGAAGAACCCTTTCGCCTTTGTTTTCTTTAAGGGAAAACAAATCCACTTTCACTTGAAAAAAGGGAAGGATCTAGAATGATAGGATTTAATAGAGATAGGGAATAGGAGTTAGGGAATACGTGTATGTGCTCTTGTGTTTATAACTTACCTTTGTCAGTGTCATAGTTATTTGAACTAATTACAAAATTATGGGCAAACGTCTTAAAATTGCTGTTTTTTCAGGAACCATTCCGAGCACTACTTTTATTGAGCATTTAATAAAAGGAGTATCTCAAACACATAAGGTGTTACTGTTTGGTGTGCAAACTAAGCCTGTAGCTTATGAATCTGAACACATTAAGGTTTATGATACACCAAAATCCCATGTAAAGAATGCCGTTGTAAGTAGTTATAGATTACTGCAGTTGGTTCTTAAATCTCCAAAAGATGCGGTAAAATTATACCGACATACATCTCAATTTAAAAAGCGCTATGAGCGATGGGTTTGGTTTACTAAAGTCTTGCCTATAATACTGCACAAACCTGATGTATTTCATATTCAATGGGCTAAAGATGTGGCATTTTATACGGTATTACAGGATGCATTTGGTATTCCTATTGTAGTGAGTTTACGTGGAGCTCATATTAATTATACACCTATAGTAGATTTGAGTACGGCAATAATTTACAAGCAAGAATTCCCTAAAATAAAAGCTTTTCATGCCGTTTCTAAGGCTATTGGTGAAGAGGTAAAACTTTATGGAGCTAAAGCCCCTAGTATCCATACTATTCATTCTCCGATTCCGCCTTTCTTTTTTGATCATTATAGGGCTTGCGAAACAGTACAAGATAAAACTATACGCTTGGTTTCCGTTGGACGTTTTCATTGGGTTAAGGGTTATGAGACAGCACTAGATGCTGTAGCGCTATTAAAAAATAAAGGCTATAATATTCACTATACTATTGTTGGGCCAGATGAGTTTACTGAAGCCTTATTATTTCAATGCCATCAGCTCAACCTAGTAGATAACGTTGCTTTGGTTGGAGCTATGCCTCAAACAGAACTAATTTCGTTTTTACGACAATTTCACGGTATGTTATTGCCTAGTTTAAAAGAGGGTATTGCTAATGTGGTATTAGAAGCTATGGCTGTGGGCTTACCTGTGGTGTCTACCGATTGTGGTGGTATGGCAGAAGTTGTGATTCCTAATGAGACGGGATGGTTGGTGCCTGTAAGAGATTCCGAAGCTATGGCTGATGCTGTGATAGCTTTGAGTGAAACGTCAGAATTAGAATTGCATGCGATAACGAAACGCGCCCATGAGTTGGTTAAGCGTGAATTTAATGCAGAGGATAGTATTGCCCAGTTTGTGAGGTTGTATGAAGGGGTAGTGGGTGGTTGAAACTGAACTCGAAGTTGAAACTGAACTCGAACTCGAACTCGAAGTTGAAGTTGAACTCGAAGTTGAAGTTGAAGTTGAAGTTGAAGTTTAAACTGAAGCTGAATTTGAAGAAAACCCTTTCGACTTTGAATTTTTTGATGAAATCAAATTTCCCTTCCTTTGAAATTATTATATTCGTCGTGCTATTACACTATGAAAACAATCACCACACCAATAATCCCTGTTACACCCACTTATGCTAAGGTAGAAGCACCTCATGAACTGCATTTGGAAGCCATCTGTGTTTTTGCGGCTATCGGTTTTTTTTTAGATACAGATACCTATTGGAAAGATGAGGTAGTGTTACGACCTGGATGTCAATATACCATTTCAGATGATGGTTATCTCTTAGAGAGTATTCCTTGGTTTGAATGGCACTATACGCCTGATAAAACCCGTGATTTTGACGCGACTTTACATGAATTTACTACGCTGTTCGAATCCATTATAGAAGAACAAACGGTTGGTAAAAAGGTGATTTTACCCTTGTCTGGTGGTTTAGATAGTAGAACACAGGCTGTAGCCTTACAACATTTAAAAGCATCTGTGAATAGTTATAGTTATGATTTTCAGGGAGGTTATAAAGAAACTCAGATAGCAAAAGCTATTGCTAAAGTTTGTGATTTCGATTTTACAGCCTATTCCATTCCAAACGGTTATTTATGGGATGTGATAGATGATTTAGCAACATTGAATCGATGTGAGTCTGATTTTACCGCGCCACGGCAAATGGCAATAGTTGATGAATTTGATACTATGGGTGAGGTATTTTCATTAGGCCATTGGGGAGATGTGTTGTTTGATGATATGGGAGTTAGAGATGATTTACCATTAAAGGAACAGGTAAATGTCCTTCATAAAAAACTAATTAAAAAAGGAGGACGCGATTTAGCCGTACAACTTTGGACGCATTGGAATTTAGAAGGCGATTTTGACTCTTATTTTGAAAGTCGTATTTCTACATTGCTTTCCGCTATAGATATTCCTAACAGTGCTAATGCGCGCATTAGAGCATTTAAAAGCTTATTTTGGGCACCACGCTGGACATCCGTAAATTTAGCTGTGTTTGCTAGTAAACATCCCGTAACTTTACCGTATTACGATCAACGAATGTGCGAGTTTATTTGTACAGTTCCAGAAGCTTTTTTAGCCAACCGAGAGTTGCAAATCGCTTATATAAAAAAACGAGCTCCAAAACTAGCCAAAATTACATGGCAAGAGCAAAGACCATTTAATCTCTATACCTATCCTAAAAATAAGATACCTTATAATTTGCCATACCGTATTACCAATAAAATGGAAAGAGTCTTCCAGGAAATTTTAGGAAAGAAATATGTAGAACGAAATTGGGAGCTTCAATTTTTGGGTGTTAGTAATGAAAAGAAATTATATGACTGTTTATCACATAAAAATTTTAGTGATTTTATATCGAAAGACATTGTAGACGACGCCTATTATGGTCTGCAAACAAAAACGCCTTTAATTTATGCACATCAAGTGAATATGTTGCTGGTCTTGGCTCAATTTAAACGATTTAAAAATGAGTAGACCCTTACGTATTCTGTTTACTATTCCAAATTTTAAGACGGCTGGTAGTCAATATGTGTTATTAGCATTAATCGCTAGGCTAAATAAACATAATTTTAATGTTATAGTAGGTATTGAGAATCATTGGGATGAAGCAAAAAAAGTAATTCCAGAAAGTGATTTGGTAGAACTACCAAAGCTTTTTAAAGTTTCTAAAATAAGTTTCCTAAAGCAGTATATTAAGGTTCTTAAAAAGAATCAAATAGATTTAGTACATTCTTGGGATTATAAATCGAATTATTTAGAGCCCTTGGCTTGTAGATTGTCAGGTGTAAAATATTTGTACACAAAAAAAAATAATTCATGGTCTCGCTCTTGGCAATTAAAAAGTCTATTTTCTCATTTTATTGCCTATGACCAACCTGAAATGAAAAAGCGGTTTTTTTCGAATAAACATTATGCGAATAAAATAAAACTAATTCCACATGGTGTGGATTTATTAAAGTTTTTTCCATTAGAAAAAACGACAAATTCTACATTTAATTTATGTTATGTTGGAAATGTAAATAGAAATAAAAATCAATTATTTGTATTGAAGGCGATGTTGAATCTTCCTGATAATATTCATTTAAATTTGTTTGGAAAGAGTGATTCTAATTATAAAAAAGAGTTAGGGTTATTTATTCAGAATAATAATTTAAAACATCGTGTGCACTTTCATGGGTTTATTAATCAAGATCATTTGCCCAAAATGTTAAATTACCAGGATGTTTTAATACTGTCCTCTTTTGAAGAAGGGCTGCCAATATGTTTACTAGAGGCAATGGCTTGTGGGTTACCTGTATTAAGTTCCGATTCTGGTGGAGGTACTCGTTTTATATTAGAGGAAACAATGAGTGATGCTTTGTTTTCCCTTGATGACGTAAATGATTTAGTATTAAAATGTAAACGATTATCGTCAGATAGAAAAATTTATGATGATTTTAAAGTGAAAGGGGAAAAGTGTGTTAAAGATCGTTTTTCTATAGAAAAAGAAGTGTTGAGTTATAATATTTTATACAATAAGGTAATTGCTACGAAGTAGAATTAAGAAAATGATCATTTTATGCATATAGCTCTCATACTATCCCAGCCACCAGGCTATTCCGAGACTTTTTTTAAATCAAAAATTAAAGGCTTGCAAGACGCAGGTCATCAGGTGAGTTTGTTTGTTTATAAAGATGACCCTAGGTTTACAGACTGTAAGGTTCTTCCAATGCCTAAAGTACATGCTAATCCTATTCGTCAATTTTTTGCGACACTAGGAGTCATTTTTGGTTTACTACCTTATTTAAAAAGGGTAATACGCTATGTGAAACTAGAGCTTAAAGCCGGGAGAGAACTTAAACAGGTTTTTAAATATATTTATATAAATGCAACAATTTTGAAGTCAGATGCAGAATGGCTACATTTTGGTTTTGCAACCTTAGCTTTACAAAGTGAACATGTCGCTAAGTCTATAGATGCAAAAATGGCGGTAAGTTTGAGAGGATTTGATATTGCTATTTATCCGTTAAAACATTCTGGCTGTTATGATCGATTATGGCAGCTAGTGGATAAAGTACATACCATTTCAGATGATTTATTACTTTGTGCCTATAATCAAGGGCTATCTAGAAATAACGCTGTAGCTAAAATAACACCTGCAATTTCAATGGAGTTATTTAATACAGGTGCCGCTAATAAAAATTTCAAGACTAAGCCTATAAAAATATTGACTGTTGGAAGATTATTTTGGAAAAAAGGTGTAATCGATATGTTGGAAGCATTGTCTATTCTAAAAAAAGAAAAAATTGATTTTGAATATCAAATTATAGGTGAAGGTGAGCAAAAAGAAGAAATTCTGTTTGCAATTTATCAGTTAGGATTAGAAAATGAGGTTTCTTTGCTAGGTGTAAAAACACCAAGGGAGGTTAAGGAATTAATGGAAATATCTCATATTTATATGCAATATAGTCATTCGGAAGGCTTTTGTAATGCGGTTTTAGAGGCTCAGGCTATGGGGCTGTTATGTATAGTGTCGGATGCAGAAGGGTTATCAGAAAATATCATAGATGGTGAAACTGGTTGGGTTGTGCCAAAGCGACAGCCAAGATTACTAGCAAAAACTCTAGAATCCGTTATAGAGCTAGATGATGTTATTAAAAACCAATTTTCTGAACGGGCCAAAGCACGTGTTAAACAAGAATTTACATTAGAACAACAACAAGCTAAGTTTGTGGAGTTTTATAATTGAAGATAATTAAAAATGACATTCTACTTTCCAAAACGGCATTACGATAAATCATTTCGTGGTCAAACCTTCCCATTATTAAAGCCTTTTTTGAAGGGTGAGGATTTTTCCGATGAAGAGCGTAAAGCTATGTACAGTATTTCAAAAGAAGACGTAGCGTTTGTCGATGTTTTAGAGGCTTCAGATGTGGCAATATTAACGATGTCCTGGAATTATTATGTAAAGACCAAGCAGCAATCTAAAGCTCTTCAGTTTATAAAAGCGACCCAGCGATTAAATATAACCACTTGGGTAGTGCTATTAGATGATGTAGGCATAGATTTTCCTGATTTTCCTCATGTAAAATTATTTAGGCAAAGCGGATACAGGTCTAGAGTTCCTAAATGGCATATTGGCTTACCGGTTTTTATTTCTGATCCATTAAAAGTTCAATATAACAAGGGTACTATTTTTGAGCGTCCCTATACTAAAAATCCTACCATAGGTTTTTGTGGGTTTGCAACATCAAAGGTTGTACTAGCTATAAAGACGAAATTTAAAATTGGCTTAAAAAACCTTAGCTATTATTTAAAATTAAGCTCGCAAGAGCCTGAGGCTATAATGGCTGCTGCACTATGGAGACATAGTATCCTAAAACGAATGGAGAATCACCAAGGTCTTATTACAAATTTTATTTATAGAGCAAAGTATCGCGCAGGGTCGCAAAATGAAACCCAACGCGCGACATCGACAGCAGAGTTTTTTAACAATATAAAAGATTCTGATTATGTGGTTTGTGTAAGAGGAGCAGGAAATTTTTCAGTACGTTTGTATGAAACCTTGGCGATGGGACGTATCCCGGTTTTTGTGAATACTGATTGTATATTGCCTTATACAGAAGCAATAGATTGGAAACAACATGTCGTTTGGGTTGAATCTTATGAAGTTCATAAAATAGGGGCTATTGTATATGAATTTCATAAAGCATTAAGTGAAGATAACTTTGTTCAATTACAGCAAAGAAATAGATGTTTATGGGAAAATAAACTTCAATTAAAAGGATTGTTGTAAAAAGAAATATATGAGTCATCAATGTACCTATTTTAAAGCAGATGTAAAAAGGATGCTGGGAAAGCATAAGATTAGAATTTTGCACATTTGGTTAAGCCGAAGTTTTATTGGTGTTTTTCTTTATCGCATGGAACGGGGTTTGTATTTAGCATTGGGAAAATCATATCGTATAGTTAGAATCTTATTTTTACCTTTTATTTTACCAATGCAGTCCTATTCTAATATTGATATTCATTATAAAGCAGCTATTAAAGGTGGACTTTTAATATTACATCCTTCTGTTGGCTGTGTCATTTCTGGGGCAGCTGATATTGGTAAAAACTTAACTTTAGTAGGAGGAAATGTAATAGGGCTAAAAGAAGATGCGTCCAATAATAAATTTAGAATTGGAGATAATTGCAGTCTTGGAGCAAATGCGACTATACTAGGACCAATAGAACTGGGGGATTATATTAAAATAGGTGCCTCTGCTTGCGTAATTCATGATTTTTTAGAAAATAATTCAACGTTAATAGGTGTACCTGCAAAACAACTAAATAATAATAAATAATTATTATTTTTTATATAAATATGAGCATCAAAAAAATAGGATTAATAATTTATAATACAATCCCAAAAAACGTAAAAAACTATTTAGGAGAGATTAAATGGTTAAAACCATTAAGAGATTCATTGTTCCGGAGCAAAGGACGTTACAAGGAAGTGGAAACAATCATAAAGAGAAGTTATCAAAACTATGATGTTGAATTTAAGCTTTTATCATCTTTTCGGGTGAGTGCTAAGGCTGCCAATCGCGGAATTGAAACTAAGCTTTTAAATAGGTCTATTGTGTTATTAAATAAGTTTAAGCCTCATCATGATGATCTCACCGTTTTGGATGTTGGTGCTAATTTTGCGTTTTTAAGTTTAGTCTGGGCAAACACAATCGCTAAAAATGGACAAACAATTGCTTTTGAGCCAAGCATTAATTTAGTATCAACGATTAATAAATCTATAAAATTAAATAATTTACAAACTAGATTAGTTGTTGAGAATAATGCTGTAGGAAATGAGAATAAAGAGGTAGAGCTATTTATTAGCAATTCAACTTCTAATGTTTTGGATGTAAAAGGTTCTGATGTCATTCAAAAAATTGAAATGATAACATTAGATGCCTATATTGATAAAACTGAATTAAAGCGTTGTGATTTGTTAAAAATTGATGTAGATGGTATTGAATTAGATATATTGCAAGGTGCCGTTAAATTAATAAAACAATTTAAGCCCATTTTAATTGTAGAAACAAATGAAAATATCAAAATTATAGATTATATAAAAAATCTCGATTATACTATATTAGGTATTGATTTAAATGAATTGACTGAAACAAATCCACTTCCATTAAACGTTTTTTGTATTCCAAATGAAGCCTATCTTTAAATTTATTAATTACTTACAACCCACGCATTATTTTGTCTTAAAAAAAAATGACGGGCATTCTGTATTTCCCTTAGTTAAAAATCTACCAGCAGAAATCGTTGAACAATTAGAGTCAGATCATCAGTATAAATCGGATAAAGCTAAAGCATATGATTTGTCATGGCAAGCCGTTCAGAAAGGGTATATTGGTAAAGCAGAAACCTATACACAATTTGAAAACGTGCCAGTTGTAGATAATTACAGGTTTGCACGGAAGTATTTTAGTTCGTTTTGGGTGTTGTATATTTTAATTGTTCGTCTTTTTAGTTTTTATAATCCCATAACAGAGGTGCTTGGATGGTGGAAGACTCGTAAGGTTTCGCGCAGCACTTATTTAGAAATACCGCTAGTAAATTCAGAGTATGATGCTTTTAATTCCGAGTTGATACTACAGAAGCCTTTTATTAGTGTGATTATCCCAACTTTAAATCGTTATCCATATTTAAAGGATGTATTACAAGATTTGGAGCAACAAGATTACACGCATTTTGAGGTTATTGTTATCGATCAATCGACGCCATTTCAATCTGATTTTTATAATGATTTTCAATTAGAGATTCAGGTAGTCCATCAAGAAGAAAAAGCATTGTGGTTAGCTAGGAATCGAGCGATAAAAATGGCGAAAGGTGATTATATTCTATTGTTTGATGATGATAGCCGTGTCGATAAAAATTGGATAAGTGAACATTTAAAAGGCTTGGATTTTTTTAAAGCAGATCTGACTTCTGGAGTTTCTATTTCTGAAGTTGGAGCTCCTACACCAGCGCATTATGCATATTTTAAAATTAGTGATCAATTAGATACGGGAAATGTTTTGTTAAAAAAGGCTGTTTTTGAAGCTATTGGTCTCTTCGATAGGCAATTTGAAAAACAACGTATGGGTGATGGTGAGTTTGGTTTGCGGTCGTATTTAGCAGGCTATTTAAATATTTCTCACCCCTACGCCAAACGCTTACATTTAAAAGTAGGAAGTGGCGGTTTACGAGATATGGGCAGTTGGGATGCTTTTAGAACCAATTCGTTATTTGAACCGCGTCCTATACCTAGTGTACTTTACTACTTTAGACGGTATTGGGGACATACGGCAGCACGATGGGCTTTATTGCGAACGGTACCATTATCGATTATGCCGTACCGCTTTAAAGGCTCGAAACCGATGATGCTTTTGGGTGCCTTGGTTTCTTTGTTTATTTTGCCTTTGGTGGTCTTTCAGGTGATTAAGTCTTGGAGGTTGGCTGGTGCGAAATTAGATGAAGGGGCTCTTGTAGAAAAGTTAAAAATTAAAAGTGAAAAGTGGGAAGTAAAAAGTTAGTTGAAACCTTCCGTCTTTGTTTTCTTTTGAGGAAAACAAATACACCTTCCCTTATAAATAGGGGAAGAGCTGAGCTGGATTACTGGAAAATTGGATTTAATATGAATTTGAGATTGGATTTGGGAAATACTTTATAAAAACTTGCCTTATGCAGGATAATATATTTATTTTTAAACGCTATTAAAAATCACTCTTGAACGCTACGAAAATACTTATTGTTACTTCTGAATTTCCTCCTCAACCTGGTGGGATTGGTGACCATGCTTATAACGTTGCACTCTATTTAAGTCGTGCTGGTTACGATGTTTCTGTTATCGCAGATCAACGTTCTATAAATGGTAATGAAGAAGCTAATTTTGATACTACTTTGTCGTTTAAAATGTTGCGGGTTCCGATGACAAACCCTCGCTTTAAAATGTATTTTAATAGGATAAGTCTTTTAAGAAACGCAATTAGATCAGCCGATGTTGTTATCGCTTCTGGGAAATTTTCGTTGTGGAGTGTTGCTATCTTAGGCCGACGACGATCGATTGTAAGTTTGGCCGTTATACATGGGTCTGAAGTTAATTTTAGCAATAGACTATTAAAAGTTAGTATAAATAGTGCTTTGCAACAGTTTGTTAAAGTTATAGCGGTATCTCATTTTACAAAATCATTAATCCCTTTAGAGGTTCAGAAGAAAACGGTAGTTATTCCCAATGGTTTTAATTCTGATAAATGGAACATTAATACGACTACAGACATACAATTAAGTGGT
The DNA here is from genome assembly GCF_900099995.1 of Winogradskyella thalassocola. Taxonomy (GTDB): domain Bacteria; phylum Bacteroidota; class Bacteroidia; order Flavobacteriales; family Flavobacteriaceae; genus Winogradskyella; species Winogradskyella thalassocola. The sequence continues at coordinate 55,540 of NZ_FNCZ01000005.1, forward strand.
ACGCCTAAATTGATTACTGTAGGTCACGTCAGTGAAAGAAAAGGGCAACACGAAGTGATTAAACTTTTACCACGATTAATATTACGCTTTCCAAATATTGCTTACCATTGCGTGGGATTACCAACAGCACAAACGGCTTGTGAATTATTAGCGAAACAATTAGGTGTTGAGAAACACGTTTTTTTTCATGGTCGCGTTAGTAATGACGTTTTAAAAACAGCATTAGAGGCTAGTGATGTATTTGTAATGTTAAGCACCGCAACAACCACGGGAGATGTTGAAGGCTTTGGAATTGCATTGTTAGAAGCGAATGCATTAGGGATTCCGGCCATTGGAGCTAAAGGCTGTGGTATTGAGGATGCCATACGAGATGGTGAATCAGGATTTTTAGTGACTTTGGGTGATCAATCTGCTTTTGAAGACGCTTTAGAACAGTTGTTGACCTCTAAAGAAGCGTATGCTAAAACCTCAAAAAAATGGGCAGATGAACACCAATGGGATATCATTATTAAAAATTATATAGAAGAAATAGAAAAGTCAATCGTTAATACTAAGTAGTTGCACACGACTGCTATTTATATGATAATAAAAATTTAAAAGGATATAGTTTTTTTGTGGTTTTGGAACCTTAAAAAGATGAATGGGAATTGTTTGTAAACTAAAACCTTTATTATCAAAACAAATTTTATTTTTGTCAATCGTGAAAGGCACACGGAGTATCAAAAAATCACAAAATGCAGATGATACTATTATTTTAATACCTTAATCAATATCAATGAAATTAGTAATCATATCTCATACTGAACACTATCAGAAAAGCGATGGCAGTATTGTTGGTTGGGGTCCTACGGTTACTGAAATTAATCACCTTACCGCAATTTTTGATGACATTGTTCATTTAGGGATGTTATACGCTGGAGAACCGCCAGCAAGTGCATTGCCTTATACGAGTTCGAAAATAAAATTTGTAAATATCCCAGTGGTAGGAGGTACTGGATTAAAAAACAAATTAAAAATTATAACAGCGGCTCCGAAAACGATGCAATTAGTAAACCGTTATGTTAGTGCTTCAGATTATTTTCAATTACGAACCCCTACAGGGATTGGAGTCTATTTGATTCCCTATTTAACTTGGTTTACTAGAACACCAGGTTGGTATAAATATGCTGGTAATTGGAAGCAAACCTCTGCACCTTTAGGGTATGCCTTTCAGCGTTGGTTTTTAAAAAAACAATCGCGCAAAGTAACTATTAATGGTGCTTGGAATGACCAACCACAACATTGTGAGACTTTTGAAAATCCGTGTTTAACTAAAGCAGATTTAGCTTTTGGTAAAGCCATTATGAGCACAAAAAGAATGGTGAATCCGATTAACTTTTGTTATGTTGGGAGGTTAGAAACACCAAAAGGGGTTGGACGTATCATTGAAGCTGTAACAGCTTTAAAAAGTGAAGACAAAGCAAAACTAGGTACCATTCATTTGGTTGGCGATGGGGCTGAACGAAAAGACTTTGAAACGCAGGCGGCATTAAGCGGAGTTAATTTTAAGTTTCATGGGTTCTTGTCACGTCATTCTGTTGTTGAAATCTATAAAGTATGCCATGGCTTTTTAATGCCTACAACAGCATCTGAAGGGTTTCCAAAAGTATTGGCAGAAGCTATGAATTTTGGGTGTGTCCCTATAGTCTCTAATATTTCTTCTATAGGGCAATATATTAAAACTGACGAAACAGGTTTTGTATTGCTAGATATAAATACAGACGCGCTAAGCGCACTTATCACTGATTTCGCAAATCTGCCTGCAAATGACTATTTACGTTTAGTTTCTAATGGACAAGACGTCGTAAAACGTTTCACTTTTGCATACTATAATGACCATATAAAGCAAGCTATTTTAAATTAAATATATGGGAATAGTAAAGAAACATAAGCGTTATGATGATAACTTTATTCCACTCCTTTTAGGACATGTATTTCTAGGAATCGCTATTTATTTTTTAGAACCTATTGCACGTGTCTATTTTTTAGGAGTATTGTTTTATTTTCTGTGGCATATAATTACCTCACCCGAAAAGGAAAAAACAATGTTTGTATTGTTAGGGTGTGCTTATTTCGTTGGTGGCGAGGTTTTTTTACGGATGACCAAAGGCTATTTCTTTTATGAAACAGGGAAGTACTGTGTATTATTAATGATGCTTGCCGGAATTTTTTATAAAGGGGCCTCTGGTAAGGCTTATCCTTATTTTTTATATCTTATTTTATTAGTGCCTGCTGTTATCGTTGCTTCTATAACATTAACTTATGATGCTAATTTTAGAACCAATGTAACATTTGTTCTTGCAGGCCCCGTAACTTTAGGTATAGCCACATTGTTTTGCTATGATAAAAAAATATCAGAACAACAAATTTTAAAGATCTTACAGTATTTAGTGTTACCCATCATTTCTATGACTGTGTATTTGTTTTTGTACAACCCCTCTATACGAGATACCATATCTAATACGGCATCTAATCCAGCAACGTCAGGGGGATTTGGACCGAACCAAGTTTCTACAGCGCTAGGTATGGGTATGTTTGTGATGGTGGTGCGTATTTATATGCAATCTCCTAGTTTTTTTATGAAAGTTTTAAATATTTTGATTTTTGCAGCTATTGCATTTAGAGCTGTTGTTACGTTTAGTCGCGGAGGAGTCTTCGCTGCTATAATTTGTATCTTAGCATTTCTTGGGATATTATTTCTAAAATCAAATTACAAAGTTAAAAATCAAATTATAGGCTCTACATTTGTTTTTTTATTTGCTATTAGTTCTACATGGCTTATAGCCTCAGTTGAAACGGGAGGTATGTTAGATAAACGTTATGCCAATGAAGATTCATTAGGACGTGAAAAAGGGGACGCGACCACAGGTCGAGGTACATTATTTATGCAAGAAATGGATGGATTTTTACAAGATCCTATATTTGGTATTGGGGCTAGCAGAACTAAGGATATACGTGTACAAGAAACAGGAGAACAGTTACCAACACATAATGAAGTTGGTCGTTTATTAGGAGAGCATGGGATGCTTGGTATTATTATATTACTGATTTTAATTATAAAACCCTTAGCATATCGCGCAAGACATCCAAGCAGTTATTTTTTTTATGCCTTTTTGTTTTTTTGGTTTGCCACCATTAATCATACAGGAATGCGGATTGCTGCACCTTCGTTATTTTATGCATTAGCTTTATTAAATATTACAAATGTTAAGAAGAAAAATATTATACATAGGAAACAACTTGTACAATAATAAAACTAATCCTTCCTCGATACAGGTTATAGGAGGCCAGTTGGAGAGTGAAGGGTTTGATATGTTGTATAGTTCAAGCAAAAATAATAAGATCTTAAGGCTATTTGATATGCTTTATTCTTGTATAAAGTATAGAAAAGCCGTTAGTAACGTCATCATTGATACATATAGTACAAGCAATTTTTATTTTGCCGTCTTTGTAGGGCAATTATGTCAACTTTTAAAATTGCCTTATGTTTTAAGTTTGAACGGTGGTAATTTGCCAGCACGATTACAGAATAGTCCTAAATTATGTGCCATTACTTTTAAGCCTGCTAAAGCCTTAGTGTCACCATCCTTGTATTTGATGGATGCTTTTCATAAACATGGTTATTTGGACGTTACCTATATTCCTAACGCATTGAATCTAAATCATTATAAATTTAAGACGAGACCTATAGAAGACCTTAATTTATTTTGGCTTCGTTCTTTTTGTAAAATATATAATCCTTGCTTAGCTGTTGATGTACTGAAAGCTTTAAAAGAGCAAGGTTATAAGGTGAGTTTATGCATGGCAGGCCCAGATACAGATGGTTCTCTTAAAAAAGTAAAAAAACACGCTAAGGCTTTAAATGTAGAGGTTTTTACACCTGGAAAGCTCACTAAAACAGAATGGACCGATCTCGCCAAAGATTACAATGTTTTTATTAATACGACAAACTTTGATAATATGCCAGTAAGTGTTATTGAAGCCATGGCCCTAGGTTTACCTATAGTCTCTACTAATGTTGGTGGTATGCCATTTCTAATTGAAGATGGGGTTGATGGTATTTTGGTGCCACCTAATAATTCAAAAGTATTTGTGGATGCCATTTTAAAATTAAAATCTCAACCCAAAGAGACGGAAACGATGGTGGCTAAGGCTCGTGAAAAAGTAGAACAGTATGATTGGATGCTTTTAAAAGAAAGTTGGGTTAAAGTTTTAAACGCTATTTAGTTTTTTAATTATAAAAGGTCCCTTATTAATAATATATTGCATTGCCTAAATTTTGATTGATAAATAAAAAAATGAACGATAATCACAATAAAACTTTAGAAGTTAATAAACGTCAAAAAGAGTTCTACAACGACACTAATAAGCATAAGAACTTCGCTACAAAGCTTTGGTCAAAGTTAAGAAATGGAACTTTGCATAAATATACTAATGACTTAGATCTTAAAAATAAGGTGTATTCAGAGCATAAATTATGGTTAGGGGATTTAGAGGATAAAAAAGTGCTTGACTTAGGTTGTTTAAGAGGAAACAATCTTTCTTTATATATGGCCAAAAACGCAAAAGAATATGTTGGTATTGATCTCAGTGATGTGGCCATAGAAGAATTAAACGAGAAGCTAATTAATGCAGGTTGCACAAATGCAAAAGGAATTGCTGTTGATTTTTTATCAGCAGATTTTAAGCATTCTAACTTTGATGTCATATATGCCTATGGTGTTTTACATCATTTTGAGGATTTTGATTTACTAATTAATAAATTAAATGAGAAATTAGCAAAAAAGGGTAGCATTATATCTTATGACCCTTTAGAAACTAGTTTCCCTATAAAGGTAGTAAGAATGCTATATAGACCTTTTCAGACTGATAAAGACTGGGAGTGGCCATTCACTAAGACGACATTAAAAAAATTAGATTCAAATTTTACTATCGTGGAAAAAAGAGGGATTCTTGGTCAAAGTAAATATGGCTTGTTATTAAATTTCTTGCCTTTATCTTCTAACTTTAAAAAAGACAAAATTCGAAAAATGATTGATAAGGATTGGAACGCTAAAAAGTGGACAGCTATCTATCCATGTATGCATCTCACAATGCTGTTAAGAAAAAAAGCATAATCGCTTTTTTTTATTTAAGGTGTAGGTTACTCAATAAACCCTATCTTAAATAAGTGATGATTCTTTTAAATTTTTATATAATAAATGGTTTTTAATTTACACAAAACATTGATGTTGTAACATCTGTATTTTACTGCGTGAACGAGCAAAATATTAATGACGTTGAATGTTAAAAAAGATCATGAAAAGCGGAAAACCTTGATTGGTATGGTATAATGCTCAAAAAGGAAAGTTCTTTTATTCTAAATAAATGTTAAAAACCCATTAGACTTCTTATATTTACAGCAGAGTTTATATGCATAATGTCTAAGAGAAAAAGTATACATTTCGAAGTTTCCGAACGCAAGATTCTCCTCAGGATTGTTGATTTATTAATGGTGTTTTTAGGCGTCTATGCTTTAAGCTATCATTTTGATTTTGAATACATTGTTTTTAGCATAGAGAATAGTGTTGCCTTAATCTTACTAGGGGTTTATGTTGCGCTTTTTGGAACCATTTTTGAATTGTACGATCTTCAAAAAGCGAGTCAGTTTGATACGACGTTTAAAAATATTGTGATTACTGTTTCTACTGTTGTCTTATTTTATCTTTTAACTCCTGTATTGTCTCCTTATTTACCAGTAGAGCGGTTGCAGATTGTTTATCTTTATATAACGCTTATTGTATCTCTTTTTTTATGGCGCCTCATTTATATTAATCTAGTAGAATCTCCACGATTTTATAAGCGCGTGCTCTTAGTTGGTGAAATTTCTAATATCGATGGCTTAATAAAAGCATTAAACACGTCTGACCCTAATTATAAAATAGTTGGTTTTATTAATAGTGAAATTTCATCGACAGAATCCGTGAAATTTAAGGGACTTCCAGAATATGATGCTAAAGACTTTTTAGAAACTATTAAAAAAGAAAAAATTTCTGAAATTTTAGTTGCGAGTTTTAACACGGAAGCCATAATGACCGAAGTGTATCACAATTTAATTTCCTTATTAGAACGTGGGTTTAAAATTAGAGATTATACTCAAGTTTATGAAGAGTTATTGCATAAAGTGCCAATTCAATTCGTAGGAAAAGATTTCTATAAGTATTTCCCTTTTAGCCGAAGTAACGAGAATAAACTTTACATATTCGTTCAGCGTACCTTTGATATTGTTTTTGCTATTATTGGATTGGTTTTAGGTGTATTTTTAGTGCCTTTTATTTTATTAGGAAATTTTATAGGGAATAAAGGCCCCTTGTTTTATACTCAAGAACGTGTTGGAAAAAATAGTAAAATGTTCAATATTCTTAAGTTGAGAACAATGGTTGTTAATGCTGAGGCTGACGGCGTAAAGTGGGCACAAAAAAATGATACGCGAATTACAGCTTTTGGGATGTTTTTAAGACGCTCACGTATGGATGAAATTCCACAATTTTATAATGTCCTAAAAGGTGAAATGAGTATTATTGGACCACGCCCCGAACGTCCATTCTTTGTTAATGAATTATCACGTATCATTCCGTTCTATGAAACACGTCATATTATAAAACCTGGTTTAACGGGTTGGGCTCAAGTTAAAACCCGATATGGTTCATCTGTAGATGATAGCTTAACTAAACTTCAATACGATTTGTTTTATATTAAACACAGAAGTATATTTTTAGACTTTAATATCTTTATTAAAACATTAAGTACTATTCTGTATTACCGAGGGCAGTAATTTCTTGAGTTAAGAGTTAAGAGTTAAGAGTTGTGAAGAATTGAGAAATTACTTTATTCGAACAATCAGATTACCACATATCACTTAAAGAGAAAATTATACTTTTTTTTGATCTTTTCAAATTCTCAAAATCTGATATTCAAATAGGATTGATCAGGTGAATTAAATAATACAAATCCAACTAGATATTAATTGAGGATTGCTGATTTAAATGGCATGTTGTTTAATCTTAATTCTGATTAAAGAATTTGACTAAATAGATATATCGTATTAATAGAGCAATCAGCAAAGGAATTAAACCTATTGTAAATACCTGCACACCGATAACCCAATGCGACGTTAATAGACAAAGCATTATGATTAGGAATTTTAAGTATTTTCTAAACCACGTTTTAACTTCAGGCTTAAGTAGCTGAGCGATTACAAAAATATTAAGCGGAAACGCCCATAATACATTATAGTTTTGCGCAGTGGCTGAATGATCCGTAGCGAACCATAAAAACAAAATGAGAATTCCAATAATTCCTGTAATACTAAAAAGCAAAAGATCCAACCACTTACTTCGTACCTTATTTTTATAATCTTTATACGTTATAAATAAAATAATGATGGCTAGTAGTCCAATTACCACCAATGGACTAAATAGAACACGCGATGCTGCATTGGTATCTTTTTTTTGATACAATACCGTTGAACTTGCAATAAGACTTTCAGAGGTACTTGTTTCTGCGGTTTCAAAAAAGGCATGAATGTATTTTGGTAAAAACATAAACTCATGCGCTGTAGCCTGTTTATCAATAACAGCTCCTAATGCGATGTCAATACCAAAGCTTCCCCAAGAGTTTAAGCCTACATGCTCATGTATAAGTTCACGAAATGTTTTTGGCTCTAAATTTTCGGGTTTTATAAAGTTTATATCACCATTTGTCGTGGTCTGTGCAACATCTCTAATTCGAGTAGCACAATTATCATAGAAAAAATCGTATAAATACCGTCTGTTTTCGGGTTTGTAATTGTTTTCTAGGTAGTTGAATAGATTCTGTTTTTCTTGGGTAGAAAGGTTTAAAACCTGTTCTTCAATCGTACGATTCGCATTGGTATACGCATAATAAAAGCCATCGAAGTTATGTCTGCTAATGAGATAGTTGAGTTTTCCTTGTGCGAATTTTAAATAAAAATTAGGAGCGCCAAAATCGTATTCACCGTAACCGTATACAACGTCGATTCCGCGATTTTGATCTTTAATTCTGAAAGCATTATGTCCGAAAGCATCATTTAGCGATTCACCAGGTCCTATCGTTATTACCGATATTTTTGCGTTTTCGGAAAGTTGAAATTGCTGAGCAAATGTTGAAGCAATAGTCAATAGGAAAATAAACGAGAGTAACTTTAATTTCATAAGTAAAACTATCTAAAGACGCTAAAATCTATTTTTAAAGAAAACACATTAGAATATAAGGCCGCACTTTGGTCTCCGATATCTGTAAAGGCATAATCGATTTGAATGCCTCTATATTTAAAACCAACTCCAAAATTGGGTTGGAATGATATTTGTTCGGAATCATCGATCTGTATTTCGTTTTGAAAATTACCAACGCCAGCTCTTAGAAAAACTAAATCCGTATACCCAAACTCAAAACCTAAAGCAGGATTAATACTCGCAAAAGAGGTAGATATAATATCATTATTTTGAGCAAAGCGCATATTTAAGTTTGCTGCTGCTAATAAGGAATAATCATAATTGAAAACCCACTTTTTAGACATCCCTAATTGTAACTTAGGAATCGTAATTTCAGTTGTTTCTGGCAACTCTTGGTTTTCGCCATCAACAGCACCACTAATTTGCTCAAATTTATCTTCATCAATAGACCACGCATTATAAGTGGTTGTAATATCTCTGGCCATTATTCCAAACTTCCACTCATTTTTACTTTCAAATTGAATACCTGCATCAAAACCAAAACCCCAAGATGATGCAAAATCACCTATAATTCTTCGGATAATTTTAGCATTCACTCCAAAATTTAAACCATCTAAAGGCAATTTTCTGGCATACGAAAATGTTAGTCCATAATCAGCGGTAGAAAACGTGCTTATTCTATCGTAATTAATATTGCCTTGGTCGTCTATTAATTGAGTGGTATCTAAGATATCATCCACGCCAAATCGTATAAGCGATAAGCCAACGGCACTTTTGTCATCTAAAGGCATGGCATAAGCGATATAGTTATAATTCGCAATATTAGCAAAGTAACTAGAGTGCATTAAGGCAAGCTGATTATCTTCTAGATGTACCAAACCTGCAGGATTCCAATAGCCAGAATTCACATCGTCAGTTTGAGACACCACAGCGTTACTCATACCCAAAGCGGCAGCATCAACACCAATATTCATAAATTCGTTTGAATATTTTCGGGTTGTCTGCGCTGAAACCGTAAGAGTAGCAAGTGTTAAGAGAATTACATAGTAACTTTTCAACAGCAAATTTTTTTTACAAAGATGCATAATATTTTTCTATCTATTTAACTCTAGATGTGTGTTCTTATTGTTTTCTTTTCATGTAAATTGAAAATAATATGAGATTAGAGACAAATTCTTTTATATTTTTACAAAAAATACATCCATGAGTTTTAAAAGACACATTCCTAATTTTGTAACACTTCTTAACCTGTTTTCGGGTTGTATTGCTGTGATATTCGCTGTAAATGGTAACTTTATTGTTGCTGCTATTTTCGTGTTTCTAGGAGTCTTTTTTGATTTTTTTGATGGACTTTTAGCGCGTAAACTCAATGTGCAAAGTCCTTTAGGTATTCAACTAGATTCTTTAGCAGATTTGGTAACTAGTGGAGTAGTGCCTGGTATTATAATGTTTAAGCTTATTTCGTTGACCATTGATGCACCAGATTATTCGGCTTATACGGACAGCTGGAATTCTATTTTTCACTGGCAAGGCTTTAAAATGTCTGCTTTACCGTTAATTGGTTTGTTTATTACGCTAGCGTCTGCTTATCGTTTGGCTAAATTTAATATAGACGAAGATCAACAATCTTACTTTAAAGGTTTACCAGTTCCTGCAAATACATTAGTGATTTTATCACTGCCATTAATTCTAGAATATCAGAATAACGATCTTATGAATTCTATAATTATTAATAAATGGTTCCTAATCGGTTTAACGCTTTTGAGTTGTTATCTTTTAAATTCTAACATTAAATTATTTGCCTTAAAATTCAAAAACTGGGGATTTAAAGACAATAGTGTACGTTATATTTTTCTTTTACTGAGTGTAGTCCTTTTAATTGTGCTTCACTTTGCAGCAATTCCTCTTGTTATTGGTTTATATATTGCTCTTTCTTTATTGACACAGTCTAAAATTTAATTTCACCCAACTTAACTATTTATTAATGGCTTCAGGATTTTTTGCACTATTAGATGATATCGCAGCTATAATGGACGATGTCGCTGCAATGACTAAAATTACCACAAAGAAAACAGCAGGCATTTTAGGAGATGATTTGGCTGTGAATGCAGAAAAGGCTTCAGGTTTTGTGTCGTCTCGTGAAATACCGGTATTATGGGCAATTACTAAAGGCTCTATGCTTAATAAGATTATCATATTGCCGTTGGCATTTTTGTTAAGTGCATTTATACCATGGGCTGTTATAGTGATATTAATACTTGGTGGGTTGTACTTAGCTTATGAGGGTGCCGAAAAAATCTATGAGTTTATAGTACCACACCCGAAAGAAGTTACGGTTAATCTTAAAAAAGATTTAACGAAAGAAGAATTATTAGAATTAGAGAAATCTAAAATAAAATCAGCTGTAGTAACAGACTTTATTTTATCGGTTGAAATTGTAATTATAGCTTTAGGTTCGGTCGTTAATGAGCCAATAGTAACTCAAATAATTGTGGTTTCCATAGTGGCATTAATTGCAACGATTGGTGTGTATGGTATTGTAGCTTTAATCGTACGAATGGACGATCTTGGCTTAAGATTTATTAGCAAAAGCAATGGTAAAAGCGGATTTTTATTTGGATTAGGAACGTTTTTAGTGAAAGCGTTGCCAATCATCATTAGAAGTTTATCAGTTATTGGTACAATTGCTTTACTCTTAGTTGCAGGTGGTATTTTTGTTCACAACATTGAGTTTATGCATCATGTTTTAGAACAAATTCCTTCGATTTTAAGAGATTTTATTGTGGGACTTGTAGTTGGATCTGTCTGTTTACTGCTGGTGAGTGGAGTCAAATTATTACTTCCAAAGAAAACTGTGAAGCATTAAAGTTAGGTTGTCGTTTTAATTTTATCTAAAAATTAATAGATTTCTAATTTTAGAAATAGTTACATAGTGTAATGTTAACTTTAAAACGAAATCTAAAAATGATAAAAAAATTTAGCATATTATGTTCATTGTTGATGTTATACTCTTGTAATTCCGACAATATTGAATTTTTAGAGGTTTATTATTATAGTCCAGGTCCCTCAACTCCATCTCGAACATTTTGCAGTAGCAATTTGTTTATTAGCACCTCAAGTGAAGTACGTTATAAAAAGTTAGTTGATAAGTCATTTTTAGTAGAATTTGAAAACCAATTAAAAAAATTAAAACCTTCTGATGAATTTTCTATTAATAGTAGAGCTTTTGCATTAATCAATTATAGAGATGGGAATATAGACACGCTATGTGTTGGTGAATACAGAGGTATTTGTCTAAATGGAGATATTAAGATTCATAACCAGGAATTTCATAATCTTATGTTGAATGAGATAGATTTCTATGATAAGAAATTAAATGATGAGATGTATAAAGACAAATTGAAGACTAATAATTCTAACTAATTTTTACTGCTATTATCATTTCTGCGTAGGAAAATAAACCTTTAGGTTCAGCGCAGTTAATCCACTTGCTTATTAATAATTCTGAATAGGGATAAATTACATAGACTCAATTGAAGACTCCAACATCTTTGCCATTATTGTTGGTAAATACCAAGAATAGCCTCAGTGTATGCTTTTAGAAATTAAGATTAATCTTCATATATTTTCACTTCTGTGCCTAATGTGATATTGTTAATTCGATCTTTTTTTCCTTCATTTAGATAAAACACAGTCCATGTTTTGTCATTATCAAAGCGAGAACGTCTATAGGTGCTATTTGTATTTTTACTATAGTTTACAGGGAAATAGGGTTTAATATGCTTTGGGAATTTATATAAACCTTCTTTTGTTTCCTTTTCATAAAATGGTGACGTTGGAATTAGATTTCCTTCAGCGTCTGCTGGGCCTAGGTTTAATAATGCTAGGTAAAGTCCATTTTTTGGTAAGTAAATTTGATGCTGTTCTAAATCTATATTTAATTTATCCGTTTTTTCATTGAATAGGATAACAATTGATTCCGTTGTGATTTCTTTTCCTGGTAATCCATTCTCATTAGTATAAAAACTAATGCTATACAAGGTTGCAAATGGATGCCGCTTTAAAACTTGTTTTTTCTTGCCCGAAAAATCCATTGTTTTATTATAGCTTGGGATAATTATAGATTTTATCTGAACCTCGTTATCGCTAAAATTATTTTCAATTAGGCAAGCAATTTCACTCCCTATAGGATTTCGATAAGAGTTTAAGAAATCCTTATCGTTAATGGGTTTCGTCTTTTCTGTTTTAAACTTTCGCTTCTTATCAGATAAAACCACTTCCTCTAATTGTGTTGTAACAGGATTTAAAACTATAAGTTGCTCTTTTATGGAGTCAACAAAAACGATTTTTGTTTCATAGCCTAATGCAGAGAGTTGCATGCTATCAGACGCGATGAGTCTTAAGTTAAATTGCCCATTGTTATCTGTGTAAATGCCATCTTTATCCCCAAAGGAGATATTTACATAAGCAATAGGTAGTGCTGTTAATTCATCACTAACAGTAATAATAGTTTCATTTTGCCCAATAATAGGACTAAGCTTGAGAAGAAAACATAAGCTTAAAATAAAATATTTGGAGTTCATTTTATGATGGATGAAAGTTTAAGGAGCCTTGATAGTTCTCCTTACGATAAGTAATTAGAATTCTAATTTCTTCTTACGTAACTCAAAATTTTGACCCAAGTAAACTTTACGTACCATTTCATCACTCGCTAATTCTTCAGGTTTACCGGCTTTAAGAATGGTACCTTCAAACATTAAATATGTTCTGTCTGTAATCGCTAAAGTTTCTTGAACGTTATGGTCGGTAATAAGAATACCAATATTCTTTTTTGTCAATTTAGCAATAATACGCTGAATATCTTCTACCGCTACCGGATCTACTCCTGCAAAAGGTTCATCTAATAATATGAAATTAGGATCGGTTGCTAACGCTCTAGCAATTTCTGTTCTACGACGTTCTCCACCTGAAAGTAAATCACCTCTATTAGTTCTAATATGACCTAAACCAAACTCTTCAATAAGCGATTCCATTTTAAGGTGTTGTTCTTTCTTACTTAGTTTAGTAAGTTGTAATACGCTTAAAATATTGTCTTCAATACTCAGTTTTCTAAACACAGACGCTTCTTGAGCTAAGTAGCCAATTCCGTTTTGAGCACGTTTGTACATTGGGAATTTTGTGATATTGGTATCATCTAAAAAAATATTACCACCATTGGGTTTAATAATCCCAACAATCATATAAAAAGAGGTGGTTTTACCAGCTCCATTAGGACCTAATAAGCCAACAATCTCTCCTTGATTCACCTCTAAAGAGACATCCTTTACTACTTTTCGTCCGCTGTAGGACTTCATTAAATGTTCTGCTCGTAACTTCATATATGGTGTAAGAACGCTAAATTTAATAAAATCATATAGATTCTATTGGCTTTGGCTATCATTTATTAAAAGTTTAACCTTGTGAATTGTGTTCTTCTATAGCATCCCAATACTCGTGAGCACGTCGCAAATGAGGAATCACAATAGTACCACCAACTAAAGTTGCTATACCTAACGCTTCACTAATTTCTTCTTTAGTTATACCTTCATTATAAGAGGCTTCTAAGTGGTATTTAACACAATCGTCGCATCTTAGTACGGTTGAGGCTACCAAACCTAAAAGCTCTTTGGTTTTTTTATCTAGAGCTCCTTCTTGAAAGGCATTGGTGTCTAGATTAAAAATTCGCTTTACTATTTTATTATTATCAGCTAATATTTTATCATTCATTTTAGAACGATAATCATTGAATTCCTTTACAATATCAGACATAACTTAGGACTTAACTTTTGATTTTTTATTTTCTTTTGCAGCTCTTCGCTTTTGTTTTCTAATAACTAAAGCCGAAATATAAATGCTTATTTGGTACAATAATAATATTGGAATAGCCACAATAACCTGACTCGCAATATCTGGTGGAGTAATAACCGCAGATAAAATTAGTACAATAACTAAGGCATATTTTCTATATTTTCTTAAAAATTGAGGTGTTACCAATCCGATTTTAGTTAAGAAATAAATAAGTATAGGTAATTCAAAAACAAAACCAGCGGCTAAAGATGATGATCTCACAATAGAATTATAAGAACTTAAATCAAAAGCGTTTGAAACTTCTTCTGCAAATGTATAGTTCGTTAAAAAGTTTAATGATAAAGGAGTAATGACATAATATCCAAAAGCAACACCTAAAAAGAAAAGTAGTGAGGCGATGATTATAAATCCTCTAGAACTTTTGCGTTCGTTAGTTTGAAGCCCGGGACTAATAAAACTCCATAATTGATATAATACATAAGGAAAGGCAATAACTAAACCAGCATAAATAGAGGTCCAGATATGTGCAGAAAACTGACCACCAACAGATCTTACTTCAATAACAAATGGCAATTCATTGGCGCAAAAGGACATATCCATTCCAAAGAATTTAGACATCTCACATAGTGCAACATATGTTGGAAAATCCATATGCTTAGGAGCCATTATAATTCCAACAACAAAATCTTTAAAAATAAAAGCTAAGATGGCCGCAACCATAATACTAATTACAGCTCTAACTAAATGCCATCGTAATTCTTCGAGATGGTCTAAAAAAGACATCTCATCTACATTCTTTTTCGCCATTATATAATGCCTTCTTTTATTAAATCGTGAAGATGAACCACACCACAATACTTACCATCGTGCTCTACCAATAATTGAGAAATACCAAATTCTTCCATAACTTCCTTAGCGTCAACTGCCATAGCATCCTCTAAAATACGTCTTGGATTATTACTCATTATATCTTTGGCTTTTAAAGCGGTAAGATCATCACTTTTGCTCAGCATTCGTCTTAAATCCCCATCTGTAATAATTCCTACAATTTCATCATTTTCAACTACTGCTGTTACGCCTAGCATTTTTTCAGTGATTTCAACAATTACTTCTTTTAATGAGGCCTCAAGACCAACTTGTGGTTTTTGATTTTGAGAGGATAAATCATTTACTCTTAAATATAAACGTTTACCTAGGGCTCCGCCTGGGTGGTATTTTGCAAAATCTTTACTCGAAAATCCTCGTAATTCTAATAAACAAACCGCTAAAGCATCTCCCATAACAAGTTGTGCAGTCGTACTTGTTGTTGGTGCTAAATTATTAGGACAAGCTTCTTGTGCGACATAAGCATTCAAAATAAAATCGGCTTGTTGCCCTAAAAAGGAGTCGATGTTGCCTGTAATGGCAATCATTTTATTATTTGCATTCTTAATAAGTGGGACTAAAACTTTTATTTCAGGAGTATTTCCGCTCTTAGAAATACAAATTACAACGTCGTCCTCAAGAATTAATCCAAGGTCTCCATGGATGGCATCTGCAGCGTGCATAAAAACCGCTGGCGTGCCAGTAGAATTTAAAGTAGCAACGATTTTGTTAGCTATAATAGCACTTTTGCCAATTCCTGTTATAATAACACGACCCTTAGAATGGTAGATTAATTCTACCGCATCGGCAAAATCATCTGTCAGTAATTCGGACAAATGCGCTATCGCTTTGCTTTCTATTTTGATGGTGGTTGTTGCAGTTTTTAAAATGGATTGCTTAGTGTTCAAAACTTATTTTTTATTGAGTTTTCTAGGTTTAAAGAATTTGTTATCTTTAAACTTGTTGCAAATGTATATAAAATACCAATAGGGATTAATGAGTATTGCAGAAATTGACTTACACTCCGCATTAAAAAAGTACTTTGGATTTTCAGAATTCAAAGGCCTTCAAGAAGAAGTAATAAAGAACGTCGTAGCTGGTAATAACACTTTTGTTATTATGCCAACTGGTGGTGGAAAATCTTTATGTTATCAACTACCAGCATTAATAGCTGAAGGTACTGCCATTGTAGTATCTCCGCTTATTGCGTTGATGAAGAACCAAGTAGATGCCATAAGGGCCGTGTCTGAGCACGAAGGTGTGGCACACGTCTTAAACTCTTCTTTGAATAAAACGGAAGTTAAACGCGTTAAGGATGACATTACAAATGGCATTACCAAGTTGCTATATGTAGCTCCAGAATCGTTGACAAAAGAAGAATATGTTGACTTTTTAAGGACCGTTAAAATTTCGTTTATGGCTGTCGATGAAGCCCATTGTATTAGTGAATGGGGACACGATTTTAGACCAGAATATAGAAATCTGAAGACGATTATTAAGCGTATTGGCGATGATATTCCAATTGTTGGACTTACAGCAACAGCAACTCCTAAGGTTCAAGAAGATATTTTGAAGAGTTTAGGGATGCCAAATGCCGTTACATTTAAAGCGTCTTTTAATAGACCTAATTTATATTACGAAGTACGACCAAAAACTAAAAATGTAGATGCAGATATCATTCGTTTTGTAAAACAAAACGAAGGAAAATCTGGTATTATATATTGTTTAAGTAGAAAACGTGTTGAAGGTTTAGCGCAAGTTCTGCAAGTCAATGGTATAAAAGCGGTGCCATATCATGCCGGTTTAGATGCTAAAACACGAGTAAAACATCAAGATATGTTCTTAATGGAAGATACTGATGTTGTTGTGGCGACTATTGCCTTTGGAATGGGGATTGATAAACCCGATGTTCGTTTTGTAATTCATCATGATATTCCTAAAAGTATAGAAAGTTATTATCAAGAAACGGGTCGAGCTGGTCGTGATGGAGGAGAAGGTCATTGTTTAGCCTATTATGCTTATAAAGATATTGAGAAACTTGAAAAGTTTATGGCAGGTAAACCTGTTGCCGAACAAGAAATTGGCCATGCTTTACTGCAAGAAGTGGTTGCCTTTTCTGAAACATCAGTATCTCGACGTAAATTTATTCTTCATTATTTCGGAGAAGAATTTGATAATGAAACTGGTGATGGTGGAGATATGGACGATAATGTTCGTCATCCTAAAAAGCAGGTTGAAGCTCAAGATGATGTTAAAATTCTTTTAGAGACTGTTGCTAAAACGAATGAAAAATATAAAGCTAAAGATTTAGTACAAGTACTTGTCGGAAATTCGAATGCACTTATTTCTTCCCATAAAACAGATTTACAAGCACACTTTGGAGTCGGAAAAGCTAAAGATCCTAGATATTGGATGGCTTTAATCCGTCAGGTTTTAGTGGCACGTTTTTTAAAGAAGGATATTGAAACCTATGGTGTTTTAAGATTAAGCGAAGAAGGAAAAGATTTTATAAAAAATCCAACATCCTTTATGATGGCTGAGGATCACGTGTTTGATGAAGAATCAAATGATGGTATCGTTACCAATTCTAAAGCAGGAGGTGCTGTTGCAGACGAAAAGTTAATGAGCATGCTTAAAGACTTACGTAAGCGTAATGCTAAAAAGTTAGGAGTTCCGCCATTTGTGATTTTTCAAGATCCGTCATTAGAAGATATGTCTTTAAAGTATCCTATTAATATAGAGGAATTATCTAATGTACATGGAGTAGGTGAGAGTAAAGCAAAAAAGTATGGTAATGATTTTGTTGGTTTAATTGCCGATTACGTGGAAGACAATGATATTTTACGACCAGAAGATATGGTGGTGAAGTCTACAGGTACTAATTCAGCCATAAAATTATACATTATTCAAAATGTTGATCGAAAATTACCATTAACAGATATTGCGTCTTCAAAAGGAATGGAAATGCCTACGTTTATTAAGGAAATGGAATCTATTGTGTTTTCTGGAACGAAGTTGAATATTAATTACTGGATCGATGAACTTTTAGATGAAGATCAACAGGAAGAAATCCATGAGTATTTTATGGAATCTGAAAGCGATAAAATAGATGATGCTATTGAAGAATTTGATGGTGATTACGACGATGAAGAATTACGTTTATATCGTATAAAGTTTATGAGTGAAGTGGCTAATTAAGTGTTCAGTTTTAAGTGGGCAGTGTTCAGTGTTCAGTAGTCAATGAATAGAAGTTTGTATTTCATATAAAGATTGAATTTCTGAATTAGGCTTTCTGGTAGAGAACCGAATTTTTGGTTAACTTTTTTAATCTTAACAACAGTATAGTGAACCCATTTTTAATTGTTCTTTTAATTATATTGTTTCCTTTTTTTGTCTGGATAACAGGATTTTTAAATGCTTGTTTTTTTATTCCATTTTTTAAAGAAGGAGAAGCAAACGATTTTTTAGAAGCTCATGGTTATAAGTTTATTAAGTGTGAGGAAATAAAAAATGATGAACGTCACAGATTAGAGGAAAACCTTATAAATAGACTGTATTCATTTAAAACGTACTACCAAATTACCGCAAAGTCTATTTCAGATGGTTCAGATAAATCATTTAGATTGATACTATTAAAAACGTATTTACCATTCAATATTAAGAGAGAGCTGTATTATTTTGAACAATCATAAATTTTAAGATTCAGTTTCTAATTTTATTCCTCTTCATCAGATGCATCAATCACAACATATTTACTAAACAGAATATCGTGCTTCTTAACTTTTATTTGAATACTCCTAAGTGTTGCATTTTCTAAATTTTTCACGTCACTTTCTTCAATCTGAAAATCAATTTTCGTTACATTTCTACCTTTAGTATCTGAGTTCTCTGATTCAAATTCTGGCATATCAGCATCTAATTTCAATTTAAAATTATCACCAACAAAATATAATTGCGCTCCAGTTTTAGATTTTACATTGAGCGCACCAACAATAACAGTTTGAAAAAAGAAATAGCCTCCCAATTCATTTAAGCCGGCGAACAGAACATTCTTTTCAGAGACACCAAAAGGTCTGTTTTCAACATCATTAATGATAGCTTCAATAGTGTCACCAGACTGAGATGTTGTTTCAGAATTTTTAGAACCAAAGAGTTTAGATAACGAAAATGCCATGTGATTTGTTTTTTTCAAAACTAAAAAAAAGAATCAGAACCCGAAATCGAATTTGAAGTTGTTTTTATTTCGACTTCAATTTCAGATTCGATTTCAAGTTAACTTTCTTATCTTTGCATTCTTAAACAAATTAAAATACAATGCAAGACGGTATATACGCAAAATTCAACACTTCAAAAGGTGCAATTTTAGTGAATTTAGAGTTCGAGAAAACTCCAGGTACAGTAGGTAATTTTGTTGCTTTAGCAGAAGGAAATTTAGAAAATTCAGCGAAGCCACAAGGAACCCCTTACTACGATGGATTAAAATTCCATAGAGTAATTCCAGATTTTATGATACAAGGTGGTTGTCCACAAGGTACAGGAACTGGAGATCCAGGTTATAAATTTGATGATGAGTTTCATCCAGATTTAAGACATAACGGTCCTGGTGTTTTAGCTATGGCAAATTCTGGTCCTGGTACTAACGGAAGTCAGTTTTACATTACACATATTGCAACGGATTGGTTAGATAATAAGCATACTGTATTTGGAAACGTAGTGGAAGGACAAGATATTGTTGATGCTATTGCACAAGGCGATAAAATTGAAACTATTGAGATTATAAGACAAGGTGATGCTGCTGAAAAGTTTAATGCTATTGAGGCGTTTAGAACATTTGAAGGGTCTCGTGAAAAGCGTATCGCTGAAGAGCGTGAAGCTGCAAGAGCAGAATTAGATAAATTAGCTGTAGGCTTTGATGAAACTAAATCGGGTTTACGTTACCAAATCATCCAAAAAGGTGATGGTAAAAAAGCAGAAAAAGGAAATACAGTTTCTGTACACTATAAAGGTCAATTAGCAGACGGAACGGTTTTCGATTCGTCTTACAAAAGAAATTCTCCACTAGATTTTCAAGTTGGAGTAGGTCAGGTGATTGCAGGATGGGATGAAGGTATTTGTCTTTTAAATGTAGGAGATAAAGCACGTTTGGTAATTCCTAGTGATTTAGGTTATGGTGCTGCTGGTGCCGGAGGAGTAATTCCACCTAACGCAACATTGATATTTGATGTAGAATTAATGGGTGTAAAATAATTACATTGTATTAGATACACACGTAACAAAATAGAAAAAGAATCGTCTCACTTATAGTGAGACTTTTTTTTGCTCTTATTTGTAATTAATTAAGTAATTAAACCAACCAATATGAAATCTAAAATTTTAATAGTATTAATCACAATGATTGGATGGAGTTGTTCTAATTCAGTTAACTATTCCGAAACATTTAAAAATGAAACAGCTGGTAATTACCTATATAATCAAGATGATGTCATTGAGGTCTATTATGAAAATAATAAGCTCTTTTTAAATTGGAGAGGTGGAAAAATCGAACCTGTAGCTTTAGAAGAAAACGAGTTTTTTGTTGCTGATATGTATAAGAAATTTAGATTTGTTCAGCACCCAAAAACGCAACAATGGTATTTATCGGTTATACCAGAAGAAGACACCGCTGAGGTAACATACGATTATTTAAAAGCGCCAAAGGGGTATAAAACACCAAGTGCACACTTAGCAGATGGTAATTACGATAAAGCACTTGCTGGATACTTGGAAATTAAAAAACAAGATTCTACGAGTATATTTATAAAGGAATGGGATTTTAATCGGGTGGGATATAAGCACCTTCGAGATAAAGAGTACGAAAAAGCTATTGGGGTATTTAAAGTAAATGCAGCGCTACATCCAAATAGTGCCAATGTCTATGATAGCTTGGCAGAAGCTTATTTGTTCATTGGCGATAGTTTACAAGCGTATCAGAATTATAAAGTGGCTTTAAGTTTTAATAATGAGATTAGACAAGCTAAAGCATTTGTGAGTGCTAATGCTTCTAAATATGAAAACTAAAGTGATCTGCTTTTAAAAATTCATAGTGCTTATACGGTAAAACTTTAGGGTTACTATAATTCCGAATAATAACATAAAGACATTTCTAATTTTGTAATCCAATTCAAGGTTTTTTTTCGGATGGCAACGTTATTGTTTGTGTTTAGTAAATTAAACCCAAGTGATGAAACAGAAAAAGTCTTACTTATAGTGAGGCTTTTTTTGCTCTTATTAAAATTTAATTAAATCGACCAATATGAAATCTAAAATTTTAATAGCATTAATTTAATTGAACATCTGCACCAGATAAAAGATTGTAATTGGTTATCTTTAGGTGTTTTATAAGAATCACATATATCTTTTGCCATAAATCTTCTTTTTTAATAGTAAATTCTTACATAATTATTTAATTTTAGAGAAATCAAAACATATAATTTATGAAACAACTATTACTCAATTTTTTTGCAACAATCGGTATGATTGGTATGGTAACGGCTCAAGGCTACACAACACCAGATACAAATAGTACCTTTACATTAGATGACCTCGTATCGGCGAGTCCGTCGACCATTTCGGTGAGCGGAACAACCTATACCTTAGTAGAAGATCTTACAATCTCTGCAAGTGACACTTTTAATATCAGTGAGGATGTCACTTTAGAGATTGGCGAAGATATACGAATAACCATTTACGGAATTTTTAATGTAGATGCTGATAATGCTGTTTTTACTGCTATCGATACAACATTTCCTTATGATGGTTTTCGTTTTGAAGAATTTTCAGATATTACTATTCAAAATGCTACGATACAATATGGAGGTGGTTTACGTGTGCTTACAGAAACATTTACTATTGATAATTGCTTAATAACTAATAATGTTTCTGGAGTTTCTACAAGTGGTGCTATTGGGATTTCAAGAGGTAAACCTCAAATTACTAATAATACGATTACTTTTAATCAAACCACTGCAATTGGATCTGGAGCCACAAACCTAGTTTCTCCTTATATATTTAATAATTATATTGAAGGGAATAACCAAGCCAATTCTAATCGTCCTCAGATTAATTTAGGGCCGACATTGGAAAGTGATCCAACTGAAATCATCCAGAATACTATTAAAGGTGATCGTAGTTTAACACAAGTAGGAGGGATTTCTGTTTCTGACTTATTAAGTGCAGGAGGTGTGAATGCTATAATTGATGACAATGTTATAATTGACAACCGTTATGGTATGGTAATACAAAGTAACAATGTTTCTGCATTTATTAGAAATAATGTCATTGAAGACAATAATACCCAAGGAAATCCTAATCTTGGTGGAAGTGGTATTTCATTGCTTGCTTCTGTAGAGGGCAATGTTATTGTGGCTAGTGGTAATGAAATTCGCAGGAACTTATGGGGAATTACACTTCAAGGCGAGTCTATGATTAACTTAGGTGACGATGTTGATAATATTGGTCAGAATGTGTTTTCTGGAAATGGTAATGGCGGAACGATATATGCCGTTTATAATAACACAGATAACCCTTTGACTGCAATGCATAACTGTTGGGATGAAGAAAACACTCCAAATACATTAGCTGATGCTGAAGCTGTAATTGTACACCAAAATGATATTGCAACTTTAGGGTTGGTAACGTTCGATCCGGTGAATTGTGGTTTTTTAAGTGTAGATGAACTTGCTTATAATGAGATGGCTATTTATCCTAATCCTACTTCTGGTCAATTTAGTTTAACAAATAATACGTTATTTAACCAAATGAA
The DNA here is from genome assembly GCF_900099995.1 of Winogradskyella thalassocola. GTDB lineage: Bacteria > Bacteroidota > Bacteroidia > Flavobacteriales > Flavobacteriaceae > Winogradskyella > Winogradskyella thalassocola. The sequence goes on from NZ_FNCZ01000005.1 coordinate 78,325, forward strand.
CGTTTATAGTATTGATGGAAAACTTATCATGCAAAAAACGCTTCAATCAGGTTCTAATGACTTATATCTAGATTTAAATACAGGTTTATATCTATTAGAATTTAACGGATTAAATGCAAAATCAACTAAAAAGTTAGTGATTAAATAATTTAAGACCTATAAAATTTTAAAAAAGCTCTACCGTAGTTGGTAGAGCTTTTTTTGTGGTTTAAAGTATACTTGGTTTAGCTTATCCTTAACAACGGTAATATTTCAGATCAACAGGGTAAAACATAATTAGACTAACATTTAGGAAGCTATGTTATAACGTGTGTCGCCGATTTAACGACTTCTTTTAGTTAATTCATCTTCTGTAATATAGCCGTCCTTATTTTGATCACGCTTATTAAAGTTATCCTTTAATTTTCCTCTTGCTTCAGATTTAGAAATTTTACCGTCATTGTTGGTATCCATATTCTCTAGCATTTTACGGAAAGAAGGAGTTGTGTTTTTTATATCTTGACTATTAGATTCTTGTTGGTTTTTCTTTATAGGCTGGGGATTTGGATCAGATTGTTCTGTAGTCTCAGTCTTTTCTAAGTCGTTTATGTTTCTAACGTTTCTATTTGAATTCTCGCTAGACGTACTATTTTGAGAGCTTGGTAAAGTCATTAGGTCTTCTCCATATATAATATTGCCTAAATAGTTTTTTCGAAGCTCTGCAGTTGTGGCGTTTTCATCTATATCTGTAACATTGAAATGTGTTAAAACTAAAGTCTTAACATTGGCCACTTTAGCCATTTGAGAGCTTTCCGCTAAATTAACGTGTGCATTTTCTTTTGAACCCTTATTTTTCCCATTAGTTTTAGTTCCTTTTCGTTTTGAATCAAGCGCTATTGCTCCACCAGAATCCATTATTAAATAGTCCGCATTTTTAGCCAAAATGGGTAAAGATTCTGAGTAGGTTAAATCACCTGAAATTACAATAGACGTATCGCCTGCGTCAAAACGATAGGCGAGCGTTGCAATAGTATGGTTTACGAGAGTATACGACACGGTAATATCGCCAATTTGAAAGGTATTATTTCCGGTTAAGTTTTTAGCTTCATACTTAGAGGTTACATCGCTTAGAGTTCTTCCTGATTTTGATAATCTATAATCAATGTCTTCTTTATAAATGCTAAGGATGTGATCTATAATTGAAGTGGTTTGTTCTGGTCCTGCTATAATTGTGTTGTTGCCACCAAGAAGCGATTGAATAAAAATAGGAGCCAACTCCTCATTATGATCTAAATGATGGTGTGTAAAAAGCAAACCGTCTATGTCATTAATTTTTATATCAATTTTATCTAAATTGGCTTGAGTGCCATTGCCCATATCTACTAAGATTTGAGTGTTTTTATAAGAAATTAACACCGAAGGCCCTGAACGTTCTGTATTATATTTGGGAGATCCTGAGCCAATTATGGTTGCGGTTAATGGCGAATTGTTTTTTTGTGCGAATAGTTGTGTTCCTAAAAAAAGCAGTACTAAAACCCAGTGGTTTTTCATTTTATATATTTCTTTCTTTGACACTTCGTTTTCTTAAAGGTTTAATTTAAGAAGGAAATAAAGGTACTTAAGTTGGTAAGGGGCTTGTGTGTGATGAGTTACGGTTTTCTTTGGCTATAGGTAAATCGGGATTAATAAGTTATGGAAATTTTAAAGCTACTTTAGTGTAGCTCTGTTGAATTTTTATTTTGACAAAATACTACGTTATGAGCTGATTTTAAAGCTTAAAAATCAGCACTACAACCACATTCTACAATATATTCAGGCTTATAAAAATTCATAAATTTTGCAACTGCGATTAGTGATTTTTCATAAGGAAACCTTAAAGCATTATCTATTAGCTTATCATATTTCATTATCTCGCCATCATCTTTAGTATGTATAATTTCATCTCTAAACTCCTTGAGTCTGTAAATAAGTTGATTTGAAGGTGTTGATTTTTGGAAAAAGTCTTTATCTGAAACAGCCTTTAATACTTTCGTGATTTTTGTTTTGAAATCTAAACTTTCTTGAATTTGAAGTTTATTGTAAATTTCAGTTTTTCTGGCCATTTCATTTTCATATCTAAAGTCATCTGGAATCATTTGGTTGATAAAAGATTCCATTGCTGTAAACAAGAAAATGACAAAACCACTAGTTCTGCCAAAATAGTTATAAATTTCATTGATTGATGTTTCGGGAATTTTCCCCTCGAAACTCAATTTTTTTAATAATTCTTTCCTGTCATTACTTATGAGTTTCAAACTTGTTTGAGCATTATGAAAATAAATCAATGTAGGATCTGGTATTGGTATAATAAAGTTTTTCCCGTCCACTTTATTTACTATACCTCCAATATATTGTTCATCTTCTAGCTCTAGAAAAGCTACAGAACCTTTTTTACCAATTAATCGTTTTTCATGTTCACCATCGAACTTGTAGAAATCAACGCTGTTTTCATTAAGTTTTAGTTCATTTTCTTTATAATCGAAAAAGAACCTTTTTTTAATATGCTTCATTTTACTAATTTGTTTTCAGCTAGTTATAGTAATATAATTATACGCTTCATCCCATCCTTTTTAAGCAATAATCAAAATTTCAACCTCATTTCCTTCCAACCAAAACTAAACTTAACTGCTTTCCGAAAATCGCAGCAATTCCTGCAGCCAAGCCTCCAACAACACCTGTAACTAACATTAAAACATAAGGATTACCTCCTAATGGTAATAGCACAGCGATACGTTTGGCTAACGTAAAATCGTTTCCGCTACTTAAAAAATAACTCATTACAAACCAAAATAAAAGAATGGCTAGAAACGGAATAAAAAACACGGCTGCTTTTCTTAAGGGTATAAATAAAGCCGTTGCCAATGCGGCTGTCATTACAGACCACCATGGCAGAAATAAGGATAATACATATGCTAAGACTATAGTGACTATAAAATTGATGATATTTTTGCTCATTAGTTCGTTGGTGTTAGGGTTTGTGTGCCAATAATAGCGTCGGTTGCTGTATTGCTTTGTAGAAAATTTAGACTATGGTATTTTCCGGCAGCCCAATCGTCTATAAAATTATCGTAATATTTACTTCCTGGGTTTCCAGATTGTCCACCTGGATAAATACCAAAAGCAGTAGGAGGTGAGGTCATTTCTACAATCATTCTCCAAGATGGGCCATGATCCTCGGAAGTGGCATTGACAATACTGCGATCTCCACCAATAGGAATATCAAACACAGAAAAAGCAGGTAAGCCTTGTAATAAATGACTTGCATGAGTGGCTTTATAAGTTACCCAAGTATAGTCGCCTTTTTCGGCTTTAATCTCTATAAGACGTGAAGCGGCTGCTTTAAAGGCTAATAAAAATAAGTCTTTTGCGGTTTCTGTTTCAGGGGTATCTACAATATCCATAAAGGCATCATCTCCTTTATTTTTTAATAAATAAATGGTTTGGTAGGTGTATGGTTGTGTTAAGGCTGTATCTTCTACATCAAACTCATCCCAAACCATATCGTAAAGTTTTCCATACCATTGTCTAAAAATACTAGGTCCAACTTCGTTAATATCGTTATTAAATTGCCAAGTCTTTATTTCATCATAGATGGCTTTTTCTTCTTCAGTTAAGCCAGAGCTATCCATGTGCTCTAACATGTATGGTACAATTTCAGCAGCTTTAAGGTTGTAGTTATTATTGTGTAAATCCTTGAAATCTTGAACACTAAATTTATCTTTAGAATTAAAAAAGTCATTAATGACACGATTTCTATAGGTTTCATAACCATCATTAAACACATAATATGGATAGGTTTCGTCAACAGGATGCTGATTCGCAGAACTTACAAAACCACGTTCCGGATTTTTAGTGTGTGCATTAAATTCTTGTGGGATAAATCCTTGCCAATCGTTTTCAGATTTACTACCATCCATAATAAATTTACCTTGGCCTTCCCATTTATTTGGTAATAAGCCTTGTATCCATAATGCAATATCTCCTTCGGTGGATGCAAACACAAAATTCTGAGCAGGGGCAATCCAGTTTTTTAAGGCCTCGGTATAGTCATCATAATTTTTGGCTTTGTTTAGCTCGGTAAAGGTCTTTTGACCATTCCCAGGAATATGACCTGTCCACTGCATGGCATAACCCGCTAATTCTTGGTCGGACTTAAAGTTTTTATCATAGACCACAGGACCATGATGTGTGTAGAGTACGGAATCCTTGTAGGTTTCTTTACCTTTTATTTTAATCTCTTCAACGCGTACAGACACATCTTTCCATTGATCGTCGAATTTATATTGTGTTCTATCCTCATTAAATTCAATTTTATACCAATCAATAACATCCCTTGTGGCATTGGTTTCTCCCCAAGCAATATGTTGATTAAAACCAGATATAACAGCTAATGCACCAGGTAAGGTTGCACCAAAGGCATTGTAATCTGGTGTGCTTAACTGCATAACAAACCAAATGGAAGGTAGGTTTAAACCTAAATGTGGATCGTTAGCTAAAATGGCATTTCCGGTAGTTGATTTTTTGCCAGAAACAGCCCAGTTATTACTACCGTTATCTGGATTCGGTTTGTCGATAGTTTCGGAAATAGAATCTAAAACAGGAGTGCTATTTGGTGTTGGTGTTTGCGGCACATCAATAAAACTCCAATCGGTATCTTTTGAGATTATTGGATCTGTAATGTCGAAAAAATCTGGAAACAATAAATCGAATCGTTCTTGTCCAAACAATCGTAAGGCATTCGTGTTTTCCATGTCGTCGTCTCCACCAGCCAACATTTTAGTCATATACATTAATAGTAAAGCCGTTTTCTTGGGTGTCCATGCTTCGGGTTTATAATCCAATAATTTATATTCTACCGGTAAATCTTTTGGTTCTAAGTGATTAATATAGCTATTTACGCCATCTGCATAGGCTTGCACCATGGCTGAGGTTGCTTCATCTTCTGCCATTTTGTTCAGGGTTTGCTCTGCTCCATAACCCATACCTCGTCTACGTTCTTGCCGGTCGTAATTAAGGGCGGCGTCTCCTATAATTTCAGATAACCGACCAGAAGCTGCAAAAGTCTGAAATTCCATTTGCCATAACCTGTGCTTTGCCGTAAGATACCCTTGTGCTCTGTATAAATCGAGATCGTTTTGAGCAAAAACATGTGGAATTAATTCGGCATCATAATGCACGGTGACGTTGTCTTTTAAATCAGGAATTGAAACCTCTCCAGTAATAGATTCGTCGGTTTCATTTTGCCAGACTCCAGTGTACGGATTTAGGAATTTACCAATAGGCGGAATGGATCCGAACTTAGTATTTAGCGCAAAGAAAATGGCTATCGTTAGAACGAAGGATAGAATTAGTTTAAAATACTTCATGAAGTTAAATTATAGAGAATTTAAAAATAGGAAAATTATTGTTAATGTGGGATATGAAAAACAGGAATTATCACTATCACTTATTCATAATAGGTCACGAAGAGGTGCTTTACATTTTAAACAACATCTGTGCTGATGATATTGCTATGTAAAGAGAAAAAAGAAGAAAATAAGGAAAAGGAATTTTTGAGGAACTGAATTCTAAAGTATAAAATTATTTTGCTAACAGCTAACAGCTAACAGCTAACAGCTAACAGCTAACAGCTAACAGCTAACAGCTAACAGCTAACAGCTAACAGCTAACAGCTAACAGCTAACTCTTACCGAAGCACTAATTTTTTAACGACTTCCTTTCTTAAGGATTCATTAAGCATCTTTACAATTTTATCTGTACCGTAACTCAATTCTTCACGTAGCACACTAGAGCTGAGTTGCACATAGAGTGTATCGTGTTTTAATTCAATTGCTGTTGTGTAATTATTAACTCCGTTTCCCATAAGATTTGCCCAAGCTTCGCGCACATCTACTTTATCTAAACCAGACTGTAAATTGTTGGTTTGTACAAACTCTTTTAGGATGTCTTGTATGGGTTGGTTATCGTTATTTCGCTTTGCCATTTCTAATTAACTTTAAGTATTATAATCGCTTTATTATTCAAGTAACTGAAATTATTCTAAATCTAATTTTATAGGAGTGTAACGTTTATAAAGATACACATTTTCATCCTCATTAACGATTTTAAGTTGGGATGGTGTGGCCTCTAAAACCGTCTCAGTCCAATTCGCATAAGGAGTTGTATAGTATATGTTTAATTTGTTGTCTTCAATTTTTAATTGAATGGTCTCCGCATCATCAGATGTAAAATAGGTGTCATTTATGCCTGGTTTAAGTTTCTTTCTAAAACCTTTTAAGCTATCATTGACACTTATGTAATCTATAGTTTCGTTGAACTTATATTCTTTTTTACTGCCATCAGCCATAGTAACTTCTTCAATTTCCCAATACCCTTCTACGTGCTCAATGTAGATTTCTGGGTTTGGAGAACAGCTAAATATAAAAATGCAGAGTAGCCAAAAATAGTTTTTCATAATTTGAAAATTTTATAGGATTGGTGAGTTTGCTTTATCACATCTTCAGTACGTTCGGCATGTGTATCGCTTATAAATATTTGTCCAAAATGCTCGTCATCTACGAGATTGATGATTTGCGCTACGCGGTTTTCATCTAACTTATCAAAAATATCATCTAATAATAGAATAGGAGAGACTCCACTTTGTAGTTTTATAAAATCGAATTGCGCCAACTTCAACGCTATTAAAAATGATTTTTGTTGCCCTTGACTTCCAAACTTCTTAATCGGAAAGTCATCAATCAAAAAGACCAAATCGTCTTTATGTGTACCAACAGTCGTATATTGAATCGCTCTATCCTTATTAATCGACTTTTTTAGCAAATCCATTAATTTATCATCAAATAAATCACTTTTATATTGTAAATCGATGGTCTCTTTACTTTGACTAATGGCTTCGTAGCGTGCTTTAAAAATAGGAATAAACGTTTTTAAGAACGTATCTCGTTTTTTAAATATTTCCGTCCCATAATTATGAAGCTGTTCATTATATATAGACAGCGTATCATTATTAAAGGTATTGTTGACTGCGAAATACTTCAACAATGCATTACGCTGAGATAGTACCTTATTGTAATTAATGAGTTCCGTTAAATAGCTTTTATCACTTTGCGAAATAACACTATCTATAAATTTTCGTCTCGTATCACTACCTTCAATAATGAGATCACGATCTGCAGGTGAAATAATAACGAGCGGTATAAACCCTATATGCTCACTAAACTTTTCGTAGGCCTTGCCATTCTTTTTAATGACTTTTTTCTGGCCACGTTTTAAGGATACGATGATTTTTTCGGTGCGTTCATATTTTGTGAAATTACCATCCACTACAAAAAACTCTGCATTGTGGTTGATATTTTGAACCGCAATAGGGTTAAAGTAACTTTTTCCGAAAGCCAGATGATAAATGGCGTCCAAGGCATTCGTTTTTCCAATACCATTGGCTCCAACAAAACAGTTGATTTTGACGTCGAAATCGAAAACCTGACTTTCAAAATTTTTATAATTAACTAAAGATAGTGTGTTTAGATTCATGAAAAGATAACATTATGCCTAATTTTACTGATGTAACCAAGCATTTTCAAGGTGTAATTAATAATTCAAAAATAACAAATAAATAGGCTTTTAAATCCCAATAAAAATTTTATTTTTGCGGACGCACAAAATGACAATTTATGGCAACGTATAAGAAAAGAGGCTACAAACCAAAAACGAAAAAAGAGAAGGAAGAGGTTTTTGAAGAAGAATCAACAACAGCAGAAGTGTTTAACACTTTAGATGAGGGTGCTTCCAAAACAGAAGAGTGGGCCGTTAAGAACCAAAAGTATATTTTAGGTTTAGTTGGAGCAGTAGCTTTAATTGTTCTAGGATACTTAGGTTATAATAAATTAGTAGCAGAGCCACAACAAAAGGAAGCTATGAACGAAATGTACACTGCTAAAAAGTATTTTGATGATGCTGTAAGTGGTGTGTCTTCAGATTCACTTTATAGAATGTCTTTAGATGGTGGTGAAGGTAAATACGGAATGCTAGATATTATTAGTGAGTATGGAGGAAGTCCTGCAGCTAATTTAGCAAACTATTATGCTGGTATGGCGTATTTGAATTTGAAAGATTACCAGAATGCTGTTGAGCATTTAGGAAATTTTTCTAGTGATGATAAAATGTTAAACCCAATCGCAAAAGGTGGTATTGGTGATGCATTTGTACAGTTAGATCAAAAATCGGATGCTTTAGGGTATTACGAAAAAGCATTTAAAGCTAATGTTAATAATTTTACAACTCCATTATACTTAATGAAAGCAGCGCGTGTTGCTATCGATTTAGGTGAAAATGATAAAGCTTTAGGGTATTTAAAGCGTATTAAGTCTGAATTTTCTACTTCTACTGAAGCTAAGAATGCAGATGTTTTAATCGGAAAAGTAGAAGCAAGCTTATAGTCTATGGCTACAGCAAATCATAATTTATCGGTTTACGATAAAGCATCAATCCCAAACGCGAAAGATTTTCGGTTTGGGATTGTTGTTTCAGAATGGAATGATAAAATTACCGAAGGCCTATGGCAAGGTGCTTTTGATGCACTTTTAGATTGTGGAGCAATTAAGCAAAATATTGTCCGTTGGAATGTACCTGGTGCTTTTGAATTAACCTATGGTGCAGCCAGAATGAGTAAAAGTATCTATGCCGACTCCGGAATGTTAGATGCTATTATTGTAATCGGCTGTGTTATTCAAGGCGAAACAAAACATTTCGATTTTGTTTGCGAAGGAGTCACTCAAGGTATTAAAGACCTTAATGTAAAAGGGGATATTCCTGTTATTTTCTGTGTACTTACAGATAATACTGAGCAACAATCTATTGACCGCTCTGGCGGCATCCATGGTAATAAAGGTACCGAAGCTGCTATTGCGGCTATAAAAATGGCGGCTTTACGTAAGGAGACGTTGTAAGTATTCAGTCCTCAGTTGGCAGTCACATCGCCTTAAAATAATACATACTTATATTTTGTGATAAGCTAAAATTTAATTTTGCACACTGCACACTGCACACTGCACACT
>NZ_FNCZ01000005.1:87455-231972 GCF_900099995.1 Winogradskyella thalassocola
TGCACACTGCACACTGCACACTGCACACTCTGGCATCTTTTTTGTTAATAATTTTAAGGAATCCTTAAGGTATATTTCTTTGTATTTTCAGTACTTTTGAGATTAATCAAGTTTAATTTTAGAGACACTTGTTTAAGCAACAAAAAAATAAACGTTTTACATATAAGCCACGCTTTCAGGATTCCGAAGAAATAGAGTCGAAAGACGACTTTGAGACGAAATGGAATGAAATTAAAAGCAATGGTAAAAAACGTGGAAGTGTTTTAACATCGCTACCTGCTTTAATAATCATGTTAGTTTCGCTTTTTGTTTTAATTTATATTCTAAATGGATATATAGAATAAAGAAATTATGGGATTAATGAAAATGAAGAAGAATCGGAAGTACAATTATAAACCGCGCTTTTATAAAGGCGAAGGGAGTCCTTTTGAGCTTAAGCACAAATTTGATGAACACAGAACAACAGTGTCGCCTGCTAAAGGAATAAAAGGTAAAATTGATGCAGCTATTAGTGATTATAAATATAATCCTGATGAAAATGTAAGTAAACGCGTCATTATCATAATTGCGATTTTAGTGTTGTTATTTTTATTTATTATTGGTTTCGACCTTTCTATTTTTCTTCCAAAAAGCTAATGTCAGATATTATTCAACTTCTCCCAGACCATGTTGCCAATCAAATTGCAGCAGGTGAGGTCGTTCAGCGTCCAGCGTCAGTAGTTAAGGAATTAATGGAAAACGCCATTGATGCCAATGCTACAGAAATAAAACTCATTATTAAAGATGCTGGTAAAACCCTAGTACAAGTTATTGATAACGGTAAAGGGATGAGTGTTACAGATGCGCGATTGAGTTTTGAGCGTCATGCCACATCAAAAATCAGAGCTGCTGAAGATTTATTTCAACTAAATACTAAAGGATTTAGAGGTGAAGCTTTAGCGAGTATTGCCGCAATTGCCCATGTTGAACTTAAAACGAAACAAGACGAAGACGATTTAGGAACTGTTATCGTTATTGAAGGCAGTGAGGTGAAATCGCAAGAGGTTTCAGTAATCCCAACCGGAACTTCGGTCTCTGTAAAACATTTGTTTTTTAATATTCCGGCAAGACGAAATTTTTTAAAGTCTGATACGGTTGAACTTCGTCATATTACAGACGAATTTCATCGTGTAGCTTTAGCGCATCCTAATATTGCTTTCGCTTTTTACCACAATGGAAGTGATTTATTTAACGTACCTCAAGAAAACTACAGACAACGTGTGGTGCATATTTTCGGAACAAAAACGAATGAAAAATTAGTCCCGGTTGAAGAGGAAACAGAAGTTTTGAAAATTTCTGGATTTGTGGGTAAGCCTAATTTTTCTAAGAAAACAAAATCGGAGCAATTCTTTTTTGTCAATCAACGTTTTATAAAGAGTCCCTATTTGAATCATGCGATTAAATCGGCATTTGAAGGCTTGTTAAAAGATGGCTATCATGCCAGCTATTTTCTAAATCTTACTGTCGATCCAAAATCGATAGATATTAATATTCACCCAACAAAAACCGAAATTAAATTCGATGATGAGCACACGCTTTATGCGATTTTGCGTTCTGCTGTTAAGCACAGTTTAGGGCAATTCAACATTGCTCCGGTTTTAGATTTTGAACATCAGAGTAGTTTAAATACTCCTTATGATTATAGGGATAAAAAAGCATCTACTCCTGCTATTGAGGTGGATCGTAGTTTTAATCCATTTGCAGATGATTTAGCAGTAAAGCAAAAGACCACAAGTCATAATACCGGATTTAAGTCTGCACCAACGGCATCATGGGAAAGTTTGTATGTTGGTTTAGAATCTAAAGGCAATAATTCGCAATCTGATTTTAGTCAGGTGACGTTTGAAAGTGAATCAAAAAATGAATCGATTTTTACGGATTCGTCTATTGAAACAAGAAAAACAACCTTTCAATTACAGCAAAAATATATTGTGAGTACCTTAAAATCTGGGATGTTAGTTATCGACCAGAATAGAGCACACCAACGCATTTTGTATGAAAACTTTTTAAAGCATATTACAATTAAGGAAGCAACGAGTCAGCAATTATTATTTCCGTTGCAATTACATTATACTCCGAATGAAACAAAAATTATTGAAGACCTTAAAGCCGATTTAGAGCATACAGGTTTTGTGTTTTCGGAATTGAATGCAAAAGAAATTATGATAACTGGTGTTCCTGTTGGAGTACCAGAAAGTGAGGTGTCTATTATTTTGGAGCAGTTAATTAGCGATGTAGAAAATGATGTGCCAGATACTAATTTTAGTGCTGCGGATTTATTAGCAAAATCTATGGCGAAGAGTTTAGCTATTAAAAATGGTCAATCGCTAAATAGTACAGAACAAGAACATATGGTAAATAGTTTGTTTGCCTGTAAGGAACCCAATGTGTCACCAACTAATAGACCAACGTTTATTACGATGGCAGTAGATGACATTGAAAAAAAATTCATGTAGACTATGAGATTTAATATAACAGATGCAGTAAAACACTTAATTATTATTAATGTAGTAATGTTCATAGGGACAGTTACATTAGGAGATGGGAAATTGTTTGACTCATTATTTTCAATGTTTTTTCCTACAAACGATTTGTTTCAGCCATGGCAAGTTGTGACACATATGTTTATGCATGGAAGTCCTGCGCATCTTCTTTTTAATATGTTTGCACTTTGGATGTTTGGTACGCCTGTTGAACAAAGGTTAGGGACTAAAAAGTTTTTATTTGTCTACTTTTCTGCAGGTTTTGGAGCCTTACTGTTTCAATTGGGCTATTATTACGTGGATTATTTTACAGCGATGCAAAGTATTGCTGATTTAAATTTAAGTACTGAGCTTTTACATAAAATAATGAATATCGATGCCTTATCTGGTGATTACATTCAAGGAGAAATACTTCATCAGAAAATGATGCCATTATTAAATGAAGCTAATTTTACGACACCTATTACAGGAGATAATTTTAAATCCTTATTTGATTTAAATGTTCTAAACCGAAGTGCTATGGTAGGAGCGTCTGGTTGTATTATGGGAATTTTAGCAGCTTTCGGAATGATGAATCCTAATGCAGAATTAATGATGATATTTTTACCTATACCAATTAAGGCTAAGTATTTTATACCAGGAATAATACTATTAGATATTATTTCTGCAATAACAGGAACGTCTTTCTTTAGTCCCAGTAATACGGCATACATGGCACACGTAGGAGGTGCAGTGATAGGTTTTTTAATTATGTGGTATTGGAAGAAAAATGAAAAGGATAAATACCGTTGGAACTAATTATGAGTACAATTAAAGATTTAAAATATAAGTTTAAAAATCTCGATGCTTTTGGTAAAATCATTGCTTTTAATGTTGTGGTGTTTATTATTGGTCTCATTTTTAAATCATTATTGCGATTTAATTTGTTCGGCTATTTTGAAATGCCATCTGATATCATGGATTTTCTGTTTCAGCCGTGGTCCTTAATTACGTATGGTTTTTTGCATAATGGATTATTTCATTTGGCATTTAATATGCTATTTCTTTATTATTTATCTCGTTTGACCTTAAACTTATTTCGCCCCAAAATGGTCCTAAATATTTACTTTTTAGGTATTATTTGTGGTGGCCTAGCGTATTTAGCATTTGCGAATCTTGTTCCAACTAGTTTTTATGGTGTACATGGAGTTTTAGTAGGAGCTTCTGCAGGGGTTAGTGCATTATTACTTTTTGTAGCGGCTTATATGCCAAATACCGAAATTAGATTATTCAACTCCTTTAATGTAAAGTGGAAACATGTCGCGATGGTTATTGTGGGTCTCGATTTGTTTAGACTAATATTAGGGCTTAATCAAGGTGGTTATGTGGCGCATTTTGGAGGTTATCTTTTGGGGTATGTATATGCGACTAAACTTCTTAAAGGTACAGATATTGGTAAAGGCTTTGAACGTACTATGGATAGTTTTATGAATTTATTTAAACCTAAGTCTAACTTAAAAACAGTATATCGTAAAACCGAAAAAAAGGATTACGCTGGTAAGACTAAAGACGAATTTAATACGTTTAATAATCAGAAAAAAATAGATTTAATTCTCGATAAAATCAGTAAAAGCGGCTATGAGAGTCTAACTGCTGTAGAAAAAGAATTTCTATTTAAAGCAGGTAAATAATAATAGGGTAAAGTGAAAGGTTTAAAACTTGGTAGCAAAATTGTATTTATCATCAATTCGTTGGTGGCATTTTTATTGCTTACGTCTTATATCTTACCCTACATTCCTCCAAAAAGTTTTGCTACATTATCTGTATTAAGCTTAGGAGTGCCATTGCTTATTATTCTCAACGTCATCTTTTTAATTTATTGGTTACTTCGGGTAAAAAAACAATTGCTATTATCATTAGTAGTATTGTTATTAGGTTGGAATTATATTAATTCGATGTATAAGTTTTCGGCTTCAGAAGATATTAAAGATGACTCGAATTTTACTGTGATGTCATTTAACGTAAGGCTTTTCAACAAGTATGATTGGTTAAAAGATAAAACAGTAAAAGATAATATTATCGACTTTGTAAAGAAGGAGCAACCAGATGTTTTATGTCTTCAGGAATATCCAAGAAGTGAACAAGTAAGGTTTGAAGGATACCATAACTTTAATGCAACTTATAATAAAGGCATTAAAGGGGGGCAAGCTATTTACTCTAAATTCCCGATTATTAATTCGGGTTCGTTAGAATTTCCTAATACCTATAACAATGCTATTTTTATTGATATTGTAAAACAAAAAGATACCATTAGAGTATATACATTTCACTTACAATCTTCAGGTATTGAGACGGATGTTGAAAAACTAAAAAAAGAAACTTCTAGTCATTTATTTAAGCAAGTTGGTGCGACGTTTAAAGCCCAACAAGATCAAGTGGAGTTGTTTTTAGCACATAAGTCAAAATCTAATTACAAAACTATTGTAACAGGAGATTTTAATAATACAGCCTATTCTTATATCTACAGAATGGTGAAAGGCGACGATTTAAAAGACACGTTTGAAGATGCTGGAAATGGCTTTGGTAGAACGTATGATTTTAAATTCTTTCCAATGCGAATCGATTTTATTTTAGCAGACAAAGATTTTACAGTTAATGGTTTTAAAACATTTGATGTAAAACTGTCAGATCATTATCCTATAAAAACGACGCTTAGTTTACCATAAACTACATGAGCCAGCAATCTGCGGTATCTGCAATAATGTGAATTATCAATCCGAGACCAATCAATCGTACCTTTTTAGGAATTAGCAGCACTATATAAACAGCAATGGCATAGTAGGAATGAAGCGGATGAAAATTGATGCTACATCGGTTAGGGTCAAAAACAGGATTCGCTAATAAGTGATCTAAATCGATGAGTATGCCCAATATCATAATCGCATAAGCCTTCAGCCAATACGTTCTATAAAATACGATAGCCACTACTAAAGGTAAGCCAAAGTGTATGCCGTAATGAATAGAGGATTGAAGCATTATTTATGTTATGGAATCACTATTTTAGATTAGCACTTAGATAACGCTGTGTCATCATTGAAATTTTCGAGAAATTACCTCAGTTAATTAAGTAATAATTCCTGTTTTTTTAAATACAGTTCTGTATTGGGGCCTTCATTAAATAAAAGGTCTAAAATACTAAGATTAGAAATAAATCCATGTTTCTCGCTAAAAACTTGGGTGTAAGGTTCAAAGGTTTTGACTTCAGAATTTCGTTTTACTAAATTTCTATAATCTATTTTATCAATAGGCTCTTTTTCAAATAGAGTCGTTTGAACAGGCTTAATGTCCAATTGAAGACTACTAATAAGCACTTCTAAACACTTTAAATTGAAGTCTAATATATAATCAAATTGATTTTCAAATAGCGGCAAAAAGTCATCGATATAAAACTCAAAAAAAGGAGACATGCTATAAGCTGATTGTAGCGACTTTAAATGGAGGAGTTGCCATTGCTCTTCATTAGCAATCTTCACATCTTTATATAGCTGTCTGTTTTTCTGAGTGTAACTTACAGGGACTGTTAAAGCCAATTTTCCATTAGCCCCATAAATTTCGGTTCGGTTTCTGTAGGATTGTTTTTGATAATTATCAAAGACTTCAAGATGTATCGAATCGGCATTCACAACAGCCCAAAAATGTGCAATATTTGGGAAATATGTTGGATGTATAAGGCTATTCATGTCTGTAAAATCAATCTCTATTTAACAACCAAGAATCATTAACTCTGTTTTGCCTTTTTCTTTCGTCTCCATTTGTTAAAGAATGTGAGCCCTACAATAAAGATTATAAAAGGAATAAGGTAAGACGTACGCTCATTAGGACCAGTTACAGTTGTAAATATACGATCCCAACGGAAACTCCAGTTTTTAATACCATCATTAATACCATCAATACTCATCCAAATAAAAACAGGTTTACCAAAAATATGATCGTTAGGTACAAATCCCCAATAACGACTATCAACAGAATTATGTCTGTTATCTCCCATCATCCAGTAATAATCTTGCTGAAAAGTGTATGATGTAGCTGGTTGATCATCAATAAAAATTTGATTACCTCTAGTCACAACTTTGTGACCTTCGTATTCTGAAATGGCACGTTTATATATAGAAATATTTTCAGTAGTTAAATTTACAGTACCTCCAGCCTTAGGAATCCACATCGGACCAAAGTAGTCCGTATTCCAAGGGTAATTTTTGTCTCTTGGGAAAATATTTCCATCAACGCCTTTTACTTGTTTTGTCGGTACTATTGAAGCGACTTCAGGGTGCAATCTTAATTTTGCTATCGCCTCATCTGTTGCAGCAGGTATAGAATAAGAGCCTTCCGTAGTGCCGTAACCTAAATGATCTGTGATATCATATTTCTTTAAAATATCGATAATTCGCAGAGGTTGTAATTGTCTCTTAAACGTAATATCGTAAGAAAACTGAAGATGAGATCTTGGTGGTAACTTATTTTGTTTCCCGTTAATAAAGACATACCCATTTCTAATTTCTAAAGTGTCACCGGCAATACCAACACAGCGCTTTACTAAGTTTGTTTTTTTGTCGATAGGCTTGTAGTAATTCCGATCTGGATTAAAATCATTCATGTTCAGCAACGTATCTGCTGGCTGATTAAAAACAACAATATCGTTACGTTCCACATTTTCGAAACCTGGGAATCTAAAAAATGGCAATTGTAGTTTATTGATCCATGATGTATTGCGTTCTTCGAAATTATCGTTATATAAATAAGATTTTTTTCCTAATACAGGAATAGTATCATGTACCATTGGTGCCCCAACGGTTGTCATCGGCGTACGTGCACCATAATGAAACTTACTCACAATAAGAAAGTCACCAACCAATAAAGACTTTTCTAAAGATGATGATGGAATCACAAATGGTTGAAAGAAATACGTATGTACAATCGTAGCTGCTACTACAGCAAAAAGAATAGAGCTAATCCATTCTCCTGATGACGTTTTCGGTTTTAATTCGCGGTTTTCAATATAATTAACATCGGCCGCATAGTTGAGATAGAAAAGATAAAAACCTAGAGTAACAATGCATAAAAGCGCATCGATTTTACTGTCTTTACCAAAAGAACGAGCAGTTTCTACCCATACTGCAGGAATCATAATAAGATTTACAATTGGTAAAAACATTAAAATCACCCACCACCAAGGGCGTGAAATAATTTTCATTAAAACAACGGCGTTGTAGACAGGCACAAATGCTTCCCATGCTTGCCTCCCAGCTTTAATATATAATTTCCATGTACCTAGGCCATGTATGATTTGTATAATGAGTAAAAAGATAAACCACTGCGTCCAGCTCATAATATGTTATTTAATCTAAATAGGTTGAAAATTATTTTAATTCGTTGCAATATATTGGCAAATTAACCAATGTTTAACACATCTTTCATACTAAAGATGCCTTTTTTATCTTTAATCCATTCTGCAGCGATTACGGCTCCCATAGCAAAACCTTGTCTACTGTGTGCTGTATGTTTTATGCTTATAGCGTCTACTTCAGAATTATAGGTGATTTCATGTGTGCCTGGAACCCCTTCAATGCGTTTAGCATCAATCTTAATTTCGTTAGATTTTGGCGCGTCTAAAGTCCAATTATTATAATTAGTTTGCGCTATAATCTGTTCCGCTAACGTAATTGCCGTTCCGCTTGGTGCGTCTAATTTTTGTGTATGATGAATTTCTTCTATTTCTGTAGTGTATTCAGAAAAACCAGACATTAATTCGCTCAATTTTTTGTTGAGTTCAAAGAAAAGATTAACACCTAAACTAAAATTTGAAGCATATAGAAATGAACCGTCTTTAGAATTGCAATAGTCAATAATCTCATCGTAATGATCTAACCAACCTGTGGTTCCTGAAATAACAGGAACTCCAGCGTCCAATGCTTTTTTTATGTTAGTTACGGCAACCGAGGGGATACTAAAGTCTATGGCAACATCAGCATCAGAAAAATCATAATTAGAGTTGGCATCTGATACTTTTAATACAATACTGTGACTGCGATTAACAGCTATAGCCTCAATACTTTTTCCCATTCGTCCATAACCGAGTAAAGCTATTTTCATGTTAAAATTTAAAATTAAACGTTAGTCCTAAATCCGAAGTGTTTTCCATTTGATTATATTGATAATGTGGACTGAGACTTAGATTTTCGTCGACATTAAATTGGAGTAAATGCGCGTCTATATTAGCATCTAAAATATTTAGGGCGTATAAGCCCAAGGTTATTAAGATAGACATTTCTTTATTTCGTCTAAACTGTTCTTGTGCTCTAATAAGTCCATCGTCTGAAATTATATTATAAAATTCATCGTCCTTAAAACCAGCCAAACGACTTTTATAAGCATCTCTATAGCGGTCAAATTGCTTATCGTTTCTTACAAAAAAGTAAACGCCAGTACCTATGGCACCCCAAACAATCGGAATTTTCCAATATTTTTTGTTGTATGCTTGGCCTAAACCAGGAAGTACTGCAGAATAAAACGCAGCTTTAGAAGGTCTTAAAGGGTCTATTTCCTTTTTTACTAAAGTTTCATTTGCAATAATTGGACTTTCCTCTATAGCAATACTAGTGCTGTCTTTTTCAATTTGAGAAAATGAAAAGAGCACAGAGAACAAGCACATTAAAAGACTGTAAAAACCTTTATTTGTCACGTTGAACTAATTTTTTTATTCGGTTGAAATCTTCTTCAGAATGAAAAGGTATTGTTATTCTTCCGCTTCCGTTTTTTGTAACCTTAACGTCTATTTTATGACCAAAATATTCAGAAAAGTCCTTAACCCCTTTTTTAATGTGTTTAGGGATTTCGAAGCTAGGTTCTTCTGTTTTAGCAGGAGTATCAGAATTTAAGTTTTTTACTAATTGTTCTGTAGCTCTAACGGAAAGTTTATTTGTAATGATTTTTTCGTAAACTTCGAGTTGGTCAATTTGATCCTCTATATTAACCATAGCTCGTCCATGACCCATGCTAATAAAACCATCGCGTATACCTGTTTGGATAATTGGGTCTAACTTTAATAAACGTAAATAGTTAGCTATCGTAGAACGTTTTTTTCCAACGCGCTCACTCATTTGCTCTTGCGTTAATTGAATTTCGTCAATTAAGCGTTGATACGATAAGGCGATTTCTATAGGATCTAAATCCTGACGTTGAATGTTTTCTACCAAAGCCATTTCTAACGACTCTTGGTCATTCGCAATTCTTATGTATGCAGGAATGGCTTCTAATCCTATTAATTTTGAAGCTCTAAAACGGCGTTCTCCAGATACTAATTGGTATTTATTAAAAGCTAATTTTCTAACAGTGATAGGTTGTATAACACCAAGCTCGCGAATTGAAGACGCCAGTTCTCTTAATGTTTCTTCATTGAAATTGGTTCTTGGTTGAAATGGATTGACCTCAATACTCTCAATATCTAGCTCTACTATATTACCAACTACTTTATCTGCATTTCTATCCTCTGCTGAATTGATATCGTTTTCAGGATCTTTCAGTAAAGCTGAAAGACCACGTCCTAATGCTTGTTTTTTTGTCGCTTTCGCCATTATAATTCATTTTTCTTAATCAGCTCTTTGGCCAAACTCAAATAATTTGCTGCACCTTTACTACTTACATCATAGTTAATAATGCTTTCACCATAACTTGGTGCTTCACCCAAACGTACGTTTCGTTGAATAATAGTATCAAACACCATATCACTAAAGTGTTTTTGTACTTCTTCTACAACTTGATTAGATAAGCGTAAACGCGAATCAAACATCGTTAGCAATAAGCCTTCTATGTCTAACGCTTCATTATGGATTTTCTGTACACTTTTAATAGTATTTAACAGTTTGCCTAAACCTTCAAGTGCAAAATACTCGCATTGAATAGGTATAATAACCGAATCTGCCGCTGTTAAAGCATTCAAAGTTAATAATCCTAAAGACGGAGCACAATCGATTAAGATATAATCATATTCCGATTTTAAATCGATGATAGCTTTTTTAAGCATATACTCACGCTCTTCTTTATCTACCAATTCAATTTCAATAGCCACAAGGTCGATATGCGCAGGCATGACATCTACATTTGGTGCGTTAGAAGTTACAATAGCTTCTTTTGCATTCGCAGAATGTTCTATAACTTGGTATGAGCCTATGGCAACCGTATCTACATCAATGCCTAAACCAGAACTTGCGTTGGCTTGAGGATCGGCATCTATAAGCAGTACTTTCTTCTCTAGTGCACCTAAAGAAGCGGCTAAATTTACTGAGGTTGTTGTCTTACCAACTCCTCCTTTTTGATTTGCTATCGCAATGATTTTACCCATTAAATGATTTGGTTAAATATAAGGGCTTAAAATTACGATTATTTACGACTTTAAGAAATTGAAGTTGTTAACAGTTCCATAAAAAAAAGCAGCCTTCAATTGAAGTAATGAAGGCTGCTTAATATTATAGGGATAATCTTATTTTTCTGGATTATGAATACCAGTGATATAACCTTGCGTTAAATATTTTTTAGCGACATCATGTAAATCGGCAACAGTTAGGCTGTTTACAGCATCTTCAAATTTTAAGATGTTATGAGCGTCTTTTTTGAGATAGTCTGCATTTTTTAGCTGTCCTAACCAGAATCTATTCGTTTTTAAATCTTCTTTGTAATCTAAAATTTGAGCCTTTTTAACTTTTTCTAAATCAACTTCCGTTGGACCTTCTTTGACTAAAAGATCGACTTCTTTCATAGTTGCTGTTATAAGTTTATCAACATTTTCTGGACCACATGGAAAACTAATATTAAATCTAAACCAGTCATATGGCATATTACTTATACTTGCATTAGCACCAGCTCCGTATACGCCTCCTTCTTCTTCTCGTAATTTTTCAATTAATTTAATTGATAAAACTTCAGCTAAACTTTTCAAAGCATGAGCTTCTTTTTCATCGTAATCCGTTGGGCCATGATAGGTTATTCTTACAGAGCTCTTAGGATCTTCACCTTTCTCTACAATCTTTTCGTGAGAACCTGTTAGTGGTCTAAAATCGCTTACTTTATAAGATTCATTACTTCCTGTTGATGGCAAACTTGCTAAATAGGTTTCGCATAATTCAACGAGTTTAGTTTCGTCGATGTTACCCACAAAATAGAAATTGAAATCACCTGCATCAGCAAAACGTTCTTTGTATTTTTCGTAAGCTAAGTTGTAATCCGCATTATCCATGTCTTCTGCTGTAGGAAATCCTGTGTATCTTGGATTTTTACCATATATAAACTCAGACAATTGATCTTGAAAATAAAATTGTGGACTAGACAACAGATTGCCTAAAAATGCTTTTTGCTTATCGGCGAAGCTTCTAAAGGCATTTTCATCTTTATTTAAAGCCGTAAAGTGTAAATAGGTTAATTGAAACAACGTTTCTAAATCTTTAGGTGTTGTGTTTCCAGAGAAACCTTCACTATAGGTGCCAATTGATAATCTTACATTGGCGATTTTACCAGACATCATTTTACCTAATTCAATCTTGCCAAAACCATTGACTCCGGCTTCTGTTAAACCTCCGTTAGCATTAGAAGTGGCTTTGTATTCTTCATCTGAATATAATGAAGTTCCTCCGTAGCTAAACGCATCAAATAAAATTTCATCATTTTTAAAATCAGTCTTTTTATAGGTCACTGTAGCTCCATTACTTAAAACCAAAGTTGTTGTGCCAAGCGTTTCATCCGTTTTATATTCTTTTATACTCCCTTTTGAAGGCATTTTGGTAATTAAAGAAGAAGCAACAGCTTTATCTTCGTAAGGTTTTAAATCCATTGTCTTAACAGAATCTAATAATTCTAATACTTGTGCTTCTTTAACTTGTTCTAAATCTTCTTTTTCTGGACCGGTAAGAATAACCACGCGGTTATCTTCTTTGATGTAAGATGTAATTAGCGCGTTAACTTCATCTAATGTAATGGTTGGTAACTGTGAACTTGTAAAATCAAATCTCCAATCCATACTAGGAATAGGGTTTTGCTCTAAAAAATTACTAACGTATCGTCCTACGATTCTATTAGATTCCATTTTGTCTCTATCTTTAAAAGCACGTTCCATATTGGCAATGATGTCTTTTTTAGCACGATTAAATTCACCTTCAAAGAAGCCGTGTTGACGAACACGTTCATTTTCAGCTAACAACGTTTTTAGAGCGTCTAATTGCCCTGTTGGGCTCGTCATAGCAGAAGATTGAAATGCATTCTTAGTGCGCGCATATGTGCCTCCGTAATAAGTGAATCCATATACAAAAGGAGGATTGTCTCCGTTTCTAATTTCATCTAAACGATTATTAATCATTTGAGAAAATAAATTCTCTACCATTGATTTTCTGTAATCGGCATAAGTAACA
This sequence comes from Winogradskyella thalassocola, assembly GCF_900099995.1. Classification (GTDB taxonomy): domain Bacteria; phylum Bacteroidota; class Bacteroidia; order Flavobacteriales; family Flavobacteriaceae; genus Winogradskyella; species Winogradskyella thalassocola. Next base: position 100,411 of record NZ_FNCZ01000005.1, read on the forward strand.
TCTGGTTTAGAATTTACCTTGTCTTTAAACATTAATCGCACGTTTGAGAATGGTGCTTCTTTATCAGACTCAATAGCGACAAAGGTTTCCTTATGATTAGGTAAATCGAATGACGGTCTTGGTTTTGGGTTTTTAGGATTTTTGATATGACCGAAATGAGATTTTATTTTTTCTTCTAACGTAGCAACATCAATATCTCCAACCGCAATCACGGCCATTAAATCTGGTCTGTACCAATCTTTGTAATAACGTTTTAGGCTTTCGTATTTAAAAGTTTCTAAATTTTCTTTAGTTCCGATCGGAAGGCGTTCAGCATACATGGAGCCATGCATCATTTTTGGTAAGTATTCTTGCATCATGCGCTCGTCTGCACCTTTACCTAAGCGGTATTCTTCTAAAACAACGCCGCGTTCATTGTCTATCTCTTCATCGGTTAAAAGCGCGTTGTGAGCCCAATCTTCTATGATTTGAAATCCTTTTTCAAGTTTTTCAGGGTCATCACTCGGAATAGGAAGGATGTAAACGGTTTCGTCAAAACTTGTATAAGCGTTGAGGTGCGCTCCAAACTTTACTCCAATACTTTGAAGGTAATCAACTAATTCATTTTTTTTGAAGTTTTTAGTGCCATTAAAACACATATGCTCCATAAAGTGTGCAAGTCCTAATTGGTCTTCATCCTCTAAAATTGAGCCAGCGTTAACGACTAATCTCAATTCTACTTTGTTTTCTGGTTTAGGATTGTTTTGAATGTAATAGGTGAGGCCATTTTCTAAAGTACCTGTTTTAACATTAGAATCTATGGGAATCGGATCAGATGGATTGTAAGTAACTTTTGATCTTGTTTCTACAACCTGAGCATTTAAAGGCAATGCGATGGCTAAGCACAACAATAATGCTGTACTGAAAACTAGTTTTTTCATTGATTGATGGGTTTAATAGATTAATATTTTATAAGAATATTCTTCTAATTTAAATATAAAATCATGATATGTAAAGGAATAACAAAATTTTAACTAATTGTTTAGTTAGAAGTTTTGGCTTGATTATTTAAGAATTGTAGAATAGTATTAAAAAGATCATCACCTCCAATTTTCCATATATCTGAATGTCCAGCAGATTCAACCTCTATAAATTCTTTATCATTACTTTTAATATTGTCGTAGTTTGCCCGACCATTTGAAATGTTTATGGGCTTGTCTTTACCACCGTGTATAACAAGAATTGGTTGTGTAACGCGTTTACTATATTTAAGGGGACTTGCGTCGTTAGGGTCAAAATCACCAATACTGCCGGCTCTATTTACTAAGAAATCGCTGATGAAAGGAAGGTTGACTCCTGTGTGACGCCTGAAAAAACTTCGTATGTTAGATTTTAAATCGGTATAAGAACTTTCTGATACGCCATATTTAATACGTTTATCTACTCCCATCGTTTGAAGCACGAGTGCTCCTCCAATAGATTGTCCCCAGATACCAATATTGTCTAACCCTTCTTTAGTAATTAAGTCATCAATTAATTTTTGAATATCTTTCGTTTCTTTAACTCCGTGAGTAAAAAATTGACCTTCACTTTCACCGAATCCTCTTATATCTATCGCTACAGAATTAAAGCCGTTAATTGAAAGAAATTCACTTAATTCAAGAAAATGTTCTTTGGTGTGGCTGCTTCCATGTAGTAAAATGATAGTGCCTTTAGGTTCGGCTATATTAGCATACGTTAATAGTGCGTAGTGTTTAAGGTTATCATAAGTTGTTATTGTTAACTTTTTTCTTTTGAATTTGGAGTTATCATTTTGTCCAGGAGTATTGCTGATGACTTTTTGAGTTTTAAATGACTCTATAATAGGGTTTCTTTTTTCTATTATAAAACGAGGAAAAAGGAAATAGAAAAGCAATAACCCTACCGCTAACAGAATTAAAAATGTGTATTTAGAAATTTTGGTAATTCTGTTTTTTGTCATGAATTTATATTAGGAATTCTCTCGTATTAACTCTTTTTATATAGATCGTAAATTAATTGTCAAAGATAGTTATTTCAAAAAAAAAAGTTAAGTCACTAAGTTAATGTCAGTTAAATTATATTTATCTTTCAACTAACTAAAAATATAATCCATTATGAAAATGAATTACCGTTCAGTAGTATTATTGCTGCTAACCTTGTGCTTGTCGAGTATTATTGAGGCACAACCCAAACAAACAGCTTCTGTAGAAGGGATTACAGAGTATATGTTAGATAATGGCCTTAAGGTCTTGTTGTTCCCTGATAATTCTTCACAAACTGTTACTGTGAATATTACTTACAAAGTAGGTTCTAGGCATGAGGGCTATGGGGAAAAAGGAATGGCGCACTTGTTAGAGCACTTAGTGTTTAAAGGCACTCCTAATCATCCAGATATTCCAAAGGAGTTAACCGCTCGTGGTGCAAGACCAAATGGAACAACCTGGTATGATCGTACCAATTATTTTGAAACGTTTAACGCTACAGAAGATAATATAGATTGGGCTTTAGATTTAGAAGCTGACCGCATGGTGAATTCATACATTGCAAAAAAAGATTTAGATTCAGAATTTTCTGTAGTTCGGAATGAATTTGAATCTGGTGAAAATAGTCCAACTGGAGTGCTTATGGAGAAGGTTATAAGTTCAGCGTTCTTGTGGCATAATTACGGCCAATCGACTATTGGTAATAAGTCGGATATCGAACGTGTGCCAATTGAAAATCTAAAAGCGTTTTACAAAAAGTATTACAGACCAGATAATGCTGTATTAATGGTTACTGGTAAGTTTGAGGTAGAAAAGACATTAGCTTTAATAAATAAAAAATTTGGTAGTATTAAAAACCCTGAAATTCCTTTAGTTGATGTTCCTACAATTGAACCAGCGCAAGATGGTGAAAAAAGAGTAGAGTTAAGTCGCGTTGGGGATTTGCAATTAGTATCGGCATTATTTCATACACCTGCAGGATCACATGAAGATTATGCTCCAATGGCTCTTGTTGAAAACATTTTAACGGACCAACCTTCAGGACGTATATATAAGGCCTTAGTAGAAGAGAAGCAAGCTTCGTCAGTTTGGAGTTTTTCACCTTTTACCAAAGAGCCTGGGTTTATGTATTTTAATGTTGATGTGCCTTCAGATAAATCGATTGAGACAGCAGAAACGACCTTATTAAATTTATTTGATGGGTTAAGAGAAAACCCAATTACCGAAGAAGAGCTTAAAAGAGCTAAGGCTAATATCTTAAAACAAATAGATCAGATTAGTAGAAACTCTTCATATTTAGGAACATTTACAAGTGAATTTATTGGAGCAGGTGACTGGAGATTAATGTTTATTCATAGAGATCGTATTGAGTCCGCTACATTAGAACAAGTAAATCATGTTTTGGGACGCTATTTTATTAAAACGAACCGGACTGTTGGGAATTTTATACCAACAAAAACACCTATGAGAATCGAAATCCCTCATACCGAAGGCTTGGAGGATTTAGTATCTAACTATAAAGGAAAAGAAGCCCTCAGTGCAGGTGAGGCGTTTGATGTTAGTTATGAAAACATTCAAAAGACATTAGATTCTGGTGAGCTTTCAGAAAGTAAGATTGAATATGGATTTATAAAAAAGGATAATAGAGGTGAAACCGTAAATGTATCCTTTACGTTTAGAAATGGAGGAGTTGATGACTTAATGAATAAAGGGAACGTTGCTAGTTTTACGGCTAGAATGTTAAATAAAGGCACGACATCTAAATCTAGACAAGATATCGAAGATAAATTAAGTGCGTTAAAATCCTCTGTGTTTTTTAGTGGTTCTAATGGTAAAACTACGGCTTACGTAAGCTCTACTAAGGAAAATCTTAAAGAAACATTGATGCTTATGACTGAGATGCTTAAAACGCCTGCTTTTGATAATGCAGAGTTGGAGAAGCTTAAAGCTGAAGAATTAGCAAGTATTGAAAGCAATAAAACAGAGCCACAATTTTTAGTTCAAAAAAGATTGGGTGCGATTAATCAGAAATATAAAAAAGGTCATCCTTTATATAATATGACCTTAGAGGAAGAGGTTGAAGCTATCAATAATGTTACGGTTGAAGGTATGCAAGCCTATTATAATGATTTCTATGGAATTTCAGATAGTGCTAACCTTATAGCTATAGGAAATATAGATGAAGAAGAATTAAAAACATATTTTGAAAACGAATTTTCGGATTTTAAATCTGATTTACCATATTCCGAAATTAAAGATCCGTTTTCAGGAAATAAGCCAGCAAACGAAAAGATTATTACACCAGATAAGAAAAATGCCTTTACGCTTGGTTTCTTAAACTTTGAAGGTAGTGAATACGATAAAGATTATGCAGCGTTACAGGTTGCAGGTTCTGTATTCGGTGGTGGTTTCTTAAACTCTCGTATCGCCACAAGATTACGTCAGCAAGATGGTGTCAGTTATGGTGCTGGTGGTGGAGTTAATGTAGATGGAGGTAAGGATGACAGAAATTCTGCGATGTATATTTATGCGATATACGCTCCTGAAAATGAAGCAAAAGTGCAACAAGGATTTGATGAAGAAATTGCACGTTTTATAAAAGATGGTATTACAGAGCAGGAATTAGAAGACGCTGTTAAAGGATGGGTACAAGCGCAAAGTGTGTCTAGAGCAAAAGATAATGAGCTTTCTAGTACAATTAATAACAACTTGTATTATGATAGAGACATGATGTTTCAAAAGGAGATAGAAGAGCAAGTAAAAGGTTTAACAGTTGAAGATGTTAATAAAGCTATTAAGACCTATTTTAAAGATTTTAAAAAATGGACAGTTGTGAATGCTGGAGATTACGAGAGCTTTGAAATAAAGAAGGAAGAAGTAAAGAAAATAGACGACTAGATTTAGTATCTATTAGTTTGAATAAAAAAAAGGCACTGTTAACCAACAGTGCCTTTTTTATTTTAATCAATTAAGATTTCTAATATTTGAATGGCGGCATCACTAATTTTGGTTCCAGGTCCAAAGACAGCAATAGCTCCAGCATCAAATAAATATTGGTAATCTTGCTTCGGAATGACGCCTCCGACAATCACCATAATGTCATCGCGACCATAGTTTTTTAGTTCGTCTATTACTTGAGGTACTAATGTTTTATGTCCTGCTGCTAAGGAAGATATACCTAAGATGTGTACGTCATTTTCAACAGCTTGTTTAGCTGCTTCTTTAGGTGTTTGGAAGAGTGGTCCAATATCGACATCAAAGCCCACATCGGCATAGCCAGTAGCTACAACTTTTGCGCCTCTATCGTGACCGTCTTGTCCCATTTTTGCGATCATGATTCGAGGTCTACGACCATCTTGTTCTGCAAATTGGTTGGCAAGTTCTCTTGCTTTTTGGAAACTCTTATCGTCTTTTATTTCTTTGCTGTACACACCTGAAAATGATTTAATTTGTGCTTTGTGTCGTCCAAATTCAGCTTCTAAAGCATCGCTTATTTCGCCTAATGTTGCACGTTTTCTTGCTGCATCTACCGCTAAAGCTAATAAATTTCCCTCACTTGTCTTTGCGGCTTCTGTTAATTTTGACAATGCTTCGGTTACAGCAGAATTATCACGACTTGCTTTTATGCTGTTTAAGCGTTCGATTTGTTGTAGTCTAACCGTTTGGTTATCAACTTCTAGAGTTGAAATCGGATCTTCTTGTTCTAAGCGGTATTTATTAACGCCAACAATAACATCTTGAGTTGAGTCTATTCGGGCTTGTTTGCGAGCTGCAGCTTCTTCGATTCGTAGTTTTGGAATACCAGCCTCAATCGCTTTGGTCATGCCGCCTAAATCCTCAACTTCTTGGATTAACTTCCAGGCTTCATTAACGATATCGTCAGTTAATTTTTCAAGATAATAGCTGCCAGCCCAGGGGTCAACGGTTTTTGTAATATGAGTTTCTTCTTGTAAGTAAATCTGTGTGTTTCTTGCGATACGAGCAGAAAAGTCAGTTGGTAAGGCAATTGCTTCGTCTAGAGCGTTGGTGTGCAGGCTTTGTGTACCACCAAAAGCAGCTGCAGAAGCTTCAATACAAGTTCGTGCTACATTATTAAAAGGATCTTGCTCAGTTAAACTCCAGCCAGAGGTTTGGCAATGGGTTCTTAGTGCTAATGATTTTTGATTCTTTGGGTTAAATTGCTTTACGAGTTTCGCCCAAAGCATACGGGCTGCACGCATTTTTGCGATTTCCATAAAGTGATTCATGCCAATGGCCCAAAAGAACGATAGTCTCGGGGCAAAGGTGTCAATATCCATACCTGCTTCAAGGCCTTTTCTGATGTATTCTAAGCCGTCTGCTAAAGTGTATGCTAATTCAATATCACAAGTGGCTCCAGCCTCTTGCATGTGATATCCCGAAATACTGATGCTGTTAAATTTGGGCATGTTCTTACTAGAATATTCAAAGATATCTGAGATAATCGTCATAGATGGAGTAGGTGGGTAGATGTAAGTGTTTCTAACCATAAACTCTTTTAAGATGTCATTCTGAATGGTTCCTGCAAGTTGCTCTGGTTGAACCCCTTGTTCTTCGGCTGCTACAATATAAAATGCCATAATGGGTAAGACGGCTCCATTCATTGTCATAGAAACCGACATCTTATCGAGGGGGATCTGATCGAATAAAATTTTCATGTCCTCGACAGAATCAATGGCGACACCAGCTTTACCAACATCACCAACAACACGTTCGTGATCAGAATCGTATCCTCTATGTGTTGCTAAATCGAAAGCGACTGATAGGCCTTTTTGTCCTGCGGCTAAGTTTCTTCTGTAAAATGCGTTGCTTTCTTCTGCTGTTGAAAACCCAGCATATTGTCTAATGGTCCAAGGTCTGCGAACATACATAGTTGAATATGGTCCACGAAGGTTTGGTGCGATACCTGCAACAAAATTAAGATGTTCTAAGTCTTGAATATCCTCTTTTGAATACGACGATTTTACTCTGATATTTTCAGCAGTTAAAAAGTCGTTCTCGCCTTCAGGATTTAAGCTTCGTGCTTCCTTCTTTAAAATTATATGTTGAAGATTTTTTCTTGACATTATGAATGTGTTTTTAAGGGTGTAAAGCTACTATAGGTTTTTTCTATAGTGAGTTTTACTCCTTGCTTAATCTTTTGATTTCCAATTTTTCAGATAGTCTTTTTTCAATGATTGGTTCAATTAAGGTTTTTCGCTTTTCAATTTTCAAAAATGGACTAATTTCTATATCAGTTTTCATTTTGTCTTCTGAATTTGGATGCTTGTTTGTGCCTAATAAGACTATTTTTTTAGCATCAAAATCGGCTTGTTCTTTAGCTGCACTTTCTTTAAGTTTTCGTTGAATAGTGCCTTCTTTTAGCTGGCTTAAAAAACCTCCATTGGCTTCAATATCTTTAAAGAGATTTAATGCGTTTTCGGCTAATTGTTCAGTTAAGCTTTCAATATAATAGGCTCCATCGGCTGGGTTATTTACTTTATCGAAATAGCTTTCATTCTTTAAAACTAAGAGTTGATTTCTGGAGATGCGTTCTCCAAATTCGTTTGACTTATGAAATAAAGTGTCGTATGGTAAGTTACAAATTACATTTGCTCCACCTAGAATAGCACTCATGCATTCGGTTGTGGTTCGTAACATATTGATGTTATAATCGTAAATGGTTTTATTGCGTTTACTTGGAGTGGCAATTATTCTGCAATCTGTACTTGCACCATATTCTGAAGCTAGAGTTGTCCATAGTTGACGTAACGCTCTGATTTTGGCAATTTCAAAGAAGTAGTTTGAACCTGTAGCTACGTTAAAGGTTACTTCAACTTCGCTTGGGGACCAGTTTTTACTACCTTCAAAATGATTTAAGTATTCGTTAGCATGTGCTAAGCTATACGCTAATTGTTGCACTATGGTGGCGCCGGCATTTTGATATAAACCTAAATCAACACTAATTTGATTGGTTGATTTAACAATAGAATCTAATTTACTGTGATCGTCGTTGAGGTTGTCGTACCAATTGCCTGTTTTGGCTAGGTTGCCAATGATGTCTGTATGGATATTTACTCGAGACTCTTCGACTGCGCTCAGAGTGACATCAAGGATGTTTTCAACATAGTTTTTAGAAAGAAAATCACATTTAACATCAATACTTGTTTTAGTCAGGTCGATATCTTGAAACAAATCCTTAATGGAAACAGTTTCTGATTCAATATTGAATATTAAACTTTCTGCACCACGGTTTATCGCATCTAAAGCTTTCGAATTGGCAGTTTTGGCATCAATGACTGCAATAGATTGGCAGATTTTCCAATCGGTGGCTTTACTGTTTGAAATTTCTGGTAATGTTTCAAATTCATCAGCGTGGTAAAATGGTTTCACATTAATACCTTCGTTGGTTTTCCAGATTAGCGTGTCGTTGTAATCTGCACCTTTGAGATCTACTTGTATTTTTTGTTTCCATGCTTTTGAGGACATGGGTTCAAAATCTTTAAATAATGATTTACTCATCTTTTTTTTGTTTCGGAATACTATCTTCGTATTCTATAATGAAGATGTCTTCGTTAGGCTTTTTCATGTAATAGGTTTCTCGTGCTGTGCGCTCAATACCTTCGTCTGTGCTTAATTCTTTAATGGCTTTATTGTCTTTAGCCATTTCGTTACGGTAGTGTTCTTTTTGGTATTCTAATTCGTTAATATCCCCATTTAATTCATGATGAAACAGCCATGAATGGGCATCAAAAAATAACATCCAAACCACAAAAACAATCAGAACAATCACATAGATGTTCTTAAATGGTTTTAGATATTTAATATTGAATTTTGACATTACAAGCGTTCGTTGATTATGGTTTTAACGATATCTACAGCGACCGTATTGTATTTGTTATTTGGGATAATGATATCAGCATACTCTTTCATTGGCTCTATGAATTGCTGATGCATGGGTTTTAAAGTCGATTGATAACGTTGAAGCACTTCATTGATGTCACGACCTCGTTCTGTGATATCTCGTCTTAAACGTCGTATTAAGCGCTCATCGGAATCCGCATGTACATATATTTTGATATCAAAAAGATCTCTGATTTCAGCATGAGATAATATTAATATCCCTTCAACAATCATCACCTTTCTTGGTTTTGTAACAATAACATCGCCTGTTCGGTTGTGTTTTACAAATGAATATACAGGTTGATTAATACTATTCCCTGCTCTTAATTCTTTGAGGTGTTGCTCTAATAATTCAAAATCTATGGATCTTGGATGATCAAAGTTAATTTTAACACGTTCTTCAAAACTTAAATGTGAGGTATCCTTGTAATAGGAATCTTGGGATATGACTCCAACTTCACCTTCTGGTAATTCTTTTAAAATGGTATTTACAACAGTTGTTTTTCCGCAGCCTGTACCACCTGCGATTCCTATAATTAGCATATTAGTTTTGATTTATTTGACTGTTGCAAATTTACTTATTTAAGTAGAATTGTGAATTTATAATTCGGAAACTTTCTCCGGAGTTACAAAGTTGTCAATAGTATTACCCCAACTATTATTAATATAATTTATAACATCTGCAACTTCTTCATTAGAAAGACCTAAAGGAGCCATTGTGCTATTGTAGGTAATGCCATTTACTTTTATTTCGCCAGACATGCCATATTTTGCAGCTTTGATGCTTTCGGTTTGATTCTCTCTTAAATAGTCTGAATCTGCTAATGGTGGAAACGCTCTTGGTACACCTTTACCATCTGGTAAATGACAGGTGATGCACATATCATCATATACAAGTTTGCCGCGTTCAATACTAGCTTTCAATTGCGATGAATCTTGATTGTCAGCGACTAGATTAGATTTTTTTGTATTTGAATTGCACGAAGCAAATAGTAGTATTGATACTCCTAGAATAATTATTCTTTTCATTTTCTAATCAATTTTACGATACCTAAATCTTCTATACCTACGTAAATAAAACCATCAGAGCCTTGTTCTACACATCTTACGCGTCCTAATCCATCGAGTAATCGTTCTTCTTTTATGACTTTATTGTCTTTTAAAGTACACATGTCTAAATATTTAAACTTGAGAGAACCTACGAGTAGGTTACCATCCCAATCACCATACTTGTCACTCTTAATAAATGCCATTCCGCTTGGTGCAATTGAAGGATCCCAATAATGAATCGGTTGTTCCATACCTTCTTTTTCGGTGATATCTGTAAATTTTGTGCCAACATAATTTACACCATAACTAATAACAGGCCAACCGTAATTTTTTCCAGCTTTAATGATGTTTATTTCATCACCACCTTTAGGGCCGTGTTCGTGAGTCCATATTTGTCTTGAATCTGGATGAAGCGTCATACCTTGAGGATTTCTGTGTCCATAAGAGTAAATAGCCGTTTTAGCTCCAGCGTCATTAACAAAAGGATTGTCTTCTGGGATAGAGCCATCGTCATTTAGGCGATAGATTTTTCCGCCATCTCTTGTAATGTCTTGTGGGTTTTCGTCTCTGTTTCCGCGTTCTCCAATGGAAAAATAGAGGTAGCCTGCATCGTCAAAAACTAAGCGCGATCCAAAATGTTGGCCTTTTGTAGTGTTCGGTGTGGCTTTATATAAAACTTGTAAGTTTGTTAAACTATTGTTTTCTAGTTTTGCTCTTGCTATCGATGTGTTTCCTCCGCTGTCTTCACCTTCTGAGGAGGCATAAGAGAAATAAATCCACCCGTTTAGGTCGTAATTAGGATGTAAAATAATATCTAATAATCCACCTTGACCACGAACATAGATTTCAGGTAGACCCGAAATACTTGATTTTTTTCCATCTTTAAAATGAATTAATTCACCAGATTTCTCTGTAATTAACATGGAACCATCAGGAAGAAAGGTAAAACCCCAAGGAATATTAATGTCTGAAACGATAACTTCGTGAGTGTTTTCTGAATTTTTAGGATTTTTATCTTGTGCGCATGCTATTGTGCTAGAGAGGATTAACCCGATAATGATGCTTTTCATATCCATAATAGTATTGTCTGAAAAAGATTAAGACTTTAAAGTTAGACAATTGTTGTTGGATTATAAAGAAAAATTATATATTTGCAGTCCGAAATTGGGAATACAAATTCGGGGTGTAGCGTAGCCCGGTTATCGCGCCACGTTTGGGACGTGGAGGCCGCAGGTTCGAATCCTGCCACCCCGACTTAATATTGTAAAAACCTTGTGAATTTAAAATTTGCAAGGTTTTTTGTTGTTATAGACTTTAGGTGACTAGGTTTTGTTTAAAATAAATAAGCCTTATTGTGTCTATTTGCTGTACTTATAATGAATTTACTGAGATAAGATATGAAGAATGAATTCTTCATGATACTTAATAATTAAGACCTAAAAACTCAGCATCACTTAAAGTATTCATAAAAACGATAAGATTTGTTTTTTCTTCTTCCGAGAGTGAAATTCTATTGTAGTTCTCTTTTAAAGTAGGATCTAAATTATCAGCTTCTAAAGTTGTAAATTGTCCAAAGCTACCGTAAGGTGCAGTAAATTCTATATTTCTTAATCTTGGGACTCTAAAACGCATGTAATCTTCAACAAGGCCTGTAATTCTGGTACGTCCTGCTTCTTCAGAATCTGAAACTTTAGCGAATTCCTTTTTTTAATGATATTTACCATTACAAGCTAATTCAGGCTTATCTATATTAACGTAAAGTTCATTTTTAGTGTAGTCATAAAAAGCAGCGTATTCCACATATGGAATCGTAGGTTTCAAAAGCATAAACAATGCTAAAAAAAAGTGTAGTTGTTTTCACATTTCAAAGGTCTTTAATTATTTTAAAATTTCTTAATGTTTTTAAATTTGAAATAGGTGTTATTATTTAGATAAATGAAATATTGAGAAATGATTATCTATTTAAATGCATAAAGAATATATAGATGGAAGATTTTATTCTAGCTTCATCCACACGAATTCAATTTTTTGATATTATTTTTAGAGCAATTATTAAAAAGAGTCTTTAATTTCGCAAAGAGAATCTATGCTCCTAATAAACGAATATGAAAATTGATAAATTCGTCCTATGTATTATAGGAATTATAATATTGGCTTACTTTTTTCCGCAATGGGGAATTGAAAATAGCGAAATCCCTATCGACACTATTAGTGCGATAGGGATTTCGCTTATATTCTTTTTTTATGGACTTAAACTGAATCCAACTCAAATTAAAGCAGGACTTAAAAATTGGAAGTTGCATCTTTTAGTGCAAGGTTCTACATTTTTAATGTTTCCGTTACTAATTTTACTATTGCGCCCACTTATTCAAAATGAAACACAAGACACCATTTGGTTGGCGTTCTTTTTCTTAGCAGCATTACCTTCAACAGTCTCATCATCTGTGGTAATGGTAGCTATGGCAAAAGGAAATATACCTGCAGCAATTTTTAATGCAAGTATTTCAGGAATTATCGGTATTGTTTTAACACCGCTTTGGATGGGTTTGTTTGTAGATCCTACACAAACAGATTTTGATTTTACAGAGATTTACATCAAACTCATTGTTCAAATTATTTTACCTGTAATTTTTGGTCTTTTTCTACAACGGTATTTGGGTGATTTTGCACGTAAACACAGTAGTAAGTTAACCTTGTTTGATAAGTCTATTATTCTTTTAATAATCTATAAAAGTTTTGCAGCATCATTTGATAATGACATTTTTAGTGTCGTTTCGCTTGTAGATTTGCTCTTGCTTTTTATTGGCGTTCTAGTACTATTTACAATTGTTTATTCTCTAACAGGTGTTTTTGCTAGAAAATTACATCTCAATAAGGAAGATCGTATTACTGCACAATTTTGCGGGACTAAAAAATCATTAGTTCATGGGACTGTTTTCTCAAAAATACTCTTCGGAAATATGGCTACTTTAGGTATTATATTGTTACCGTTAATGTTGTTTCATGCAACACAAATATTAATTATAAGTGTCATAGCTTCTAGGAAAAGTAACTAAAAACCTTAAAACCATTTAAAATGAATACCGGAAGCCACTACAGCCCCTACTAAAACGATAAGTATAAGAATAATAATTTTCGCTCCAAATTTTGTTTTCGTATCTTTTTGAAGGATATAATCTCTTGATTCATCCTCTTCTTCTTTTACAAACTTCATAATTTCTATTTTTTACTTGTTAATATACGTTGTCTTAATATTTACAAAGGCCAACATCCCTTCTTTAGATAATTCTCGACCATATCCTGAAATTTTTGTGCCACCAAAAGGTAGTCTAGGATCAGATTTTACCATCTCATTGATAAAAAAGCCACCATCTTCAATTTCTGAAATACGCTCTATCGCTGCTTCATAATCTGCAGTAAAAACCATAGTTCCCAATCCAAATTTAGAATTTGCTGCAGCTTGGTAAGCTTCATCTTCGGTTTTTACTTTCATAATAGCGGCAACGGGTCCAAATGTTTCTTCTTTGAATACGGGCATTTCAGTAGTTACTTCGGTTAGAATTGTCGGTTCGTAATAAGCTCCATTTCTTTTATGACCTTTTATGACTTTAGCTCCTAAATCAATTGATTTTTGAACTTGTTTTTCTAAAGTTTCAGCTAAATCTTCACGAGCCAAACACGATATTGTGGTATCGTCTTCTAGTGGGTTACCGTATTTTAAATCCTTTACTTTAGATGTGAATCTTTCAATAAAATCATCATAAATATCTTCTACAACTATAAATCGCTTTGCGGCAATACAACTTTGTCCGGAGTTTTGCATTCTCGCTTTAACGATAGTGTCTATATATTTCTCTAAATCCGCATCTTTTAAAATGATGCAAGCATTATTTCCTCCCAATTCTAAAAGGGACGGCTTTAAATTTTTACCGGCAAGCTCTGCTATTTTTCGGCCTGCTTTTTCACTGCCAGTTAAGGAAACTGCTTTTACAATATCATTGCTCATAAGGTCTTCAATAGTCTCATGATCCGTAACTAGGGTTTGAAAACATCCTTTCGGGAACCCTGCATCTATAAATAGTTTTTCAATAGCAATGGCACAACCCGTAACATTAGAAGCGTGTTTTAAAAGTGCCACATTTCCCGCTGTTAATGTCGGAATTGCAAATCTAAATACTTGCCAAAACGGATAATTCCAAGGCATAATAGCTAACACACAGCCTAAAGGATCATAACTTATAAAACTCTCGTACGCTTCGGTTTCAATAAGATCATCTTCTAAAAATTGTTCTGCATTTTTGGAATAAAAGTCAATAAGATAAGTGCATTTTTCAATTTCAGCTTCACTTTCAAGAATTGGTTTTCCCATTTCTTCAGTCATAAGTTGACTTAAATACTGCTTATTTTTAAATACTTCGTTAGCCAAATTTTGTAATAATTCAATACGACCCTCAATTTCAAATTGTTTCCAAGTTTTAAAAGTTGAATCTGCTAATTCAAGTTTATCTTCTAATAGGGGTTTTGAATCTTGTTTATAGGTTCCAAGATGATTTCCGTTATAAGGATTGTATGTTTTTATAGATTTCATAATAATAAATATATTTTCAAATTTAAACAGGTTAAGCAAATTGTGTTAGTTCTATTACTTAAATGTTTGACGCTAATAATTAATAGCATTACAGCTAATATCAATATCTAAAGAGCTAAGCTTTCATTGGGGTTAGATATATCTTTGTAATACAGCAACGTGCTGAACATTAAAATTAATAAAAAACATATCATCATGAGTAATAACGGAAATACAGTTTTAGGAATATTAGCAGGAACAGCAGTAGGAGCAGTCTTAGGAATTTTATTCGCACCAGATAAAGGTAGCGTCACAAGACAACGAATTGCAGAAGAAGCAGCAACGAAACGAGACTTAATGGCTGAAAAAGCAACTGAGTTAAGAGATTCTTTAGGTAATACTATTGCATCACAGAAAGAAAATTTAGATCAACAAGTAGACTATATTGTTTCTAATGCGAGTTATAAAGCAGAAGATGTGATTACTACACTTGAGTCTAAATTAAAAGACTTAAAAGAAAAGAATAAAACTTTACAGAAAAAAGCATAATCCATGAGTGTATTTAATGACATAAATCACACCACAGAAAAAGCTTCTCATATTGGTGAGCGCTATATTAGAGCGTCTCACCAATATTTTAAGTTGAAGATTTTTCAGCAGTTAACCCTTTCACTAAGCTTAGTGACTAAGGTTTTAGCTGTTGGTAGTCTCTTGTTTGCAGGATTAGTTTTCTTGTCTATTGCAGGAGCTTTAGAATTGGGTAATACTCTAAATAGTTATTCATTGGGATTCTTGTTAGTTGGTCTTATTTACGTAGTGATTTCGATTTTAATCTATTTACTTAGAGTTAAATTCAATGCGTATATTATAAAGAAAGTTGGACTTAAATTTTTTAATTAAAATGAAAACATATACTACATTTAAAGAAATAGAGAACGATTTAACACGTCATAAGTTAGAGCGCGATATTGCTTGGGAGGAACTTAAATTGATTAAAACGGAATATAAACAAGATTTAGAACCTCTGAACTGGATCAGCACAGCCTTAAAATTAACAGGAAAATACAGTTTTATCGCAATGATTAGAAACTGGCTTTTTAAAAGGTAAGTTTGCTTCACCTAAACTTTAGCATTGGCGATCTATCGAAAGATGCTATTTTCTCTCCAAAATTCTTCAATTAGGCTGTGAAAATTTCCTAGTTTAATAAAGAATAGTCCCTATGTTGTTTGGGCTGATAATAATTTATATCAATTTTTTGTTGAATTATGACTTGTTTGCGTCATGTATGTCAATATGTATAAAGCATAACTATAGAAAGACCATGTCATAACAGTTAACTTTTCAATTATATGAGCAAATGAGAGTTTGTTTCTATAATTAGCTTTGTTGTGCAACAGTATAAATCAGCCAAAATCAAGTAATTATGAATATATATGAAGCTATTAGGAAAGATCACGACATTCAACGGGATTTATTGGATAAGTTAGTAGACACCTCTGGTGATACCAAAATACGACACGATTTATTTAAAGAGTTACGTAAAGAATTAACGCTTCATGCTAATGCAGAGGAGCGTCATTTTTATAAACCTTTAATTCCTACAGATATGATGCAAGAGCATGCGCGACATGGTATAGCAGAGCATCATGAAATTGATGAACTTATTGAGCAGTTAGAAAAAACAGAAATGGATTCATCTGCATGGTTAAAAATTGCGAAAGATTTGAAGCATAAGGTGGAGCATCATTTAGAAGATGAAGAACATAGCTTTTTTCAACTATCGGGCAAAGTCTTTAATGAAAAGGAAAAACAGACATTGGCCACCAAATATAATGCTTACATGGAAGCGCATAGGTAACATTAATATACTTAGAATAAGAGCTATCTTTTTAATTAAAAGGATAGCTTTTTTTATTTCTATAAGACTGATATTCAATAATAGCCAATTGTATCAATCATACTTTTCTTAAAATATGTTAAGATTTTAGTCTGTATTTAATTGCGTTAATTTCTTCAGTAATTGAATTAATCAACCCTTAATAAGATGACTACTTTTGAGTATCAATTAGTGCTAATAACACTATCGATGTAAAAAGGTAAGCATCTAACAAAAATTACCTTAAAATTAAAATTCAAAAAAAAATGGCAACATACACAGAAGAAGTAGGAAATAGACTTAACGGTTTATTAGAGAAAAATTACGATGCAGAAAAAGGGTATACAAAAGCTGCGGAAAACACAAAACATTCCGGCTTAAGAACTTTTTTCAATAGAAAAGCATTAGAAAGAAAAACCTTTGGACACGATCTTAAATCAGAGATTAGAGCTTTTGGACAAGACGTGGATAAAGGAGGAAGTTTTACTGGCGCAGCGCATAGAACATGGATGGACGTTAAAGCTATGTTTTCAGCCGATAATGAAGAATCAATGTTAGAGGAAGCTATTAGAGGTGAAAAAGCGAGTGTAAATGAGTATGATGAGGTATTGCAAGAAGCAAGTTTACCTAGTAGTACAAAATCAATCTTGTTATCACAGAAACATCAAATTGAATCGGATTTATCGAAAGTTAAATCTTTAGAGAATTTAAAATAGAATTTAAATTCTAAATCTTAAAACAAAAAAGAGAGCGTAATCTATATTTTAGAATACGCTCTTTTTTTTTGAAAGACTATGAGATCTAGTAATCTGGTTAAGATCAATAGCATATGAGCAAATCTATTACGGAATTATAAGCCATCTTTGTAAGGAAGGTTAGAAGTACTAATCTATTAACTAAAAACCAAATAATTATGTTACGTTGGACAATCACATTCGTTATAATAGCATTAATCGCAGCCGTTCTAGGATTCGGAGGAATTGCAGGAGCAGCAGCAGGAATAGCTAAAATCGTCTTCTTTATATTTATAGTACTTTTTGTACTGTCTCTATTAAAAGGGGTGGTAAAGAAATAACTCAGGATATAAATTTATAAAATAAAATAGCCATAGAAATTTTTATTTCCATGGCTATTTTTTTATGCTCTAATTCTATCATTCAACGCGTTTATAGTTTTCAGAATAAATTTTATTACCATCTTCATCTATCTCAATTTGTTCAAAACGATCTTCAGATAATTCGAGCTTAAAATTAAACTCTTGTTGTTCTTCTATAATCTCATTCATAAAAGCAGAACCGAACTCTAAAACTTCGGTTAAACCATCATCGTTATAATTATAAGAACCGTATCCGAAAAATTCAATGGAATCGGTTTTTAAAAGTTTACACCACATTACCTTACTATCGGTGTACATTTTAATTTGTCTTGAGATCGTATTATTAGAAAATGAATCTAACACCACATTATCTTTATAATTATAAAACCCAACGAGTTCCCAGGTGCCATTGAGGCCTTTTTTGTTAATTTCTGAAATTTCTTCCGTTTCAATATTTTCTGTAGCCTTTTGGTCTTGTTCTTTACAAGAAGATATAAACACCATAGCGAGACTTAAAACTAGTATTTTGTACGACATAATTTCTAGGGTTTTACTATTAAACACCTTTAAATTACGAAATTATAAACAGAAAGTGCTTAGATTCATAAAATTTATGACGCTATAATTACTGTTAATAACTTCGTTGTAAGGAATTGAACAAAAAACCTACTTTTGTTTTATATAATAAAATACAAAATATGTCTGATACAATTGAAAAAGTAAAGTGTTTAATTATAGGGTCTGGACCTGCAGGATACACAGCTGCAATTTATGCGTCTAGAGCAAATATGTTTCCTGTTTTATATCAAGGGGAGCAGCCAGGTGGTCAATTAACGACAACTAATGATGTTGAGAATTTCCCAGGGTATCCTGATGGCATCACAGGACCTGAAATGATGATACAATTACAGAAGCAAGCAGAACGGTTTGGAACAGATGTAAGACATGGTTGGATTACTAAGGTCGATTTTTCAGGTGATGTTCATAAAGCTTGGGTAAATGAAGAGAAAGAAATTCATGCCGATACGATTATAATTTCTACAGGTGCATCTGCAAAATATTTAAACTTACCTTCTGAACAAAAATATTTAAAATTAGGTGGTGGAGTATCCGCTTGTGCAGTTTGTGATGGATTCTTTTATAGAAATCAAGAAGTTGTGATTGTTGGAGCAGGAGATTCTGCTTGTGAAGAAGCTCATTATTTATCTAAACTTTGTAAAAAAGTAACCATGTTAGTGAGACGAGATGAATTTAGAGCCTCTAAAATCATGTCAAAACGCGTTAAAAACACAGAGAACATCGAAATATTATTCAACACAGAAACTGATGAGGTTTTGGGTGATGGACAAGTGGTAACTGGTGTTCGTGTAATTAATAATAAAACCAATGAAAAGCAGGATATTGAAGCTACTGGTTTCTTTGTCGCTATTGGTCATAAGCCTAATACAGATATTTTTAAAGACTATTTAGATCTAGATGAAACAGGCTATATTATTAATGCTGTACCAGGAACAAGTAAAACCAATGTAGAGGGTGTATTTGTAAGTGGTGATGCCGCAGATCATGTTTATAGGCAAGCTATTACTGCTGCAGGAACTGGTTGTATGGCTGCATTGGATGCAGAACGCTATTTGGCAGCTAAAGATTCTGATTTTGAGGTTGCGACCTCTAATTATAATTAAATTAATTATTACATATATTATATAGCCGAAGTTAAACACTTCGGCTTTTTTTTTGTTCAATAGTTAAAGTTTCATGATTGATAGGTTTTTAAAAAAAATCTCAATCATGACTTTTATCATAATTTAGAATGGTTTTTATGTAAATCTTTGCCGAAACATTTAAACACAATTATGAAACATTCAATTAAATCCCCAGTATTCTTTTTAGCAGTTTTACTAAGTAGTCTATTTTCTTTTCAGGTTGCTTTATCTCAAAATTATATTTTAAGTAATTCTTCTTCTGTTTTAGAAGTGCATGGAACTTCGTCTTTACATGATTGGACATTAGAAACGGAAAAGCAATCAGGTAAAGCAGTTATCACAAACTCAGAGGACTTAGAGATTAGTAGTCTTAATTTTTCTGTTGAAGCAGAAAGTCTTAAAAGTGGTAAGTCATCAATGGATAAAAACACTTATAAAGCTTTAAACACCGATGATCATAAAACGATAGACTTTAATCTTACAGCATTAAAAAACGTAACGAAATTATCTGATCAATCTTTCAAAGTATCTGCTTCAGGTAAAATGACTATTTCTGGTGTAACAAATTCAATAACAATTGATATGACAGTGAAACTAGAAGGAAATAAGCTTTTACTTAATGGAGAAAAATCAATTAAAATGACTGATTTTGGAATTGATCCACCTAAAGCCTTATTAGGAACCATTAAAACAGGAAATGAAATTAAAATCGAATTCAAATCTGTATTTGAACAAAAATAAATAAAAATTAAAATCAACTTAAAATTAAATTTATAAATTATGAAATCAGTATTAAAACTCGTAACACTTGTCATGGTTTTGACAATGGGATATTCTATATCTGCACAAACTAAAAATCTAAGAGACTTTGACAATTACAGACAGCCAGACCAAAGAGGAGTAAATGTTTTTGAAGCAAAAAAAGACACTGTAACTGCTTTTGAAGAACTTCATGTTAGAATAGGAGGATCATTTGCACTTCAGTACCAAGCCTTAGATAATGAGAATTCAGGTGTAACACCTTTATCAGAAGTAGGTAGTAACTTTAACTTAGCGACTGCTAATTTAGATTTAGATGTGGCACTTTATGATGGTGTAAGTATGCACTTAAGAACATATTTATCTTCTAGACACCACCACGAACCTTATGTAAAAGGTGGTTATTTTAAAATAGATAAATTAGATTTTATCTCTAAAGGATTTATGGAAGATCTTATGAAGCACACGACTATTAAAATTGGTCATATGGAGAATAACTATGGTGATGCACACTTTAGAAGAAGTGATAATGCACAAGCTATTCACAACCCATTTGTTGGAAACTTAATCATGGATTCATTTACAACAGAAGTTGGTGCAGAAGTATACTATACAGCTGACAATGGATTTTTTGGGATGGTTGGATTCTCTAATGGTAAACTAAACCAAAGCACTACAATATCTGATGGTTCAACTGGTGGAGCTTCATTTTTGGCAAAATTAGGGTTCGATAAGCAAATCAATGATGATTTCAGATTTAGATTATCAGGATCTTTATATAACACAGGCTATGCACCAAATGTATATTTATATTCTGCAGATAGAGCAGGTTCTAGATATTATAACATTATGCAAGATGCTTCTGCAACTAGTGATAACTTTAGATCTGGTCGTTTTGATCCTGGTTTTAGAAATCAAATCACTGCAATTATGATTAACCCATTTGTAAAGTATGGTGGTTTAGAATTTTTTGGAACTGTTGAATTAGCTTCAGGGAAAGCGTTAGCAGAAGCAGACAGAAGAGATGCTAATCAATATGCTGGTGAGGTGATTTACAGATTTGGAGATACAGAAAACGTATACTTAGGTGCGCGTTATAATACGGTAAGTGCTGAATTAGCTAGTGGTGATGATGTTAGTGTAGATAGATTTCAGTTAGGTGCAGGTTGGTTTTTAACTCAAAATGTATTAATGAAAGCTGAATATGTAGTTCAAAAATATAAGGATTATCCAACAGGGAATCTTCTTGAGGACGGTCAGTTTGATGGACTTATGTTAGAAGCGGTGATAAGTTTTTAAGGGTTAGTTTTTTAAAAAAGGCCTTCATCTTTTGGGATGAAGGTCTTATTTTTTTTATTTTTAATTATGGTTAAGACATTATCATTTTTCATTTTAGTTTTCTTAGGATCTACGTGCTCTACTTTTTTTGGAGTAGAAGCAATAGAATTCAAAGAATCAACTGTGGTTTTATCTTCTGAAAGTTACCTAAAAATTAAAGGTAAAACTAATGTAAGTACGTTTGAGTGTCAGTTTGATATGACGACTATTTCTGAAGCAATAAGCATCAGTTATAAAGATTATGATAAAAGAATTAAATTTAATGACACCAAATTAACACTTCCTAATATTGAATTTAATTGTGGTGGTAAGGCTATTAATAAAGACTTTAATAAATTACTTAATACTGAAGAGTATCCTGAAATAGTACTTAAGTTAAAAGAGATTTCTAAAGTTAAACCCAATGATGATTCAACTACTGCAATCATAGAAATTACAATAAGTAATATTGTAAGGACTTATACCGTTCCAATTTCTATAACTAAAAATAGTGATTTGCATGTAAGTGGAGTAATGCCTTTAGATATAAATGATTTTAGTTTAACTGCACCAACAAAAATGTTGGGTATGGTTAAGGTCTCACCAAAAATTGAGATTCAATTCTCTCTTAAAATTAAAGAGTCTTAGTGCTTTTTAGCGTTTCTTCTTCTGTAACTTAGCTGTATCTTCAAATTTAGTAATGGTTATTGCAGGACTACCAAAAAGGTAAACTTCACTATTTCCAGAAGCAGCAATCGTAATGTTATCGGTTACAGCAATGGTTAAATCGCTATTGTCTTCTAAACTTACATCTGAAGTTTTTACATCAAATTTGGAACCATTAAAATTGGTTGAATTATCCATTCTAATTACAGACGTACTTGCAGTACCCTCAATAACGGCATCAGAACGTAGATATAAATCAAAATCTGCAACCTTACTAGTAATTAAAGCATCTAGCTTACTATTGTCTGTTAATTCTATTTTTGTGTTATCCGCAGTAAGGTTCAATCTCGTTTTTGATTTCCCAGAGCTTTTATACGTGAAATTTTTCGCATTAATATTTAAATAAGCTCTAGAGTCGTCTGCAGTTGTTAATGTAACATCAGCAAGTTCCATAGAGGTTAGAGATCTAATCTCCCCATCACCTCTAGTTTCTATATTACTAAGGCCATCACTATAATTTACAGTGATATTCAATTTCTTCTTAGAAGTGATACGTGTGGTTTCTGTGAATTTGAGTACACCATCAACCACATTAAATTGAATAATTTCATGCAAATTGTCGTCTGCCTCGATATTTACAGATGGTTTACTGTTGTATACAATTTCAATTGAAAAATCACCATCGACCACAATCGAATTAAATTCATCAATGAATGTTTGCTTTATGGTAACATTTCTGTCCCCTTTAATTTTGTCTTCCGATTGCGCTTGTACTATTGGGGTAGCTACAATCATTAAAAGCAGAATGAGTATTGTTTTTTTCATGTTCTAATGTTTACTGTCTTTTAAAGAGACACAAAACCCATAGAATAAGTCACTTATTATGTTTTTGACTTCGGTATGGAGTTCTGATTGTCAATATTAATGATTTCTGTTTAATATTGGTCAATTAAAAGCTAATAAACTAAGATAAGCAAAAACCATCCCAAACTCTAAGTAGAATTTAAGATAGCTTTTAATTGGTTGGTATACAGTTGTTTGGTGTGTAAATTAAATAAATAATTAGTATTACATTATTTGTTTATTGTTGCTTTACGCTACCAGCAGAATTATCAGATTTATTAACTTTTTCAGGGTTTCCAGAATATCTTATATCTCCACCACTAGTTGCATTTGCGGTTAGTTCTTTAGAGGTGTTTACAGAAATATCGGCACCGCTTGTTGCTTTTACATTAGAGGTTTGTGCTTTTAAATTAGAAGCGTCAATATCGCTACCACTTGTGGCTTCGGCAATTAAGGATTTAGTAGTTCCGCTTACCTCAATATCACTACCGCTTGTAGATTTACATTTTAAGGTTTCGGTTATCACATCTAAGGTTATATCGGCTCCACTCGTGCAATTGAGTTCTAAGCTTGAGACAGATATAGTATTTGTAGAATAGACATCGCTTCCGCTTGTGGCTTTAATTGCTGAGATGGTTTCAATACTCAATAGCACCTTTTTTGAGCTTGCCCTTCTAATGTTTTCGGTAGTGTATATGCGTAAGATGCTATTTTCTACGTCTGTCATAATTAAATCCTGAAGGTTTTCGTCGGCTTCAACGCTAAGTCCTATAGCATCAGATTGTGTGATGTATAAATCAATGCCTTGGCTAACTTTAATCTCATCAAAGTCAGATGAGATATCTCGCTCTAAAGTAACAACGTTGCCATTGCCATCAACACCTTTTCCTAAATTCATAGAGAAGTTGCAAGAGAGCATTACTAAACTAATAATACTAATGATAATAATTCTGGTTAGTGTGGTCATGATTTCTGTTGGTTTTTTGATTGATGAATTGTTTGTTATATAAATTTAAGTTGATTAGACTCGGTTACATATTTTAAAGTGATGAATTGTTGAATCTTTAGTATCAATTGTCATTAACTTCAATACTGACTCCGTTTTCATCATTAATTTTTATGTTGACTTCAGATTTTTTTGGTTCATGCTCTGTGTTTTTAAGCGTTCCTATTTCTTGCTCAACGATGTCTTCAGCAGCTTCCTCAAAGACATCTTCAATATCTTGCTCTTTGATTTCTTCAACACAGTCTAAACATTCAAGGTCATTCATATTAACTTTGTAATAATGATTATCCATTTCGCGGGTTAACAAATTGTCTGGTGCGTTGTAATATTTTGAAAAACGCGACACATAATTATCAGTCTGAAATACTGTTCCTTCTGGTAAATAGATGTAGATCTCTATTTGTTGATCACTAAATTTATTAGATCCTTCTGTCGTAAAGTAAGAATCCATTTTCAGTTCGTTTTTATTCAGCTCATAATTGTAATTTATGTTCTGTGCGCGTTCTCTAGCTAAATCATAGCTACTACCACTTGCAAGCGAATGAATTTTAATACTTGCTAAAGAATCTGAAGTATGTTTTATAATAAGTCTAACATCTGTGCTAGATATTATTTTCTCTCCGTTATTTGAAGCGCTGACCTTATAATTTTGATAATTTCTATGAAAATTTTGATTATAAGTATTATGACTTAGCATTCTTAATTTGAGCGTATCACTAGAAGTGATATTTATTTGCTTTTCTACTTGTACAGTAGTAGCATCATAAGCATGCTCTGTGGCTTGTCTTATACCGGTAACAACTAAGCCGATTATTGCCATTACCCAAATTCCTAAAAGCGCAAACTTGGCAACATTACCAATAGATTTTAGATTGTTTACTAGAATCTTTAATCCTAAGTAAAATACAAAGAAGAAAGGAATTCCGATTGCGAAAAATAACAACATGGACATTAACCAAATTGGAATATTAGCGGCATTTGAAGCATCAATAAAATCCATACCAGGAAAATGAACTGCATCTGTAATTCCAACGGTGAAAAAAGCAATTATAAGCCCGATTATGACGCTAATACCAACGATAATTAAAATAATACCAATGAATTTTGCAATCACTTTTAAGAAAAACATAATGATAGAACCAATGGTTTCAAAAAAGGATTGAGAACTCGATTTTAGCTTACTACCTTGCTTTTGAAAATCGACACTTTTTACAGTTTCAGATATATTATCTGAGACATGATCAAAACCTTCTTTTAGTTTATCTCCATGTTTTTTTAAATCTACATTTTTGAAGTTTTCGGATACAGTATCAATACCGTCTTTAATTTTTTTTTCGATGTTACTGATGTTTACAGCATCACCAGTCATGGTGAGTTTTTCAGCAGTAGTTTTGGCTTCAGGTATTAAAGCCCAAAGTAAAATATAAAGTAAAAATCCTGTACCAGCACCAAATATTAAAATAACCCAAAGCAGACGAATCCATAAAGCATCAATTCCAAAATAGTGCCCTAAACCAGCAGAAACACCACCAACATACGAGTTGTCTGTATCTCTAAACAATCGTCTCGTTGAACCCGATTTTTGCTTGTATTGCTGTTTTGGTTCATCTTCAAAAATTTCGTCATCTACTAAGTAGTCTTCTGGTTGTCCCATAATGGTAATGACCTCGTCAACTAACTTTACACCAACAACTTGCTTTTCGTTTTGAATGCGTTCTGCAAATAATTCGGCAATTCTAGCTTCAATATCGGCGATGATTTCTGATCGGCCTTGAGAATCTGTAAATGAACGTTTTATAGCCTCAAGATAGCGTGATAATTTGAGGTATGCATCTTCGTCTATATGGAAGAATGTACCTGCTAAATTTATATTGACTGTTTTATTCATTTCTTTGGTGTTTTTGTGTTGGTTACTAGGTTAACTGCATTTTGTAGATCGCTCCATGTGGAGTTTAATTCGTTAAGAAACAGTTTTCCTGTTTCAGTTAGTCCATAATATTTTCTTGGTGGACCAGAAGTCGATTCTTCCCAACGGTAGTTGAGTAATCCTGCATTTTTTAATCTTGTTAATAGTGGATATATAGTTCCTTCTACAACAAGCATCTTTGCGTCTTTTAATGTGCCGAGAATTTCTGCAACGTAAGCATCTTCATCTTTTAGGATGGATAAAATGCAATATTCCAAAACACCTTTACGCATTTGTGCTTTTGTGTTTTCTATTTTCATGTGTGTTTTCTATTTTTTAATAAGGACACATGCAGTTCGCGCGTGCGATATTTATTAATTGATGATGTTTTGTAATGCGCTCGTGTCATAGTCGATGTGTCATTAATTTAATTAAACTGTTCATTTTTTGATTGATTTGATTATTGATGAATACTTTAAATTTATTTTAAAAAGTTGATAGTTAATGGATATTTAAACGCGTTTCCGTCTCTTGCAGATAGACTAGCTTTAACAATAAGGGCTAATTCGATTATAAAAGCAACAATTGCTAAGGCACCTAAACCGCCACCTATGTAAAGTAGAGGAGAAGGCTCTCCTATATTAATATGAAAATTGTTAAAGCCATGGAAGTCTAATATATCCATACCTCTAAATATTTTGAATATAAAAAACGGAACACTGAGCGTACCTATTATAATAGCATAGAGCAGAACGCTTATCTGAAAATTAATGGCCTGCTTACCGTGCTGATCTATAAATTCGGATTTGTTTTTATTGGCTGCCCATAATACTATAGGACCGATGAAATTCCCAAATGGAATTACAAATCTTGAAAACGTTGACAAATGTATAAATGTCGCTAAATTTTTATGGTGATTATCTATCATTTTATAAAGTATATAATAGTTGCTTATACAAATATATGTCTTTAAAAAGGTATTATGTTACGCATAGTACTAAAAATTAACATTTCTTTAACATTAGTAAGGCTTAATATTTTCGCTTATTTTAGTGGTGAAATAGAACTGTACTTATGAATATCACACCCTCTAAACTAAATAAATTCTTAATGTTTAAGCTACCTGCCGCCTTTTTTACAGGTGTTAGGACTAAGGAGTTAAATGAGAACTCTTGTGTCGTTTCTGTAAAACACCGTTGGGTAAATCAAAATCCATTTAATTCTATGTTTTGGGCTGTACAAGGTATGGCTGCCGAATTAACAACCGGAGCATTAGTGATGAAAAAGATAAGAGGAAGCGGTAAAAAAATATCCATGTTAGTGGCTTCTAATAATGCCTCATTTACAAAGAAGGCTACAGGTAGAATTATGTTTACTTGTAATGAAGGGCATAAAATAGACGACGCTATAAATAAAGCTATTGAAACAGGAGAAGGCCAAACGGTTTGGTTAAATTCTAAAGGAGTCAATAAAGATGGAGTAGAAGTGTCTAACTTTAATTTTGAGTGGACGCTTAAAGTAAAATCTTAAAATTATTTAGCAAGTAAAGGCCAGTTTCTTCTATTTATGTGTAACATTTTTTTGTTTTTTACAACCTATAAATGAATCAATCAAATCAATAAAAATTAGAATTATGGAAAAATTACCAGACTATAACGACAGAAATGCACACGAAATAGATTACCGTATTTACGGAGAAGAAATGCAATATGTAGAAATAGAGTTAGATCCACAAGAAGCTGTCATTGCGGAATCAGGAAGTTTTATGATGATGGATGATGGCATTAAGATGGATACCATTTTTGGTGATGGCTCACAAAAAGATGCTGGAATTTTAGGTAAAATCCTTGGTGCTGGAAAACGGATTCTTACTGGTGAAAGTTTATTTATGACAGCCTTTTACAATGATCTTACAGGCAAACGTAATGTATCTTTTGCGTCACCTTATCCTGGGAAAATAATTCCGATTGACTTATTAGAATTTGGCGGAAAGTTTATATGCCAAAAAGATGCCTTTCTTTGTGCTGCAAAAGGAGTGAGCGTGGGTATTGAGTTTTCTAAAAAATTAGGACGAGGACTTTTTGGAGGAGAAGGCTTTATAATGCAGAAGTTAGAGGGTGATGGAATGGCATTTGTGCATGCAGGAGGCACCACGGCGGTCAAAACCTTAGCAGCAGGAGAAACTCTACGTGTAGATACAGGATGTATCATTGGTTTTACTCAAGGTGTTGATTATGATATAGAATTTATTGGTGGCATTAAAAATTCCATTTTTGGAGGAGAAGGTTTGTTTTTTGCTAAGCTTCAAGGGCCAGGAAAAGTGTATATACAATCCTTACCATTTAGTCGACTTGCAGGCAGAGTTTTAGCTTCTGTTCCAAGAGGAGGAAAATCTAAAGGAGAAGGCAGTATTCTCGGTGGCTTAGGTGATTTATTAGATGGTGATAATCGGTTTTAAGAGCCTGATTTATGTAATAGTTTGATATTTAGTTTGTTGTAGTGTCAGAATTACCCTTTAAAAAGTGTAGGCTTCATCGCATAATTTCAAACTTTTAACATAACAAGCTGTTAAACTTTTCTTGAAAGTGAATTTCATTAGTATATTTTGCTATCTTTAAGTCAGAATTGAAACACTAGCGTATAGATAAAAAACTACTTTTTGTTAACCTAAAAACTAAAAATCACCTATGGCGCGAGCAATGTACGAGTACACTAAAACTGTACTCAGCAAAGTGAGTTTTGATGCGACATTATTCTGTAAGGAAGTGCAAAAAGCAGTAAGACGTTTACTGCCTCACGAACTTGAAGAATTAAGAATCTTTATTCAGTCCTTAATCAATCAAAACCCAGATTTAAATCAATGCTTAATTTATCTAAAAGCATAATATAAAACAAGCGTCCTGATCATAATCAGGACGCTTGTTTTGTAATTAATCTCATTGTAAAATCACAATAAATGTGTTGATTCTATTTAGCTTTCGGACTAATAATTTCTACATTCTGAAACGCAATAGCACCACGAATAATTCCGGAAATGACATTGTGCATAGCATCTATAATTTGCATTTTTAATTCACTTTTATGATAAATAATGCTGACTTCTCTCGCAGGAGACGGTTCTTTAAAGTGTCTTAAATTAGGTGCTAATTTTTCTTTTATATCTAAGGTATGTAAATAGGGAAGTAATGTCATTCCCATACCTTCGTTAGACAGTTTGATTAAGGTTTCTATACTGCCACTTTCGAGTTGGAAATTTTCATCTATTTGATCTTTAAATGTTTTACAGAGATTAATAACTCCATCTCTAAAACAGTGCCCATCTTCTAAGAGCAACATATCATCAATACTTAAATCGGAAACTTCGATAACCTTTTTATCTTTTAACCTGTGGCTTTCTGGAATATAAGCAACAAAAGGTTCGTAATATAAAACACGCTCTTTTACGTTGTCGCTCTCTAAAGGTGTCGCAGCAATTGCAGCATCTAAGTGACCATCGCTAAGGCGCGTTAAAATTTCTTCTGTGGTTAATTCTTCAATTTTTAGTTTAACCTTTGGGTATTTTTTTATAAAACTCTTCAAAAACATTGGTAAAAGTGTTGGCATTATAGTTGGGATAATTCCCAATCGAAACTCCCCTCCTATAAATCCTTTTTGCTGATCTACGATATCTTGAATTCGGTCTGCTTCATTAACTATATTTCGAGCTTGGTATACAATTTTACGTCCAACCTCAGTTAATTCAATGGGTTTCTTACCTCTGTCAAAAATAATGATGTCTAATTCATCTTCTAATTTTTGAATCTGTGTGCTTAAAGTAGGTTGCGTTACAAAACATTTTTCTGCCGCTTTGGTGAAATTTTTATGTTCTGCTATGGCTAAAGCGTATTTAAGTTGTGTTATTGTCATGGGTATTCATTTAGACTATAAAAGTATAAAAACTATTCATGAAAACTATGCTAAAAAATACTTATTTGAGTCGTAAATTTGAGTAAACAAAAACGTACATATTATGAAACTAAATAGCATAGGTTTAGATACCGAAAAAACAAAAGGATTAGCAAATGATTTAAATCAATTATTAGCAAATTTTCAATTGTATTATCAGAACTTAAGAGGTATTCATTGGAACATTAAAGGGCGTGGTTTTTTTGATCTTCATGTAAAATTTGAGGAATTATACACGGATGCCAATTTAAAAGTAGATGAAATAGCTGAGCGTATTTTAACGTTAGGTGCAACACCACTTCATACGTTTGAGGATTACACAAAAGCAGCAAAAGTACCTGTAGGTAAAAATATTTCTAAGGATGAAAAAGCAGTTCAATTAATTGTAGATTCACTTTCCGAATTATTAAAAATGGAACGTTCAATTCTGGAAGCAGCAGGAGATGCTAATGATGAAGGAACGAACTCTATGATGAGTGATTTTATTACCGAACAAGAAAAAACAGTTTGGATGATGAAAGCTTGGTTGGGTGAAACAGTTTAAGATTGAATCATTTTAAAATAGAAAAAGACTGCTAATTAGCAGTCTTTTTTGTGTTGATTGATGTCTATGTTTTTCTAAAAACGAATAGTTAATTCCAAATTTTTATCTTCAACTTTAAATTTAGCATCATCGTAATTAGGTGGTCCAAATGACATAACGTTATTAGAAATTCCATAAGATTCTAAGGGCATTCCATTGTCTTGAAAGTCCATATGCTTATTGTCATTTTCATCGTGCATAGTCATTATTGCGTATTCTCCTGGTAGAACGTTTTTAAAGGTAATTGTTACTTTTCCGTCTTTTATTTCAGTTTCTGCTTCCATAGTACCTTTACCTTTCATAAAAGTCTCTGAGCTGTGTAATGAGGTTAACACTTTTCCGTTATCGTTTTTTACATTATCTATTGTAATGGTGATTGTGATTCCTTCATCTTGAGAAAATCCGATGATTGAAGTTAAAGCTAATGCGAATGTTAAGATTAATTTTTTCATGATTAAGAGTTTTAATGGTTAGAGAACTACTGTTCTTTTTTGTTGATGATTCAAATATCAGACAAACGCTTCAATTCAAATAATTATAATTGCCGAACTGTAATTTTTATATGATGGACTGTTGTTTAGTTAGGAATTAATATTTTAACCAACAATTACAAGAGCCAAGAGTTAGGAGTTTAAAGTTGATGGTGATTTTTTAATTTTTCACTATTCACTATTCACTATTCACTATTCACTATTCACTATTCACTATTCACTATTCACTATTCACTATTCACTACCTATAAAAGTCCACGCGCCTTAATCTCTAAATACTTATTAATCGTATTTATTGTCAAATTCTCAGGTGCCGTTAAAATAGATTGAATACCATGTTTTTGAAGTTCTTTAACCATTAATCGTTTTTCGAAAGCAAATTTTTCTGCAATAGTTTTATGATATATAGATTGTAAATCTTCAGCATTCTCTTTTAATATGATGTCCAATTCTGTGTTTTCAAACAACACAACCACAAGCATGTGCTTTTTTGAAATGGCTTGCAAATACGGCATCTGTCGTTTTAAAGCACTGATGTGTTCAAAATTAGTATATAATAAAAGTAAACTACGGTGTGTTACTTTTCGTTTTAGTTGCGCGTAAAGCAGACCGAAATCACTATCATTAAATTGCGTATCAATATTGTATAGGTTTTCTAAAATACGATTGAGATAGGTGATTTTCTGAATGGCAGGTAAGAAGGATTCTATCTTTTTTGAGAAGCTAATCATGCCGACTTTATCGTGTTTTTTTAAGGCCACGTTACTAAATGCTAACGTTGAATTGATAGCGTAATCTAACAGTTTTAAACCGTTAAAAGGCATTTTCATTATTCTGCCAGTATCAATAATAGAGTAGATGGGTTGGGATTTTTCATCTTGATATTGATTCACCATCAACTGACCGCGTTTTGCTGTCGCTTTCCAATTTACGGTTCTAAAATCGTCACCAGGAATATAGTCTTTAATTTGCTCAAATTCTGAAGTGTTCCCAATACGTCTTATCTTCTTTAAACCGAACTCGGTCAATGAATTGCTGATCGCTAGAAAATCGTATTTCTGCATTTGAATAATGGAAGGGTAGACCATTACCATTTGCTGATTTTGAAACTTATACTTGCGCTTTACGATTTTTAGAATCGAAGACACAAATATATTAAGGTGACCAAAATAATATTCACCACGATCTACAGGTCTTACTAAGTATTCAAAGTCGTGATTTTGATTGGGACTTAAAGACGTTTGATAAAGAAAATCGCGTTTCTGAAATTGTACAGGTAACTCATCTATAACATCGATATACGTTTTAAAACCATACTTGTTGGTGATGGTAATTGGTACTGGGTTATTATCGCTATTTGAAAATTTATCTGGTAGAATTCGCCTAACATGTACGGCGTTTTTTGGCTGATAAAGTAGCAATATATCTATAAGTAACAATACGGCTATAATAATAGTCACTATCCAAGCAACAGCATATAACACAGGCAACCAAAACGACAAAAGAAAGCACACCGAAGCCATAGCTATATAAATATAGAGCTGGCTGTGTATGTATAATGATTTTAAAAAATTCATAATCAGTTAAGAGCTAATAGTTATGAGTTAAAAGTGTGAAAACAGTTAATCTATTTAAGCTTTATTCTTCATGGTTTTAATTGTGGATACCAACATTCTTATTAATTCTTATTGAAAAGAGTTTCAAATGATTGAATTGATATATAGTTTGAGTCTTTTAGAATAGATAGCCAATAATCAGTTTCATTTGCTTCTTTTAAAGCGATACTCATTTTGTGAATGAAATCTTTACTAGATTGCGCAAATTCTGCTTCTCTTATGTTTGCTCCTATCGAGGTTCCGCTTCTCATTAATTGTTTCGATAATATAAATTCTCTTTTATCAGAAGCTAAAGTTTTATAGAGTTCCACTATGTTTAATGCAAAGTCGCAACTTTTATTGCGTAAAATAGATTCTCCCATAACTCTTAACTTTTAGTTTTTCACTATTCACTATTCACTATTCACTATTCACTATTCACTATTCACTATTCACTATTCACTAACGCGGCACCTCAACCGATTGCACAATCATTTCAATGACATTTTCGGTAGTCATACCTTCCATTTCGCGCTCAGGAGTTAGAATGATACGATGATTTAATACCGGATTTAATGATTTTTTTACATCTTCTGGAATCACAAAATCACGTCCATTTATAGCAGCAAATGCTTTGGCTGTATTAAGAATTGCAATAGATGCTCTTGGCGAACCACCAAGATATAAATGCGGATGATTTCTAGTTTTTGAAACCACTTCCGCGATATATTTTATAATCTTTTCTTCAACGAGAACAGACTGCGTTTTGCTTTTGTAATCTTCTAATGAGGCAACATCTAATATAGGATTAATCCGTGTTTGAGGTTTCTCACCTTTACGCTCGTGATGAGAGGCAATAATTTTAATTTCATCTTCTAAAGAGGGATAATCTACTTTAATTTTAAAGATAAAACGATCTAATTGCGCTTCTGGTAGGGCATAGGTGCCTTCTTGCTCAATTGGGTTTTGAGTGGCAAGCACCATAAACGGATTATTAAAAGGGTAGGTGGTTCCATCAATTGTTGCCTGACGCTCTTCCATAGTTTCAAATAAAGCTGCTTGCGTTTTGGCAGGAGCTCTGTTGATTTCATCAATTAAAACAATGTTCGAAAAAATAGGTCCTTTTTTAAACTCAAATTCCGAAGATTTCATATTCAAAATCGAAGTTCCCAAAACATCACTTGGCATCAAATCTGGAGTAAATTGAATTCGGCTAAACTCAGTTTTTAAAACTTTGGCAAATAGTTTTGCGGTCACTGTTTTTGCAATTCCCGGAACACCTTCAATTAAAACATGGCCATCGGCTAATAAGGCTACGATAAGTAATTCTACAAAATTATCTTGCCCAATGATGACTTTCCCTAACTCACTTTTAATGCTTTCTACGGCATTTTTTAAATCTTCTAATTGAATGCGATTATCAAAATTTAAGTCGTCGTTTACTGTTTCGTTTTCTTCCATTGATTATGGGATTTAAATTGTTCTATTAAGGTGTTTAGCCTTTCTAATTCGGTAGGGCTGATGTCATTCTTCTGATTCAAACTTTCGATAAGTTGAAATAAAGCCTTCGTATCATCTACCGTGTTATTGCTTCTCGCCGCTAAATTATTTATAAAACTGGTGTTTATTTCAGCAGTGGAAAGGTGTAATGTGTTTCTAATATACTCTAAAAAATGATGCACTTTATGTTGTGAAATATCTTTGTGTTTTCCACTTTCATAATACATATTGGCGATTGTTCTGGTGAAATCAACGGTCTGATTTTTCAACGATTTTACAATCGGAATCGCACGTTGTTTTCGTTTACCTTCAAAAATAATATAGATTAAAGCACCAATCAGTACTAAATAATATGCCCATTTTAAGGATTTTGTATTTAAAAACAAATACATTGGTGAGGTGTAAAATGTCTTTCCGGTTTTGTAATAGGTATCCACGTATACAGGTTTGGAAGTGTCTATATAAGATAAAAGTCCAGCTGTATAATCTTGATTTGGAGACTGTAGTATAAAATAGTTGGTAAATGCCTGCGGAAACGTGCTAAGTATAATTTCACCATCTCCAAAAGGTTGTTTTATACTGCTGATTAAAGTGTCCTCCATAGGCTTATTTTTACCTCTATAGGTGTCAATAAGACCAATTATTGACGTTTCTAAGGTGTCAATTTTATTAAAGTGGAAGAATGTTGTTGAGCGATCGTACTTATACGTTAGTGAATTGTCTATTGCCGGATTTACGAGTTTAACTTGGTATTCGTTATTAAAATTATCAAACGTATTTACGGATCTAGTTTTTAAATTTAAGGTGTCTAGTAATTTTTCTTCAAAATTTACTGCAGCAACAATGAGTGTGTTTCCATTAGAAACCCAGTCTAAAAGGCTATTTAATTCTTCTTTTCCAAATTCAATGCCTCCATTGTAAAACAGATATGTACCATTGATGTCATTGTTTTTTAAATATTCAAAAGGCGGACGGTCGACAATAGAAACAGAGTCTGCAACCCGCTTTAATTGGTTGTTAAACACATAAGCCCCAAATGGAATTTTATGATGTGTTGCATAAGAAGGAAACCAATTTAAAGCCTTCGGTTTGTTCATTTCTAGAACAACGATAGCCAAAATGGTAAATGCTACAAGGATGATATATAGTTTTCCTTTTTTATTCAACGTTTTGTAATTGTATTATTTAGATGCTCAAAAGGGAGTTTTAACGTTTCAAACTTAGTAGCATCTACATTAAACTCACCATACCATACGTAATCATAAATTCGGGTGATATTTTTGAAATCGGCCTTTAAAAATTCCTTATTAATTTCATTGATATAATCTTCATTCGTTTTTTGTGGTTGCCATAAAATATGATCAGTTTCGGTGAGATATTTTAAAGACAATAGATAATAATACCGAATGGCTAATCTGTAATTTTTCTGATTGACAGCTTCATTGATTAAAGCCGGAATATCTTCATTCTTTATAATTTGTTCTTCTTCCGTAAATAAAATAGAACCTTGTTTTCTGCTTTTTGCTATGAGGTTATTCGAATTCACTTTTAAGAAAAACCGAATTAATAAGAATAGTAAAAAGGCTAATAATAAATAGGGTAGAATTGAAAAAACAAAGTACAGAAAGCCAGAGGCAGTCCCCACGCCAAATATGGCTTCC
Organism: Winogradskyella thalassocola; assembly: GCF_900099995.1. GTDB lineage: Bacteria > Bacteroidota > Bacteroidia > Flavobacteriales > Flavobacteriaceae > Winogradskyella > Winogradskyella thalassocola. The sequence goes on from NZ_FNCZ01000005.1 coordinate 135,858, forward strand.
CAGAACTTTCTAAGGATATTTTGAAACCAATTATAGATTTTTTCTAAAATATTCTCTTCAGGTACAACTTCAGTATAGTTAAAATCCTCGTCTGCTTTATAGGCTTCTAAATCGTCTTCGGTTATTTGTTGTTTTTCAAGTGTGGTATCATCAAATGTTACGGATTGCTCATTTTGTTGCGCAACAGAAAGTTGCCCAAAACAAAAACAAAGAAGTAGCAATCGATATACTAACATTTAATCTTCTGTATTTCCAATTTCGCTAATACGATCGTACGTGCCAGTAAAGTTTGTTTTTTCGTGTAAATGAAAGTAAATAACCGCTCCAGCAACCATTAAAATGATGTTTAATAAAAACTGAAAGAACGTGTTAAATACATTGAGTATGATAACCACCGGATCGGCAGAAAAGCTATTTAGATTAGCAGGATCGATTTCTCCAGAAAAAATACCGCTGCCTATCAAAGCATAGATTATAGACGGAATTGAGAATACTAAACTAAGAATGTAGTAGATGACTCCTAAAATAAGAAACACCCCAAAAGCTGTCCAGAAATCAGCATTAGCCAAAGTAAAACTCTGACTAAAAGCATCTGAAGTAGAACGTTTAGGTTCAAAAACATACACACTAAACACGATTGCCATAGGAACCATGGCATAAAGTGCAGGTAAAACGCAAAGCATTATCGCGATTATTAAGGTTATTCCTTTTAAGAAACTAAGTCCAAAAAATGACCAAAAGGATTTAAGCACATTGCTTTTTATTTCAGCAGCGTCGATAGATCCTTTACGATCTACGTAAGATTTAATATAAAACAGCGTTGTAGATGCTGTAAGAATATAAGCAGTAATAGCAGAAATTAAATAAATAATGGCGACAATGACAGTTACAAAAACACTAGTTGAGTTAAAACTAGGCTGATTAAAACTTGAGAAATTAAACAAATCTCCAGCGACATAATTATAGGCCGCAAGCGATAACAAAAACACCACAATTGCAGGGCCTGCAATATTAAATATGGTTCTTATAAATGGTTTAAACTCATTTCGAATAAAACCGAATGTGTCAGTTAGTATACTACTGAAATCACGTTGTTTTCTAAATTCAATATAAGGTCTGTTCATATTTAGTTGGTTGGGTTTAGGGTTAGTTCTATAGTGTTTTCAGAAGCTATATTTTGTTTCAGTTTTCTGTTTAATTGAATTGGGTAAATTACGTAGTAAAATAGAATTAATGCTAGAGAACTCGAAATAATTAAAATGGCGAGCCAATCTGGCATTTCAGTATGTCTGGTAACGAAACCTTCTAAAAAGCCTGCAATTATAAAAAAGGGTATGGTGCTCATTAAAATTTTTAAGCCATTTATAACTCCACGTTTAAAAGCTTCTAGTCGTGGTAACGTTCCTGTAAAAAGCATGCCGTTTCCCATAACGAGACCTGCACAACCAGCAATAATAATAACAGATATTTCAATAGTACCATGAATCCAAATGGTACGCGCCGATTCCCATAATATGCCCTGCTCATAAAAGAAATATTGAAAACTACCCAACATAATACCATTTTGCATCATAATATATAAGGTGCCAATACCTAATAGAATACCATAGCCAAAGGCCATAAGGGCTACTTTAATATTATTAAGCGTTATACCCAAAAACATATTAAATTCTCCTTGTTGCTTATAAACTGCCATAGGATCTCCTTTTTCTATATTTTCTATCGTCATGTTAACATAACCATCTCCAAGAAACGATCTTACAAAGTCATCTTCGCTAGCGGCAGAAAATGCACCAACAATTACAAATAGCGTAAACGTTAAAAAGGCAATCAAAAGTTCGCGATGATGTTGGTAGAACATCGAAGGAAATTCCGTCTTAAAAAAAGAAATCAATCTATTTTTAGGTTCCTTTTTAGTTTTGTAAATAAGTTGATGTGCGTTAGATGCTAGTTGATTGAGATAGCGTTCTGTATTGCTATTCCCATAAAACGTTTTGGCGTAGCTTAAATGGTCGGTAACTTCAATATAGAGGTCAGAAAGTAAATCGGGATCTATTTGCGTTTTATTTGTAAGAATGTTTTCAAATTCTAACCATTTATCTTTATTTTGCTTTACAAAAGCCGCTTCGCGCATTATATTCCCTTTTAGACTTTCAAAGAAAAGAAAATATGGATGAATTTCAAATAGAAACTGCCCAAAATGTGGGGATTAATCAAAATGTCGCTAGTATTGGCGATAGAATGCTTGGTTACCTCATTGATAGTGCTATTATTCTTTTGTATGGCATTGCTGCAATACTCCTTTTAACAACTTTAAATATGGATATGGGAGATACTTGGGCTATTTATTTGTTAGTGTCGTTACCTGCGTTTTTATATTACGTGTTACTCGAAACATTTTTGGATGGTAAAACAGTTGGTAAAGTACTTATGAAAACGAGAGTGGTCAAATTAGATGGGTCTAAACCTAGTTTTTCTAATTATTTTGTGCGTTGGATTTTACGAATTGTCGATGTTGCTTTAACCTCTGGTGGTGTGGCTGCATTTACCATATTAATTAAAGGAAACGGACAGCGGCTAGGTGATATTGCAGCGGGTACAACGGTAATTAGCGAGAAACAGCTTTTAACGATTCATGATACGCATATAAAAGATATCCCTGTAGATTATGTACCTACTTACAGTCAAGTTACAGTGTTAAATGACAAAGACATGCAAACGGTGAAAAATTTGTATGATGATGCGCTTAGAAATGGTCATCATAATATTATTCTGAATTTGCACCATCGCTTATTAAAAATTATGGCGATTGAAACTCAAGATAAACCGGTAGATTTTGTGGCAACGGTGATAAAGGATTATAATTATTACACGCAAAACATGTAAGCGGAGAACCACTTTTTTCTTTTCGGAAAAGTGAGTGAATCGCTTATCCCAAACTGGTTTTGGGATCTCAGAGAACCACTTTTTCTTTTTCAGGAAAAGTGAATGAATCGCTTATCCCAAAATAGTTTTGGGATCTCAGAGAACCACTTTTTTCTTTTCGGAAAAAGTGAGTGAATCGCTTATACTGAGCATTACTGAGAAACAAAATATATTTTGTTTCGAAAGTAGCAAACAACGTTTGCCGAAGTATCTGTGAAAAAATTTGTGAATCATTTAACTTAAGCTTAGGACTGTCTGTAAGGTTTTTAGCTGTGAATTTTAAATTAGATTCCTACCTTCGCACGACTGATAAATATGTAAATATAAGTACCCTATGTTTTTTCAAGTCATAGATATATTAGGAACTATTGCTTTTGCCATATCTGGTGCATTAGTAGCTATGAATAAACGGATGGATCCATTTGGAGTCCTAATAATTGCTTTTGTGACAGCTGTTGGAGGTGGAACATTACGAGATGTTATGATTGGTATTGAACCCGTATCATGGATGCGAAATATGACTTTCGTTTACGTGATTATAAGTTCTGCGTTTTTTGCTGTATTATTCAGAAAGCGAATTAACTACCTCAGGAAATCACTCTTTTTATTCGATACTATTGGGATTTCACTTTATACGGTTGTGGGGATCGAAACTGGACTTGTTGCTGGTTTACATCCATTCATTTGTATTGCTATGGGCACAATGACAGCCTGTTTCGGTGGGGTGTTGAGAGATATTTTATGTAATGAAATTCCTGTGATTTTCAGAAAAGAAATCTATGCAACGGCTTGCATTTTGGGTGGAATCACCTATTTCTTGCTGTTACAATTTTTTGAAGATAGAAACATCTTATTCGTTATCGTTGGTTTAGTTGTTATGACCGTTAGATTAATTGCGGTGCGCTATAAAATTAGTTTACCTACTTTGTATAAGAAGGACGAAGGTATACTCTAATTTTTAGACCTTGTTATAACTAGTTTTATCTTTTTTAGTCTTTCCCCAGGCAATAACATTAACACCGTTAGAATATTGAATTTTGTTTGGTTTGTTTTTTAGAAGATTTTTAAACCTTGGATAATTGAAGTCTAGTTTTGTGATGTCGATGTTATGAATTGGCCATTCTAAATGATGAATTTCAAACGCGTTTATAGCTTGTTTTGTGTCTTGAAAAAGAGCATATCTTTCCGTTAACCATTGGTCTAATTTAGATTTTGTTTCAATTGCTTCTCTAATTGAAAACGTAAGATCTAATTTGTCATTAAACGCAGCATTGGAAGATTGGTATTGGTTTGCTGTTCGTTTAATTTTTGAATAGCGATAAGGAAGTTCAGAAATACTTTTTGCAATTTTACAAGATAATTGTTTCCCTCCTTCAATACTTAAAAAATAGACTCCGGTTTTATGACCAGATTTCACATAAGTTCTAATATTAATTTCATCAAAATCTGAAATTGGTGAGAACGACGGCAAATATTTAGGCCTGATTTTTTCCATTGTAAATGCTACAACGGAAACCCAGGGTTTGCCCTCAAAAAGGTCAATTTCTAATTCTTTTGGTACCAATTTTTTGAGTTCCTCCAATTCAACTTCCCAATGAAGAAATATGGCATTATTCCATTCTTGATAGAATTTCCAATTTTCAGTGGGTATTTTCCAAGGTCTGTGTTCAGCGGTTTTTAATAGGTCTTGGATTTTCATTTTTTGAGTTGAATGCTTAGTTTTTGTTCGAATCGTTTTTAACCACCATTAGCTTTATTGCTTTTTCAGAATCTTCTATAATCATAATTTTATAGTGCTTCCATTCTATAATTAGATCCTTGTCTTCAGCTTTATTTAACGACGTAAATGACACCGTTTTCTGCTCATCGTCTTCTGATAATAACATATGATACGAATTAAAGGCATCGGTCTGATTTCCATTTATGTCCTCTGACGATTCTCCAATATAATCTTTAAATAGAATTTGAAGGTTACCTATAACAGCGGTTTGTCCTAAATCAATAAACATTGGCTTTCCAAATTCTAATTTTGTAACAACTAACGCTACGTTGTTTTTCTCAATTTTTAAATCAAAAGAATAGTTTTGATAAGCTTTTGGGTAATTTGTTTTTTTACGATCGCTAAACGCATCATAACACCAGAGAAAAGTAGCGTATTTTGTGTTGTTATTAAATACGTTTAATTCGAGTTGAATTTGAGGTGAGTTGGTGTTTAATAATTTTGATTGAATGAATAGGTTAACAGGTTCTATAACCAATGCTTCAAATTGAATACTAGGATTTTTTCCTGTTTTTAAAGGTATTGCAATAGAATCGTTTGTCATGCTATTTTCTGATTGTGCATATCCTGTGTGTTGTATGTATACAAGTAGTAAAATCAATATGCTAAAGGTGAGAACCTTCATAGTTTAGTGTGATTTATCGTTAAAAAAGTCTATCAAATTTGAATGCTAACATATAATAAAGTAGGCCTATTGTCGCCAATAAATGAAGTCCAAATCCAATACTATTTATGACTTTGACGGGCATTTTATTATAAAAACCAAAAATAGCATATAACGCAAATAGTAAAATACAAGCTTCCAAACCGATGAACACTAATTCTCTAAATTCAAAGTTATGCTCTTTTATATTCGGAATAGTGATAGCCCAAAAAACAAATATACCGATTACCATAGCCATATTAAAATACGGAATTATTAACGTTGATTTTTCCTTTTTGCATGCGACGATTATGGCTGCTAAATGGCAAATCAAGATTATAATTAGCGTTGTGTTGATATATGTGTCATTCATAAGTGAATGTAAGTGAGTTTGTGGCGTGTTTAGAGAACGAATTTAACAAATTCAAACTGAATAGACCCGAGTGTAGCAAACTGGCGAAGCAAAACTTGAGAAATTTATTATTTATGTGCAGTTTTAATGTATGTAAACAAAACAAAACAAAACAAAGCTTGCCGAGATCTTTACGAGCGCATAGTTGCCAAAGGAAAGCGTAAAAAAAAATGGTGTCAATAGTTGTTTGTAGTAATCTACTAAAGCAGGCCTTTGCAATCGCTAAATCGGGATTAATATATGATGGAAACTATAAAAGTACTTTAGTGAAACATTAATGCGTTTTTACTTGTTTTTTGTCACAGTACTTTGTTGTGCTTTCGGCTTTTTTTTACCTAATTTGTTTGGCTTAAATTGGTTCCCATAATTCAATTTTATTTCCCTCTTTGTCCAAAATATGAATAAATTTTCCATAGTCGTAAGTCTCAATACTGTCAAGTAGAGTTACGCCGTTTCCTTTAAGTTTCTTTACAAGTCCCTCAATATTCTGAACTTGATAATTAATCATAAATTCCTTTTTGGATGGTGAAAAATATTTGTCTCCTTTTTTAAACGGTTTCCATTGAAGAGAGTTTATGTGTTCAGGATTATTTAAATCTCTGCTGTCAAAACTCGAAGAACCCCAATCATTCATTTCAATTCCTAAATTATCAGAGTACCATTTTTGAGTTTCTTCCAAGTTTTCGGAATAAAAGAAAATTCCTCCAACACCAGTTACTTTTGGTGTATTGTCAACTTTAGTAGCTGGCTTGTCCGTTTGTTCATTATTATTTGCCATATCTTTGGTTTTTTTATGTATCGAGTTGCAACTTACGAGTATTGTTATAATCGACATTGCTAGTATTAATTTATTCATTGCACTATTTTTAAAGTTATTACTGTTCTTTTTACAGCTGACGCACAATTAGTTAAATAACCATAAATATACATATTATCCCAAATAATAATTAGAATAACAGTAGCTTTAAATAAAGCTTAATGCGTTATTACATAGCTATAAATCCCTAAATACAATGTGTAAAAAAAGTTAGTCTATTTATAGTCGTGTTTGTTGGTACTCAAACGCCAAACTGAGTTAAATGATGATCTAAGTGTTTATAGAACATATTATTCCATTCGGTTTTAGATAATTTCCCAAAAGAATGATTCTCTTTTTGATCAAAATAAGCGCTTCCTAATTCTTGGGCTTTAGTGATATAAGTTACTAATCTGTCTTTTTCTATATTAAAATCTTTCTCATTGGTAACTAAAAATACTGGTGCTGTACGACCGTTTTTCTTATAGGGTTTTTCGCTAACAACTGTATTTTTTATAAATGTTTTAAGCATCCACTTCATAAATCCTTTTGGTTTGGGATGCTTGTCTTCAAAATCTAATTCATAAGTAACATTACAATGTGCTAGCATTTGGTCACTAGACATTTTTCCCCAAATTGGTTTTGTAGTTGGTTCTAATTTATTGATGCGCTCAATAACTTCAGTGGTAACGGTTTTTTCAAAAATATTTTTCATGGTTGACTTTTAATAGCGATTTTAACTTTAATTCAAGGCTAAATATAAACATTATTCTATAGGTCTAACGTTTGTAAAACACGTGTTTACAATATAATAATGTACAAAAAGAAAGCCACTCTACATTGCTGTAAAATGGCTTTCAGATTTAGGGCACTCTTCAACTAATTCCATCCACCACCTAAGACCTGATAAATTTTAACGTTAGCTAAAAATTGATCTCTTTTGGTTTCAATAATTTCAAGTTTGGAATCTAATGCCTCTCTTTGTGTCAATAAAACTTCCGTATATTCTGCCCTGGCAGATTTAAAAAGCTGTATGGAAAGGTCAATAGCTTCAGTCATGGCATCGACCTGTTTGGCTTTTAAATCATAATTTGATTTTAAATTGTTAATGTCAGAAAGGGTATTGGCGACTTCGATATAACCGTTTAAAATGGCTTTTTCATACTCAAAAACAGCCTGTAATTGTCGGCTGTTGGCATTGCTGTAATCTGCTTTAATGGCATTTCTGTTTATTAATGGACTTACCATATCGCCAACTAACGAATACAAAACCGATTCTGGTGTGCTGGTTAAATACTTTGTTTTAAAAGCTTGTAAACCAACACCAGCTTTAATCCCTATGGAAGGATAGAAGTTAGCTTTGGCAATTTTAACATTCAATTTTGAAGCAGCTAATTCATATTCTGCTTGTTTGATATCTGGTCTGTTTTCTAAAAGTTGAGCTGGAATACCGGCTTCAATAGCATCAATAGGACGATCAATAAAATCAGTAGCATCTCTATCAATAGCTTGTGGATAACGCCCTAATAAGAAGTTGATCTTATTTTCTGTTTCTACAATCTGTTGACGAATCTCAAATTTATTACTTTGATTTTTAAATACTTCAGCTTCAAAACGTCTCACTGCTAATTGCGTAGCTCTTGCTGCTTGCTTTTGAAGTTTTACCATTTCTAAAGCATTTATCTGAATGTCTAAATTCTGCTCAATAATGTTTAATTGATTGTCTAGTGCTAAAAGCTCGTAGTATGAATTAGCAATTTCAGAAACAATATTAGTGACCATAAAATTCTTGCCTTCAATGGTACTTAGATATTCTAAAACAGCGGCTTTTTTCCCGTTACGCAGTTTTTTCCACACGTCTAGTTCCCATGACACATCTAACCCTACGGAAAAATCAGTTAAAGGTTCTGGGAATTCTTCGCCTTCTCGGATGTTTAACTGCTGTTCTACAGCACCATTTCTCGTGTATTCACCAACTTTTTCAACTTCAGCACCTGCGTAAACGTTGACAAATGGTAGATATTCCCCTTTTCTAACCTTCACTTCATTATTAGCCATCACAATTTGTTGTAGCATAATATGAAGCTCCTGGTTGTTGGTCAAAGCAGTATCAATTAAGGCTACTAACTTTGGGTCGGAAAAGAAACTCTTCCACTGTACAATAGCCGTATTAGCTGAATCTGAGGATCTATTTTGGTACTGCTTTGGTAGGTCGACATTGTCTTCTCTAATTGCCTTTTGCGTAGGTACACAAGAAAAGAGTACCAGCAAGGTGAGCATACCGATAAGGTACGATTTTCTATATTTTTTTATCTTAGTCATCGTTTCTGTTTTTACGAAGTTTTTTCAATAGTTTTCTGAGCTTACTGATTTCTTCAGCATTGGTTGCAGTTTGATTTTTAGTTTCACTAACGCGCATCATTTCCTCAGAAATGGGCTCGCTGGCTTCATCTTTGATAAGACTTTTACCGTCTGCCATTTTTGCAAAAACGTAGTACAGTCCCGGAATGATTAAAACCCCACCAAGTGTACCGATAAGCATACCACCTAAAGCAGAGCCACCAATGGTTCTGTTACCAATAGCACCTGCTCCCGAGGCAATAACTAATGGAATTAATCCGGCAATAAAAGCAAACGATGTCATTAATATAGGTCTAAATCTCGCTTTAGAGGCTTCAATAGCGGCTTCTAAAATAGTAGCTCCTTGTCGGCGTTTTTGTACCGCAAATTCTACAATTAATACCGCATTTTTACCGAGTAAACCAACCAACATAATCACACCGATTTGGGCGTAAACATCATTGGCTAATCCCATAGCTTTAAGTAAAATGAACGAACCAAAGACACCAACTGGCAAGGATAAAATAACCGCAAAAGGCAATAGGAAGCTTTCATATTGTGCTGCTAAAACGAAGTACACAAATATGAGTACGACGATAAAGATGTAAATAGATTCATTCCCTCTTTGAGCTTCATCAAAACTTAAACCTTCCCAGGCAATATCATAGCCTCGAGGTAATTGTGTTGCTGCCACTTCTTTTATGGCTTTAATAGCATCATCACTGGTAAATCCTGATGCTGGTAATCCTCTGATAGATGCTGAATTGTAAAGGTTATAACGTGTAATTTCGTTAGGACCTAACTTTTTCTCAATACTCATAAAAGCCGAATAAGGGACCATTTCTCCTTCTTCATTTTTTACAAATAACTTTTCGAGATCAGAAGGGAGGCGTCGGTATTCTGGTGCTGCTTGGGTATACACTTTAAAGAAGCGACCAAAACGAATAAAGCCTTGCTCGTACGTACTACCAATTAAAATGTTAAGGTTTTCCATGGCTGTACCAATAGTTACACCTTTCTGCATCGCAATTTTATTATTGATTTTCAACTCATATTGTGGATAGTTTGCAGAGAAGAAGGTGAATAAGCCAGTTAACTCTTTACGTTTAGATAAGGCTTCAATAAATTCATTATTGACGCTCTCAAAATGATGATAATCTGTAGAGTTTGTTTTATCCAATAATCGCAAAGCAAATCCACCAGAGGATCCGAAACCAGGTACAGCAGGAGGTTCGAAATATTCAATTATGGCTCCTAAGTTTTTAGTTTCTTCTTCCAACGCTTCCATGATTTCATGAACCGAGTGTTCACGCTCTGACCAAGGTTTAAGGTTAATTAAACATGTTCCGGCATTAGAGCCACGACCTTCGGTCATAATTTCATAACCTGCTAAAGAAGATACGGATTCTACGCCCTCCATTTCCTCACAGATTTTTTGAAGATTTTTAGCTACTTCATTGGTGCGCTCTAAAGTCGCACCTGGTGGTGTTTGAATAATGGCATAAATCATTCCTTGGTCTTCGTTAGGAATAAATCCTGCTGGCAGAACTTTATTTGTAAAGAAAATCCCAACACAGAAGGCTGCTAATATACCGAAGGTGATAAAGCGTCTTGCTACTATTTTATTTAGAATCTTCACATAGCTTCCGGTAAGTTTTTCGAATCCTCCGTTAAACCAATCAATAAATCTATCTAATGGAGAGGTTCGTTTTTTGCCATGGTTATTCTTTAATAACATAGCACAAAGTACCGGAGTTAATGTTAGTGCTACTATAGCCGAGATAACGATAGAACCAGCCATTGTAATTGAGAATTGTCGGTAGAAAACACCCACAGGACCTGTCATAAACGAAATAGGAATAAATACAGAAACCATCACTAACGTAATTGCTACAATAGCTCCACCAATTTCACCTAAAACTTCAGAAGAGGCTTGATAGGGTGAGAGCTGTTCTTCTTCCATCTTCACATGGACGGCTTCAACCACTACAATGGCATTATCGACAACTATACCAATGGCTAAAACCAAGGCGAATAATGTAATAAGGTTAATAGATAACCCAAATATTTGCATTACAAAAAAGGCTCCAATTAAAGACACTGGCACAGCTATAATTGGGATTAATGTAGAACGCCAGTCGCCTAAAAATAAGAATACAACAATTGCAACAAGAATAAATGCATCTCTTAAGGTGTGAATAACTTGATCTATAGAGGCATCTAAGAAGTTAGACACATCATAACTAATTTGAAAATCGACTCCAGGAGGCAGATTTACTTCAAGTTCTGCAAGCTTTTCTTTTACAGCATCGATGACATCACTACCATTACTTCCAAAAGTTTGTTTTAAGACGATTGATGCTGAAGGTTTTCCATCTAAATTAGAATAAATATCAAAAAATTCACTTCCTAATTTCACATCGGCAATATTAGCAAGGGTCACTATTTGCCCTTCTTTATTGGCTTTAACAATGATTTCTTCGTATTGCTCGGGCTCGTTGTAACGGTTTTGATAGGTTAAAACATACTCTAAAGATTGGGCTGTTTTACCAGAGCTTCGTCCCAAACGACCGGGTCGTGCCAAAATACTTTGGTCTTCCATAGCTTCTAAAACTTCCTCAGCAGAAATATTATAAGCACGCATACGATCTGGTTTTAACCAAACACGCATGGCGTATTTTCGACTTCCTAAAATTTGTGCACTGGCAATACCTTTAATACGTTGTATTTCGGGAATTATTTTGGTGTAGGCATAGTTGTACAAAAACTTTTCGTCATTCTCTTTAACTGTACTCGACAGGTTAACGTACATTAACATGCTGGGTTGTACTGGTGTAATAATAACTCCTTCACGTTGTACCAACTCCGGAAGTAAAGGCATCACCTGATCGACTCTGGTTTTTACTCTCACAACCGCTTCATTGGGGTCTGTGCCTGGTTCAAAAATAATACGTAAAGTTCCTTCACCTGCACTTGTAGCATCTGATGCGATGTAGCGCATATCTTGCACACCATTAATTGCGGTTTCTAGTGGAATTAATGTTGAATTCACCAATACATCAGCACTAGAGCCAGGATAGGCAATAAAAATATTAACTGTTGTAGGTGCAATTTGTGGGAATTGCGATATAGGTAATTGCTTTATAGCTAAACCACCTATAAATATGATGATTACCGAAATGACAATAGCCAAGACGGGTCTTTTAATAAATTTTTTAAACATAATGTCTGTAGATTAGTTAGAATTACTCTGCGTAAAGCTCTAGATTAGATAATACAGTAGCAGGATCTACAGTTTTTGTGTGAATTTCCTCTTGATCTCTTACCATTTTAATACCTTCGAGTAGTATAGTTTCGGTTTCAGATACGCCTTTATCTACAATAAATAGGTGTGGTAATTCTGCTCCAATCGAGATTTCCCTTTGGTGCACAATATTATTGTTGTCAACAACAAAAACATAGGTTTTATCTAAGATTTCAAAAGTAGCTTTTTGTGGCACTAGAATGACATCTTTAAAAGGCACCGTCATTAAAACACTACCAGTTTCACCATGTCTTAAAATACCATCAGGATTAGGGAATGTGGCTCTAAAGGCAATATTTCCTGTTTCGCTGTCAAATTCTCCTTCAATGGTTTCTACAACACCTTTTTGGTTAAAACGTTTGTTATTAGCCATTAAAAGTTCAACGTTCGTGTTATTTCGTTTAGCTTCACTTGTAATATAATCGAGGTATTCAGCTTCTGGAACATTAAAATACACCCACATCTGACTGTTGTCTGATAGTGTTGTTAAGAGCTCTCCTTCGTCTAAAAGACTGCCTTCTCTGGCTTCCAAATGGTTAATTATCCCATTAAAAGGAGCTTTGATACTGGTAAAACCTAGATGGGTTTGTGCTAAAGACACTTCGGCATTTGCTTTTTCTAAGTTTGCTTGTGCCATGGCCAATTCATTAGGTGACACCACATTACCATCGGCTAGTAATTGGGTATTTGCGAGTTCTATTTCTGCCACTTTAGATTCGGCTTTAGCCTTATTGAGTTCGGCTTGATAGATATTAGGCATAATCTGAAATAACTGTTGGCCTTTCTTAACGTGTTGCCCTTCATCTACAGAAATATTTTTTAAATAACCTTTCTCTAAAGCACGGAGTTCAATGTGTCTAATTGAGTGAATTTGACTCACATAATCCTTCGCAATTGTGGTATCTTTTTTTATGGGGTTAGTTACGAGAAATGTTGATTCTTCGTGTTTTTCTTCTTTGTGTTCTTCACAGCTCGCCAGAGTTATACACATACATAGGCCTGCGAAAATGCTTATTTTCTTAATGATGTTCACTTGTAAAATTATTTTATAAAATGATATAATAAATTGATCAAACCCATTGGGAATTGGGAGTGCCATTCTTTAGAGTTTTGGTCGAAACTCTAAACCTTTAAATAAGAAACAGACTTGTAGTTCTTGTTAGTCTGTTTTAAGGCTATCAAATTATAAAAACTTGGAATTGTACATGAAGCCTAAGACCAGGTTCATTGATGTCACTTTGTGGACGATATATACTTTTTTGAAGCTGTTTAGAAGACTGCTCAAATAACAAAGCATTAATAAATGCTGTTTCGAGATAGTTTTTATAAAACTGTTTTTTAGTAGAGGCTTCTTCGTCTTCTACATTATTACTTTCAACGATTTCAACATTTTTTCTATCATCGCTATCCTTATGATATGGAATAAAAGTAGCATTAGTTGCTTGTTTTGCATAGTTATGAGTTGCATTACAATGCTCAACAGCTAAAGTATTCGTAGTGTTATTAAAAGCGTCATTGGCGTGTAAATTAGCAAATGTGCTGAGTAATAAAACTACAACTAAAGATAAATATGTCTTGAAAGTCTTTTTCATTTCAGGGCTCAAAACTATATCATAAGATTTGAATTTCCAAAAAGCGATAGTTTTAATTTTAATATTGCTATGATAAATATTTCTTAAAGAGAATAACGTGTAATGTTTCTTAAAGAATTTACTCAAGTGCAAGCAACTTTTTTGAAAGCTAAATTGATGAAATACAATCTTGTGCGTCATAAACTACTAAAACAGGTCTTTGCAATAGCTAAATCAGGATTAATATATGATGGAAACTATAAAAGTATTTTAGTGAAAAATTAATGGGATTTTACTTGTTTTTTAGCACAGTACTTTGTTGTGTGCAGTTTTTTATTTCAGTCGTTTTTTAATGTCCATTCTTTGATGCAAGACTCTAATGATTTCCACAATTTCATTTTCGACTTTTCTGTAAAAAATCAGATGAGATTTTGTTTTAGTCACCCGATAATTTTTTCGAGTTTGTTCAGCGGATTTTCCAATCAGATAGTTGTCCGCAATAAATTCAATTTCAGCTATTATTAAATCGTAATATCTGTCTGCTTGTTCTTTAGACCATTTGTTAAGCGTATAAATCCAAATTTTGTCTAAATCCTCAATCGCTTGTTGGCTTATGCGATATTTATGTTTACTCATAAGTGTTTACGATGTAATTCTTTCAGATGTTGTTTTGGGTCAAAATTTTCAACAAACCCGCTATTTTCTCCAACTTCGAGAGCTTTAATCAGTTCTCTTTCCTTTTTTTCTTCACGTTCTAACAAACGTAATGCGGAACGAATTACTTCGCTAACCGAACCATATCTTCCAGAGTTTACTTCTTCTCTGATAAAATCCTCAAAATGATTTCCGAGTGATATTGATGTGTTTTTTCCCATTTCGACTATAAATTTACTCAAATATACCAAATCTTGGTAACGTAGCCAAATTGCACACAACAAGTTATATAACAATAAATATAAACAATATCCCTCATTGTTTTCGGGATAAGATATCTTTTATATCAAGTGATAAGAATTCTTATGTCTTAATCATATCCCTATATTCTTCAAAAAAAGCTTCAAATAAACTCATATTTTCATTAAAGAATTCCATAACAACTCTCCATGTGTTTTTGTTATGGATTGATACCTTTTGTTCTAAGGGCAAGTAGATGCGCGAAATTTCTTTGCCGTTCTCTAAAAAGTATTCTTCATTGTATATAACTTCGGGTAAGTAGTCGTTTTTCAGAATACCTTTTAAAGCCACAAGTTTTTCCCAGCAGTTAATTCGGTTTTCTAAATCATCTTCAAGATCTAATGCAATTAATGCCGACTTGTTATCAAAATGAAATTTAAAAGAAAACCCTTTAATTTTGGTATCATATAAAACCCATTTTCTTGGAAATGATTTACCGAAACTGGTCCAGAATTCTTGTCTTAATAATCTTGATTCTTCTTTTGAAAACATTTAGATGAAATAAGCAATTAATATTCCTAAACAGATCGCAATCAACTTAGATAAATTAAATTTATGCCCTTCTCCAGATTCAAATAAAATCGTGGTAGAAATATGCAAAAAGATACCTATCACGATCGCATTAATGACATCTACATAAGTTGCCATAAAGCTAGAGTGATTAGAAATAAACGTACCTAATGGTGTCATAGCGGCGAATACAACCAAGAAACTTATGATCTGTAATTTACTATAAGTAGATTTTAATAAAAAGGCGGTTATTAAAATGGCGATAGGAATTTTATGAATTAATACACCATAAACCATATCATTATGCTGGTGAATTGGAAAGCCTTCTAAAAAACTATGAATACATAAACTGATAAAAAGTAACCAAGGAAATTCGTTATCGTCCTCATGGATATGTACATGGCCATGTTCAGCTCCTTTAGAAAAGAATTCTAAAATGATTTGAAGTAAAATACCACACATTATATACAAACCAGTGAGCTTGGCATCAATGTGATGATAGACTTCTGGTAACAAATCAAAGAGTGTCAGTGCCAATAAAAATGCACCACTAAAAGATAAAAGCAATTTGGTATATATTGACTTTTGTTTTTTAGTTACTAAAGCAATAGCAACACCGATGATAACGGCAAGTAATGGTAATAAATAGCTATTCATGCAGTTTACTTAAAAATCATAATCATACGTTCAGATGTCTGAGTATGATATTTGTGTAATTTATAATCTCCAAAAACATCCAACAAATGTACTCCGGCTTTTTCAAAAAGCGCTTCAAAATCGTTTAGTGTAAAAGCTTTGACACGTTCCTGAAATTCAAAAAGTTCACCGTCAGCTTCAAAACTAATATCTTTTATGATGTAGCCATCCTTAACCGATCGTTTTTGATAAAAATCAATACCTTCAACCGTTTTTACATCCTCGTCAATTAAATTTTCAATAACGTAATTGGTGTTCATAAAATCAATAACACCAAATCCAAATTCATTTAATTCCGCTTGAATAGATTTTATAGTTTCAAGATTACATTTTTCGTCTTCAAAATAACCAAAACTTGTAAAAAGATTAAAAACAGCATCAAAAGTATCAGGATAAGGTTTACTCATATCGTGAACCTTAAACTTCAGTGATTCATTTTCAAATTGCTCAGCATAAGCAATACTTTGTTCTGATAAATCGGCTCCTGTAACATTATAGCCTAAAGAATTTAGGTAGACTGAATGTCTTCCTTTTCCACATGCTAAATCTAGAATTTTACCTTGTTCTGGGATGTTAAGATAATTGGTTAGGTTATCCATGAAATCCTGAGCTTCAGTGTAGTTTCTGTCTTTATATAAGATATGGTAGTAAGGTGTATCAAACCACGATGCGTACCATTGTTTTACTGGTTTAGTCATATTTATCTCCTAATAAAAGTAGGAGTCACTTAAGTTAAAATTTCGTAATGACGCGTCCTATTACAATTTTAGGATGTCATGCTGCAAAAATACTGTATTTTTGCATTCTATTTGACGGAACTTATGGAAGATAATTACAAGATGTTAGCCAAAACACTATTTGGCTTCGAAGATATATTAGCAAAAGAACTTACACAACTTGGTGCCATGAAAGTGGTAAAAGGGATACGGAATGTGAGTTTTGAAGGTGATAAAGGCTTTATGTATAAAGCCAATCTTGGACTTAGAACGGCTATAAAAATACTTAAACCGATTCATTCTTTTAGAGTGAACAAAGAAGAGGATCTTTACAAAAATGTAAAGAAGATGAAGTGGGAAGAGTACCTAAAATCTACAGGGTCTTTGGCTGTTGATGCTACAGTACATAATAGCGTGTTTACCCATTCGCTATACACAGCTTTAAAAACTAAAGATGCGATTGTAGATCGCTTTAGAGATATTGATGGTACACGTCCGGATGTAGATTTGCGTTTTCCAGATTTAAAAATAAATGTGCATATAGATCGTCAACTTTGTACCATTTCGTTGGATACTTCTGGAGAATCATTGCACAGACGTGGCTATAAAACGGCTACAAACATTGCGCCTATAAATGAAGTTTTAGCCGCAGGATTAATTATGATGAGTGGTTGGGATGGTCAATCAGATTTTATGGATCCGATGTGTGGTAGTGGAACTATGTTGGCAGAAGCGGCTATGATTGCTTGTAATATTCCACCCAACTTAATGCGAAAGGAATTTGGTTTTGAACGTTGGGAAGATTGGGATGTCGAATTGTTTGAAACGATTGAAGATTCACTCTTAAAGAAAACCCGCGATTTTCATCATAAAATAATTGGTTACGACAAATCGCCTTCAGCAATTGTTAAAGCCAAAGAGAATATAAAGAATGCGCATTTAGATGAGTTTGTGCATATTCAGCATGAAGATTTCTTCAAAACTCAAAAATCGGGTAGCGAAAAACTACACATGGTTTTTAATCCTCCTTATGGTGAGCGTTTAGAAAATTTAAATGTGGAAGAATTTTATGGTAATATAGGAACGACCCTAAAACATGGATACCCTAATACCAATGCGTGGTTAATTACCTCTAATTTGGAAGCTTTAAAATCTGTAGGTTTAAGACCTTCACGAAAAATAAAAGTCTTTAATGCAAAGCTTGAAGCACGTTTGGTGAAGTACGAAATGTATGAAGGTAGTAAGAAGACTCATAAGCAGTAGGTTAGTGTTCAGTGTTCAGTTGGCAGTGTTCAGTAACCAGTTTTCTGTTGTAGTTTTGGTAATTCATTAGTTATTCTTGATGAGTCTCTGTGAAAGGTTTTTTAGTTTTTAGTCACCGTAATTATTTAGTACTCAAATTTTCATCTTTGTGCCTTTGCGAGAACGACTTACCGCTCTAGGTTTTCCAGCTGCAAATTATAATCATATTGTAAGTCTTCGTGCAACACTTTAATTTTTTTCTTCACAGATAGCACTTGACGTTCATATAAGTTACTCAGCGTAACATTTCTATGAATAGAAGGTTTTAGATCATTCATCTGTTCACAGAAATAGAGTAGGAGTTCCACTTCTGTCGTTTTCTTCAAAGAATAGCGACTATACACACGGATCTCTCTGAGAATCTTCCGTATTGTTTTCTTCATATAGAAATAGCTATCGGTATTGATGCCTTCAAACAAATTATCTAAACTTGCTTTTACACTGGCGATATAACCATCCTCATCATGAGATTCGAATAACAAATAGGTGAGTAGTGCTTTGTTCTCTTTTTTAAATTTCCCTAAACGTAAGCACAATTCTAACAACTCTTCTTGTGAGAGATGTTTTAATTCTTTTTTTATGGTAACGATAGATTCAATCTTCATGCTCTAAATTTAAGGTTTTTCGTTTAGTTATAAATAAAACGTTTTCTAAAACTAAAAGCAGCTAATTATATTTTATAATTAACTGCTTTATTATAATTTTCAAACTAAAATTTAGATCTATCTCAATTTCGGATAATCTGCAGGACTCAACTCATGCATGACGTCGTATATCGCTTCAAAAATATCTTCTGCAGAAGGCTTTGAGAAATAATCACCATCAGTACCATAGGCTGGTCTGTGTGGTTTTGCAGCTAAGGTTTTTGGAGTGCTATCTAAATACTGAAATGCATTTTGTGTATTTAAAATTTCATTAAGAATATAAGCAGAAGCTCCTCCTTTAACATCTTCATCAATTACCATCACACGGTTGGTTTTGGCAATACTTTTTACGATATCATGATTTAAATCAAAAGGCAACAATGATTGTACATCAACGATTTCCGCATCAATACCAACCACTTGCAATTCTTTTGCCGCTTTTTCTACTAAACGCAATGTTGAGCCATAAGATACTAATGTAATATCCTCACCTTCTCTAATTGTTTCTACAACTCCAAGCGGAGTTTTAAACTTACCGATATTATTCGGTAATTTTTCTTTTAATCTGTAACCGTTTAAGCATTCCACCACTAAAGCAGGTTCGTCACTATCTAATAACGTATTATAAAAACCAGCAGCTTTAGTCATGTTTCTTGGCACTAAGACATGTATACCTCTAATTAAATTCAGTACACCTCCCATTTGCGATCCAGAATGCCAAATTCCTTCTAATCTATGACCACGAGTTCTTACAATTAAAGGTGCTTTTTGGCGACCTTTTGTTCTGTATTGAACCGTTGCTAGATCATCGCTCATTATTTGAAGTGCATACATAATGTAATCCAAATACTGAATTTCTGCAATAGGTCTTAAACCACGCATCGCCATTCCAATACCTTGGCCTATAATCGTTGCTTCTCTAATCCCCGTATCTGAAACTCTGAGCTCTCCATGTTTTTCTTGAAGACCCTCTAAACCTTGATTAACATCTCCGATATAACCAGCATCTTCTCCAAAAATTAAAGCTTCCGGATAGTTGCTAAATATAGCATCGAAATTTTCTCTTAAAACAACACGTCCATCAACCTCTTCTGCGTTAGCATCGTAAGTTGGAAGAAGCTCTGTTTGGTTTAAAGCACTTTGCTGTGATTCGCTATGTAAATGCGAACTGTATTTAGGTTGAATGGTATTAATATAATTTGTAATCCAATTTTGAAGAGCCGTTTTTTCTGAAGACGATTCAGAAACCACATAACGTAATGCTTTTCTAGTCGCCGTAAGTATATTGCGACGTAGCGGTTCGTCAAAACCTTCTAATTCGTTCTTTAGCTTCGTAATAAAAACACCATTAGGGCTTGATGCTGCTAAAAGCTCTAACAAACTAAGTGCTTCTTTACGCTCAGCTATTATAGGATTTATACAAGCTGCCCAAGCTGCTTTTTTACCTTCTCTAACGTCTTTTTTAATAGTGCGTTCTATTGCTGTTAATTCTTCGTCTGTAGCAATGTTATTCTCTATAATCCAAAGGCGCATTTGTACATTACAATCGTATTCTGCTTCCCATTTTAAACGCTCTTTATTTTTATAACGTTCATGAGACCCAGACGTAGAATGCCCTTGTGGTTGAGTTAATTCTTGAACATGAATCATTACAGGAACATGTTCATTTCTCGAAATTTTAGCAGCACGTTGGTAGGTATCCATTAATTCAGGATAATTCCAACCGTTTACTCTAAAAATTTCGTAACCTTTTTGGTCTTCGTTACGTTGAAAACCTTTTAATATTTCTGAAATATTTTCTTTCGTTGTTTGGTGTCTAGCGTGTACTGAAATTCCGTAATTGTCATCCCAAATACTAATAACCATTGGTACTTGTAATACACCAGCCGCATTTATGGTTTCAAAAAATAAACCTTCACTTGTACTCGCATTACCAATAGTTCCCCAAGCAATTTCATTACCTTCTTTAGAAAATTTTGTAGTGTCAATGCCGTCAACTTCTCTATATATTTTAGAGGCCTGTGCTAAACCTAAAAGTCTAGGCATTTGTCCTGCCGTTGGTGAAATATCTGCACTAGAATTTTTTTGTTCCGTCAGGTTTTTCCATTGGCCATTTTCATCTAAACTGTGCGTAGCAAAGTGGCCTCCCATTTGGCGACCAGCGGACATAGGTTCATTGCTGATATCTGTATTGGCATATAAACCAGCAAAAAATTGCTCAATAGTGAGTTCTCCAATAGCCATCATAAAGGTTTGATCTCTATAATAACCAGATCTAAAATCACCATTCCGAAACGCTTTTGCCCAGGCGATTTGCGGAATTTCTTTTCCGTCACCAAAAATACCAAACTTAGCCTTTCCGGTTAAAACTTCCCTACGACCAAGTAAACTACATTCACGACTAGTTACAGCTAGTTTGTAATCGTTTAAAACTTCTGTTTTAAAATCTTCAAATGTAATCTCTGTTTTTGTGTTAGGAATCGTCTTCATAAAGGCACTTTTTAGGTCTTGCGAAAGTACAAAAAATTAAGATTTAATGCAAGGGTAAGCCGTGTTATAATGTTGTGGTATTCTTAGTTAAATTAAAGATTTACTGATAATACTTCAAATAATTCTATAATTTTAACTTTTCAATAAGAATTTGCTAATACCATTTCCGTCTAAATAGACCGAGTAAGACTTGTGGGTCTACCGTAAACATAACACGTATGCGTTGATCGTAGTTGGGTTGTCCAACTTCCCAGCCAAGATTAGAATAAATAGGGAAATAGATTTCAAAGTAATCTTCAACAAGGTTTAGTCGTATACCCGAATCGTATACAAATTTGGGGTTAATAAACTTGTTTTTTACCAATCCAATATCAGTGTAAGCTTGAATGTACCTCCAAATGGATGTGCTAAAATTAGCAGTAGTCATCCATTGATTTGCAAACGGCGTGGCTAACTTAGATTTAAAACCACCTTCTGCCAAAATAATTTGTTGACTAAAAATCCCCGAGGCTTCGGAGCGTCCCAAATAGTTGAGATCAAATAAGTAATCTGTTGGTCGGTCTAACGCGAAACTAAAATAATTAGAATTGGGGTCCGAATTGTTGTCTAAGAATACACCAGCAAAAAACCTAAAATTGATATTTTGGTTGCTTTGAGTCAGTTTTCTAAATTCATAATTAAATGAAATTTTACTGAATTTATCTGCAACCTGAATGTCGGTATAAAATTTTGAATAGTTAATAATTCCAGGATTGAAATGGGTATACCTTAAATTAAAGACACCATAATCTGGTTCGTCTAACAGGACTGTGGCATCTTCACCAAGTTCTCGAGAAATGCTAACATATCTCGCCATTATTTGATCCATTTGAGGGGATCTAAAATGGGAATCATTTCTAAAGCTAAAAGTAAGTGAAGGTCTAATTCTAGTGAAAAAGGCATCGGTAGCAAAGGATTGATAACCTGCGGTAAAGCCATAAGTGATATCAAAAAGATTTTTGTCTTCGATATTATGTGTGTAAAATATAGAAGTAGAACCTGTAAGGGCTCTCGACTTTGTAGCATATTGGGGAGAAAATCGATAATTTAATCGCTTTCTTAAAACCGTTTTATTATACACTTTTGTGCCCAATGTTAAACCGTCATATATATTATTAAACTCAACCAAAGGCATAAAAAACACCTGATTGTAATTAGGGTCTTCAAAATCTTTAAATAACCTTAATTGAAATGGTTTGTTGTTTAAAAAAGAACCTTCTACAGCTTTATAATTATCGCGTTGATTGTATTCTGGTATTACATTATTATAATCTAAAACAAAATTCTCGGTGCTATCTTTTGGCAATGTTATCGTTTTAGTGCCTTGTATATTTTCTACCCATAATTTGCCAATAACCGAATCATTTTTTAATTTAAAAAGTGGAATAGGCATTGTGTTATCTCGCTTATTCTTAATGGTGAGTTTTGTGGAATCTCCTATGGTTTCAATCGTCGATATTTTAAAATCTATCTTTTTTCGAGTATTTAAATAATCTGTAAAAAACCAGCGAATATCTTTAGATGTTTTAGAACTGATAAACGTTTCAAAATCGGCTAGGGAAACAGATTTTAATTGATTGGTTTGCAAAAACTCTGTAATATAATCTGTCAAACTGATGTCGTCCGTAAACTGGTCTAAATAGTTAAGCCCAATACCGGCCTTGTATTTACCAGCGATATTGGTATTGAATTTGGTTAAGGAGTCTTTTGAAGTGGTTAAAGGTTGGTCTCTGTTTTTTCGAGCAATTTCCATGTAATACAGATAGTACTGAAAATTAAAGTCTAAATCAGCAGCATGAAAAGATCTGATACCCCATACATCTGCTAGGGTACCTATAAGTTTAGTGTCGGGATAATTTTCTTCAACATATTTAATTAGATAATATACTTGCAGCCCTTCACTTAACCAATGTTCTTTTCTTGGGTTAAGCAATAGTGTGTTATCGAGGTACTTTTTTAATGCGGTTTTAAGAAGTTTTAATTCGTACTGAAAATCGTCTTGGAATGGGCGAAAAAAAGAAGGTAATTGATTAAGTCCATAGAGCGGGTCTTTTTGGTAATCAATCGACGTTACCAATAATTGTTTGTGCGGATACGTCCCGAGATTTTTTGTTAGATACCGTGTAATCTTGTCCGTAATTAATGCTTTTGCAGCACCTGGAAGTCCTTTTTCTTTTATATCTGAAATTATAATGAAGTCATCGGTCTGTACAAAATTGTATAATGGAAATTTATAAAGAGATAAATAGGTATCCGTTCGGTCATTTCCACTTAAAATAGTGGTTTGCGTGTTCTTTTCATTATTAACCGTAGTAGCGTTGAAATTGAGCTCAGACGTTATTTTATAGTTTCTTGGATGTGTAATACTCAGGGTTATATTTGATTTCGGAATAAATAAATCATCTAAATTTTTGTTGCTATAATAATGCCACTCTCCGTCATAAACCGCTGGAGTAATATACCAATATTTTAAGTCGAAATCATTCGTTTTAGAAACACCATAACCTGTAAAACTAGCATCAGGAATTAATAGCTGATAGGTGAGGTGTAACGTGTAAGAAGTGCCTGGTTGTAAAGGGTTTTCTAAATCGACTTTAATCACATCAGGATGTGCTTTTAGGCGTTCAAATTCTAAAAAAGTTTCTATCTCATTTTTAATCGACGTCACCACAGTAAAACCACGTTCCTCGTTTTTTGCGAGATGGAACTTAGTACTGAACTCTTCTTCAAAACGTTTGGCTAATGGAGTCGATTTTGTAGAGTAGCTATTGTTCCAATCATTGAGGTAAATTGTTTTAAGAACAGCATCCGTTTCATTCTTATAAACTATGGTTTGGGCTACTGAAATAGTTTTGGTTTCTACATGAACATCTGCAGTAATAGCCATCTTATTTTGAGCCGCAAGAGTGTAGCCAAAAACAATAAAAAGAACTGTTATTATAAGGTGCTTGTTCAAGTAGAGGATTATAAATTTAAGGGGTTAGTGTAATGGGGAGATACTGTTAAATAGTATAAGCAATCTCGTAAATTAGAAACATCGATATATTGTTTTGTGTCAGAAGTCATAATTTGGGTTGATAGCAATCATCGTTGTATTTAAAAGAACCGAAGCTTCAAAAGTATTATAGAGCTCACACCGTAAAACTAAATCGGGTTTATAGTCCGATAAAACATAGGGCAAATCATATGTACGATTAGGAACCGAATTTTCTAATGGGGAATTTAGTAAATTAGAAAACATCACTTTAACCGTTTCTTGCGCAGAAATAGGGGTTAAAGTGAGTAATATTATCATTAAAAAACCTAAAGTTTTCTTTTTCATAGCGTTGAATTAAAAAAAAAAGGTTTTCTTAGAAATTTGGACTAAGATCGTACTCTTTATAAAAATCATCAAGAATACTAATAACTTCATCTGGAGTATCAACAAGATGGATTAGGTCTAAATCTTTTTCACTAATATTTCCTGCATCTAGCAATGTGGTTTTAACCCATTCTAACAAGCCACCCCAAAATTCTGTTCCAACTAAAATAATAGGAAATGATTCTATTTTGTGTGTTTGTATTAAAGTTATCGCTTCAAAAAGTTCATCTAAGGTTCCAAAACCTCCTGGCATAACAACAAAACCTTGAGAATATTTAACAAACATTACTTTTCTTACAAAGAAGTAATCAAAATCTAAGCTTTTGTCACTATCGATATAAGGGTTGTCGTGTTGCTCAAAAGGCAATTCTATATTAAGACCAACAGATGTTCCGCCGGCAATATGTGCTCCTTTGTTACCAGCTTCCATAATACCTGGTCCACCACCTGTAATAACTCCGTAGCCATGCTCTACTATTTGAGTCGCGACGTCTTCTGCTAATTTGTAAAATTTATGGTCAGGTTTTGTACGTGCAGATCCAAAAATGGAAACACAAGGTCCTATTTTACTTAATTTTTCATAACCATTGACAAACTCACCCATGATTTTAAAAATTGCCCATGAGTCATTAGTCTTTATTTCATTCCAGCGTTTACTATTACTTTCGTTTCGCATATGTTCAATATAATTTAATATAACAATATAAAAGCCATATATCAATATGGCTTTGTCTTAATTTTAAGACCTTCAAAGTTAAGTTAAATTGATTGAAATCTGCGTTTAATCCTGAAAAAAAATAAGCGTATCTAAAATATGTAGATACGCTTATGAATTCAATTTATTTAGAATTTATAATGGTTTTCGACCTGAAATAATATTATATAAGATAACAACCACAGCAATAACTAATAAGATATGGATGAGGCTACTACTGCTCATGCCAGGAATTATATCTAATAATCCAAGCAACCATACTACGATACAAATAACGGCTACGAGCCAAAGAATACTTTTCATAATGTTTAAGGTTTTGTGTTAGTATTGACCAAGTTATAAAATAAATGGATAGCTTTTTTTGTTTAAACCAATCGAGTTAACATTAGTATTAAATAAGTCACTATTCATAACCAACCAACGACCAACAACCTACTTCATTTCCTTTTTCAAAAACTGAGCAGTATAACTTTTTTTATCTTTTATTATCTCTTCTGGTGTGCCTTTAGCAACGACTTTTCCGCCACCTTTTCCTCCTTCGTAGCCAATATCAATAATATAGTCTACCGTTTTAATCACATCGAGATTATGTTCAATGATTAAAACCGTATTGCCTTTATCTGCTAATTTGTTAAGGACTTTCATCAAAACTCTAATATCCTCAAAATGTAAACCTGTAGTTGGTTCATCTAAAATATAGAAGGTGTTTCCTGTATCGCGTTTGCTTAATTCTGTTGCTAATTTTATACGTTGGGCTTCTCCTCCTGATAGTGTAGTACTTTGTTGACCTAGGGTAATGTATCCTAGTCCAACGTCTTTAATCGTTTTGAGTTTTCTGTGAATCTTAGGAATGTTTTCAAAGAAGCTAACGGCTTCTTCAATCGTCATATTTAAAACGTCGCTAATAGATTTTCCTTTGTATCGAATTTCTAAAGTTTCACGATTAAAACGTTTGCCTTGGCAGGTTTCACATTCTACGTAAACATCTGGTAAGAAATTCATTTCAATAACACGCAAACCACCTCCTTGGCAGGTTTCACAGCGACCACCTTTGACATTAAAACTAAAACGGCCTGGTTTATATCCACGAATCATCGCCTCAGGAATCTTTGCAAAAAGACTTCTGACTTCATCAAAAGTTTTGGTGTAGGTTGCAGGATTACTTCTTGGGGTTCTGCCGATTGGTGATTGGTTAATGTCGATTACTTTATCTAAATGCTCTAAACCTTTTATGCTTTTATAGGGCATTGGTTTTTTAACCCCATTAAAATAATGTGCGTTAAGAATAGGGTAAAGGGTTTCGTTGATTAAGGTCGATTTTCCACTTCCTGAAACTCCAGTTACTCCTATCATTTTTCCCAAAGGAAATTCTACATCCACATTCTTTAGGTTATTACCAGTACACCCTTTTAGAATTAGTTTTTTACCATTGCCTTTCCGTCTTGTTTTTGGGATTTCAATTTCCTTTTCACCATTGAGGTATGCAGCAGTTAGGGTGTGTTGTTTTAGTAATTCTGCTGGTGTTCCTTCACTTATAATTTCACCGCCATATTTTCCGGCAAATGGACCAATATCAATGACATGGTCGGCACGTTCTATCATGTCCTTATCGTGCTCTACGACAATGACAGAGTTACCAACATCTCTCAATGAGATTAAAGAATTAATCAACTTTTCATTATCGCGTTGGTGTAAGCCAATACTCGGTTCATCTAAAATATAAAGCACACCAACCAATTGCGATCCAATCTGTGTCGCTAATCTTATACGCTGTGCTTCTCCACCAGATAAGGATTTAGAGCTTCGGTTTAAGCTGAGGTAGGTAAGACCAACATCGAGTAAAAACTGAACTCTGCTTCTGATTTCCTTAATAATTTCTGCTGAGATTTGTTGTTGCTTATCGGATAGGCGATCAAGTAAACCTTCTAGCCATTTGCTGAGTTCGACAATATCCATAGAGACCAAATCGGCAATACTTTTACCATCAACTTTAAAATAAAGCGATTCTTTTCTTAGACGTGAGCCTTCACAAATCGGACACTCTACTTTGTCCATATATTCTTTTGCCCAACGTGTTAAGGAAGTCGAATCTGAATTGTACTGACTTTCAATAAAATTGGCAACACCTTCAAAATCGATTTTATAATCTCTGGTAACACCTAGAAGTTTACTTTCTACGGTAAATTTATCTTTTCCACCATGAAGAATCACATGTTTGGCTTCTTCTGGAATGTCTTTCCAAGCATCATTTAGCGAAAATTCATAGCGCTGTGCTATGGTTTCGAACTGTTTGAAAATCCAACTTTTTTTCTGAGGGCCGTGTGGTGCTAATGCTCCGTTTTTTATAGATAAGGATTCATCTGGCACTAATTTGCGGTCGTTTACCACATATAATTCGCCAATACCGTTACAGTTATAACAAGCACCTTTTGGTGAGTTGAATGAAAAATTATTGGGTTCTGGATTGGGATAAGAAATACCACTAGAAGGACACATTAAATTCCGGCTAAAAAAACGCGGCTCGTTAGTGTCTTGGTCAATAACCATTAATACATCTTCACCATGATACATGGCTGTATTAATGCTTTCCATTAAACGTTTATCGTTGTTTTCGGAGTCATCAATTTTAAGTCTATCGATCACAATTTCGATATCGTGGGTTTTGTAACGGTCTAGTTTCATACCCTTTTCGATATCTACGATGTCGCCATCGGTTCTCACTTTAACGAAACCTTGCTTGGCAATTTGCTCAAACAATTCGCGATAATGTCCTTTACGAGAGCGTATAACAGGCGATAAGATATTAATGCGCTTGCCTTTATACGATTTTAAGATGAGGTCTTTAATTTGCTCATCGTTATAACTGACCATCTGTTCTCCAGTATTAAAACTGTAAGCATCGGCAGCTCTTGCGTATAGTAAACGCAAAAAATCATATATTTCTGTGATGGTACCAACTGTAGATCGTGGAGATTTACTAGTTGTTTTTTGCTCAATGGCAATTACAGGAGAAAGGCCATCAATTTTATCCACATCTGGTCGCTCTAAACTCCCTAAAAACTGACGCGCATAAGCCGAAAATGTTTCAATATAACGACGTTGACCTTCGGCATAAATAGTATCAAAAGCTAACGATGATTTTCCACTTCCAGATAAACCAGTAATAACAACTAATTTGTCTCTAGGAATAGTAACGTCGATATTTTTAAGGTTGTGAACGCGTGCTCCTTTTACTTCAATGGAATCGTTGAATTGGCTCATATTTTAATTTGTCCTCTTGTATTTTTAGCAAAGTTGCAAAGGTAAGGTTTTTGTGATTAAAATAGTTGTAAGCTTTAGTTATGGTTTTGCTAAAACTCTGATTTAACGTATCCGATATTAGGAATTGTATGGAAGTACAACAACGATTTTATTTAGTTTTTTATCAGTTTGTGACTGACACTATTACCTTCGCTATTTTGTATTACAATGATATAAAACCCAGATGGTAGCGATTCAAGATTTAGTTCGGTTGATTTGGCATTTATGTTTTTAGTAACTAAAACGTTGCCTAGAGTATTTAAAACTTGTATCTGATAGTTGTCATAGCTCTTTAGACCAATAGTGATTGACCCATTTGTTGGATTAGGATAAATAACGCTATCGGTAAGATTATGATGGGGTGTACTTAAGTTTTCGTTTATGGAAAAGTCAGTTATTACAGGAAAATGATCTGAGGCACTAGCGGTATCAAACGAATTTAAATTATATAGCGCTAAACGCTCTAAGGACATTACTTCTGTTTGAAGAACGAAGGATTTTTCGGCAGTAAGTGTATAGTCTGAAAAAATAATATAATCTAATTTGCCCGGCGGAAACCCTTGGTCATCCGATCTCCACGTGTACGCCATTCTCAAATCTGATTGTAAACAATTTTCTTCTTTAAGATCCGTATCGTCCCAATCTAAAGGAGCACCAGCTCCATAAGTTAAAGTATCTTGTATGTCTCCAGTTTTTAATGTGGTTAATTGGTGAGAATAGCCAACTAAATTTAAATCTCCAGAATACATAAAGGGAGTGTTTTCTTCTAAAGTAATGATACCTCCTGGTGACTTCGCATCTAAAATAAAAGCAGCATATTGATCTGCCTCGTCTTGTCTTAAATCATCAGCGGCACAACAATGTAAATGAGCATTGGTAAACAATAAATCTGTAGCGTAAGAACTTGGTAAATCTATTAAAACAGGAAATTGCCTCGTAAGACTGTTCCATTGCTGTGAAATTTCCCATCTCGAAACAGTAATCAGTCCTCCGAGCTTTTCAGCATACCATCCATTGGCTGTTTCTAAGGGAAGCCATGCATCGAAAAGCGATTTTACATGAGAAGCAGAAGTGTCCCAACATTCCGTTAATCCAGCCACATCTGGAGCAATTGATTTAATGATCTGCTCAAAATTATCGACTCTATTATTGTCATCTAGACCAATGTTTAAAGTGTTGTAAGCGAGTAATCTAATATCCGAAGGGTTAGATTTGTTTATGTCAATTGGGGTGTAAGGAGTTATTGGTGTGTCATCAAACGTATATGAAAACGTGTTTCCTTCATTGGGTAGTTTATCAAAATTAGCATCATTTTTTAATAAGATTTTTATGGTTGAAGCGGTAAATAAAGGATTGATACCATCTGGTATTTGATGTCTGCCAATGGCAATTTCAAATTCATTAGAAGTTACTGTGGGAGCAGCTCTTAATTTTAGACTAGTAAAATCTATTTCAGAATACGGTGTTACGTTATAATGGGCATATAAATCTTTGAAAATAATACCGACTTCCGAGCCATAGCCCTCTTGGATTTGATAACCCGTATTCAAATCGTTATCTGTATCTATAAAAAGTCTCAATTGTTGAGAAACTAAGTTGTCGGTTAAATCGAATTCTATATTGGTTTTGATTTTTATATATAAGAATTCTTCATCATTTGTTACTTGAAGTTCTAAAAGGTCAATACCACTAATAGATTCGTTAGTGTCTATATAGGTGGTTAAACTAGTATCCCAGTCGTCAAAAAGACCGTCAATAGTGATCTCTGTAGATTGCGGGAATAATGTTAAGGAATGTAATACGAATAGTGTAAAACACAATATTTTAGGGAACGACAACATAGAATTTATTTGTTAGCAAATTAATTCTTTTTTATAGACTAGCATAGTATTTTATTTAACTAGAGCATACTATTTATGACCTTTTAATTCGTGTATAGTATCAGGTCACAAAATTGTAGGTGATAAAATGAGCGCACATTTGTATGGATATAGTTCAATAATTATCTAAAAGGGACTTAAATTTAGAGGACATTAAAAAGAAAGAGTTATGGAAAAATTATTGAAAATTATAGGGGCTGCTTGGGGAGCAAAAAAAATAGGTGGTGGTAAATGTGGTTGTATCGGTACAATTGTAGTTTTTTTTATACTCTATTGGCTATTAGGTTATGTTTTTGAAGTGTTTTAGCATCGTTTATTCTTAGTCTTTTGATATTGTTTTAACTAATTAGAGGTGAGAACGAATGTTGTTTTTATGGGGCTGAATATTACTGTAGAATTAATTTACATTTTGTACATTTACTATAGATAAATTAAAACAAAAAGCCACCATGAAAATAATAGGTATTGGCAAAAATTACGTCAACGATACTTCGGAAATTAGTGCTATAAAAACAGGTGCGCAAACTATATTTACAAAACCAGATTCGAGTTTGGTTATCGGTAATAAAGATATCGACTTCCCTAAAATCACTAACCAATTGGCTTATGAAGTAGAGCTGGTAGCAAAAATAGGAAAGCGTGGTAAAGATATTTCACTAAGTGATGCGGTATCTTTCATCTCAGACATTGCGATAGGAATAGATTATACGGCTAAAGATGTGTTAGCGGCGAGCAGAGAAAACAAAGGACCTTGGGCTTTGGCTAAAGGTTTTGATGGAGCATCTCCGATTTCGGAATTTAAACCAATGTCAAACTTCTCAGATTTGAGCGCTATTAATTTCGATTTAAAAATTAATGGAGAACAAAAACAAGTGGGTACAACCAGTTTAATGATTTATAGCTTTGCCGAAATTATTGCTTATGTATCGTCTTTTATGACTTTAGAAGAGGGAGATCTTATTTTTACAGGTACGCCAGCGAGTGGCACAGGCTTAGTAGTAAAGGGAGATCATTTACAAGCTTCTATTGAAGGCGAATTGCTTTTAGATTTTAAGATGATTTAAGTGCTACCGATCAGACCTGCAATGATGTGACGCGTCGAAGGTATGATTAATCCTCGCTATCTATTTTGTTATAGGCACGAATGACTAATACGGCCCAAACCACAACACATACCGATACAAATATCGAAAATGAGAAAATTATTTCATTTGCCTCCATTGAAGATTTGTTTTAAAAAGATTGCGAATGCAAGAATTGTTGGTACCCATAGTCCAATAAAGATAGCATGACGCTGATCTCCTCTTAAGAACAAATACATGGCAACCACTATAATCAAAACGCAAATCGTTAATATAAAGAGGTTTAAGGGACCTATTTTTTTTGTGAAATTCATCCTAGGTTAATTAATTAGTGTTATAAATTTAATAAAAAAAAACACATTCAATTCCTATAAATGAAAAATTACGGTATTTTACCTTTGTAAAAAAGCATATGACCTATGTCTAAAGAAAAAAAACCAGATCAGATTGTCTTTAATGAAGATACACAACATTACGATGCGTATCTAAAACCGTATGCTACAAATGTTGGAGCACCTGCGATACAGGTTACGGATAATTCGACTTGGAAAACTAGGAATATTAATAAGGCTAACAAACAAATAAAAGCCAAGTATTTAGAGCTTAAAGCTGAGTACGAAAAGATGATGAAAGAATTAGAGTATAACACATTGGTGTATAATGCACGATATACTTTTGAACCGATTATAGGAGAAACCTATCACTTATATCGCGATAAAAATGAAGAACCGTTTTTGTCTATAATAGCCCCTTCGCATTGTAATTTTGATCATATTGGTAGTTTTTTATTGAATAGTGAACTGATTTGGAAGCGGGTTGAGGAAGAAGAAAGGACTCATAAAAAATAAGATGTTAAGTATCAAACATTCATTTGTATTCTTCTTTTCACTACATTTAATAATAATTAAAAAGTAAAATCTAAAAAAAATATAGTCATGGCAAAATCACAAGACGCAAAGAAAAATTCAAAAAAAGAGCCAACAAAATCGGCTAAAGAAAAAAAAGCAGATAAAATTGCTAAAAAAGCAAGTAGAAAATAGAAGCCTTTAACGTGTTTTCTGATTTTCTACAGATTAGGTTATCATTTTAGTTAATCGCTGAGTGTTGGTGGCTGATAGTCGCTGAAGGAATTGTAATTAACAGTTTCATTAAAGTTTAATAAAACCACTTCCAATGAGGTGGTTTTTTATTTTAAAGCCCTTATCTTTAGGATTACAAAAACAACCGATAAATTTATGGACATAAAACTAGCCGTACTAATTGATGGTGATAACATACCATCAGCTTACGTAAAAGAGATGATGGAAGAAATTGCAAAATATGGTAACCCAACCATTAAACGTATTTATGGAGATTGGACCAAACCACATCTTAACAAGTGGAAAAATTTACTCTTAGAAAATGCCATAACACCAATTCAGCAATATGCTTATACAGTAGGAAAGAATGCTACAGATTCTGCAATGATTATCGATGCTATGGATATCCTGTATTCAGAAAAAGTCGATGGCTTTTGTTTAGTTTCTAGTGATAGCGATTTTACACGTTTAGCAACACGTTTGCGTGAAGCCGGAATGAAGGTTTATGGTATTGGTGAAAAGAAAACGCCAAACCCGTTTATTGTGGCTTGCGATAAGTTTATTTACATAGAGATTCTTAAAAACCAACGTGAAGAGCGTCCTTTAGAATCTAGCACAGCACCAACATCACCAAAAAGTGATTATGATACCATTACTCAAAAGGAAATTAACTTTATAGCAACAACCATAGATGACGTGGCAGATGACGATGGTTGGGCATTTTTAGGTGATGTGGGTAGCTTACTACAAAAGAAACAACCTAATTTTGATTCTAGAAATTATGGCTTTCAGAAATTAACTCCTTTAATTAATTCAATTTCAGCGTTCGAAACAGAACGACGCGAAGATTCAAAAGGGCGTTCAAAATTAATATATGTTAAGTTGAAAGAAGATCAACCTAAACGGAAAAAGAGATAAGCTAAAGATGAAATAGTTGTAAGCGATTTTTAATACAATTATTTCAATTAAACTGTAAGCGATGCATCTGTTAAAGTAGCAATAACCTAAAAGTTTTCGTTTTTATTATTATAAATTGCCTGTTAACCATTTAATATTATAATATATGAAAAAAATTACTTTAGCAATTGCCTTTTTAGCATTAGGAGCACAGGCTCAAACTTTTCCTAGTCCATACTGTGATATTCCAGAACTAGAGAATCCTTGGGGAGTAGAAGAAATTTCAACGGTGAGCTTTGCAGGTACTAGTATCTCAAATTCAGACATTTTCTCTGTATTAGTGGATGAAACAGCTACAATAGTAAACGTGGCACCAGATGAAACGTATTCAATTACTATTACAGGAAATACTTATGGTGACTTTGACGCAAATATAGTAGCTTTTATAGATTGGAATCAAAATGATATTCTCGATGATGCAGGTGAAGTATATGAA
Source organism: Winogradskyella thalassocola (assembly GCF_900099995.1). Taxonomy (GTDB): domain Bacteria; phylum Bacteroidota; class Bacteroidia; order Flavobacteriales; family Flavobacteriaceae; genus Winogradskyella; species Winogradskyella thalassocola. Next base: position 169,790 of record NZ_FNCZ01000005.1, read on the forward strand.
CTTGGATTACTTTCTAACACCGATGGTGCCGATGGTATATCTATATCTTTAGATATTTCAGTACCTACGGATGCTGTTTTAGGTGAGACACGTATAAGAATCACAAAAACATATACAGATCAAGGAACTGAAATTAATCCTCCTTCAACAGCTATTGTAGATCCTTGTGGAATTATTTTTGATGCATTTGGTGAAGGAACTCAAGAAAGCTATGGACAAGCCTTAGATTTTACATTAAACTTAGCGCCTTTAAGTGTGAATCAGTTTGAAATTAGTGCTTTAAGAGTTTATCCTAACCCTGTACAAGATATTTTAAATATTGATTATAAATCAGAATTAACAGGTGTGAAAATATATAATCTTTTAGGGCAAGAAGTACTAAATAGAACTACTGCTTCGTCTCAACTGAAATTAGATATATCTGAAATTACCTCTGGAATGTATATCGTAGAATTATTTTCGGAAGAAGGTGAGTATAGTTTTAGAGTTGTAAAAAACTAATAATTCTAAACACTTTTCTTAAAATAAAAAAACTTAGTCTATTACAGACTAAGTTTTTTTATATCTAATATCTAAAAGCAAAAAGCTAGAAGTGATGTTATTTAATTACAACAAGTTCTCCTGATCCTATAGCTTTTGCGTAATTGGCTTTAACTTTGTTTAGTATACCAAAGAATTTAGAGCCATCTTTTTTCTTAAGTGTCACTGTCGTAGATCCGTTATCTTCTGTTTCTATGTCATCAATAACAACAGCTTCATTATTTACAGATTTATAACCCGTAACAATACCGCGTTTTATTAACGTATTTGCTTTAGGAAAATCAATGTGATTAAAGCCTTCAGCAGATGGTGTTTTGACGGTTAGAATATCTCCAACTTTTGGCTCATTATGAGCAGAAGCCGACAATAAGAATGTAAAGCATAAAAGTGTAAAAAGTAATTTTTTCATAATTAGTTGAGTTTAAATTGATATTATGATAAAAATAATAAGATTTATTGGTAGGATTTGTCACTTTTAATAATTCTTAACATTTGTAAATGCAATTTATTTTTAGGATTATTTTTTTCTTATTTTAGTTTTTTAAATAACGAATGATAACACCAGATAAACTATGAAATTACTAGGAATAGGATCAAGGATTAACCACTCAGACTATGGAAAAGGAGTTGTTACCAATGTCACGTCTAAACACTATTGGGTAACCTTTATAGATAACGGATTAGAGACTATAGATTTAGACTCAGAATTTGAAGTGATTGAAGCCGCGGAAGATGAAGTTGATACGGTAAGTTTTTATGAAGTAGAGCGTAGTTTAAAATCCATATTAAAAAAATGGTCGGATGCTTCAGAAGTTGTCACTATTGCAGATAAATGGAAAGGTGGAAAATTAATTATGGAACCTAGAGATTCTAACTTAAAATCGAGTGAAGTACCAATTGATACCTTCTTTCATAAAATCACTATGGTGCGTGACCGCTTGCGTGTTATGGAGCAAAAGATCAATTCAAGCAATCTTGAAGAACAAGATAAGATAGATTTACAACAGTATATTACGAGAAGTTACGGAAGTCTAACGAGCTTTAATGTGTTGTTTAAGTTGAAGACACAGCAGTTTGTTGGGCAGCGGTCTAAATAGTTTTTGGTTGAAACGTTTTTGAATCCCTTATTAATGTTCAATACTGTCGGAATTTAGGTGTTTAATTTTTATTTTGTTGTGTGATTTGGTCGTGGTTTTTACAACTTAGCAACTTAGCGTCTCTGCACCTTTACGTGAAAAAAAAATTAAAGTTTTAAGCCCTTGACATCCGTAATCTCAATACCCAAAAACAAAAACTTATGAAAGGTTGGTAGCAGAGCTCCACTTTCTGTGGTTGTCCAGTTCTCCCAAGTAGCCTCTATGCCTTCAATAGGAAGAATATTTACCCACATTTGAAAGCTTTTTGGTTTTCCAGAATCATCTAAATGCCATAAATAGGAATCACCTGGCGTAGTTCCTCCAGAAGTGTAAGTCACTAATAGTGCATCTTCATGATCTTCTGATTTTACTAGGCGACGTTCAACTCCTGGGTCAAACACTTTGTAAGGTGCAACCAACCAAAACGAATCGTTGTTAAAATAACTTTCGGCTTTTGTAATATAATCTTGTTTTTCAATGCCGTTGTATTCTTGTTCTAAAACAAAAACTTTTGAGTTATTTCGATTTTCCAAATCTAAAATTACGGTGAAATCGTCCCAATACACTTCACAGGTTTTATCAGATTTATACCATTTATAATGGTGTCTACCTTTAAACGTCCATTCTATATATGCCGTATTTAAATAAGCTTCTTCATTTAAGGCTTGTAGCATATTTGTTGCTAACTGGTCGGCTTTAGCTCCTTGTTCGCCTGTCGGCAACTCTTCATTGTATTTAAAATATATAAACCCGAAGAGTAGGAGGGTTGGTAAAGTGAAGAATACGATGAGTCCACCTATTATTTTTAGTGCTTTTTTTAGTTTAGATTGTTTAGCCACGACGTGTTAAATTGTTTGTTGTGCAAATTTAGTATAAATAGTTGACGTCATGGCGAGGAAGAATGACAAAGCAATCTGTTGAATGTTTCATTATACTTTCAATTTGTTCCTCGTAACAAGTTCAAGCCTTATAATGACGTAAAACTTAATTATCAGACTTATAACCTTCAGGACGTTTCCATCGTACAGGAGCTTTTGGTTCTGGTTTCAGTTGAAATTCATTATTTTTAAGTAATTTCATAGCTTCTTCAACAGCACGTTCTAACTGTGGGTCAATGCCTTTAGATGTTAATTTGGGGTCTTGAATCACTTCAATATCTGGAGCCACTCCTTCTCCTTCAACAGCCCATTCTCCATTGACGTCGTAAAACCCACCACGTGGAGCAACCATTCGTCCTCCATCAATAAAATCGGGAGTGTCCCAAGTACCTACCAGCCCTCCCCAAGTTCGGGTGCCGATCATCGGTCCTATATTTTTCATTTTAAACATGTAAGGCAGTAAATCACCACCTGATCCGGCACGTTCGTTAATCAACATGACTTTTGGTCCCCAAATTCCAGCCATTGGTGTGGTCCATGGTCGGTTATCATTAGCTCTACTGTTAAAGTAGCCAAACAATTCACGCGACATAATATCTATCATATAATCAGCTGCTGAACCACCTCCATTATTACGTTCGTCTATAACAACACCTTTTTTATCTTGTTGTGAGAAATAGTAGCGGTTAAAAGACGTGAAGCCACCAGCACCTGTATTGGGAACATAGACATAAGCCAATTTCCCATTAGAGAGTTCATCTACTTTTCTGCGATTGCCTTCAATCCAATCTATGGCTCGCAAGCTACGTTCGTTGCTTACAGGCTTTATTAAGACGGTTTTAGCATCTGTTAGCGATGGTTTTGAATTTATTGTAATATTAATTTCACGATCCGCCGTTTGTTCTAATACACTATAAGGATTTACAGTTTCGGAAAGCTCTTTGCCATTTATCGCTAAAATATAATCGCCTACATTTACATTAATTCCAGGTTTTGCTAATGGAGCATTAATATCAGGGTTCCAACGTTCTCCATTAAATATTTTAGTGATTTTATAGTTGCCGTTTTCGAGTTCTAAATCACAACCTAGTAACCCCACAGGCACACGATCTACATTTGGGAAGTCGCCGCCAGATACGTACGAATGCCCAATAGCAACTTCACCACTCATAATATCCACAACGTAGTTTAAATCCGTTCTATGTCGTACATGGTCTATCCAAGGCGAATACCATTTGTAAATGGCGTCCCAAGGTGCACCATGAACATTATCTACATATAAGAAATCGCGCATATATCTCCAGCCTTCTTTAAATATTTGATGGGCTTCGGCTTTAGGATCTATCTTTATTTTTAGATTGGTTTTTAAATTATCTTTTCCAGGTTTTGGTGGTGATTTGGTATCGGTCATTACCCAACTTCCTTTTTGGAATAGAAGTACCGAATTTCGGTCTTCTGAAGCAACCATCTGATAAACACCATCTGCATAGTCCGTCTTTTCTTCTTTTTCAACGTCAAACGTATAGACTTTAAGTCCGTCTTCATTCTGAATCGCTTCAGAGACAAAGACCGTATTTGTCGGTCCTTTAAGAAGTTCCATATAATTTCTAGCTGGTAAATTTAAGGCAACGGCTCTGTCAAAAATTCCAGTTTCGGTAATGGTAATTGAAACATTTTTAGGTTCTTCTTTGTCATTATCTCCACCTTTTTTCTTGTCTTTAGGTTTCTTATCGCTATCCTTGTCTTTCTTTTCAATCTCCTCCATGTCATTCTTTGGAAGATTTGGTGCATCATCTTGAGCATTTAAAACAATAGCATATAAGTTTCGTGTTAAGGTGGCTGCCGAATCGTAATTACTCATATCTAACCAACCGGTCTGAAGACCGTAATTGGTGCTTGCTAACGTGTAAATATATTTACCTGATGCATCCCAAACCGGACTAATAGCATCTGCAATTGGGTCTGTAATTTGAATCGTTTTCTTGGAGTCAATATTATATGCAAAAATAGATTTGAAATGACTCTCTAATTGCTTTGAAAAGGCAATCCACTTGCTGTCTGGCGACCACACCGGATTCATAGTACGATTAGGATGTGCGTAACGATCGGTTGCTACAATCTCAGCGTTTTTAGTTTCTAAATTAAGAATCCAGATATTGTAATGTGTGTCTGTGTATGCGATGTGTTTTCCATCTGGTGACCAATCGGGTTTAAAATAGAAGGTAGGATTTGGTAGATTAATCGCTTCTACATTTTGCCCATTTTGATCGGCTATTAGTAATTGATATTCCCCACTTTTATCTGAAAACCATGCGATTTTATCACCTTTAGGAGACCAAATAGGATTACGATCAGCAACGCCAGGTGAGTTCGTGATATTCATCCAAGTGCCGTTTTCTTTAGGTACGGTGAAAATTTCACCACGATGCTCAAAAATGGCACGTTTGCCGTTTGGTGACAGATTAGGATTAGATAAATTTGGTGCAGATACATCTTCCCATTTTGTTCTATAAAAGTTTAAATCGGCTTTAACATCTATATGTAATTGTTTGGTGTCTCCTGAAACTGGATTATAAACATGAAGATAGCCACCTTGCTCGTAAACGATCTTATCTTCACTAGCATCTAAACTTTTAACATCAAATTTCTTATGAAAGGTAATTTGCTTTTCTTCTTTAGTACTTGGGTTAAAGTACCAAATGTTCATGGTATAATCGCGCTCAGACATAAAATACACAATACCATTTAACCACACAGGATCTAAATGCCGTTCTTTTGTTGGTTGTGAGGTTCTAATGAGCTCTTTGGTTTTCATATCTACCACCCAAATTGGCATGGCTTGTCCACCACGATAATTTCTCCATTCGGCATCCCATCCTGTAATTGGAGTGTATGCTAAGTACGTTCCATCAGGAGATAATTCTCCATAAGCAGCTCTAGGAATATCTAATGCTTTTGGTAAACCTCCGTTTGTAGACACTGTAAAAAACTTACTTGTCATTGTCGGCTGACTTTCTCTACTAGACCTAAAGAGTACGTTGCCATCGGGAGTCCAACCTTGGACGTAGTCTGCTTCTGGATGATAGGTTAATCGTTTTGGTTCTCCTCCTTCTGAAGGCATCACATACACATCAACATTACCATCGTATTGTGCTGTAAAGGCAATTTGTGTTCCGTCGTTAGAGAAATGTGGACTAGATTCATAGCCGTCATCGCTGGTTAACCTAATGGCAGTTCCACCATTTACGGAAGCTTTCCATAAGTCGTTGGCATAAACAAATACAACATCATTACCATGCAAAGTGGGTTGTCTTAAGAGTTGTGTGCCTTGTGAAAATGAGAGTAGTGAGTAGCAGAATGCTAGTGTAACAATAAATTGTTTCATGTTTGGATGGTTTTGATACGTAGGTTTTGCTATAAAATTCGGTGAGTATAAATATACAATTTACAGTTTCTTGAATATTTAAAAAGATGTTAAAAACCTATTAAACATCTTAAATTCATGACGTTTTTCATTAGAATACAGTCTCAAACAACAATTAAGTTCTAAAAATTTTCAAACTGTTTTTCTATCTCAATGCGTTTTGTAATACTAAACGCTCTTAGATCTTCAAAAAATAGAATAAAATCGCTTTCAAATTCTTCATAATGTTCTTGTAGCTCTTTGGTAGCTTCATTCATTTTGGAGAGACCTTTGGTTCTGTGATTCATGCCGTTTAAAACAATTTGAATTCCTTCAACTGTAGCATAACTCAGTAGCCAATTACCTTCTATCATTATCGGAGTTATTCTTTTAAAACGAGGAGGTAGAATGGTTATGTTTTTAGTAAGAGTTTTATAAAAATCTGCGATGTAAATGTCTAGTGGGATGTCGGAATACGCTTTCCAGTTTTTAGCTAAAAAATGATCGAAAAAGATATCTACAATAACTCCGCTATAATGTCCATAACCTTTATGTAAGCGTTTGGTACATTGTCTAAAAAGAGGATGTGCATCTGTAAACGTATCGATATTGCGATGCAATTGAATTCCAATTTGGATGTCTTTAGGGTATAATTTATACTTATTACCTCTAACTCCGTCTGCGACAAAGTTGCCTATAGCAATGTGTTCATTGTCTCCTGAAAGATAAATATGAGCGAGAAAATTCATGTTTCGAAATTACAAATTCATAATCACAAAATAGTTAAAAACGGTATATCTATTTATATTTGCTAAAAATAGAAATTACATGACTTTAATAAAATCAATATCAGGAATAAGAGGAACAATAGGAGGATTGGTTGATGATAACTTAACGCCTATAGATGCTGTTAAATTTGCAGCAGCTTATGGGACTTGGTTAAAACAACAACGCGACAAAGACAATTATATAGTCGTTGTTGGTAGAGATGCTCGTATTTCCGGTGAAATGATTCAGAATTTAGTAATGAATACTTTAGTCGGACTTGGCATCCATGTGATTGATTTAGGGTTGTCTACAACACCAACCGTTGAAATTGCTGTTCCCTTAGAACATGCCGATGGTGGTATTATTTTAACAGCAAGTCATAATCCTAAGCAATGGAATGCTTTAAAGCTTCTTAATTCAAAAGGCGAATTTTTAAATGGATCAGAAGGACTGAAAATCTTAGAGATTTCAGAATCTAATACGATGAATTTTGCTGAGGTTGATGATTTAGGAAAAATAACAATTAACGATGCGTATATCGATATTCATATTGATGAAGTCTTAGACTTAGAATTGGTAAACGTAAAAGCGATAAAAGATGCTAATTTTAAAGTGGTTGTTGATGGTGTGAATTCTACAGGAGGTATCGCTATCCCTTTATTATTAGAACGTTTAGGTGTTGAGGCTGTAAAATTATATTGTGATCCAACAGGTCATTTTCCTCATAATCCAGAACCTTTAAAAGAACATTTAGGGGATTTAGCAAAAGCGGTTGTAAAAGAATATGCTGATTTCGGAATCGTTGTAGATCCAGATGTCGATCGTTTAGCTTTTATGGACGAAACAGGTGAGATGTTTGGAGAAGAATATACATTGGTGGCTTGTGCAGATTACGTGTTGAGTAAAACGCCAGGAAACACTGTAAGCAATATGAGTTCTACACGAGCGTTACGCGATGTTACCGAAAAGCATGGTGGAACTTACGAGGCTAGTGCTGTAGGTGAAGTGAATGTAGTTGCCTTAATGAAGAAAAATAAAGTTGTTATTGGAGGTGAAGGCAATGGAGGTATTATTTACCCAGAATCACATTACGGACGTGATGCTTTAGTTGGTGTGGCTTTGTTTTTGAGCTTGCTAGCTGAAAAGAAAATGAAAGTCAGTGAACTTAGAGCGTCTTACCCAAATTACTTTATGAGTAAGAAGAAGATTGAATTAACTCCAGGATTAGATGTCGATGATATTTTAAAAACTATGGAAGCTAATTACAGTCATGAAAATTTAACTACAATCGATGGAGTTAAAATTGACTTTGCAGATAGCTGGGTACACCTTCGTAAGAGTAACACGGAACCAATAATTAGAATTTATACTGAAGCACCTTCGCAAGAAGCAGCAGATACTTTAGCAGATAGAATTATCGGAGAGATTAAAGCTATTGCTAATATTTAGTGTCTTTAAGATTGCACTAATAAATGTGAATCTGAAGTAAACAAAAGTGCCTTGAGATGAGATTGATTTCAATAGGAGTAATGCATAAAATGATAGAAGGATGATTTTAGAAACGAATACTACGGAAATGACTGAATTAGAAGCTTATTTTAATCAGTTTCGGCAACATATCATTGGTCAAAATCAAATGTTTGAATCTCCTTATGGTGAACAAAAAATCATCTATACAGATTGGACAGCTTCTGGTCGATTATACAGACCTATTGAAGACAAACTAACAAATGATTTTGGGCCTTTTGTTGCTAATACACATACCGAAACTACAGTTTCTGGTACGGCTATGACAAAAGCGTATCATAAAGCGAGGCACATTATTAAAGATCACGTCAATGCTAATGATGATGATATTTTAATCTGTTCCGGTAATGGTATGACCGGTGTAGTCAACAAGTTTCAACGTATTTTGGGCTTAAAAGTTCCAGAGAATTTAAAGGAGTTTACCAACATCCCAGAAGAAATGCGACCAGTTGTTTTTATTTCACATATGGAGCATCATTCTAATCAAACGACCTGGTTAGAAACGATGGCAAAGGTTGAGGTCGTACCACCAAATGAAGATGGTTTATTTTGCCTGAAGAATTTAGAGACCTTATTAGTTAAATATAAAGATTGTACCATTAAAATCGCTTCAGTTGTTGGTGGGTCTAATGTTACTGGAATTCAGATTCCACATCACGATGTGGCTAAATTGATGCATCAACATGGTGGAGTTTGTTTTGTGGATTTTGCATGTTCTGCACCTTATGTTGCTATTGACATGCATCCTGAAGACAACGATGCACAATTAGACGCTATTTTCTTTTCGCCTCATAAATTTTTAGGTGGACCAGGAACTTCTGGTATTTTGGTTTTTAATAAGAAGTTATATAAAAATATGGTTCCAGATTGTCCAGGAGGAGGTACCGTGAGTTGGACAAATCCTTGGGGAGAACACAAGTATATTGATAATATTGAAGATAGAGAAGATGGTGGTACACCAGGTTTTCTTCAAGTTATAAAAACAGCACTTTCTATTAATTTGAAAGAACAAATGGGAGTGTCTAATATTTTGAAGCGCGAGCATGAACTAGTTCAAATTATTTTTGAAAAATTAGGAGACACTCCTAATATAAATATTCTTGCAGGTCAGCATCAGGATCGCTTAGGAGTGATTTCGTTTTATATTGACGATTTACATTTTAACCTTGCTGTAAAGTTATTAAATGATAAATTCGGTGTGCAAACTCGTGGAGGTTGCAGTTGCGCCGGTACTTATGGGCATTTCTTATTGCACGTCGATCAGCAAATGTCGCACGAATTAACTAATGAGATTTCTATTGGAGATTTAGTGCGAAAACCAGGTTGGATTCGTATGTCTATACATCCTACAACCACAAATGCAGAGATTAAATATGTCTGCGATAGTATTTTAGATTTAGCCAAAAACCATGAAACTTGGGCTAAAGATTATGAATACTCTAAGTGTAATAATGAGTTTATACATAAAAGTTTAGTTGATCAACCTTGTACGGCTATTAACGTGGATGCTTGGTTTGATATGTAATTATTGAAGTTGTATAGTAGCTTATTTCTCTTTAAAAAGAAAAGCGTTATTGAAATTCAGCTGGCACTTTATCTCTATGTTTCCAGCGTCTGTGCGTCCAAAGGTAAAATTCTGGTGCTTGTAAAATCTGCTCTTCAACCAACTTAAAGAATAAGTCTGTAATTTCGTAATCTTTAAATTCTTTTGGGTTTTCTGTAATGGTTTTAAACGTTGTTTCATAATAGCCACGCTTAATTCGTTTCACGCTAAAAAACACCACTGCCATATCTAATTTCTTGGCCAACATTTCTGCACCCGTATGCATTGGCACTTTTATGCCCATAAATTCATTCCAATGAAAGGCTTTATGAACTTTAGGGGTTTGGTCAGAGACAAATCCGTTGATGGTTAATTCTCCTTTTTTCTTACTTTCTAGCAGAACTCCATAGGTTTCTTTTGTAGTGATAAGGTGAGAATTATATTTGGCTCTAATACGTTTTACTAATTTATCAAAATACTTATTGGCTAGACGTTTGTAGACGGCATAACCTTTATGCTTAACATGTTTTTGTAAAATAAAAATCCATTCCCAACTCCCATAATGCGCGCACATTAAAATAATACTTCGCTGTTTTTTTTCTAGATCATTGATTAATTCGACATTTGTAAACTTAAAGCGCTTATTCATTTCAGCTTCAGTAATCGTCAATGATTTTATGGCTTCCACCATCATATCACAAAAATGGTGATAGAATTTTCCTGTGATTGTTGAAATTTCTTGTTCTGATTTATCAGGAAAAACCAATCGTAAATTTTCTTTTACAACCGACTTTCTATAGCCGAAAATTTTATACATAAAAAAGTATATAATATCAGACAGTCCATAAAGTAATCTAAACGGTAATATTGATATTAACCAAAGAATCGGGTAAACTAAAATATAAGCAATAAGTTGCATTAAAGTATGATTGCATTTAAGCACAAATATATATATTTGATTTATAAGAATTAGAGTTTATGGACAATTTAGGTATAAGTATAGTTACCATTGTGATTATTGTAGCCAACGGTATTATGTCTTTTAAAGGATTTGATGATCGTGGTTTTTTTGAGAAATACAAATTTAATGTCGGCAGCATAAAACGTGGAGAACAGATAAGGATGATAAGTTCTGGATTTTTGCATGCTGATATTACGCATTTGCTGTTTAATATGTTTACGCTTTATTTCTTTGCAGATGCTGTGGTTAAGCAGTTGGGGGCATTTAATTTTATTGTTATTTATTTTGCCAGTTTAATTTTTGGAAACTTACTCTCGCTCTATTTTCATAAGGACGAGTATTGGTATAGTGCTATCGGCGCGAGTGGTGCTGTAACGGGTGTATTATATGCAGCGATACTGTTACGTCCAGATATGAGCTTGTATATGTATTTTATACCCATCCCGATTCCTGGTTATGTGTTTGGTATTGGCTATTTGTTATATTCAATTTATGGTATGAAAAATAGAATCGGAAACATTGGCCACGATGCCCATTTTGGTGGTGCAATCGGTGGCTATGTGGTGACTTTAATAATGGTGCCAAGTTTGTTTACAACCAATTTAGGCTATGTAGGATTATTAGCGATACCAATAGTTATTCTTTTTGTATTGTATAAAACAGGAAAATTAAAATAATTGTAAATTCAATATCATTTAGTATAATAAAGAATAAAAAGGTATGACAAAAGTCATGTTTTTGCCTGAAAACTAAAATCATCTTTGTTGCTTATTCAATTTTTAAACAAAATTAGAAGATGGCTTTAACAAAATCACTGCACAGTTTTCATATACCAGTAATGGGTTTAGCGTATACTATTGATAGTCCTATTCGTGTGGCTCAATATGGTATTTCGTCCGTAGTATCAATTATAGACGATGAACTTATTGAAAAAATGAATGCTTTTTACAGTAAAAAATTCAACTTACCATACCAAGAAATCACAAAAAAGGCACAAGATTATCGCGCCGAACGTATTACATCGTATTTAAATTTGGCTGATACTATTGTAAAAGAAAAGTTCTCAAATTTTAAAGCGGAATTATCTGAAAGCAAAGCGGCTTTGGAACACTTTATCACCACCTTACCTAATACATCTGATTTTAAGGAAGGACTTTCTAATTTTCTACAAGAAGGAGTTGCATTTAAGGATAAGGTTAGAAGTTATCTCGAAACCCATTTAAAAGCGGGAACTATTGATGTTAACATCATGACCAAAGTCGATAAAGATAATTTTATTAAAGGTGAACAATTACCAACAGAATACAATGATGCACATGCCTCGCTACGTGGTTTTGCGAATAGTAACTTAAGCTCATCTGTCGTACTTTCTGCGGGAATGAATCCTAGATTATACAGTTATTTTGAGAATTTTAAAGACTTCTTTCCGGATGCGAATGGAGAGTTAAAAAAGAAAATCATATTAAAAGTTAGTGATTACCGCTCTGCAATTATTCAAGGCAAGTTTTTAGCTAAAAAAGGCCTTTGGGTTTCCGAATATAGAATAGAATCAGGATTAAACTGTGGTGGTCATGCTTTTGCTACCGAAGGTTTTTTATTGGGTCCAATTTTAGAAGAGTTTAAGACGAAGAAAATAGAATTAATACAAGACACACACGAGGTTTATGTAAAAGGTTTAAATCAAAAGGAAATCGACGCTCCTCAGCAACCTTTAGAATTGAAAATTACAGTCCAAGGTGGAGTGGGGACCGCAGAAGAGCATCATTTTTTACTTGAAAATTATCAGGTCGATTCGGTAGGTTGGGGAACACCATTTTTATTAGTGCCAGAAGCCACATCTGTAGATCAACAAACACGAGATTTATTACGTAGCGCTAAAGAAAAAGACTTGTATTTAAGTGGGATTTCGCCTTTAGGTGTTCCTTTTAATACTATAAAAGGAACGACTAATGAGTTTCATAAACAAAAACGGATTACGAACAATAAAGCAGGCAGTTCTTGTCCAAAGAAATTTTTGGCATTAAGTAAAGCGTTTGGTCCAGAAGGGATTTGTACGGCTTCTAAAAAATATCAAGATGTTAAGTTACAAGAACTAGAAACTAAAAAAGCGGACGTCTCTCCAACTATTTATGAAAATGCTAAAGCCAAAATAACCGAAAAAGCATGCCTATGTGTTGGTTTGGCAAATGCTTCTTATTTAGAAAACAATATTGATATTAAAGGGCAGGAGCAAGGAGTTGTTATTTGTCCGGGGCCAAATGTGGCGTATTTTGATAAAGAAGTTTCACTTTCTGAAATGATGAAACATATTAATGGTAATGCCTCTGTACTTTCTAATGTAGATCGTCCAAATATGTTTGTAAAGGAATTGAAAATGTATGTGGATTATTTAAAAAATGAGATCGATACTATTTCTGAAGACCTAACAGCCAAACAGATTAAAAAATGGACAGCATTTAAAAACAATCTGTTTGATGGTATTACGTACTATGAAGACTTGTTTGTAACGGCGCTATCTTCAGAATATACAACTATTCAAAAAGAGCTTCAATTTTATAAAGATGAATTGACGCTTGTTTCTATACCTCAGTTATAAATGGTTTAGGTGCTCTAAAATAGAATACTGCTTAAATGAGAAAGCCTTTACATTACTATAAAGGCTTTCTTGTTTTTATCTGTAATTATTATCTAGAACTTTTTATATTACTTGTAAAAGACTCTTAAAAGCTCTAGAGTTATAAGCCGTTTATAGACCTAAAAGTTCTTTTACTTTGGCTTCTAAAGTGTCTCCTCTAATATTTTTAGCGACAATTTTACCTTCGGCATCTAATATAAAGACCGCAGGGATAGCGTTTATATTATAAAGTTGTGCTACAGGATCTTGAAAATACTGTAAGTTAGAAACTTGAGTCCATGTTAATTTGTCTTTTTTAATGGCATCTAGCCATGTTTGCTTAGGGTCTTTTTGAGAACGCGTACCATCTAAAGAGACACCAATGATTTCTAATCCTTGGTCGTGATATTTGTTATAGATTTTAACGACATTTGGGTTTTCTCTTCTGCAAGGCCCGCACCAAGCCGCCCAAAAATCAATGATAGTAACTTTACCTTTAACATCATTTAGACTTACTATGTTTCCTTCAGGAGTTGGAGCTTCAAAGTTTGGGGCTATTTTACCAATATCAACACGTGCTTTTTTCTGATAAGCGATTAATAAATTATCTAAAGTTATTTTTAATGATATGCCTTTTGGTGATGATTTTAATTCTGAATCAAGGTTATCAAAAGCCGTTAAATACTCCTCAATATTGGCATTTCTTTTAGCAGATTCTAACTCAATTAACGCAAGACTATAGTAACTACTTGGGTGATTTTTTATAAACTTAATTGGAAATTCTTGGAATTTCGTTTCGGCTGCTGCAGCAAGCTTTGTTATAGAGTCTCTTTTTGCAATAGCACTGGTAGATCTGTTATTTCTCAATTGAACCTTTAAATCCATAGCTGTTTTACGGAGCGCAGTCAATTCCTTTTGATATGTGTCATAATCATTTTGAGACGACGAGCCCGATACTGTAGATTGTGAAATATTAGCCTTGTTAATCGCAATATCAATGGCGCTATTTTCTAGCATAAAATTTAGATTGCCATTTACAGAATTTACAGAAATTATTGATAACGTTGGGTATAAGACTTTCCCCGTAAATGTGAATTTTTCATCAATGACAACGGCCGTATCCAAAACCCGTTCTCTTCCATTTTTTTCGACATTTTTTAAATACGCTCTCACTCCATTATATACGCCTACAGCATTACCATTAATAATGAAGTCTGTTCGTTTTTCTTCGGATTTACATCCTAAACATAAAAGCCCAATAAAGGTGAAGATCAATACGTTTCTCATAATACTATTTTAAATCTAATGTTCTTAATTAATTTAAGGAACTGCAAATATAAAAACAAAGCTTAAATACGAAGAATATAAACGCTAAGTCTTAAAGTTGAAGACTATTATATTTAAAGAATCCCATAATTTACAATACTTTTGCAACAAATAATTAGACCATGCATAACGATACCATTGTAGCTTTAGCAACACCATCAGGGAGTGGTGCCATTGCCGTTATACGATTATCAGGACTCGATGCCATAAACATAGCTTCAAAATGTTTTAAATCTGTTTCTAATAAAGATTTAAACAAGCAAGCTACGCATACCATTCATTTAGGTCATATTATTGATAATAGCAGAACTATTGATGAGGTTTTGGTGTCTGTATTTAAGGATCCTAATTCTTACACTGGTGAAAATGTGGTGGAAATATCATGTCATGGGTCGTCTTATATTCAACAAGAAATCATTCAATTGTTTTTACGAGAAGGTTGCAGAATGGCTTCGGCTGGTGAATTCACCTTGCGTGCTTTTTTGAATGGTAAGTTAGATTTGAGTCAGGCGGAAGCTGTGGCCGATTTAATTTCTAGTGATAATGAAGCGTCGCATCAGATTGCGATGCAGCAGATGCGTGGAGGTTTCTCTTCTGAAATTGCTAAGCTTCGTGAAGAGCTCCTAAACTTTGCCTCGTTAATAGAATTAGAATTAGACTTTGCTGAAGAAGATGTTGAATTTGCGGACAGAACTCAGTTTAGGGAGCTTATAGAACGTATTAATTTTGTACTAAAGCGTTTGATAGATTCTTTTGCTGTAGGTAACGTGATTAAAAATGGTATTCCTGTAGCGATTGTTGGTGAGCCTAATGTTGGAAAATCGACCTTGTTGAATGCGTTATTAAACGAAGATCGTGCGATTGTTTCTGAAATTGCAGGAACCACAAGAGATACTATTGAAGATGAAATTTCTATTGGAGGAATTGGTTTTCGATTTATAGATACGGCAGGTATCCGTGAAACTGAAGATGTTGTTGAAAGCATTGGTATAAAGAAAACCTTTGAAAAGATTGAGCAAGCCCAAGTGGTGATGTTTTTGGTGAGTAGCGCGCAGTTAGCTGTGGATAAAGAGGCTATTAAAACCATTACGATTGAGATTGAAAAGGTAAAAAACAAGTTCCCGCAAAAACAGTTATTGGTTATTTTGAATAAAATTGATCAGATTACAGATTCGGAATTGGCTGATATTAGAACCGCTTTACAATCTAAAGCTACTCAGGTTATCCCCATTTCTGCAAAGACTGGATTTGGTGTAGAACAACTTACTAATAAGCTTCTCGATTTAATTAATACCGGAGCGTTGCGTAATAATGAAACCATTGTAACGAATTCACGTCATTATGATGCTTTATTAAAGGCTTTTGAAGAGGTTCAGAAAGTGAAAGACGGTTTAGCGACCGGCTTGTCTGGTGACTTGTTAGCTATTGATATTCGTCAGGCGTTGTATCACTTTGGAGAGATTACCGGAGAGATTACTAATGATGATTTACTTGGTAATATTTTTGCTAATTTCTGTATCGGGAAGTAATTAAGCTTCTTTTTATTGGTTTTTACTTGTTTTTCAATGGTTTACATATTCTTTTTTGTTGCCTAATTGCCCTTTTTTAACTATATTTGTTTCATATATGTTGCCCAACATACGGATTTGTTGCCCAAATCTGTTGGCAAAAATAAAGGCGAAATGATGCACCATAACGCACCACGTTGCACCATTACGCTACATAAAGCACCATTTATGAGCAGTAATTTATACATCCCGAAAACTTGTAAGCATTGCGGAAATGCTTTTACAGCACGTACAACAGTAACTAAATACTGTGGTAATTCTTGCGCTAAAAAAGCCTATAAGGCCAGAAAGCGTAAAGAAAAAATTCAATCAACTCTTAATGCAGATATGAAGCAAAAGAATGAAGTGATTGAGGTTCAAAATACAAATGCTGTAAACAATAAAGATTTTTTAAGCGTTACAGAGGCTTCTCAATTAATTGGTGTTAGTAGATGGACCATTCAAAGAATGATTCAACAAGGACGTTTAAAAGCTGTTCCTTTCGGAAGAAAACGTATTGTAGCCAGATGGCAAATAGAAAACCTTTTTAATTAGCATCCTATGAAAGTAACATTAAGACAACGCAAGAAGAATGACAAAATAAGTTTGTATTTAGATTACTATCATAAAGGCAAACGTAAAACCGAATATTTGCGTTTATACCTTACACCTAACCCTAAAACTAAAACCGAAAGAGAGGTTAACAAGAAAACCAAACAATTAGCGGAAACTATTTGCGCTCAACGACAGATTGAAATTCAAAACGGTATTTATGGATTCCAAGATATTGAGAAATTAAAAGGGAGTTTTATTACTTATGTAACAGCATTAGCAGAGAAAAAGAATACAAGCTCTGGTAACTATGGTAATTGGAACAGTATGTTAAAACATCTAAAAACTTTTTGTCCAACAGACGTAAGTTTTCAAGATATTGATAAGGATTTTGTAGAACGGTTTAAAGAGTATTTAGATAAGGATGCTATGGCAAGAGCAGGTAAAAAATTATCTCAAAACTCTAAATATTCCTATTATGGAAAATTTAATGCAGCATTAAAACAAGCTGTTAAAGATGGTATTTTAAGAATAAACCCAGCAAATGGTGTTGAGTATTTTAAACAAGGTGAACCTCAACGAGAGTTTTTAACTTTGGATGAATTACAAATAGCAGTTAACACAGAATGTGAGTTACCACTTTTAAAAAGTGCTTTTATATTTTCTGCGCTTACCGGTTTACGTTGGTCAGATATTGAAAAACTGATTTGGTCAGAAATTCAACATTCTAAAGAAATGGGCTATTATATTCGTTTCAGACAAAAGAAAACAAAAGGAGTTGAAACTTTACCTATTTCAGACCAAGCGGCAGAACTGTTAGGAGATAAAGGTAAACCTGAAGAAAAAGTTTTTCAAGGTTTACATTATAGTGCTTGGTCAAATTTAAAGTTGCAACAATGGATGCTTAAAGCAGGAATAACAAAAAATATCACGTTCCATTGTGCGCGTCATACCTATGCAACTTTACAATTAACTTTAGGAACAGATATTTATACAGTTTCAAAGTTGTTGGGTCATAAGGAATTGAGAACTACACAGATTTATGCCAAAGTAATTGATGATAAAAAGAAAGAAGCTGCTAACCGTATTCAACTGGATTTATAATGAAAGGAAGTATGTTTTCAAGTTTAGTTTATATAACCAATGGCCTACATAGAGATAATAGAAAGGAAAAGGATTTTAAGCACTTATTGTCTGATTTCAAATTGAATCCAAAAGCTAATAATGCGGTTTTTAAAGTAAACTTTAAAAAGCCTTTAAATGCTAAAAAAGAATACTACCAAAAGCTGATATTTAATGAAACAGAAAAGACAGTAGTATCATTTGTAAAGGAATTTCCTGAAAATGCTACAGTTCCAGAAAATAAATACAGTTTTACTATTCTGCTTAACAAGTTTGATAAGTACTTAAATGACATCGCAAATTATATAAATAATAGAGCGATAACAGCAGATTTTAATATTGACGACAATTATATCATCAACTACTTAAAAGTATCTGTAATCCGATTATATGCTGAACTGCAAGAACAATATGGTCAGTTTTCAGAAGATTCAAAATTCACAATTTTAGAAATAGCTGAAAAATATTTTAATGACACAACGTTTGATATTAATCAGATAGAAAAAGCGAACACAAAAAAAACAGTTACTAAAAAAGAACCGAGAGTTACAGCAAAACCAAAAACCTCTTTCGGTTATAAAAGCAAAGACACCTCAACCTTATTAACTGTACTAAAGCAATTAAACCTAAAAATTGATTTGTTAGATAATCGTTCAACTGTTGAGCAATTTCAAGAACTATTATTATCTAAAGATTTTACAGTAGTAGATTTTCAAATTTATCTTCAATGCGAAACCACACAGTTTAGTTACGTGGTAAAAAAGCTAAAACCATTTTTTAATAGTTTCAATCCTACTTCAATTGAACGCTCTGGTAAATTTAGAACTAAAACAGATACACCTTTAAGAGCAAATAATCTTCACAAAAACAAAGTTCACAACCCAAAAGAAAAGGAAGAAATAGATAAAATCATCCAACAACTGCAATAAAAAACAGTAAGAATAGTAAGAAACCTTACTGTTGTCTTACCCTTGCTTTACACTCTTACTAAAATAGGAAAGCCAATTTTAAACCTTTGTCCTGTTCTTGAAAACCAAGAATGACATTTGGCCAGATGTCCTCATTTATTTAAAACAAAATAAACGATGGACACAAATATCATCGAAAAGTTAGACCGCATTGAAAAACTCTTATTAGAGCAACAAACAATGCAAAAGCAAGTATTGAACTTCAATGAAACTTGCAAGTATTTAGAACTATCACAATCGCACTTGTATAAACTTACAAGTACGGGAGCCATTCCACATTATAAACCGAATGGAAAAAAAATCTATTTCCAACGTCAGGAGTTAGACCAATGGTTACTACGTAACCGTATGGATTCCCAAGATGAAATCGAACAGCAAGCTGCCGATTACCTAATCAAAAAAGGAAAGGTAAAGTTATGACTGAAATAATCGATTTACTCTTGGCACTCTCACAAGAGATTAAGGACATAAAAGCACGTATCGAATTAATAAGAGCAACGAGAGCAGAGTGCTTAAAAGATACGTGGATTGACAATCAGGACGTATTGCAAACGCTACATATTAGCCAACGCACACTACAAACATTCCGTTCAAATGGTACGCTTCCATATAGCAAGATACAAGGTAAATTTTATTACAAGGTATCTGATATAGAGGAACTATTACAGAGCAATTATTATAACCCAAATTTCAAATGCGATGGTAATAAGTAGAGAAAATATCTTGAAGAAAACGCATTACGGTTTAAATATCTATGCGTATGTATTAAGACAGTATTATTCTGAAACAACAGTCCTTTCCTTAAAAGGAAGGGACTGCGGGGTAACCCGTAACCCTTTTAACGGTGGTAAATCAACATTACAAATTAATGTTGTTGAAAATAAAGCAATACATTATGATACAGAACTAACCGATTTTAAAGGTGATGTTTTTGATTTTGCATCCTATCATTTTAAACTCGTAGATGATGAAGAATTATTACTTAAAATCAACACTGAATTACATCTAAATCTTGAAGTTAAAAAAGAAAATGAATTGTCTTGGTTAGATGATCCCGATGATACTTGGTATGCTTACAGCAGTTTTTATAAAGCACCAATTAGAAATGTATTTCCAAATCAAAAAGTAAGATTACATCAAATATTTGAGCGTATTACAAGCGATAAGTATAAAAGTATCACAGAACAATTCAGAGCGATTAAAGACCCAAAAGAAGCACGAAAATTTAAAGCAAATCATTTTGATTATGTAACATTTTCAGGTGTGTTTTCTAAACGAAATGATGATAGTTTAATTGAGCATTCATCATTACTGACAATCGATTTTGACCATTTAGAAAATCTTGAAGAACTAAAACAACAATTATTAAACGATGAATATTTCGAAACCGAATTGCTGTTTACATCACCTTCAGGAGAAGGCTTAAAATGGATAATTAGAATCGATTTATCCAAAGTGTCACACAATGAATATTTTATTGCGGTGGCCAATTATATAAAACATACATATAACATAGAGGTTGACCAATCAGGTAAAGACATTTCCAGAGCGTGTTTTTTATCCCACGATCCATTGGCATTCCTACATAAAAGACATCAAAAGTTATGACAAAAATATTTAACCCAAAAGATTGGTTAACTGTTCCAGAGCCAAAAGAAGTAACTAAAAAACCAATCAACAACAACTCTACGATGGTTGTTGTAAATGATATTGAAACATATATCAACGCATTAGGACAATCAGGTATCGATATTACAGATACTTATGATAAATGGCGTGATATTGGTTTTGCTATTTCAGAAGAATACGGAGAAGCTGGACGTGATTACTACCATAGAATAAGTAAAAATTATTCTGGCTACGACCATAAAGAATGCGACGAACAGTATAATAAATGCTTACAGGCAAAAGGACACGGTATAAGCATAGCAACATTATACCACCATTTACATCAAGTTGGTATTAAACCACAACAGCAACAACAAGTTGTTGAAGTGTTGCAACAGTCAGAAGAAGTAAAACAGCCACTGCCAACAATACCAACAACAGTTTACAGCAATATTCCGACATTTTTACAACAAGTAACACAGCCATCAAGCAGTAATGAAGAACGTGATATTTTATTGTTGGGTGCATTAACAGCGTTTAGTGCTTGTTTTCCAAAATTGTTTGGTGTGTACGACCAACGCAAGGTATTTAGTAACTTGTATTTATTTGTTACAGCACCAGCTTCAGCAGGAAAAGGAAGATTAAACCAAATTAAAAATTTGGTAAATCCTGTTCACAAACAACAACGTGAACAATCCAAAATCCTAAAACAACAACATCAAGTTGAAATGGCAACTTATAATATGAATAAGGGTAAAAGTGAAACAATGGAAAAACCAAATAAACCACCTGAAAGGATGTTGTTTATTCCTGCCAACAATAGCGTTACGGGTGTTTATCAATTAATATCTGACAATGAAGGTAGAGGGTTAATTTTTGAAACTGAAGGTGATACTTTAGCACAAGCCTTTAAAAGTGATTACGGTAATTATTCCGATGGTTTTCGTAAAGCATTCCACCACGAAACCATTAGTTATTATCGAAGAACAGATAGAGAATATGTAGATATTGAAAGACCTTGTTTGTCAACAGTATTGTCAGGTACACCAAAGCAAATTCAAGCATTGGTTCCAAATGCTGAAAATGGGTTGTTTAGTCGTTTTATGTTTTATTATATGAATATCAAACCAACTTGGAAAAACGTTTTTCAAACAGGCACAGCAAATGGTTTAGATGAATACTATGACCAATTAGGAAAAGATTTTTTTGAGCTATACAAAACCTTAAAAAACAATCCAGCTATTGAAGTAAGGCTAACAACAGAGCAACAACAAAAATTCAATGTGTTTTTTGAAAAGTTACAAACCAAATATCTCAACTTACAACCAGATGATTATATCGCAACAGTAAGGCGTTTAGGCTTAATTGCATTTAGAATTATAATGTTATTTTCTGTATTTCGAATTATGGAAGATGGTGATGTCAACCAAGTGAGGTATTGTGAAGATGTAGATTTTGAAAACACATTGGAAATGATTAGCGTGTTAGTAAAGCATAGTAGTAAGGTTTTTAACGATTTACCTATGGAACAAAAGCAAGTAAAACGAGCCAATCGAAAAGAACGTTTTTTAGATGCGTTACCTCATCAATTTTCAAGACAAGATTATCTAAATATAGCCGACAAAAACAAAATACCCCACAAAACAGCAGAAGGCTATATTACCAAATTTGTTGATGCAGGTTTAATACATCGAGAAGCACACAACAATTATACAAATCCTGCAAAAACATAATTCAGGATTTTGAGGATTTAAGGATAAAATTGATAGGACTTCCTTAAATCCTTAACTTCCTCATTCCCTTGTTAATAACTGTTAATATCTTTTTCTTACTTCTTTCTTTCCTTTTCTTAAATTAGACAAAATTTGACAAGTCTAAATAATTCTATTATGGAGTTTGGAGAGTATATACGTTCATTGCGTGAAAAGCACAATTTACTATTAAGAGAAATGGCTGCAAACCTAAATATGGATGTTGCCTATTTAAGCAAAATAGAACGTGGAAATCGTATAGCAAGACGCGAACAAGTAGTCGCTTTTGCTAAAACATTAAAAGAAGACGAGAATGAATTAATTAAGCTATGGATGTCGGAACAAATTGTACTAATGCTAAAAAATGAAAAAGAGCGTACGGAAATCCTCAAAATAGCTGAAGAAAAAATTAGTAAGATTGTTAAAAAGGGTAAGAATTTAAAGTGATTTATGTTTAAAGAGAATAAATATTATGGAGAGGTATGGTTCAAATCTGCAGAGGATGATAAATGCTTTTGTGTATTAGAGTTAATTAATGATGAAGTACACATAACGACCAATTTATCAGAAAGATTACCTGCCTATCAAATAGAGTTAATTTATGGAGTTTTTACAGGTTTAGGCTATTTAACTTTTGTAAACTGCAAGATTAAAAACAGTAGCAATGGAATAGTAGAGACTAAAACTTATAAACCTAAATATACTTTTGCTTGTGCATATCATTTAATTGAACCTGTAGGTTTGAGAATTAATGAATTTCAAATTGACAATTTAGCAATTGTGAGTTGGGTTAGAAAAATGCATTGGTATAATTCTTTAGAAGACAAACTTGAAAAAGAGGATGACGTAATTCATAATACGAATATTGCTAAAGACTTATCTATAAAAATTACAAAATCAACATCATATACTTCTAACCACGATTTTTTTAGAATGGACAATGTTGGATATGTTGATTTTAAATCAGAAAAAAGTTTGAGTATTCTTGAGAGTATAGATTTATATAATTCATTTCAAAAATTATTTCATTTTTTATACGGTAAGTCTGTACAATTTAAGGCTTTTAATTTCAAATGTTTAAGTTGTGGTAACTGGGCTTCGTTATATTATAAGGATGATTTCAACAAGGAAAACATATCTGGTTTTATCGCGCTTGACTATGATACTATTAAAGATGATTTATCTAATATAATTAAGCATTGGTATAACAATGAAGGTATAGGTTATTGTGCTGATATTATCATCGAAAATTTACTCTCGGTTAAAACAAGTCATAGTAGACGATTTACAAATTCTTATTCAGCTTTTGAGGCTTATAGTTTGAAATTTGGAAACAAGATGAAGAACTCATCTTTTGCCAAAGATTTATTAGAACAAAAGCAATTATTAGCCGATATAACTAATATACCTAAAGATGAGATTAAAATTTATGTATCAAAAATTGTACGTCATCGAGATTATTTAATACATCGTACTAAAACAAAAAACAATATTTTCACACAATTTGAATTATTGTATATATCGTTTCTCTTGGATTATATAGTTGGTATTGGTCTAATGAAACAAATGGATGCTTCCGAAAAAATTATTGAAAAGATTATAGGTAGAGCCAAATCTACATATCAAGATATGCAGTCTGTAAATAAATTATTAAATAAAGATTTATTAGAAAGTACTAATCAAAAAGCACCAAATATGTAAAACCCAAAACACCTCATTACTTATGCAAGAACACTTAAAAACCAACATACTTAACTTTAAATGGCCTAATAGTGCGCCTACCATTTATTTAACTTTAGAAGATATTGAAGGTAGTCATCCTATACATAAATCTAAATTTTCAAGGCAGATTAAAGAGGTGTTTCCAGATGCAGACTTATCTAACAAAGACCAAATATTTACAACATTTACAACGGAAATACCAGATGCACCAAGCATTAAGTTAAATTTAGTAGATGGTAGAGAATTAAGAATATATAAGCAATTCCTTAAACACCAATTAAGAAGCTATTTTAAAGCAAAAGACTATGTAGTTGTAAAAAACTTTGTAGGTGATGTACAGGTTTGGATGCCTTCTCTTAAAGGCAATACAGAGCATTATAATTTATATTATAAGTTTTCATTTAAAATACAATTTGCAAAATTAACCGACTTACCAGAACTTATTGTATCGTACGATGGCACATCAAAAGTCCTTACAACGTCTGTTAAGGATATTGAGGATTCAGAGTTAATAAAACGTTGCGTATATGGACAAACTATCTTCAATTATCAAATGAACCTCGATACAGAGGAAAAAGAAGATTATTTCAATGCTATTGAGTTTGATAAAGTATTCCCAATTTTTAGTTTACCATTAGCCAGAGCATTAGAGATACCTATTGAAGAACCAATTAGACCAGCTAATAAATACCAAAAGTATGTAGCACTTATTAATAATTTTGCAACCAATTATTTGTTTGCAGAAGATTTTAAAGCCATTTTCCCGTTTAAAAACGATGCATTTATTGATGTGCCTCTCAACCGTATTAATCACATTGACCCACAAGTAGGATTATTAGAGTTTGGTAAAGACCAATATGGTAACAAGAAAACCCATTTAGTGCCTAAATTGGCAATGAATAACCTTAACCCATACAAACGACCAAACAACCAAAATATTAAGTTTTTCTTTGTGTACCATACCTCGCATAAAGAAGCAATTAAAACATTTTACAACAACCTTAAAACTGGTGTTACGGCAGATAAAAAATATTTTAAAGGGATTGAGGCTTATGTAAACATTAAGGCTTCAACTTCTAAAGAGCATTTTATAGAGTTTACCAACGAAAGCGACCCAATTCCAGAAATTACAGAAAAGTTAGAAAACCTTTCATTCGACCACGATACTGTACGTTATGCAGCGTTTTATTTAAGTCCTTTCGATAAGTTTACACCAAATCCTGAAGACCGAGAAATATATATTCAAATCAAAGAACTCTTTCTAAATGAAGGCATTGTTACACAGGTTGTAGATTATGAAAAAATGGTGGTCAATATCGAGAATCAATACAACTTCCAATTCTCATTACAAAATATGGCATTGGCAATTCACGCCAAATTAGGTGGCGCACCTTGGAAACTTGCAGTAACCGATAAAAAAGAATTAGTAATAGGTGTTGGTGCATTTACCAATCAAGGCGAAAACAGACGTTATATAGCAAGTGCCTTTAGTTTTCAAAACAATGGCTTGTTTAGAAAGTTCGAGTATTTTGACCAAAGCGAAACAGACCTGTTAGCAGGTAGTATATGTAAAGCCATAAGAGATTTTACATCTGTTGCAGAAGCTGATAAAGTAGTCATTCACTTCTATAAAGAAATGAGCTACGAGGAACTAAAACCTATTATAAGAGGGATGCATACATTAGGGTTAAAAATTCCTCTCTACATTCTAAATATCAATAAAACAGAAGCAGAAGATATTATTGCTTACGACCTCAATTGGAATAAAAAGTTAATGCCAGTAAGTGGTACATACATACGTATAAGCGAAAACCAATTTTTGCTGTTTAACAATGCACGTTACCCTAATTCTCAAAGGTATGCAGATACAGATGGCTATCCATTTCCAATAAAAATTAAAATAAGCAGTCCAGATGAAGATGCTTTTGAAGATGCAGACGTCGTGTTAGAATTATTAACACAAGTATATCAGTTTAGCAGATTGTATTGGAAATCACTACGACAACAGAATGTCCCAATCACTATAAAATATCCAGAAATGGTAGCACAAATAGCGCCACGATTTAATAATGGTGTTCCAGATGATGCCAAAGATGCTTTATGGTTTTTATAAAAGAATGATATGTCAAGATTAAGAAGAAAAGAAACACTTGCATCTATAATGGGTTTTGGTTTTATCCATTTTGAGTTCCATTTAATTGAAGATTATATGAATCATATGGAAACTCATTTTGAAAGAGAATTAAAAAATATAGAGGTTGAGTATGATAATTTTCAAAAATCCAAAGAGGTTGATAAATCAGAATATTCAGAGGAATATTTAGACCACATACAGGATTCCTTTATTGACAATGTTTTTATGTTTAATGATGTTTACATCAAAAATTATAGAAACGCTCAAATCATACAACTGTATTCTTTTTTTGAAGATGTTTTAAAACGTGGTTGTGATAGGTTCGCATCGTATAAACAAACAGACTACAGAGTAGATGACTTAAAGGGTAATAATGATATTGATAAGGTAAAGAAGTTCTTAAAGCAGTCAGCTAAAGTTGATTTTTCGATACTCAATCCTGAATGGAGTTTTATCGATAATTTTAGACAAGTACGTAATTTAGTTGTTCATCATAAGGGTATAATTAAAAACAACGATACCGTCAATAATAGTGATAAAAAGTTCAATAACATTAAGAGTTTTAGCAAAGGTAAGTTTACTTTAAAACAGTATGTCTCTTCACAAAATAGATTTGAAATAGTACTTGATAATCCAAAATTCTTTAAAGAGATAGTAAATAACATTGAAAGTCTATTAGATAAAATAGGCAGTAAAGAAATGCCTTTAAACGAAGTAAAATAGAGTATGTCAAACCCAATAAAACAACATTATATTCCACGTTCATATTTAAAGAACTTTGGAATTGAAGGTAGAAAAAGAAATTATTTTGTTGATGTTTATAAAACTGATGATGATATTCTTTTAGAACAGATTAGTACTAAAGATATTTGTTTTGAGAAAAACATATATACTATTCCAGCAGAATCTGATGAGATTAAATATGCATTAGAAAAACATTACGCTGAAAATGTAGATAGTGAATTTCAAAAGGTCTATTCTCTGCTTATTGATGAAAAAACTTTAACGGTAACCCAAGAACAAAAAATACAGATACTCTACGTTTGTCTCTCGCTATATTTTAGAACACCAAGAATTTTAAATCTTCAACGGAGTATGAATAATCAAATTTTTGATAGAGCAGCTCATACAGCAGATGAAGAAGGATTGATAAAAATGAACTTATATGGTGAAAAAATAAAGTTTCACATTGATGATATTGAAGCTGTAAAAAAAGAACATAACGAACGTTCAAGAACGGTTTTTTTAGTAAACCATTTAGAACAATGGGGGAATTTTGTAAAATATAAATATGACTGTACTATTAATGTTATTAAAATTAATGATGCGAATGCACCTCTCATAACTTGCGATAATCCTGTATCCATCAGGCATTTTGAAACAAATCGTTTTCAAGGGTTATATGACCCAAGAGCAGTAATAACTTTACCATTAGACCGCTCACATTATTTAGAAATTCATCCCAATGACTATGCAGATGGCCAAACAAGAATTAATCGTCTTACACAAGATAGAGACTATGTATTCACTACAAATGGAGTAACCCAACAGAATGCAGAAAAACTATTAATTGGTTATAAAGGAGATATTGATAAACATTTCGATATTCAAAGTCATTATGAAAAACCAGAAAATGGTGAGGAATTTGTCAAAAAAGCTAAATACAGAGCGGAACAAGCTCTAATTCTATTTGAGATTTTAAAGAAAAAAGGATTTGTTTCCAATGAATTTATTGGTAAGCTAAAAGAGTTATTAGAACACCCTTATTGTAAGGATGACATACAAATGCTGAAGTATAAAAAAGTACTTTCTAAAATGGGTAAGTGGTAGTATAATACTTTTGCAACATCATTTGCAACACCATTGCATTAAATAATTTATATATTTGTCTAAATTATATGAAAATATTTTTTTCCATATCAATGTCTATTTTATTCTTTTTTCAAGGGATAAGCATAGATATGGACTTTTGTGGTCCAATTAAAGAAATTTCAAGTGTTATTACCCATTATCAAGAACATAAAGTCTATGGCGACTCTTTCCTTGAATATGTAGTTGAAGATTACATTGACAATGATACAAAAAATGAAGGGCATCATCATAACCCAGATAAGGAGAATACACCTTTCCATTCCCATAATCAATGTTGTCACCCTTTGGTATTAATTATTGCGAACAACAATTTGGCTTTAACCAATCGACTAAAATTTGAAGAGAAAAAACAGTATAATTTACATAAAGTAAACTTCACTTCCAGATATTTGGAATCACTTTTCCAGCCACCAAGGGCATAATTCAGTTTTTTTAAAGGATAACTATATCCAATTTTGAGCCTAAATGGTTCTTTTTATTTCGTACAATTCTATTTCTTATATCAGAATTGTATCGAATAGTTTAACTGAATTAATACATTTTCTATGATTAATAAAATCATTGATTTTTCAATCAATAACAAATTCATTATTGGTTTGCTAACGCTTACCATTGTTGGAGCAGGTATTTGGAGTATGACCCAAGTACCAATCGATGCTGTTCCAGATATTACCAATAATCAAGTACAAGTCATTACACAAGCACCCAATTTAGGTACAGAGGACATTGAGCAATTTGTAACCTATCCTGTGGAAGTCGCAATGAGTAACTTACCTGAAGTAAAGGAAATCCGTTCCATTTCTCGTTTTGGCTTGTCTGTGGTTACTATAGTTTTTGACGATGATATGGGAACGTATCTACCGCGTCAATTAGTAGCTGAAAAACTAAACGAAGTCAAAGAACAAATTCCGAGTGGTTTTGGCGAACCAACTATGGGTCCTATTTCTTCTGGTTTAGGAGAAATCTATCAATACACACTTAAAGTAAAACCAGAATATAAAGACAAATATTCGGTTACTGATTTGCGTACAATGCAAGATTGGATTGTACAGCGTCAAATGGCTATGGTAGAAGGTGTTATTGAAGTAAACGCAATAGGTGGAAAAATTAAACAGTACGAAGTTGCTGTAGACCCAAACGAACTAAAAGCTATTGGTTTAACAATTACCGATGTTTTTGAAGCTCTTGAAGCCAACAATCAAAATACAGGTGGTGCATACATTGAAAAGAACCATCAAGCCAATTTTATTCGTGGCGAAGGCTTGGTGCGTAGTTTAGAGGATATTAAAAAGATTACGGTTAAAAACACAAACAATATTCCAATTACCGTAGGCGACATTGCAACGGTACAATTTGGTGCTGCTATTCGTTATGGCGCTTTAACCCAAGATGGCGAAGGCGAAGTAGTTGGTGGTTTGGTTATGATGCTTAAAGGCGCTAATTCAAACGATGTTATTGAGAATGTAAAAGTGCGAATGGCTCAAATTGAAGAATCATTGCCTGAAGGCGTGATTATTGAACCTTTATTAGACCGTAGTAAATTAATAGCAGAAACGACATCAACGGTAGCTGGAAACCTTATGGAAGGCGCATTAATAGTCATTTTTGTACTTATCTTTTTATTAGGAAACTGGAGAGGTGGTTTAATAGTAGCTTCAACAATTCCATTATCACTATTATTCGCATTTATACTAATGAATGTTTTTGATGTTTGGGCTAATTTAATGAGTCTGGGAGCAATAGATTTCGGAATTATTGTCGATGGTGCTGTAATTATTGTAGAAAGTACAGTTTTTCTTATTGCATCACAAGTATTAAAGAAAAGGAAATTGACATCCAAAGAACGCGATGGCGTTGCAGCAGATGCTTCAAAAAAAATGATGAATGCTGCCTTTTTCGGCCAGCTGATTATCCTAATTGTATTTCTACCAATATTAGCATTAGAAGGCATTGAAGGAAAAATGTTCAAACCAATGGCATTGACTTTCATTTTTGCAATGATTGGTGCAATGGTACTTTGTTTGACGTATGTACCAATGATGTCTGCCTTGATTTTAAGAGCACCAAAAAATGACAAACAATCGTATGGCGATAAATTTGTGCATTGGGTAGAACGTAAATACCAACCGCTATTAGAAAAAGCCTTAAAGAAAGGAAAATTAATAATTGGTGTTTCTGTTGTATTATTTGGTATTGCAGTTTTTATGTTTACAAGAATGGGTGGCGAATTTATTCCACAATTAGATGAAGGTGATATTGCATTTCACGCCATCTTAAAACCCGGTAGCTCACTTACAGAAACGATTGAAACAACTACAAAAATTGAACAAATTGTAAAAGCAAAGTTTCCAGAAGTTGAAAAAATAGTCAGTCGAATTGGTGTTGCAGAAATTCCAACAGATCCAATGCCAATGGATATTGCTGATGTTTTTGTAATACTGAAACCAAAAAGCGAATGGACTACTGTAGAGACAAAAGATGAACTCATTGAAAAAATGAAAGAAGCTGTTGAAATAATTCCTGGTGTTAACTATGAATTTACACAACCCATTGAAATGCGTTTTAATGAATTACTTGAAGGTGTTAGAGAAGATATTGCTATTAAACTTTATGGAGAAGATATAAATCTACTGTCTCAAAAAGCAGAAGAAATATCTAAAATCATTGCTGGTACAGAAGGTATTGGCGATATGAAAGCGGAAGCTACAACGGGTTTACCACAAATGACAATTACGTATAACAGAAGTAAATTGGCACAATACGGACTTCAAATAAATACATTAAATCAAATTGTGCAATCAGCTTTTGCAGGAGGAATAGCAGGAACTATTTTTGAAGGCGAAAAGCGATTTGATTTGGTGGTTAGGTTAAGTTCTCATAATCGTAAAGACATAACAGATGTGCAAAATTTGTATATCAACTTGCCTTCTGGTGCGCAAATTCCATTACGTGAAATTGCGGATGTTAGCTACAAAGCTGGTCCAATGCAAATCAGTAGAGACAATACCAACAGAAGAACTTATGTAGGTGTCAATGTTAGAGGTCGTGATGTAAAATCATTGGTAGAAGAAATTAAAACTAAATTAGATGCACAATTAGAACTGCCTTCTGGTTATTTCATTCGTTATGGTGGTGCTTTTGAAAATTTAGAACGTGCCAGTAACCGTTTACAAACTGTTGTTCCTATTGCCTTGTTACTCATTTTTGTACTGATTTATTTTGCATTAAAATCCTTACCACAAACCTTGATGATTTATATAGCAATCCCAATGGCAACCATTGGAGGTGTTGTAGCGTTATGGTTGCGTGATATGCCTTTTAGTATTTCGGCAGGTGTTGGTTTTATTGTGTTGTTTGGTGTTGCAGTATTAAACGGATTAGTAATGATTAGTGGTTTGAATGAGTTAAAAGAAGAAGGAGTTACCAATCTAAAAGATAGAATTATAGAAGGTACAAAGCGAAGAATCAGACCTATAATGTTAACTGCTTTTACAGATGTTTTAGGCTTTCTACCTATGGCAATTTCAGCATCGGCTGGTGCAGAAGTTCAGCGACCTTTAGCAACCGTTGTAATTGGTGGTTTGTTAACCTCTACACTATTAACATTATTCGTTTTACCTATATTATATCATTGGGTAGAAAACAAATCATTCAATTTTAGGGCTAACAAAAAGGTAATTACAGTTACTGCTATGGTGGCTTTTATGTTTTTGTTGCCAATAACAGGAAATGCGCAAAAAATAAATGATTCGTTACCAATTATTTCGATGCAAGAAGCTGTAAAATTGGCTAAAGAAAACTATCCAAGTTTAAAACAACAACAACTCGAAATTGATAAGCAACAACAATTAAAAGGAACTGCTTTCGATTTTGGTACTACCCAAATTTTTACGGGAGGTGAAGAAATCAATAACGGAAATGGTATTTACACCACTATTGGAGTTGGTCAATCAAATATTGATGTATTTGGTATAGCACCAAAGAGAAAATTACTGGAGCAACGCATTCAGTTAGCTCAAAAAGCGTTTCAGCTTTCAGAATTAGATTTAGAACTGGAAGTAAAGAAAGCGTGGGCAAATGCTTTACAGAGTAAAAGGAATTATAATTTATACAAAGAGTTAGATTCCATTTATACCAACTTTGAAAAAGCAGTTGCTTTAAATTATGAAGTAGAAGCCATTTCTAAACTGGAATATGCAGCAGCCAAAAATCAAGCCTTACAGATTCAGAATAAATTTTTGCAATCAAAAAGCGAATATGTTATTGCTTTACAACAATTAAACTTGTGGTTGATTTCAGATGATTTTTATACGGTTTCAGATGAAATTGATATAGCGAGCGAAATAAATGTAGAATCCTTTAGTATAGAAGCACACCCTTTATATACTGTTTCTCAACTTCAACTCGCAGAGGCAGAAGCAAACTTTAAAGCTGCCAAAGCTGAAAATTTACCAAAGTTAAACCTTCAAGGTGGTTTGCAAAAAGTAAACGGAAATTCAGGGTTTTATACCTATCAAGCTGGTATTTCCATACCGTTTTTATCTGGTACAACAAAAGCACAAGTTAGAACTGCAAAAATTGATAGGCAAATTGCCGAATCAAATATGCAGTTCAAGCAAAAGGAAGTGCAATCTAAATTTAATCAAGCCAAAGAAAATCACCAAAAATGGAAAACATCTTGGCTGTTCTATAAGGATGAAGTATTACCACTTATTAAAGAACAAAAAACTGGTGCTTTGTTTGCTTATAAAGAAGGAGAGATTGATTACACAGCGTTTACACAACTTATAAAAGAAGCTATTCAATCAGAACTGGAAGCTCAAACAGCGTTAGCAAACTATTTAGAAAGTACATTTCAATTACAATATTTTAATCAATAAGACAATGAAAAACACACAATATATAATTTTAGCACTACTAACAGTTTCATTTTTAGTTGTTGCTTGCGGAAATAAAGAAAGCCATAAGGAAGGTGATGGTCATTCCCATAACGAGGAACAAAAGATTGAAGAAAACGATGACCATAGCGAAGGCGAAGAAGTGATGCTTTCACAACAACAGTTTGAAGCTTTAAAAATGAAGATAGACACCATTGCATTGCGTAATATGAGTGGTTATGTAGAAGCAAATGGCACATTGGAAGTACCACCACAAAGTGAAGCAGCAATAACTTCTGTAGTTGGTGCAAATGTGTTATCCATAAAAGTGATTGAAGGAGACAAAGTGAATAAAGGTCAAATTGTGGCATATCTTTCACATCCAAATATTATTCAAATGCAAACCGATTATTTGAATGCTTTTAGCAATAGTAATTTTTTAAAGAAGAACTTTGAGCGTCAACAAAAATTATATGATGCGGGAGTTGGCTCTGGTGCAAATTTTCAAAAGGCCGAAGCCGAATATGATGCCTCTAAAGCTATGGTAAATGGATTGGAAGCGCAGTTGAAACTATTAAACATAAATACGTCATCAGTACGAAATGGAACAATTGCTCAAAGTATATCATTACGCAGTCCTATTGAAGGCTATGTGCAAAAGGTAGAAGTAAAAACAGGACAGTATGTTGAACCACAAACTGAACTCTTTGAAATTGTAAATACACATCACGTTCACGCTGATTTAATGGTCTTTGAAAAAGATGTGTATAAAGTTAAGAAAGGTCAAAAAGTAAGCTTTAATATACAAACAATGCAAGATGAAGAATTAACAGCAGAAATCTATTCCGTAAGCAAAACATTTGAAGATGACCCTAAAGCAGTACACGTACACGCTGAAATTGAAAACAAGAAAGGTAACTTAATTCCTGGAATGTATATCCAAGGTAAAATTCAAGTAGAGAACACCAAAACAAAAGCACTTCCTGAAAGTGCGATAGTAAAAGAAGGTGATAGATTTTTCGTGTTTTCGGCAGAAAAAGAAAATGACGATTGGAGTTTTAAACCTATTGAAGTGCTTTTAGGAGCAAAAGATGGCAATTGGGTAGCTGTTCAATTTACTGAAGAACAAGATAAAATCACAAAATTCGCTTATAACAATGCGTATTATTTAATAGCCGAAATGAAAAAAGGAGAAGCAGAACACGAACATTAGATTATGCAAACCATAGAACAATTATTAGAGTTAAAAAATATTCGCGTTACGGCAATGCGTTTATTGATTTATAAGTTTCTTGTAAATAAACAAGTAGCAGTAACATTAAGTGATATAGAAAATGCTTTTGAAAAAGCAGATAGAACTACATTGTACAGAACTATTAAAACATTCGAGGAAAAAGATATTGTGCATCAAATAGATGATGGTACAGGTATTACTAAATATGCTTTATGTGAACAAGGTTGTAGTTGTGATATAAATAAAGATTTACACTTACATTTCCATTGTAACAATTGTAATGAAACCATTTGCTTAACAGACCATAAAATACCAAAAATTAAAGTGCCTGATGGCTTTGTTTCAGAAAATGTAAACTTGGTTGTAAAAGGTATATGTGATAAGTGTAGTGGATAACAAATGCACTTCCATTGCACTAACGATTGTACTACTTTTATTCAAAATTAATGGATATGAAGTTTAATGCTAAAATACCTAAACCTCTTAAACAGGCTTATAACGAAGAATTAAAACGATATAGTTTCTGTTTAGAAAATAAGCAGTATAGTAATGCTTGGTATCATTTAGAACGCAGTCATATCATAGGGCAATCTTACCCAATAGAACATACCTATTCACATTGGTTAATGCTAAAGTTTGGATTTATGCAAAAAGATGCTAAAGAAGTACTCGGTCAAATTATTAGGTTACTTGTTGGTGGTTGGAAATCATTTATTGACCACGTGCCACTTGGTAACACAGGCAGTGCAAACGTACCACCATTAAAATCTATGCCTATACCTAATGATATTAAAAATTTATTCAATTCAAAATGAAGAAAAAGAAAGTCAATTTAAGGGATTTAAAACCAAATTCAGAAGAACAACATTCTCACGATGATGGTCATAATCACGCTAATGGAAGTGCATTTAAAACTTATGTGCCAGCAATTATAAGTTTTACGATGCTTATGATGGGTATAGGTTTAGATTATTTTGATGTTTCTTTTTTTAAGAATTGGACTCGCATTATATGGTATGGTATTGCTTATTTACCAGTTGGACTTCCTGTTGTAAAAGAAGGCTGGGAAAGTATTAAAAAAGGCGATGTATTTACAGAGTTCTTTTTAATGTCTATAGCCACTATTGGAGCCTTTATTATTGGCGAATATCCTGAAGGTGTTGCAGTAATGTTGTTTTATGCAGTTGGGGAATTATTCCAAAATGCAGCAGTTAACAGAGCAAAAGGAAATATAAAAGCCTTACTTGATGTAAGACCAAATGAAGCTCTGGTATATCGCAACAATAATTATGTGTCTGTAAGTCCAGAAACGGTTGAAATTGGTGAAAAAGTGCAAGTACGTGTAGGAGAAAAAATCCCTTTAGATGGTATTCTACTTTCCGACAAAGGTTCATTCAACACAGCAGCATTAACAGGTGAAAGTAAACCAGATACGATTGCAAAAGGCGAAAAAGTATTTGCTGGAAGTATTAATATGGATGGCGTTATTGAAATTGAAACCACCAAAGAATTTAAAGATAGTTCCATTGCTCGAATTTTGGATATGGTACAGAACGCAACAGCTCGAAAATCTAAAACAGAATTATTCATCAGACAATTCGCTCGTATTTACACACCAATAGTTGTGTTTTTAGCAATAGGTGTTACGTTTCTACCATACTTTTTTGTAGATGATTATGTTTTTAGAGATTGGTTATACAGAGCCTTAATTTTCTTGGTGATTTCTTGTCCTTGTGCTTTGGTAATATCAATTCCATTAGGTTATTTCGGAGGATTGGGAGCAGCTTCAAAAAACGGAATTTTATTTAAAGGCGCTTCCTTTTTAGATGCAATGACCAAGATAAACACGTTGGTGATGGATAAAACTGGAACGGTTACTAAAGGTGTTTTCAAAATAAAAGAAATCAAAGCAATTGGTTGGGATGAAAAAGAGTTTATGAAGTACCTGATGGCGATGGAAGAACAATCCACACATCCTATTGCAAAAGCTATTTTAGAATATAAAGATGAAGGCGCAGATTATGAGGCTTCCGAAGTTACAGAAATAGCAGGAAAAGGTTTAAAAGGTATAGTAAATGGTAAGACTGTTTTAGTTGGTAATAAAGCCCTAATGTCAGCCAATAATATTAAAGTTTTAGAGGAAACAGAAACTATTGTAGAATCTATAGTATTAGAATCTATAGACAATGAATTTGCAGGTTATGTTGTCATTGCAGATGAATTAAAAGAAGATGCAAAAGAAACAATTACCAATTTACATAAAGTAGGTATTAATAATATAATGATGCTTTCTGGAGATAAGGATTCCATTACCCAACAAGTAGCAAGAGAATTAAATATTGAAAAGGCTAAAGGTGGTTTGTTACCAGAAGATAAATTAAATGAAGTTGAGCTTTTAAAACAAAATCCTGAAAATAAAATTGCTTTTATAGGTGATGGTATTAATGACGCACCAGTTTTAGCAGCAAGTGATGTAGGAATAGCAATGGGTGGTTTAGGTAGTGATGTCGCTATTGAAACAGCAGATGTTATCATTCAAACAGACCAACCTTCAAAAGTGGTAAAAGCGATTAAAATTAGTCGTTCCACTCGTAAAATTGTATGGCAAAACATCATTTTAGCATTTGGAGTAAAAGTAATTGTTCTGATTTTAGGAGCAGGTGGTTTAGCAACAATGTGGGAAGCAGTTTTTGCCGATGTTGGTGTGGCTTTATTAGCAATATTAAATGCAGTTAGACTACAACGAATGCGATGGAGTTAACCATTAAACTTCTGTTAAACAAAA
Source organism: Winogradskyella thalassocola (assembly GCF_900099995.1). Lineage (GTDB taxonomy): Bacteria > Bacteroidota > Bacteroidia > Flavobacteriales > Flavobacteriaceae > Winogradskyella > Winogradskyella thalassocola. Next base: position 206,658 of record NZ_FNCZ01000005.1, read on the forward strand.
TGAACATTTGTTAAAATTTCGTAACTTCGCAAACAGTATGAAACAAGTATTCCATAAAATAATGTCTTTAGCAATGGCTTTTGTAGTGTTATGCTCTACAATGTCATTTACGCTTAATATGCATTTTTGTGGAGATGCTTTAGTAGAAACAGCTGTTTTTAATAAGGCTAAGGGTTGTGGTATGGAAATGCAAAAGCCATCTACAGAAGGATGTGCTATTACCAAGAAAAACTGTTGTAATGATGAACAATTGGTAGTTGATGGTCAAGACGAACTACAATTACAAGTTGACAAAATTTCTTTTGAACAACAAGTTTTCATTGCCTCATTGGTTTATACCTATATTAACCTTTTTGAAGGTTTAGATAACAATGTATCTTCTTTTGAAGAATATGAACCACCACTCGTCGTCAGGCAAATCTTCAAGATTGACGAGACTTATTTAATTTGATTTTTAAACAATAGACTGTTTTATCCTATGACTTTATAATGTCATAAGGATAATTTGCTGTATTCGGTGTTTTCTTAACGCCAATGTCTAACTGTTTAATAATCAAATCATATGCTTAATAAAGCAATCAAATTTCTTATAGAGAATAAACTCGTTGCAGTTCTGCTACTTGCTCTTTTTGTTGGATGGGGAACTGTAAACGCACCTTTCAATTGGGATACTGGATTTTTACCAAGTAATCCTGTGGCTGTTGATGCCATCCCAGATATCGGAGAAAATCAACAAATTGTATTTACAAAGTGGGATGGTCGTTCGCCACAAGATATAGAAGACCAAATCACTTATCCATTAACCACATCCTTATTAGGTATTCCAGGAGTAAAAACCATTCGTAGTTCGTCTATGTTTGGGTTTTCAAGTATCTATATCATTTTTGAAGAAGATGTAGAATTCTATTGGAGTCGTAGTCGTATTCTAGAAAAACTCAATTCATTACCAAGTGGTTTATTACCTGAAGGTGTTAATCCTGCTTTGGGTCCAGATGCAACAGGATTAGGACAAATATTTTGGTACACACTTGAAGGACGTGATGAAAACGGAAAAGTTACTGGTGGTTGGGATTTACAAGAGTTACGCAGTATTCAAGATTACTATGTAAAATATGCACTATCCTCTGCAAGCGGTGTTTCGGAAGTCGCTTCAATTGGTGGTTATGTTCAAGAATATCAAGTGGATGTCAACCCAGAATTAATGCGTCAATATAATATAGGATTGCATCACGTTGTAAAAGCAGTTAAGGAAAGTAATAAAGACATTGGTGCACAAACTATTGAAATTAATAATGCAGAATATTTAGTACGTGGTTTAGGTTATGTGAAATCTATTGAAGACATAGAAAATGCAGTCGTTACTTCCGAAAATTATACAGCAATACGAATCAAAGATATTGGAAAAGTCTCTTTAGGTCCAGCAACACGACGTGGGTTATTAGATAAAGAAGGTGCAGAAGTTGTAGGTGCTGTTGTTGTAGCTCGTTACGGAGCAAACCCAATGGAAGTTATTAATAATGTAAAAGAAAAAATTAATGAATTAAGTGCAGGATTACCTTCAAAAGTATTAGCAGATGGTAGAACATCACAAGTAACCATAGTGCCATTTTATGATAGAACAGAATTGATTAAAGAAACGTTAGGTACACTTAATGAAGCCTTAACATTAGAGATACTAATTACCATTTTGGTCATTATCATTATGGTATTTAATCTTCGGGCATCGGTACTTATATCTGGACTACTACCAGTTGCGGTTTTAATGGTTTTTATAGCAATGAAGTTCTTTGGTGTAGATGCAAACATCGTCGCATTATCTGGTATTGCAATTGCTATTGGTACAATGGTCGATGTTGGTGTCATACTTTCAGAAAACATTATAAGGCACTTGGATGAAGATGATGGAACAAAACCCATTAATACGGTAGTTTATAACGCCACAGCAGAAGTATCTGGTGCAATCGTTACCGCAGTAATGACAACCATAATCAGTTTCATTCCAGTCTTTACAATGATTGGCGCTGAAGGTAAACTATTTAGACCGTTAGCATTCACAAAAACCTTTGCATTAACAGCTTCCATAATTGTAGCCTTGTTTTTAATACCACCATTCGCTGCATTTTTATTCAGAAAGAAAAGTATTAAAAACACTTTTAAATATGTTTTAAATGGTGTTTTAATAGCTTTAGGAGTCGTAGCAATAGTCTTTGGGTATTGGTTAGGATTGATTTTGATAGCTTTTGGAATTACAGCACTTCTCAATCTTCAAAGTAAGATAACAGACAAACAAACTAATCTTATCAATATCATTATTTCAGCATCTGCGATAGTATTCCTGTTAGCCGAATATTGGCGACCATTAGGCGTTGATAAAAGTATCTTTTGGAATCTCATTTTTGTAAGTATTATATGCTTTGGTTTATTAGGTGTTTTTTCGCTATTCATCAAATACTATACGCGTATTTTAAAGTGGTGTTTAGATAATAAATTATTGTTTTTGTCTATTCCTACTGCGATTGTTATTGCAGGGTTTTTCATAATGAAGAATACAGGAAAAGAGTTTATGCCATCATTAAATGAAGGCTCATTTCTACTAATGCCAACATCTATGCCTCATTCTGGCGTAGAAGAAAACAAACGAGTTTTACAGCAATTAGATATGGCAGTAGCCAGTATTCCAGAAATTGAAACAGTTGTAGGTAAAGCAGGTAGAACAGAATCAGCGTTAGACCCAGCACCTCTATCTATGTATGAGAACATCATTCAGTATAAGCCAGAGTATATGCTGAATGAAAGCAGAGTGCGCCAACGTTACAAAGTAAATGAGGATGGTTTGTTTGAATTAAAAGATGGTCGATTAATTCATAACGAAAATATAGATGTCAGTTCGAGCGCAGTCGAGAACAAAGTGATAATCAAATCAACTTTATTAAATGTCCAAAGGTCTCAATTGATTGAAGATAAGGATGGCGAATATTATCGTAATTGGCGACCAGAAATTGAATCACCTGATGATATTTGGGATGAAATTGTAAGAGTTACCAAATTACCAGGTGTTACGTCAGCACCAAAGCTACAACCGATTGAAACCCGATTGGTAATGCTTCAAACAGGAATGCGAGCACCTATGGGAATAAAAGTAAAAGGTCAAGACTTAAAGCAAATTGAAGCGTTTGGTGTGCAATTAGAAAACATCATCAAGGAAGCTGAAGGCGTTAAAAAGGAAGCTGTTTTTGCAGACCGTATCGTCGGTAAACCCTATTTGTTAATTGATATTGATAGAGAGAAAATTGCACGTTATGGAATTTCTATACAAGATGTTCAGGATGTATTAAAAGTCGCAGTTGGTGGTATGGTATTAACACAAACGGTTGAAGGTCGTGAGCGCTATGGTGTTCGTGTGCGATACCCAAGAGAATTAAGAGCAAATCCAACAGACTTACAACAGATTTATGTGCCAGTTGAAAAAGGCAGTCCTGTTCCATTAAGCGAATTGGCAACCATTCGCTACGAACAAGGTCCACAAGTCATTAAAAGTGAAGACACCTTTTTAGTAGGTTATGTCTTGTTTGATAAATTAGATGGTTTTGCAGAAGTAAGCGTTGTTGAAAATGCACAAGCATTAATCCAAGAAAAGATAGATTCAGGCGAATTAATAGTTCCAAAAGGAATCAACTATGCATTCACAGGAACGTATGAAAATCAATTACGAGCAGAAAAAACACTATCTGTTGTTGTACCGTTAGCATTGGCAATTATCTTTTTAATACTGTATTTCCAATTCCGTTCTGTGGCAACCTCATTAATGGTATTTACAGGTATAGCAGTAGCGTTTGCAGGTGGATTTATAATGATATGGCTCTATGGTCAAGATTGGTTTTTAAACTTCAGTTTCTTTGGCGAAAATCTGCGTGATTTATTCCAGATGCACCCAATTAATTTAAGTGTGGCTGTTTGGGTAGGCTTTATTGCACTATTTGGTATTGCAACAGATGATGGTGTGGTTATGGCAACATATTTAACGCAAACTTTTGATAGAAATACACCAGATAACAAAAAGGAAATTAGAGCATCTATTGTAGAAGCAGGTGAAAAACGTATTAGACCGTGTTTAATGACTACAGCAACAACCATTTTAGCACTCTTGCCTGTACTCACATCTACAGGACGAGGAAGCGATATTATGATTCCTATGGCCATACCAAGTTTTGGAGGTATGCTTATAGCCTTAATAACCTTATTTGTTGTACCAGTTTTATATAGCTGGAAATCCGAAGTTCAACTTAAAAGAGCAACAAAATGAAATACATAAAAATCAATATAAAAACGGTCTTTGTGCTTTGTGCTTTATGCTTCGTGCTTTCTGCGCAAAGTCAAGAGTTAGAAACGCTTATTGATGTTGCACTAAATAACAATCCAGAAATTCAAAAATTTGAATTGCAATACAAAAGAGCTTCTGAAAAAGTAAATGAAGTCAATACCATTCCTAATACCGAATTTGGTGTAGGTTACTTTGTGAGTGAACCAGAAACACGAACAGGTGCGCAACGATTTAAAGTATCGGCTAAACAAATGTTACCGTGGTTTGGCACAATTACATCAAGAGAAAATTATGTCAGTTCATTAGCTGATGCAAAATATGAAGACATTGTTATTGCAAAGCGAAAATTGATGGCTTCTGTATCACAATCCTATTATAATTTATACGCCAACAAAGCGAAACAAAAGGTGCTAACAGAAAACATTAAACTATTGGAAACCTATGAGACATTAGCACTAACTTCTGTTGAGGTTGGTAAAGCATCTGCTGTAGATGTGTTGCGATTGCAAATGCGTCAAAACGAAATGCAACAACTAAAAGATGTTTTAAGTCAACAGTTTTTAGCAGAACAAACAAATCTTAATAATCTTTTGAATAGGGAAAATGATATTGCTGTTACTGTGGTAGATAGTTTAATGATGCCTTCAGAAGACTTTGAAATCACTACTAAAAATTTAGCATTACATCCTGAATTATTGAAGTATGATAAACTTTATCAATCTATAGAACAATCAGAATTACTAAACCAAAAAGAAAGCAGTCCTATGATTGGTTTTGGCTTGGATTATATCAATGTTTCCGAAAGACCAGATATGAATTTCTCGGATAACGGTAAAGATATTGTGATGCCAATGGTTTCGGTGTCAATCCCAATTTTTAATAAAAAATATAAATCTCAAACCAAGCAAAATGAGTTAGAACAGCAAGAAATAACAGCTCAAAAACAGGAACGTTTAAACACTTTGGAAACGCTTTTAAGCAAGGCGATTAATGAACGTATTTCTGCAAGAATAAGTTATGCAACGCAAACCAAGAACTTAAAACAAGCCAAAGATGCTGAAGAAATTTTAATCAAAAGCTACGAAACAGGAACGATTGATTTTAATGATGTTTTAGATATTCAAGAACTACAATTAAAGTTTCAAATGAACCAAATAGAGTCTATTAAGGGCTACTATGTGCAAAGCACAATTATTAATTATTTAATACAATAGTAATGAAATGAGCAGATGTATTATTATAAATCTATTCCAGATTTTTATAAGCGAATTACATCTGTCCATTAAGAAAAAATAAATAACAACAGATGAAACACACATATCATATACACGGAATGACCTGCAATGGTTGTCGTACTCACGTAGAAGAAACACTTTCTAAAGTGGAAGGTGTTTCAAAAGCAACAGTCAATTTAGAAAAGGCAGAAGCTACAATCGAAATGGAATTGCATATTCCTATAGAAACATTTCAAGAAGCCTTAAAAAATGATGGTGGGAGATACAGTATTCATAAACAAGGTGAACATCATCACCATTTAGAAGATAAAACAGAAAAAACATCAAAAGGCAAAGGCACAGGTACATTTTATTGCCCAATGCATTGCGAAGGTGATAAAACCTACGATAAATCAGGCGATTGTCCTGTTTGCGGAATGGATTTGGTTGAAGAACAAAATCTATCATCAGCTTCAACAGAACAATGGACGTGTCCAATGCATCCAGAAATCGTAAAAGATGAAGCAGGTTCGTGCCCTATTTGCGGTATGGATTTAGTACCAATGCAACCAGATGTTTCAGCAGAAGAAAAGACCTATAAAAAATTATTGAAGAAGTTTTGGATAGCAACTGCATTCACATTACCAATATTCTTAATGGCTATGAGCGAAATGCTCAATAACAATCCATTGTACGATATAATGGAACAGAAATATTGGAATTGGATTCAGTTTGCATTATCTATTCCAGTTGTATTTTATGCGACTTGGATGTTCTTTGAACGTGCTTATAGAAGTATAAAAACGTGGAATCTCAATATGTTCACACTTATTGGAATCGGTGCAGGTGTGGCTTGGTTATTTAGTGTGTTTGGGATGTTATTTCCAGATGTGTTTCCAGCACAGTTTAAAACTGAATCAGGTGCAGTACACGTCTATTTTGAAGCAGCAACGGTTATTCTAACCTTGGTGCTTTTAGGACAGTTGTTAGAAGCGCGAGCACACAGTAAAACCAATTCCGCAGTAAAAGAATTACTAAAATTAGCACCTAATAAAGCCATTAAAATTGTAGATGGTGAAGAAATTGAAGTCAGTATAGATGAAATAGAATTAAATGATATTCTAAAAGTAAAACCAGGTGATAAAATTCCTGTGGATGGTGTAGTAACTGAAGGAGAAACAACTATTGATGAATCTATGATTACGGGAGAACCTATTCCTGTAAACAAATCTCAAGATGATAAAGTAAGTAGCGGAACCATTAATGGGAATCAATCATTCTTGATGAAAGCGGAAAAAGTAGGAAGTGATACCTTACTCTCACAAATCATTCATATGGTTAATGATGCCAGTAGAAGTCGCGCACCTATTCAGAATTTAGCAGATAAGGTATCAGGTTATTTTGTGCCAGTTGTAGTTCTTATTTCTATTATCACATTTATGGTTTGGGCAATTTGGGGACCAGAACCTGTTTATGTATATGCGTTTGTGAATGCAATTGCAGTTTTAATCATTGCGTGTCCTTGTGCTTTAGGTTTAGCTACACCTATGTCTGTAATGGTTGGTGTGGGTAAAGGTGCTCAAAATGGTGTATTAATTAAAAATGCCGAAGCTCTCGAAAAAATGGATAAGGTAAATACACTTATAGTTGATAAAACAGGAACTATTACAGAAGGAAAACCAACAGTTGAAACCGTTGGTACTTTTAATGAAGCTTTGAGCGAAGAAGAAGTGTTACAGTACATCGTGTCATTAAATACCAATAGCGAACATCCTTTGGCAGAAGCGACTGTTAAATATGGAAATGAACATAACGCTGAAATAGTAAAATCTAAAAACTTTAGTGCTGTTACAGGAAAAGGTGTTGAAGCTAAAATTGATGAAAAAAATGTAGCATTAGGTAATCCTAAAATGATGGAATATGCCAAAGCAGACATTACCTCTAAAATGAAAGATGAAGCTAAAACGTATCAAAAACAAGGCAAAACAGTTTCTTATTTGTCAATAGATGAAACCGTTGTCGGGTATGTAGTTATAGGGGATAAAATAAAAGAAACAAGTGCCAAGGCTATTAAAGTACTTCAAGATAAAGGCATTGATGTTATAATGCTTACAGGCGATAATCACGATACAGCACAAGCAGTAGCTTCAGAACTTAATTTGGCAGATTTCAAAGCCAGTATGCTACCAGAAGATAAACTCAAAGAAGTAGAGAAACTGCAAGAAAAAGACAAAGTAGTTGCTATGGCAGGTGATGGAATTAATGATGCACCAGCATTGGCAAAAAGTGATGTGGGTATTGCAATGGGAACAGGTACCTCTGTAGCTATTGAAAGTGCTATGATAACGTTAGTAAAAGGCGATTTACACGGCATAGTAAAGGCTAAAAATTTAAGTCATTCCGTAATGAAGAACATAAAGCAAAATCTATTTTTTGCACTTATTTATAACACATTAGGAGTACCTATTGCAGCAGGCGTATTATTCCCATTTTTTGGCATTTTATTGTCGCCAATGATAGCAGCATTAGCAATGAGTTTTAGTTCTGTTTCGGTAATAGTAAACGCATTAAGATTAAGAAATATTAAAATATAGCACTATGAAAAAATATATAATTTACTTCGGAATATTGGTAGTTGGGTTGTTGTTAGGATGGTTGCTTTTTGGTGGTTCATCAAATGAAAAAACAGACCATAATCACGACGAGCTTGCAGAAACCAATCAAATGTGGACCTGTTCAATGCATCCACAAATTATGCAACCAGAACCAGGTGATTGTCCTATTTGTGGGATGGACTTAATTCCTGCCGAAAGTGGAAGTGATGGTCTGTTAGCAGACCAATTCAAGTTAACCGAAAATGCGATGGCTTTAGCCAATATTCAAACAACTGTTGTAGGCAAAGGTAATGTTGATGGCAACACCCTTAAATTATCTGGTAAAATTGCTGAAAATGAAGAAGCAAACGCAGTACAAGTCAGTTATTTTTCGGGTAGAATAGAACGTTTGAATGTGAGTTTTACAGGCGAAGAAGTTCGTAAAGGTCAATTATTAGCAACCATTTATTCGCCAGAATTGTATGCAGCACAACAAGAATTGATTACAACAGCATCTTTAAAGGAATCGCAACCTGAATTATATAAGGCAGTTCGTAATAAATTGAAGTTATGGAAGCTGTCTGAAAATCAAATAAATCAAATAGAAGAAACCCAAAAAGTAAAAGAAAACTTTCCAGTTTATGCAACCGTTTCAGGAACAGTTACCGAAAAATTAGTAGAACAAGGTGACTACATCAAACAAGGTCAACCATTGCTTAAAATTGCAAATCTCAATACGGTTTGGGCAAACTTTGATGTATATGAAAATCAAATCGATTTATTTAAAAAAGGACAAGAAGTTTTAGTGACTACAAACGCTTATACTAATAAGGAATTTAAAGGGAAAGTAGATTTCATTGAACCAATTTTAAATACTAAAACAAGAACAGTAACCTTACGTGTGGTGCTTAATAACAAAAACGATGTATTTAAACCAGGAATGTTTGTAACCGCAAATATTGAACGAGTTGCAAGTAGTAATGATACGGTATTAACAATTCCAGCATCTGCTGTACTTTGGACAGGAGAACGTTCTGTGGTCTATTTAAAAACCAGTCCAGACCAAACCATTTTTGAAATGCGTGAAGTTGTTTTAGGTAATCAAATTGGTAATGAATATGAAGTTTTAGAAGGTTTATTTATTGGAAATGAAATCGTGACTAACGGGACATTTACGGTTGATGCAGCAGCTCAATTACAAGGTAAAAAATCAATGATGAATAAAGATGGTGGCAAAGTAATGACTGGTCACGAAGGCCATTTAGGAATGGATAATAATGCATCAAAAAAAGAAAGTGGCCATACTAATATGAACGAAAGATTGACAGTATCAAAGAAATTTCAAGAACAACTAAAAGTTGTTTACAATGACTATATCAATTTAAAAGATGCTTTAGTTAAAGAAGATTCAAAAAATACTTCAGTTAATGCAACAAGTTTATTAAACAATTTAAGTAAAGTGGATATGAAATTATTATCAGACAATAATGCTCATACACATTGGATGTCATTAGTAAAAGAAATACAATCTTCTGCAACATCTATTTCTAAAACGTCAGATATAAAAGAACAAAGAGACCATTTCAAGCATCTATCATCACACTTAATAAATGCTGTTCAACTGTTTGGAGTTAAGGAAAAAGTGTATGTAGAGTTTTGTCCAATGGCAGATAACAACAATGGTGCATATTGGTTGAGTAAAGAAGAAAAAGTAATCAATCCATATTTTGGTGAAGCCATGCTAACCTGTGGAGAAGTAAAACAAGTAATCGAATAATAATAAATCAAATAATAACAATTAAATTTTAAACAATGAATTTTTTAAAGAAAAATCACGAACACAAAAACGATAATGTAATCGACGTGAGTAAAAAAGTAATTTTAAGTGTAGTTGCAATAGCAGCATTAGGTTTAACAAGTTGTAAAAACGAAACTAAAAAAGTTGAAGATACTACAGCAACAGAAGTGTCAAAAGAAATCGCAATGACAGATTTATCCTTTGGAGTAAGAGGAAATTGTGGTATGTGTAAAAGTACCATTGAAAAAGCAGCCAATAGTGTTGAAGGTGTTGCAAGTGCCAATTGGGATGTCGATAAAAAGAAGATTGATGTCTCTTTTGATGATACCAAAACAGATGCAATGGCAATTCATAAAGCAATAGCAGCTTCAGGTTACGACACCGAAAAAGTTGCAGGTAGTGAAGAAGCCTATAAAAACTTACCAGGTTGTTGTCAATACGACCACGAAATGATGATGAATCAGTCAGGTGAAATGAAATCGGAAGACCATTCAAATCACGACCATTAAGCCAATAATTTAAGAGTCTTTTTAGAAAGGCTCTTTTTTATTCCCCACAACCCAAAACCCAGTTTTTTCGTGCCTCAAAATCCTCTGTTTTTTGTGTTGTTCCGCGCGCCACACATAGTTGGTTTTATGTCACAATAGTTGTAGCCAACGCTATAATAGCACATTGCTTGTTTTATTTAAAAGTATCTATTTTAATAAATTAGTACAATAAAAAAGCAAAGAGCTATTGCCAACGCTCAAAACAACTATTCCGCCACAAAACCAACCCAAAGCTAAGTTACATAATGCGTAGTTATAGGAGCAAAAATCCTTTCAATGGTTGCCTACGGCGTTTTATTATATTTTCGTGCCTATAACTGTCATTATGTAAAATATCCACACACCATCCGCACAAATTCGAACATATAATGTTATTTTGGAAAAGCATTAAACAGTCGTAAATTTAAAAGGTTGAATTAGTTAAGTATTATATTCGTTATCTCATTCAAGCTGCACAAAACCATCGCTAAGCCTGTATTGAGCTTGACGAAATATCCAAGTATTCCTTACCTCAAGTCTTTGTTTGTTTCATTTCGTTAACAAATATAAAAGTCCACTTTTCCCCACCACCCAAGTCAGCGGTTATAAAAAAATAGGTTAATAAAATGCAGTAATACGACATAGCATATTGCTTTTTCTCGCTCGCCCTGTCTCGAGCGCCAGTCGAGAGGTCAAAAAAACAAAAAGCTATTGTCTAAAAGTCCTGTATAAGTAGCTTGTTTAAATGCTGTTTTATCAAACAACTATTTAAAACGCTACACATACAAACGCTTCATCCCAAGCTCAAATTGGAAATAACCTATTTTTTTAAGAGTTTATGCCCCAAAAAGTGTTGTTCAATTAATTAAATACATTTCAATATGATTACAAAAACAATCCAAATTACAGAAGTCAAAGTTGATGAATTAGCGGATAAGGTAGCAGATAAATTATTGTTTAAAATTGAAGATTACCTTAAAGAACTATCAAAATCAAAAAATGATGAATTACTAACAAGACAAGAAGTAGCCGATTATTTAAGAATAAGTTTAGTAACAATACATTCTTGGAATAAACACGGCATTTTAAATCCAATTCGTATGGGCAACAGAATCTTATACAAAAAACAAGATATTTTAGATGTTTTAGAAGAACAGTCAATAAATAAAAAAAGGTAGCAAATATATGTGGCTACCACAGCCAACGCGCAAGGCTATAAAGGTCAAGCCCTACGGGTTTTGAATAAAACTTTTTTCAAAAGCATTTTTCAAAATGATTAAACATTTAACCTCAAAAAACTTTTATCCAAAAACCTTGACAGCCTTATCCACGCCACAAGAGCATTAGGCTTTCTTTTTTTATTCTTTTTCTTTTAAAAAATTAATGGTGCGAAGCGTAGCGAAGCAATTTTAAATTGGATAGCTATGTCAACTTTTGAACTAAAAACACACCAAATCGGAAGAACTTACTCAAACCCTCATTTTTTTATCCTAAACAAAGGGCAAAACAGCGGAAAGCCTTTAATAAATCCTTGTCCTAATTGTTTTGTGGTATCTACATCAACCGAAGAAGAAAAACAAACCCTTTACCATTTATCTATGATGTTACAAATAGGCGGTTTTTATGCTTATTATTTAAAAGGGAGTGTTATTCCGTTTATCTCAATAGATGATTGCCGAAACACCTTAAAAAACAGTTACACCTCGTTGTTAAGTGATGAATTTCAGTTACAAAAGCATATTAATATAGTTTCAACTATTTGTAAAAAAGAAGCTGAACTTCAAAAAGTAATTTCAAAAATGGCAGATTTAAAAGTGTCATACATACAAAATCTATTTTCTAAAAAGCAAAATCGGGCAACAAAGGGCAACAAAAACCAAATCAATCTATTAGCATAGTATTTGCCATATATTACTTGTGTTGGTTAAAGACCGTACCAAGTCCGTACCAACTTCGAACAAGTATTAATTTTAAATTTTATATACAATGGGTGTTATTTCACAAGGAATCCTGGGCGGTGTATCAGGTAAAGTAGGAAACGTAGTTGGTGCTTCTTGGAAAGGTATTGACTATTTGAGAATTAAGCCTTCAAATGTGGCAAATCCACGAACTGAAGGACAAGTTAACCAAAGAAATAAGTTTACTGTTACTTTGGAGTATCTTCAACCGAATTTAGGTTTTATCAAGAAAGGGTATAAATCTTATGCGGTTCAAAAAACAGAGTTTAATGCAGCAATGTCTTATGTATTGAATAATGCGATTACAGGAGCTGCGCCAAACTTTACTGTAGATTATTCTTTAGCTTTATTAAGTAGAGGTAATCTATCTGGAGCTTTGAACCCTGCAACAGATTTAGCAACTGCGGGACAAGTAGAATTTACTTGGGATGATAACTCTGCTGAAGGTAATGCAAATGCAACTGATAAAGCAATGATTTTAGTTTACAATCCAAGTAAAAAAGAATCAATGTATATTCTTGATGGTGCTGATAGAACTGTAGGATCACAAATCATTACAATTCCAAGTACCTATGCAGGTGATACAGTCGAGCTTTTTATGGCATTTATTACTGCTGAAGGTAATACCGTGTCAAACAGCGTTTATTTAGGCTCTGGAACAGCTAATTAACGGTTGATGTTTTTATGTATGAAACCACTCTTTATGAGTGGTTTTTTTATGCTATATTCGTAATTGAATTTATTAATGATTGCCCTTAATTTACCCTTTTTAGGTGTTTTTTGTATCCTATTTGTTGCCCAAATGCTCTAACCCCAATAAATATAAGGTAAATTACATATTGTATTGGAAAGCAGATTTATAAAGACATTTTATGTTGTTCAATGGGCTAAAATGGGCATCCTAATTTATATTATGTGATCTAGAATTACTGCTAAGAATACGAGTTTGACTAAGGATTTCTTTTTAAGATTAAGATAACCTGTTTGTAAATAGGTGAATAGGTTTTTAAAAACCTATTCTTCAAATTTTAGTTACATTTAGCCTAAAAAAAGGCTACGATTTAATGCATAAAAAATTACATTTATACATCAAATGTATTGCTTTATTAATGGCAATGCATAGCTACTCTCAAATGGAGTCACCTGAAGCTTTAGATGAGGAAATAGATAAAGGCATTGCGTTGATGTTTCAAAAAGAACACTCGCAATCTATTGAGTTATTAATCACAACCGAAACGATAGCCAAAAAAAATCAATGGTATGAGCAGGCCTTTAGGTCAACCTTAAATATCGGTTCAAATTATTATTTGCTTTCAGATTTTGGGGAAGCCGTTCAATATTACTTGCAAGCTTATGAAATTGCGATTGCGCATTTAGATTCTCGTCAAGAAATGACGGTACTCAATAACATAGGGATACTTTATTTTCAAGAAGAAGATTTATTACAAGCTAAGGATTATTTCTTCAAAGCGTATCAAAAAGCAAAATTAGTAGGAGATGAGGTCAAAGTGGGCTATTATGCGGTAAATTTGGCTTTGGTCTCTAATAAAATGAAAGCTCCTGATTCTGCTCAAAGTTATATTGACGAGGCTTTACCTTTGTTAAAGAATGAGCCTAATGTTTTAGTAACAGGAAAGATGGCGCAGTCTGAAATGTTTCTTCTAACGAAACAGTATGCGCAATCAGAAGCCATTGCTCTCAATTTATTACCCAAGTTTCAAGATATATCACAAGTAGAAAATAGAGTTTTTATTCTATTGGTTTTAGCACAAATTAATGAAGATCAAAACCGTTTAGATAAAGCGCTGTATTATGGTATTGAAGCTCGAAATACGCAAGCAGGCATTGAGAATAGAGAAGAAGTCTATAGCTATTTGTCTAATTTATATGGTAAAAAGGGACAACTTGAAAAGGCTTTAGTTTATAAAGATTCTGTAATTATTGCTTCAGACTCACTAGCCGATATCAGAAATAGTAAACTGTTTGAAACTGAAAAAGTGAAGTTTCAAATTCAAAATTATCAGCATGAACTTTCTGAAAGTAAAGAAGTTTTAAAACAAGAGCGTCGTTTCTTTTATAGCATCATTGGGATTACAGTGCTAAGTATGGGGTTTATTTTGTGGATTTTTAGAAGTAATTCGATTAAGCATAGACAACGTAAAACCATTGTAGAATTAGAATTAGCTAAAGAAAAAAGTGATTACTTACTTATAGAAAAGCAATTACGAGAGCAAGAAACGCTGGCGCTATTAGAACAAGAACGTTTTAAAAACGAATTAGAGGTTAAGAATAGAAAGCTAACCGCTAAAGCTTTGTATTTGTCGAGTAAAAATGATTTAATTGAAGAAGTGGTACAGTCTTTATCTGAGAATACTGAAATCTCAGAAAACCCAGAATTAAAAAATCAAATAAGAGAATTAAAAAAGCATCTTAAAACCGATACGCAATGGGATAGTTTTTTTACACACTTTGAGGAAATCAATCAAGGATTTTTAGATCGGCTTAGAAGTAAACATGATAAACTTACGCCTAGTGATATTCGTTATATTACTTATTTATACATGAATTTATCAAATAAAGAAATCGCATCGCTTTTAAACATTACACCGCAATCTTGTAGGAAGCGTAAAGAGCGTCTTTCTAGTAAGTTAAGCATCCCTGAGAATGTTACACTTCATAACTATTTATCCATGATTTAATTGTAGTGTCACACTATTAGAATAGGGATGTCACGGAATGTCACGCTTAAAATACGCCTCTAACGATTCGTTGTATCTATATTTATCCACCTAATCTAAAAATCAGATATGATGAAAAAACGAACTACTTTACTCTTCTTTTTCTTAAGCGTTATTATTTCAATAAAAGCTACGGCTCAAGTTGAATTAGAAGCCGCAAGTGCTTATGGACAATTGCTTGATGTTACCTATAGTAAAACGCAAGAGAATGTTATTTATGCTCTAACATTAACGAACCATGTTGTAACTTCTATAGATGGAGGAGATACGTGGGCTATTTTGTATGCCGATCCCTTAGATAATTATGGGATATTGAGAGATTTAAGACTTATTAACGATGGAGCTGCACTAAGTTTTAATGTTAAAGCAGAAGGCACTGATTATAATAAAATTGTAGTGTTTGATTTAGCCACCGCTTCTATTACTCGGACCTTTTCTCCACCCAACTCTTTTGAATTTGATATTTTAATAGAGTCTTATGATATTTCGGACTCTAATAATGATGTGGTGTTAATGCATACGACCTATTCTTTGTTAGGGACTTATACTCATGAAGTATTTTACACCACTAATGGTGGTCTTAATTGGAACGCTGTTTATTATAGCCCTATTAACGATAATGTTGCCATAAACAATGTGAGCATTTCACCAGAAGATGACGACAAGCTATTTCTTATGCGCGGAGGTTCTACATCTAGAGAATTAGGAGGAGTCTTTGTTTCTACAGATGCTGGACAAAATTGGGAGAATAAGATACCAGGAAACACTTATGACGCTATTGCGTTTAACCCAGATAATTCAGATGATATCTTATTAGGAACAAGCTATGGTTATGACACTCATGTCGAAAATTTATACCGTTCTTTAGATGGTGGAGATACTTGGGCTGTTGTGCCAATTACATGGACAACAATGTCTACTGATCATATTAATAAAATTGAATTTAATCCTAGCAACTCTAATGAGATCATTGTGTTGGAAGAAAATGAAATGGTTGTGTCGTCAGACAATGGAATGACTTGGGAAAACTATGTGTATACCACAATAGACCCGGAAGCGTATTACTATGGTCTAACAGCTTCTTATAATCCTTTTACAGCTGATGAACTCTTAATTACCACCAATTTTTACACGTTCTTAACTACAGATGGTGGAGTAACACTCGACAAATTAGAAAATCCTTTTGTGAATGCTACAGGAATTATTTCGGCTTTTTCATCGGTTGACGAAAAGCATGTTTATTACGGGATGCGTTCAGGTTATATGCATCAAGATTTGCAAAACTCAACAGAGGAAGGTCATTACCTTCAATCTTTAACACAAGGTTTTGGATCAGCCGTCAAAGTCTTTGCAGATCCTGTTGTTCCTGGGCGTGTATTTACCAGTAATAGAGCTCTTAATACATCTTATATTAACGTGAGTTCAGCGCATGGTTTAAATCCGAAATTAATAGCGAGTTCAATGTTCTTCTTAATTCTTGAAGATGTGTCTACTTCTATAGCTAATCCAAATGTGAGTTGGTTATCTACAGGTTTAGAGGTGCATAAAGTAGATTTAACGGATATGGATAATATTGTTGATCAGAATATTGTTATTCCTGAGTTAGGAGAGGTTATTACAGCTGTACAAGTAGATCGTGACGCTGCAACGACTATTTTTATTGCGCAAGGCATTCATTTTTACAAATCAACTGACGATGGTGCCACTTGGACTTTAAGTAATGATGGTTTAGAAGGTTTAACAGTTGGTCCTCATTTAATATTAGATATAGAGCAGAACCCTTTAAATGCGAACCAATTGTTGTTATCAAGTACCAATGGTATCTATTTATCAGAAAACAAAGGTGATTCTTGGGTTTCTATTTCGTTGGAATTTACTGATAACGTTGCCTTTTCATCTGTTGCAGAGAACACCATTGTAGGAGTTACACATTACTCTGATGGGTTTAACATACCGTTACCAGTGGCGAAAGCAAAAATTAAAATCACTACTGATTTAGGTGAAACGTGGAGTGAAATATCCCCTGAGATGTTACACTATCCTTTTACAGAGTCTTCTGCTTTTCTTTTTACCGAAGATGAGGTAAGTGTTTATTTGGGAGTACACGATTTAGGATTAATAAAATATGATATTGATTTAACGACTTTATCTGTTAATTCTGAAGTGTTATATGATAACCCTATTCATATATACCCAAATCCTACGAATAATAGCTTTTCAGTACATAGTGATGCAACTGTAATGGCTGTAACAATTTATACAATCGCTGGTAAAATCGTTAAGACCGTTACTCAGCCTAATACTGCGATTGATGTTAGTGATTTAGCACAAGGAGTGTATTTAGTTAAAGTAATAACGACTAACGGAACAATTACTAAACGCTTGTTAAAGTCTAATTAGTCCTAGAATGTCTCCCTAAACGTTTTATAACTGATTCGTTCTTTTTTGTTTAATAATTGAAATTGATTAGGAACCCATTTTGTATAATGTTA
Organism: Winogradskyella thalassocola; assembly: GCF_900099995.1. Lineage (GTDB taxonomy): Bacteria > Bacteroidota > Bacteroidia > Flavobacteriales > Flavobacteriaceae > Winogradskyella > Winogradskyella thalassocola. Next base: position 224,300 of record NZ_FNCZ01000005.1, read on the forward strand.
AATGTCATTACACAAGATAGGGTTCCTTTTTTTATATTACATTTTGAACTGACTATTAGTTATGTTCAAAGTGATAAATATAAATGCGTAAAAAACAATTGTATTTCTTTTTCAAAAACCTCTAAAGGAATACGATGCGCTAAATTATTATGAATGTGTATTTTGTATTCTGGGTGGTCAATTAAAGTCTCAGCTAGAAAGTTAAGGGTTTGTTTGGGGTTAACCACATCATCTTGCGTGCCTAGAACGATTTGCTTAAAACTACTTGTGTTATTATGTATTTCAGGAATGGTTTGAGGGACCGATCTTTCGGCTAAAGCCGGATTAAATAATAGGGCAGGGCATTGCATTATGTTTGAAACGTAATAGCCTGTAAAACCACCCATACTACTTCCTATAACCACGCTAATACTTTGTGCTTTAAAAGCTGTACTTATACTCGCAATAGCATGTGCATCTGATTGATAATCTATGGCTGGGGCAAATACCTCTCCATAAGGTTCTAGTAATGCTCTTTTTTCAGGACTTAAACTTCCATTTAAACCATGTATGTATAGAATTTTCATTGTGCTGCTAGGGCTTTAACTTATAAATAATACTGTGGAAAGATACAACAATTCGCAGCTGTAAACGGCATGTGTTATTGGAATGCTTCTTGGCTGTAATTACCAATGGTTTTAATGGTGTTATCCTTAAGTCTCTTTATGCTATCATGTTTTAAGCACCTTATAAGCATGCTATAACCTGTATTGAATGAGGTAAGGGCAATGCATATGGTCCTCAGTTGATAACAGTGTTTAACTATACTCCAGACTGTATTGTACGGCAGGTTTTACCTTTTAAGCTAAGGATTTCTAGCGTTGGTCTGATTTTGACTATTACTGATTTTGATATGGCTGAGGTAGGCTTTGTGGCTGGTGCTACCCATATTGAATTGACCTATGGTGTGTTGGATTTTGATTTTGACGGTTTGGATTATGATCTGCATTTGGCAGCTCCTATGGTTTTAGAACCCGATACTTTGCCTAGTGGTCTTGGTACTCAAATTTGTGTGCTTGGTATACGGTTTTACCAAGAGGTTGATGGGGCTTTGTATGTTTTAAATGCTAAAGAGAGTGTGGGTATTGCGGTTTTGAAATGTATATAGGAAGTAACAGCATCTTACTTGTTTTTTGCCACAGTACTTTGTTGTGCTTTCGTTATTCTATTTCCTTATTAAGTAATTCTGAAAGTTTCTCATTATATTCTAGTAGGTTATTATACCTTTCAACTTCAACTATAGAGATATTTCTTAAATGAGTAAAATAACCATAAAATATAGAATCCTCTTCATTGCTTAACTTAATTGAATCATTTTCTGAATGGTAAAATTGAACAAGCCTTTTATTTGATATCAGTTTATTTGTGAAGTTTGCATATTGAGTATTAAGATTATGATTCTCCATTCTAGTAACGAATTCAGTATATGAATAATACTCAGATATTATTTTTTGTAATTCGACATCTTTAATCAATTCTAGAATATTGTTAGATTTTAGTGAGCTGAAAGTTGAGTTATGAACCTTAAAGTTTCCAGTAAGAGCCGCATATTTTAAAGCTTCTTTACTTAAAATTAATTTCCCAGAATGAATGTAATTATTTAAGTTTTGACTTTTTATAGAATCAAATTCTATACATTCTAAAATACTCAATCTATCTTTGTCTAAATCCTCGATAAGGAAGGATAAATATTTATGGACCTTCTTTTGATTTGAATTAGTTTGTTGATTAAGGTTAATTTGAAGCGCAATTAAAATTCCAATAACAACAAGTACAATTTCTCCAATCGCATATTTTAAATACTTTTTAGTTTTGTTTTTCTCCATAAGGCCGTATCTAATCTTTCTAAAAAACTTTATCATTAATTGATGTTTTTGTTTGTCTTAAGTCCGCAAGCGACAATCTCAACCCAATGTTCTCTTAGCCCTTCGGGGTGCTTACATCAAACATCTACTAGATATTTGGTATCGCTTCACAATACTTCATTTCAGCAATATCATTGGTTAGCGGTTTATAATCATAAAACTCAACGGTCTCGGCTATGCGTAGTTTCGAGGACAAGCAGTTACAAATAGCCATTGTTACACCCCGTTATTTATTTTAAGTGCAGGGATTATTCTGTCTCGCAAAACTCTATAAGTTGACTTTTCTGGCTCACTATTAATATTCCAACCATTAAAAACAATTATTAAATTGTATTCTGGCGCCATCATTAAATATTGTCCACCATATCCGTTGGCTGCATAAATACCGACTCTGCCATCATCCGTATATTCCGGAATCCACCATTGATACCCATAGCCTGTTACATCTCGCCATTGCGGTTTTACGTTTTTAAGTAAAGGGCTTGTGGATGTTGAAACCCAACTTTCTGATACAATTTGCTTGCCATTCCATTTTCCTTTGTTTAAAAACAAGGATCCAATTTTAGCCAAGTCTTCTGCCTTTAGATATAAACCTCCTTCGGTATCAATTTCTCCATCAGGTGTTTCTTTCCAATAGTAATCTGTAATGCCGAGTGGCTCAAATAATTTTTCTTCAGCCCAATCGTCAATTCGTTTGCTTGTAATGGTTCTAAGGATTTTACCTAAAAGCACAGTTCCTCCACCATTATACACAAATTTTGTTCCTGGTATGGTATCCATAGGTTTGCTCAAAACATATTCTATCCAGTTGTCACTTGATTCCAGTAAAAAACAGTCATTTGTATGGTCATTATGATCAGTCTCTTCATTCCATTGTATACCACTTCTCATCGTCAATAAATCTTCAATAGATATATTTTGCTTCTGTTTATCTAAAAAGTCAGTGTCATAACCGGTCAATAAAGGCATTGCTTTGTTGCTAACATTATAATCCTTATTTAAATCTAAAGCAATACCAAAAAGGATTGAGGTGATACTTTTGGTTACCGATTGAAGGGTGTGTAATTCAGTTTGCTTGTAGTATGGATGCCAATCCGTATTATTGAAATTGTATTGATGATTGGTTGTGTCATATTTTTGAACACTGGTTTCATAGTCCTGTTTATATTTATAATCTGCCAATAACTCGTCATTTTGTATGACCATAAAGCGGTCAATTAATCCATAATCGCCATTATTTATTTCTGAATTAATAGAATCAATCACGGCGGAAAGGCCATTTTGAGAAGTTACCTTTTGCGTGCTTTTAATAGACTCTTTGTCTTTGTTTTTTGAATTACAAGCAATTAATGCAACTATTAATAGAATTGAAAATGTTAGTGTTTTAATTGTTCTCATAATTTCTGTCTTAATTTGGTATAGCGTGCTTGTATATGTTTTTGTTGCGTGGTTAAGCAACTAATTTAGCAAAAGAAAACGAACCGGATAAAATTCTAAAGGAATTTCTAAGTTGTATATAAACAGGAAGTTAATGATGCACGGCTTAAGTTTACAATTCATTATCGATTATATTTTCGATTTCTTGACATTTCTCGATTAGTCCTTTCAATATTCCATTAATGGCAAAACTGTTTACTCTAATTACTTTAACTGTATTAATAAACTCAATACTAGATGAAAGGGATTTGTAGTCAACAGGCTTCATAACAGGATCTTCATAATTCTCTATTGTAAATTGGGTTCTGGCAATTGGTCTTCCATAATCATGAATGTTAATACGATAATTTTCATATTCATAATCCAACTTTGGATATTCTATGTTGTATAAGTCTAAAACTTGTTTTTTTAGTTTGTCACTAGATATTAAGTCAATTCCTTTCGACTCAAGAACTTTATATATGGAAATTTGTGGCGAAAATATTTTTTCTATTCCAGCCATTGAAATAATAACGAATTGCTTATTAAGCGAATCATTATAAGGTAATTTTTTCTCTACATGATTTAGTAATGAAGTCGCATAATGAATATCTCTTTTGCCCCATTCCAATCTTAAATTCAATTGCTTAATGTCTGTTGATATTGAGTTTTTGAGTTCTTTAAGAATCTTTGTTTCTTCTATTGCGTTCTTTCTGTTTTCATTCCAATTATTTATTGATAGAGCAATCAAAATCCCGATAACTACAAGTACTATTTCTCCAATGGCATACTTTAAATACTTTCCAGTTTTATTTTTTTCCATAAGGTCGTATCTAATCTTTCTAAAAAACTTTATCATGAATTGATGTTTTTTTTGTATTAAGTCCGCAAGCTGCTATCTCAACTAAATGTTCTCTTAGCGCTTCGGGGTGCTTACCTCAAACATCTACTAGGTATTTGGTATCGCTTCACGATACTTCATTTCAGCAATATCAGTGGTTAGCAGTTTCTGAAAATGAAGCACAACGTGCAGGTATATGGTTTACTTCGTCTGTTCGTTGCGCTCGGGTGTTGCGTGATTAGGACCCTAATTTAATAAATTAAAACCGAATATAATTTTAAAGTTTTTTGTAAGTGGTTAATAGCTAGTGTAAAACGTCTTAATTTAGTATTAATAGGGCTCTGTAATAAACAGCTAAAACAGGCTTTTGCAATTGCTAAATCAGGATTAATATATGATGGAAACTATAAAAGTATTTTAGTTAAAAATTAATGAGTTTTTACTTGTTTTTTAGCACAGTACTTTGTTGTGAGCAGTTATTGTTCTTCATTTTTCAATTCAGCGAGTAATTTTTCCTCAATGTCAGAAACATGGTCTCTTTCAATTATAGTAATTCGGACTTCGTATTCGTGATATAATTTTTTTATACTTAAAAACGAATCTATATCCTTTTTATAAGGTTCCAAAATTTGCTCCTCAACGATTATTTTTATGTCCTGTGTTCCAGTTTTAAATCCGTTTATTCCAAAAAATGGATTCAAAGTTCCATCGCTAAAAGTATCAGTTTTGATTTTTGAGTCTTCATACTCATTACTCACAATTACTGATAATAAGTAGTCAAAATTCGGTTTTTTATTCCGTTTATATTTAGCTATTCTTCCAATATGTTTTCCAAGAGAAATTGTATCAGGTATTTTAAATTCAAATAAATCATCTTGATTTTTTAAATCAGAATTTCCGAGTTCATTATCGGTAGCTTCATTTCCTTTTTGTCCACAAGAAGCGAAGAAAATTAGTAATAAAATCAAATTGAAAATGTTTCTCACAGATGTTCTTTTTAATTGCTCACAACGTCTCGGCTATGGTTAGTACGGGAATTAAAAAGCGATTAATTTCCGATTAAGCACTTAGCCAAAACTTTTTATTTTGTTTTATCTTTTCATTTTAAAGCCAAATCAAAAGATTTGGTGGACTAAGTTAAAAACTCTAAACTTTGGGTTAAGCACCAAACCCCGTATTAACTATAGCCATTGTTGTGCTTTCGTTCTTTATTATACCTTTTTAAAGATTTCGATAATGTCATCAAGAATACCAGAGTTGTCTTTTAGAGCTGTATCAACATAACATTCTCTAATCCTTACGGAATCTCCTTTTATTACCTCACCACATAAACGTGCAAAAATTATTTTTCCTTGGAATTCACTTTGCCAAGCTTCTGTCAATAAAAGTTGTTCCAATCTAGTTTTTTCAGTTTTCAACCACTTTTCAGTTGATGTTTTATTCAAATCACTTGATAGCTTGCTAATTTCAATTTCAAAGCCAGAAACGATTTCATTAATAATGGCATCTGTAGTTTTAGGAATACCTAAATTTATTTTAGGGGCTTTAATAGAATAGTTGGCCGACAAGTAGTCTTTGAAATTTTTTATTAAGTTAAATCCCAAAGTTTCCTCTGCAATTCTCTTGATTTCTTTTTTGATGAAATCTTTAGTTAAAATTCCCTTTTTGTCAAGATATAGATGCACAACAACTTTTCGCAATATATCTTCATTCAGAAAATAGTTTTCAATATGTCTTCTTTTCAGGCACAGTATATGTCCATTGGCTTCAAGAGAGGTGATTTGGTCTTGTCGTAATCCATCCCTGTCTCTTATCATAAACATATTGACACCAAAAATTGATTGTCTAATTTGTTCTTCAACAGCTTTTAAAGTACCAATATTAATTACAGAACCAATTGGACTAACTTTGATTTCAGAATCAATTGTTTGGGCTATTTTATGATATGCTAAACGGTCTATACTTGAAGTTTCTCCCTCAACAAAAACAATTTTTTTCCCGACAGCAAATAATCCAAGGTTTTCACCAATTAGTTGAACTAATTCATGATGACTAGTATTTAATTCGCTTAGTCTATGGGCTTGATTTTCACCTGATTGATTTGTGTCAATAAAAAACACATTTCCAGTTGAGTAATACGTTGAAATTAAATCTGCTGAATGAGTTAAGAAAATGAATTGATTGGTATGTTCTCCAATTGACTTAAGAGCCTCAATTAATTTAAAGGTTAGAGTTGGATGTAGATGTAATTCAGGTTCGTCTATTATAAAAACAGAATGTCTAATGTCTTTTCGAGCGACGTCAAATAATATTTTAATTACTTCCTGTTCTCCAGAACTTAGAGTGTTGAATGGAAGAGATTGACCACTAAAATCAGTATACTGAAATTCTCGTGCTTGTGCAGGGTTAATATCTAACAGTTCTTTTCCTGGAAGAGTTTCACGAAATATTGTTTTGTATTTTTCTAAAGGTCTAGGATACTTTTTTAAGATATCATCTCCTTTTAGGTTTGAATTTGAAAGCACTTCTTGTGCTAATTTATTATTGTGAGCGGCAACTTTTAAATGAATGTAATTCATAAAATCTCGCCATCTATCAATGAATCTCCCATATCCCCAGTTAGCTGGTGTTTCTGCATCATCAGGGTCAGCTACTTGAAAACTTATTGCGTTGTATTTAATTGTTTCAAGGTTCCTTTTTGAATCTATTTGAACCAATGAGCCTACATACTTGCCTTGCCCATATTTTCGTGTATTAATGTAGTTGACAAATTTGGGGTTTTGTACTTTTTTCGCTAAAAGTATTGTGTCTGCTCCAAAGTATTTAGGGTCAGCTTCTTCTTTTCTTGTTGCTTCAATTTCGATTTCCATTAAAGGATTATTCTGTATTGTAGCGACAATAGCTTGTTTAAGTCTTGTTTTTCCAGCTCCATTCGCACCAGCTATAATTACGACATCTCCAAGATTATCAATTTCAATATTCTTGATTGGTTTATAACTGTCGATTTTTAATGATTTTATTTTCATTCAGTATGTTTTTCGGCATGAAGCACAACGGAATGAATAAGAATAGTAGCGATTTAAAACACAGAAATTATGAAAATTAGACATTATTTATATTGGGCAAAGAACTTAGTTAATATGCTATGGTGGAAGCTATTATTTTTATTTGGTGTTAAGCGTAGTGCGTTGCCTATACCTGAAGGAATGTACTGTTATAGCCCTGATATAGAAAAGAACAAAGCAAAGAAGGACTTTAGTACATATTATATAAACCCTTGCAAATATTACAAGACTTTAGGGCGTGAATATAATGGCTGTAGTTACTTAGGAATCATTACAGATGATATGACTTTTGATGACCAATGCAAAATGTGTGGCGAGAACTATGGTGATGAGGACGAATAGCATTACGCCTAACGTTTATGTATATGAAATGTTGCGTGTTTGTGTGCGAAGATTTTCCGAAGGAAAATCAGAAGCTAACAAATAAGCAACAAACTTTGGTTTAGG
>NZ_FNCZ01000018.1 GCF_900099995.1 Winogradskyella thalassocola
GTTGTACAACATTTGAGAGAAACATTCGACATAGAATTAGCTGAAAGGAAAAAAGTGAATAAAATCGGAAGTGAAATAGCGAACTTCGGATTTTTTTTCGCGCTTGTTTTTTGTCTTTTTTTATTGCCAGCAAAGTACTTACCATCTGAAATAGCTATTATCTATCTTATTGAATTTGTAAATCGGAATGTTTACATTTTTATCTCAATTTCAATCGCAATTTTCTTGTTTGGAGAATGGCTTAAAGGGATGCGGAATTACGAAAAAGCGGAATTGGAATTAAAAGAAAACGGAATATTACTCTTTTCAAAAACACGGACAATTGAATTGAAATATGATGAAATTAAAAAATTTCACGGAGTAATGAATTTAATACACGGACTATCAAATATGCATAGACTGAATTTTGTAATTAAGACAAATGATAGTGGAAAATATGAAATACGTTCTCATAAAGACGTTTTCAATGGTTTAACTGACCATTTTCCTGATAAAACATAAAAACGTTGTACAACAATGTGTATAATTAATTGCTTGTGACTTGCCTACGTGGAAATTCCTGCGGAATTTCCTCTGGTTCGTTTCATTTTTGCTAAATTAGTTGCTTAACCACGCAACTAACCATACACAAAACCGTTGTAAGCAAGCTAAAAATCAGAACTACGAATGAAATTTACGAGTAGAAAAGACATATTATTTCAATTAATAGGATTTAGTATAATAGGATTTTTTATTGGAATTATTCTCTATAGAATATTCTCTGATGGAATTGAGAATTATAATTTTATGTGGACTGACATTTTTATGTTGGCGGTCGCAGGATTTTTAATTTGGTTAGGTTTGGGAACGAATTATGAACTGACACAAACTGAACTGAAATACAAAAGTGGTCCAATAAGAGGAAAAATTGAAATTGACAAAATACACGAGATAATTAAGGGAAAAACACTTTGGTCTGGATTTAAACCTGCAACAGCTCGAAATGGATTAATCATAAAATATGAAAAATATAATGAGATTTACATAAGCCCAAAAACGAACGACTCTTTTGTAAAAAAAATACTTGAATTAAATAATAAAATAAAAATTACGACCGAATAACAATATGAACGAAAAAAGCCTGCTTACAACACTGTATATAATTTATTGCTGGCTTCTCGCCTACTTACGAAAATCCTCGCGGATTTTCTATTCGGTTTTTATTTACTAAATTAGTTGCTTAAACACGCCACACCCGAGCGCAGCGAACAGACGAAGTAAACCATAAACAATCACGTTGCCAACAATACGAACTCAACCGAATGGAAGAAATTGGAATACTAACATTATCACTTATAATTGCGAATGGAATCGTGACTTATAAAGGCTTAAATGATTTTACATTCTTTGACAAATTTTCATTTAATGTTGACCAAATATTGGTTAATAAAGATTACAAAAGACTAGTTACATCTGGATTTTTACACGCAGATTGGACTCACTTCGCGTTTAATATGATTACTCTTTATCTTTTTAGCAGAGGTTTAGAATCTTCAATAGGAATTCCCTTATTTCTGATATTATATTTTGCGAGTTTAATAGGCGGAAATTTATTCGCATTATATATTCACAAAAACCATCCTGACTATACTGCAATCGGAGCATCAGGAGCAGTTAGCGGATTAGTTTTTGCCTCAATCGGATTATTCCCTGGAATGGAAATCGGATTTATTTTACTACCTGTTTATATTCCTGCTTGGCTTTATGGAATAGCATATGTGCTATATTCAATTTATGGAATTAAATCTCAAAGGGATAATATTGGGCACGAAGTACATTTAGGTGGAGGAATTGTTGGATTGCTTATAGCTATAATATTAGATCCTAGAATTATGTCCACGAATTATCTTCCAATAATCCTCATACTGATACCTTCATTGACTTTTTTGTTCTTGATAATTAAAAAGCCACATTTACTAATAGTTGAAAATCCTTTTTCAAAATCGAAAAAAGTTTTTACAGTTGAGGACAAATACAATTCTAATAAAGCATCAAAACAAACAGAATTGGACAAGATTCTAGATAAGATTAATAAAAAAGGATACGACAAGCTAACGAAGAAAGAAAAAGACAAATTAAACGAACTATCGAAATAAAAACTGGTGGTAACACCGTGTAAAACCAATTGCTTGGTTCACTGCCTACTTACAAACATTCCTGCGGAATATGGCTTCGCTAGTTCGCTGCGCTCGGGTCTATCTGTGATTTATTTGCTAAATTAGTTGCATAACCACGCAACACCCGAGCGCAGCGAACAGACGAAGTAAACCATACACAACAACGTTATCCCACATTAAGATATCAATGGCAACATTATTCCATCTATTTTTTGAAATCTTCCGAATTTCAATACTTTCCATTATTTATGGGCTACTTTTATGGATATTGCTTTTTAAAATCTTAAAAATTTCCAAATTTCAAAAGCGGTTTATAATTCTGATTTTATTTGTTTCCTTATTTATTTGGCGCTTTTCATATTGGAGAAATAACGGTCTTGGTGATTATGGAAGAGTTCCTATAACTTCCAACTATGAGATAGAAATGATTGATTTTGTCACCGCAAGTATTGCTTATAAAGGAGAGTCAGCTGATTTAAAAGGTCGAACACAGGCAATTGAGAAATTGTATGTAGAGAATTGCAAAGTATATTATTTTACTGGTCGAAACTATCGCATTTTTGATACTAAAGGGGATGAAAGCTATATTAATGGCCTAAATTTGGAAAACTTCAAATTAAAGGGTGGTGATCCAAAAAAGCTTATGATTCCCGATAAATTTCATTCTGATTATTGGGGATATAGTATTCTTTTCTATTAGAATAAACGTGGGGTAACACCATGTATAATTAATGGCTTTGACAAGTGCTTATTTGGAAAATTCCTTCTGAATTTTCTCGGATTCGTATTAGTTTACTAAATTAGTTGCTCAAACACAAAACCAATCATTATCAACACATTGCGCTTCATAATTACAAACCGCTAACCAATGATATTGCTAAAATGAAGTATCGTAAAGCGATACCAAACATCTAGTAGATCTTTGATGTAAGCACCCCGTAGAGCTAAGAGAATATTTGGATGAGATAGCCGCGTTGGAATTAAATATAAAAAATATGATCAAGTTTTTTAGACGAATAAGACAACAACTTTTAACCGAAAATAAATTCAGTAAATATTTACTTTATGCCATAGGAGAGATTATACTCGTGGTTATCGGAATTTTAATTGCGCTTCAACTAAACAATGCTAAAGAAATTAGTAAACTAAATGAAAGCAAGCAGAATTATTACAATCAGATTTTAGTAGATCTCGATAAAGAAGTAGAAAATATGAATAGTAGAGTGGCGTATTTGAACAGTAATACTTTAGCTTATGAAGAATACAACAACTATATTGAGACTTCAGATTTAGAGCCTAATCAAATACTTAAGGAAATATTTAAAATTAACAGAGTATCCAGATATGCATCATTCAACACCAATACAATTCAGACATTAGAATCCACAGGAGACATCATATTAATGCCAGAACATATTCGAAATAGATTATTAGAATTAAAGCGTTCTCAAGAAAGTTATATAACAGTATCAAACGGTAATAATGCCGTTTACTTAAATGCTCTTATGAAACCTGTGCAATTAGGCCTTCTTAGATTAAGCACCAATAAACCCATCTATAAAGAGTCAAAAATCAATGATAATATAGAAGACATTATTTTGGCACTAGAAGGTGCATTAGGGTTAAAATATTATACTGAAATTAACAATGCTAAAGCCATTAACGAAATGCTGATTAAAGTACAAGAATTAAAAGAACTGATTAATCTCGAACTTAAAAACAAATAACAAAAGCACAACAACATTGCCAACAATTAAAACTAACCCATATGAAAAATTTAAAATCACAATTAGGTCTAATGCTACTTATGACCGGTTTTCTCATTGGATGTGAAAATCACAAAAAAAAAGAAATTGCAATAAAATCATCTGATTCAGAACTAACAACCCTGATAACAAAACAAGTTGACAGCCTTTATTCAGTTTATGAAAGGTTTGATTATGATTGGATTGAATTTTACGCAGACAACTACACGGCTATTTATCCAAATTCACAAATTGAACATTTAACAAAAGATTCTTTAAAAGCACAATGGGAACGGATTTACACTAAATATGATGTACAACTCATTCATCGTGGAAGACCAACTATCATTCCCTCAGAAGATATGGCGATTTCATATAACACGTTTAATGAAATATTTATTAATAAAGAAAGTTCAGATACTATTAAAAATATTGGGACGTACATTATCAATTGGAAAAGACAATCAGATGATTCTTGGAAAATAGTATTCGAAACTTTACAAAATCATTAAAAACCGTACACTTTAGCCGTGTATAAAAAATGACTTGGTCACTGCCCACTTACTAACATTTCTGCAGAATATTGCTTCACCAGGGCGCTACCCTCGGGTCTATCTGTCATTTATTTACCAACGCATATAAAATCCTCCCAAACCGTCACTTCGAGTGTTCCGACCATTTTGTCGTAATGTATCGAGAAGCGTTATAACCAATCATCATACTATTTACAAAGATCTTACACGTCACTTAGAGATCTACAATAAAAACAAAACGTCACTTAGAGAGCTTCAAAAACCACCCAACGCCTACAACCACCATCTAAAACTCTAAGCAACCGCTTAGTTTTTTTACACCATTACGGAAAACAGTAACCATAAGTCTCATAACTATCTTATTTTTATGGATATGTACGTAAAGTTACGTACTAAACTTTGCAAAGTATTGCTTAGTTTTATAAACTAAGAATGGAGTGCTATCAATCATGTTATCCGGAATTAAAAAAGGGATAACTAGAATGATTGTGCTCTTATAACACGTTGTGCAACATATGACCAAACAAGAAACTTTTAAGATTAATTGGATAATTGAGCTTATAAAAGAGCAAGAACCAGAACGAACTGACTTGATTGAGCAATTGGAAAACTCTGAAATTAAAGAATGGTTTAGACAAGCTTATATTCGATTTGTAAGTGGATTTAGATCAAATCAACCAAATTCGGAATGGCAATTTAAAGAAAATATAGAATTAGAACATCCAACAGAAGGAACAATTATTTTAGACATTTTAAAAGATGGTAGAATTGGCGGAATTGAATTTTTAAAATATATTCCGCATTATTGATATTTAACAAGATTATAAACTATGAGAGAAAAATTATTAACCAACTTGAATAATGCTTTAAACCAATACAACGAACTTCAACAATATTCAAATGTGCTTCCTGAAAATCTTATGAATGGAGCGAAATCAGCAATGGAAGAAAGCATTCCAAACGCTGGAAATGAAATTTTATCATTGTTAAATTCGGTTTCAGGCAAACAAGTATTTGAAAATCAAAATTCAGTTACGGATTTAATCACTCTGCTAACAAATAGAGCAGATGAAATTAACACTGCTTTTGGACTTGTCCCTGTAAATGAAAATATTATGGGATTTGATGGCGGAAAAACATATACGGCAAAAGACATTTTGGATTATCAAAGTTTTTGGTTTAACGCACATTGTGATACTATAAATACGACATTGACTGCTGGAAGAATAACGGCTGAACATTATAAAAAATAAATACGTTGCACAACATTGTATAAAAATAATGCGTAAGTTTATTCCTAAATCAAAAGTTAGTGCTTGTTTGCTTGCATCTGATTTTCCTTCGGAAAATCCTCGCACTCAAACTACGCACTATTCTTATACGTAACCGTTAGGCAAAATTAAATCGAAACTAAAAAAATGGCTTTAATTGATTCACACAGAAATAGTCTATCCAGAAAACAAAGCGATTTGACTAAGCTTTTGACAGATAAAGCCAAAGAGCAAAAAAAAATATCCGATACAACAATTAAAATTAATAGAGCGAGTGAAGCTATTAATCGGACTAAATCAACTAGTACAATTCAATCTAAACTAAGAGAGATAACTAGATATGAAAAAGATCTTGCTAATTCTTACAAGAAAATAGCGGATATAGAAACTAAGATTGGAAAAAAGAATAAAGAAATTCAAGACGCTCAAACTAAAGTTGACAAGGAATTAGCTTCTATTGATAAAAAAAGAAAAGCTGAAGCAGATAAATTAAGAAGAGAACAAGAACAAAACCTTAGGAATATTGGTTCAACACTTCAACATCATAATAATTTACATACCGAAACACGATATCAAATTGAAGAATTAAAAAATATTCCTGAAAAAATTGTTGTCCTATTTCTTGCATCAAATCCAATTGACCAACAACAATTAAGATTAGACGAAGAAGCTAGAGCAATATCTGAAATGATACGGAAATCTAAGCATAGAGATTCTGTTAAGTTTGAAACCTGCTGGGCATTTCAACCGATAGACTTATTACAAGCTATTAATGAGTACAAACCATCAATAATTCACTTTAGCGGACACGGATCTGATAATGATGAAATCATTTTTCAAACTAATGATGGTAGAACTAAAATAGTTAGTAAAGAGGCAATTGTACAAACAATTATGGCTTCATCAGACGGAATTAGATTAGTCTTTTTCAACACTTGTTATTCTAAAAATCAGGCCGAAGCGGTATCTGAATATGTTGAAGCAACAATTGGAATGAATACTTCAATCGGAGACGAAGCTGCAAGAATATTTTCGTCTCAATTTTATTCTTCCATCGGTTTTGGTTTATCTGTCAAAAAATCTTTCGAACAAGCTAAAGCACTTCTTATGCTAGAAAATATCAGCGAGGAAGAAACACCTGAATTATTTATTAAAGAAGGAATTAATTCTGAGGATTTAATAATTGTAAAACCGAAAAAATAACTTTGCCTAACACCGCATATAATTTATAGCTAATCCTAGCCCACTTACCAAAATCCTCACAGAATATTTCTTCACCAGTGCGCTACCCTCGGATCTATCTGTCATTTATTTACCAACGCATATAAAACCCTACCACACCGTCACTTCGAGTGTTCCGACTTTTTTGTCGGAATGTATCGAGAAGCGTTATAACCAATCATCATACTATTTACAAAGATCTTACACGTCACTTAGAGATCTACAATAAAAACAAAACGTCACTTAGAGAGCTTCACCACCCAACGCGTACAACCACCATCTAAAATGCTCAGCAATCGCTTAGTTTTTTTTTCACCATTACGGAAAACAGTAACCATAAGTCTCATAACTATCTTATTTTTATGGATATGTACGTAAAGTTACGTACTAAACTTTGCAAAGTATTGCTTAGTTTTATAAACGTAGAATGGAGTGCTATAGCTTTTGTTATCTGGAATTAAGATAAGGATAACGTGAGTGATTGTATTCATATAACAAATTAGGGCAAATTTGAATGAAACACCTCGAAAAACATTATTCTGAAGTTTCAAAATTCTTTACACAAGAGAATTTAATCAGTCTTTCTGATAATGAACATAATTACAATGGACTGAACACAATGGAAATTCTTAATTTGGAAAAAGTCAATCCAAATTTTGGAAAGTTCAACAAATTCAAAAATTTAGCTGATTTAAAAAATTGCAATAACGACTTGAAATTATTGACTGCAAATCTGTATTTATATCATCCTTATATAAACAACCCTTTGAATGAATTTAAAATTATTCAAGGAGAAAAAATATTCACTTATTTTCAAAACGGACCTGATTGGGTTTATTCAACTTTTGTAAGTTGTTGCTATGAAAAACTTTACAATTATTGGGACAGAATTGGAGACACTCTCGCATACTATTTGGAATTAGATATTCCTGAATTTAAGGTTGGATTTGCGTCAGTCATTGACAAAATGATAAGTATGAGGATTTTCGATTCAAATCCGAACTTTGAGTATCTAAAAAACTTTAAACAGAATGAATTTAAGGAATTTAATAAGCACCGGAAAGATGTAGTTCATTATTATCAATTTGAGACAACATACAAACACCAAATAGAGGAGAATTGTATAAATGAAGAAGAAATAGAAAAACTATGGAATTGGAAAAATGAAATGCCTTCTTATTTTAAAAACCATTTGAATTTATCCTGTGAGGGATTTACAAAAACATATGAACTAATAAAAAACTTGCCCTAACACCGTATAAAAATAATTGCGGTTTAGTGCTAAAAAAAAGGTAGTTACGTGTTTGCTACATCAACGTTACCACCAAGCTAAAAAACGAAAAGAAAAACGAGAAATGGATTTTATAACAATAGACTTTGAGACTGCAACAGCACAAAGAGATAGTCCTTGTGAAATTGGATTAACTTTTGTGGAAAATTTTGAGATTGTAAAAAGTAAATCTTGGTTGATTAAACCAATGTATGACGAATTTGATTATTTTAATATTTTAATTCACGGAATTAGACCAGAACACGTTGCAGATAAACCCGAATTTAATGAATTGTGGACGGAAATAAAACCGTTGATTGAAAATAAATTTTTAATTGCTCATAATGCTGGATTTGATTTTAGTGTTTTAAGAAGAACTTTGGAAGCATATAACTTACCATTTCCAAATTTAGAATATTCTTGTAGTTATATTTTTTCTAAAAAAGTTTGGGAAGGTTTACCTGCATATGATTTGAAAACATTGTGTAACCACAACAATATTAGCTTGAATCATCATCGAGCTGAAGCAGACAGTCGAGCAACTGCTGAATTGACAATAAAGGCATTTAAGAAAAACGGAATAACTTCAAAAAAAGATTTTCCTGAAAAATTAAGAACGAATATTGGACAATTATTTGAAGGTGGTTATAAACCTTCTGAAACTAAAAGAATTTATCGAGCAAAAGATTTAGCAAAAATAGTTGGTGATCCTGAAAAACATAATAAGGAAAGTATTTTTTATGGTAAAACTGTAGTATTTACAGGAGCATTATCTTCAATGGTTCGTTCTCAAGCACAACAGACTATTGCAGACATTGGAGGAATAAATGGTGGTGGAGTAACAAAATCAACTGACTATTTAGTAGTTGGCCAACAAGATTATAGAGTTGTTGGCGAAGATGGAATGAGCAGTAAGCAAGAAAAAGCAATTAAATATATTGAACAAGGTTCTGAAATTGAAATTCTGTCGGAAAATGAATTTACAAGGAATTTATAAAAGCCAGGTGGTAACACCGTATATAATTTATTGCTAGTTCTAGCCTACTTACGAAAATCTTTGCGGATTTTCTTGGTCTATACTTATTCACTAAATTAGTTGCTTGAAACACGCAACGAACCAGATACAAACACGTTAACTACAAGTACTCACCAAAATGTGGAAAGAATACGAAAAAAAACTTTACGAGACTTTAAGGCAGAATTATCCTGATTGCGAAATTGAATACAATGATTCTATTTATGGAATTTATAGTATAACTGAAAGACAAATTGATTTTTCAATAAGAGGAAATCTTGCTGGTAAAAGAATTTTAGGTATTGTAGACACAAAATACTATAACAAAAACATCAATGTTAAAATTGTTGAGAGTTTTATTGGAATGACAGAAGATGTTAATGCTAATTTCGGGTTTATAATAACTAATAAAGGGTATTCAAAAGCAGCAAAAAACAGAGTAAAACATTCTAATTTGAAACTAGACGTTTTAGAACTTAATGAATTAAATGAAATTGATATAACTATAGATTATTTTTTTAACCAAAATATTAAAGGCTTACAACTATCAAAATATGAATTTTTCAGAAGGTGGAAACAAAACACAAATTTTTTTGACTCGACTAAATCGAATTACAAGAAACGAATTGTTTGTTTTAAAGAAGGTTTTGCTAATACAGAATATTACGCTTTTAAGAAAATATTAGAAAATTCGGCAAGAGCATTTAGAGATTTCAATCAATTAGATTATATAAAAATCTATATTCCTTCAAACAAAAATAATCAATTCACCAATTATTTTGATGTAAAAACTTTATACTTTTCGACAATTAAAAAAACTGATATAGAAGATTTTACAAACACAAATATTGAGTACTTAAGAGATGATATAAAGAATTGGAGAAATGAATTTTTAGGAAAGCTAAACAAAGAAAGAGTAATGGAGTTTGCTTCAAAATTTATTCAAGAAAAAAAATATGACGAATATAAAAATATTACCTGTAGCTAACAAAGTACTGTGCTAAAAAACAAGTAAAATCCCATTAATTTTTCACTAGCGTACTTTTATATGTTGCATCAAATATTAACCCAGATTTTGCGATAGCAAAAGCTTGTTTTAGTAGCTTATTACACACTGCGATTAATGCTAATTTTTTACTCTTTCCTTTGGCCACTATTCGCTCATAAAGATCTCTGCATGCTTTGTTGTATTTGCAAGCTGTAAAACTGCACATAAATAATAAATTCCGAAGTTTTTGATTGCCCATTTTACTAATTCTTGGTCTCCCCTTTACACTACTTCCACTTTGTCTAATCATTGGG
>NZ_FNCZ01000027.1 GCF_900099995.1 Winogradskyella thalassocola
CTTAAATTTAATTAATTGTAAACTTAAGACGTGTATAATTAATTGCTAGTTATAGCCTGCTTACGAATATTCCTGCGGAATATTCTATCTGTGTTTTATTTACTAAATTAGTTGCTAAATCACGCAACTAACCATACACAACACGTTGTACACCATTTGAGAAACGACCAAAATTGAAACAAGAAATTAAAATATTACGCTCTGATTTAGTTGCTAAATGCGACCAATATCTGAATGGAGAAATTGGAAAATCGGATTTAGAAAACTATGCTTCAAAATTAATGATTGGCGAATGTGATATTTATGAATGGGACGATGACATTATTTCTGACATAATTTTTCAATGGGAAAGTCAAGAAATAAATTTCCCAATAAACAAACGGAATATTGAGTTGTGGAAACATCAATTGGAAACAGAAGAAAACTTGTTATCAGATTTTAATTTGTGGAATGTACATATAGAGCCACAAAAAGCAATTTGCGAAAAACATAAATCGAAATGGAATCCGATAAATAAAAAACTGATGGTTGGAATTGGTTCTGACTTAAATGCTGACCCAATTCACGGATTGAGACATCCAAAAGAGAAAGGAACAACAGGTTGGTATATTTGGACAGGAGAATACTCGGAATCTGATGATTTTTTTAAACCAATTTGTGCTGAACATTTACTTCAAATTCGACCTGATTTAATTAAATATTTCGGACTTGATGTTGGATATCGATTTTTAATAGACAAAAAGGAATATGAAGATGTGTGGTTTGACGAAAAACTAATAACAACTGAATAAAAAACGGTGTACAACAACGTTTATAATTAATGGCTAGTTCCAGCTTGCTTACGAAAATCCTCGCGGATTTTCTATTTGGTTTTTATTTACTAAATTAAGTGCTTAAACACGCCACTAATCATACACGAGACCGTTAGCTAACATATGAAAATGAACAAATCCATAATAATTTTATTTCTGATTTCAACAATTTTCAGTTGTCAAAAAAACGTTGACCAAATTGATATCGGAAATGAATTAAGAGGGAATACTTTTGATATTATCTCAATTGAAGAAAAAGACACTATAACTATTGAATTTAAAGACTCAATTTATTCTGTTTTCTCGACCAATGCTTTTTTCGAAGATATGTATAGAAAATCACCTTGGAGAATCACGACTTTGAATAGCAATCAATTTTTAGTTATTGATTCTAAAACAATTGCTATTAAGCAAAGAGACGAGAACATCTTTGATGGCTTACTAATTGGAGATAAAGATTATGAAATTACTTTCAAGAAAAGAAAATCTAAATGGAATAAAGATTTTATTGTTGGACAATGGGTTGAGAAAGAAATATACGATTACCGAAAAAATGACAGCATTTTAAAACCACCAACTGTACCTCTTCCACCACCACCGAAAAATTTGACAAAGAACGATTTATATGATCAACCTGTTTATGAAATTAAATCAGACTCAATTAATGTAAAATATGGCTATTCTAAATCAAAATCAGCAATTGACATAAATAGTAGTGCTGAATATATAAAGATGGAAGTTAAAAGTGATTGGGGAATAGTTGAACATCTGTGGAAAATAAAGAAACTGAATGACAGTATTATGATTGTCGACAAGATTATAACTGATAAGAATAACGAATATTACAGTTATGACATCAAAACTTTGGAAAATATCGTATTAATTAAAAAACGTTAGCTAACAAAGTACTGTGCTAAAAAACAAGTAAAATCCCATTAATTTTTCACTAGCGTACTTTTATATGTTGCATCAAATATTAACCCAGATTT
>NZ_FNCZ01000009.1 GCF_900099995.1 Winogradskyella thalassocola
TTTATCTTTAGACTATAAAACACCTAATAATGTGCACCAAAATGCAGCTTAATTTTAATCAATAACCTGTAGACGTATTTTAGGACGAGACATTTGAAAAATGAACAGAATTACACAAACACAGAACGAAACGAAATTTATTGAATATTTGAAAGCTCAAAGAGTCGCTTATAGCCAATGTAAAATATATCAAGTATTTGATGTAATAAGTGTTTTGATGGCAATTGTTTTACCGATAATTGGAATGTATAGAACCGACATTGTTAATTATTTAGGTGCTTTTGGAGTTTTATGGACGATTATTTATTTAGTAACCGAAAATTATAGAAAAAAGAAAACAGAACAAGGTGCTAAAATTCAAGAACAGTTTGACACAGAACTTTTTGAAATTCCTTGGAACGAAATATTATGCAAAAGCAAAATAAATACTGACACAAAAATTGACCTTGCAAAAGAATATAAAGGGAATGATTTATCTAATTGGTATTCACTAGAAGTTGATTCATCATTACCAAAAACAATTGCAATTATTCTTTGTCAGAGAATTAACTTCTCTTGGGAATTAAAACTGAGAAAAAGATTTGTAACTTTTTTAATAATTCTTTTAGTTGCATACTATGGGATTTTTATTGGATTTTTTATTTCAAAAAATATTGGAATCTATGATATACTCCTACTCATAGCACCTTCTCTTTCATTTTTAATTTATAGTGTTCAAAACAGTCTTTCTCTAAAAAATCATATTAAGTCAAAAAATGACACTCTAGGTCAAATTGACGAAATCCTAAATGAATACTCTGATAATGGAGAAAAGCCAAGTAAAGGTGTTCTAAGGCAAATTCAGGATATTATATACACAGAAAGAACCGTACCTGAAAAAATTCCAAATTGGTTTTACAAACTATCAAAATCTTCAAACGAAGACAGAACTGACAACATAATTAAATCCATAAAAGCAAAATTTTAAATGTCTGTACTATCATATCTAACTGACTTGTCTAGCTCAATTACAATTGCGGATTGGGAAAGAAACTCAATTGACACATCAATAAACACATTATCAACAAAGCTTGGAAATTACTTTGATAATATTGCTAGTAAATTTGTTTTCGGTTCATATGATAGAAGAACTATTTTAAGAAGAAGCAAAGATTCGAATTCTGACATTGATTTTATGGTGTGTTTTACTGACGGCAATGAATGGACACCTCAAACTTTAATGAATAGGTTAAAAAGATTTGCAGTAGCAAATTATTCAAAAAATGAAATATATCAATCATCACCGACAATTGTCCTTGAACTAAGTCATATCAAATTTGAATTAGTTCCTGCTTGGGGAACATATAATATTCCAGCACCAGCTTCTAGCTATACAACTTGGATTGGGACTTATCCTCTTACATTTAAAGGACAATTAAATGACAAGAATAGAGATAACAATTACCAAATAAGGAAACTAATTAGATTATTAAAATATTGGAATGTTATGAATTACAAAGTATATTCTTCTTATGAATTAGAAAAATATGTGATTGATAAGTATTTCTATTTCTGCACTAACTTAAAAGATTATTTCTATTTAGCAGTTGAGGGATTGCCAACTTATGACTTGCCAGAATACAAGAAAGCTAAAGTTGAAAGACTTAAAAACATTGTAAAATCAACAAAAGAAAATGAAAATGGAGGATGGTATGCTTTAGCTGAAATTGAAATTAAAAAAGCTTTTGAATAATAAAAAACGGCTACCAACAAAGCCGTGTATAATTAATGGCTAGTTCTCGCCTACTTACCAAAATCTTCGCGGATTTTCTATTCGGTTTATATTTGCTGAATTCGTTGCTTAACCACGCAACTAATCTTATTCAAAACCCTTGTGCGGCATGCAACTCACCCTCTGAAAAACATGAACGAAGAAGAAAAATTCCCAACTCCTTCTCAATTTTATAAAAATATAATGTAGACTTCCCCTTTTTGTAGGCTTCACTAAAAAAAGGACGTCCTGTAATTAAACATCTATGGTCATTTATAGCGGACAAAGACTATAACACTGAAGCTATTAATACCATGTTCCATGAACAAAGTGGGTTTGATCTGTATAGGGTTTTGGTTATTATGCATTGGCTATTACGGTTTACCGTAAGTTATTTAGAATAGAAGGTATTAACTTGGCTGTTAACGAAACGCAGTTGTACGTAACTTTACGTATAGTTTTTATTAGAAATATAATTAACTTCGTAGCACATGACTTTAACTATCTAAAACACTTGCTATTACCCACTTAATTTGTGGGATATGAGAGATAAAAGGTATGATATAACACGTTGTGCTTAATATTAACAAACCACCGAAAATTACTACTTCCATTTAGTTAAGGAATGTTTGCAGTGAAATTATTAATAAAATCTTGTAACCTTTTTTCGAGTGTATCGTCTTATAGACACCAATCGAATATGGATTAACTTAATGAAAGCTGAACAGAAACAAATTTCCAACGATTTAACCAAGCCAATTAATCACAAAGGTTTTTTATTTGACCTTATTATATACATTTCCGTAATGTTTCTAATTAGGGAAATTTATTTTCCGAGTGTAGGTTTTATAATCAACGGACTTTTTTGGTCATTAACAACTTTAATCATTGCTACTTGGCGGATGAAAGTCCGCAATGTTTCGTGGAAAGATTTAGGACTGCGCAAACCTGAAAGTTTCAAGAAAACTTTATTCGTCACTATTGGTATTTTAATAGCGATTGTTCTTTCCATAATGGCATTCGAGATGATTAAAGATTACCTACCCTTTTCATTGGAGCAAAAAAATTATTCTGAAAATTCAGCATCTAAATTTGGAAATCTTAAAGGAAATTGGTTACTGTTTTTCACAATTATGCCAGCGGTTTTACTTGAATCGATGTTAGAAGAATTATTAGACAGAGGTTTCTTAATAAACTGGTTTGAGAAATTATTTTCTCAAACCACAATAGCCACAATTCTTGCAGTAATACTACAAGCCTTAATTTTTGGGTTTAGGCATTCTTACGATTTGTCAGACAGGTCTATTAGAGTTGGTCTTATTGGTCTAATAATGGGAATTGCTTATGTGAAATTTGGAAGAAATTTATGGCCTTTGATTATTGCTCATTGCGTACTTAACACAATGTCAATGGTAGATAGAGTTTAAATATTTTAAAATTGTAACGAAATGAAAATCCAAAATTTAAACGATAGACTTGGTTTTGACGAAAATAGTCGATTGGGTAAAAAGTATGCTCAATTTCAACAGCTAATTTCCGAATTGAGTAATAAGGCCTTAAATGATGACGTTGTACTTGTCATAAATAATAAAATTAACTCTATCAATTCCATTTCAAATTTGGATAATCAATTTTCTAAACGACTGAAAAGCGCTCAATCAAAAATTTTAAAAGTAATTAAAAAACAACATAAATTAGCAACCAAAAACCATTATAGAAACATTTGGTTAGCCTTGGGAGTTGGTGCTATTGGAGTACCAATCGGAGTTGTTATTGGTTCAATTACAGGCAATATGGCTTTTATCGGAATTGGAATACCAATCGGGTTTGGTATTGGAATAGCAATTGGAACAATGATAGACAATAAATTAAAAGACCAAGGAAAACAATTAGATTTGGAAATAAAATACTAAGCACAACAGTGTATAAAAAACATAGGGCGTTTGTACTAAACCGAAAGGTTTGTGAATATTTACAAAGTCCGCTAAATATAAAATTTGGCATTTACAATAGAAAAGATAAAAGCAAAATATTTATATTTTGCTAAGTAATAAACCGAAACGATAGTGCTTATCACCTGCCCTACGATTTCTTATACTTAACGTTACCACCAATTTGAAAAAAACCTGATGAAAAAATATATTTCAATTGCTCTTTTTATCTTTCTAATATGTTGTCATCCAATTTTTTGTAAATGGGAATTAGGATACACACAATTAGAATCGCAACCAGACGAAAAACAAACTATTGGATTATACAAACTCTCTGAAGAATCAAAAGAATATTTGGGTTCTGACCTTAAAGGCTGGACTTCAACTCTTGAATTAAATAAAAACGGTAAATTAATTTATAAAAATGGAGACAAAATAATTAAAATCAAAACATGGCAAGTAATCTGTGGAGAATCATATGATTGTGTAATCGATATGGAGGAACGTGTAGTTCCTTTTACGGAAAAAAATGGAAAATATGCTATAATGATAGCGATAGGTGATGGCGATGAATGCAATGGAATTGTTTATGAAAAAACCAAATAAACCAATGATAATAATTCCTTTAAATAAAAAAACATACTTATGAAAAAACTTTTAGCTTTAATCCTACTTATTGGAATTTCAATACCTACCAATGCTCAAAATTTAAATGAAAAACTTTATGAAGCTGTTGTAAAAAATGACTTAAAAAAAACTGAAAAGCTTATAAACAAAGGAGCTGATGTTAAGTATCTGGGACACTATCTATGAAGATAAAAATAAGCTTTGGATAAGTTTAAGTATTTCCCAGCTCAGAAGTCCGTTAGAAAAAGAAAATATTATTCATATTCTACCAGCAGATGTGAAAACCTATTTTTATTCATCATTTCCAAGTATAAAATATCTATTTACAAAACATCATAACAAAATAGAAATATTTCATAATTCATTTAAAGAATTCATAACAAAAAAAGTAAAATTATTTATTAAAGACTGTAACGACAATATTGCTTCTTTTTGTGAGAATAATTTAGACAATGAGTATTCAATAGAAAACTGCTTACATCATTATGCGTTAAGTAATACTCCTGAAAAAGCATTAAAAAGTTGTAATCAAAAATGGGCAGATAAACTTACTCTTAATCATATCGAACCTGATATAGTTTTATTAGATATAAAAAACACAATAAACCTATCTTTAAAATTAGAACAAACAACAGAACTCATTAGGCTTTTATTACTCCTGCAGCGTATCGAGTTTAGGTATGATTACATATTATACGAATATGCCCAAAATATAGCTTTAGCATTAATAGCTAATGAAGATTATCAGCACGCTTTAAAATATATTGTTAGGAGAAATATTCTTTTAGTTAGTAATGATCAAGCTATAATTTTTTTGCAGTTGTTATACGAAGCAGAAGCCTATAAGGAAGCAAATGTACTGTTAGAGGCTATTGACGCTCGATTTAGAAAAGAGATTGAGAGTGAGTTTAAATCTGGCAAAGGAGTTTCTATGGATTTCTTTACAATGAAAGCTAACTCACTTGTACTGTCTACAAATGAAAATTCTGAAAAGGGATATAGACAATATATGGCTTTTTCGAAATTCCTTCAAAGTTTAGGTAGCAATGATGACTTCGATAGCGAACAAACTACAACAGGAGTAACATTAATGAGGGAAGTAACTACAGGTTGGCATCAAGCATATTTGATGAGAGCTAAAAATATTCATATAAACTCTGTTGAAGTATCAAAGTTCTCAGGAAACCCTTTAAATAGCCGATGGGCAAAAATGATAGCTCTTTCCAAGTACATCTATGATTATGAGCTAAATAGATATAATTCAAATTATCACGATAAAAATGACAGTCATCTTGAGATTGTCGCAGATATAGAATATTTAATATTAAATCACGGTTATATTAACGATAAAGTAGAAGTGATACTATTAGTTAAATCTCTTTTAAAAGATAGTAAAAATACTTCACTTGTTACAAAACTTATTAAAAATTATTTTGATTTTGAAATGGATGAAAATAATATAAGAAACGATAATGGAGTAGATTTTAATTATGCTGCATATATAAATATTGCATTTAAATCTAAATGCAAAGGTTATATAAATGATGATAATGCATTTCCCGAAATCAAAAAACGATGGAGTAAAAATGGTTGGGAACTTTATTTGAAGAGCATTATTGTTCTAATTCATTTCCTTGAAGGAAAAGCATACAATTTAAAAGCTAAAAATGATTCAGATGATTTTCAATTAATTAAAGAACAACTCAATTTAATCAGAGAATCCATAAATTTTTCATTTGAAGAAAGAAGCAATTGGAATAGAAGTTATCAATTACCTGAAGCTATCTTCCCTCTACTTTACACAAAATTAATACATTTATATTATCACTTTAATTCTAATGAACTAGATTCCTTTATTGAAGAAATTAAACAAAAATCAATTGACCAATTAGGGCTTTTTTCAGAAGGTTACCGAGAAGTTTTTCATGAAATTGTTAAAGAATTACTACTTCTAAATTATGAAACAGATAAAATTCAACCTATAGTACAATTATGGGAACAACATATTCTTAAAGGA
Source organism: Winogradskyella thalassocola (assembly GCF_900099995.1). Classification (GTDB taxonomy): domain Bacteria; phylum Bacteroidota; class Bacteroidia; order Flavobacteriales; family Flavobacteriaceae; genus Winogradskyella; species Winogradskyella thalassocola. The sequence goes on from NZ_FNCZ01000009.1 coordinate 6,326, forward strand.
GTACAAAATAGATGGGAACGCACAGAAGAACTTTTAAAAATATCAGAAATATATGCTCTTCTTGGAAAAAAATTTGAATTTAATAATACATTTCAAGAAGTACTAAATACATCTATGGGACCTACTTGGTACAAAGAAGCACAATTAGATTTAATAAATTCTACACTTTCCTATTTAAAAAGCGATAGTTCTAGCCTAAATAAATATGTCAAAGATTATGCATCTTTACTCGACTATGCTTCAGGAGAAATGACTTTCCAGAGGTATGTAAGGACTGAAAAAGAAAGTTTTATTAATAGTCTTATTGCAAATGGTAGACTAGATTCGGCGTTAGAATATTTTAAACAAGAAATACTTCCTTCTCCAGAATTATTAATAAATAATGCAGAACAGAACACATTTGACGCCCCAACAATTGGTGATGGTTATAATCTAGGGGCTAGAAATTTTGTTGAACAAAGGGGAGTATTAAAAATTTTAGAAAACATAGAAGATGTATCACCATATCTAAAATGGGCGCTGTGTGAAATATTCACTATCAATGATGATAACTTTAGATACATAACTTACTATGGTGAGAAAATTGCAGAAGTATTAAATGAAATAGAAATACTAGATAATTCTCATATTGAGAATGTGATTATTAACTTATCTAAAATTATTGCAGATAAAGAATTAAATGATGATGATAGAAGAGCTCTTTTAAATGAATTATATGTTGGATTAACAACATCAAATAGAACACGATTAAAATCACATTTAGTTAGTAAAGGGATTATTTGGGAATCTAAAAATCAAGAAGATAAAATAACAGAAGAGCAGCCATTAGAAAAAAACAAAGAGATTACGGATTTCGAAAAGTTTAATAACTCTATTAACTCAACCAAAGAAAACAGGCAACAATTAATAAAGACTGGTATTAATTCTTTTGAAAAAGAGAAAATAAGCATCTGGTACAATAACTGGTCTGGAGAACATAGTAAATCGAAAGAAAATATAAAAAGCCTATTAGAAACTGATACAGAAATAATACAGACTTTATCTCATGAAATACTAAAATTCAATGAAACCCCTTGGTTAGTCTCTAAAGAAGTTATATGGTTTTTAGAAGGTAAAATATCAAAATCACAAATAGAAGATATCTATAAAATTGTGAATAATCATTTTCATTACATTATTCGTCCAGATACTTCTGTGAAAGAAAAATATTTTTGGTTAGATAAAGAAAACGAAAAAATCAGTAACAATTCTCAAATTATCGATTTTTTAATATGGCTCCTCAATCACCCTTTTACAGATATTAGAAAAAAAACATTTAATAATTTAGTAGAGTTGGGAAAATTTTTAGGAGAAGAAGTAATCATAAAATTACTTAATACATCTTCATCAAAAACACCTTTACTGTCAACAAAAATGAGTTCTTATGTCCTAAAAAAAATTTCGGAGGAATATCCAGAAATAATTAAAAAGACATTAGAAACAAACTCAAGTTATGTGATTCAAATAGCCACGATTTCTCATTTCACGATTAAGTATAATTTTATTGCAATTGCAAATAACATTAAAGAAATAGGATATAAAGAATTAGCAGTTGAGCTGAATAAAACAATTCCAGATATTCCGTTTAAAACAGGTGACATTTTCTTAGAAGAAGAATTCCTATTACCTATTGCCCCCATAATAGATGAATTAAATAATAAAGAGGTTTTAAACGGAGGTTTTTGTAAAATATTAGTATCAAAAGTGATAGAATATTGTTCACCATTAAATACTATCGATTTAGTAAAATCAGACAAATATCTTCGTAGAAGTTTCCATGACGAAACACAATATCGAGGAAGGTATAATGATACATTAAATCATGCTTTAAATGAAGCTATTACCTCTGTAGTTTACAAAAATAATATGAAAACAATTCATGAAATTTTGAATAATGATTGAAAGCAGAAAAAATTATAGAGACTCTAGAGTAGAATTTGAAAGACACTTAAATCTTCTTGGTGAATTAATGGAGCAAGGTAGAATAAGTATAGCAGAAGGACTACGAAATTCTGTAGATGGAATTACTAAGGTAAGATATTCTCCAAACAAAAGAATAGACTTGAATACAGTTAATGAAATGGCTAGAAATATGGCGATGATGGCTGCAAACCAAACAGACTTTGAAGAAAATGAGGAATAAAAATTTAGGAGGTATGCCACCACCAAAAACAAGAAAAGAAATGGAGCATAATTTAGCCTTAGTCTTTGAAGACACATTAAAAAAACTAGAAAGTAACGATAAAAGTTTAAAAGGAAGCGTGCTAATATTTACAGCTCCTCATTTAAAAAAAGTTAAAAGCACACCAAATTTTAGGTTAAACCTATTAACAATAGATGAGTCAATCAGGCTTCAAGCAAATATGTTAGAGTGGATGAAATAAACTCAAAATTTCTATAAAGAATCTCCTCAGTAAACCTTTGATATTTTTCATAATACTATTAAACAAATCTTTCATAACCCTAACATTTTGAAAATAGCTTGAAGTATAACCAAAGCAATAGCACTTTGAGATTCTTCATTGCTCAAATAAATAGCCTCGTCGGATTGAGTTAAAAATCCTAGCTCTAAGAGTATTGACGCATTACTATCATTATCTCGTAATACCTGAAAGTTTCCATATTTCAATCCTCGGTTTTTAATCCCGAGAACATCTATTAATCCTTTTTGTACTATAAGCCCTAAATAAGTAGATGCTGATGCCTGCGCTTCACTTTTAAGATAAATAAAAACGTCTGTTCCAGCTGCGGTTGTATTTATAGCTTGATTGCAATGGATTGAAATAAAAATATCCGCTTTTAGTGTTTTTGCCAAAAGAGTTCTATCTCGAAGGGCTATTAAGGTGTCTGTATACCGCGTTAGAAATAACCTTAACGGATTATCAAATAACGTATCATTGAGAACTACCATTTTAGAAGCGATTGCTAAAACGATATCTTTTTCATTTATACCTTGTGTGGTTATAGCCCCAGGATCTTTTCCCCCATGTCCTGGATCTATTATAACAATGGGTTTCTTTTCTTGGTCTTTCTCATTCTGTGAATAAGAAATATTAAAAAAAACCAGGCAGAGTAGTAATACTATAATTTGATTTAACGTATACATCATAATCATTTTAGATTACACAATATTCAAGAAATCAATCAGTTCCTTAACAATCTTCAAAAGTTTAACACCCCTTAGCGTTAAAATTTAGAGATTTTCTTCCGTCAGCTTCATTTCATAATAGATTTCATAACGTATTAATCAAAACCTGCCATTTAGATCCCATCGATAAATGGCTAAATCTAGCACTTATGAAAAAATTACTGTTTACGCTATTCACATTTTTACTGACAACAGCCACAAGCTTTGCTCAGATTGGTGGTATTGAAGACTCCGTTAATGATGTTTCAGATACCATAAGAGCCATATTCCCCATCATTTTGGGAGTCATTTTTTTAATTGGATTCCTCTTTAACACTGGTCATTTCTTTGGAGAAAACGCAGATCTTAAAAAAGGGATTACCCGAGTTCTCGTATTTGTCTTGATTGCAGGTGCAGTGGTAGGCATCTTTACTTACCTCATAGGCATCGTTGTCTAATGAAACGGTTTGAGGTCTATAAGAACATAAGAAAACGGGCAGCCATTTTTGGATTGCCCATTTCTCTATTTGCCTTAATGATGGTGGCTATTCTTGCATCATTATTAATCATCATTTTCTCATTCAGCTTTGGGGTTATAATTGGTCTGATGTTTTTTAATGCTAGCTTATATGTGGCTTTAACACGGATCACAAACCATCCACAACTTTTCCAGATGACAAAAGCCTTTCCAAAACTTATAAGTAACAAAAGAATTTCTGTTTTAAATTATGAACACGATTAACCTTTCAAAATATCAACCCATTGTCGCTATTAAAGACCATATGGTATTTGCCAACAATGGTAATGTAGTGTTGTGCTATGAGGGGCATCTGCCAGAAATCTATTCCTTATCTGAAAAGGATTTTGAAGATATACATGGTGCATGGTTTCAGGCGTTCAAATCCTTACCTATTGGCACCGTGGTCCATAAACAAGACATTTATCTTAAAAAAACATATCACTCAGAACCGCTTCCAAACACCACCTTTCTCGAAAAAGCCACACACGCGCATTTTAAAGGTCGTGAGCATATAACACACCACTGCTATTTGTTCTTCATCTTAACCAAGAACAAGTCTCTAAACCATCCTAAATATGTCAACCCTTTCAAAACAATTTCAAAAGGCATTGCACAAGAACTAGATGAAAATATTAAAAGCTTCGCCAACGCCGTAAACGATTCCGTTTCATTTATAAACAATAGTCGTAAAATGGAATTTCTTCCACTACCACCAGAAGCTATTCAGCAATTAACACGTCAATATTTCAATGGTTTCAACGAGGGGTTCGACACGGACATTTTATTGGAAAAGAAAAAAGTCACCATAGGCGAAAACCATTTTGATACGCTTGCCGTCAACAGTGAATTATGCTTTGGAGACAATGTACAAAGTAGCAAAACCAATGAGAAATTTACTTCGGACGATTTTGTATTTCATCAAGGATTTATTGATGGTATAGGGCTTACACTTAACGAGAATCACATTGTTAACCAGATTCTTTATCTGGACGACAAGCAAAAGTGGCGTAAGCTATTGGATAAGAAAATCGAGGAACTTAATAAGAGTTCCAATTTTGGTTCACAAAACAAAGTCGTTCTAGGAAAAATTCAACACATTCTAGATCAAATTAATGCCGATGATAATTCACGAATCATTCGTGGTCATCTCAATATTATCTATTGGTCAAAAGACGCTAAAACTTTAGATAAGATCACCTCACAAATTAAGACTGAATTTAAGGAATTGGATATCATTCCTTATTATCCAAGAGGTGAAGAACGCAAAAATTATATCCTGAATAGTTACTGTTGCTTTTCATCCAATTTCTCAAACAGCGATTTGTACGTTACCGATTTGAAACACGCGCTTTGTCTGTTCATTAATAACACCAATTACAAATCCGATAAAACCGGCATTATCTTTAACGATAGAGAGCATAATATTCCAGTATTAAAAGATGTTTGGGATGAAAAAAAGAAGCGCATCAAAGCTCGGAATTTCGCCATTTTCGCTCCCACAGGTGAAGGCAAATCGTTTTTAGCTAATAACATCTTACGGCAATATTTTGAAAGTGGTGTACGATTAGTCATCATTGATTTGGGGGGTTCTTATACCAAATTTGCCAAACTCTATCCTGAAAAGTATACCGTATTGCGTTATGAGAGCGGACAAAACTTAGGGATCAATCCTTTTTATATCAGCGACGTCAAAGATCTGACTCCAGAACGCTTAGAGGATTTATCCGTATTTCTATTTGAACTGTTTGCTTCAGATTTAAAAGTTACCAAGGCACAATCGGTTTCGGTTAAGAAAATATTGCGTCATTATTACCGTCATACGTCTAAACAGCATTCTCTCGAAGGTTTCTATAATTATATAGAAAAGCACCAGAAAGATCTTCTGAGTCGCTTAAAAATCCATCCCGACTACTTTAATGTGACCAGCTTTTTGCACGTTATGTCTGAGTACGTTGGAGATGGTCTATATAGTTTTCTATTTGAAGTAAGTGAAGACCAGACGTATAAAATCGAAGACAAACGCTTAATTGTTTTTGAACTGGATGAAGTGAAAGACAATAAGGAAATTTTGTCGGTCATGTTGAAGTTAATTAAATCGGCGATCCAAAGAACCATATGGAAAAACAGAGCCGAAAAAGGCATCATTTTATTCGATGAGTTTGCGAAACAACTAAAGTTTGACAACGTACTGGAAAGTGTTGAATTTTACTATCAAGCGATACGAAAACAAAATGGGGCTATTGGGATCATACTACAATCCATTAATCAACTTCCCGACAATGCAACCTCAGCAAGTATTTTAGAAAACACCCAAGTTATCTATAGTCTGAATAATGAAAAAGGTTATGAAGAACTTGTAAAAAGACTCAATTTATCAAGTCATGATTTAAACCAATTAAAATCTATTAAAAACAATCTTTCTGGTTCACGGAAGTATACTGAAATGTTCATCAAAATCGGAAAAGAAAGCAACATTTTCAGGCTCGAGGTCCCGAAGGAAGTCTATGCCGCTTACTTAACTGATGGACAAGAAAATGAAGCTATAATGGCCATGTATGAAAAAAGCCAAAATATGGAAATGGCAATTAAAGAATTCACATCAAAACTATAATATTATGAAATTATCAAACAAAATTATCGAACACTTAAGCCATAGACTTGCTCTAAGTAAAACAAAAATTAAAACATTAGTTTTTGGGGTCATCTTTAGTATTACCTTTTTATGCCCTGGCAGGGCTACTGCCCAAGGCATGCCCACCTATGACAACACCAATTTTGTCAGCCTTGTAAAGCAATTGGTAGAATCGGGCAAACAAACTGCGCAGATGATTAAGTCTGTACAATTTTTGAAAGACGCCAAAGAAGCGATAGAAAAAGTATCTAGTGTCGTACAACAACTCCGAGCGGTTGAGGAAATTGCACAAAACAATCAACGCTTAATTCACGTGATGCAAACTGATTTACAGGACATTTTGAACTCGCCTTATATACAACCTGAAGAAGTAACTCGAATTGCAGAATCCTTTGATGCTATCGTTCAAAACGCTTTAGATACCGTAGATTTTATTGACGAAGTCCTATCGAGTGACCATCTAAAAATGACTGATGCAGAACGTGCTGAAGTTCTCAGAAAGAAGGAACAAGAATCTAAAGAAATGGTTGTGAACATCACGATAAAAACGAAGCGCTACAGCGCTATTATTTCCTTTAGAAAAATGCAAGACAAAGTTAATAATCGCGAAAGAAACTTTTAGAAATGACCGCAGCGATTATTTTAGGAATTGGACTTGAGTATATCGATACGATTTTTCAAACCATACAAAACAGCAGCTTCTCGCAATACACTATTGCAGGAATGAAAACGCTAGCTGTTTTGTTTTTCTTAATCAATATTCTAAAAAAATACAATGAAGGTGTTGCTGATAAAGATGGGTATTCTTGGGGATTAAGTCCTAGTGAGCTCGCAAAGAATTTTGCTGTTGTGCTCTTGGTTATTTTCTCAACGCAGGTGTTAGGTTTTTTTGATGGCATATTAGTAGCCATTGAAGGGCAATATAGAGGGACCGCACCTGCGTTATTACCATTACAACTACAAGATTTACCACTTGAAGAAGATGTAGGATTATTAGATGCTGCAAGTATGGCAATGACGCTTCTTTATGAAGTTTTACTTACACCACTCTATGGATTCAAGCTCTTAGCCTTTATACTAAGCACCATGCTGTGGATTCTTGACTTATTTATCTACCCCTTGTTTTTAGCAGAACGCTTCTTTCTATTAGGAATTATGCAAGCCTTTTTCCCTTTAGTTATAAGTCTCGCCGTATTTGAAAAGTTCCGTTCACTTGCCTATACCTTTTTTAAACTCTATGCAGCCGTCTATATGTTAGTTCCTGCTTTCTTCTTAGTCAATGTATTTATCAATGCGATCTATACGGAATTAAATACCAATTTTTGGACCAACCTATTTGGGACCGATTTTGGTCAAGGCTTTTTTGCACCCGTTGTACAACTAGGCACTGTTGGCTTTATAGTTTTCTTAAAATTTAAACTCTATAAGCGAGCCACATCATTTACGCTAAGACTATTTACCAGCTAATCCAACTCAATATGAAAACACCATACAAAAACATCTATAGCGTATTAAAGCTCAATCGATTTATTGTTTTAGTCGTCGTTATTTGTGCCTTGCTATCGAGTACTTTTTCCGTTTGGGTGGCCTTTAGGACATATAATAATGCCTTGAATAGTGCTTTTGCCATCAACACAGATGGTAGCATTATTCCGCTGAAACTCATTAACCAAAAGGAAAATTTTAAAGTGGAAGCTTTGGCACATTTAGACCTGTTTCACCACTACTTCTATAATATTGATGCCAGCAACTATGAAAAAAATCTGGAAAGGGCGCTTTGGTTAGGCAACAGTTCTGTAGATAATTTGTATCGTCAAAAAAAAGCAGACGGTGTTTATAACCGATTATTACAATATTCCTTAGTTCAGAAAGTACTACAAATTACTGCGCAATTAACAGAACACAATGGCTCATATACGTTTACTACAACCACCATTTTTGAAATTAATCGAGGTTCTATTGTCGATACCTATGAATTGGTTTCCACAGGGAACTTAATTAGCGTTGACCGGAACTTCCCAAACAATCCACATGGTCTTCTGATTACCAATTATTTTGAGAACACCTTAAAAAAGCTAAACACTAAAAATTGAGTCACTAAAAAATTCAGCAAATGAAAGTAGAAAAGAACAAAATAGTATTTATAGCAGTATTAGCAATTGTGTTCATATTCCTTATTTCTTATAGCCTAATGGTCATGGGAGATGATGACAATGAAAAGGACAGCCTTGAACAGACGTTGATTCCTGATTTAGAAGACAACCAGAAAACATATGATTCCAAATTAGATGCACTCAATGATTTAAAAGTAGTACGCGAAACCAACGCTCCTAGTATCTATGATGAAAAATTAATGGACTCCATGGGGTATTACGATCCAGAACTACCAGAACGTCATAAAAAACGAATTATAGACAGTATTTATGCCGCTGGAAAAATTCAATATTCAGAATTAAAACATCAAAACTTTGGACGACATAACGTAAAAACGAAGTCCCCTATAGCCATTGATTCTTCAGAAATAATTAGGGAGTTAAAAATACAAGCTAAAGAATTGGGACTGGAACATCAACTATTTTTTGCGGCTGCACCAAAACCCAATACATTTTCAATCATCGGTCATACAGATACCACAATTTACGCCGTTGTTGATGGAGACCAAATTGTAAAAGCAAATACGCGATTGCGAATGCAACTTACTAAAGCTGCAATGGTCAATGGAAAACAAATGCCCAAGAACACACTTTTATTTGGTTTTATAAGCTTTCAGCCCAATCGTGCATTAATTGAGATTGAGAATATCAACCATCACCCCACAAAACTCAAAGCTTTCGATTTACAAGATGGCAGCGAAGGCATTTATGTGGAAAACAACTTCAGAGCCGAAGCTACCAGTGAAGTTCTGGACGATGTTATAGGAGACATCAATATTCCAACAGTTCCACAGGTCGGTGGCATTACAAAAGTATTGAAACGTAGTAATCGAAATGTGAGGGTTACAGTACTGAACAATTATAAACTTATTTTAAAACCAAAATTATGAGCTCATAATGAGCATTTAAAAACACACTCTTATGAAAACGTATATGAGCATTCTAACACTTATTATCACTTCCGCTTTTATGGAAGCCCAAACATCAGCAACACTTGACACTATTTACGCCAACGACACCAAAAATGTGGCCCTCTTTTTCCCAGAACCTATCCGCCAAGGCATCACAGGTTCCGAAAACTTTGTATTTACCTACAATCGTGAAAAAGAACAGTACTTCGGTTTATTACAAGCCAAACAAGGAAAAGAAAGCAACCTATTAGTCATTAACAACAACGGCTCCATATTTTCCTATATTGTAAAATATAAAGCACAGCTTTCTAAGCTCAATTATTTTATCCCACTAGCCTCTAGTATTGGAAATGAAAAACCAAAAGTTAAAGATTCAATTCAGACTGAAACTTCTGAAAAAAGTATTGAACACGACACTTATTATTATCAAAAATTCTGCTCATATTTACTTGATTTAAAACAACACTTCGGATATTTCACAAAACGAAATAGTCGTGTGATTTTGAATCTTGAGAATATTGTTTTTGATAAAGAAGCGCTTTACTTCGTTATTCAAATTAAGAATAATTCTACTTTGGATTATGATTTAAATTTCTTAAAACTTTCCATTGAAACCCGGAAAAAAGGTAAAAAGAAATCGTTGCAACGTTTATATCAAGAGCCTATTTTTAAACATCATCTGCCTTCTAAAATTGCCGGCAATGACACGGTAAGATTTGTATATGCTATGCATAAATTTTCACTATCGAAGGATCGAAGGGTTATTTTAGAATTGAACGAGAAAGATGGAGAGCGCAATATAGAACTTAAAGTATCCCATAAATATATCAATAACCCCAATTAATACGATTATGAAAGCCATCGCTATGCTCCTATTGGAATATTTTTGACCTTTTTTATATCAAAAAAACAGAAGAGTTACAATTTTTAAACATAGAGTAAATATTTGCACTTCCTATTTGGATTCACTTATTTACTAAAAGCCGCAGACATTAGCGTTATCTCCGAGTTTTTAATTCCGATGTCCTTCGCCACTACCTTCCAATCTTTAACTACTGTTAATACGTCAATAAGTATGGCATTCATTTCTGTATCATTTAACCTAAAATACGCACCAACACTTTTAGCAAGATCAAAGCTTAGAGCATTATCGTCCATATCTATATTCAAAGACAAACCTTCTTTTTCTATTGAAGGATTTAAATCGTACGCTGGTGATAAAATCCAACCTTTAGGCGTTAATAGAAATCCATGATTACGCATATGATCATCCGTATTAGAAATCGCGATGTTGAATACGATTCGACGCCAAAGTTGATGTAAATTAGCGTCTACATCGACACCATAATTCTCAATAAACTCAACAATTTCAAGATAACTTGGTGCAGAATCTTTGAGAATATCTTCCGTGTTTCCTGTCATCGTCATTGCAGACGCGAAGTGAATACGTTTTCTATTGTTTCTATCAAAACGTCTCGTTAGAAAAGTGTGGTATTGACCACTAATCTTTTCTATTTTGGAATCTGCCATTTGAATTCCTGCAGCAGTCGCTAATTGATATGCTAAAAACTCCCAAGCGGCTTTATCAACGGTATCGGTCTTTGATGGAAATTTTGCAATCCAAAGATTCTTCTTTGCGTCCAGAATATTCGCCTTTGGTCTTGCTCCACCTAGAGAAGATCCAGGCGCTATTAAAACGGCGATCCATTTTCTTATAGCATCACTATAATCATCACTTTCTAATTGATTTACAGCCTCTTGAAGTTCACCAAGTGAAGACCAAGGAGGTGTTGGATTTTGGTTGTCATTATCTAAAAAAGGACCATCCATTTCCGTTTTAAAGCGCAGAGCTCCCATTCGGCTCTCATCGTAAACTCCAAGAAGATAATCAATTTCATAGAGGGTACTTGCTTTTTCATTCATTGCCCTAGCCTCTTGCGCCGCCCTACGTTTCATTAAGGTCTTGCCCCAAGTGTCTGGCATACTATCTAAAAAAATCCCAAAATTCTCCTTGTTATTAGGATATTGCGGTCCCGAATAAAACATGATATCGGGATCTAGTAATCGTTGCGCATCGGTCTTTAGCCAATCTTTATCATACTCAAAACTAAAGGCCTTTTTACCTTTTGCAAAATGCGCAGAAAGCACACCAACGAGCGTTGGAGTTTCTAAACCATCCCAGTCTGCAAATACGTATATGTCAAATTTTCCTTTAGCCATTTTGCTTATAATAAATCAAGATCCTGTAATTTTCGTCCAAACTCATCATCGACGGCGAGCTTAAGAAAATCATCTTGAAGATTCAACACTCTAAACACATTAAAATAGTGCCCTATTGCTACAGCTGGGTCTCCTTTTTCAATACGATAAAGTGTTGCTCTGTGAATACCTGCACGTTCAGAAACCTGCTCTGTTGTTAACTTTCTTCTTTTTCTTGCCAGCTTTATATTCTCACCTATCTGTTCAAAAATCTTCTGATATTTAGGAAGAAGAATGGTTTTCTTAGAATTCATTTTGTCGCTTATTTAAAACAAATATAGACATATCGCTACAAATAAGCGACAATAATCAACGCACGTTACGTCTAATCACTTAAAAATTGATTGTACCTCTTCATAAATCCTATCAAAATTGGCTTGTAAGTCAGCCTCAGAATAATCCCGTGACCTTCTTGGTAATCGTTTTTCAATTTTAGGCAATTTAAATTGAACTTTTCTATCCTTTCCATCAGCGAACGTAATAAATTCACCTTCTTTTAGTCTAAAAAACACATCAGCTCTAATTTTGGCGACTTCACGTTCCCCTGTTGTAATTCGGGTGTCAAAATTGAGATTATGACCACGATTAACACTAGTAGTTTCTTTTTTAACAATTTCAAAAAAGCGTTCATAATATTTCGCGGTGTCTGGATCATTTACCTTACCAAAGAACTGATACGATAAATTACTCAAAATGGCTTTACTAGCCTTATCTCCATACATCATATCGTTTTGAATTTTGTCTTGCATCACGTAAATCGTGGCAATATCATAACTTCGTAAAGTCGCAGGAATACGGTGCATATTTAGTAACCGAATTGTAGGAGCTTCTTCCATAAGTAAAAATGAAGGATTTGAATTTCGTACACTCATTTGCTTTGTGATAGTATGCACTATAGTGGCAATAATTGGCGAATACGCAGTCTCATATTTTGGAGTATTAACGACTGAGATCACAAGCGGTTGCTCTTGCGTATTAATATTAAGAGGAACATCATCTGCAGACAGGATCATAAAAATACGTTGTGTACTTATTTTTTTAAGCGCATTAGCCAAAGTACTCTTTACTCCTGCGGTTTGTCTATCAGAATCCTTACCACTAATAAAAGCATCCGCCATCGCTCTAGATGTTGTATTAGAACTTAAAAATGCGATTAAACTATCGGTATCTAAAAATTGATACATTGCTATTAAGTGGGGCAATGTACACAGGTGTGGATAGGAGGTACGTAATTTCCAAATCAGTCCACCGATTAGTCCTTCAGCAGCATCATTAAAGAATTTTGTTGTGCCTATACTCCCCGACTCTCTTTGTTCTAATAGGTTTTCAATTAGTACTCGTGCGACTTCGTTTACGCTTTCCTCATTAATCATATATCGCGGTGCTATTGGATTTACACGATCGTAAATAGTATCGAATGAAATCACTTTAAAATCAATTTGTTTTTTTTCAAATAAAGGGAATGCCATTTCTGTAATTTCAAAGTTTTTATAATCGTGAATGACACCCGAAAATTTATAGTTGCTAAAATGCTGAAGAAAATTAAAAACGACACTCTCTGTTTTCCCACTTCCTGCAGAACCGATTATTGAAGCGCCTCGTTTAATATTATTAATTTTAAAACTACCACGTTTAGTTTTAAAATAAACCTGGTGCTTAGCATCAAAATTATATTTTTCCTTGTGAAGAAACACATATAAAACCGTGTTTATAAGCAAGAGTATACAGCCTATAAGAAGCAACACTATATACCATTGCTTTTCGTAGTAGCTGAAATTAAAAAGTAGCCCTAAACAAATTACAGTCCAAATAAGATTAATAAAAAAGGCATATTTAGTTATTTTGAAAAGGCTATAAAACAACAAGCTCATTCCAAATATCACTCCAATAACAGCTATAATTCCCTTTATCTCCATATCATATACCAATGGAACTTGATTTAATTGCCACCTCCACACCACGTTTTAAATACCTAATGGTTTTGAGCGCTAACTGTACTTGACTTGTTGGAATACTAGCCATAGGCACACCAGATTTCGACAACATTTTAAAAGCAACTGCTTTTTCACTTGCTGGCAGTCCTAATAGTGTTGTAAAGTAGAGCTTCGGATTTTTAACAAAATCTTTTTTCGATTTATAGGATTCCACATAGTTCCGTTTGTAGCCAAACGTTTTATCAAAAGTGCCTTCTGCTTTTGTAAAAAAGGCATCTCTATCAAATCCTCGTTTCACTAATTTTCCGTTCATCATAACTTCCGACGCTTTGTATTTAGATCCTGGAGACAAACTCACAGAATTTGAGGTGTCTTTTCGACTCACGATGATATGAATATGACTTTGATTACCCTCTTTTTTCATGCCTTGAACAATTCGTTTTCCATTCTGTTGATGCGGTGCATCAGCCTCCAATTTAAGTATATCGGATTTCATCTGTTTCGTATCACCTTCTAATTGACCTTGCTCAATTTTTCGAATAGCCTGTTTTAACTGAAGTATTTTTGTAGCAAACGGTTGGTTCTCTCTTACTTGTCTATCTGTACCTTTAAACTTACGTTGGTGTTCAATTTTAGCAAAATATTTTATGTTGTCGACAGTTATCGGTTTACCATTAATTTCACGATTGAAGGACTTTGCATAATCCGTCATTAGAGCTCTAGTATATCTTTTTAAATCTTCAGAATTATATTGTAAGTTTCGTAACTCTGATTGACTCGGGTTTATGGTAATAGAATAAAATTTCGGTTCTTTCTTTTTGAGTTTTGCTGTATTACCATCAATCTCTTTCACGACTTCTTTAGCTTTTATTTCATCCCCATATTGATTAAAAAAATGCTCGACATCGTCTTGCTCCAAGCCTTGATTTTCTTTCTCCAGATATGCAACAAAATCCACAGAACTTTGCGAATAATCGCCTCCTAATTTTTGAGCTGTGATGGTGATATACATATTCTTATAATTGATTATTAGACTCTTTTTTTTCTACAAACTGAACGTTCTTTTTTTTGAGTTCTTTTTCCAAAATGAGTTTCTTTTCTGCTGACTCAAATTCCATAAACAAGGATTGTAACATGGCAGTTGTAGGTTTATCATGGTGCTTTTCGATGTCTTTTATGATGGCGATTACCGCATTGATTCGTTTCTTGATTTGACTTTCTAAAGTTTTCATATTCGGTCCTAAAGTTTCGTTTGGAGATATCCCATTAGTTTCAAAAAAGTCGAGCATCATTAAAAGTGTCATTGATTTTGAGCGCGACATTTTTTTACAAAATTCATTAAATTTTTGAGCCACTGAAGTTTTAATACTTAGGCTTTCAAACCGTTCTTTTTCATATCCTTTATCCATATTTCCTTGAAAAATTTGTTGTTTTTATTGGGCTAACAGCTTTTTTCCGTGAAAAACGATGGTGAAACTTCAAAAACCAAAACAATCAATCGCTGTAAACTACTGAGTTCACTAGGGTTTTATAAAAACTGAAAACTGAAACATCGCGCTAGCGTGTTACCCTCTTGCTATTCCTTTTCGTCCAGCGCGCTGGACAAAAAAAATACCATTACACCCAAAAATGTAATGGCTTTTACCGTAATACGAATTGAAATTTGATTTTTTATGAGTGTTCTCTTTGAAGTTTAAAAGTATCTTTAGTAAACCGCTCTTTTTGTTGCAGAATATAAAATATTGGAACAAAAAAAAGACTGCCTTTTCAGACAGCCTCTTGGGTTAATAATTTAGATTTTAAATATTAAAAACATAGTCGTAAGAATACAAATTTCTTAGAGCTTCTTCTTCCAAAAGTGTATCATATTTAATATGATGTTCTTTGGCATAGCGATTCAAATCATTTCCAAATTCATGCTCAACATCTTTTTTGGAAACCGAAACCAATCGTTCTTGAGTTTCGTTATCGAGGTTCGTATAATTGAGATATACCATAGTGCAATTTTTAATATTCACTTGGAAGCATTAGCGTATTATTTACAAAAAATAATCGCAATTCATCCAAAGGAAAATCGGTTACATTATATCGGTGCGTTTCAAAAATTTTATCATTTCCATCACTATAATTAATGATGGCTTCGCATTGCTTTTCAATCTGTTCCTTTTCAGAAAGTCGTTTAAAATCAATGGTAATAAATTCACTTCTATTCGATAAACTTTTTGCAATTACGGATGCATCTGTTATAAGCCAAAAACATTCCGCTTCATTAGCCAAATATTTTAATCCGTCAGTAAAACGCGTCCCAATTAATGGAATTTTAAAGACCATTTCGGTACCGCAAAAATGTTGTAAATCGGCTTTTATTTTGTTAACTTGTGTCTTCATTGTAATTCTATTTAGTAAGATTAATACTAAAAAAGAGAGCGCATCTTTTGGATAGGAACGCTCTCTTTTAATTTTCAATTATTCAGTAGCGTTATCTCCTTTAATTCCTAAGAGCAAGATTTCATCTACGACCACTTCGGTAACGTATCTTTTTTCGCCGACTGCGGTTTCATAAGAGCGTGAGGTCAATTTCCCCTCTAGTGCTACCTCTTTTCCTTTGCCTACGTATTTCTCTACGATTTCGGCAATCTTTCCCCATGCTACAATAGTGTGCCATTGGGTGTCTGTCACTTTTTCTCCCTTAGAATCTTTGTAAGATTCATTGGTTGCGATTGAAAATTTTGCAACTTTCTTACCGTTTTCAAGGTTTGTAATTTCTGGCACGTTTCCTACGTTACCAATTAACTGTACTTTGTTTTTTAGAGTACTCATAATTAAAAAATTTAAAGATTAATATTTACCAATCTGAACGATTCAGAAAGGCTTTATTATTGATTTACTTATTATATCCAGAGCGTTTTCCTTTTTTTGTTTTTTTAACTTTTGTTCCGCTACCTTTTTATTTATTTTGTAAGATTTCATAAAATTCATTTTAGATTTACTTCCCATAGAGCCGACGCTGTTACCTTCTTTTTGTTGCTTAGTGCGCTCCAATATTCAGCTTTGTTTAGACATATAAAAAGTGCGAGGGTAGCCTGCGCTTAGCGCAGTCGAAGTGAGCCTGGTTATGCTGTCGTTCAAAGCTGAATGTTGTTATTTTGCTGTCAAAAAAAGGGATGACGGTGTTGGATTACGGAAGTGATTCTAAAGACTTTGTGAAATATAAAATCATGGGAAGTGGAACAAAATGCAAATACATTTTTATCCTTTTTAGCGAACTTGATTCACGCTTTTTACGTGAGAATAGAGTGTTCCTTTCCTGCAGAGCGGAAAGGGTTAACGGAATGAAGCGTCAAAAGTGGGGATTAGGTTCAAGACCTTGTTTAATGAAGCTCTTTTATCGGAATGAAGCTTTTTGCGGAATGTAGAGAAATGTGCTGAATGGATTGATAATATAATCTTCTCCTGTAAACTAAACATTATTTTAAAACAACTTTACTTGAATATCCAAAATACCATCGTTTTTTGAAACTTTATTCTTTTTAAAAATGACTTTTAGAGCTTTTCGTCGTTTCTCATAAATCCATTTTCTAAGATTATTCAACATACCCATTTCATAATCCGAAAGTTCTTCTTGTGCTATTTCAATCATAATTTCTAATTGGTCTTTTCTTTTAGTCTACATTGCATATTGAAACACTAGTCATGCCATGTGTAAATGTTTGCCCATTCTGTTTACATGGGTCCTTCAAAAGTAATTAAGTATAATATAGGCTAAAGTCTCAATAAGTGATGCCATTCTATCTCCAGTCATTGAGCTAGCTATTCGTGATAATTGTATTCTTCTGAGTATGTCTTTTGGTATGGTATTTTCCATTCCAATTTAAAAACGGTTATATGACTTATAATGTAATCCATAAAATCGAAGACGAAATCGAACTGAACTACTTTTAAA
Organism: Winogradskyella thalassocola; assembly: GCF_900099995.1. Classification (GTDB taxonomy): domain Bacteria; phylum Bacteroidota; class Bacteroidia; order Flavobacteriales; family Flavobacteriaceae; genus Winogradskyella; species Winogradskyella thalassocola. Next base: position 23,844 of record NZ_FNCZ01000009.1, read on the forward strand.
TTTTCCCTGATGTGAGATTTTAAATTAAACGTTATCTAATAATACTTGATAATTCGCAGGATACTTATCTCTTCACTAAGCCAAATGACTTTCTCCACTATCGGCATCGTAATTTTCACTATATAATTGATAATACTTTCAACTTCTTGTACTGACATATTGGGTTTTTCAGATACTTGCTTCATGATACTTAGTTTTTTTTGATTAAACAATATTTGAGCAGTCTCTATACGAAAGCTAGAATTACAGTATAAAAGGAAGCGGAATAAATAAGTGTTTGATGATACATAAGCTTTATGTCGTGATCTTTTATAGGGGGTATTTTACGAGTTTATCTTTGTGCTGATATTGATTAAATACTTTCTACTTATCTTTTTTTTATAAAGGACTATATAAAAAAATAAGAACCAGCACAAATCGGCCCCTTACTTACAACAACAAAAGCTAATCGTTTAACTCTTGAATTTTCTTATCAAAACTTCCTATACACTCTTTCAAGCGTGCTTCACGCTTGTTTATCTCTTCTGCATATTTCTTTTCAATATTGGCAATTTTGGTTTTAATACCCTTGCATCGAATTGTCGAATTAAATATAAGAAAGGCACCATTTCATCTACCGAAATTGATTTTTTATTTTCGATATAATCGGTTTGACGAATCATCTAAACCTAACTTCAAATTACTTGTTATTCTCAATATGCCTCTTACGGGTTTCTCTTTCGTTGATTTTAACGTTCAGTTTTCAGCTCACATTCAGAATAGTCGTAACGTTAGTATTCTTTCATAATTGCTTCTATAGTAGATTTAATCGGAACTTCAATTATTTCAATATCATTCAGAAGGTAGACTTTCAATCCCCTTTTTTCCAATTACGGTATAGTTAGCTGGTTATTGTCGTCAGCTACTCAAATTTTCGAATTTCAAGAATCAACAGTATTTTTTTTTAACTGATATACATAATTTCAGTTGTGGCATCGACTTTGCAACTTTGGTCTTGCACCATTTACCTTCTAAAATCTGTAACATATATTAGTTGTTTACAGACCCACACTTAACGTTTGAAGAAATAGCATTTATAAGAAATAATACTCTTGAAGAAATTAAACAATTATTGAATGAAGCTGAAAAGAGTTACAAATTAGTTTATTTAATAGATATCCTTTAAGGTAATAATATCGCCCATTTCATTAACGCCACTCAAATCGTATCGAATATTTATCTTGGTGTTGATAGGTGCATAAAAATAAATAACCCAAGCATCGGCTTCCTTAACACCAATACAGCCATTAGAATAAGCTTTCCCTAAAGTTCTAGGATTAGTAGTCGGATGAATAAGCTGTCCGTAGCGTAGCCCGTTTATTTCTGTCTCTATAAATGGAATTTGGGGCAATTTGGTCACTTTCCCATCATCTCGTTTGGTTACAAAATATTGATGATTATTTACCGGATTTACATATCTGGGATTACGCACATGATTAATAATAAACCCCTTTCCTGTTTTTGTTCTTAAATCCTGAATTCTTCCTGACATTTCTAAATATTTCTTCTCATCTCTACCAACTCGGATAGGAAATTCAAAAAGTTGAACTGAGTCCTCATAAATGCGAAGTTTAAATTCAGGGATATTGATATCTATCGTTGTGTTATCAAATGAATTCAATATTTTTTTAGCTTTACTAGAATCTGGGATTATAATTGTATTTCCCATCGGTAAGGCTATCATCTTTTTTTGATTATAAACAAAAGAATCCTTTGCCATCATTCTATAATAATCCGTATTTTGAAGAGTATCTATAATCCAAGGATTAGCTCTTACTAAAACGTGTTCGCTTAAACCATAAGTTGTTAAAGGCTGATATCGATGAACAAGAGAATCTAAATAGTTAAAGTAATTCTCAATTAACACCTCTTTCTGTACAACTACTTTTTTTACTGAAATGGATTTAGAGAAAATTTCAGTATTTGCCAAATTTAAAGACAAATTAAAAACCTCATCTTTTGGACAGCAAAATTTAAGCGTAAACAATAAAATGATAGTGATGGATATAACGAAAAACGCCACGATTTTTTTCACCTTACAAGCAGTTTAGGCTTCTTCAGAATCTTATCTAATACTTCTTTCTTACCTAATGGTTTTGTACAAAAGAACCAATCTTTACAGTTTAATTCATCTGTAGATGTCATTCGTTCTTCTGCAATACCACAAGAGCCTGCTGGAGAAATAATAACATCATCACCAGGATTCCAATCAGCAGGTGTAGCCACTTCAAATTCATCTGAAGTTTGCATCGCAATTAAAGCGCGATAGATTTCATCGAAGTTTCTACCAAGACTTAACGGATAATAAATAATCGCCCTAATCATGCTTTTAGGATCTATAAAAAACACTGCTCTAACCGCTTGTGTTTTACTTTCACCAGGCTGAATCATGCCATATTTTTTGGCGACTTTCATAGCAATGTCTTCAATTAATGGAAATTTGACTTCAATGTTTTTCATTCCATTAAATTCAATTTTTTCCTTAATAGTTCGCAACCATGCAATATGGCTGTATAAACCATCTATTGAAAGTCCTACCAATTTACAATTGGCCTTATCAAACTTATCTTCTAGATGAGCAAAAGTTATAAACTCGCTTGTACAAACCGGTGTGAAATCTGCCGGATGGCTAAATAAAATAACCCATTCTCCTTTATAATCTGAAGGAAAATTAATATTGCCTTGTGTTGTTATCGCCTTAAAATCTGGTGCTTTATCTCCAATCCTTGGCATTGATATTATTTGCTCATGATCTTGTAGTATTTCCATAATATTTATTTTTAAATTCTATCTATAGCACAATTTACTTAGGATTGTGCTTTTGTTTTTTAAGTTATTATCTCCGCCAACAAATTGGGTGACCAATAGTAGAGAGCACATGTTTAGCTTTTTCAAAAATCGTGCTTAGTATGATAATCAAACGAGACCGTTTCATCATCTTGCGCAACTTTTACTTCGCTGATATTGTTAATCTCAGAAAGTCTCTTAATAATCGTGTTTTCACAACCACCACATTTTAAGTTTTATATATGAACCGTAGTTCTCATATTGCTTTTTGGTATTACTAAAATTAGTTGGAATAAGTTTCATGTAAAATGATTTATATCAGTCTTTAAATATGACTTATATCATTTTGTAAAACTCATCATTCTAATATATTTGGTTACACTCTTAAACAAAGCATGTCTGGAAATTCTAAAATTAAAAATCGATTACATGTGTTCTTAATTGAACTAGGAGACTTATCGTTTTTTACGAGTCGTTTTTTCAAGGAAGTATTTAAGCACCCTTTTGAGTTTAAAGAGTTGTTCCGCCAGTGCTATAATATGGGCAATCGCTCCTTATTATTGGTTGGTATAACATGTTTTATTATAGGTTTAGTATTGGATTTACAGACGCGTCCTACATTAATGGAATTTGGGGCTGTGTCCTGGATGCCATCCATGGTTAGTATTTCTATAGTAAGAGAAATTGGACCTATTATTACTGCTTTGGTTTGTGCAGGCAGAATTGGCTCTGGCATAGGTGCCGAATTGGGGTCAATGCGCGTTACCGAACAAATAGACGCTATGGAAGTTTCTGGGACTAACCCGTTTAAATACCTTGTTGTAACACGTGTATTGGCAGTAACATTAATGTTACCCTTATTAGTAATCATTGGAGATGCCATTTCTCTTTTTGGTTCTTTTTTAGTTGAAAATCTTAAAGGCAACGTGTCATTTACACTTTATTTTAATCAAGTTTTTGATTCCATTGAATTTGGAGACATCATTCCTGCGACTATTAAATCTTTCTTTTTTGGTTTAGCGATCGGAATTGTGGGATGTTACAAAGGTTATTATTGCACTAAAGGTACCGAAGGTGTTGGTAAAGCTGCTAATTCTGCCGTAGTGGTTAGTTCTTTATTGCTATTTATTATCGATTTTATTGCTGTGTTTGTAACAGATATTTTTTACGATTTATGAAAGACAACAAAAACATATCAAATCCAGAAATAGTTCTTCAAATTATGGACTTACACAAAAGCTTTGGAGATAACCATGTGCTAAATGGCTTTAATATGAAACTTTATAAAGGTGAAAACTTAGTCATTATGGGAAAGTCTGGTTCAGGGAAATCTGTAATGATAAAATGTTTGGTGGGTTTAATGCAAGCCGATAGTGGTTTAATTTCAGTTATGGGTAAAGATATTACGACGTTAACTCAAGAGGCTTTAGATATTTTAAGAGCTGATATTGGATTTTTGTTTCAAGGTAGTGCGCTGTATGATTCTATGACTGTTCGTGAAAATTTAGAATTTCCTCTAAGACGTCATTCTAAAAAAAAGCACAAAGATTCAAATACCGAAGCACTTGTTTTGGAAGCTTTAACCAACGTTGGTTTAGCTCATGCTATAGATTTAATGCCTTCGGAATTATCTGGTGGTATGAAACGTCGTGTGGCTTTAGCGAGAACTTTAATTCTTCAACCCAAAATCATTCTTTATGATGAACCTACTAGTGGATTAGATCCTATTACTGCAAAAGAAATTATCATTCTTATGCAAGACGTTCAGAAAAAATATAACACCTCGTCACTTATTATAACGCATGATGTAGATTGTGCTCGCGTTATTTCAGATCGTATGTTGTTGCTTATTGATGGTATTGATTATGCTGTTGGTACATATACAGCTTTATCAACGTCTGAAGACCCAAAAATTAAAGCTTTTTTTAAACATTAATATGCCTTTCATTTAAAGGAAGACACAAATTATATACAATGAAAAAAACAAACTCACAAAAACTACGATTGGGATCTTTTGTCCTCATAGGTACCATCCTTTTTATAGCAGGTGTGTATTTAATTGGGCAACGTCAAGATATGTTTAAAAAGACCTTTACATTGAGTTCTTATTTTCAGAATGTCAACGGTCTTCAAAAAGGAAATAATGTACGCTATTCTGGTATTGATATTGGGACGGTTAAAAATATTTTAATGATTAATGATTCTACAATAAAAGTAGAAATGTCTATCGAGGAAAAGATTCTTTCGCACATTAAAAAAAATGCGATTGCTACTATTGGATCAGACGGATTAGTTGGGAATATGATTGTGAATATCGTTCCAGGCAAAGGAGCGTCAGAAATTATAGAAAATGAAGACATCATAGCATCTTACAGTAGAATTGGAACGGATGATATTTTAAATACTCTTAACACAAGCTCTGAAAATGCAGCTATACTGACTTCAGATTTATTGAAAATTACAAACAGAATTACAACAGGAAAAGGCACCATAGGTGTGCTTATCAATGATACCATTATGGCACAAGATTTAAAACAGTCTATTCATAATTTAAAAATAGCAAGTCGTGGTGCTTCTCATACTATTGCAGAGTTAAATAGTATTGTTTCTTCGGTAAAAACAGAAGATAATACCATTTTAGGAATGTTGTTGAATGATTCTATTTCAGCTGGAAAATTGAAAACAGTTGTAACTAATCTTGAGATATCAAGTGCAGAAATTGAGACGCTGTTAAATAATGCCAATGCCGTTGTAAGTGATTTTAATTCTAGTAATGGAGCTTATAATTATATGGTAAAGGATACTTCGTTGGTTAATAGCTTAAAATCTACGCTTAAAAATATAAACGAAGGCACTGATAAATTCAATCAAAATATGGAAGCCTTAAAACACAACTTTTTAACTCGTGGTTATTTTAGAAAATTAGAACGACAAGAGAAAAAAGAAGTTAAAACGAAAGAATGATTGTATGTTATAATAGCTATAATTGTTTTGGCTTCCCAATACCGTTTTTAGTAGAGCGTAATTCTATAACGTATAAATTAAAAGACTAACGGATTAGACTCGTATTTTTTTAAAACCGATAGCAAATCTGTTAAAGGAATTTCTATGGAGTACGTACCAGTATAGGATGGGCATATGACACAATCATCAAAATAAAATTCTATATATGTATCATTGAGTACAAAGTTATTTTTACTCGTAAAAAAATCATCCGAAGAAACTTCCCAACAGTCGTAATACATGTCTCCTTTACCAATTTGACTGTTTATACTTTCATTTATAATACTTACTAATTCTTCTTCTGACCCTTGACTAAAAAAGTCTTCATAAGTCATAAAAGTTCCTCTGTTTAAGTCAAAATTAAAACAATCAAACGAAAAGCTAGGATGCATTGCTCCGTTATAAAAATTCTCTTTGTAAAACAATACGCTTACAAGTTGGTCATTTACATTATAAATTTTGTAATCTATAAAGCGTTCTTCTCTAATTTTTTTTGCTGTAATACTATCGCATAATAATTTATTCTCTAAGATATCCGATTCTGTTTGGGTGATATTAATGTAATAATCATTAATAAATTCATTGAAATTACTGTTCGTGGGTTTATAAGATTCGTTGAGCAATGGGTATTTAAAATTGATGGTGTAATCTTTTTTATCGACGAGATATTTTTTATCAATAATCAATTCTACTAGCTCTTCACTTTCGTCTTTTTTTGCAATGAATTGTTTTTGCTTTAATTCAATAGTAATAGATTTATTTAAGGATTCAATATCTAAGTCCTTTATTTTTATAGTATCCTTCACTATTGGATTTGTATCTTCTTTAAGATTATGATCAATGTTGCTTTCTTCTCGCTTTTCATTTTTACAAGTTAAAAAGATTAGAAATAATAATACTATATATAAATATTTCACATTCATGGTTTTACAAATTGGTTGCGTTTTAATTTACCTGTAATCTCATCTGTTTTTATTTAGAAACCAACAGAGAAATTTATCTGGATTTATGTGTTGAAGCTAATTTATTCAGAATGTTTGCTTTAGACTATGATATTGGTCAGTTCTACTAAAATCAAATGAGTTGATCTCTTTCTTTGTTTAAAGATCAATTGTAATTTTAATAAAACAGCAATTAATTCACTTTGTCGCGAAGCAGTCGTAAAGCTTTTAAAACCAATACAATGGTTGAGCCTTCATGAAAAGCAACAGCTACACCTATATTTGTTAACCCTAAAATGGTTACAGGAACCAGCAGCATTACAACACCTAGACTTATGAAAATGTTCTGTTTTATAATACGTTTAGACGCTCTACTCAAACCAATAACAAAAGGTAAATTTTCAATTTTATCTGACATTAATGCGACATCGGCTGTTTCTAAAGCAACATCACTTCCTGCGGCTCCCATGGCAATACTAACGGTGCTCAATGCCATTGCAGGAGCGTCATTAGCACCATCTCCAACCATGGCTATTTTTTTTGTCGCGCTTGATTAATTGTTTTATAGCTGAAATTTTATCTTCTGGTAGTAAGTTCCCTTTGGCTTCCATGAGTCCAATTTGTTTAGCAATGGCATCTCCAACATTTTGATGATCACCTGTGAGCATAATCATGTATTTAATGCCAATTTCTTTTAAGCGTAATAGAGTAGAAATAGCCGTTTTTCGAGGTAAATCCATACCACTAATTAGTCCAACGATTTCATTATTAAAAGCCGCTAGCATTACGGCATGTCCATTTTGTAAAAGCTGATCCATTTTAGAGTGGATAGAATCATTCACTTTTATGTCTGAGTCTTCCATCAGTTTTACATTTCCGATGAATGCTTTTTTGCTCTCATAATTTGCTTGAATACCTTTTCCTTGTATGGCGTTAACATTTGAGGCTTTATTATCGAAATCAATAGTGTATTTTAGCTTTAAATCATTTGCTATGGCTTTTGCTAGAAGATGATCGCTTAAACTTTCGACTTCAAACACCAACTTAGCCAAGGTCTTTTCATCGATATTATTTAACGGAATTAGATTTGTAAGTTTAGGTTTTCCTACTGTAGATGTACCGGTTTTATCATATCATTAAAACTACTTTTCATTTTCTAATTTATTTATAACGTTTTGAAGTTTAGTACTAACCTCTTGTGCTACGGTTTTTAGTGCCGAATTTCCCACTGCCTGCATGGACACCATAGGGTTGATGGCAGAAACTTCGATTTTGTTTTGGAAATGCTCTTGTAAAATAACATTACAAGGCAACATGGTACCGATTTTATCTTCTGCTTGTAAAGCTTTATTTAAAAGCAAATGGTGGATCACAAGCCCCTAAAATTTTATGTTTTCTAAAATTTTTATTGAGTTTTTCTTTTAAGGTGATTTGTATATCAATTTCTGTAAGTACACCAACCCTTTCCTCTTTTAATAAGGCACTTACCATAGTTTCTGTAGTTTCAAATTTTCCTTTTACGGTTTTCATAAAGTATTAATTCATAATTATGGTATTTTTAATTCTAGATCCAGTTTTGCCAACAATGTTAATTCAGACTTGTTAATTCCAGAGAATGCATAAGCAATCGCCGAGGCAGTTTTTAGGATTAAGCGTCTAATGTCTTGAGTAAATAAATGACTTTGACTCTTCTTGTAATTAATAAAATCTTTAAAACACGCTTTTTCGTTGAGTTCTTCATCTTCGTTTAGCCAATCAAAAACAATTTCTATTTGGTAAGCTGCATCTGTACCAAAGGTATCTTCTAGATCATCTACATCTAACCATTGTTTTTTCACCAATATTTTTAGTTTATCAAACTCAATAGGTCTTACGTTACCATCTGCTGCTGCAATAGCATAAAAAAGTTTACCTAGATTTTGATAAAACGGTATGGTCATTTTCTTTTTAGTATTCATCACTTTGATTTTAATTTATACAGTAAAATTAAATTTCTAATTTTACCTAAAGAATGATATAAATCAGCTAGAAATGATTCTAAACTTACAAACTCGATTCTAATATTTGAAAAGGATTATTTATCTTTATTTTTTAATCCAACTTTATTATGATTCGATAAGACCAATAAATTTTTAATATTCTCTTAGATTCTATATCTGAGGGTGTTATTGTTGTTGTTGTTGTTGAAAATTAAAACATTTTTGAAATCAATAAATCTGAAAAAAAATGTTTGGCTACTATTAAAACGAATGATCAAGTAAGCCACTAAATACTCTAATCCCTCAAAGTTATCACGCCAATATACCTTATAAAGCAACCGCAGCAGCCATGAAGATGTAAAATGATTGGTATTTTTAAAGCTAAATTAAAAGATGTATTTGATAGAAGTAACCTCTGAAGTCACTCAGTTATTGACCGATGATATTATTGGTGTTAAAGACCACTTATTGTAAATGGTATATAGTTCCGTGCAAATAAAACCTGCTTCAACTATCTTAAGGTTTGCAAAAAAAAAAAAAAAATCAAAACCAGATAATTCTATTAAAATTTCTCTTAGCAATCTGCAAATGTTGCTGGCTTTGTTACATAAACATTGATAAGAATCATGTCTGATTAAAAAAAAATGGAACTCACAGAAATACAAGCTTGAAACATAAAGGTATTATACCTTCAAAAATCACAAGATATCCATTAATCATTTATACATTATTTTAATATGACGAATATCATTTTAGAAAAGTCAGTAACGTTTTAGATTTGTTTATAATAAGACATTTACAACGATGAATATTTTATTACCAACAGACTTTTCTGAAAACGCATGGAACGCCATTTCTTATGCCTTTGATTTTTTTGAATCCACGGAATGTAATTTTTATATTCTTCATGTCAACAGAATTGAAGGGATGGCTGCTGTTGTAGAAAATTACGTACCAATTACAGAAGTTATTGAAGAGAATTACACAAACCCCTCAAGAAATAATTTAAAACGACTTCTAAAGGAAATTAACGAGAATAAAAGACCAAACAAAAACCACCGTTTTTACACACTTACAGAAAATTATTTCTTTTTAGAATCCATAAGAAAACATGTTGAAGAAAAAAAAATAGACATAATCATTATGGGTACAAAGGGTGTATCAGGACTTAGGGAATACATTGTAGGGAGTAATACTGGTGATGTAATTAATAAAGTAAAATGCACAACCTTGGTGGTACCAGAATATGCAAGGTATAATGAGTTGAAGGAAATTACATTTCCATCAGATTACAACTTTTCGTATGATATAAATATACTACAACCCTTAACTGATATTTTAAGAAACACAAAAGGCAATCTAAGAATTATTCATATTAAAAACAAAGATGCATCATTAACCCCAAAACAACTTGATAATAAGAAGTTACTCAATGATTATTTTAAAGAGTTTAATCCAAGTTTCCATTTTCTAACCAATAAAAAAGTTGAAGATGCCATACAATGCTTTGTAGAAAGTAGATCTGTAGATATGATTGTGATGGTTACTCATAATCTAAATTATTTTCAAAATATTCTATTTAACACTAAGGCTGAAAAAATAACATATCACACAGATATACCATTTTTGGTATTGCACGAATAGATCACTTTGATTATGAACAGTTCAATATTCTTAGCAAAATTTTGTGTATAGTATCTTATCATTTTCTTTTTAATATTAAATCTCAACACTATACGGATTAAACAGATTTTTAATAACTTAAAGGATGAAAAATTTCTGATTATTTTTTCATTTGTGGCTATTATCATTGGATTGCTGAATACCCTATTCCACAATATTTGGGAACTAAACTACAAAATCATTATTACGCTGATAGGTTGGGTATCATCACTTTTGGAATTAGCTTTATTTATGTTTCCCAAGCAAACCTTTATGTGGTTAGAAATAATCAATATTAATATGGTTAAGGTTACTTACACATTACTGTTTTTAGTTGGGCTTTTTTTATTTAACCAAGCTTATGGAAACGTTCCTACATAATAATCTCAGAATGAAAACTGATTTTTTATTTAATAAAACCAAAAAACTGATATATATCATTTCTAAATCTCTAAAGCTAATGTATCTTTATATTCCAAAAAAAAAATGTTCATTTAAACCGTTAAAAAACTTTAAAATATAGATTTAGAGAAGGCAAGTCTTTATAGACCATATCTAAAGTTTAAAACTATTATTTGGTGTTATTGAACTTAGGAATAGCAAGAATGAAGTTATTTCAAAAATGAAATCTTGCAGATAATAGCATTAAGCTCTAGTCTAGAAACAGGAAATTTAAGCTTCCTTTTTTCTTAACAAAATACAGGTTTTATCGTTGAAAAATGTGAAGCCTGTTATGGATAGTTTTAAGTTATTGTTTGGCTTATGGTTCCGGTCTTTTTTAGCAATAAAAAATTCTATCGGAAGTGCTATGAGAGAATCAATAATATTAAGCTTATCCAGAAAGCAGGAAACTTCGGTTTCCTGCTTTTATAACGTACACGTTTTTTCATTGTAAAATGAAAATCTACGTTATAAAATGTTTGAAGCTATTTTTTAACTAAAAAGCATAGTAAAATCATAACAGATTGACGTATAGCGATAATAAAGGTTAATGAATAAAATTGAATGTTTCGGTTGAAAGGGGAAGTTTAAGCTTCCCGTTTTTTGGTTCCGTAAAGTTTATACATAAAAAATGCAACCATAAGAAAACGTCTTCAAAATGAGAGTTATCATTATAGCTTTATGTCCATAACCCATTAAGATATTAGACATGAAAATAAATATTCAATTTATAATATACGTTAACAAGCGAAAGCCTTGAAGCAACACCATTAAAAAATTAATGAAATAGAACAAAAAAAACGACGTGCTAATTAACACAGAAGTCTTCTTTAAAAAAGAAAATGACTCAAAAAGAAATACTAGAATTTGTAAAATTGAATTGAGTCTTTCTGGTCCAAAACTATTTGCGTCTTCTAATAAAAAAATCATGAAATGGCTGTTAGAGGTGCCATTGATGATTTAGAAAAACAACTCAACAAAAGAAAAGGAATTTTAAAACCTTAACTGTAACTCTAAAAATGTCATGTGTATTCTTTCCAATAATGCTATTCAAATTTTAGAAGAACGTTATCTTTTAAAAAGTAAAGATGGTTGTGCCATTGAGACACCTCAAGCCTTATTCAAACGCGTCGCAAAATTTGTATCGAGCAATGAAGAAAAGAATTCATTTTATGAAACACAATTTTATAAGCTTTTAAGCAGTTTAAAGTTCTTACCAAACTCGCCAACACTAATGAATGCTGGTTGCAAAAACGGTCAATTAAGCGCCTGCTTCGTATTACCCGTAAAAGATAATTTAGAAAGCATTTTTACGACCTTAAAAAATACAGTGCTTATACACCAAAGTGGTGGCGGCACAGGGTTTAATTTTTCAAAATTAAGACCAAAAGATGATTTGGTAACGTCTACTAACGGCACTTCTTCAGGACCTATTGGCTTTATGAAAATCTATGATGCAGCTACAGAACAAATTAAGCAAGGTGGTAAACGCCGTGGCGCCAATATGGGAATACTTAATGTTGACCATCCTGATATTATAGATTTTATAAGGTCAAAATCGAGCAAAAAAACCCTTGAGAATTTTAACATCTCGGTTGGCATTACAGATGCTTTTATGAATGCAGTTATCCATAATCTCGATTGGCAACTCGTAAATCCTAGAACCAAAAAAGTGGACAGAACCGTTAGTGCTAAAGCCATTTGGGAACTGATTATAAAAGAGGCATGGTTATCTGGAGATCCAGGGCTTATTTTTTTGGACACCATCAATATAAGTAATCCAACACCAAGAGCAGGAACAATATCCTGCACCAATCCATGTGGAGAAGTACCACTTCTTGATTATGAAAGCTGCAACTTAGGTTCAATAAACTTATCTAAAATATTGAAATTTCATAACGACATTTATATAATAGATTGGAAAACGCTTTCAAAAACCATCCATTTATCCATTAGGTTTTTAGATAATATAATTTCAGTAAACCATTATTTGATTCCAGAGATTAAAGCCATAACAATTGAAAACCGAAAAATTGGATTAGGTGTTATGGGTTGGGCAGAATTACTAATTCTATTGGAAATTCCATATGCATCTGAAGATGCCATTCAATTAGCTAAAAAACTCATGTCATTTATTAAAAAAGAAAGCTATAAAGCTTCAGAGAATCTTTCAATAGAGCGTGGTGCTTTTACCAATTGGAAAGATAGTTTACATTATTCACATCAAAAACTACGCAATGCTACTTGCAATAGCATTGCGCCTACTGGTACTATTTCAGTAATAGCGAATACATCCTACTCAATTGAACCTTTATTTGCTTTAGCTTACAACAGAGTAGGTATTTTAGGTGGAAAAACACAAACCGAAATTAATGCGATTTTTCTTCAGAAAATGAAAGCCATAAATCTATGGTCTGAAGAAGTTGAAAGCGAGGTCATAAAAACCGGAAGTATTCAACATATAGCATCAATATCAAAATCAATTAAATCCATTTTTCAAACCAGCTTGGATATTCCGTGGTACTACCATTTAAAACATCAAAAGGCATTTCAAAACCACACAGACAATGCAGTTTCAAAAACCATAAATCTTCCAGAGACAGCTACCATTCAAGAGGTTTCTGATATTTATATGACAGCTTGGAACTTAAGCTTAAAAGGCATCACTATTTATAGATATGGCAGTAAAGACCATCAAGTACTTCAAAAGTGCAGTCTAAATAATAGTATTGATTGCTAAAATGACCATCTGATATATATCATAGTTTTTAGATTTTTTACACCTCAATTTTATCAATGAAATCTAAAAACAATTATTATGCTATCCATTCTACTTCCAGCAGATTTTTCAGAAAACGCTATGAATGCCATTAAATAAGCGCTAGAATTCTTTAAGTATCAAAAAACCACCTTTTACTTTATAAATACAATTGAGACCTCAATACATAATTGCAGTATAGACATCATGTTATTAAAAAACAGGTTTTAAACCCACTATTCCTGTTTTGATTATTTCGTCTTTAATCTGATATAGATCATTTCATATTATAGACGGGTAGGCTAATTTTATCATTACAATGTAAATACATCAGTCATGAGACATAAAATTTTAATACCCACAGATTTTTCCAAAAATGCTACAAAAGCAATGCATTACGCTATAGAACTTTATAAAAATGAGCTTTGCGACTTCTATTTACTAAACGTGTTTACAGCAGATGATAACATAATCGAAGACTTAATGAATATGGAATCTGGAACTGAATTGTACGAAAGAAGAAAATTAGATTCTGAAAATGGTTTAGCAAAAATTTACGATATGATTGCCATGACCGAATATGACAACCCTAATCATTATTTTAGCACTATTTCTGTTTTTAATAATCATATAGAGGCTATCAAAGATGTTGTAGAAAAGAAAGATATAGAAATGGTAGTTATGGGTACTAAAGGGAAAACGAATTCTAGAGCAACCTTTTTTGGTAGTACAGCAATATACGTTATGGAAAAAGTGAGGAACTGTCCAGTGATTGTTGTTCCTCTAAATGGAAAATCGGTAATACCAAAGGAAATTGTATTTCCTACCAGCTACAAAACACATTACAAAAGAAGAGAATTGAAACATCTTATAAATATTGCAAAAACATCTGATGCAACAATTATAACACTTCATATTTCTGAAAAAGCCGAGTTAAGTAAAGAACAGAAAGAAAATAAGCAGTTGTTAGAAGAAATATTGAAAGCTACAAACCACAAACCTCATTTCTTATCGCACAACTTGGTTGAAACAGCTATAAGTATCTTCATTGAAAGTAGAGATAGTGACATGGTTGCTTTTATCAATAAAAAACACGCCTTTTTCGGAAGTATTTTAACCAATCCGTTAGTAAAGAGCATATCATTTCACACCAAAGTCCCTATACTAGTTATGCACGATTTAAGAAATTGAAAAAACAATTGATATGAAAAAATAGGGATTTAGTTGAATAAAAAAACTGATATAGTGACAAATAACAATGAAAATAAAAAAATGTAACCGTACAATCTAATATGGAATATTTTAACACCCATGATGCTTCTGGTACATCAACTAAAGGTGGCCGTTAGGATGTTGTACAGAATAGCAAAAACTTAGAGCGTGAGAAACATCAGTTTAAAACCTATTTTCATAGCATTATTGACAAAATAAACGATACTAACTAAATAGTCATTATTAGTCTAGCATAAACCAACGAGTGATTTACTAAAATATTACACCAAAACTTATTAGTTATTACCTGGCCAATCAAGGTGCTTTAAAGATAGATTCTTTCTGTTTTGCTAAAAGGGAAACAATTACATACCAAAAAATAACAAAACAATAAGTTTAAAATAATCTCTTGCTCTACAAAAACCATCAATATTTATACCTATTCTAAGAATGATATAATGGTTTTAGCTTAAACAAATTAATATTATTTTATAATTTATTAGGTATAATTTGTTCTTTCTCCAATGCGTTTATTATGGCTTTTACATATTTTGAAACAGAAGAATTGATTTTTTTAGGATCTACTAAATCATAAGAGGCTACCCATACCAAGGATTTTTCATCTTTTGTTTTCAAATTATACAAAGAAGATTCAATGTGGTAGACTTTATATTTTTCATAATAACCTTCAGTAAGGTAAACATCTTGATATAGAAAATAATAAAGACCAAAACCTCGCCAATAATAATCCACAATATATTTATCACCACTATATGATTCTTTTTCATCAACACCTTTAACTGCTGATATCAATATTGCATCAAAACCATCGTTAGTAAGTTTTACTATTTCATTTTGAATATCTTCTTCTGTTTGCTTTAAACTTGTAAACGTTGGTTTAAATACATTATAGCTTTCAATAGCTTCAATACCTCTATTTTTAAGTTTTGTTTTTAATTGTTCTTCAAAAATTTTTCTTGCCGTTAAATTATCTGTCAATCCAACAACTAACACTTTTTTAGGTTTAGAAATAATAAGCTCTTTATCAACCCAAGTATCTGTCATCTTAACAGATGAACAACTCACTAAAATCAATATTATAATTACATATATAGTTGCTTTCATAATTCTTAATAATTAAGTTACATTATTTTCAATTTTTAAAAATCCTCATCACATATCCATCAAAAAATCAGGACAATAAACAGGAATAATTAAAAACACAAATACCAAAAACATTACAGCCCAAAGCATCCACATTAAAAGTGGAAATGTAATCAACTTACCGTTTGTAGAAGGAGGATGAATAGAATATGCAATCAATCCATGAATACCAAAACTAAACGCCAAAAATGTTAGTGAAGAAGCAATAATTAAAAAACTATTTGAATACGAGTCTTTTACAATAAAAATACAAATCCATAATACAACGGCTATTACAATTACTATTCTATATATTCGTCTTGTCATCGTTCAAATAATTTAAATTAATCTCTTATTCTAAATGAAATATTCCGTAATTCTTTGCATTGAAGCTTAGTAAAGGTATTTTACCATAAGATTCTATTCGTTTTACTAAATCACGATGAAATACCTTCGAGGTTATTCCTTTATCCTCACGTTCTAGCATTGCTATTAGGTCTGCGTTAGAATTTCTGTAGTAACTTTTTAGCGCTTTAAAGGCATCATCTGCATATAAAATATCCAACTTTAGATTGTCATAATTAATATGTTTTTGTAGTTTTTCTTTCAATTCTTCCTGTTGCTTTTTCAGAACAGTTTCTTCTGATGACGAAAAATGAACAACACTAATTTTAGCATTAAAAGGTTTAGCTATTTCGGCTAACTTAGCTAATGCACCAAAATCTTCTTCTTCAAAATCTGTTGCATATACAATAGTTTCAATTTCTATTTTTACAGAATCACTAGGAATTACTAAAACAGGACAAGGAGCTTTTTTAATTAGCTTTTTAGCGATACTACCCATAATCAATTCACGTAATTTACTAGAGCCTTTCATTCCGGTAACTATAAACAAAGCATCCACATTATTCGCTTTGTTTACTATACCATTTACTACAGACCTATCCTCTATAGCCTCTATTGTAATATTTAAAGTGGCTATATCCTTTTTTAAAACACGGTTACAAAACGTATGAAGCTTTCTGTTGTGAATTTTAAAAGCATGGCCTTCAATATCAGGAAACGGAGCTTCGGGATTTAAGGTGATATCATCAAAAAAAGTTGGATAATCAAAAACGTGAATAACCAATAATTTAGCCTCTAATTTTATGCTCATATTGTAAGCAAATTTTAAAGCTAATTCGGAGTTTTCAGAATAATCAGTAGCGTATAAAATAGTTTTCATGTCAATACTATTATTGATTAAAAACCAAATTTACATTCCTAACCTTACTTAGTAAATGACCTAGGTCATTTACTAAAAAAAGAAACCATACTATCTTTACTTCTTAACATTAAAAATTATAAATAATTTCTATTAAGAGATAAAAATAACTGCATTTTCAACTAACAAAACACTATTAAACAATTGACAATAGAAATACTAAAATAATTATAACAATTCCAGAAAAATTAGAATGTTTACTATTTGCTAACTTAAATACAAGGAAATGAAAGTCTCGATTGAAAGAAAAATTTTAATAGGCTATGTGGTTAACATAATTGTAATTATAGCACTTGGACTAATTTATTGGAGACAACTCCCCTTATCTACCAGTAAATTATGGCATTGGGTATCATTGTCTTTAATTGTGCTTTCCCTAGGAATGTTAACCACCGTTTTTTTTATTCTGAACGCACAACTTAAAGCAAAAATGCAGTCTGAACTAGAATTACACAAAAATAAAAACTTACTACAATCTATTATTGATAACACTACAAACGCTATTTCGGTAAAAAAAATTAATGGTGAATACTTATTAATTAACAAACAATATCAATCCCTATTTGAAGACAAAGAAGCTGATTTAATAGGAAAAACAAATGCAGATTTTTTACCAAAAGACATTGCGGATAGATATAGAAGTGCAGATTTGGATGTTGTTAAAGCAGGAAAAGACATTCAAGTGGAAGAACTTATAGAAACACCGGAAGGTGCGCATACCTTTTTATCAGTTAAGTTCCCTTTAAAAGATACTTCAAACCGTGTGTATGCTATCGGAACCATTTCTACAAATATAACTGAAAGAAAAAACCTCTCAGAATCCCTAAAGGCTGCCGATGCTTTTTTTAATATGTCTATAGATAGTTTGGTTGTTGCGTCACAAGATAAATTCATAAAAACAAACCCATCTTTAAGTAAACTGTTAGGCTACAGCAATGAAGAGCTCTTAAGTAAACCATATAAATCTTTTATTTTTCCAGAAGACGTTGCCTCTACAGAAGAAGAAATAAAAAAACTAAAAAAAGGAACAAACCTAATAAATTTTAAAAATCGTTGGTTATGCAAAGATGGCTCAGTTAAATGGTTGTCATGGAATGCGGCAGCAGATAAAACCACAGGGACATTATACGCTATTGTTACAGATATTACTGAAAAACTAAAGCTTGAAGATGAAAAAGAAAACACATTAAATGCTCTTTATCAAAGTCAACAACAATTAAATATGATTATTGAAAATGTTAATGATGGAGTACTTGTTGCAAATGCCAACAAAGAAGTGATATTAGCCAACGATGTTGCCAACGCCCTTTTTGAAATAGAAGATGATTCTAAAATTTCTATAAATTTTTCTGACCATTTTAAAGTGCTGTTTCCAGACGAAAAAAAAATATTTCCGGCTCAAAACCTTCCAGCAGAACGTGCTTTAAATGGCGAA
Organism: Winogradskyella thalassocola; assembly: GCF_900099995.1. GTDB lineage: Bacteria > Bacteroidota > Bacteroidia > Flavobacteriales > Flavobacteriaceae > Winogradskyella > Winogradskyella thalassocola. The sequence continues at coordinate 42,508 of NZ_FNCZ01000009.1, forward strand.
ATCACAGAAAACGTAGATGTAATATTAAAAAATTTAGAAACCAATGAAATGCGCAGGGTTTTATTAAGCGGCAGACCCATAATTGATAATGAAAATCATATAGTTGCTATAGTTGTAACTATAAAAGACATTAGTAGATATAAAAAACTAGAAGAGGAATTGGAACAAAAGAAACTAGATTCTAGACCTAAGATTGGCTTTAAGAATACAAAGCGAAAAAAGGTAAAATAACACTTACAAAATTATACATGTTGCTCTAACTAAACTTCAAATAACAATTAAAAAAGAAGATATTAACACATGAAAAAACACCATACTATTATAATAGCTGGAGCAGGTGGCATTGCCCAGGCCGTGGCACTAATACTTGCAGAATGGAGTAAAGTGCCGCTAACAATTTACATAGGCAATAGAACACTTTCTAAAGCAAAAAAACTAGCCCAATGGATTGAAAATGGCATTACCAAATCTTGTATTTTGATACCCTTTCATATTTCTGAAGAAGGTCTTACTAAAGAGATGAAAGGTGTATTTAATAAGGGAGAAATCATTCTAGATTGCCTACCAGGAACGCAAGCACCGAAAATGGCAGGTTATGCCAAAGATTATTATATGCATTATGCTAACCTCACCGAATATATTACAGAAACCCAACAAATCATAAAATTAGCAAAAAATGCAACCACTGGTTTTGTGCTACAATCAGGTCTTGCACCTGGCTATATTAATGTATTGGCAAACCATCTTTTTCTAGAATTCTGTAAAGACTACCAAGTACATAAAGTTGACAAGTTAGAATTTAAAGTAGGCGCACTTACAAAAAATGCTGTTGTCCCTCATTATTATGGCTTCACTTGGAGTCCTGTTGGTGTTGCTACAGAATATATACAAGATGCAGAAGTGATTCGTGATTTCAAGAAAACAAGACTTCCTTCATTAACCGAAAGAGCTACAATAATAATTGATGGAATTACTTATGAAGACGATTTAACATCTGGAGGTGCTGCTAATTTACCAGATGCTTTAGCCGGAAAAGTCAATATACTAGACTATAAAACCTTAAGACATCCTGGTCACTACCCTTGGATACAAGAGCAAATTAATAACTTAGCCACTTTTGAAAAACCTATTGAAGCCTTACAGCAAATTATGGAAAAACAAATTCCACATATTGAAGATGACCAAATCATACTATATGTTGCGGTGCAAGGTAAAGACAAAAATAGCATATTAAGAAGACGAGAAATTTCAAAGCAAATTTTACCACAAAAAGTGGGCAAGCATCAATTACGAGCTATCCAAACAACTACTGCAACACCTATAATACAGTGCGCACAAATGTTACTTGAATCTCGGTACAAAGGAACTGTTTTACAAAGTGATATTGACCCAAAGTCTTTTTTAAACGGAAACTTTATAGTTCCTGTTTATGGTAATATATAAATAAATCTCATTAGTAATATAACTTTTTAGCTCGCAGTTTACCTCTCAAAATCATTAAACATTTTTCAATAGGCTTATTTTTTAAATACCTAATAGTTTTACTAATGTTTACACTAAGGATTCTATGCAAACTGATTCAAATCATAGTTTTTCTTAAGATTTTGAGATAATTTTAGTACAGAAAACAGATTAAAATGAAAAGGTCAAAATGGCTCATACTCGGAATTATAGTTATCGTTGTAATCGTCTATTTTATTCTAAAGCCAACGCTTAACAGCAAAAAACTAGACTATACTTATACTGCTATAGAAAAAGGAAATATTGAGGCAGATGTATCAAGTACAGGAACGGTAGAAGCCATAAACACCGTTGAAATTGGTACTCAAATATCTGGAACTATCACAAAGATTTATGTAGATTATAATGATAAGGTTAATGCAGGACAAGTTTTAGCTGAAATGGATTTAAAATTACTGAACACTAATCTACATAGCGCAGAGGCTAATGTAGCTGTTAGCCAAGCACAACTAAATCAGGTTAAAGATGAATATGAACGAAATAAAAAATTATATAATAAAGGTGTTATTTCAAATAAAGAGTATACCAATTCAAAATACGCATACAACCAAGCTGTAAGTGCAAAAAAAGCTGCAATGGCTTCTGTAAAAAACATAAAAGTAAGCATTGGCTATGCACATATTACGTCACCTATAAGTGGTACCGTAACAGAACGTAGTGTTGAAGAAGGACAAACCGTAGCTGCATCTTTTGCTACACCTACCATGTTTATTATTGCCGAAGATTTATCTAAAATGCAAATTCTAGCCGATGTGGATGAAAGCGATATTGGTTATATAAAAGATAGCATGCAAGTACGTTTTACAGTACAAACCTATCCGGAAAAAGACTTTTATGGCATTGTAAACCAAATACGATTACAGCCTATTGAAATAAATAATGTGGTTAATTACCAAGTTGTCGTTTCTGTTGATAATAAAAAAGGACTACTGTTACCAGGTATGACCGCTAATCTAGAATTTATTACAGCAACTGCAAAGGATGTATTTTTAATAAATAATTCGGCATTACGATTTAGACCCAACGAAGCCATGCTAGAAGAAGTTAAGCCATTACTGAAAGAAAAAGGAAATAGAATTCTTCCAGATTCACTCAAACAAAAATTCAATAAAGAAATAAATAATTCCGAAATATATACACCAACAAATTTTAAGAAAAATTTACCCAACCACATTGATGGCTTCTTTTATAAGAATGAAAAAGAAGCGCTAGATTTCAAATTTATAGAAATAGGAATTAAAACTGGTTTACAATCTGAAATTAAAAGATTTCTTGATGGTTCTGAAATATCAGAAAATATCAAAGTCATTAATGGTATCAAGTCTAAAGAGAAATAGTTATGCCTTTAAAAAAAGTCATAGAAACAAAAAAAATAAGTCGTGTTTTCAAAAATGGAGATATAGAAGTCTATGCGCTTACTGATATTGATTTGGTTATTGAAGAAGGAGAATTTGTGGCTATTATGGGAGCATCAGGTTCAGGTAAATCAACTTTTTTAAATATTTTGGGTTGTTTAGACCAACCAACATCAGGAGACTATTATTTGGATGCTGTTCATGTAAATAAGCTGAGTAAAAACCAACTAGCAGATATCCGAAATCAAAAAATAGGATTCATTTTTCAGAGTTATAATCTTTTATCACGTACAACCGCATTAGAAAATGTAGAATTACCACTTGTTTACGATAGAACTGGTCGGTTTTCAAACTCAAAAGAATTAGCAATAAAAGCTTTAGGAGAAGTGGGTCTTGAGGACCGAATTTACCATAAAACCAACGAACTTTCTGGAGGTCAACAACAACGGGTTGCAATTGCAAGAGCACTAGTTAATGAACCTGCACTCATTCTTTCCGATGAAGCTACTGGAAATCTAGATAGTAAGACCAGCATAGAGGTAGCCGATTTATTTGTGCGACTTAACAATGAAGGAAAAACCATTTTAATGATTACCCACGAGCCAGAAATAGCCCAATTTGCAAAACGCATGATTTATATGAGAGATGGTCGTATACTAACCGATGAAATTATTAAAGATCGTAGTACTAAAGAAAGCGCATTAAAAGATTTGGAGTTAACCGCAGAACCTATAGAATAGCTGAAACGAATTAACTAAAGGTTTTAACAGATAAGTTAATGATTATTAATGAACAGCATGTGTCTCGTTAAAAAATAATAAATATTAACACATGAAACAGACATTAAAAATATTAAAGGTTGCTTTTCAGGCTATTAATAAAAATAGAACACGTAGTATTCTTACTATGTTGGGTATTATTATTGGCGTTGCTGCTGTAATTATGACCATTTCTGCAGGAGAAGGTGCAACAATGCAGGTTCAAAATCAAATTTCAGGCCTAGGAACTAATCTCTTAATGATACAAACTAAATCTGAGCATAAGGCAGGTATAAATGTGAGAATGGGTAAGCCTATTTATAAAAAAGACTTTGAAATATTACAAAAAAATGCTATTTATATGCCAAACTTATCCCCTTTACTAGCCATTGGTGCACAAGCTATTGGGCCAGATGGTTACAAATCTACAATGGTTTATGGCGTTTCTTACGACTATTTTTATATCACAAGTAGAGAAATTCAATTTGGTAGTTTCTTTAGTGATGAAGATGTAAAAACTGCAAAAAAATTCTGCGTAATTGGACAAACTATACGAAAAGAGCTGTTTCCTGGGCAAGACCCTATTGGCAAGCAAATACGTATAGACAAAGTTCCCTTTACCGTTGTGGGTTTATTAAAAGAAGAAGGATCTGGTGGTATGGGACAAGATATGGACGATATAGTCTTGGCACCATATACAACAATACAAAACAGAATATTTGGAAATCGAAAAAGAGGTTATAATATGATTTTGGCAAGTGCCTTAAGTGAAGATCATATTGTGGATGCAAAAATAGAAGCAACAGAATTGCTTCGTGAGTCTCATAAAATTAAAGCGAACGATGAAGATGATTTTGAAATTATGACACAAATTGAGTTACAAGAAATTACAAGTAATATAACAGGAGTTTTAACGCTATTATTAGGAGCTGTTGCCAGTATTTCACTAATTGTTGGTGGTATTGGAATTATGAATATTATGCTTGTTTCTGTAACCGAACGTACAAGAGAAATAGGAACACGATTAGCTATTGGTGCTAGAGAAAGTGATATTCTTACCCAATTTTTAATTGAAGCGGTTGCATTGAGTTTGGCAGGTGGTGTTATAGGAGTTGCTCTTGGTGTGATTGGCAATCAAATTATTTATAAAGTAACCAACTTTTACATACCTACTGCTGCCTATTCCATATTAATAGGTTTTGGATTTGCAACATTGATAGGAATCGTCTTTGGCTATTTCCCTGCTCGTAAAGCGGCAAAATTGAATCCTATTGATGCATTGAGATATGAATAATACTAAAATATTTTAATTATGGGAGAGATTGCAACATCAAACAGACAAATTACCTTGTTTTACAGCTCTAAATCTGTAAGAGCAAAACAAACTTTGGCATATGCCAAAGCCGAAGGATTACCTATTCTAGAAATAGACATTTTAAAAACACCTCTTACAGGAACACAAATCGCAGAATTGGCTGATAGATTACATATAGAAATAAAAGATTTAGTGAACCAAGAACATCGAGCTTATAAATCGCAATTTGAGCATCATGATTTTTCTTCAGTGGATTGGATAAAGACGAGACGGAACAATCCTGAAATCATGAAACAACCCATTGCATTGCGAGGCAACATAACCATATTGGTAGAAACACCTACGGATATTATTAAAATATAATAAAAACATGCTTTTTAAAGTTGAGAAGACTCACCTTTTAAAACTTTTAAGTAAGCAGCAATTTGCCCTCTGTGATAAGTTTCGTGTTCTAAAACCTTGCGCATAATAAACCACCAAAATGTCATTTCTTCTCCTTTTTCATTACGAACGAAATGGTTAATGGTTGTAGCATTAAACTCAGAAATTATAACGTTTCGTTTTTCACCATTAGATTTTAAGGTTTTAATCAAACTTTTGTATATAGTTTCATCAACATCTAAGTGAGGTTCTTCAGAACCCATTTCCCATTTAAAGGTTCTTTTATTGGTTGTTGAAAGGCTAAAGAAGAGTTCATCCACATCAATTATATGCTTTACCAAATGGGCAAAACTCATAGCCGTATTATTTAATCGCCAATTTATAAATCCATCAGGAACTTCTTCGAGTCTTTTAAGTGTGATTTCACGTATTTCTGAAGAAAATTCTGCTAACCGTTGTATACTTTCTTTAGTATCCATAATCTTAAAGTTTAGTCTCTAAATTTATAGAGAAAGAGCTTTATTCACAATGACCTACATCATTCCAAACTGATTAGTATCATTGCTCATAAAACTATCTGTTACTAATTTTATTTTTTTTAAAATTCTTCTGGTATAGCGTAAAGTATAAAAACCAAATAAATATAAACACATGAAAAACAATATACTAATTACCCTTTTTGCAATGACTTTATTTTTTGGATGTAGAGTTCATGAATTATCGGTAAATCAAGATAAACAAAAGAAAGTAATCACTGAAAATATAAATATCCCTATTCGTGAGTATTCCATACAATCTGTTTTATGGCAACAACATGCGGCAGAATATCGTGCATTAACGTATCAGGCTTTTTATTTGGCTCAAATGCGATTAAATGATATAATTGCCAATAAAGTGGACTTAAAAAAGCCACTAGCAATTGTCACAGATATTGATGAAACGGTTTTGAATAACAGTCCTTATAGCGGTAAACAAGTTGAATTAGATGAAGACTACAATACCCTAAGATGGACGGAATGGGTAAAGAAGAAAAAAGCAGCAGTAATACCAGGTGCTCTTGATTTTTTTAATTACGCGAAAAGTAAGAGTATTGAAGTTTTTTATATTTCTAATAGGTCCATAAATCAAAAAAATGAAACCATTGATAATCTACAAATAATAGGATTTCCTTTTGCTGATGAAGCACATGTTTTATTAAAAGACAGTCTTAGTGGAAAACAACCAAGAAGACTTCATGTACAAGAAACCCACGAAATTGTATTACTACTTGGCGATAATTTATCTGATTTCTCAGACGTATTTGAGGAACGTTCTACCATAGAAAGAAATAGAAATGTAGATAGTTTGAAAGCTTTTTTCGGCAAGAAATTCATTGTATTACCCAATACAATCTATGGCGATTGGGAAACCAAAGGCATTTTAGAAGGAAAACATAATTGGACTAATTTTCAAAAAGATTCTATTAGACATCAAAAAATAATATCGTATTAAAATAAATTTTATGTTTTATAATTAGCCTTCAAAACACAATTTAAATTCTATGGACATAAAGGAAATGCCAGTTTAAAAGTACTGCCTTCGCCAATTTTACTGATAAAAGTAATAGTGCCTTCTAATAAATTAACATAATGCTTTACAATACTTAAACCAAGGCCTGTTCCTTGTATATTACTCACATTTTTAGTCCTAAAAAATTTTGTAAACAGATACTTTTGTTCATTTTCAGGAATACCTATACCTCTATCCTCAATTTCTATAAATAAAACATTCTTTTTTATGAAAGCTGTTATTTGAATATCAGTTTGTGAATATTTTGTAGCATTAGAAATTAGATTTATCAGTATATTTCTCAAAATCTTTTTATCCATAAAAACTTCTATTGAGCCTTTTTCTACATAATTGATTTTTTGATTTTCTTTAAACATCCAATGCAAATCTTCAATTATATCCTTAATAAACACTTTTAAGGTAAAATTTTCCTTACTAGTTGTTACAATACCACGCTCTAGCTTTTCCATAGAGAGGAAGTCCTTCAAAATATTTGTTAGTTGATTTACGGATGATTTAATACGATCAACATGTCGTTTTACTTTGGTAGACTCGTTTAAATCGTTATATTTTTCAATTAAAATAGTTGAAGAAAGAATACTAGTAAGCGGTGTACGAAACTCATGCGAAGCCATAGATACAAAAGCACTTTTCATTTCATTAATAATTTTTTCTTGTTGTAATGCTTCTTTTAATTCCTTTGTACGCTCTGCTACAATGTCCTCTAATTCTTCAGTGTATTTTTGTCTTCTCGATTCTAATTTCTTTCGTTCGGTAATATCTTCACCAGCAATTAGAGTACCTATGTATTTCTTATTCTCATCTAACAATGTTAAGTTGGTCCAAGACATTAAAGGCATATTATTGTTATTGCATTTTAGGAAACTTTCAAAATTTGGATTTAACAATCCATTTTCACTCTTTATGTACTTATACGACAAAATTGAGCCTTTACCATCTGCTAAACTTATAAAATTGTTTAACCAATTTTTTCCTAAAATTTCTATACTATTATATCCAAGAAGGTCACACCCTTTTTTATTGATTAATTGCACGTTATACTCTGTATCTATCAAGAGAAAAACTACAGGAGCTAGATTAAGATATTCTTGTATTTTTTCTTTTTCCTTTTGTAAGCTTTTATGTTGTAATTGTAAAATCTCGGCTTTTTTGAGCTCTGAAACATCTATTAATGACACTCTGCAAACGGTACTTTCTGATATTTTATTTTTTGTGATTGTACCTTGAAGTAAGACTGTAAACTCTCCCTTACTTTTGTCTTTCATTTTAATTTCGAAGGAAGGTAATATACCTGTTTCAAAAGCTTTTCGAAGATTAAAGAATAATGTTCGAGATTCGCCATTTGTTATATATGCAGAAAATGGTTTTCCGATAATATAAGAACGTTCTATACCAAGTAAATCACAGGCTGTGAGGTTGCTATTTATTATAATCGCTTTTTCATTTAATACTAAGTAGCCAATTGGTGCAAAATCAAATAAATCTGTGTACTGGTCACGGACTTCCTCTAGCCTATGCTGCGCTTCTCGCAACTCTTCATTTTGCATTTCTAACTCTACTTGATGCACTTCTAATTCGTGAAGCAATGATTTAGATTCCTCTAAAGTAAGGTTTTGTATGGCTTGCGATCTTTCTCTAATTTTAGACTCAGCCTTAGCACGTAAATTATGTTCTTCAGTACTAGACATTTAATTATTTCTTTTCGGATGATTTTTTTTGAACTTCACTTAATTCTGTAACATCGGTCGAAATACAAGCTATGCCATTAATCTTACCCTTCTCAAACAAAGGTCTAACCGTTAAATCATGGCGTTTTATACTTCCTCCCAATTCTATGGAAACTGTTTGCCGCATTGGATGGCCTGTATCCAGAACTTTTTTCTTTATTTCCTCAAGTTTCTTGGTGTCTTTTTCTGAAAAAAAATCTGAATCCGTTTTTCCTTTAAAATTTCTGTATTTCACATCTGGATACATATTAGCAATACTAGTATAACAAAGATTTTTATCTTGTGTGTATACAACAGTCTTGGTAGATTCTAACAAAAATTCATAGTTTTCTTTAATTTTATTCAGCTCATCCGCCAATGTTTTTTCTTTTGTTATATCAACAAAAGTAATAACAACTCCTTCTATTACGTTCTGCGCCGTTCTATACGGCATAATTTGCATTTGATACCAAACACCATCATGACTTTTTACAGATGTGGTAAACGGTGTAAGTTTTTCTAGTACATTTTTAACATCAGCCACAAGAGTAACATAATCAAGATTAGAAGATAAATGCTCTACAGGACGTCCTATGTCATTTTGAATTAAATTAATAATTTTAGACATAGATGGTGTAAAACGCTTAATTGTCAATTTATCATCTAGAAAAATAGTTCCTATTTCTATACTCGCCAATAAATTATTCATATCGTCATAAGACTGAGCTAATTCATCTATCTTACCTTGTAATTCTGTATTTACAGTAACAATTTCCTCATTTACACTTTGTAGTTCTTCTTTAGAGGTTTCTAATTCTTCATTAGTGCTTTGTAATTCTTCATTACTAGATTGTAGTTCTTCATTTGACGATTTTAACTCCTCATTAGCAACTTCTAATTGTTCTATAGTAGATCTTAGGAATTCTTTAGTGGTATCAAGTTCTTGTTGTAATGCATTTACTTCTGAAACATTTTCGATTTCTTCCTTTTTGTCATTAGCAGAATTTTCGGTAATTGTATCGATATCTTCAAAAATAATCATGAGATAGCCATTATCATTTAAAGATTGACTTAATGGTCTTGAGATAAGCTTAATGGTTTGATAGTAACCATTTGTTTTTACTTTTATGTTGGCAGAAACTTCAATTTTTTGACTTTTTCGAGCTTTCAAAATAATAGTTCGCAATTTAGTTTTAAGACCATCTCTTGCCATATCAACAATGTTCAAACTGGCTTCACCTGGAGATGGTTGCAAATATTTCCCAGTGTTGCCCGAAAAATAAACAGCATCCCCTTTATTATCAATAATTGCACAAGCAGGAGCATAATTTGAAAGTAAAAGGCGCTCTGTTATTATAGCCAAATTATCTTGCTGAACTTTTTTAAGTATTGGGACTGATGCCGTTTTTATAGTTGGTAATTGATCTTGAAAGTTAAATCCTAATTGTGGCATTTTATCAGATTGAAGGTTTTTTCGTTTGAAAAATTTATTTTTGCGATCAATGACTTCAAATGCATCGGCATATTCTCCAAGAGACTCCGAACTTCCTAAAAATAAAACACCTTCATTTATTAAAGCATAATGAAAAATAGAGAATACCTTTTTCTGTGCTTCAATATTTAAATAAATCAATAGATTTCTACAACTAATCATATCTAATTTTGAGAATGGTGGATCCTTCATTAGATTATGTTCTGCAAAGACTATTTGGTCTCGTATTTCTTTTTTAATACGGTAGCTTTGTCCTTCAGCATAAAAATAAGAATGTAATCGATCTTTCTCCACATCGGTTACTATAGTATCGGGATAAACACCTAAACGAGCAATAGCTATAGCCCTTTCGTCTATATCTGATGCGAAAATCTGTAATTTTATATTCTTTTTTTGTTTAGAAATGACTTCGTCAAAAATAATAGCAGCAGAATAAGCTTCTTCACCTGTAGAACATCCAGGAATCCATATTCTTATAGTATCTCCATTCGATTTTTTTTCAATAATTTTAGGTATAATCTCTTTTTTTAAAATTTCAAAAGGTTCTTTATCTCTAAAAAAACTGGTCACTCCAATAAGTAATTCGTTAAATAGTTTTATAGTTTCTTCTGTATTTTTCTGTAGGTATTTAATATAGTCTTCCAACTTGGCTATTTGGTTAATAGCCATTCGTTTTTCAACGCGACGTATCACTGTACTATCTTTATAATCACCAAAATTACATCCCGTTTCATTACGTATGAGAATAAAAATTTTTTCTAATTGATCTTTGGTTTTAATGATTTCTACTGGCTTCTCTAAGGGTTTTAACTTTCTATTTTCAGAATATTTTATGAGCAGTTTTGGTATTTCTTTTATTGGTAATATAAAATCTTGCACACCAGCATTTATAGCACTGCGAGGCATCCCATCATATTGCGCATTTTCAGGATCTTGCACTATCGTTAGACCTCCATGCCCTTTAATATCTTTAAGCCCCATGGTGCCTTCTGTTCCGGTTCCAGATAGAATAATACCAACAGCACGCACACCTTGATCATTTGCTAATGAACGCTGAAAAAAATCAATTGGTTTTCTAAATCCTCTAGGTAAAGAAGGCTCCAATAAGTGAAGAATGCCATTAAATATAGCCATGTCTTTATTTGGTGGAATAATATAAACATGATCTTTTAAGACTTCTGTATGATCTTTTACTTCACTTATTTGTATTTTAGTGTACTTTTTAAGCAAGTCCACCATTAGGCTTTTATGTGTAGGATCTAAGTGTTGCACAATTACAAATGCCATTCCTGGTGCATCAGGTAATTCTGAAAAAAAAGTTTTCAAGGCTTCTAAACCACCAGCAGATGCACCAATACCAACAATAAGAAACCCATCCTCTTTTTTAGATGTTGTCTTCTTTTTTGATGCCACTTTTTTCGTTGTAGCTTTTGGCGATGACGTTTTTCTTTTTGCCATGAAATAGTTTTCGTTATAAAGATAAAGGATTCTGCAAATTACATTTTTATAATATAATAAATATACTTCTTCTGTAGTTAAAAATCATATTAATTGGTTACAACAAGACTTAATAGTGCTTATTGGCACTATTAAATCCATTCAAGAACAATATTGGTAATATTGATTTTTGTAGCCTTAGTTTTAAAGCAAAGGTTTCATTATACTTTTAATCACGTAAAGTGAATCATAAGACTTTCTATATCTAAGATTTATCTTTAGACTCATACAATCCTGGATAAAATTGTCTTATAAAATCATTTCGAGAAGAATCTAACTTCTTTATCATTTTATCCAATTCCGTATTCTGATTTTGCCAAGTTTTAAAAAAATAATCTTCCTTAAAAAAATCATCCATAAAAAGGGAATCATTTTCAGGAAAAAAGGAAAAACTATCTTTCCAATTAAAAGATGCATTTTTATTAACATAATTTTTAAAAGAATCCATGATGCTGTCTAAATTTACTTGCAAAGAATCACCCTTAATATTTGAATAAGAGTAAGAATATATAGAATCATACTTTATAAGATTTCCAAACTCATCATATTGTTTTTTAACATCCCACGTTTCTTTAGGCTTAATAGTGTCTTGCTCTTGTTTATTTGATTGTTGCGTTTCTTTTTCCTTATTTTCTTGGCTGTTACAGCCTATTATAGATAATACGAATAATAAATAAATCAAGTTTTTCATAATTAAAAAGTTTATAATTAATTTCGTCTTGTCCTTGCAGTATTAGTTCGTCTTGAAGTTCTTGTATTACTCCGCACATTATTCTCATTGTGATATGTTCTAATATTATCACCTCTATAACCTTTTACACGTACATATTTACTTCGATTTAGATTTATATTATGATATCGAGGTGGCAGTACTTTTACACGCATCCATACTCCATTGTTTAGATATAGATAATTACTAAGGGTTAAATCGTAATAGATTGAATATTCTGGGAAGTACACATACCTAACCATCTCTACTCTATTTGGGTAAAACCAAGGTGGTGGAGACTCAGATCGCGAAGATAGAACGACAGGGCCACAGGTTTCTAAAATCAAGGCACTCATTAATATGAGTAATAGCGCTATATAATTTCTTTTTTTCATAACCGTAATATTTATAAATTATTATAAAGGAATCAAACAAACAAGACATCCCAAATGACCTGCGTCATTTTGAGAGTAATTGTTTTAAAATAGCTTTGATAAAAACAAAACGTAGTCATTAAAAATTTGAGTTATGATAAAAGATTATTCAAAAAACTATAACAATCTCACCAAATTAATGAGTGAATTGAAGACTAAGCTGCCTGAAACAATGAAAGGGTTTAATGACCTACATAAAGCCAGTATTTCAGACGGTATTTTACCTTCTAAAACAAAAGAACTTATTGCGCTAGGTATTGCTATTACTGTACGTTGCGATGGCTGTATAGCTTTTCATGTACACGATGCGTTAAAAGCAGGTGCTAGCTCTGAAGAAATTATGGAAACTATAAGCGTTGCTATACTTATGGGTGGAGGTCCAGCTCTTGTGTATGGATGCCAAGCTATGGAAGCATTAGAGCAATTTATTGTTTTAGAACAGTAATACATAAATCTAAAAACAGTACAGCGCTAAAAACATTTTATTTCTAAATAATTAAAGTCCTAATGGCAACCAATAAAAATAGTGATAAGAATAACAAATTACCAAAGAGGTTTAATCCTTATTGGATTTACGCCTTGCTTCTACTTTTTATAATTACCACATTTTTTTTTAACCCAACTTCTACCGCCAAAGAGATTAGTTGGTTACAATTTGAACAAAACATTTTAAAAGAACAAGATGTTGAAAAAATTGTAATTCTTAATAAAGAGATTGCTGAAATTTATATAAAACAAGAGAAACTAGAAGACGATGAAGACCAATCAATTTCTAAAAATATAATAACAGGAGAAACCAGACCTCAATATTACATACAAATAGGCGCCGTAGAAAGTTTTGAAAACAAGCTTGAAAATGCCCAGCAACATTATACATCAGAAGAAAAAATTGAAATTAAATATGAATCAAGTCTAAACTGGTTAGATACATTTTTATGGATTTTACCATTTGCTTTAATTTTAGTTTTCTGGTTACTAATAATAAAACGAATGGGAGCTGGTGGTGTGGGTGGAAAGATGTTCAATTTTGGAAAATCAACCGCTAAATTATCTAATATAGATAAAAAAAGCAAAGTAACATTTCAAGATGTTGCAGGTTTGAAAGAAGCTAAAATTGAAATGATGGAAATTTTAGATTTTCTAAAAAATCCTGAAAACTACACCAAACTTGGTGCCAAAATACCCAAAGGAATATTATTAGTAGGACCACCAGGAACAGGAAAAACCCTATTGGCAAGAGCAATTGCAGGAGAAGCTAGAGTTCCTTTTTTTTCTATGTCTGGATCAGAGTTTGTAGAAATGTTTGTTGGTGTAGGCGCATCAAGAGTTAGAGACCTCTTTAAGCAAGCTAAAGAAAAAGCCCCAAGTATTGTGTTTATAGATGAAATAGATGCCGTTGGACGATCTAGAGATAAAATAAACGCCTTTCAATCTAACGACGAAAGAGAAAACACGCTAAACCAATTATTAGCAGAATTAGATGGATTTGGTACTAATACAGGTGTTATTGTTTTAGCAGCTACCAACAGAGCTGATATTTTAGACAAAGCTTTGCTTAGAGCCGGAAGATTTGACAGGCATATCTATCTAGAATTACCCACAAAAGAAGAACGGATTGAAATTTTTAATGTCCATCTCAAACCCATTAAAAAAGAAGACAATGTTGATGTAGCATTGTTAGCCTCATTAACTCCAGGATTTTCAGGAGCTGATATTGCAAATATTTGTAATGAAGCCGCATTAATTGCTGCCAGAAAGAAGAAGAAAAAGGTTGATCAGGAAGATTTTAACCAAGCTAGAGATCGTATTGTTGGTGGTTTAGAACGGAAAAGTAAAATAATTTCTGCTAAAGAAAAAGAAATTGTAGCACATCATGAAGCTGGCCATGCAGTTGCTAGTTGGTATTTAAAACATGTTGAGGCTTTAGTTAAAGTATCCATTATTCCTAGAGGGAAATCTTTAGGCGCTGCATGGTATTTACCAGAAGAACGGCAAATTGTAACCAAATCCCAATTTATGGATCAGATGTGCGCAGCATTAGGCGGACGAGCAGCAGAAGAAATTATTTTTCATGAAATTTCTTCTGGTGCATTAGATGATTTAGAAAAAGTAACAAAACAAGCCTATAACATGGTGGCATATTTTGGACTTGACGAAGAAGTTGGACCTATCAGTTTTTATGATTCTACAGGACTTTACGATAGAATTTTAGGAAAACCCTATAGTGAAAATTTGGGAAAACTAATTGACACTGAAGTACAAAATCTAATAACAACACAGTATAAAAGAGTTAAAGAGATTTTAACAACGCACAAGAATGAATTACAAGAATTGGCGCAACTGTTATTAGTAAAAGAAGTAGCAGACAAAGACGATTTAGAAAAAATATTAGGAAAACGGAAAGAAAATAATATGCTATTCAAAACATCAAAACTAAAAGTTACTTAATCAAGCATATCATGGAAACACAAGTTATGTATAATACAGATTTACATTTTGAACATAAGTTATGGCAAAGAGAACTTACTTTTTGGGAAGACGAACTTAAATCATTCAACAATAGATTAGGTGAATTAGTAACAAAATGGACAGATAAAAACATTCTGGCGCAATTAGATCATTATCAAAATCAGTTTATTCTGCATGGCACAGTTATAGACAAATTGCAAGAAGATATTACCATGCACGAAGTTAATATGAGTGCACACTACAAAAAAGATGAAGACGTACTCAACTATTCTTTTGTAAAAAAACATATTGAATTTAGAAATAAAATGGAAACACAAAGACATATATATAGTGAATTAAAAAAGGATTTTTTTCGATTTATAAGCAAGTATATGTTACAAGAAAAATAAAATGAAGTATTAGTATTGATAACATTTTAAATATAGAAATTATGAAGACAAAAATAGTATCCTTAATTACAACAATATTGATGGTAGCAATCCTCTTAACAAGCTGTGGTGAAAAATCTAAACAAGATGCCACCGAAGTTAAAGAAGATATAATAGAACTTAATAAAGATTTAACGAGAGGAGCCATTGATACAGCAGAAGAAATTAAAATAGCTGTTACACAAGAATGGGATAAGTTTAAGGCAAGTTCAGAAAAAGCCATTGAAAAGACAGGAGAAGAGATAAAGAAATTACGAGAAAAAATTTCTAAGGACAATAAAAAAGAATATGAGAGACTCACTCAAAAACTTGATGAATTGGAACAAAGACATATGGTTTTAAAAGACAAGCTTGTTGTAAGAACTGAAAAATTTAAAAACAATAGGATAGAATTTAATGAAAAAGCAAAAAACAGAGAAAAGGAATTTGAACGGGAATTTGACCACGATATGAAAACATTAAATCAAGCTTTGAAAGATTTATTCAAAGACAATGTGAATAACTAATATAAATTATACAATGAGAACAGATGCACAAATAAAGCAAGACATATTAGATGAACTAGCATTTCAACCTAATATTAATGAAACCCAAATTGGTGTGGTGGTCAAAGACGGTATTGTTACACTTACAGGATTGTTTTTTTCTTACGCTTTAAAAATTGCAGTCGTACAAATTATAGAAAAAATAGAAGGCGTAAAAGCCATAGCCGAAGGCATTAAAATTGGTTATTTGTCCAATCTTAATAAAACCGATACAGAAATAGCAAATGCTGCAATAAACGCCATGGAATGGAATGATTCAGTACCCAACGACAAAGTTATTGTTGAAGTTGATAACGGTTGGATTACGCTTCTTGGTGAGTTAGAATGGGCTTACCAAAAAGATGCTGTAAGACAAATTGCAGAAAATTTATCCGGTGTAAAAGGAGTAACCAACAGCATCACCTTAAACCAATTTGCTCTTCAACCAGAAGATATTAAGGAAAAAATAACTAAAGCCTTCAAGCGATCTGCACTAGTTGATGCATTAAGTATTACAGTAGAAACCACCAGACATGCTGTAAAATTAACAGGCAATGTACAATCTGTCACAGAAAAAAAGGAAGCCGAAAAAGTAGCTTTTAATGCACTAGGTGTTTATGCTGTACAAAACGAATTAAGAGTAGATCACTAAAAATAACGATCATTGCCTAGAACATAAATGAATCCATATATTTTATGTCTTCAGGAAACAAACGTATAAGACAAAGACGTGTTTATAGCTCTTGAATTTTTGTGTATTTCAAACAATTTGTTAATTCTCCATTTAAAAACAGATATTCTTTGGACCTCAATATTTTTAATAACAAAAACTATAGTTATAAAAAAGCTGAGTGATCATCATTAAAGCTAAAGAAGAAAGCAAAAAGCTGTAGACCTAAAGTCTAAATATTACAGATGAGACCACTGCCCTATCCTATTAGAACTGAATTTATAAATTTTATATAATAATAAGCTCTAGTCTGACCTAAATCATTTCATACTAACATATTCAACATTAATTTTAAAATATTAACTATAAAATAAAAACATCATGAAAAAGGCAGTAATATTATTTCTAATCTTTATTAGCATTCCAATTTTAGCAGTAGCACAATCTGTAAATAATGTTGATTTTATTTCACCAATTCACAATGATGTTGCAGCCATTCAAAAAGATGGAAAATGGGCATTTATCAATAAAGAAGGGCAACAAATTATAAATTTCAGAACCGATTTGGTTACAACAAATACGGAAGATGGAGACTATCCTATGTTTAATAATGATAGATGCCCAATAGTAGCAGTCAAAGCTGGTATTTCATACTTTGGATTTATTGATAAATCTGGGAAAACAATTATTGAACCACGTTTTTTAAATAGCACCGACTTTGCAGACGGTATTGCAATTGCATTAGAATTAGACAAGAGAGTCATTGCCAAAAATACAGCATTAGGGAAAGATATGGTTAATTATAAGTATTTTGAGGTACTTATTGATACTAATGGAAAAATTACTTACTACCTCAATCAAGATGGAGTTAATATTGTTTTGGATAAAGACTTTTTAAGAACAGTTCCTCAAATCACTTCTAAACAAATTTCAGAAGATCTTTACGCAGTTAAAAACAAGAAAAACTTATGGAACATTATCAAAATTAAAGAATAAGCCAAAAATGAAAGCGAATTTAAGTTTAGGTCAAGTTTCAGGCATTAAGATTAGAGTCCATTGGACGTTTTTTCTACTCATGGCATGGGTTATTTTCGCCGAACTAACACAAGGAGGCAATCTAGAAAGCATTTTATTTAATATAACTTTTGTTTTAGCTGTTTTTTTATGTGTTGTGTTGCATGAATTAGGTCATGCTTTTATGGCAAACCATTATAATATTAAAACTGAGAAAATAACGCTACTTCCCATTGGAGGAATGGCAAGTTTTGAAAAGCTTCCTGGATCACCAAAACAAGAGCTTTTAATTGCTATAGCTGGCCCACTAATCAATGTCATTATTGCTATTATATTATTTTTTATTGTGCCTGTTAAAGATTTTATGCAATTAAACTTTACCGAAACTTTTGAAGTCTTAGTACGTTATAACATACAGAGTTTTTTGTTTTTTTTATTTATTGCTAACGTTGGTTTAGTGGTGTTTAATAGTATTCCTGCATTTCCAATGGATGGAGGTCGAATCCTCAGAGCACTATTAGCTATAAAAATAGGTCGTGTTAAGGCTACAAAAATCGCATCTAATCTCGGACTTATAATAGCAGTTCTATTCTTTTTAATTGGTCTGCTTTACAATCCGTTTTTAGTATTTATAGCCTTATTTATCTTTTTGGGAGCTTTTGGCGAAAACCTGATGGTGCAACAAATGGCTTTACTTGATGGTCACACAGTAGAAGAAGCTATGCTACTTAATATCACAACTTTTAAACCTCAAGACTCTATAGACCTTGTTGTAAATAAAATAATTTCTGGCACCGAAACTAATTTTATTGTTGTTGAAGACCAAACCATTATAGGTATTTTACATCATAAAACAATTATTGAAAACTCTAATAAAATGGTTTTGGTTGGAGAAATAATGGATGTAAATTTCAAAACCATAAAAGGTACAGATAGTATTAAAAAGGTATATCAACTTATTTATAATGATAAACAAGAATTATTTCCAGTAATGGAGAATGGTAAACTTATTGGTGCAATTGATGCCGTAAATTTAAACGAATACATTTTGCTACAATCAAAATTAGCCTTTTAAACATAGAATTATAGAGTTATTTAAACGCTTCAATATTTGCTCCTAATACTATTAGGTTACAATTAAAATAGAAACGACAATGGTTAAAAAATCATCCCTTTAGGCTAAATATTTCTAAACTTATTGTTATGTCCAAGCAAATGATTGTTAAGTACCTATTAAAAAAATATATGTTGACATTGAAAAATTATAATATTGCTGATTGGTTTTCGTTTTATCGCATTTTTGCATCACCTTTTTTGTTGCTTTTAATTTGGTTAGATTTTAGATTAATTTTCACATGGTTGTTACTAGTTAGCTATTGCACTGATGCTATAGACGGTTTTTTAGCCAGAAAATTAAAAATCACTAGTTCTAGAGGCTCACAATTAGATTCCTTTGGAGACCAAATAACATTAATTGTAGGGTTAATTGGTCTATATGTCTTTGAAACTAATTTTATAAAAACCAATCTTATTTTAATTGGTATTGCTTTTACACCTTACATTATACAAATGTTTATTGCTTATATAAAATATGGAAAGGCTACTGCATTTCATACCTATTTAGCAAAATTTTCTGCTGTTATGCAATGTATATTTATTCTTTTTTCTTTGTTCTTTCAACCTGAATATACCTTGTTTTATATTATGATTGGGATCGGACTTTTAGAAACATTTGAAGAAATTGCATTGATTTTTATGTATAATAATTGGGCCTCTGATGTTAAAGGTATTTATTGGGCTTTAAGAGATAAAAGAAGATTTAAAAAAAATAGTCCGAGTGAAAAACAATAATCAAACACATGAAAATGCCTTAAGAAATTATCAATACTGAAGGTAGTGATTATATGAAAGTACATTATAAGCTCAGAAAACTAATAAATAAAACACATGAGAACAGTTTCTCTTTTTACAATTTTTTTATTGTGTTGCGCTATTTTATTGGTAGATATCACTGCTTTTTATTGGCTTAAATCTATAACTAATCTTATAGACTCTGCTTTTTTTAGCATAGGTATCCATGTTTTGTTCTGGATATTTACAGTTGGCTTAATAGCATCCATCTTAGTATTTAAAGTTATTTTAGATGATATAAGTCCTATTAGAAAACAATTACTAATCTCTAGGTTTTATGGTCTTGCCATATTGTCATTTGTACCCAAACTTATCTTCGTAATTATTATCTCTATATTGTATTTTACAAATTTCATATTTTCAGAAAGTAAGTCACTAATTGTAGTGCCCATTGTTGGACTCTTTTCTGGGTTTCTTCCTTTTTTTGTAATTCTGTATGGTATTTTAAAAGCTAAATATAGATTTAAAGTTCATCATCATATAATTAGAACTAAGCTATTACCAAAACCTTTTGATGGTTTAAAGATTGTTCAGCTATCCGATTTGCATTTAGGTAGTTTTAATTATAGATATAAAAAACTAGAATCTGCTATTGAAAAAATTAACCATTTAAAACCAGATTATATTTTTATTACAGGAGATTTAGTAAATAATTTTGAATGGGAATTACGTGGTTGGGGTAAAGTTTTTAAACAATTAGAATCAAAAAATGGAAAATATGCTATTTTAGGTAACCACGATTATGGAGATTATAGTCTATGGGAATCTTTAGAAGCAAAACAAGAAAATTTTGAAGCTATTCAGCAATTTTACAAAACTATTGATTTTAAATTATTATTGAACGAAGCCGAAATTATTTCAAAAAATAGCGAAGAAATAGCAATAATTGGAGTAGAAAATTGGGGAGAACCACCAATTAGACAATATGCAGATTTAGAAAAAGCAATTACTAAAGTGCAACACGTTCCGTTTAAAATTCTATTATCTCACGACCCAACACATTGGCCAGAAGAAGTGATAGACAATACAGATATCACTTTAACACTTGCAGGTCATACGCACGGCATGCAGGCCGCTTTTCAATATAAAAATTTGCAATGGAGTCCTATAAAATACAAGTTTAAACATTGGGCTGGTTTGTACAAACACAATGCCCAATACCTGTATGTAAATAGAGGTTTGGGTTGGTTAGGTTTTCCGGCCAGAATTGGTATGCGTCCAGAAATTACATTTATAGAACTAAAAACCAAACCTTAAGAGTCCTTATCGTAATAATACATGTTCAAACCTTATTAAAGTTGAGATATAAGATATCTAATAACTAGAATTTAAGATTGCCTAATCGTACATTTTGAGAAGAACCTACTATTTAGCAAGTACAACAAAATGTAAATACACCTTCTATAACTTATAGACTATTAAATATTCTAAAAAAAAAATGGATTCATTGAGTTCAACTGACCTGCATCATTCTAACAAAATGCTTTAATAATTAACTTTAGGTTATATAAAATGTGCTATTATGAAAATCTATACTAAACTTTATATTGCAGTAATCATACTTATATTTTGTACAATTTTTCTTTTATAAAATTGAGTTATTGTTCTAATACTAAAAAAACACAAAACTATCCCAACAAACTAATGCTATACAATATAGTAATTATTCAGTATTAAAAAGGTTTCTTTTGAGTTAGTAATACTAAAAAAATCTGTTAGTTGTATAATCTCTCATGTAAATAATTATCAATAATCATTAAATATGACAATTGAAACAATAGTAAATCTAAACAAATGAAATCTGCCTTCAGTTTTATTTTAATAATCCATGGTCTTATTCACTTAATAGGCTATGTGAAAGCTTTTTTTGAAACAGACATCAGTAAACAACTAGTAGGAGTTTCAAAACCTATTGGCTCTATATGGTTAGTCACTTTTATTATGTTTATAGTTGTCTCAATACAAGTTCAAACTGGTAAAAAGTGGTTTTATTTAGGGCTTATTGCTGTCCTAGCATCTCAAATTCTTATTATTCTAGCTTGGAGCGATGCTAAGTTTGGTACCATTACCAATATTGTTATTTTACTAGTGAGTATTTCGGCTTTTGCTTCGGATAGATTTGATGCACTAGTTGAAAAAGAATCAAAACAAATAGTTCAGAATATAAAAACTAAAAATCTTCCGATAATTTCGGAAAATGATATTGTGCATTTACCGCAGATTGTTCAAAAATGGATTATTAATTCTGGTTCTATAGGAAATCCAATAGTACAATCTGTAAGATTAAAACAAATAGGAAACATGCGAACTAAACCAAATAGCAAATGGATGCCATTTGAAGCTACACAATACTTTAATGTTGAGAATCCTTCATTTGTATGGCAAACAAAAGTTGCTGCATTACCATTAATCAACATACATGGTAGAGACAAATTGAAAGATGGTAAAGGAGAAATGCTTATTAAACTTGCAGGACTTCTTCCTTTGGTAAAAGCATCAGATAATCCTAAAATAGATTCTAGCGCAATGCATAGATATTTGGCTGAAATATGTTGGTTTCCTTCTGCTGCATTAAGCAATTATTTAAGTTGGGAAATCATAAATTTTAATGCTGCTAAAGGAACCTTTACTTATAAAGATCAATCAGTTTCAGGTATCTTTACTTTTAATGACAAAGGAGATTTAATTACATTTGAGGCAAAACGTTATTATGGTGGTAGTGAAAATTCTAAATTAGAAAAATGGCAAATTACAGTGGAAGCTTATAGGGTCTTTCACGATATAAAAATCCCATATAAATCTAATGTAACTTGGAAATTAAAAGAAGGTGATTTTAATTGGTTAAATTTAGAAGTCGTTGCTATAGATTATAATTCAACAGTAATATATTAAAAATCTAATTATATAAAGTTTGTGTTGTGTTATCAATTTTAGTTAATTCATTTTCTGTTTCTTTTCCTGCTTCCCAACAGTCTAAATTATAGATTGTAGTTTCTGCTATATTAGTTAAAGCTTCATCTGTTAAAAAAGCATGATGCCCTGTAATTAACACGTTGGGTCTGGCATTTAGGGCCAATAATAAATTATCATCAGGAATATTAAGAGAATGATCACTAAAAAAAATTCCTTTTTCGTTTTCATACACATCCATACCTAAAGCGCCAATTTTTCCATTTTTAACGCCTTCAATAACATCTTTTGTATTTATAACCGCACCTCTAGCAGTATTTATAATGACAACCCCTTGTTTCATTTCAGAAATTAAATCTTCATTTATAAGTTGATGAGTTTCTCTATTTAAAGGCACATGTATAGATATAATATCTGCTAGCTCGCATAATTTTTTAAGCGTTGTATAACGCAAATTATAATTAGTAACTAATTCCACATTTTGCTTAATATCATAACCCAAAATATGACAACCAAATCCATGCATTATTTTGGTCATTACAGCTCCAATTTTTCCGGTGCCAATAATACCAACTGTTTTATTATTTAAATCAAAACCAACGAGATTATTGATATTAAAATTAAAGTGTTTTACCCTTCGATTAGATTCAATTAATTTTCTATTTACTGCTAATAATAAACCTGCAGCATGTTCTGCAATTGCATAAGGTGAATATTCAGGTACATTTGCTACTCTAATGTATAACCTAGTTGCTGTTTTTATATTTACATTATCAAAACCAACAGACCGAAGTGCTATATATTTCACGCCAAAATCCCTAAGTTTTTCGATGGTATTAAAACATGCTTCATCTGCTGAGAATATAGATATGGCGTCATATCCTATAACCTTCATAGCTGTTTGGGATGATAAAGCTTCTTTAACAAAAAGGAATTTATGCTTTCCCCTATTTGCTTGTTCTAAATAAGGAATTTCAAAATCTTTGGCACTAAATATAAGTACTTTCATCTGTTTATATGTATTATTCTATTTCTCAACAGTTATTATGATTAAAATACCGTTCACTACTAACGAACTCATATATGCAATAATGCTCTACAAACTCGCTTCATATTAAATTGCGGATTTGAGTAAATTTAAAATCTATTTAATAATCTATTAAACAAAATATTAACCTTTATTATAATAAGAATTTGTTAATTACGTTTTTTCGTACCGTCCTGTTTTCTTGGTTAGTTCAATTCTATACACAACACCCTTCATAGCTTCAATAGTTTTTTGGTGTGAGTCACTCATAGGATGACTAATTGTGGTTTCACCAGTCATTAATGGCATTACTGCATTCATTAATATTTTAAGGCCTTCTTTACGTTGCTCTGGTGATTTTAATTCTTCAAATTTCCCCCAAGCAATAACGCTTCTCCAATTGCTCATATTCTCCATCACATCAACTTCAAAACAAACCATAGGATTTTTTCGCATCATGCTAATCTTTAAGCCTTCTTTGGTGTGACCATAAATATATTTTCCGTCGTAAGCATAAGTTACAGGTACTACATAAGTTCTATCATCCGCATGGCAACCTATTCTACCGATAATTAAACTCTGCAATACGTGTTCAATTTGTTTATTATTTAAATAGCCTAACATGTTTTCTTTTATGAATTAATTACACTTATATAACAAAGTAAGCTCAAAAAAACTACTTCTGAAATGACCAATATCAGTTGAAGATTAAGGAACGCTTCCTATTTTTAAAAAACCATATATTAATTATGAAACATAATAATCGTGAAGCAAAATTTCTAGGTGGCAGAAGAAATCGTATTAAAGAATTAATTAGCTTGCTTTCTATAGTATCCGAGTTTATTCATGGCTTTAGGAAACTCCATTTTCTAGAACCATGCATAACCATTTTTGGCTCTGCAAGGTTTGAAGAGAATAATTTATATTACCAACAAGCTAGAGCACTTGCACAACTTATTGCTAAAAAAGGATTCACGGTTATGACTGGTGGTGGACCTGGTATTATGGAGGCTGCTAACCGTGGTGCAAAAGACGTTTTTGGGATGTCTATTGGTTGTAATATTGAATTACCAAAAGAACAGCATCCCAATTCATATCTTGATTTTAATATTACCATGAATCATTTTTATGTTAGAAAAGTACTTCTACTAAAATACTCATATGCATTTGCTGTGTTTCCTGGTGGTTTTGGCACTATGGACGAACTTTTTGAAACACTAACACTGCTTCAAAACAAAAAAATATCCAATTTCCCAGTAGTACTATTTGGTAAAGATTATTGGTCTAAATTATTAGAACAAATAAAAGTAATGCAAATGCTAGGAACCATTTCAGAAAACGATTTAGATTTGTTTTTGGTTACAGATTCTGTTTCAGAAGGTATGAATTATATCAATATAAAATTAGAAAGTAAATATGGTGCTCCGCTTAAAATTAAGACATCTAAAAGCAGGTGGTGGTATGGAGAAAAAAGGAATTTATAGCAACTAAATCTAATTCCTAAAATAATGTACTTTTTCAATTAAAGCACAAATTCTCTATTCTGGGAATGGAAAAAGTAGTTTTTTCGTTATTGTTTTTTTACATGCTGTTAGCAAATGCTCATTCTTTTTATAGTTATAATATATTTCTAAAAATTGTTTTTAACGCATATACTTTAAATAAAAGTATCAAGAAGCAATGCTATAACATCAAAAAATTGCTAAGTCAAAGAAACAAAAATGTTAAAATCACATAGACTGATCTAGATCATTATCAACCACTTCCAATCTAAATACATTTGTATCACAAGATCAATCTTATTGTAAAAATGGGATTAGTTAATGTTTAATTAAAATCTTAAAAAAATGAAAACAGATGTAGAAATTAAAGACGATGTATTAGACGAATTAGCGTGGCAACCTAATATCGATGAAACTCAGATAGGAGTCATTGTCGAAAATGGAGTAGTAACACTTAGCGGTGTAGTTAATAATTACTCTAAAAAACTAGCTGCAGAAACAGCTGCAAAAAGTGTTGAAGGAGTAAAAGCTGTCGCTCTCGATATAGAGGTTAAGTATGGCACTGATTTTAAGAAAACCGACAAAGAGATAGCCAAAGCTATTGTCGATGCTTTTGAATGGAATTCTTCAGTTCCTGAAGACGATATTACAGTAAAAGTTGAAAATGGTTGGGCCTATTTATCAGGTGAAGTACAATGGTCTTACCAAAAAAATGCTGCAAAAAATGCTATTAAGAATTTATTAGGAGTAAAGGGTGTGAGTAATTCTATCTCATTAAAAAATAATATTAAACCCTCAGAAGTCAAAGATAAAATCAAAAAAGCATTTCAACGAATGGCAACTCTAGATGCAGATAGCATTATTCTAGAAACTCATGGTCATACGGTGACTTTACGTGGAAAAGTACATTCTATTAAAGAAAAAGAAGATGCTGAAACTGCTGCTTATAATGCACCTGGTGTTTATGATGTTAAAAATGAACTTAAAGTACAATATTATACAGAGTATGCATAGACAAACTATTGTATGAGTTTATTTTATCAAAACAACCTTGATTTTAGCTCATAAATCAAGGTTGTTTTAATATCTAGAACAATACATAATTAACATAAAATATAATCTGATGAACATTAACACTCAAGAAATAAAAATCACACATAAAGATAAGGTGTTATTTCCAGAATCTGGAATCACAAAAAATGACTTGATTCTATATTATGATAATATTGCAAATTATATACTTCCCTATTTAAAAGACCGTCCGTTAACCATGCAACGATTCCCTAAAGGTATAGGTGAAGAAGGCTTTTTTCAAAAAAATGCCCCAGATTATTTTCCAAAATGGATTCCAATTGTAAAAATCAAAAAAATGGATGGTTGGGTTAATCATGTGGTCTGTAATTCTAAAGAGACTTTGCTTTATCTTATAAATCAAAATGTATTATCCTTTCATGTTACTTTAAGTAAAGTTGAAAAAATAAATCATCCAGATAAATTAGTTTTTGATTTAGATCCGCCGAAAGGAAATTTTAAATTAGCTGTTAAAGCTGCAAAAGCATTACGTTTTCTTTTAGAAGAAAAGTTAGAGCTAAATACTTATGTAATGACCTCTGGTTCTGAAGGATTACATATTGTAATACCAATAAAACCAAATCAAAACTTTGATGTAATACATAATTTCACAAAAACCGTAGCAAATTATATTTGTAACAATAACCCAACAGAATTTACGACTGCAATTAGAAAAAACAAACGCGAAGGCAGACTATACATTGATTTTCTTAGAAATTCTTATGCACAAACTAGTGTTGTTCCATATTCAATTAGGGCTATAGAAAATGCACCTGTAGCGACACCTTTACATTGGAATGAATTAAATGACGCCTCACTAAATGCCCAATATTATACTATGGATACTATTTTTAAACGATTAGAAACAATAGACGATCCTTGGAAAAATTTTGAGCAAAATGCTAATTCAATTGATAAAGCAATAAATACAATAGAAACATTATTAATTAATGTTTTTAAACAACATTAATAATACAGCGCTACTGATGTGGGTCATTTTATAAGTTTTGCTATTTTACGACCTTAGTAAACAAGTTAATACAAATTTGGTTCATTAAATCCGAAATATCATGACTTTACTATCTAAAAAAGAAATAGCCAACTTACATCATATCCATCAAGAAAATTGTATTTCAATTTTTATACCTACACACAGATTAGGAAAAGAAGTACTACAAGAGGAGGATTCTTTATCCTTAAAAATACAATTACAACATGTAAAAAAAAAATTAGCAAAAAAGGGAATTCATAAAACCACTATTGATACTATTACGGCACCAGTTCAGAAATTAATAGATGACAATTTGTTTTGGAGGCAACAATCCGATGGTTTAGCTATTTATATAGCCGAAAATTATTTTCAAAAATTTACACTCCCTATTTATTTTGAAGCCTATAATTATATCTCAAATTCATTTTACCTAAAACCTTTGATGCCACTTTTTGTTGATGATGGTCGTTTTTATTTAATGACATTAGAATTAGGTAAGGTTAAATTATATGAATGTACTCAGCATAGTATTACCGAAATTATTATCGATGATTTAATACCTAAAAATCAACAAGACATTGTTGGTTATGATTACGAAGAAAAAAATCTGCAATTTAGAACACTGCAAGCTGGTAGAGGGCAAGCAATGTTCTATGGGCAAGAAGCTGCTACAGGAAAAAGAAAAAATGAAATCAAAACATATTTCAGAGCTATTAATGATGGTCTTAAACCAATCTTAAAAGATGAAAACATCCCCTTAGTTGTAGCATCTCAAGACTATCTTTTTGATATTTACAAAAGCGTAAATACATACTCAAATTTCTCTAACAAAAACATCAATAATCATCTTAAAGCCAAAGATATTTTAGATGTACATGAGATAGCTTGGGAAGCTATATCCACTACTTTTGACCAAGAAAGAAAAGATAAAATAACACGTTTCTTAGAAGCACAAGGCACAGGAAAAACAGCTATTGAAATAGAAATAATATTACCTAGTGCTTTTGAAGGAAAAGTTGATACATTATTCTGTGAAAATTTAGAAGATATATTTGGGATATATAAATTAGAAAACGACATCATAACTATTACCGAAACTGAAGAAAATGATACAACGATCTCATTGATGAATCTGGCAGCCATAAAAACATTTTTAAATGGTGGTTCTGTTTATTTGATAGACAAAGTAGAGATGCCTAATCCAAATTCAAAAATCAATGCGCTTTTTAGATATTAAAAAATGAAGCAGTATAAATTTATAGCATTTGCCGTATGCTTAACCTTCTTTTGGTCTTGTGAGCCTTCTGTGGTTTTTTCAGAACCTCAGCCTAATGGTATTGCTCCCTTAACATTAATTCCCAAACATTTTCAAGGCATCTATTGGTGTGAAAATGACAGTGTAAGTTTGCGTGTTCATAAAAATCTTATTTATAAAAGTAAACTATTTGATGTAACATTTACGCAACAAGAAATAGAAGATACAGAAGATATTAAAATAGAGAACGAACAATTAGTTATAAAGGGCTTAAATGAATCCTTCCCTGCCATCGAAAAAAATGGAATTATTTATTCTACAATAAATCTAAAAGACACACTTTTTTCAAATCGTATTTCCAAACATGTTTTAAAACAGTTTAAAGGGCATTTAATTCTGAATAATCAAATAAAGGATAATCATTGGGAAGTGAAAATTATGAGCTTAAAACCAGAAGGCTCTCTTATCATTTCAAAAGTAAATTATCCAGAAAACCTTGCAGCACTAGAAACCATTACTACTGTAAAAATAATTGAAAAAAGAGAAAGAGAACAGATTTTGGTTTCGCCAACCAAAACTGAGTTTGCCCAGATTTTGGATAAAAAATTAATTTTTATTGACAATTGTCAGGAGTTTAGGCCCATTATCTTATTGAAAAAATAGATGCAGATTATTTGTAGCATTTCCTCTTAGTTATTATATCTAATAAAATAATAAAAGAAGAGATTCCTAAAAGCAAAGACCCTCAATCTTTTGCGCACTTTCAGGAATCCTCTTCAACCCTAACTAATACTAATTATTCTGTATCCATTATTCCAAAACACACTTTAGTAGTTACCCGATATTGAACAACGGCATTGTTTTTTACCGTAGCCTGCATATCTTTTACATAAACAGATTTAATATTTTTTACACTTTTTGAGGCTTCTGTAACTACATTTTTAACCGCATCATCAAAACTCACTGTAGAGTTTCCTAAGACTTCAATTACTTTTAATACTGACATAACTTATGTTTTTTTTATTGTTAATACTATCACGAAAATAATTTGAGATGCACTATCTAGAAATGACCTAGGTCAATCTCACATTTTTTTAATTTTATTAGAGTGACGAGGGTCATTTCATAAAATAGATACAACCACTATTTTTAAGAATTATGAATCCAATATATTAAAGAAACTATGGAATCTCGTATTAAAAAATTCAGTGAAATTGGTATAAAAGATGTTTGTACTGTAGGAGGTAAAAACGCATCTTTAGGCGAAATGTATAATAAGTTAACTTCAAAAGGTGTTTCTATACCTAATGGCTTTGCTACTACATCCTATGCTTTTTGGGAGTTTTTAAAAGAAAATAAAATTGAAACACCTCTAAAACAATTGCTAACAAAGCTTAATAGAAAAGACTATTCCAATCTAGAAACTATTGGAGAACAAGCACGAAAATATATTCTAAATGGTACTTTTTCATCTGCGTTTTCCAAAGACATAAAGAAATCTTATACTAGTTTATGTGGCAAGGACTTAAAAGAAGTGGCAGTTAGAAGTAGTGCCACTGCTGAGGATCTTCCAGATGCTAGTTTTGCAGGACAGCACGAAACGTATTTAAATATTAAAGGCGAGGATGAATTACTAGAAGCTGTAAAAAAATGTTATGCATCCTTATATACCAATCGTGCTATAAAATATCGTGAAGACAAAGGTTTTAAACATCATACTATTGCTTTATCTGTTGGTATGCAACTTATGGTACGCTCAGATAAAGGCTGTTCTGGTGTAGGTTTCACCATAGAACCAGAGTCTGGTTTTGAGAATGTTATTGTATTATCTGGTGTTTGGGGATTGGGAGAAAACATTGTACAAGGCACTGTAAATCCGGATGAATTTTATGTCTTTAAACCTAGTTTGAAACAAGGTAAATATCCTATTATTCAGAAAAAAATGGGAGACAAAAAACTATCAATGATATACGCAAATAAAACGCAAGAGCAAAGTATTGTTAATTCAAACACACCAAAAAATAAACAACAACAATTTGTACTAACCGATAAGGAAATTATAAAACTTTCAAATTGGGCAAAATTGATAGAAGATCATTATCAAAAACCTATGGACATAGAATGGGCAAAAGATGGCATTACAAATCAGTTATTTATCACTCAAGCACGTCCAGAAACGGTACACCAAACTCGAAATAAAAATAGTCTTATTGAATACAAACTCTTAGAAAAAGGGACCATTCTATCCCAAGGAAATGCCATTGGCTCTAAAATTAAAGTTGGAAAAGCTTGTTTTTTAAAATCCCCTAAAAACGTCGGTTCTTTGGTACCAAATACAATAATAATTACTGACACAATTACGCCAGATTGGGATCCACTACTAAAGCAAGTCTCTGGTATTGTAACTAACAAAGGAGGTAGAACTAGTCATGCAGCCATCGTCGCACGAGAGTTAGGTGTACCTGCCATTGTGGGCTGTGGAGATGCCACAAAGACTATTATAGACGGCACTATAATTACTATATCCTGTGCTCAGGGAAAAACGGGATATATTTATAAGGGAGAACTCTCTTTTGAAGAAAAAGAGATAGATTTTCAAAACATTAAAATGCCAAAAACGGAGGTGAAAATGATTCTCGCTGATCCTGAAAATGCCTTTCCCCTATCCTTTTATCCTAATGATGGTGTGGGATTATTACGAATGGAGTTCATTATAACTCATAATGTTAAGATTCATCCTATGGCATTAGTAAAATTTGATCAACTAACAGATATCTCGTTAAAAAAAGAAATTACAACAATCACTGAAACTTATAAAGACAAAAAAGAATATTTCGTAGATAAACTATCACAAGGAATCGCAACCATTGTAGCTGCTTTTTATCCAAAAGAAGTGATTGTGCGCTTAAGTGATTTTAAAACTAATGAATATGCCAATTTAATAGGAGGAAAAGATTTTGAGCCTCATGAAGAAAACCCAATGTTGGGCTTTAGAGGTGCATCACGCTATTATAATGATTTATATAAAGCAGGTTTTGCGCTAGAATGTGAAGCTATTAAAAAAGTAAGAGAACAAATGGGACTCATAAATCTAAAAGTTATGATTCCGTTTTGTAGAACCTTAAATGAAGGTAAAAAAGTAATAGCTACAATGGCCGAAAACGGGTTGAAGCAAAGTGAAAATGGATTGGAAATCTATACCATGGTTGAAATTCCGAGCAATGTGATTTTAGCTGAAAAATTTGCCGAAATATTTGATGGGTTTTCTATTGGCTCAAACGACCTAACACAACTTACATTAGGTATTGATAGAGATTCAGAACTCATGGGAAAACTATTTGATGAAA
Organism: Winogradskyella thalassocola; assembly: GCF_900099995.1. GTDB lineage: Bacteria > Bacteroidota > Bacteroidia > Flavobacteriales > Flavobacteriaceae > Winogradskyella > Winogradskyella thalassocola. The sequence goes on from NZ_FNCZ01000009.1 coordinate 74,364, forward strand.
ACGATGCCGCTGCAAAACAAATGATTAAAATGGCGATCCAATCAGCTATAAAAACGCAGACTAAAATAGGCTTGTGCGGACAAGCACCAAGTGATTTCCCAGAATTTGCCGCCTTTTTAGTTAACGAAGGTATTGATAGCATTTCATTTAATCCAGATGCTTTATTACAAGGTATTGAAAATATTAATAAAGCAGAAGAAAGTTTGAAAGTCGCTAACAAAGCCAATGACTTTATTTTTTATAAATAAAGTTATTGGCTACTGACGTGTATCATTTTGAAATTGAAAAGGTTTTGGTTCCTTTGATAGTAATTCAAATTTCGCTGTAATGCATATTTCATAATCACTATTAACCTATTTATTAAAATAATTTAACTCAATACTATTTAAAAATAGCTAATTCGAATATACATTTAACCTAAAAACAGATACTATGTCACTAAATTTTAATCAATACGCAGCAGAAGGAAATACGTTTCTAAAGGAATATGCCAAAGAGCTATGCCTTTCTGAAGACCCAGATAGAGCTGGTCGTGTACTTAGTTCTATTTTACATGGCTTACGTTCTATAATCTCAGTTGAAGAATCCTTACAACTTATAGCCCAGCTTCCTATGTTTTTAAAAGCAGTTTATGTAAATGGCTGGTCTATTAAAACAAATAAAAAAAGAATAAAAGATGTGGAAGGTTTTATAGATCTCATTAGGTCGTTTGATGGCAAAACATCTTTGTATGATTTTGAATCAGATGAAATCGCCGAAGATTATATATACTCAACATTCTTAGTTTTAAGAAGATATATCTCTAGTGGCGAGCTGGATGATATAAGAGGAGAATTACCCAAACGATTAAAAGGTCTTATTTTCGAGCACATATTTGTTTAGAATTAATAAAATATTTCAAACAATTCATCTAGACAAACGTAAAGCCTTTGAAAATGAGTAATAAATAATCTTTAGGGCAAATTTGTAAATTAATTAATAAAAATTATTCAGACTGATCTGGGTCAGTTCATACTCTAAAAAGCAGTTGTAAATTAGCATTATAATTAATAAGATAGTTCTTTGAAAACATAAAAAATAGGGTCTTGGTGCAGCAATACAACAATGGCCTTAGGTGCAAAACTGTACTTGAAAGCTTTAAACGTATTGTGTTGACTTTGTAAAAGAAGTGAATGCAAAATCAGATTAAGTCTATTAAGAACATTGTGCACCAGTAATCTGGGACATTTAGTTGTCCCAGATTATTTAAAACATTGGTTATCAACTACTGTAAAGTAAGTGTAACCAGTATGAAGCGATTGAATTTGTTTTACTAAAATTGATCTTTTAAAATTCCAGAAATGGAAGGTTTGATTGGTTGGTTAGACGTACAGATAAAATGAATCGTTTCAACAGGAAACTGGAAGTTTAGGCTTCCAGTTTCTATTTTAAAAAATATTACTCAGACTGACCTAGGTCAGTTTATACTCTAAAAAGCAGTTGTAAATTAGCAGTATAATTAATAAGATAGTTCTTTGAAAACATAAAAAACAGGGTCTTGGTGTAGCAATACAACAATGGCCTTAGGTGCAAAACTGTACTTGAAAGCTTTAAACGTATTGTGTTGACTTTGTAAAAGAAGTGTATGCAAGATGACTAAGACTGTAAAGAACATTGTGCACCAGTAATCTGGGACATTTAGTTGTCCCAGATTATTTAAAACATTGGTTGTCAACTACTGTAAAGTAAGTGCAACTAGTTTGAAGCGATTGAATTTGTTTTACTAAAATTAATCTTTTAAAAAATCCAGAAATGGAAGGTTTGATTGGTTGGTTAGACGTACAGATAAAATGAATCGTCTCAACAGGAAACTGGAAGTTTAGGCTTCCAGTTTCTATTTTAAAAAATATTACTCAGACTGACCTGGGTCAGTTTATACTCTAAAAAGCAGTTGTAAATTAGCAGTATAATTAATAAGATAGTTCTTTGAAAACATAAAAAATAGGGTCTTGTTGTAGCAATGCAACAGAGACTTTAGGTGTTCAACTGTGCTTGATAGCTTTAAGCCTATTGTTTTTACTTTGAAGAAGTGAATGCAAAATCAGATTAAGTCTATTAAGAACATTGTGCACCAGTAATCTGGGACATTTAGTTGTCCCAGGTTACTTTAAGTATTGGTTAACAAATACCATAAAACAACTATAACCTATATGGAGCGATTGAAATTATTTATTACTACAACTAATATATTCTAATGTTAGAAAAAGAGTATTTTTAGTGTAGGTATAAATAAAAATAGTCACTTCATTAGAAAACGGGAAGCCTTGGCTTCCCGTTTTTGATTTAGAACATATTCTAAATGTATCAAACTAATAATAATGAACAAACTATGTCTTTCTCTATTACTCTTATTTACTGTTATTGTAAATTCACAAAATCTTTCCGAACTTTATAATGACGTAAAGTCGTCTGTAGTAGTCATCAATATTATTACTGTTGAATCAAGAAAAGTTAATGATGATTTAAATTTACTAGCAAAAGCCACTCAAGGATCTGGTGTTTTAATATCTGAAGATGGTCTAATTTGGACCGCAGCCCATGTGGTGCAATCTGCGGAATTAGTTCAGGTAGAATTTTTAGATGGTGAACTCTTTGAAGCTGATGTTTTGTCATCAAACCCATTAGCGGATGTTGCATTAATTAAAATTAAAGGTGAATTTCACTTAAAGAACAAAAAAGTCGCAAAAATTGGAAATTCTGATATGCAAAACATTGGTGATGATATTTTTGTGATTGGCGCACCATTTGGCATTAAACAAACTTTATCTAAAGGAATTATTAGTGGTAAACATTATTTAGATCCTTCAAATAGCAGTTTAGCGAATGTTGAATTTCTTCAAACGGATGCTGCAATTAATCACGGAAATTCTGGAGGTCCAATGTTTAATATGAAAGGGGAAATTATAGGAATTACTAGCAGAATTCATAGTGAATCTGGTAGTTTTAATGGGCTTGCATTTGCTATCTCTTCTAATACAGCAAAAAAAACATTAATGGATGAACCTAATTTATGGACAGGAATGAATTCTATATTGGTAACCGGAAATGTCGCTAAAGCTCTAAATATACCTCAAGAATCTGGATTGCTAGTACTTAGTTTATCATCTAAAGGAGCAGCTAGTAAAATAGGTCTTAGAGGTGGTTTTATTGAAGCTACTATTGATGGTGTAAAACTCTTAATTGGTGGTGATATTATTTTAAATTTTATTGATGTAAATTTTAGCCAATCCAACTTCAAAAACCTAATTAAAACAAAAATGGATACTTACAAAAAAGGAGATAATCTTTCTATGACTATTTTAAGGCATGGAAAAATAATTAGCCTAGAATTTATAAAGGAATAACTTGAATTTGTTTACGCTTTAAAATCATTTTCAACATTAAAGAAAATTCAATTCACTTTTGTCTCCTCTTAAAATTAACAAATAACAACCGCTATTCAACATTTTTAAAGACATTGTTGCTTGTGCTTCACTACCACCAATTCCTCTAAAAATTCCGTAAGAACCAGAAGATAATGTCGCTAAAGATTTCCCGTTAATTTTATGAAGAAATATTGTCATTAAATATCCTACAACAAATACAGATCCGCTTTCTGGATTATAATAAGAACCAAAATTTACAGTCTTACCCATTAAATCCTGCCAATATAACTTAATAATACTATTATCCATTGAATACATAATATCTTTATCCATACAAAATTGGTTCACTTTCCCTAAAATAGAAAGATGAAAAAGATTGGTGTTTGCTTCTTTTAAATCTTTCAAAGCATTTTCTAATTGCCGTAGATCTTTATAGGCTTTAAAAGATACTTGTTTTTGCTCTGTGTTGAGGTTATTTGACATCATTATTTTAATATAGTTGGTATAATACCTAACAAAACTAAGTTAAGTCCTTTAAGGCCTATTGTAAATGATGTAGGTCAATCTAAGAAAACCAAACGCAATTTGATATGTTAAAACCGTAAATAAAACTTTAACAACTGATCTGTATCATTTTAGAAAAGGCAATCGCTAATTATCTTTATAGTATATAAAAAATAACAACTTAAATAATTACACCATGGAAAATAATAATGGAAATCTATTTATATCCTTTGTAACTGGCACAGCCATTGGTGCAGGTCTAGGTATTCTATTTGCACCATTTAAAGGTAGCGAAACTAGAGAAAAAATAAAACATACAGTAGCAGATACTACACACGATATTTCTAATCGTTTAAAACAAGCTAAAGACGAACTTACTAAAACTGCTCATGAAAAAAAGGAAGCTTTTGATAAAAAATTAGATGAGACTGTTTCTAACATGAGTTATAAAGCAGAAGATTTAATTACATCCTTAGAAGCTAAACTTGAAGGTCTTAAGAAAAAAAATGCACAACTGCATAAATAAAGACTTACATGACTTTTGATCAATTTAAAGAAACGATTAAAGAATGTAGATGCACATAGTTATTTAAAATACTTAAGAGGTTAGTAACTAGTTTTTTTCAAACTGCATTTGTAGGATCACTCTTGTTACTAGCCTTATTTGTTTTATCTATTGCAATATCTTATGTCATAAGACAAACATTGGGAAGCACCTGGCTCGGGTTTGTAATTGTAAGCGTGTTCTTAATGCTTTTAGCCCTACTCTCTTATAAAATTCGGAAAAAACTAAACAAACCAATAATCAGGTTTTACTCTTCACATTAGTTTAATAAATTATGATACTCAAATACTACAATTCTTTTGAAGAAATTGACACACATCTCAACATACTAAAACTACAAAAGTCCATAGAAAAAGAGCTGTTGATTTATAATTACCATAAAGCGAAATATTTGCCTTATCCAAAACATATTGCATTAGAAATTGGTGACATTCTTCAAGAAAAGATTATCAAGATACTTCTAAATCGCTATTATTGGATATTTTGACTAATACCAACTGAGATTTAATACAAGTATATAGCATAATAACCTGTAGATTACATATTCAGTTTACAAAACAAAAGTTCTAGGCATAAATTTCCTAAAACATAATTAAATTTTGCTGTTTAATTGGTAAATTAATGTTCCAAAATTTTTCAGAAGTAAAAATAAAATGCACTTACCACATTGTCTTAAACCTATTTAACGGCATAACATTAGCGTTTGCATTATACGAACTCATGCTTGAGGATTATTGAAACCCAAAAGACTATCTGTTTTTTTAGAATGAATTTACTATGATTAATTATCATCATTAAACGTCGTCAGTGCTATATTCCGATAACTTTCCATATTCAGCCTTATAAATCTTAATCAATCCTAAAAAAACACTTACCAATAGAGGACCAAAAATCACTCCAATAAACCCAAATAAAGGAATACCTACAAGTACTCCAAAAAGTGTAATCAATGGATGCACATCATCTAGTTTTTTGAGAATATATAACCTTAAAAGGTTATCTGTAGCACCAACGACTACGGTACCATAAGTTAAAATTCCCCAAGCCTGAAAAGAATTACCATAAGATAAAGCAAGTAAAAATACTGGTACAATTCCTATCGATATACCAACAAAAGGAATTAGCGAACCAATAGTTGTAATTGCAAACCAAAATAGCGCATCTTCAATACCAAAAATCACAAACCCAATAAGCGCAATAAAACCTTGTGCTAAAGCAACTAAAGGAATACCAATAGCATTAGATTTCACCATGGATTGTACCTCGCCACTAATTTCATCAATATTCTTAGAACTCATAGGAATAAAATCAGTAAAAGCCTGCCTTAGTTTTTTAAAGCTAATTAGCATAAAATAGAGCATAAAGTACATAATACTGATAGCTATAAATAGATTAAAAGTACTGCCTGCCATATTCTGTATACGCTCCGTTAAAAAAGTGGTAACTGATTGTGTATCGATCTGAGAATTAATGTCTATTCCTATTTCAGTTTCCAGATTTCCCATTAAATCTTTAAGAGCATTAATTACTTTTTCGCTATTACGAGCTATGTCAGAAATTTTTTCACCTAACAATAATCCAAAACCAATAAGAGGAATTAGAATAACAAAAAAAGAACCTATCATTAATGTAGCAGCAGCTAGTGCAGGTTTCCAGCAGTAATGAAACACTAATTTTTTCATTATACTTTTTAATAAAATGTAAAATGTAATTGCGCCTAAAACACCTGTTAAATAAGGAAGTATTTCGTAAAAAATTAAACTACCAGTAAATATAATTAATAGTAACACAAAAATTTGACGGATTATTTTAGGCTCAATATGTGTCATACAATGTAGGTTTAACCAAACAGGGCAATATCCTCAAGGGTTTCTTTGTCGTCTATCACTATTTTTCTAGCATGGCCAATGGTTATTAAACCTTCATTCTTAAATTCGGTGAGCATACGAATGGCCGTTTCTGTAGCTGTACCAATAAGACCCGCAAAATCCTCTCTACTAATACTTATACCATTGTTTTCGTTATTTAGTAAAATAGACTTGTTATGTATGTCTAATAAAGTTTTAGCCACACGTTGTCTTACAGTTCCAAAAGCCACGTTAATTAGTTGTTCTTGTACTTCTACTAAATTATTTGATATTATACTAACAAACTTATTGGCAACATCTTTATTGGTGTGCAAAAGGGTTGTAAAATCCGATTTCGGAATTTCGTACAGTTCTGCATCTTCAAGTATTGCTGCAGATTCTATATAGCTCCCATGGTCTGACAATAATGATAACTGGCCAACAAAATGACCAGCGCTGCACAAGCCTGTAACAAACTCTTTACCCTTTTCGGTGGTTTTATAAGTCTTTACTGCTCCACGTTGTATAAAATATAAATAATTAGCCCTATTGTTTTCCCTATAGAGTACAAATCCCTTACTATGTTTTTGCGGTGAATAATCTCTAGATAAATGGTCTAAATCCAAATAGTTAGATGCTGCTTTTATAAATTGTCTAACGCCTTCAATCGAAGGAGAATAGTGCTGCTTTAAAAAATCGTGTTTTTTCAAACGACATTCTATAGCTTCTAACAATTCTTTTTCACTAAACGGCTTGGTTAAATAATCGTCTGCACCTAGATTCATGCCTTTTCGCATGTCTATTTTTTCTGTCTTAGCTGTGAGAAAAATAAATGGAATACTAGCTGTATTGGTGTTTTTGTTTAAATCTTGTAACACTTCATAACCGTCTAATTCTGGCATCATAATATCGCACACAATAACATCAGGAAGTAAATGCTTTGCCTTTTCTACACCTACTTTTCCATTTTCGGCTGTTACAGTGCTATAACCTGCAAGTTCTAGAATGTCTGCTGTATTTTCACGAACAATCTCATTGTCTTCTATAATCAGTACTTTTTTCATCGAAAATTATATTTTTATTCCCAAATTATTGAGACCTCATTCATTATTATTAATGGGCAATTCAACGCAAAACGTGGTGCCTTCATTTAGTTTACTTTCAAAACTAATAGTTCCACCCATTAGCTCGGTATAGTGCTTCGCTATATTTAATCCTAGACCTGTTCCTTCTATATTTATAGCATTATTTGCTCTAAAAAAACGATTAAACAATTGGTCTTGTTCTTCCTGAGGAATCCCAATACCGCTATCTTTAATTTCTATTAATACTTTATCTTTGTTTTTATCTATTTTTATATTTATAATTGAATTTACTACGGAGTATTTTGATGCGTTAGATATGAGATTTGTAATTATTCGACGAAGTAATTTAGCATCTAGATTTACAATTAAATGCAACAGACTTGAATTAAAACTGATTTGCTGTTCTTTTTTCAGAGTCACTTTACTTTCATTAATCAATATTTTAACAAAATGGATAATTTCGAAGTGTTCTTTTACAGCTTTTGTTTTACCCTCTTCTAATTTACTTAATGAGAGAAAATCGTTTAAAATAGTGATAAGGTGATTTACATTCTGTTCAATTTGTAATACGTATTTTTCTCTTTTCACCTCTGTTCCATATCCATTTTGTTTGCGTATTAAAATCGCAGAAGTTAGTATAGCACTTAAAGGAGTTCTAAATTCGTGGGATGCTGTAGATATAAAACGAGATTTTAGTTGATTTAATTCTTGCTCTTTTTTTAGTGCATTTTGTATTCTAAATTCAATTTCCTTTTGCTCTGAAATATCGTTGTAAACCATTAAGGCATTAGTTACTTGGTTGTTCTCATCAAATAATGGAGCAGTGTTTACTGAGAAGTATCTGTTTTTATATTCAAGTTCAAACGAGAGATGGATTCCGGAGAGAGTTTTAAAAATGTATTCACTTATAATTTTTTTTCGTTCTTCAGCAAAAAATGAAAGATCATCTAAATTCATGCCTTCAAAGACAAGTGATTTAAAACCAAGTTGATCCAACGCTTCCCCTTCGGCTAAGACCAATTGAAAATCTTTATTTATAACAACAATTAAGCCTTTTGGAAAATTTTTTGCAATTGCTGTGGTAATTGATTTACTAATGATAGTCTCACTTTCTGCTTGTTTGGCAATCTGTATTTGATCTTTGAGATTAAGATTAGTAACAACCAACTCTTTCACAGTTGCCATAACTTCCTCTGTACGTTCCTTTACTTTTTCTTCTAATTTTTGAGCGTATATTTCTAACTGCTTTTTGCCTTCTTTTAGTACAATTAAATTATTATGTTTCTCAATGGCAATACTTGCTAGATAAGTCATATCTAAAAGCATTTCTTTTTCGTTAGCAAAAGGTTTTCTTGCTAATGAGCTATAAAAACTTAATACTCCTAGTACGTCATCAATAGATGACATAATGGGGAATGACCAACAAGCTTTTAAACCATTTTTTAAAGCCATATGTTTATAACCTTCACAATAGACGTTAGTTTCTATATCAGAGGCAATAACTTCTCTTTTTAAAAACGTTGCAGCACCAAACGTACCTGCTTTTGGACTAATAACAGTACCATCAATAAAATTACAGAATGTTTTTGGTAAATTTGGTGCCACTAATATGTGTAATGTTTTATCTACTTTATCTAATATGGAAATAGAACCCATACAATCTTTAAGATATATTTCTGCTGTATCAATAATTTTTTTCGTTATCGATTTTAAAGGCTTGTCTTGAGCTATTAATTCTAGTATTTTTTGAATTCTATCTTTAAGATCTACTGCCCTAACCTTATTTGTAACATCATTTTGAACACCTATGAAATGGGTTAATTTATTTTTATTGTTACGAACTGGTGTAATAGTAACATCATTCCAAAAAAGTGTCCCATCTTTTCTATAATTTCTCAGTACAACACGACAGGCTTTTCCCCCTGCAATGGCCTTTTTCATAACATTAATCTCTACTTGATCTCTATCATCTTTTTGCAAAAAATTACAGTTTTTACCATATACCTCTTTTTTACTATAGCCTGTAATTTTTTCAAAAGCATCATTACAGTAAATAATTGGTGTATTTCTTTTTTGCGCATCTGAAATTATTATACTATTGCTTGCAGAAGCCAAGGCATTATTTTTTATATTAAGTTGTTCATCCTTTTCTCTTTCTTTTGTAACATCTCTAACAATGGTTAAAAGTTTATTGTCGTTCATATGAACCACACGGGCTTCATAATGTTCAATTCCTTTTTTACCTTCAATACTATATTCTGCTATCTGTAAGTTTCCAGAGGCTAGCAAATCTTTGTAGGATGTTTTAATTTTTTTATATACAGATATAGGTAATACATCCTTCATATTCAAACCAATGAATTTTTCAGGCCCTGTAAATAATTTTTTAGAATTCTTTGCATACCAATCAAGATAGTTGCCTTGATGATCTTGAATAAACATCATATCTGGTATGGCATCTAACAATGCTCTCATTTTAACTTCATTAGTCTTTATGGTAAATTCCTGCTCTTTATATGCAGTTATATCTGTAATAAATCCTACTAAATCGATTCCATTATTTTCTTGGTTATATACAGCTTCCCCTTTTACCCAAACATATTTTATACTGCCATTTTTATGTTGAATGCGATGCTTACAGTCAAAAGTTTTTTTTTGTTTTACGGCAGTTTGTATGTGTTCCCAAACGTTATTGCAATCTGCTTCTATAATGAGCTGACCGTAATTTATATTCGCGTTTTTAAAATCATTAAATGGATGTCCTGTAATTTCTAAACAACCTTCACTAATATAGTGCATGGTATAATCTTTATTATTTTTACAGCGAAACAAAATACCTTTGATATTACTAATTAATGAATCAAATTTTTGATTACTTTCTATTAACTTATCATTAGTTTGCTTAATTTCTAGAAGATTTTCAGTTCGATTGGTTACATCTCGCAAAAAAGTGATGATTAAATTTTTACCATCAATTATCGAAGAAGTTAACTTGATTTCTAAATTAAATTCTTTTCCATCATTTTTGACCCCTAATATTTCAAAATTTTTATTAGTCCTTGTTTTTTTTAAGTTTATTATGTATTTTATAAGTTGTTCTCTATTTTTACTTGTTATTAAAGTATCTAAACTCCTACCTAATAAATCATCAGAGTCAATACCAAACAGATTTTCGCATGCAGGATTTGCTAGTAAAATAGTCGCGGTGTTATCTACCACTAAAACACCTTCAGATGTTAATTGGAACATACTTTGAAAAAGACTTTCATTTTGTAGACTACCTATCATTTATTGCTTATAATTAAGTTGGTTATAATGCATTTTTAACTCAGAACTGGCTGTATTACAATTTTCGGAAAAGACTTTGTAAATTACGGTTGTATAAATGAGATAAGCAGTTCTTTAATTAAACAACCTAAATATCATTTGAGTTTTTTTGTGCTAAATGCAACTCTCACACCAAAACTATTTTCAATAGCATTTGTGACTAAAAATTGTGTTGTATTTTTTTCTATAATTTGTTTTTATTAATAAATGTCATTAAATTTTTTCCAAGTGAACTAATTGAGAATGTTTAATCTACATACAATAAAAACTCGCCAATTAGTTGTAATAAAAAATATCTATTATAAAATTAACCTTTTTTAAAACCACTTAATATGATATATATCAGAATCTTACAACCAATATCATATAAATAGATATGATAAATAAATAAGTACAAAAAAAATGTCTTCATATTATAAGAAAAACAAAGTTATCCAATGAAAAAATGAAATTAGGTTAATCTTATTTTTGATTAAATGATCACGGTCATTTCAAGAACATTTATTAAGCCATAACTTCAGTAATTATAATCAAAATCAGTTTTTTAATATTTTTATATAGCAATGAATAGCGAGACTATAGGTTTAGTACTTTCTGGAGGTGGTATGCGAGGCGTAGCACATGTTGGTGCTATAAAAGCCTTAGAAGAACATAACATTTACCCAACACATATAGCAGGTACAAGTACTGGTGCCATTGTAGGTGGATTATATGCTTATGGCTATACATGTGATGAGATGATGCAATTTTTTAAAACCGTACAAATTTTGGACTACAAAAAATATGCACTCAACAAACCAGGCTTTATAGATAGTGGAAAGTATTACAGTTTTTTCAAGAAAAAATTTCCAGAAGACAGTTTTAGTGTACTAAAAAAGAAACTATTTATTACTGCTACAAATATTACTGATGGTAAACTTGAAACCTTTAGTGAGGGTGAACTTATAAAACCGATTTTAGCTTCTTCTGCTTTTCCTGGATTGTTTTCTCCTGTTAAAATTAAGGACAAGTTATATATTGATGGTGGTGTGCTTAATAATTTCCCTTTAGAACTTATTAGAAAAGATTGTGACACTTTAATCGGTGTGTATTTAAATCTCTTTGAAACTGCTTCTATCAGTGATTTTAAACACTTTTATAACATTATTGAACGTGCTATAAACATTAGAATAGCCAAAAGTGATGAAAAAAAATTTATACACTTTGACGTCGTAATTGCACCAAAAAACTTGACGCATTATGGCTTATTCGATAAAAAAAACATTGATGCTATTTATAAAATAGGTTATAGCAACATGAATAAAACATTAATAAACAACACTTTAAATATTAAAAAACAAGAACCTTCAATATTACAACTATGAGAAAAACAGTACACATACAAAATCTCATCTGTGAAACTTGTGCAAAAACTATTACAAGCAAACTTACAGAATTACAACATATTAGTGATGTAGATGTTGACTTAGAAAAGGAAACTGTAAGCTTTAACTTTTTTACAAAACATGATTTTGAACATGCTAAGCACACCCTAGAAATGCTGGGCTATCCGATACTTGGACATGATAATATTTTAAACTAGTAACTATAACAAAGAAAAAATAACACAAAGATGACCTCTTTAAAACTGTTCTTAAAAGGAATCAAGTGCTTTATGAATCTTATTATAATGAAACGTCTCTCTAAATATCTTATGTATCTGCTCATGGTATATGGAATGATTACTTGCAACAATTCAGACAAAAAACTACCGAATACGACCTCTAACCAAATCCAATTTTCGGACCAACAGCTATACACCATTGATAATTCTGGAATTTCAATTTTATGGACAGCTCATAAATTCACTAATATAGTTGATGTTTCAGGGACTTTTAACACCTATATATTTGAAAGTAAAAAGACCTCTGGCACTGTTGAAAACATCTTGAATAAATCAAAATTATCAATACCTACGGCAACTGTAAACTCAAGCAATCCAATACGAGATTTTAAATTAGACACTTATTTTTTTAAAGCGTTTAACACTTCAAAAATAATAGGCACAATTACAAAAGCGAAAGAAAATGAAGGCATTATAGATTTAAAAATGAATCATACTTCCAAAAAAATTCCATTTACCTATGCTATTGAAAAAGATACCATAAGGCTTTTTACCAATTTGGATCTAACCTATTGGAAAGGAGAAGAAGCCCTTAAAACACTTAATACGGAATGTTATGAGCTTCATAAAGGGACTGATGGTATTTCAAAATTATGGACAGATGTGGATGTCGTTATTAAAATACCTGCACATAAAACACTTATAATAAATTAAAATTATGAAATATAAAGATATAAGTATCCCAATAAATAACACAATCTTAAAAGGACGACTGCATATAGCAGAAAACCAAAAAGGACTTGTTATTTTTTCTCACGGAAGTGGTAGTAGTAGAATGAGTAGCAGAAATAATTTTGTTGCAGATTTACTGTTAAAGGAAGGCTTTTCTTCGTTATTATTTGATTTATTAACGGAAGCAGAAGATACTATTTATGAAAATAGGTTTAACATTGATTTACTTGCTGAACGATTGGTGGCAACTACAAAATGGATAACCAAACAAAAGGACATGCAAAATGTACCTATTGGTTTTTTTGGTGCAAGTACTGGTGCGGCTTCTGCATTAAAGGCAACACCATTTTTAGGAACAAGGATAAAAGCCATTGTGTCTAGAGGTGGTAGACCAGATATGGCCATAACTATTTTAGATAAAATAAAGAGCCCAACCCTTTTAATTGTTGGCGGTAACGATGGTGTCGTTATTGATTTAAACAAAAAAGCCTACTCCAAACTTTTAGGCATTAAAAAAATAGAGATTATTGAAGGTGCAACCCATTTATTTTCTGAAGCAGGAAAATTAGAAGCTGTAGCAAAATTAACCTGTAATTGGTTTAATAAATATTTAAAAAACTAAACATCATGGTATTTAAAGATAGAATTGAAGCCGCTTATTTATTAGCGGACCAACTGGAAACCTACAAAGAAAAGAATGCTCTAATTTTGGCTATCCCAAGAGGTGGAGTGCCTATGGGATATATTTTAGCAAAACAGCTGCATTTACCTTTAGAAGTGGTACTTTCTAAAAAAATAGGGCATCCATTGCATAAAGAATTTGCTATTGGTGCCGTAACCTTAAAAAGCCTAGTTTTAAGTGAAGCCGCTAAAGAAGTCTCTAAAAATTATATTGAGGAAGAAACTAAAAAAAATAGAACTTTGCTTTCCAAACGCTATCAAGATTATTATGGTAATAAAAAACCGCAAGAACTTAAAGATAAAATCTTAATTATTGTAGATGATGGTATTGCTACAGGTAATACTATTATATCTACTATTGAAATGTTACATGATGAGCAACCAAAAAAAATTGTGGTTGCTATTCCGGTATCATCTAAAAGTGCTTTACAAAAACTAAAAAACACACCATTTATTAACGAAGTTATTTGTCTATCAATACCCGAAAATTTTAGAGCTGTAGGTCAGTTTTACAAAAATTTCGATCAAGTTGATGATACCGAAGTTAAAACATATCTCAATAAGAAAACCACAAGTTAAAACTTATTTAACGAACCTCAAACACTTACAAAAATCACAAAGACAAGATGTTCTTAAAACAAAAATAATTCTCAACAAGTACCTATTGCATTACTTGCTGAGAATTGATGATTAATGCTTTACAACCAATTTTTTAATATGTACAGAATTATTATAAAATAGCTTTATAATATAAATTCCATTTGAAAGGTTAGTTAAATCAATTATATCATGTTCTTGCTTTATTAATTTTGAACATAATTCTCTTCCATTAGTATCATAAATAAAAACATCTAAATTATAATTTGAATTAATGTGAATTCTATTTGAAGCAGGATTAGGATATATCCGTAAATTTATTAATTCGCCTACTTCAGTAATAGCTAATGGTAAACAAGAATAGGTTCTTGTATCTCTAATTGTATTTAACCATGTATTATTATCGAGCCAATCTTGCGAAATCATTTCCGTTGGGTTTCCGTCAATACTATTTGTTATTAAAATTCTAGAATCGATTTCATAAGTAGTACCATTCCAGTCTTCCTCTTCTATTTCTATTAAATAATCATTTCCGTCATAGTAAAATATTTCACGATATTCATTTTCCCAATTGAACCCATCCCAATCTTGAGACTCTAACGTAGCAATTAAACAATTAGCATAAGAATAGACTTCACGAGCATCGTTTTCCCAACTTGTCCCATTCCAATCTTGAATTTCAATGGTTGAAATAAAAAAAACTGAACAAGAATACACCTCATAAGAATACACTTCTCGCTCATCATTTTCCCAAGAATTTGAAGACGTCACCCACTCTTCAGTAATGCTGTTTATTAGAAGGTTTTCTGAGCCAGAATAAGTCGAAGTTTTCTTCTCTGATTGCTGCCATGTATTATTTACCCAAACAGAAGTTAGTAATTCTGTTAAGTTACCTCCTGAATATGTATAATCCTCTTTGAATAAATTGTTCCAAGAATTTGTATTAGAATTCCAAAGTTGTGCAATCATTAAAATTGGCTGATTATTATCATTATAACTAGTGGTAATAAATATTGAATTAATAAGAACGCCTCCGAGATCTACTTGTTGTAATGTTTCAATGGGAAAACAATCTTCATTAAACGTATTGCTTGTTCTAGACGACAAATTCCAATTTGTTCCATCCCAAGAATCAATTTCCCAAGTTTCGGGAACTGCGAAGGATTGCTGCTGTGCGTAAAAGTTCGAAAATGTAAATAATAGTAATAAAGTAATTTTTTTCATAACATAATATTTTATGGTTAATTGAAAATTCAAATAATACATTAACATGTATAAACTATCGGATATTAATTTTCACGTTTTAATTTAATTTTAATCAATAGTTTCAATAAAAATAGCCGTAGTAATACATTTTTAAAATGATGTGAGTCAGTTTGCTTGTGATTAAACATAATGACCTAAATCATTGATTTTTAGTTTTGAATCATCTTTATCCTTTAATATTTATTGAGAGTAATGCTAGTATAGAGTTATAAAAACCTATAACATACAGAAAATATAAGTTTGTACAAATACAACAGTTTTAATAGCTAGAATTAATAAATTGAAATTATTTATTTGTCTATTCTGCCAAATGGATGCATGTATTTTAGCTCAGGCTTTTCTGTTTTTATTTTAAGTGGTGTTATAGCTTTTGTTTTATTGAACCATATATACTCATCAAATTGAGATGGTAAAACAGTTTTAAAGTAATGGCTCATCAATTCTGTTTCTGATCTATAAACAACGCCAATAGCGCGTTCTAACCTTGGTGTGCTTAATAATTCCCTCAAGTTTTTTTCTGAATATTGTTCTCTTAAAGGCAATGTAAAATTAGTAACGTTAGTTTTATGACATAAATGTTCGTAGCTTTCTGCTAAAGAATTATTAATAGGCATAACTTGCATTGCATCTCCCCAGTTTTTAGCTGCAGCAACGGTTCCTGTATGGGTTCCAAAACCAATATTATAAGATTTAGATTCAAAATGTTCCTTGCATAAATGCCCAATATTTATTTCTCCTCTCGCGTACATTTCTGTAGCCAAAGCATTTCCTATATGCGAATTATGCGCCCAAACAACCGCTTTTGAGTCTTTACCATGATAAGATAGTAATGATTTTAAGGTATAAAACATGTGAAAATCACGCAAGTTCCAAGATTCTGCGCTACCATAGTACATAGCTTTGTAATACCGCTCTGCGTCAACCACAACTGTCGCATTTTGGTAGGCATAAAAATAGGCTTGAGAATGGTTGAGTTTATTTTTGTTTTTTAACAAATCAAACAACATTTTTAGCACGGCTTTCTCACAGCTCTCTAATTTCTGATTTTTTACTAATTTACCATATACGGTAGGATTTGACATATAAGGCATAATACACGAATAACGCAATTTTGCAAGTGCTGCTAAGTCTGAATCAATCTCTTCAAGATAATTAATAACTAAATCAATAGAGTTTTCTAATCCATATAAATCAAGGCCATAAAAACCTATTGTATTATTATGTTTAGTATTGTTTTTTTTAAGCCATTCTACAAAATCGAGTACTTCCCTATTTTTCCACATCCATTCAGGAAAACGTGCAAAAGGCATCCAATCTTGAGATTGGTATTGGTTTCTTACATAATTGTTAATCTGCTCTGCATCGGACCAATCTGCTTCTGCACAAACAAGGTTAAACCCTTTTTTTTCTATTAATGCTTTTGTGATTTCTTGCCGCATGGCATAAAACTCTGACGTTCCATGTGAGGCTTCTCCTAATAACACCACTTTAGCATCACCTATACGCTCTAACAATCCATCTATTGGGAATTTTTTAATCGTTTTAAAAGGAATGGAACTAATACCTATTTCGTCTATAATTTCATTTTCAGGATACATCTTAGTCCCAATTTTAGGAATCAGTTTTGGCTTTGGAATAAAATAGTTATCTCGTAGAGCCTTTGTGATAAAATCGGTTTCAGAAGTGCGTTCTATAATTTCTAGCATAACGTGTGCCCAATCTGGTCCAACTGGAGCCAGTAATTTAGCACCTATGTTTAATTGTTGTTTTATGGTATTAGGAACTTCTTTAAATTCTGAAGCACTTAAGATAGCATTAAATGGGCCTTTTGTTTTCCAACCGTTCACAAGTTTCCCAGTTTTTATATGCACATTCGTAACCTCTATATTCTTTAAGACTTCTAATGCCCATTCTGCATAAGTTTTAGTAGTTTCTACGGTGTATACCTCCTTATAAATCTTAGAAAGTGCTGCCAAAATATAAACAGAATCTACTCCAATAACCAAAATTTTCTCTTCCTCTTTAACTTCCAATTGCTCTAACATTCTGGCAACTACAATAACTCTAGGTTCTGTTTTCTCGATGGCTTTTTCAATTCTGATATCTTCATAAAAATAAGGATGTAGGTTTTCTGATAAAAAAAACGCTTCAGGAATATCTTGAAAGGCCTCAATAAGCAATGAATTTCTTATGCCTTTATCTTTTAATTGTTCTTCAATACTAATCTCCTTCATCTTTATATTTATTTAAAAATAGACTGTTAAATATAGTACCAATGAAACAGTTTTGAAATGACCTAGATCATTTTAGCGGTTATTAAATAAAGTTAATTTCATCAAAAATCCAATGCATTATAATGACTTTAGTAACTAAACATGGTATTATTCTCGAAAAGACGAATAATAGCTTTGAAAATTTAGGAGTTTTTAATCCTGCTGCAATTCAAGAAGGAAATACCGTGCATTTATTATATCGTGCTGTTAGAAATGGAAATTTCTCTACCATAGGTTATAGCAAATTAGAAGGTCCTTTAAAAGTTATTAAGCGCTATAATGAGCCTATCTTTTTCTCAGAAACTCCAGAAGAATTTCAAGGTGTGGAAGATCCTAGAATTACAAAAATTGATGATACCTATTATCTTTCGTATGCTGCTTATGACAGTATTAACGTTTTTGGTGCATATGCTACTTCAAAAGATTTAAAAAGCTTTGAACGACAAGGTATTATTACACCCAAATTTACCTTTGAAGAATATTCAGAGCTTATTAAAAATAATTATGAAAAAATAAGTATCCATCATACACTTTTCTATGATTTATATTGTCGGTATAAGCTTGAGCGATTAATGAAAGGAAAAATATATGTTTGGGACAAGAACATTATCTTTTTTCCGAAGAAAATAAATGGAAAATTTGCCGTATTCCACAGACTTTTTCCCTCTATTCAAATCTTATATTTCAATGACCCTTCTGAGTTAACGGTAGCATTTTGGGAGACCTACATTTCAAATTTAAGACAACATATTGTATTACAACCAAAATATAAACACGAAAGTAGCCATATCGGTGGTGGATGTCCTCCTATTGAGACTGATTTAGGCTGGTTGGTTATATACCACAGTGTAGAAAACCATACAAAACACTTAATTTATCATGCCTCTGCAGTTTTATTAGACTTGAATGATCCTAGAAAAGTACTAGGAAGACTTAATAAACCTTTGTTCTCTCCTACTGAAAGTTATGAAAAAGTAGGCTACGTAAACAATGTAGTATTCCCAACAGGAACAGCTCTTTTTGATGATGAGCTTTATATTTATTATGGCGCAGCAGATAGTTGCGTAGCAGTGGCATCCGTTAATATTAATACACTATTAGATGAACTGAAAAATCAATAAAAACAATGAAAATAAATTCACCACCTAAAATACTGTTTCTATCAACATTTCCTCCAACACAATGTGGCATTGCTACTTATACCCAAGATATTATTTCTGCTATTACTGATGTTTTTGGTGAAAAGTTGGCTTGCGAAATCTGTGATATTTCAGATAATACAGATGTAAATCATAATGTTCATTTTACCATCAATCCCACATTAAAGTCAGATTACACTAAAATTGGCAGAGAAATAAATGGCGACAATACTATAAAATTGGTACATATACAACATGAATTTGGTTTGTTTGGTGGCACTTATGGAAACTATTTATTAGGTTTTCTGGACGTACTAAAAAAACCAGTAACTTTCACATTTCACAGCGTTATACCAACTCCTGATAAAAAATTAATGGCTTTTGTTAAGCTACTTATTTCTTATAGTAATTCTGTTATTGTAATGACTAAAAAATCTAAAAAGATACTAGTAGACGATTATGATATTAATGAAAATAGTATTGCATGCATTCCACATGGCACTCATAACGTTAATTATGAAAATACTCAAAATGCTAAACGTAAATTTAATTTAGAAAATCGCACAGTTTTGTCAACCTTTGGGCTTTTAAGTTCAGGCAAAAGTATTGAGACAGCCTTAAAAGCATTGCCAGAAATTATTAATCACACACCTAATGTTTTGTATTTAATTTTAGGCAAAACACATCCCAATACCTTAGTAAACAACAAAGATGACTATAGAGATTCTTTAGAATTGCTTGTTAAAGAACTCAAACTCAAAAACCATGTCAGTTTTATTAATCGCTATTTAGAAATAGACGAGCTTTTGGACTATTTAAAGGCAACAGATATTTACCTATTTACTTCTAAAGATGCCAACCAAGCCGTAAGTGGCACTTTTGCTTATGCCATGAGTTGCGCTTGTCCTATCGTGGCAACAGCTATTCCGCATACTAACGAAGTGCTTTCAATTAACGAAGGAATATTAGTACCTATTGAAGACTCAGAACAAATGGCGAAAGAAACAATTAAAATACTACATAATAACACATTACGAGAGTCTATGGCACTCTCCGCTTTTGAAAAAACAAGAGCATCTTCATGGAATAATGTCGCTATAAAACAAATTGATATTTATAAAAAAAGTATCGATGAATCGTTGAAAACTACATTCAACTATCCTCCAATAAAGCTAAACCATTTAAAAAATATGACCACAGCTTTAGGCATAATTCAGTTTAGCAAAATTTCTGAACCAGATATTAATTCTGGATATACCTTGGATGATAATGCTCGTGCGTTAATCACTATGTGTATGCATTATAATGTGTTTAAAAAATCTTCAAACTTATTATTTATAGATACATACTTATCTTTTATTGAGCGTTGCCAAACAGAGTATGGCACTTTTATAAACTATGTGGATGAGCACAACCACACGCATATAAAAAACGACTATGTAAATCTAGAGGATTCTAATGCAAGAGCTATTTGGGCTCTGGGAACCGTTGTTTCTTTAAAAGAACATTTACCAAAAACTTTTGTAACTAGAGCGAAATTAAGTCTCTTACGAAGTATACCATGGATGAGCAATATTTTGTCTCCTAGAGCTATTGGTTTTGTGATAAAAGGATTATATTTATATAACTCTGCAGATAAAGATAACAATGCGATATCAATTATTAAAAAACTATCAAAAAACCTTATTTCAAATTACGATGTCAATGCGATAAGAAGCTGGAACTGGTTTGAAAATTACTTAACGTATGCTAATAGTGTTCTTCCAGAAGCTATACTTTATAGTTATCTAGTAACAGGTAAAGATTCTTATAAGAGAGTCGCTATAGAATCGTTTGATTTTCTACTATCAAAGATGTTTATAAATGGGCATTTTAAAGTAATTTCTAATCAAGGATGGTATAAAAAAGACAGTATTCCAAGTAAATTTGGAGAACAACCTATTGATGTTTCTTATACCATACAGACTTTAAGTCTCTTTTATAAAACGTTTGAAGATCCTATGTATAAAACGATGATGCAAACAGCATTTGATTGGTTTTTAGGTAAAAATCATCTCAATCAAATTATGTATAACCCAATAACTGGTGGTTGTTATGACGGCTTAGAAAAAACGAACGTAAATTTAAACCAAGGTGCCGAGTCCACTATTTGTTATTTGATGGGACGCATTATTATGGAACAACAAAAGACTGTTTCATCTATAAAGCTATTTCAACAAAAAAAAGCAACTATGAAAGCCTCTTTTAGATTATCAAATAAATGAGTTTTAACAAAACCAAAATTTAATCTATAGCTAGATTCCAAGATGCTTCTACTACAATAAAATCAATCTAATGACCGAGGTCATTTTACAGCTTTTGTTTGATGTTTAAATTTGAATATTATTAACTTTTAAACTTTATTATTATGAAAAATTTATTTCTTTTTTTATTAATTTGTGCGTTCACCTCGCCAATATTTGCACAAATAGTTGAACTCGACACAGTTGTCGTTCGCCCTATCAAATACAAATACATTTATGAAGTGGTGGATGAAGATATTGATCAAAGCGTTAAAGATTTACAAATAAAACTGGCTAAGTTTGATGTAACAAAAGAAGAGTATTACAGCGATGAATATGATAGTTACAATGTGTCATTTTATATTCCAAAAGGATATGCTGTAGCTACTTATGACGAAGATGGTAAGTTACTTAGAACTATTGAACGTTATAAGAACGTAAAACTACCACTTTCAGTAAGTAAAGCGTTAGTAGAACGGTTTCCTAACTGGGCAGTAGATAAAGATATCTATAAAGTGAGTTATTCTGAGCCAGAATGGGAATCTAAAAAAACCTATAAGTTAAAATTGACTAATGGAGAGAAAACCATTAGAGTTAAAACGGACCAAGATGGTAATTTTTTATAAATTTGAAACAATGCTTATAAAAATTAATTAAAATACTCATTACTGTATAAATGAGATTACAAAAAAGACCAATGAGCTTTGATAGGTTTAATGGTCTTTTTTTTATGTTTCACTAATAATTGCTTTATTACTAACTATAAAAATAGTCTAAAGTCTATGTATAAAAAAGTGCGTAAAACACGATTAAAACGTAAATCCTAACCGTTTAAAAATCTGTGATAAAACCAATGAACCAAAAGCAAAAACGATTACCCAACCTATTTGTTCTGTAGATAAATTGGTTAAGAAAAGTGCGTTTGACACAGGCGGAATGTAATAGATACCCACGGTTATCAATAGTGATATAACAATAGAAGACCATATCCAAGGATTTTTTAAAATTTCATTATTAAAAAATGATACTCTGCTTTCTGCCATGTTAAAAACGTTTAATAATTGCGCTAAAACTAAGGTGTAAAATGCCATATTGTTTATTATTTTAGATGTTAGTTGAAGTACGAAGTGAGCATAGGCAGTAATACCAATAACAGCAGTCGTTATGCAAAGCCCGAAGATAATGGTTGATTTCCATCGTTTTGCAGACATAATCGGTTCGTTGGCTTTCCCTGGTGGACGTTTCATAATATCCACTTCTCCTTTTCCCATACCTAGGGCTAATGCAGGAAATATATCTGTAATAAGATTTAAAAACAATATTTGTAAAGGTAATAATGGTGCTGGTAAAGCGAGTAAAGCTGCCAAACCTACAGACACTACTTCTGCCAAATTGCAAGACAGTAGATATACCACAAACTGTCTTATATGATCAAAAATGGCACGTCCTTGCTTAATGGCCAATTCCATTGCTGTAAATTTATCATTTTTTAGAATAACATCTGCTGCTTCCCTTGCTGCTTGTGTACCTCTAATGCCCATGGCAATCCCAATATCTGCTTTATGCAGAGCAGGAATGTCGTTAATACCATCACCAAACATACCTACAACATTATCATTTACTTGATAAAGGGAAACCAGTTTTAATTTTTGCTCTGGTGTTACCCTCGCAAAAACCGAAGCATTCAATATATTTGTTACCATAGTAGGGTTTGGTTCAGTTTCAAATTGTAAGTCTTGTCCATGTAAAATACTACTTGAAACCGAATTTTGAGGTAATAAGCCAATTTCTTGAGCTATTTTTTTTGCAGTTCTTAGATGATCTCCCGTCATCATTACCACTTTTATACCCGCTTCTTTATACACTTTTATGGTTGCTTTTACATCTTCTCTAGCTGGATCCAAAAATCCAATAACTCCAATAAAAGTTAACTGAGATAACACCTTATTTTTTTCTGGTTTTTCATCGAGTTCTTTATAAGCAAAAGCTAATACTCTTAGCCCTTGAGATGCCAAATTATTAACGCGATTAGTCCATTCTTTTTTATTCTTAAATACTTGTGATTTGTTGTCTTTAAGAATGGTATTACAAAGGTTTATAACACTCTCAAAAGCGCCTTTTACGTAAACCGTGAACCCTTTCTCTGTTACATTTAATGTTGCCATTAATTTACTAGAGGTATTGAACGGAATCTCTAATTCTTCAGGATTATTCTCTTTAATTTCTTTTGGATTAATATGCAATTTTTTAACAAACTGAATGAGTGCCAATTCAACACTGTCTCCTTTCATGTCTTTTGCATTTAAAATAGTATTGTTGCACAAAACACTATTCATTATTATAACATTTAAAGCTTTGGATTTTTCTATATTCTCAAAGTAAACATTGTCTTTGTTGTGTA
The DNA here is from genome assembly GCF_900099995.1 of Winogradskyella thalassocola. GTDB lineage: Bacteria > Bacteroidota > Bacteroidia > Flavobacteriales > Flavobacteriaceae > Winogradskyella > Winogradskyella thalassocola. The sequence continues at coordinate 98,070 of NZ_FNCZ01000009.1, forward strand.
TTTCGCTTAGAACTTCACCTTCAAAAATCAAGGTATGTACTTGCATTTTATCTTCGGTAAGCGTACCTGTTTTATCTGTACAAATAATGTTTGTAGCTCCTAAAGTTTCAACAGCCTCCATTTTTTTTATAATAACATTTCGCTTGGATAGTTTCATCATACCTCTTGCCAAAGCCATAGTTGCTATAACAGGAAGCCCTTCTGGTATTGCTGCAACAGCTAATGCTACGGCTGTTTCTATGATTAAACGCATATCCAAATCTCTTAAATAACCGGTAAAAATAATGAGGATTGCAAAAAATAAGGTAAGGTATATAAGCCGTTTACTTAATGCACTTATTTTTTTTTCTAATGGGGTTCGTTCTTCTTCAATCGTACTTCCCATTTCCTGAATCTTACCTAGTTGCGTGTTTTTTCCAGTAGCAACTACGATTGCTTTTGCAGAACCTTGCTCTACAGTGGTTCCCTTAAACACCATATTTTTCCTGTCTGATAATATAGTGGCGCGAGGTAGAACGTTGACATGCTTGTAGATAGCTCTACTTTCTCCAGTTAACGATGCTTCTTTAATTGCTAAGTTTTCAACAGTAATGAGCCGAGCATCCGCTGAAACGACATCTCCTACTTCCATTAAAAGAATATCACCTGGTACAAGTACAGATGATTTTACAGTTTTAATTTTTCCGTTGCGCAAAACCGTGCTCTCAGTAAATCCCATCTGTCGAAGTGCTTCAAGAGAACGAATGCCTTGTAGCTCCATTATAAAGCCTATAATTACTGTAATTAGGACAACAGTGATTATAGCTATAGTCTCGGGCAAATCATCGTTAAAAACGAAAGTAAGACCTGCTGCAACCAGGAGAATGAGGATGATTGGATCGTTACATTGGTCTATTAAGATTTTTATTGTTTTCTTTGGTAGTTTTGCTGCTATCTCATTTTTGCCATATTCCTTTATACGTTCCTTTACTTTACTTTCAGTTATACCAGAATTAGTATTACTGTTTAACCTGTCTACTACAGATTTTATGGAAAGAGAAAAAGGTTCTGACATGGTCATTGGTATTATAAATTAAAATCAATCACTACTACAAGTAAAAGATTTAAAAACCCTCTTGCCAAAACTTTTAGATAAAAAATTTTGGCAAGAGGGTAATCTCCAAACATCTTCATTAAAAATCACACTTTACGCAATATCAATTTTCTTTGGCTTGTGCAGTTTAGCCTCTTCTTTTTTAATAAGATTAAAACTAAGCACACCATCTTTATATTTTGCTTTAACATCTTCCTCTTTTATAGAATCTGGAAGTTGCAATCTTTTTTCAAAAGAATTATAGCTAAATTCTTTACGTGTATAGTTGTTTTCTTTTTCTTCTTCAGAATGTGAATTTTCTGCTGAAATATTTAAGCATCCGTCATCGATGGTTACTTCAAAATCTTTTTTAGAAAATCCAGGTGCTGCCAATTCTACCTCAAAAGCTTCGTTGGTTTCTTTAATGTTTAGCGCTGGCTCATTCAATTGCGTATTCCAAAGTTCATTACTCAATAATGGGTTACTAAAAAAATCATCATTATCAAAAAAATTTGATGTAACAAGATTTCCCCATGGTCTTCTGTTTCTAAATTTTACAAGTGACATAATTTTATAATTTTAAGTTAAACAATTTATTTACTGCTAAATTACATGGAAACTAGAGTTTTAGAAATGACCTAGGTCAGTAGGATTGTTAAACTTTATTCAAACAGAATTTTATGCCTAATTTTATGAAGTATTGATTAAGATTTTTAATATGCATTTAATCCTTTTGGATCCAAATTAATATTAATTTTAATAGTAATTTTGCTCTATGAGATAATGAGTAATATTTTATAATTTGAGTGATTAGCATCATATCGTTGTTCAAATAAATAATCTTAAAACTAGATGAAAATAACTACTAATACTAAACGTTTTTTAGACATAATTTGTTCATGAAAAATTTGGCAAAGACTAAAATTCAAATCTTATTAATCAAATTAAAAGCTTCCTAAATTTCTATCAAATTGTTAAAGAATAAACCAAATATAGTATTAATTAAAATGAATTTTATTTTAAAGGAATCTCAGTTCTGATAAAATACAAATCCTTATCTACAAAAATAGATGTTTTTAATAATTGTATTATTAGTTTCTCATCCCGTTTAGAATTCTAATCAAAACGACGAATAATCCAAAGTATCTTATTAGAAAGTAGCAGAAAGATAAAAAACCGCCCTTCTATCACTCTTTTATACTTAGTGATAGTATCCAAAATCAATTTTACTCTTGCCATTTCTCAGTAATTATAATTCAATGAAGAAGGTTCTTTTAATATAACCAGATAAAGATCCTAATCTAAAAAAAATCTTAATTGGGTTTCGAAAATTTTGTAGCGAAAACAAAATTGATTTTGAAGTCTTAAATGAGGTTTTTGGAGATATGGTTTTAAGAAAAGGAGATTAATTTATTACTATTGAAGCATCTGATTTAGTCCACTTAATTAAAAAAATTAAGATAGGAAGAATTTGTTTTAGTCGAGAAAACCGGTAAAATTAGCTATAATGATACACCATCTAAAGAGTTATTAAGGATCACTGTTATCTCTACAGATTTTATAGTGAATGGAGAAACCGCAGCTAAAATGAAAGATCAATTTAAGGCATCATTTTATTCTATAGATCGTAAATCCCTTTGATTCGAGCTATAAAAAATTTATGGTGTAACGAGCATATTTATTATTAAACTGTACCAACTCATTCAAATATGTATTTTAAATAAATTATACTTAAACGCTGTTATAATATTTTTATTCAAAATATCTTTTAGATTTACTAAATAATCTAATATAACTTTAATGCATAGGAAGACCAAAACATATTATCTATATTCTTATGAGTTATTTCATGAGATTGTTTTAATAATTAACCAACGATAAGATCATTTGCTTCATCTAAAACTATATTTTCGAAACTTTTCAAATAAACCTCAGTTGTTCGAATAGATTGATGCCCTAGCCCTTCGCTAATTATTTCCGTAGAAATGCCCATGTTTTTTGCGATAGTTGCCCAAGAATGTCGTATATAATAAGAGGTTATTTTTTCTTCTATATTTGCATCTTTTGCAATTTTCTTCAATAATTTGTTAATTAATCTTCTGTCTGAGCGATATTTTTTAAAAGCTTCAACCGAACCGTCATAACCTATTGGAAAAATAAAGTCATTGGGCTCCTTATCATGGGTATACTTATTAAGTATTTCAGAAAATTCTGTGGTGATTCTAATTGATAAAGGGTCGTTGGTTTTACTTCTGCCATAAAATATTCTATTTCCCTTTATATCACCTAATTTCAATTTAGCAAGATCAATTAAATTCATACCTCTACAATTAAACATGGCTAAGAAATAATTTCTTGTATGCCAAAGAGTACTGTTTTCTTCATATTTCAAATTTCGAATAGCATTTATTTTTTCTTTAGACAATGCCTTTTTTTTTGTTCTTGTTGTAGATGGAATTTTATAACTAGAAAAAGGATGTTTAAATGGTATAAATACATCTTCTTTAATTGCACTATTATAAATAGCTCTAATTGCTCTTGCGTATGAACTTATACAATTTTTAGAATTTCCTTTTGATAAATGTTCTATCTCAAAATCAGTTAAAAAAGTTACTGTAATCTGATGAAACTTTACAGGAGAATTATTATTGAATTTTTCAAAAGCTGTTATTGCATTTTTGTACCAATTAGCAGTTGCAGGTTTGTTAGATTTCAGTTTTCGATTTATTAAAACGTTACCCCATTCCGCAATAGTAATTTCATTAGAAAGATCTTTCTTAACCTTTGAATCTAATTTATCATCCCATATTTTCTTAATATTCTCAACTAGCGTATCAACTGTTATCTGATTAAGAGTATCACCAAGTTCATTGATCAAAGTCTTTGCTGAATGAAGTTTTTCATATAACGCTTTATTAATCTCATCACAATCCAAATCCTTATTTACTGAAACTGATTTTTTCATTGTCATGTTATTTGCATCCCATCCAGCTTTAGACGTCTTGTAAGGAAGACGAATCATTCTAGGTCTCTTATGAAAAACTCTAACTACGATTGGAAACAACCCTTCATTCGCAGTTTTTGATTTAGCTCTGGTATCCAAAATTAATTTTGCTCGTGCCATTTCTCAGTAATTTTAGATATAAAGTTAGCAAAAATTACGCACACTTTACGCACACTTTTGTTTGAGTACAAATCATATCAAACAATCCTAAAATAAACTAAACCTCAATAAATCAAACACTTACAAGTAATATTACTTTTAAAAATAGTCGCTTTTTTGGCCTTCTAAGCAGGCGGTCCTAGGTTCGAATCCTAGTGCGATCACAAGAAGCCTTAACATTTATGTTGAGGCTTTTTTGTGTTTTATAAGTATGTATTATATAACAAATTTGAAAATCATTGAGATAGAGCATCCCGATTTATAATCGGGATGGTCCTAGGTTCGAATCCTAGTGCGATCACAATAGGTCGCATTAAAAATAGTGAGGCTTTTTTAGTATCTTAGAATTATGTATACTACATATATTTTATATTCTAAATCAAAAAATAGATTTTATGTCGGACATTCAGCTGATCTAAAAGATAGGCTTAAACGCCATAATACCGGAAGAAGTAAATCTACCAAATACGGATTACCTTGGACCGTTGTTTATACAAAAGAATTTACAACCAAATCTGAAGCTTATCAATACGAGATGTATGTAAAAAAGCAAAAATCTAGTGAGTTTATACGCAAACTAATAAATAGCACTGAATGATTGAGCATCCCGATTTATAATCGGGACGGTCCTAGGTTCGAATCCTAGTGCGATCACAAAAAGCCTTAACATTTATGTTGAGGCTTTTTTGTGTTTTATAGTTATATTATATAACAAATTCGAAAATCATTGAGATAGGGCATCGAGATTTATAATCAGGACAGCTTTAAGCATGAATCCTAGTACAATCACAATAGGCCATATTAAAAATAGTGAGGCTTTTTTTAGTATCTTAGAATTATGTATACTACATATATTTTATATTCTAAATCAAAAAATAGATTTTATGTCGGACATTCAGCTGATCTAAAAGATAGGCTTAAACGCCATAATACCGGAAGAAGTAAATCTACCAAATCCGGATTTCCTTGGACTGTTGTTTATACAAAAGAATTTACAACCAAATCTGAAGCTTATCAATACGAGATGTATGTAAAAAAGCAAAAATCTAGTGAGTTTATACGCACACTAATAAATAGTACTGAATGATTGAGTATCCCGATTTATAATCGGGACGGTCCTAGGTTCGAATCCTAGTGCGATCACAAGAAGCCTTAACATTTATGTTGAGGCTTTTTTGTGTTTTATAACACATATTTCAACTCTAAATCTATAGATAAGTTCTACGTTGAACCTACAGTAAATTTTATAGCCTAAAAAAAAGAAAAATTAATACATTTTTAAAAAATATTTATATATTCGCGACCGCTAACCAAAAATGCGAGAGTAGCTCAGTTGGTAGAGCGTCAGCCTTCCAAGCTGAATGTCGCCGGTTCGAACCCGGTCTCTCGCTCTAAAGACATCCTAAATTGAGAGGTCTTTTTAGTTTGAAATATTGAATTAAAGTATTGGGGAGATACTCAAGCGGCCAACGAGGGCAGACTGTAAATCTGCTGACTACGTCTTCGCAGGTTCGAATCCTGCTCTCCCCACAAATGATTTTTAAATGCAGCTTTACAAAAGCTCACTTTTATAAAAATCATTTCGATTGACTCACCAATCCAAAATACTGAGCGAAGCGAAGTAATCTAAAATAAACATAACGATTCTACATATTGAAATACCACTAATTAAAGCAATTTAATTACAAAATGTGAGAGCAGCTCAGTTGGTGGAGCATCAGCTTTCCAAGCAGGCGGTCCTAGGTTCGAATCCTCGTGCAATCACAAGAAGCCTTAATAACATTTATATTGAGTTTTTTTGTGTTTATAATATCGTCAATTGAAAAGTAAAGAACGTGGACAACACACACACTGAGGCATATTTCAATTTACTCAGGATACTCAATCCTTAAATGATAAATATTAGCCAACTTAAACTTAAGTACTTTCTTAAGAGCCTGAATTTCTTTAAAGGTGATATCAGCATTTAGAAACTGACCACTTTCCATTTGCTTGTTAATTATGTTCTCAACAAAATCATTAATCTTAGTGCTTGTTGGTTCTTTTAAGCTTTTAGAAGCTGCTTCAACACTATCACAAATCATCAGAATGGCGGTTTCTTTACTAAAAGGAGTTGGTCCAGGATAGGTAAAATCTTTGATGTCTACATTTTCATTGGCTGCCTTTTCTTTCATATAAAAATAGTAAACCAAACTCGTTCCATGATGCGTTCTTATAAAATCTATAACACGATCTGGTAAATTGTATTTTTTTGCAATTTCAATCCCGTTTAGAACATGATCTATAATTACTTTAGCACTTTCTTCACTCGATAATTCATCGTGCGGATTAATACCTGTACTCTGATTTTCAGTAAAATAAGTTGGATTATTCATTTTACCAATATCATGATATAAAGCTCCCACCCTAACCAACATAGCATTCGCGCCAATTTCATTGGCTGATGCTTCTGCCAAATTCGCAACGTTTAACGAATGATGAAATGTTCCAGGTGCTCGGTTAGATAATTCTTTCAATAATTTGGTATTGGTATCAGAAAGTTCTAATAACGACACGTCAGATACTAATCCGAAGATTTTTTCATAGATATAAATTAAAGGTTGAACAAATAGCGTTGCCAAACCACAGAGGATAAACATCCCAAAAATTTCAACTTTTAACCCTGTTAGTTGCCCTTCGTGAATCACAAAAAAGGCAAAGTAAGCAATGATATAAATAAATGTTATTTGACCTACTGAAATGAAAAGGTTAGCACGTTTATACAATTCCGAAACCGTCAGAATAGTAACCATACCCGCAATAATCTGAAGAAACATATACTCATAACTATTGGGCACCACAAAACCTAAAAGCAAAACGGTAAGCACATGCGTAAACAAACCCAATCTAGCATCGAAAAAGGCTTTTAATACTAGGGGTAAAATACATAATGGGACGACATAGATATACTGAGAATTAAAGTTAATCACCAAAGTGCTCAACAAGATCATTAACGCAATATTGAAAAATATAAACGTAACTTTTGTATTATTTATAAAGACCTCTTTTCTGTACTTACTAAGAAATAATAATAACATTAACAGCGCCAAGGCAACCAACAACGTATATGCTATAAGTACCCAATTGTAATTGGCTGAATTCCAAACTTGCGATTCATATTCTGATTTTAAAGAGCTTAAAATATCATATTGAGCTTCTTCAATAACTTGTCCTTTTGAAATAATGAGCTGGTCTTTCTCTACACGCCCTCTTGTTAGAGATATTCTTGATAGCTCTTCTTCTAAGGCTTTTTCTGTTAAGCTCGCATTAAGTTTAATATTAGGTTTAATAACGTCGAAAAAAACAGATACTATGCGTTTTTTTACATCTATAGGAATGGAATTCCCCATATCCGACTCTACCCGTTGACGTAAGTTACTCAGCTCAAATAAACTTCCATATTGAATTTCTTTTTCAACTTTATTAGCGGTCGCTAGTTTTACAGCTCTATCGTCAGCATAGTTATAATCGGAATCTAATATGCCTGAACTGTAAAGACTATTAACAATTGCTTTTCCTTTTTTGTACAGGTCAGAATTTTCAATACTAAAATTACTAGAATCCTTAAACACCTGATTAAACCTTGTTAAATAATCAGATAACACCTCTTCTTTTATCTCCGTATTTATTTCAAAATAAACGAGACTTTGGCCTTTTATTTCGCTCTTCTCCTTATCTAATTCCTCTTTAGACTTTTTGATAGCAAAGTTAAAAGGCGCATATAAGTTTTCGGATTGCCAAGGCTTTCCTTTTTCAAACGAGTATCTAAACTTTCCTGTTTTTGGAAATAGATATACTATAAATAATGTTGTTACTATAAACAACAAAATCTTATAGACTAAGGCGTGATTCTTATACCACTTATTGTAGAATACATTCATATACAATCAAATGTAATAAATATTAGAATTTTAGACGGCTAATATCATTAATACATTCTCAAATCTCTCAAAAAATGTTTAATTTCGCATCAAATAACATCAAACATAATCACAATGAATAAGGACGTCGTTATCGTTTCAGCAGTAAGAACACCAATTGGAAGTTTTTTAGGAAGCCTATCTACAGTACCAGCACCACGTTTAGGGGCTGCAGCTATTAAAGGAGCTTTAGATAAAATTAAATTGAAACCAGAATTGGTCGATGAAGTTATTATGGGAAATGTTGTGCAAGCTGGTACAGGACAAGCACCTGCAAGACAGGCCGCTATTTTTGCTGGTTTACCAAATACAATTCCTTGTACTACGATTAATAAAGTTTGTGCTTCTGGTATGAAAGCAGTAATGCAAGCAGCTCAAGCTATTCAACTAGGAGATGCTAATATTGTTGTTGCTGGTGGTATGGAAAACATGAGTTTAATTCCTCATTATTTCCACGCTAGAACCGGAACTAAATTTGGTCCTGGGACCTTAGTAGACGGCATGCAAAAAGATGGTTTAGTAGATGCATATGATAATAATGCCATGGGAGTTTGTGCAGATGCTTGTGCTACGGAATATGAATTCTCAAGAGAAGATCAAGATGCTTTTGCTATTCAATCTTACGAACGCTCTAAAGCGGCTTGGGATGCAGGTAAATTTGACAAAGAAGTGATTTCTGTGGAAGTTCCTCAACGTCGTGGAGAACCTGTTATTGTTGATAGAGATGAAGAATACGCTAATGTGAGAATGGATAAAATTCCGGCGTTACGTCCTGCTTTTACGAAAGACGGAACTGTAACAGCAGCAAATGCGTCTACAATTAATGATGGAGCTGCTGCATTAGTTTTAATGAGTAGAGAAAAAGCAGAAGAATTAGGTTTAAAACCAATTGCTGTTATAAAAGGATATGCTGATGCTGCACATGAACCTAATTGGTTTACTACTGCTCCTTCAAAAGCATTACCAAAAGCACTAGCAAAAGCTAATGTTGACATAGATGCAATTGATTTCTTTGAATTTAATGAAGCATTTTCTATTGTTGGTTTAGCAAATATGAAAATTTTAGGATTAACTGATACTAACGTCAATGTAAATGGTGGTGCTGTTTCATTAGGACACCCATTAGGTTGTTCTGGTGCTAGAATTTTAGTGACGTTAATCAATGTCTTACATCAAAATAATGCCAAATTAGGTGCAGCTGCTATTTGTAATGGTGGTGGTGGTGCTTCTGCAGTGGTAATAGAACGCGCTTAACCCAACCCTATGCAATACGGCATTTGCAATCTTGGAATTGTACCTATAAGACTTGAACCTAGCGATACCAGTGAAATGGTAACGCAAGCATTGTATGGTGACTATTTTAAAGTGCTTGAACAGCGTAAAAAATGGAGTCGTATCCGTTTTGCTTTCGATAAATACGAAGGCTGGATAGATAATAAACAGTATCTTGAAATTGAAGAAGCTAATTATAACGATTTAAATACATCCGATATTAATTTATCTAAAGATTTAATCGAATTTGTAACAGATGCTTCAAATAATTTATACCCGATACCTGTTGGGTCTGATTTAAATGGTTTAGACTTCCTTAATCATAATTTTGATGGAGCTGTTTTAACTTCAAAAAGCAATAAAGAAAACATTGTAAAATCTGCATTTTTATTTTTAAATGCTCCCTATTTGTGGGGAGGAAAAACACCTTTTGGAATTGACTGCTCTGGTTTTACACAGATGGTATATAAAATTAATGGTTATAAATTGTTTAGGGATGCCTCTGAGCAAGCTACACAAGGAGAAGCCTTAAGCTTTATAGAAGAAAGTGAACCAGGTGATTTAGCGTTTTTTGATAACTCTGAAGGTCATATTACTCATGTTGGGATTATAATGGAAGACAATTATGTTATCCATGCCCATGGGAAAGTTAGAATAGATCGCTTAGATCATAGCGGTATTTATAATATTGATAAAAACGTACATACTCATAAACTGAGGGTCATTAAAAAAATAGTATAAAAAAAAAGCGACTTTTAAAAAAGTCGCTTTTTTTTTATATTCTAAATAATAAAATTAATTACCATTAGCAGAAGCTTCCATCGCTTCAACTTTAGCTCTCATAGTTTTAAACTTATCAGTTTCTCCTAAGGCGCTATAAATGTTCATTAAAGTTCTAGCTGCATCAACGTTAGTATTTTTCAATTCTAAAGCTTTTTCTAAATAAGGAATCGCTTTTTCATAGACTTGAGTACGTTTCTCCTTTAATTCATCATACTTTATATTATCAGCTTTACTAGTACCTAAAGCATTCATTTCTTCAACGATTTTTGCTTCACCATCTAAAATAACAACAGCTATATTTGTATAAGCATCAACATAATTCGGATTGATTGAAACTGCTTTCTCATAATATTTTATTGCTGCTTCCGAGTTTCCACCTTCAGCGGCCAAAACTCCTAAGTTATATTGTAACTCAGCATTACCCGGATCTTTTTTAGTTGCTTCTTCCATCAAATCTCTAAAGCGCTCTCTGTTACCCATTTTAAGATATACATTAGCTTCAGATAATAATAACCCAATATCATCAGGATTTTCTTCTCTAGCATCTGCCATAGCTCCTAAAGCTTTTTCATTCTCGCCTTGAGACACATATATTAAAGCAATGTTTTTTACTATTTCGGCTGTTTTAGATTTACTTTTTTCATCTCTAGGAGCCTTATGTAGTTTCGCTTTAACTGAAAAGTCCCTTGATGCTTTATCTGTAAAATTTTCTTCTTCACCAGTTTCAACATTAGTTGCGTAATAATTCATCTCTGCCCCATTATACCCCATATTTTTAAGTTGAACGTAATAATCTAAAGCAGTATCATAGTCTGGCTCTGTAACTGCAGAAGAAGCGGCATAATAAAGATATAGAGTATCTTTTGGAGACATTCTATAGACTTTCTCAAAGCGCTTTGCTGCAACTTTATAGTTTTTATTAGTAAAAGCCTCATTTGCTTTGGTTAAAAATGTATTAACCATACCAGTAGTCATATCATTAGCTTCTTGGGTATATTTTAATTTTCCCATTTTAGATTCTAAATCTTTCAAGTTATCTAAGCTTGTTATAGCCTCATCGATATTAGCATCTGTACCAGCACCATTTGCATACAATGCTCGTGCTTTTAATAAATAGAATTTAGCTTTAGACTTATCGTCCATACTACCAATTAAAGCTTCAGCTGCTGCTGATGCTGATTTAGCATCCGCAAAATTTGAGTTTTTAAGTGCTTTTTCAATTGCTTTTATCTCATTTTTTTGTGCAAAAGACAATGAGGTAATTGCTAAAGTTAGCACTATTGTCAGTAATTTTTTCATCTTGTATTAAATCGTTTTGTTGTTAATTATTCGCTTTCTGTGTCATTATTATCAATAGCCGTGCCATCTTCAATAGCATCTTCACTATCAAGTATTTCAGCATCTACATCTATTATCTCTTCTTCATCTTCATCTTTCATTACTTTGGCAACAGCTGCAATAGAATCATTTCCTTTTAAGTTAATAAGTTTAACACCTTGTGTTGCTCTACCCATAACACGTAAATCGGCTACTGCCATTCTAATTGCGATTCCAGATTTATTAATAATCATTAAATCATCCTCATCAGTTACATTTTTAATAGACACTAAATTACCTGTTTTTTCTGTGATAGAAATGGTTTTTACACCTTTCCCTCCTCTATTGGTAATTCTATAATCTTCTAAGCTAGAGCGTTTTCCATACCCATTCTCGGACACTACTAAAATGTTACTTTCCATATCATCTACAGCGATCATTCCGATAACTTCATCTGTTTTCTCATCTTGAAGTCTAATACCACGAACACCAGAAGCATTTCTACCCATTGGTCTTGTTTTGGCTTCTTCAAAACGAATTGCTTTTCCAGATTTTAAGGCTAACATCACTTGGCTTTCACCAGTTGTTAACTTCGCTTCTAATAAAACATCGTCCTCCTTAATAGTGATAGCATTAATTCCGTTAGATCTTGGTCTAGAATATTGCTCTAAAGATGTTTTCTTAACCTGACCTTGTTTAGTCGCCATAATGACATAGTGACTATTAATATACTCTTCATCTTTTAAATCTTGAGTACAAATGAAAGCCATCACTTTATCATCTTGCTCAATATTTATTAAATTCTGAATAGCTCTACCTTTAGAAGTTTTAGAGCCTTCTGGAATTTCGTAAACACGCATCCAGAAACATTTTCCTTTTTGCGTGAAGAATAACATGTATTGGTGGTTAGTACCTACAAATAAATGTTCTAAGAAATCTTCGTTACGCGTTGTTGATGCTTTTTGCCCAACTCCTCCTCTATGCTGTGTTTTATATTCTGAAAGTAAAGTTCTCTTAATATAACCAGCATGTGAAATGGTAATTACAACTTGTGCATCTGGTATCATATCTTCAATACTCACATCTCCACCTGCATATTCTATAACTGAACGACGCTCATCACCATATTTATCTCTAACAACTTCAAGCTCTCCTTTAATAATATCCATTCGACGTTCTTTCTTGTCTAAGATATCCTTAAGATCAATAATTGTTTTCATGATATCGTCATATTCAGAACGTAACTTATCTTGTTCTAAACCTGTTAACTGACGCAAACGCATTTCGACAATAGCTTTCGCCTGTATTTCTGACAGTTTAAAACGCTCAATCAAATTATTACGAGCCTCATCTGCATTAGATGATGCACGGATAATTTTAATCACTTCATCAATATTATCCGAAGCAATAATTAAACCTTCTAAGATATGTGCACGTTCTTCAGCCTTACGTAGTTCATAAGTCGTACGTCTAACAACAACATCATGTCTATGCTCAACGAAATAGTGGATTAATTCTTTTAAGTTTAATAATTGTGGACGACCATTAACTAGTGCAATATTATTCACACTAAAAGACGTTTGTAAAGCCGTATATTTAAATAACTTATTAAGAACGATATTAGGAATAGCATCACGTTTTATAACGTAAACAATTCGCATACCATTTCTATCAGATTCATCTCTAATGGTAGCAATACCTTCTAGTTTTTTTTCGTTAACTAAGTCAGCAGTTTTCTTAATCATATCTGCTTTGTTAACCTGATAAGGAATTTCAGTAACAATAACACACTCTCTACCTTGTACTTCTTCAATTATCGCTTTTGCACGCATTACAATACGCCCACGACCAGTATGAAAAGCTTCCTTAACTCCATCATAACCATATATAGTTCCTCCTGTTGGAAAATCTGGAGCTTTTATATGTTGAATTAATTCATCAATTTCAATGTCGTTATTATCGATATAAGCAATTGTACCATTTACAACCTCAGTTAAGTTATGTGGTGGCATATTTGTAGCCATACCAACAGCAATACCAGATGCCCCATTGACTAAAAGTCCAGGAATACGCGTTGGAAGCACCGTTGGTTCTTGAAGTGTATCATCAAAATTCAATTTATGATCAACAGTTTCTTTGTCAATATCTGCCAACATATCTTCAGATATCTTACGCATTCTTGCTTCAGTATAACGCATTGCTGCAGGACTATCACCATCTACAGATCCAAAGTTACCCTGTCCATCAACTAACATATAACGCAAACTCCATTCTTGAGCCATACGTACCATTGCATCATAAACTGAGGTATCTCCATGTGGATGATACTTTCCTAAAACTTCACCAACTATTCTCGCTGATTTTTTATGTGCACTATTCGCTCTAATTCCCAGTTCGTGCATACCGTAAAGTACACGTCTATGAACTGGCTTTAAACCATCTCTTACATCTGGTAACGCACGTGACACAATGACCGACATTGAATAATCAATGTAGGCCGATTTCATTTCATCTTCAATGTTAATTGGAATGAGCTTTTCTCCTTCTGCCATATATAATTTTAATTAGTTTTTTCGTAAGTTTTCGCAACGCGCTAAGATAACCAAAATACTACTGTTTATAGACAAAATCTATTCGATTTTTGGGATTTTTTATTAACAATATTTAATATCTTTTTCGTTAATAAGTATCTGCATATTTCCTTTGATTTAAAACACTTTTTTAGTCTCTTCGTTTGCAACATATAATTAAGGTATAGTTTTTGCCTTATACTCAATATGTTTTTATTATTTTTAAAGCAGAAAGGAATATAGTATGGATGATAATTTTTCCCCAAGAGTTAAAGATGTTATAGCTTATAGCAAAGAAGAAGCCTTACGATTAGGCCATGATTTTATTGGTACAGAGCATTTAATGCTTGGCCTATTAAGAGATGGTAATGGTAAAGCGATTGATATATTAAGTGCGTTAGAAGTCGATTTAAATCACTTAAGGCGCAAAGTAGAGATATTAAGTCCTGCTAATCCAAATATAGCAACAACATCTAACGAAAAAAAGAACTTACACTTAACAAGACAAGCAGAACGTGCTCTAAAAACAACATTTTTAGAAGCTAAATTGTTTCAAAGCACCTCTATTAATACCGCACATTTACTGTTGTGTATTTTAAGAAATGAAAATGACCCTACAACCAAGCTTTTAAATAAGCTTAAAGTAGATTATGATAACGTTAAAGAAGAATTTAAATCTATGATAACTAGCGAAGATGATTATTTAGACACTCCAAAAGCAGAATCGTTTTCTGATGACGATATGAATGACGAAGAAGAAGCAAAGCAAAATCCATTTGGTGGACAAACTAGCAAAACGAATAAAAAATCAAAAACACCTGTTTTAGATAATTTTGGAAGGGACTTAACTGTACTTGCAGAAGAGGATAAATTAGATCCTGTTGTAGGTAGAGAAAAGGAAATACAACGTGTTTCTCAAATTTTAAGTCGAAGAAAGAAAAACAACCCTTTATTAATAGGAGAACCTGGCGTTGGTAAATCTGCCATTGCTGAAGGTCTTGCCTTACGAATTGTAAAACGTAAAGTCTCTCGCACCTTATTTAATAAGCGTGTCGTAACTTTAGATTTAGCAAGTTTAGTAGCAGGTACAAAATATAGAGGTCAGTTTGAAGAACGTATGAAAGCCGTTATGAACGAGCTTGAAAAGAATGATGATATTATTCTTTTTATAGATGAAATTCATACTATTGTTGGAGCTGGTGGAGCCACAGGAAGTTTAGATGCTTCTAACATGTTTAAACCGGCATTAGCAAGAGGCGAAATACAATGTATTGGTGCAACAACTTTAGACGAGTACAGACAGTATATTGAAAAAGACGGTGCTTTAGAACGTCGTTTTCAGAAGGTCATAGTAGAGCCAACTTCTGTTGAGGAAACTATTGAAATTCTTAATAATATTAAAGGTAAGTACGAAGAACATCACAATGTTAATTATACAGATGAAGCGATTGAAGCCTGTGTAAAATTAACGAGTCGTTATATGACAGAACGCTTTTTACCAGACAAAGCTATTGATGCTTTAGATGAAGCTGGCTCTCGAGTTCATATTACGAATATAGATGTGCCAAAACAAATTCTTGAATTAGAAAAGAAACTTGAAGAAGTTAAAGCAACCAAGAATAGCGTCGTTAAAAAACAGAAATACGAAGAAGCTGCAAAGCTTAGAGATGATGAAAAACGACTAGAAAAAGAATTGGCTACTGCCCAAGAAAAATGGGAAGAAGAGACCAAACAGCATCGCGAAATTGTGACAGAAGACAATGTTGCTGATGTCGTTTCTATGATGACAGGAATTCCTGTAAATAAAATTGCGCAAAAAGAGATTACAAAACTCTCTAAATTACCAGATTTAATAAAAGGAAAAGTAATTGGTCAGGACCAAGCTGTTGCAAAGGTGGTTAAAGCTATTCAACGAAATAGAGCTGGACTTAAGGATCCTAATAAACCAATTGGATCATTTATATTTTTAGGACAAACTGGTGTTGGTAAAACGCAGTTAGCAAAGGTTTTAGCGCGTGAGTTATTTGATAGCGATGATGCCCTTGTTAGAATCGACATGAGTGAATACATGGAGAAATTCGCAATCTCTCGCTTAGTTGGAGCACCTCCAGGTTATGTAGGCTATGAAGAAGGCGGACAATTGACTGAGAAAATAAGACGTAAGCCTTATGCTGTAGTGCTTTTAGACGAAATAGAAAAAGCACATCCAGATGTCTTCAATATGTTGCTACAAGTTTTAGACGATGGGTATTTAACAGACAGTTTAGGTCGTAAAATTGATTTTAGAAATACAATCATTATCATGACGTCTAACATAGGTGCTAGAAAACTAAAGGATTTTGGTAGTGGTGTTGGTTTTGGTACTGCAGCAGCAGTTGCCCAAGAATCAGACCATGCTAAAGCTGTAATAGAAAATGCACTTAAAAAAGCATTTGCACCAGAGTTTTTAAATAGAATAGACGATGTTATTGTCTTTAACGCCTTAGAAAAAGAAGATATTGGTAAAATTATCGATATTGAAATGGCTAAGCTTATAGACAGAATCAAAGACTTAGGGTACGAACTGAAGCTTACAGATAAAGCGAAAGGTTATATTGCTGAAAAAGGATTTGATAAACAGTACGGAGCGAGACCTCTTAATAGGGCGATTCAGAAATATGTTGAAGATGCACTTGCAGAAGAAATTATTAACTCTAAAATTCATGAAGGAGATACGATCTCAATGGATTTAGATGAAAAAAATGATGTTTTAAGCATTAAGATTAAATCTTCTAGTAAAACCACAGAATCATAAACAAGACTCAATATTAAAAAAAACTCTTTCTTTATGAAAGAGTTTTTTTTATCTTATATTTTTGAATTCACACCATAGTCATGAACGAAACCCTAAACTTCGATTTTTGTGATATGACAATTTATGACCATTATGTTATAGTTGTTATAAAAGAAGGCATTATTGTCTCTACAGAACACAACAATACACTCATAAAAGTAACAGAGACTTACTTTTCAAACAAACCATTTGTTTATATTTCACACAGAATCCATTCCTATTCGGTAAATCCAGAAGTTTATTCTAAAACTGCTCAAATTAAAAATTTAATAGGCTTGGTCGTAGTTTCTAACAATTATCAAGCAAAAATTAATGCTCAAATAGAACGAATGTTTTTTAAAAAACCATTTGAAATTTTTAGCAAAATGGATGACGCTTTTGCTTGGGCTGATGAGATAATCGCAGCTCAATGAGTTTAAATATCTATTTGCTAACAGAAGATTTTTCTACCTATATTAATTTCTCGCTGAGTTAAAAGAGCCTGTTTAAAAACAGCAGCAAACACTATTAACTATTACTTTAAATCATAAGAATTCAAAAATAATTCTTCAATTTCAATATCAACATCCTTTAAAAATTGAATTGAAGCTTCTATAGAATTATGCAATACTTCATCTACTTTTATAAACGGCACTACTTTTCGGTATTGCTCTAAAAACGATTCTAATAATGGTGATGTTTTTAAAGGTCTTCTAAATTCTAACGCTTGCGACGCATTCATCAATTCAATAGCAATAACGCGCTCTACATTTTTAACTAAGGTATACGCTTGTGTTGCGGCATTGGCGCCCATACTTACGTGATCTTCTTGTCCGTTACTCGACACAATACTATCTATGCTTGCCGGAGTTGCCATTTGTTTATTTGCACTAACAATACTTGCTGAGGTGTACTGTGGAATCATAAAACCAGAATTTAGTCCTGGATTATCTACTAAAAATGCAGGCAATCCTCTTAAACCAGATACGAGTTGAAATACACGTCGTTCAGATATGTTTCCAATTTCGGCCATGGCAATTTTTAAATAATCTAAGGCCAATGCCAATGGTTGACCATGAAAATTTCCCCCAGAAATAATTAAATCTTCCTCATGAAAAATATTAGGGTTATCAGTTACTGAGTTAATTTCAGTCAAAATAACTTTTTCAACAAAATCTAGAGTATCCTTTGTTGCGCCGTGCACCTGTGGAATACAA
This sequence comes from Winogradskyella thalassocola, assembly GCF_900099995.1. Taxonomy (GTDB): domain Bacteria; phylum Bacteroidota; class Bacteroidia; order Flavobacteriales; family Flavobacteriaceae; genus Winogradskyella; species Winogradskyella thalassocola. Next base: position 116,235 of record NZ_FNCZ01000009.1, read on the forward strand.
CGAAACGAATAAGGATCTTGAACATGTTCTTTTTCGCGTGTAATAAGCTCACTTCCTTTAAGAAACTCATTAAAGCGTCTTGCCACTTTGCGTTGTCCAGGATGCGGTCTTACTGCATGGACTAAATCATGAAAAGGATCTAAGCGTCCATCAAAAGCATCTAAAGAAATACTAGCGATAATATCAGCTAAATACGATGTTTTATGAGACATTAATAATAAATACACACCATACGCACTCATAAATTGCGTACCATTTAATAAGGCTAAACCTTCTTTAGCTTCAAGTGTAATAGGCTTCCAATTAAATTTGTCTAAAAGTACGGCTGCATCATATTCCTCGTTATTATGTACTACTTTTCCTTTACCTAATAAAGGCAATGCCAAATGTGCTAAAGGTGCTAAATCACCTGAAGCCCCTAAAGAGCCTTGTGTAAAAACAAATGGAAATATATCATTATTAAAAAATTCGATGAGTCGTTCTACCGTCGCTAACTGCACTCCACTATGACCATAACTAAGCGATTGTATTTTTAAAAGCAACATCACTTTAACTATAGATTCTGGTACACGATCACCTGTTCCACAGGCATGAGACATTACTAAATTTTCTTGCAATTGACTTAAATCTGCATCAGAGATTTTCACATTATAAAGCGAACCAAATCCTGTGTTAATTCCATACATTGGTTTTTTTTCATTGGCTAACTTTTTATCTAAATACGTTTTACATTTCTGTATATTATTTGCCGATGCTTCTGAAAGTTTTAGCTTCTTCTTTTCATAAAAAATATTATAAATTGTTACAATATCTAAAGCGTCAGAAGAAATGATATGATAGTTATCCATGAAGTGTATTTTATATGTCTTCAAAATTGAGAATTATTTTGGATTTTACCATGGAATAATTAATATTTCATTCAATTCTAATCATTATCTTAGATTATGTATTTTTGATGTTAAACAAATTAAAATATATGAAAAGATTAATAGCCGTTTTTGTAGTTGCACTATGCTTTGCGTGTAATGAAGAAGCAAAAGTAGATTACACCCTATTTTCTGGTAAAATAGAAAACCCAAAAGACCTTAAAGTTACAATCTTAAAAGGACGCGAAAAAGTCAAAGAGATTACGTTAAACAATAACGGAACTTTTGCAGATACTCTAAAAGTTGAAGCTGGATTTTACAGCTTAAGTCACGGTGGTGAAACTTCCGCTATTTACCTTTCTCCAAAGGATAATATAAATGTAACGTTAGACACAGAAATGTTTGACGAAACCATAGCTTACACTGGCGCAGGTTCTCAAAACAATAATTATTTAGCCGCAAAATATATGGCGAATGAAAATGCTAATATTGATATTGCAAAATTATATTCTAGCAACGAAACTGAATTTCTTTCTGCAATAAATGATATTAAAAATTCTAAATTCAAACTTTTAAAAGTTCAAAAAGATTTAAATCCTGAATTTGTCAGTATAGAAGAAAAAAACATTAAATATGACTATCTAAGTTTTATTCAAAATTATCCTTCAGCTCATAAGTATTATTCAAAAAATGAAGCATTTATACCTTCACCTGAATTTATGAAGCCGCTTGAAAACTTAGATTACAAAAATCAAACGGACTATACTAGTGTAGAAAGCTATAAAAATTTAGTAAAAAATCATTACGTTCAAAAAATTGGTGAAGCTGATAGTCCTACTGAAGTATTTGAATTTATTAATAAAGAAGCTTTTCCGGAACTAAAGAACGATTTAGCGAGTACACTTCAATACAGAATAGCTCCAAATAATGACGACAATAAAGTTTATTATGAAGGTATTATGGGATTATCTTCAGATGAAAAATTCAAAGACAACTTAACTAAAGATTATAATAAAATTCAAAAACTTGTTAAAGGTATGCCATCACCTAAGTTTGTAAATTATGAGAATCATAAAGGTGGTACAACATCTTTAGATGATCTTAAAGGGCAGTTTATTTATATAGATGTTTGGGCAACTTGGTGTGGCCCATGTATTGCCGAAATCCCATCACTTAAGGAACTTGAGAAAAAATATCATGGAAAAAACATTGCTTTTGTGAGCACTTCAATTGATGTAGAAAGTGCACATGATAAATGGGTTAAAATGGTTAATGACAAAGAATTAGGAGGCATACAACTTATTGCTGATAATAATTCAAAATCACAATTTGTTACTGATTATGCTATTAATAGTATCCCAAGATTTTTACTCATTGATCCTGATGGTAATATTGTGAGTGCAGATGCTCCGAGACCTTCTGATCCAAAACTTATAGAGTTATTTAATGAATTAAATATATAAGCAAAACAATTTTATAAATGACATAAAAGCCTTCTTTTGAAGGCTTTTTGATTTTATCATTTTTAGATAAAATTTTATAATAATTTTAAAATAGGTCTTACTATATAATGTTTATTTTTGCTTTCAAACAAAAAAACGAGTTATGAAACGATTATTATCACTTTGCGTGGCAGTTACATTATTTGCATGTAAAGGAGAACCAAAAGATTATGTTACACTTTCTGGAAAAATTGCAAATCCTGATGAAAGTAAAACCCTAAAAATATTTAAGCCAGGAGCTTACGAAAAGATAATTACCTTAAATGATGATGGTACATTTAACGACACATTAAAAGTTGAAGCTGGAGATTACAACTTTCAACACGGAAAGGAATACGGTCAGATATACTTAAAAAATGACAACGTGTCTTCTTTTGAAACGGATTATAATGCCTTTATAGATTCTGTTATTTTTAAGGGTGATGATTCTGATCTAAATAATTTTACGGTTCAATCCTTTTTAATTTCTAAAAATCACTTTACCGAAGATCTTGTTGCTACAGGTGATATGAGTCAAGTGGAAGAAGCTATTGTAGGTTATAAGTCTGCTTACGAAGATTTAAAACTTAAATATACTGACGTAGATTCTACTCATGTTGCTATTATGGATAATAACATTAATATGACTGTGGAGCAACTTTCTAAATTTATGGAAAGTAAGCAAGCTAGACTTAATGCTTTTCCAAAAGGATCTCCATCACCTATTTTTGAAAACTACGAAAATTATGCTGGTGGAAAAACATCACTTTCTGACTTAAAAGGTAAATACGTATATATAGATTTATGGGCAACTTGGTGTGGTCCTTGTATTAAGGAAATACCTTCACTTAAAAAAGTTGAAAAACAATATGAAGGAAAAAACATAGAATTTGTAAGTATTTCTGTTGATGAAGGTCGAGGTTATAAAGGAGATCCTGCTGAAGCTTATAAAGGTTGGAAAAAAATGGTAAGTGAAAAGGAATTAGGTGGTATGCAGTTAATTGCTGATAATGGTTTTATGTCTCAGTTTATACAAGATTATAAAGTTAGTGGAATTCCAAGATTTATATTAATAGATCCTAATGGAAATATTGTGAGTGCAGATGCGCCAAGACCATCTAACTCTGCTTTAATAAATTTATTTAATGAGTTGAGTATCTAATTTCAACATCATTGAATTAAAAGCCTGTTTAAATAAATTTAAACAGGCTTTTTTTATGTTATTATTTTTCTTGTTGCGGTTCTTCTTTTGGCGGTTCTGGTTGTTTGAATAAATCGATATAAGCTTCACCAATAGTTTCTATTATGTGACTCGCTATTAAACTTTGATAACCATAATCTTCTATGGAAATATCTGCGGATTTACCATGCAGATACACTCCAAAAATAGTAGCAGCCAAAGGCGTGTATCCTTGCGCTATTAAACCTGAAATTAGTCCTGTTAACACATCACCACTTCCTGCTGTTGCCATACCTGGATTTCCTGTGGTATTTATATACAATTTATTTTTATTCACCGTGATGGAGTGTGCTCCTTTAATTAAGACAATAACCTTATACTTTTCTGAAAAAGCTTTTACTTTTTCTAGTTTTTCAAAATCATTGGACCATTTCCCTATTAACCGTTCTAACTCTTTAGGATGTGGTGTTAATACGGTTTGTGCTGGCAACAATTTTAAAAGTGATTTCTTTTGTGACAATATATTTAAGCCATCTGCATCAATCACTAATGGAGCTTTATTTTTCTTTAAAAATACTTCAAGTGTCTTTGCCGTTTCAGCAGAAGTACCAAGTCCTACTCCAACACCAATTACAGTTGGTTCTATATTGAAATTTATATTTGAAATATGCGTTTCAGAATCATCTGTAATCACCATTACTTCTGGTATAGCCGTTTGCAAACTGTGATATCCACATTTTGGAATGTACGCCGTTACCAATCCTGCACCAGCACTTAAAGCTGCTCTACTCGCTAGATTAACAGCTCCTATTTTACCGTAGCTTCCTCCCAAAATCATCACATGCCCAAAATCTCCTTTATGCGCAAATTTTCTTCTCGGTTTATATATAGGTAAGACTTCATGCTTTGAAATCAACTCAACTTCCGTTTCGGTTTTTATTAAATAATCACGATCTATACCTATATCCAAAACTTCCCATTGTACAGTATATTTTTCGGTTTCGGGTAAAAAGAATACCAACTTTGGAGATTGAAAACTCAAAGTATAACCTGCATAAACAACAGCATTCTCTTCTTCTACGGCTTTATCTGTATATAATCCGGAAGGTATATCTATAGACAACGTAAATGCTTTGGATGCTTTAAATTTTTGAAATAAAACTTTTACCCAATCATTTGGAGGTCTATTCAACCCAATACCAAAAATAGCATCTACAATAATGTCATCCACACCAATTTCAATTTCAGTGAAATCTTCCTTGCAGCTCAACATTGTTGGCCATTTTTTAGTAACAGATTTAATACGATCGTAATTAATCAAAAAGTCTTTAGAACGCTTATCACTACAATTCACTATATATGTAACCACATTATAGCCATGTGTTACTAAATGTCTTGCTAAAACAAGTCCGTCACCACCATTGTTGCCAATACCACAAAACACATGAATTGGTACTTGTGCACCTTGCATTCGAGCATGCATCCAATTAAATATTTGTGTACCTGCACGTTCCATTAAGTCTGTAGAGGAAATATTTTGGCGTTCTGTAGTTAATTTATCTCCTTCGTAAATTTGTTCTTTAGAAAATAATTTCATGTAATAATATGTATTGTTTATTAATAGTATATCTCACATCCATAATTTCATTCTCTTTTAACTGAGAAGGTTATACTGCGGACATGTCGAATATTGTTTTAAAAGCGTTTGCAAATAGCAAGTTTCATTTCATTTTTAATAATTAGAAGACGTATTTTTAACAAATCCCTAAAAAGAAACGAATTGTTTTTTTATTGTTATAAAAATAATACATTTGAGATGTAATGAAGAAAAAAAATAACATATCCATAATTTCCAATTCACACGCTATGTGTGCATTTATGTTTTTTATTTCAACAATTATTACCCTTTGGGGTAATTTATAATATGCTCTCCGTCCCTAATTGTCTATACAGACATTTTATTCTCTTAAAATATATTTAGTATGAAAGTTCTCAAATTTGGTGGAACATCAGTTGGTTCAGCCGAAAACATAAATAAAGTCATTTCTATTTTAGATCAACAATCTAAAACAACCAATATTGCCGTTGTGGTTTCTGCCGTTGGTGGCATTACAGATAAATTATTAGAAGCAGGAAACTTAGCTTGTAATAAAGATTTAGACTACAAACATAAATATGATACCATTTGGTCTATTCACAATGCTGTAATTGAGGGTTTATTTTTAAATCCTGATAATGATAAATCAATACAAAAAAAGCAGGATGATTTACATGATTTAATTACAGAAAAATTAAGTGACCTAAAAAGTCTCTTAGACGGTATTTATCTTATTAATGAATTGTCCCCAAAAACTAAGGATAAATTATTAAGTTTTGGTGAAAATTTATCATCGACTATAATTTACTATACATTAGAATCTAGAGCAATCGACGCGGCATTAAAGAACTCGCAAGAACTCATTGTTACAGATTCAAATTTTAATAATGCTACCGTATATTTCGATATTACAAACACTAATATCCAATCCTTTTTTAATTCAAACTCTAGTCCTATTGTTTTACTTCCTGGTTTTGTCTCAAACTCTATCAATGGTGAAATAACAACTTTAGGTCGTGGTGGTTCAGATTACACAGCAGCTATTATTGCAGCGGCAATGGATGCTGATGAATTACAAATCTGGACAGACGTCAGTGGTATGTACACCACTAATCCTAAACTAGTAAAACAAGCTTCACCAATTGTAGAATTATCATATCAAGAGGCTGTTGAATTATCACATTTTGGTGCCAAAGTTTTATACCCACCAACAGTAATGCCTGTACTTAAAAAGAAAATTCCTATTGTGATTAAAAACACTTTAGATCCTGATGCTATTGGTACTACAATTACGCAAAACGTAACTCCAAATGGAAATTCGCCTGTAAAAGGAATTAGCAATATTGATAATGTAGCCCTACTTACCTTACAAGGTAATGGTATGGTTGGTGTGCCCGGATTTAGTAAGCGGTTATTTGAAACGCTTGCTCAAGAGAAAATTAATATCATTTTAATTACACAATCATCTTCAGAACATACTATTTGTTTCGGAATATCTGATCTCGATGCGCAACGTGCAAAAATAGCTATTGATTCTGTTTTTGAATATGAAATTGCGCTGCAAAAAATTGACCCTATTGTTTTAGAAACCAACTTATCTATCATCGCCGTAATTGGTGATAAAATGAAAAATCATCAAGGTATAAGCGGGAAGATGTTTAGTACACTTGGTAAAAACAACGTGAATATTAGAGCCATTGCTCAAGGGGCTTCTGAACGTAATATCTCTGCTGTGATTCATAAAAACGATGTAAAAAAAGCATTAAATAGTTTACACGAGCAGTTTTTTGAAATTAAGACCAAACAAATCAATCTCTTTATTACTGGAGTTGGTAATGTTGGAGAACGACTTATAGAACAGATAAAACAACAAAAAGGGTATTTAAAGGAGAACTTTAAAATCAACTTAAGAATCGCTGGGTTATCAAACTCTAGAACCATGGTTGTTAACGACGAAGGTATTAATTTAAAGAACTGGAAACAGGAACTCGAAAACGGAGAAAAAGCAACTTTAGATGGTTTTTTTGAACACGCTAAAAACTTGAACTTAAGAAATTCTGTGTTCGTAGATATTACGGCAAATGAAGCGGTATCTAATATTTATGGCAACTACTTAAAGCAAAGCATTTCTGTAGTCGCTTGTAATAAAATTGCATGTTCTGGCAACATTGAATACTACAATGAATTAAAAGCGCTATCAAGACAATACAATGCGTCCTTTTTATTTGAAACCAATGTTGGTGCAGGTTTACCTGTATTAGACACCTTGAGTAATTTGATTACGTCAGGAGATAAAATAAATACTATTCAGGCTGTATTATCTGGAAGCTTAAACTTTATATTCAATAATTTTAATGCAGAAACTACTTTTTACGATGTTGTAAAACAAGCACAAGAAGAAGGTTATACTGAACCAGATCCGAGAATAGATTTAAGCGGAATTGATGTCGCTCGTAAAGTTTTAATTTTAGCTCGTGAAAGTGGTCATGCTATTGAATTATCTCAACTTGAAACTGATAATTTCTTAACCGAAAATGCCTCAAATTCTGATACTGTTGAAGACTTCTTCAAAACATTGATTGAAGACGAAGCGTATTATCAACGCTTATTTAAATCTGCTCAAGACAATAACTGCCAACTAAAATTTGTTGCCGAATTTAATAATGGAAAAGCTAAAGTTGGACTTCAAGAAATTCCTGAAGGGCATCCATTTTATAACTTAAAAGGAAAAGATAATATCGTAATGTTTTACACGCAACGCTATCCTGAGCAACCCTTAATCATTAAAGGTGCTGGTGCTGGTGCAGATGTTACAGCGTCTGGGTTATTTGCTGATATCATTAGAATCGCTAATAACTAATATGATGACTGAAGAAATTAAAATATTTTCACCTGCAACCGTAGCTAATGTCGCCTGTGGCTTTGATGTGTTAGGCTTTTGTTTAGATACTATCGGTGACGAAATGGTCATCAGAAAAACAGAAGAAAAAGGTATAAAGATCACAAAAATTGAAGGCTACGATTTACCTTTTGAAGCAGAAAAAAATGTGGCAGGAGTTTCGGCTTTAGCCATGTATGACGCTTTACAACCCGATTGCGGTTTTGAAATAGAAATTTATAAAAAAATAAAACCAGGCAGTGGTATTGGAAGCAGTTCGGCTAGTGCGGCAGGAAGTGTTTTTGGAATGAATGAACTCCTCGGAAGACCATTAGATAAAACGAAGCTGACGTACTATGCTATGAAAGGCGAAGTTTTGGCTAGTCAATGTGAACATGCGGATAATTTGGCTCCTGCTATTTTTGGTGGATTTACACTTGTTAAAAGTGCTTCTCCACTGCAAATATTAGAGCTACCGACGCCATCGGATTTATTTGCGACGTTAATTCATCCACAAATTGAAATTAAAACTTCAGAGTCTCGCGCGATTTTACCTAAAGAGATTCCATTAAGCAATGCTATTACACAATGGGCAAATGTGGGTAGTTTAGTACATGCTTTACATACTTCAGATTATGATTTAATTAAAGATGCATTGCACGATGTGGTGATTGAACCCTATCGTAAACAATTAATTCCACATTTTGATGCTGTTAAAACTGCAGCATTAGAAGCTGGAGCTTTGGGTTGTGCGATTTCGGGCTCTGGACCTTCAATTTTTATGTTGAGTAAAAGTGAAGCTACAGCTAAGGAGGTCGAAAAAACGATAAGAAACGTATATTCAACAACAGATATATTATTTGAAACTTATGTTTCTAAAATAAATACTGAAGGAATTCGAGTGATTTAATAATTATTCCGAAGACTTAATACTAAAAGTTATAACACAAAGCTTCACAGAGAAGGCACGAAGATCCACAAAGAATTTTCTCTAAAAAGTTAACTTAAATGAAGCGTTTAATAATTTAGAATAAAAATAAAATGAATTACTATTCACTTAACAGAAAAGCGCCCAACACAACTTTCGAAGATGCAGTTGTAAGAGGATTAGCACCAGATAAGGGTTTATATTTCCCTGAATCTATTACTCCATTAGAGCCCTCATTTTTTGAGACTATTGAAGATAAATCTAACACGGAAATAGCCTTCGAAGCGATAAAACAATTCATTGGTCCTGAAATTCCTGAGGACGTTTTAAAAACTATTGTTGAAGAAACATTGAATTTCGATTTTCCTGTGGTTGAGATCAATGAAAACATTTCTACTCTCGAGTTATTTCATGGTCCAACAATGGCTTTTAAAGATGTTGGTGCGCGTTTTATGGCACGCTGTTTAGGGTACTTTAACAAAACCAATACTAAAGATGTTACCGTTTTAGTAGCCACTTCTGGAGATACAGGCGGAGCGGTTGCCAATGGCTTTTTAGGTGTTAAAGGTGTCAATGTCGTTATCCTCTACCCTAGTGGAAAAGTAAGTGATATTCAAGAAAAACAATTAACCACACTAGGTCAAAACATAACTGCATTAGAAGTTGATGGTGTTTTTGATGATTGTCAAGACATGGTAAAGCAAGCCTTTATGGATACTGAATTAACGAGCAAAATGCAATTGACTTCAGCCAACTCTATTAACATTGCACGTTGGTTACCGCAACTTTTCTATTTTATGTTTACTTACAAACAGCTCAAATCCAAAAATAAAGATCTCGTCTTTTCAGTTCCAAGTGGTAATTTTGGTAATATTTGTGCTGGTATGGTGGCTCAAAAATTAGGCTTACCGATTAAGCATTTTATTGCAGCCAACAACGCAAATGCTACGGTTGTTAATTATATGATTTCTCAAACGTACAATCCTAAACCATCTGTTCAAACGATCAGTAATGCTATGGATGTTGGAAATCCGAGTAATTTTATCAGAATCCAAGAATTACACAATAATGACTTTGATACGTTAAAAGCTAATTTATCATCGTACAGCTACACTGATGATGATACCAGAGCTGCCCTTTTAGAATTGTATAATGATTTTAATTATGTTGCAGATCCTCACGGAGGTGTAGGGTATTTGGGAGCTAAAGACTACTTAAAAGAAAATGAGGCTCATGTTGTATTTTTAGAAACAGCACATCCAACAAAGTTTTTAGATGTTGTTGAGGACGTGATTAGAGAAAACATAGATTTACCTCCACAAATTGAAGCTGTAATGCACAAAGAAAAAGTAGCAATCGCTATTAATTCTTATGACGCATTGAAAGCATTCTTACTGCAATAATGACTGCATATTAATTAGCTTAATTTTACCTTAAATGAGACTTCACCTAACAACAAGTATTCTTTTAATTGGCCTTTTGGTATCTTGTAAAAACGAGAACCAAGTAAAACCTGAAAATAAAACTAGCACCGTAGAACAGGAACTGACTCCAAAATTTCAAAATAAAGGGCATGAACTAGTTTTTAATATGGTTCAGAACGTAGGTAACTACGAAAAGTTAAGTCAACTTAAAGATGTTGTTTACACGTATACCTACCAAACACCTGATGGAAAAACAGACAGCTCTACTGAAAAATATATTTTTGACGGTGAATTATCATATGGAGCATACCATACCCATGAAAGAACATTAGCCAATCTTGAAGGGGTAATAGAACAAGGTTATGACGGCAACGCTTATTGGTTAAAACATAACGGTGACGTTTTAACGAATGAAGACTACTTAAAAAGAGTCGCTTTTAATAGACCTACAAATTTTTACTGGTTTACGATGTTTCAAAAATTGTTAGATCCAGGATTGAATTATGAATTTATAGAGGAAACAACTATAGACAACAAAAACTATGACGTTGTAAAGGTGAGTTTCGATTCAGAAAATGACAAACCTACAGATATATATCAATTGTATATTAATAAAGACACTAACTTAGTTGATCAGTTTCTTTTTACGGTTGCTGATTTTGGAAAAATGGAAACTCCAAATTTGATGGTTTTAGACTATGAAGAAGTTGACGGTTTATTAATGCCGACAAAACGAAAATATAAGCTTTCAACATGGAATGCAGACGTCAATGACAAGCCATGGATTATCGTAAGTTGGACTAACATAAAATTCAATACTAATTTAACTCAGGACGATTTCAAAAAATAAAACCAAACATTTGTGTCTATCTATAAACAATTTCAAACTCCTAGGTTACTTATCAAGCCCATTGATACTGATGACGCTGCATTTATCTTAGAGTTAATGAACACACCAAAATGGATTGAAAATATCGGCAATAGAAACGTAAAAACAGTTAAAGATGCTAAAGATTATATCATCGAAAAAGCCTTTCCACAGTTAAAAAAATATGGCTACGGTAATTACGTTGCTATTAGAACCTCAGATAATACAAGACTCGGTACTTGTGGTTTATATCATAGAGAAGACAGAGAAGATCCTGATATTGGTTTTGCTTTCCTACCTGCTTATATAGGCAAAGGTTATGCTTTTGAAGCGGCGAATCAATTACTAATTGCTGCCAAAGAAGATTACTGTTTAACCGAATTGAGTGGTTATACACTTGAAACTAATTTAGCTTCTAGAAAACTATTGGAACGTTTAGGTTTTAGTTTAAAGGGTATTGGCAAACTACCAAATAATGAAGAAGAGTTACTTCACTATTATCGCGCATTGAGCGATGACAAATAGAGTCTATACATTTAAAAATGGCAAAAACGCTTTACACCATATATGTTATAGAATTATCGAAACGTGTGTTTACGGAAAACACGAAGTTCAGAAATGCCAATCCGCAATTTAATGGCGTTTTAGAATGTTTGTATGTTGGTATGACCAGCAAAACTCCAAAAGAACGATTTCTTCAACACAAAACAGGACATCGAAATAAAAAAGGCCATAAAATATCTGCGAATATTGTCGAGAAATACGGCACCTATTTACGTCCTAGTCTTTTTAATCATATCGATCCATTTTTCACTAGAGCTGAAGCTTTAAAAGCAGAAGAACAAATAGCCTTAGAATTGCGACGCGAAGGTTATGCTGTTTGGTTTAATTAATAAAAAAAATCACTTTTAAATTAAACCTTTTATCATTGATGGAGTCTAACCAAAAATAATTGAATACATCATTTTGAAGTTATTAAAGTTAAAGCTCCTAAAATCATCACTATATCTCGTTTTAGCACTCAGCCTTCTTATGAGTTGCAACAACACTAAATCAGGTAAAACATTAAATTCTAACACGACTACGAATCTTAATCAAGACATTCCTGTTTACGATTTCAATCAATTTGAACCCTTAATTTATACGGAATCCGATAAAACCTATCTCATTAATTTTTGGGCAATGTGGTGTGCGCCTTGCGTCAAAGAATTACCATACATTGAGCAATTTGCAGCAAAACATCCTGATGTTGAAGTCATTTTGGTAAGCTTAGATTTCCCAAAAGATATTGAAACAAAGCTTAAGCCTTTTTTAAAGGAAAAAAATATAAGTTCTAAAGTCGTGTTATTAGATGATCCGGATTCTAATACTTGGATAGACAAAATAGATCCTAATTGGTCTGGAGCCATTCCATTTACCATTATGTTCAACAAAGATGAACGCTTATTTTATGAACGTTCATTCGAGAATTTAGAAGACATAGAAAACCAAATACATAAACTTAATTAAAACAAACATGAAAAGAATTAGTGTCCTAATTGCCATTATTGGCTTATCAGCAAGTGTACTTGTATCTTGTAAAAACGAAGGAAATACAACAGGAGAACGTTCTGCTGAAAATCAACATAAAGATCATAAAGGAGAACATCCTCCTCATGACGGAGACCGAAAAGGACCACCGCACGGAGGCGATAGAAAAGGACCACCTAAAGGAGGTGGTAGTCCAGAACAAACTAAAACTTTAGAAGAAATTGGTGGTTACAACATTGGTGATGTTGCTACTGATTTTAATCTTAAGAACGTAGATGGTTCAATGGTTTCTTTAGCTAGTATTGAAAATGCAAAAGGTTATATCGTCACATTTACCTGTAACGAATGTCCATTTTCAGTATTATATGAAGACCGTTTAATTGCATTAAACAATGAATATGCGCCGAAAGGATATCCTGTAATTGCTATTAACCCTAACAGTCCTGAAAACGAAAAAGAAGGTTACGCAGCAATGCAAAAACGTTCAGAAGACAAAGGATTTACATTTCCTTACTTAGTAGACGAAGGTCAAAAAATATATCCTCAATATGGTGCGGTAAGAACACCTCACGTTTTCTTATTAGATGCAGAACGTAAAGTACAATATATAGGTACTATAGATGATAATGCAAAATCACCTGAAGATGTAAAAGTCAACTTTGTTAAAGACGCTATTGAAGCTTTGGAAAAAGGAGAAAAACCAAGTCCAAATTTCACAAAAGCTATAGGCTGTCCGGTAAAAGCTAGTAAAGCTTAAGGGTACACTTAAATAATAGTTATAAAGCAGCACCTTCTTGATGCTGCTTTTTTTATAATACTAATTGAAGATTGACTTTTCCATACATTTCAGCATAATCCATATTAATTGTTATTTTTATTCAAAATATATAAATCAATTCATCATTGAATCATTTCCCAAATGTAGCTTTTAAAAGTAGCGAAGGAGCTACGGATATTGAATGTATTTCATTAGACGAATTATTCTCACGAATTAAAAAAGATCCCAATCACAATCCACATCAGCCACACCGAATTTCCTTTTTCGCCTTATTGATTGTAACAGAAGGTAAAGGTGAACATCAAATCGATTTAAAAACTTACAACATCCAAAAAGGCTCTGTACTTAAAATTGCAAAAGGGCAGGTACATGCTTTTCAAGATCATTTTCAATACGATGGGTATCTTGTCGTATTTACAGAAGATTTTATTTTAAAATATTTCTCAAAATCTTCGGTCGAATTTATTTCGCATTTATACAACTATCATATTTCAGATCCATTAGTTGAAAACAGCACTTTAACCGACTTTTTTTTAGAACGGATAACTGAAGAGATTCAAAGCAAATACACTTACGCTCAAAAGGAAATAATTGCTAAAATATTAGAGCTATTTTTATTGAAATTAGAGCGCGAAGCTCATAAAGTCTCAAATGAAACGTTCAATAAAAAACACCAAAGTCTCTTTATGACTTTCAAGGATTTGGTAGAAGAACATTATATAAAAACACGGAACGTCAAAGATTACGCACAACTGCTAAACATATCAACAAAACATCTCAACACCATAGTTAGAGCAAGTACCCTAAATACTGCCAAACATTTTATTGATAACTACGTGATTCTAGAAATTAAGCGCGACATTTTTAGTAGCACTATAAGTCTTAAAGAAGTGGCTTTTCAAAATGGATTTGATGAAGTCACCAATTTCTCTAAGTTTTTCAAAAAACACACAGGCCTTTCTCCTAAGGAATTCAAAACCTCATTTTAGCCTATAGGTTTCAGATTTACCATTTTTAATAACGGATTTACCTTTTACAATCTTAGTAATATGAAGACCTTTGCTATAAAACATATTATGAGCGACGTCGCAAAATGCCCTACTTGTGGGAGCTATTCTAAGATAAAGGTAAAAGAAGGAGAAACTACATATTAAGCAGTTCAGGATGAAGAAGCTTTTAAAAAAATCCATCAATTAAAAAAGGCTATGGATAAATTTAAAATGAAAGCCGATCAACTTGAAAAAGAGTTAGAAGAATTAAAATCGAAACATTCATAAACAAACACATATTATGAAAATTGCAGTAACATCAGCAGGCGGACATTTAGGATCTGCCATTGTAAAAGCACTTTTAAAAGCCACTAAAAAAGAAAATGTCATAGCCATAGCTCGAACCACAAAAAAGGCAGAACACTTAGGTGTAGAAGTTAGAAAAGGTGATTACAACAGCCGTGAAGATTTCAACGCCGCTTTAAAAGGTATAGACATCGTATTGTTAGTTTCTGGTATGGATGATCCACAGAAAAGAATACAACAACACCGCAATGTTATTGAAGCAGCCAAACAAAACGGCGTTCAAAAAATAGTATATACGAGTATTGTTGGTGCTGAAGAAAACAATGCTTTTAGTCCTGTAGTACAAAGTAATCGTCAGACGGAAGAAGACATCCGTAACTCCGGTTTACAATGGGTTATTGGTAGAAACGGCATTTATATTGAACCCGATTTAGAGTATATAGATACCTACATAAAAGACGGTGAGATAAGAAATTCCGCAGACCAAGGAAAATGTACGTATACGAGTCGTGAAGAATTAGGATTTGCCTATGCTAAAATGTTATTAGAGGAAAAGCATAATGGCAATACCTATAATTTAGTCGGTGAAGCGATTTCTCAAAAGCAACTTGCAGACTTTATTAATCAGGTTTACGGTACAAAACTAGTTTATAATACGCTTTCTGTAGCAGCTTATAAAGCGGATAGAATAGCTGAGCTTGGTGAGTTTCTAGGAACTATCATAGCAGGAATTTACGAAGGCATTAAAAATGGTGCCAATGATGTGCATTCTGATTATGAAAAAGCTGCTGGTAGACCACATAAATCGGCTTTAAGGCTAATAGAGGCTTACCATCAAAATCACGTTCAAAACTAAATTTAAGACCATTGAGCATTTTAGAAAATATATTAAAAACTGTAGTCTTAGAGGAAGCTACTATTATAGAAAAGGTTACACTTTCTAAGAGTGCTTTTAGAATTCGTCTGCAAGGAGACAGTATTCGTAAAGCTACGTTTACACCTGGTGCTTTCTTAAGAATGGCTTTAGGTATAGGCAAAGAAGAACTGTCTATGAAAGACAAAATAAGAAGCTACAGCGTTTGGGATATTGACAAAGAAAAAGGCACATTAGATTTAGCAATTGCTACTCATAGTAATGGTGTAGGCTCTCAATGGGCAAAAGATTGTAAAGAAGGTGATACCATTTATTACAAATGGAAGAAAGGTAATTTTACTGCAGACGATTCAGCGGATAGCTATATTATGATAGGAGACCGTTCTGCCCTGTCTCATTTATACATGATTAACCGCAATATTGGCAAGGATAAGCAAATAGTTAGTGTCATCTATAATTCTGATAAAAGTGAATTATTTCCGGATATTGATGGACGCTTTCCTTTTAACTTTCATGAATTACCTGAAAACCCTTACCATGAAATTATTGTTCAATTAAAAGAAATAATCCCTACTCTAAAGGACAAAACGATAGCTTATATTGCTGGTGATAGCAGAACATGTATTGCTATAAATCATTTTTTCAGGAAGGAATTGCATTGGGACACCAAACGAATAAAAACTAAACCTTTCTGGAACCCTGAAAAAAAAGGACTAGAATAATTGCTGATAAAAAGAAATTTAAAACAACCCCTAGATTATTATAGTAACAAAAGAACAGCATCCTAAAAGATGCTGTTTTTGTTTTTTATATAGATTACTGCTTTCACAGGAATTTAATTATCTTGAATAATTAGGTGACTCATTAGTAATCGTTACATCATGAGGATGACTTTCATTAATCCCAGAACTTGTGATTTTTACAAAACGTCCGGTTTCTTTTAAAGTGGCAATGTCTTTTGCACCACAATAGCCCATTCCTGCTCTAAGTCCACCAATAAACTGATGAATACTTTCTACCAACTCACCTTTATATGGCACACGACCAACAATACCTTCTGGTACTAATTTTTTAATATCATCTTCAACATCTTGGAAATAACGATCCTTACTTCCTTGTTTCATGGC
The DNA here is from genome assembly GCF_900099995.1 of Winogradskyella thalassocola. GTDB lineage: Bacteria > Bacteroidota > Bacteroidia > Flavobacteriales > Flavobacteriaceae > Winogradskyella > Winogradskyella thalassocola. The sequence continues at coordinate 133,061 of NZ_FNCZ01000009.1, forward strand.
TTCCACAGAACCCATGCCTCGGTACGATTTAAATTTTCGACCTTCGTATATAATCGTATCTCCAGGACTTTCTTTAGTTCCTGCTAAAAGCGAACCTAGCATTACCGTATCTGCACCAGCCGCAATCGCTTTAGGAATATCACCTGTATAACGAATTCCACCATCTGCAATCACAGGAACACCTGAACCTTTAATAGCTGCAGCGACTTCTAAAACCGCAGAGAACTGAGGAAAACCAACTCCTGCTACTACTCTAGTTGTACAAATTGATCCGGGACCAATTCCTACTTTTACTGCATCTGCACCAGCTTCTACCAAATATTTTGCTGCTTCACCTGTAGCGATGTTACCAACAATAACGTCCAATTTTGGAAACTTCTTTTTAATCTCTTTTAAAACTAAAACCACACCTTTGGTATGACCATGAGCAGTATCAATAATTACCGCATCAACACCGGCATTTACTAATGCAGAAACACGTTCTACAGCATCTGCAGTAACACCAATAGCCGCTGCAACACGCAATCTTCCGTAAGAATCTTTATTTGCATTTGGCTTTTGCGTCACCTTAGTGATATCTCTAAACGTAATTAGACCTTTTAGTTTATAATTATCATCAACAATTAATAATTTTTCAATTTTGTTTTGTTGAAGAATTTTTTCAGCATCTTTTAAAGAGGTTCCAACAGCTGCAGTGACTAAATTTTCTTTAGTCATAACGTCAACGATGGCTTTTTTGCTTTCGTGCTCAAAACGTAAATCTCTGTTGGTAACGATCCCTTTTAAGATTCCGTTGTCATCAACGATAGGAATTCCACCAATACCATGTTCGGCCATATTAGATTTGGCATCAAAAACAGTAGCGGTTAATGGTAAGGTCACAGGATCGATAATCATACCGCTTTCTGCACGCTTTACTTTTCGTACTTTATCAGCTTGCTGCTCAATCGTCATGTTTTTGTGCAACACGCCAATTCCACCTTCTTGCGCCATGGCAATCGCCATTTTACTTTCGGTAACCGTATCCATAGCTGCGGAAATCACAGGAATGTTAATGGTTATATTTCGTGTAAATTTAGTTTGAATATTGACTTCGCGAGGAAGAACTTCTGAAAATGCTGGAACTAAGAGTACGTCATCGTAAGTAAGACCTTCTCCAACAATTTTATTTTCGTGTGCTGTCATGGCAATTAAAATTTAATTGCACGCAAAAGTACAATTAATATTGACAAATTATAACATATTGAAAGGCTATTTGCAACACTTAACAATCTATTAATAATCAATAACAATCCATTTTAAGCTGATCGTTGTTTTCAAAAGCACTTAACGGTTTGTCTAAGTGTGTTGTAGTGATGGTATGCAACACTTCTAAAACGCGATTTTGCATAGCCACAGAACCACAAATCATTATGACTCCATTAGCATTCAAAACACCACTCAACAAGTCTTGATGCTCTAAAATTAAATCTTGAACGTAAATTTTATCTTTCTGCTCTTGTGAATACGCAATATGAAAACTAGATAAGGTCTTTTTACTAAACGCAGAATCTATAATATTTTCATAAATACTTAGAGAATCTTGTGTACGTCCTCCCCAAAATAAGTGGGTTTTTATTTTACTTTGATTATCATTAATCATTCCCAAAAACGGAGCAATTCCTGTACCGTTGGCTATCATTACCACGTCTTTTACATCCGTTGGAAAATGAAAATCTAGGTTTCGTTTGACTTGTGCTTTAACAATCTCGTTTACTTTTAAGTTGTTGAAATAATTAGAGCAGACCCCAAATTCGTGTTTTTTAATACTTAAAATAATGTCATTTTCTATTTTACCAATGGAATATTGGCGTTCAATAAAATCCGCTTCCGGATATAAAGACAATAAATCACCAGACTCAAATTTCACTTTTTTATTAGGTCGTAATTGTACCAAAAACGAATCGTCATTATTAGGTTCTGATTTATTAATAACCTTAAACTCCTTTAATTTTTTTAAATTGACTTGAGGTTTTTGAAACTTGATTTTTAAATCGTGATTAGTGCGCTCATTCCATTGCTTAATCCACGTTTTATAAGCCTCAAAGGATTGGTTATTAATTTTGAAAAGCGGAAGGTGTTCCACAAAATGATCTTGCATTTGAAACATCTCATCGACTTCAATGGCATATTTACAATAGTCAGGATACATAAGCGATCCAAAACCAACAACTGCATACTTCATCGTTTGCTTCTGATGCGTTTTTTGAAATAACTTTTCGAAATTTGAAGCACTTGTTGGAGCTTCACCTTCTCCGTAAGTTGATACAAAAACGATGACATGTTTAGCCTTTTTATATTCTGAATACGCGTTTAAAGCTGTAATAAAAACCGAATGACCTTCTGCGATTAAAGCGTCATAAAATAGCTTGGCAGAATTAAAAGTGTTTCCAGTTTCTGAACCTACTAAAATGATGTAGTCTGCCTCATTTTTTTTGAATTTATTCTTAATTTTCGAGGTTTCTTTTCGTCGTTTTAACGTCATGGCAAAACCAGAATACATAAAGAATAAAATGGCCAAACTCGCTAATAACAACATTATTGACCATAAAATAGTCCCTTGACCTGTATGCAAAATTAAGCTCCAATTAGATGCCAATGCTACAAACGATGTGTTTTGGTTGCTGACGATAGCTCCTGTATATTGATTGACTAAAATTTCCTTATCAGATAATTTAACGGTGAAATAATCTTCAATATCATCAGAAAATGGAAATTCTACATAGCTTACATCTTCAAGTTTTATATCTTGAAATGTTTGAAACTCTATGATGTCTAATTTGTGTTCAACGTCATCTTGCTCAGGATAATTATGTGAGATTTTCGAATCAGGAAGTAAATCAAATTTTTCAAGTGATAGAAACACACCTGAAAGCGTAATAATCACAATAGGAATCAAGGTATATCGACCAATAACGACATGGTAATACTGATCAAAATTTTCTCTAACCACTTTAGAAAAGAAACGTTTGATACCACCTTGACGTTTTAATATTAATTGAATTCCTGTTACTGAAATCAGAAATAACAAAAAGGACACCACACCTATGAAAACACGACCTGTTGTTTTTAAAAATAGCGAACGGTGAAGGTTGGTTGCGAATTCATAAATTGGTGCTTTCTTTATAATATCACCTAATTTTTCGCCGGTAATAGGATTGATATAAAAGGTTTCACTGTCCCCTTCTTTCGTAATGACTGATGCACTTACAAAATCGTTATTATCAATTTCGAGTGTAAAGACTTCATCATATTCTTGTTGCAACACACTTAAGGTTTCAGCAAGAGAAATCTCGTTCGTCCCAGAAACAGCATACGGTTGCAACTGATTTGTAATGGGTTCAAACGCCAAAATAGCACCTGTTACCGATGCTATTAAAATGAACAAAGAAGATATGACAGCCAAAACTAAATGACTGTATCTCCAAATGGAAATGGTCATAGTGTCTGTTTTATTGAGGCATCATTCGGATGTAACGGATAAAACCTTGGCCTTCTACTTTAGACTTAATAGTTTCTGAGGTTAACTCAAATTCCACATCACTTTCGTAATAGTCTTGATCTTCAACAGCGGTTTCAAATCTTAATTTATAACCTTTATCTAGTTTGTCGTTATCAATTTCAATAACATTAATAGTACGTTCTCCTCCACTCACTGTGGCTCCTGTAATAGCATCAATATCGTTACGTTTTTTGCCGTAAAAATCCCACCAAGACTCTACTGTATTATACCATTCGTCGTCGTCGCCAATGACATTTAAAGTTTCTACATAGTCGCCTTCAGGATTCAATAATGAAATAACAATATAGGCACCTTCACCTGTATAGTTGGTCATTTGAATCATGCATTTGTACTTTGTAGATTCTACTGGATTAGTAAATGATACTAAACTAAATATTACGACACATAATAATGCTATTGTACGTATGTTCTTCATATTCAAAATTATATTATTTTAAAAATTCAATTGAGATATTACCCTTTTTTAGCAACTCATTTTCTTGTGCTAAATCATAAGCAGATTCTTCAAAATCTGTAACGATATCTTTCTTTGCTCCATTTTCTATAAGAAACTTAAGAACAGAATCATCGTTAGCTTTTAATGCAGCCAAATGTAAAGCTGTATTTCCTTCACTGTTTTTTGCATTGATATCTTGATTCATTTTTAATGCCAATTTTAATAAATCAAGGCTATTTTTTTCAGCTGCTAAATGAAACCAAGTATTTCCATTTTTTTGCACTTTAGTTAAGTCGACCTTATTAGCTGCTAATAATTCCATTTTTTCAGAAAACGCTTCTTTATCTCTCGTTGAATAAGAATCAATTAAATAATAAACTAAATTGTTTCCTTCATTATCTACAATAGTAGTTTTAGAGCCTTTCTTAATTAAGAATTCTACAACATCTGATGTATTTCCACCTACAGCTAAAGTTAAAGCGGATTGGTCTTTCGTGTTGGTGTCATTATAGCTTTTTATATTATCAGCTAAAAGTTTAACGACCTCTAAGTTATTGCTTGAAGCTGCATGCATTAAGGCATTATTTCCTTTAGAATCTTTAGTACTCACCTCTAAGCCTTTATCTAGTAAAAATTTAATTACATCTAAATCTTTACTTCTAGCTGCCAAAATATGTAGTGCCGACACACCTTCTTTATTAGTTACATTTGGATTTAAACCCACACGTTCTAAATATTTATAAACCTCAATGCCATTAGATGTCCCTCTTGCTCCATTTGCTGCAAATATGAAAGCTTCATCAGTGCCTTTGATTCCTTTTTTTAATAAAGCATTTAATGATTCAATCTCACCTTTTTTGGTAACGTAATTAAAAATACCATTACCATCACTGTCAACACTATTAATATCTAAACCTTTAGACTGGAAGTATGATACTAATTTAAAATCTGGATCATTTGGCGCTGCTATTAATAAAGCGTTTGCTCCATCTGTATTTAAATCTTTCTGAAGGTCTGCTCCATATTTAATAACAAGATCATATACCTTAGTATTTTGTTGACCAGAACCAGCAGCAAAATTGATTATAGAATTCCCTTTATCGTCTGTTATATTAGTTTTTGCCCCATTTTCTAATAGGTATTGCACTAATTCAGCATTGCCTTTATAAGCTGCCCAAAACGCATAGGTTCTACCATCGTGTGTTAATTTATTGACGTCATTTCCTTTTTGAGAAATCATGTAAATAACGGTCTTTAAGGGTGCATCTTGCAACGTAGCGTAAACGACTCCATCAAAATTATTACCATTGGCTTCAGCAGGATTGTTACCTTCAATTATTTTCTGTTTTACAGTTTCTACCGTTGGTTGGGTTCCCCAAAACTCACGATCTAAAAAGATATTTTCATTCTGTGCGAAAGTAGATAAAGACAAGGCCACAAAAAGGATGACTAGTATCGATTTAATTGTTTTCATATATATAATGGTTTATTTTTAATTTTCTATTTTACAAAAGATTCTATAATACTATTAATGTCTTTTTCTGCTGTGATGTCATCATCTAATAAGTATTTAAACAATACTTTATTATCCACTTTTTCCTCAAGGGTTAAATCTTTATTTCTGTTGTAAACAGCTTCCCATTTTGTTCTTACTAAAGCCCATTTATCTTGTTGTGCTTTCCACCAGTCTATTGAAGCTTGGCATCTACTATCATCTACTTTTTTATACGTATTAAATCCTTTTTCTTTTGCAATAATAACATCTTCTTTTCCAGTTTCTCGTAACACTTTATCATTATCTTGATCGTGAACCCAACCATAGTTAGTAATCTCGTGACGGTTACCTCTAAATGTAATATTGTAATCGCTACGTTTGGTGTATTCACGTCTCGGTAATGGCGCTGTTGTTGTGTTTTCCCAGTAATTCTTACCATCTACATGAACCCAAGTACCAGAACCTTCATACCGTGGACTATCATCTACCTGAAACACCTTCTGCGTCCACTGTCCTTTTACAGCATCCTTAGATTTTTTTTCAAAGGTCCAATTATTATCGCCATTATACATATAAAAGTCTTGGTTTTGAAATAACCAATCTTGTCTCCAGTGTTTTACAATATGTGGACTATCAGTTCGCCCAACTTGTAATAAATGTTGAATTGAAATTTTATCATCTTCATCTTCTATAGCAAAAGCGTACTCTAAACCTTTATCAACTTTGGTTTCTGAAGGTCTGTAAATCGAATCATTACTATAGTTGAAGGTCTCCGTAAAATTGAACGTTACTTCAAAACAACCACACATATCTTTAATGGCTTCCTGATCTAGAGTCTTCTTTTTTTGTGCGTTACTACTTAAAGTAAATGCTAATACAATGGCTAAAACTGGTATTACTTTTTTCATATTTAAAAGATAAATGATGTGTTTTAAAATTATTCAAAAAAAACTATTCTTATTTAGAATGAATTAAAATAAGATTATATATTTGCGACAAATTTATCAAGAATGAGTCTAAATAAAAATAAAATCTCAATTTATTTTTCAATTATTTTCTTTTCATGGTCTTTTGCTCAGAAAAGTGAAACACCAACGGACAGTATTAAAGTTAAACCTTTAGATGAAGTCGTTGTTACTGGCCAGTATAATCCAACCTCTATTAAAAAGTCCGTACATAATGTCATTGTTATTAATAGAACTCAGATTGAGCAAGTTGCGGCAAACAATTTGGCCGATTTATTAAATTTCAACCTTAACCTTACTATTATTCCTAATGCCCAAACAGGACGCTCTACGATTTCGTTCTTTGGATTAGACTCTCAATATTTCAATATTTTGGTGGATAACATCCCCATGGTTAGTGATAATGGTTTAGGGAATGACATTGATTTAACACAAATTAATCTCGATGCTATTGAACGTATTGAAATCGTTGAAGGTGCCATGGGAGTAGAATTTGGTGCGAATGCTGTTTCTGGAGTGATTAATATTATTACTAAAAAGTCTATTGCTAACACATGGAACATTCGAGCCTATTTACAAGAAGAAACCGTAAGTGATGAGTATGCTTTGTTTGATGAAGGTAGACATATCCAATCCTTTAGTGTAGCTCATAATATTAATGAGAAATGGATGGCTAAAATTGGAGTTAACCGAAATGATTTCGCTGGATTTTTCAACCAACGCCAAGGACAAGATTATTACCAAAATGACGGTCTTAGAGGTTATGAATGGTTGCCAAAACAGCAATTAAACACCAATGCTTTGATTAATTATAAAGGCAATAATTTTAGAGTACTATACAAGTTTGAATACTTTAACGAGCAAATTAATTACTATGATGCCGCTGTAAGAGCAAATATTGATACTCAAAATCAAACGAGTAATCCATCTGCTACAGATCGCATATTTACCACCAACCGATTTGTCAACAATCTTAATATTGATGGTAACTTAAATTCTGGAGCTAACTATAACGTAGCACTCTCCTACCAACAACAAGAACGCGACTTAAACGAATTTAACTATTTCATTTTAAGTAAAGAACGCAGTAATGAAACGGATGAAACCTACCAATCTAGTAAAGTCTTCTTTTCTAAAGGAACTATAGACAACTTAGTGAAAAGTGATTTTTATAATTTCCAACTCGGTTATGAAGCGCGCTATATTGAAGGCTTTGACACACAAGCTTCAGGTGATGTTACTCAACGAGATAAAACCAATAAGCAGACTAACTCGGCCATTTTTGGGTCTTCCGAATTAAACTTATCCAATGCATTCTCTTTACGTCCTGGTGTACGCTATGAATATAATTCACTTTTTAAATCAAAATTAATGGGCTCTTTAAGTGCGCGTTATTTAATGGATCATGGTTTTGAACTTAGAGCAAATGTCGGTACCTCTTATAGAACACCTAATTTTGAAGAGTTATACTACTATTTTGTAGATTCTAATCATGATGTTCAGGGTAATGAAAACTTAAATCCAGAGAATGGATTTTCAGCCTTTGTGAATCTAAAAAAGAGAAGTTGGTTTAATGACCTGTCTTTAGTCAACAACTTAAAGTTAAGCTATGTCGATGTTTCAGATAGAATTGATTTGGCTGTCGTTAATACCAGTCCTTTGCGATATCAATTTATAAACATTGATAAATTTAAACTGTGGAGTCTTTCATTAGAAAATTCATTAAAATTAGATAAGTTATCATTCAACTTAGGAGCAACGTTTCAAGGTATTTCTAGAATCAATAGTAATGAAGTTAATGGCACTGATGATTTTCTGTACAATTTTCAAGTCAATACAAGTGCATCCTATTTTGTGGAACCTTGGGATACCTCATTCACCTTATTATTAAAATACAACGGAGAGCAAGAACAATACTTAGCGTCTGGATCTGATACGGATGGTAATTCAACATTCTCAAAAGCAACAACGGATGCTTACAGTTGGTTAGACGCCTCTGTAAAAAAATCATTTTTAGACAATAAAATTAAAGTTACGCTTGGTGCACGAAACCTATTAGATGTCACCAATGTAAACGTTAACAATGCTGCCACTGGTGGTACACACTCTACTAACAGTAATGCTTTATTGTTAGGCTATGGAAGATCTTTTTATTTAAAACTATTATATAACCTAAATTTTTAAACACTAAATATTATGACAAATAAATTTTTAAAAACGGCTTTATGCCTATGTATTATTGCATTTTCTAGCTGTAGTAGCGACGACGACGTTTCTGGCCCGCTTACTATTGTGATTGAAGGTGCTTCTATCGCTCCAGAAGTTGGAGGCCCTAATCAACAAAACCAAGTTTATATTGATTTAAGTACAAACACAACGACATCAGCGCAACGTGATTCTTGGGACCTAGGATTTTACTCTGGTTCAGATTTCAGGGTTGCTATTAATGGTTCTATAGAAATGGCTGCAGCAGAATTATCATTTGATGACATTGATGCCGTAAATTCAACAACTCAAGAAGTAATAGATTTACAACCTCTAGCTAAAGTTGGTATTTTTGATACTGCAAATTTAGCTTTTGTTGATGCTTTTGACGGAAATATATATGGTACTGCTATCAGTGAAATATCTGCTACAGACTCTGAAAACAAAGTATATTTGATTAATCTAGGTAGTGAAGTAGGCACAGAAACACCTGCAACTGGTTCTGTTGATTTAAAAGATGAAGAAAGAGGTTGGAAAAAAATCCGAGTATTAAGAAACGGGAATGACTACACCATTCAATATGCCGACTTAGACGCCACTACACATGAAGAAATTACAATCTCTAAAGACAGCAATTATAACTTTACATTCTTTAGCTTTACTACAGAAAGTATTGTTAACGTTGAACCAACATCTTCAAGTTGGGATTTAAACTTTACAACCTTTACGGATGAAGTTTTCGCCGGAACTGATAGTTACGGTGCTTATTTCTATGGAGATTTTGTAGCTTCAAATAACCTAGCTAACGTAGATGTTTATAGGATAGATACTGAAGAAAATACGGAACTATCTTATGACAATTTCACGATAAATGATGTCGCTGCATCTAATTTTTCCAATGATCAAAGAATTATCGGAAGCAGCTGGAGAAATGGTGGAGGACCAGGTTCATTACCTTCTCTTAAAGATAACGTCTTTTATATAATTAATGATACAGATGGTAATCTTTATAAATTGAGATTCTTAGCCTTAACTAATGCAGAAGGAGAACGTGGTCATCCTGAATTTGTATATAGTTTATTACAGTAAACTTTTAAAATAGATATTAAAAAAGCCTTCATTTAAAATGGAGGCTTTTTTTATTAATGATACACACTAAAAATCTTAGTCGCTTCATTATAAGAGCTTTCAAAACACATAGCATTAAGATTATGCGCTTTTTTCTGCGTAAAGTAAGACAACATTTTTTCGGTTGGCATATTGCCTGTTAACTCATCTTTTGCCATTGGGCAACCACCAAAACCCTGTATAGCTCCATCAAAACGACGACAACCTGCTTTGTAAGCTGCATCAATTTTTTCGAACCATGTGCTTGGTGTGGTATGCAAATGTGCACCAAATTGAATATCTGGATACTCAGGAATTAAATTTGAAAACAAATAGTCAATATTCTCAGGATTAGAGCTCCCAATGGTATCACTCAAAGATAAAATACGAACTCCCAGTTTTGCTAAACGTTCGGTCCACTCTCCTACTATATCTACATTCCAAGGATCACCATACGGATTTCCAAAACCCATAGAAATATAAACCACCACTTCTTTATTACTCTTATCTGCTATTTCTAAAATTTCAGAAAGCGTAACAACCGATTGTGCTATGGTTTTGTGCGTATTACGCATTTGAAAGTTTTCAGATATCGAAAATGGAAAGCCTAAATAATCTATTTCCTTATGCACTGAAGCGTCATTTGCACCACGAGTATTCGCAATAATGGCGAGTAGTTTACTCTCTGTTTTACTCAAATCTAATTGTGCTAAAACTTCGGCTGTATCTACTAATTGCGGAATTGCTTTTGGAGATACAAAACTTCCGAAATCAATAGTATCAAAACCAACACGAAGTAACGATTGAATGTATTGTACTTTCTTTTCTGTAGGTATAAAAGCCTTAATGCCTTGCATGGCATCTCTTGGACATTCTATTATTTTAACCGCTTTATTCATTAGTTCAAATATACATTAATTGAAATTGAAATTGAACTCGAAATAGAATTTGAAGGCGATAATAATTAGCATAAATGATTCTTCTAAATTAGAGATTCCGATAACTATCTGAATGTGTTAACATAAGTCATATAGAATATCTTTCTAAATGAGAATAAAAACCGCAATCCCCACAAATACCACAATCTGAAGCCATTTCAAAACGAAACCTGAATTTTTATGCTTTAAGGTGTAGGTTTTAATTTGTCCTGCAAGCAACGCTATAATAGAAAAAATAATAAAAGACACCAGCATAAAAAGTCCACCTAAAATATAAAACTGCCAAACGGTACTCATCGTTTCACTAAATAAAAACCCTGGAAAAAACGCTAAAAAGAAAATGGTCACTTTTGGATTGAGAACATTCATAAAAAAACCTTGAACAAATAACTGTTTTAGACTTTTCTTAGGCACATGTTCGGAATTGAGATTAAGACTTGCATCAGATTTAAAGACTTTGTAGGCTAGGTATAACAGATAAATGGCTCCTAAAAGTTTAATACCAAAGAATAGGTTTTCATTTGCTGCTATGATAGCAGAAACACCAAAGGCTAATAAAGTCGTATGAATTATACAACCTGTAATTAAACCGCAAACGGTTGCCATCCCATAAGATTTACCATGACTAATACTTTGTACTAAGACATAAATATTATCTGGTCCAGGAGCAAATGCCAAAGCAATTGTGGCTCCTATAAATGCGGTAAGAATTTCGAAATTCAAAATTATTGATTATTCAATATCAATTTATTAATGCGTTTGATTAAACTCGGCCCTTCATAAATAAAACCGGTATACACCTGAACCAAATCGGCACCAGCTGCTATTTTTTCTAAAGCATCTTCTGCAGAATGAATACCTCCTACTCCAATAATAGGAAAGGATTTTTTGCTTTTATCCGCTAAGTACTGAATGACTTTAGTCGATTTATCTTTAATTGGTTGTCCGCTTAAACCACCATTACCAATCTCGTTAAGTCGTGCATCACTCGCTTTTAATCCTGTTCTGTCAATAGAGGTATTACTTGCAATAACACCATCGAGATTTGTTTCTGCAATTAATTCTACAATTTCATCTAATTGCACATCGTTTAAATCTGGTGCAATTTTAAGTAGAATGGGTTTCTGCTTACTAAATGTAGCATTAGCTTCTTGTACCGTAGAAATCAGCTCTAACAAATAATCTTTATCATTTAATTTAGCGTGGCTTCCTACATTTGGACAACTGACGTTAAGTACAAAATAATCTACATAAGGATGTAAGGCATTAAAACACTCTAGATAATCTTTAGTATAATTTTCAGGAAGTGTTTGCGTATTTTTTCCAATATTTCCACCAATAATAAGTTGCCCTTTATTGTTCTTTAGTTGTGAAATTGCAGCTTGTAAACCTTCATTATTAAAACCCATGCGGTTAATAATCCCTTTATCATCTTTTAGTCTGAATAAGCGTTTTTTAGGATTTCCTTCTTGAGCTTTTGGTGTTACTGTTCCTATTTCAATAAAACCAAATCCGAAATTGGCCAATTCATTATATAAAACCGCATTTTTATCAAAACCTGCTGCTAAACCTACTGGGTTTTTAAATTTTAACCCAAACAATTCACGTTCTAATTGTTTGTCTTCAATAACATAAAGAGATTTAAAAACACTTTTTACTCCTGGTATTTTAGATAAATTCCGAATTAACGAAAAGGTGAAATAATGTACTTTTTCTGGATCAAAAAGGAATAAAATGGGTCTGATTAAAGCTTTGTACATGAGAAGAATTTTACATCACAAAAATAAGCAACTCCACTTTAAAATAAACCATGGTTTAAGCTATTAATTTTAATAGAAACTGTTATATATCATTATTTATGCTTAAGTTTTTTACTAACTTTGGAATCCAAACCAAAACCTAAATATCATGAAAAAAATTATAGTTCCTGTAGATTTTTCTAAACATTCAGAATATGCTTTAGAAACCGCTGCTTCATTAGCAAAACAACATAACTCAGAGTTAATTGTAATGCATATGCTAGAAATGTCTGAATCTATTTTCTCTGCTTCAAGCACTGAAAGAGGTCAAGAAAATGCATTTATGCTAATGGTAGCGAACAAAAAGTTTGAAACATTTTTAGATCAACCCTATCTTGAAGGTCTTGAAGTAACTCCAATGGTTAAATACCATAAAGTTCTAAAAGAAGTTGCAGCAGTTGCAAATGATGTTAGAGCAGACTTAATTGTTATGGGGTCTAGAGGTCATAGTGATCACGATGGAATTTTTACTGGTTCTAACACTGAGAAAGTAGTACGCTATAGCAACACACCAGTTTTAGTTGTGAAATCAGAACTAAAGTCTACTAATTTTGAACAGATTGTATTAGCTACAGATTTTTCAGAAGACAGTGCTCCTGCTATTAAAAAGGCATTAGAGTTACTATTGAAATTAAGTAAAAAGACAACTTTATTGCATATTAATTCTCCAAATCTAAGCTTTTTAAGTACTGATGAAATTGACGAAAAAATTGAAACCTTCTTAAAGCTTGCAAAATTAAAAGAAACTGATGTTTCTATTGCTCGTATTTCAGATCATAATATCGAAGATGGAGTATCAAGTTTTGCAAAAAGACAACAGGCAGATGCGATAGCTATGATTACTCACGGAAGAAAAGGACTCAGTCATTTCTTTGGTGGTAGTATTTCTGAAGATGTCGTTAACCATTCTAAACTTCCAGTTATTACCTTTAAACTTTAATTTTCAAAACAAATAATTTTATGCAGCATATAATAGAGCGTTTTATTAGTTACGTTACAATAGATACAGAATCAGACCCAGAGTCAGAAACGACACCAAGCACTAAAAAGCAATGGGATTTGGCTAATAAATTAGTTGAAGAACTAAAAGCGATAGGGCTAAGTGATGTGACTATAGATGAGAATGCGTATATCATGGCAACCTTACCTAGTAATGTTTCTCACCATGTCCCTGTTATCGGATTTGTATCTCATTTTGATACCTCTCCTGATTTTACAGGTGCTAATGTAAAACCTCAAATTGTCAGTGAATATGACGGAAAAGATATCGTTTTAAATGCTGAAGAGAATATTATTCTGTCCCCAGATTATTTCGACGACTTATTACTTTATAAAGGTCAGACTTTAATCACAACAGATGGTACCACCCTTTTAGGAGCCGATGATAAAGCTGGTATTACTGAGATTGTAACAGCTATGGAATACCTTATTAATCATCCTGAAATTAAACATGGCACCATAAGAATTGGGTTTACCCCAGATGAAGAAATTGGTAGAGGAGCTCATAAATTTGATGTTGAAAAATTTGGTGCAGATTGGGCTTATACCATGGATGGTAGCCAAGTTGGAGAATTAGAATATGAAAATTTTAATGCTGCTGGAGCTAAGATTAAAGTAAAAGGTAAAATTGTACATCCTGGTTATGCGAAAGGAAAAATGATCAATTCTATGTATTACGCTTCAGAGTTTATTACTATTTTACCACGATTAGAAACACCTGAATGTACCGAAGGTTACGAAGGATTTTTCCATTTGCATAATATTGAAGGAGATGTTGAAGAAACGACACTTCAATATATTATTAGAGATCATGACAAGGATAAGTTTGAAGCTCGAAAAGCGCTATTGGAAAAGATTGTTTTCGATTTAAATACAAAATACGAAAGTGAAGTTTTTAAGATTGAAATAAAAGATCAGTACTTCAACATGAAAGAGAAAGTGGAACCTGTAATGCATATTGTAGATATTGCAGAAGAAGCGATGAAAGCTGTTGGAGTGACTCCATTAATTAAAGCGATACGTGGAGGAACTGATGGTTCTCAACTCTCTTATATGGGATTACCTTGCCCTAATATTTTTGCAGGTGGCCATAATTTTCATGGGCGTTACGAATATGTACCTGTAGAAAGTATGCAAAAAGCTGTTGAGGTTATTTGTAAAATTGCTGAGTTAACGGCGATAGAAAAATAGTTTCAGTCCTTTTTAAAGACTTATAATAATTTCAATAAGCAGTAAACTATAGCATTTAGTTTACTGCTTATTTTTTTTATGCTTAAATTTAAGAACCAAAATTCTTTAGTTTTTCAATTACAATACATTCATTATGACTACAACACCAAAACACGACGAGCGCATTGCTGTAATGACATTTGCATCGGTTTATCCGCATTATATTACAAAAGTTGAGAAGAAGGGCAGAACAAAAGAAGAATTACATCAAGTGATTACATGGTTAACCGGTTTTAATGACACAACATTACAAACGCTCATTAATAATAGAGTCACGTTTAAATCCTTCTTTGAGAAAGCTAAGCTAAACCCAGATGCACATCTCATAAAGGGTGTTATCTGTGGATACCGAATTGAAGAAATAGAAACTCAACTAACTAAAGAAGTGCGCTATTTAGATAAATTGGTTGATGAATTAGCAAAAGGACGAAAAATGGAAAAAATTTTACGTAGCGCATAATTCACATCACAACCTTGTAAATAATTAGCATAGTATATAATACGAAGCATCATCGAAACATGAATAATATAGCAATTCTTAAAAAACTAAAATCATCAGCCTTTACCGACGAAGATGGTGAAACTTATACTTTAGATTTTAAAGATGGTTTAACAGCTTCAGAAATTGAAAACCTAAAACTATTATTTCCTAATCATACCATTGATAATGAACTCATAGACATTTTAAAAGAGACGCGTGGTTGGGAAGATTATGGTTTGGATGACATTGATTTTTCTTCAATAGGACAATTTGGTTTCACTGAATTATGCCCAAATTCTGTCACTCTAGGACACGATGGATTTGGAAATCATTGGGTTTTGGATATATTAAATGATGGCTCATTAGGTTATGTATACTACGCTTGCCACGATCCGGCAGTGTTTATACGCTACGCTGATAATCTAAATGATTTTTTAAGCAGCTTATTAGAATTTCATGAATCACCTACAGAAAATTACCTCAATGACATCCATGATAAAGTAGTCTATGATATTTGGAAAAACAACAGTTAATTTTTAGATAAAATCGATTTTGAAAAGGCTGATATAGCCTTCGCCCCTTTCTTAAACCAATTGGAAGGTAATGATTGGGTTATAGTAGATTTAAGACATGCTAAAAATAAAGAAGGATTTGCATGGGGGAAATTTGGGCCAAATAGTGAGATAAAACGTCATTCAAGGGAATTAATTTAGGGTATTAAAAAAAGTAAAAAAGGATTCCTTAAACGCCTTTTCGGTAGCTAAACCAATTCCAATGCAAAAAGTAACCTCAGTAGAAGAATACATTGAAGTCAATAGTCACTTCTCAGATGCACTTAGCATTTTACGACGTATCATCAACACCACCGAATTAGAAGAAACTATAAAATGGAGCATGCCAACCTACTGCTTAAACGGTAAAAATGTTTTAGGTATTGGTGCGTTTAAGAATCATTTTTGCATCTGGTTTCATCACGGTATCTTTTTAAAGGATACACAACAATTGCTTTATAATGCTCAAGAAGAAAAAACGAAAGCCATGCGACAAATGCGTTTTGAAACTGTAGCAGATATTAATGAAGCTGCTGTTTTAGCTTACGTAAAGGAAGCTATAGAAAATCAACACTTAGGGCGCGCAATAAAACTACAGCGTAACATTAAAACCATTGTTATTCCCAATGAATTAAAAGACCTTTTAAAGATTAATAGTGAACTAAAAACGTGTTTTAAATCACTATCTCTATCTAAACAACGCGAGTATTGTGAGTATATTTCTGAGGCAAAACGAGCGACTACCAAACAAACACGCTTAGATAAAATTACACCAATGATTAGGAAAGGTATTGGTTTGCATGATAAGTATAGGAAGTTATAGTTGTAAGTTGTCGGTTGTTGGTTGTTGGTTGTTGGTTGTTGGTTGTTGGTTGTTGGTAACAAAACAACTATGTTTCGAAAAATATACTATTTACAATAAAAAAAAGACTGTTCAAATTAATGAACAGTCTTTAATAATTTATAATAAAACGCAGTCTATTTTACAACAGCTGGGGCATTTAATTTATTACTCATTTCCATAGAAATTGCAGAACGGTCAAATTTAATTTTCCCTGCTAATGTTTCGATAACACAACTGTTATCTTTATCATTTAATTCTACAACTTTTCCGTGCATACCGCTTTTAGTAATAACACGAGTGCCTCGTGTTAACTCGCTTGCAAACTTTTTTTCTTGTTTAGAGCGTTTCATTTGTGGTGCAATCATAAAGAAATACATCACTGCAAAAATGGCGATAAACGGTAAAAATGATCCTAATGCTTCCATTTAGTAAATATCAGTAATAATTATTAATCGTGGTTATGTCCTTCGTGACCTGGTTGCGTAGAATACTTTCTTGGCGTAGCAGCAGCTCCATTATCTGTAGCTAAAGGATTAATGTTAGCCGTTCCTGCTGGTTTTGCAGCTTGTGTAGCAGGTGCATTTGGATCTTTCTCAATAAAAGCCGTAATCTTTACTGGTAATTGTCCTTTTTCAGTATTAGTAACCATAGTTAAAGACTTAGTTGTCTTACCATTACCTTTACCATTAAACCTCACTGTAAACTCACCTGTTTCACCTGGCTGAACTTCTTTTGTATAGTTTGTAGGAACTGTACACCCACAAGTACTTTTAATATCGCTTACCACTAACATAGAGTTTCCTGTATTTGTATATTTAAATACTGTTTCTACAGGTGTTCCATCGGCAATTGTACCAAAATCATGTTCTGTTTTGTCTAATGTTAAAACTGCAAAATCACCAGCGTTAGCATCTCTATCAGCTGCTGCTGCAATATTTTCAGATTTAATTTTACTAGCAGCATCCTCTTTACAAGATGTAAAAGCTACCAAGCATAATGCACTAAGTCCTAAAATTACTTTTTTCATTATTTTATTTTTTTGTTAAAATTTATAATCGATTGGCGAAGTTAATAATTATTTCAACGAATTAAAATTTTTACGTACTTCTTAACAAATTTTTGTAAGAAACAGCTTTCAAAATGATTATGAATCAAGCAATTAACAATCTTAAATGAAAGAATTTTAACATATATCATGCTAATTCCTCTATAAGCATTGCACCTAATTGAAAGTCTATATTAAAAACATCAAAGACAAAAACTACATTAAACCTCTACCTGTTTTTAGGTGAATTTTTTCAGATTGATACTCCTTTACGATCTTATCTAATATACCATTGATAAACAAACTACTTTTCGGTGTAGAGTATTCTTTGGCTATTTCAAGATATTCGTTAATCGTAACTTTATGAGGAATAGATGGAAATTTTTGAAATTCGCAAAGCGACATTTTTAACAATACCCCATCTAAACTCGCCAAACGTTCAGAATCCCAATTCGTCGTTTTTTTACTAATCTCTTCAGCAAATCTAGAACTATTCAAGAATGTCTTTTTAAACAACTCTATAGCAAATTCTTTATCGTCATCATCTTTATACAAATTTGGTAACAAAGCTGTTTCTGGAGACGTCAACTTTAACTTACGCAGTACTTTTAACATGGCAGTATTTACCACCGGTAAATCATCTACCCAAGTTAATTTTTTATCTTCAAAAAAATCGTAGAGCTTATCGTTAGGTGCTATAATTTCGGTAAACACATCGACTACGAAATTTTTATCTTTCTTAAAGCTGGTTTCAGCATCGTCCGTATAACTTTCATAGATATCGCTTTTTAAAATAGCTTTAAAAAGAATGTCTACATATTCGAAATCTAAATCCCAATAATTTAATTTTCGATTTCCAATCGCTTCTTGCAACATTGTATTACTACTAATAAGATGCAGAAGTTGATTTTCTTGAAACTTTAAACTCAGATTTTTATCCGCTTCTGATTTTACAAGTTTATTTTGTACTTTTTCGTTATGATCCTTGCTCTTTTTGTGTAGTTCAGTAAGCAACGCTAAAAGCGACAAGTATAAATCATACATGCTATCTAAACTGTGTAACAAAAACTTTTGTTCTTTTATTAAATCATCACTTTCGGTACCTTTAAAAGCATACATGGATTGCATGACTTTAATTCTGATGTGTCTTCGGTTTAGCATGTGTAAGAACTCACTTTTAGTATTTGATTATTAAAAAAGGTGAACCTATAAAAGATTCACCTTGCAAAAATACTATTATTTAATTTTTATAACAGAAAATAATTGAGACTATTTTAAGTTTTCTCGTTTACGTGTTTCAATACGCTCTCTAGCAATATTTAGAGCTGCATTGTGTGTTGTAAGATTATTTACTTTAGCATTATCTAAGATTTCGAGCGTTGTATTATAAATATTCTCGGTCTTACGCATTATCTCCTGTCTGTCGTAATTTTCCAATTCGGCATATACATTGATAATTCCACCTGCATTAATTAAAAAATCTGGTGCATAAACGATACCACGTTCTTGCAAAATTAAACCATGAGTTTTCTCTTCAGCTAACTGATTATTTGCAGCTCCAGCAATAATTTTTGCCTTCAACTTATATATAGTATCGTCATTTATGGTCGCTCCTAAAGCACAAGGTGCATAGATATCCATCTCTTCGCTGTAAATATCATTACCACCATAGATCGTAACACCGTATTTGGTGCGTACTTCTTCTAATCGTTCTTGACTGATATCTGCAATAGTCACATTAGCACCTTCGTTAACCAAATGCTCAACAAGCGCTTCACCTACATTACCAATACCTTGTACATAGACGTTTTTATCTTCTAAGACATCTGAACCAAATTTAAATTTAGCAGCCGCTTTCATTCCCATAAAAACACCATAAGCAGTGATTGGAGACGGATTACCCGCTCCACCTTTGCCTTCCGAAATTCCAGTTACATAAGGAGTTACTTCTCTCACTGTATCCATATCAGCTGTTGTCATACCAACATCTTCAGCTGTAATATAACGTCCGCTTAATGAATGTACAAACTCACCAAAGCGTCGCATTAACTCAGGAGTTTTTTGTGTTTTGGCATCACCAATAATAACGGCTTTACCTCCACCAAGATTTAAACCTGTAATCGCAGATTTAAATGTCATGCCACGCGATAAGCGCAATACATCATTAAGGGCTTCCCATTCGTTAGCGTAATTCCACATTCTTGTACCACCTAAAGCTGGTCCTAAAACTGTGTTATGAATACCAATTATAGCTTTTAAACCAGTATCTTTGTCGTTGCAAAAAACAATTTGCTCATGATCATCAAAAGAATGTTGTCCGAAAACCGGATCCATTTTTTTTAATTCTTTTGACGATATAATTTCTGAAGTCATGTTCATTAAATTTTAGGGCGTTTAAAGATATTCTAAAAACAGCATGCAAAAGTAAATTATAATTAAAGGATTAGCAAAATATTAACTATTAAATACGATTGTCATAATACTTTTGACCTACTAAATTAAAAAATGAAGGCACTAAAACATCTCAATAAATATTTTTATAAATACAGGTATCGCATTATAATTGGCATCTTTATCACCATAGTTTCTAAGATATTTGCACTGTTTACACCACGTTTAGTTGGCGCATCTATAAATATTGTTTCTGACCGATTAGAAGGAAAAATATCTGAAGAATTTTTTAAAAGTGAGTTAACGATAAACATTCTCTATCTCGTAGGAGCCGCTGTTGCCGCAGGAATCTTTACGTTTTTAATGCGCCAAACAATCATTAATGTATCGCGTTATGTAGAATTTGATCTCAAAAATGAAATCTATCATCATTACCAAATACTGTCTTTAAAGTTTTATAAAGCCAACAGAACCGGTGATTTAATGAACCGAATTAGCGAAGATGTCGGTAAAGTAAGGATGTACGTTGGCCCTGCTATAATGTACACTATTAATACCATTACGCTATTTGCTGTGGCTATAATATATATGATAGATAGATCTCCGTCATTAACATTATACACTTTATTACCATTACCATTTCTTTCGGTTGCTATTTATAAATTGAGTCGTTTAATTAATAAACGCAGTACTATAGTACAACAATCGCTTTCTACACTTTCTACCTATTCTCAAGAAACGTTTAGTGGTATATCTGTCATAAAATCTTATGGTATTGAACCAAGAACAAATGAAGCGTTCGAAAATCTTTCAGCAGAAAACCGCCAGAAACAAATTAACCTTACCAAAGTGCAAGCCTTATTTTTTCCGATGATGATTTTATTGATTGGAGTGAGTAATCTTATAGTAATTTATGTTGGAGGCATGCAATATATGAATGGGGAAATTGAGCAAATAGGAACCATTGCAGAGTTTATTATCTATGTCAATATGTTAACATGGCCTGTAGCAACTGTAGGTTGGGTAACGTCTTTAATTCAACAAGCTGAAGCATCACAAGAGCGTATTAACGAATTTTTAAAAACGGAACCAGATATTAAAAATACAGCAACTGAGCTCACACCGATAAAAGGAGATATCGAATTTAAAAATGTATCCTTCGTCTATCCTGACACTAATATTGAAGCTTTAAAAGATGTC
Organism: Winogradskyella thalassocola; assembly: GCF_900099995.1. Taxonomy (GTDB): domain Bacteria; phylum Bacteroidota; class Bacteroidia; order Flavobacteriales; family Flavobacteriaceae; genus Winogradskyella; species Winogradskyella thalassocola. The sequence continues at coordinate 154,309 of NZ_FNCZ01000009.1, forward strand.
AGTTTCACATTAAAATCTGGTGAAACTTTAGTTATTCTCGGAAAAACAGGCTCTGGAAAATCGACCATCTTAGATCTAATAGGCCGCTTATATGATATTGACAACGGGTCTATTTTAATAGATAATACGGTTATTTCGGAATTGAATCTTTTTAGCCTTAGAGAAAGTATTGGCTACGTCCCACAAGATGCCTTCTTGTTTTCAGATAGCATAAAGAACAATATAAAATTTGGAAAGGAAGATGCCACAGATGAAGAAGTCATCGAAGCAGCTCAAAATGCTAAAGTCCATAAAAACATCATCGGTTTTACTAAAGGCTATGATACGGTTTTAGGAGAACGTGGTATTACCTTATCTGGAGGTCAAAAACAACGGGTTTCTATTGCTAGAGCTATTATTAAAAAACCAGATATTTTGTTATTTGATGATTGTTTGTCTGCTGTAGATACTGAAACAGAAGAAAAAATACTCAAAAATCTCGTAAAATTGACCAAAGATAAAACGACGATTATTGTGAGTCATCGAGTGTCTTCGGCTAAAAATGCAGATCTCATAATTGTTTTAGAGGACGGAAAAGTAATTGAGTCTGGAAATCACGAAAGCCTTATAAATACGGATAGCTACTACAACGAATTATACAAGAAACAACTCTCCGAAAAAGAAATGTAATTATTTGTTGTTTAGGTTACTTTTTTTTTAGATTTTTGGATTGAAATTAAAAAAATAGATTGAGTTATGAGTGATTATGAAATGATGGATAAGGAAGAAATTTATTCCAAAGTATTACGTGCAGGAAGAAGAACCTATTTCTTTGATGTTAGAGCTACAAAAGCTGGTGATTATTATTTAACGGTTACGGAGAGTAAAAAATTCACCAATGATGATGGTTCTTTCCATTACAAAAAGCATAAAATTTATCTTTATAAAGAAGATTTTACAGAGTTTAAAGAGATTTTAATTGAAATGACCGATTATATTATTAATGAGAAAGGTCAAGAAGTTATTAGCGAACGTCACCAAAAAGACTTTAAACGCGAAGATGATTTTGTAACTCAAGAAGCAAAAACACCAGAAGATACTAAAACTACAGATAGCTTTACAGATATTAGTTTCGACGATATTTAAAAACTACTTCTGTTAAATTATAACAAACCTTGACAATTTATTGTCAGGGTTTTTCTATTTTTAGGGACTAACCAACCTAAAAATGCCATGCAACGCATCCTTCTACTCCTAATTCTTACAACCACTACACTTTTCTCGCAGTCACAAACAGAATTATCTTATTATTTACCGCAAGATGTGTCATTAAATCCAACCATACCAACACCACAGAGTGTTCTTGGTCATAACGTTGGCGAATGGCATGTGACACACGACAAATTAGTAGAATACATGAAGGCCTTAGCTAATGCTTCGGATAGAATTACATTAGAAGATAGAGGTAAAACTTTTGAAGATAGACCGCTTCTTCTACTAACCATAACGGCATCAGAAAATCATAAAAATCTAGATGCCATTCAATCAGCGCATATCAAAGCGACCGAATCCAATTCTGCAAATGCAGAAAACCGACCAATTGTAGTTTATCAAGGTTTTTCAATTCACGGTAATGAACCAAGTGGATCTAATGCCGCTTTATTAGTGGCGTATTATTTAGCAGCAGCTGAAGGTGCAGAAATTGAGGATTTATTAAAAAACACCGTGATTTTGTTTGATCCATCTTTGAATCCAGACGGCCTACAACGCTTTGCATATTGGGCAAATACCAATAAAAACATTAATCTAAATCCGGATCCAAACGATAGAGAATACAGTGAAGTTTGGCCCGGTGCTCGTACCAATCATTATTGGTTTGATATGAACAGAGATTGGTTACCTGTGCAGTTACCAGAATCTAGAGCACGTATAGAAACCTTTCATAATTGGATGCCAAATATTTTAACGGATCATCATGAAATGGGTACCAATGCAAGTTTCTTTTTTCAACCTGGAATTCCGTCACGTACACACCCATTAACTCCACAATTAAACCAAGATTTAACTAAAGGTATTGCGACGTATCATGCGAAGGCTTTAGATAAAATAGGCTCATTATATTATTCTGAAGAAAGTTTTGATGACTTCTACTACGGAAAAGGATCAACCTTTCCTGATATTAATGGAGGTATTGGTATTTTATTTGAACAAGCGAGTTCTCGTGGTCATATTCAAGAAAGTGAAAATGGTTTGTTAACCTTTCCATTTACAATTAAAAATCAATATACAGCCGCTTTTTCAACGCTTGAAGCGGCAAATAGCATGCGAAAAGACATTTTAGAGTATCAGCACAACTTCTATAAAAATGCGAGAGCTGAAGCTTCTAAAGAAGGGAAAAACGCGATTGTTTTCGGAGATGAAAAAGATGCTGCTAAAACTTACCATTTAGCTGAAATATTAAAACGTCATCGTATTACGTTTCACGACTTAAAATCTGATTTTTCGAAAGATGGCAAAAACTATAAAAAAGGCTACAGTTATGTAGTCCCAAAGAATCAAAAGAATACACGGTTGATAAATGCCATGTTTGAAAAACGAACCACATTTGAAGATAGCTTGTTTTATGATATTTCTGCGTGGACATTCCCTTTAGCGTTTAATTTAGATTATACAGAAACGACGACTGCCAATGCAGGAGATGAAGTCACAGATTTAAAACAACACAAAGGAGGCGTCAGTTCTAAAAGTGACTACGCTTATTTATTTGAATGGCACGAGTATTACTCTCCAAAATTATTGAATGCTATTTTAAAGAAAGGTGTAAGAGCCAAGGTTGCCATGAAACGTTTTAAAGCTAATGGTACATCTTACGACTATGGTACGATTATGATTCCTGTTAAAAATCAAGAGTTAAGCACCTCTGAGATGTATAGTTTTCTTAATGAGTTAGCACAACAAAGTCATATTACAATTACTGCAGTTTCAACAGGTTTAAACGACGGTATTGATTTGGGAAGTCGGAATTTTAGCCATCTAGAATTACCAAAAATCGCTCTTCTAGTTGGTGACGGCATGACCTCTTATGATGCTGGCGAAATATGGCATTTATTTGATACACGCTATGATATTATAGCCACCAAACTCGATACGAAAAGCATTAGTAGAGCAGATTTAAGCCGGTATAATACTATTATCATGGTGAATTCTAATTCTGGATTAAGCGAAAGCAGTACTAAGAAATTACAATCGTGGATTAGTAATGGTGGCACTTTGGTCGCTTATAAAAATGCTTTAAAATGGTTGAACTCTAAAAAATTAATGACCATTGATTTTAAGAAAAACAAGTTAACTGCAAAAAACATTACTTACGAAGAACGTAGCGATTTTAGAGGTGCACAAGTTATTGGAGGTGCTATTTTCGAAACCGAGTTAGATCGCTCCCACCCTATTAATTTTGGCTATAAAAATGATAAGTTGGCGGTGTTTAGAAATTCGACTTTATTTATAAATGAAGATAAGAATAGCTATAACAATCCTATTCAGTACACTAAAAACCCATTATTAAGTGGTTATATTTCGGAACAAAATTTAGACAGCATTAGTAAAACTGTGCCTTTTAAAATCGGAAAAATCGGTAGAGGAAAAATTATAGGCTTTACGGACAACACTAATTTTAGAGCGTTCTGGTATGGTACTAACAAGCTGTTAATGAATGCTATTTTCTTTAGAGAAGAGATGTAGTTGATTGTTGATTGTTGATTGTTGATTGTTGATTGTTGATTGTTGAAAATAATATTTTTATGAGATCTAATATGTTAATCTTGAAATGTTTTTATCATGCATTATATCAACTTTTTCGAAAGTATGAAAACACCTCAATGGACATATTAAATGTTAAACCTCAGAAACTTTGAAACTCTGAAACTTTGATACTTTGATACTTTGATACTTTGATACTTTGATACTAAAAACCTTAAGACACTTGCATTCCGTTTTTAACTTTAGTTTCCGGGTGTAATAAAAACACGTCATCTGCTTTTACGGCTCCAACCACTAAACATTCGCTCATAAAATTGGCAATTTGCTTTTTAGGAAAGTTAACCACGGCTACTATTTGTCTGCCTTGTAAATCTTCTTTTTGGTATTGGGTCGTAATTTGAGCAGAAGATTTTTTAACACCTAATGCTCCAAAATCTATTACCAATTGATACGCAGGGCGACGCGCATTCGGAAAATCATTTACCTCTATAATTGTCCCTATTCGTAAATCTACCTTTGTAAAGTCTTCAAATGTTATTATCTTTTCCATTTAGTAAAATTAACGAATAAAATAGACATTGTAAAATGGCCAGAACCGAATCTAATATGTTGCCTTTGGGTACCAAAGCACCAGATTTTAATCTTATAGATACCGTAGATAATACCAAAAAATCACTCAACGAATTAAAAGGAACCACGGGAACTTTAGTTATGTTTATTTGTAACCACTGCCCTTTCGTAATTCATGTCAGTTCAGAGCTATCGCAACTGGCTAAAAATTATGTTTCTAAAGGAGTTAATTGCATTGCAATTTCTAGTAATGATGCTAAGAATTACCCGCAAGATCGTCCCGAATTAATGACTAAGAATGCCATAGATAACGATTATATCTTTCCGTATTTGTACGATCAAACTCAAGAGGTTGCTAAAGCATATGATGCTGCCTGTACTCCAGATTTTTTCTTGTTTGATGGTGATTTAAAATTAGTTTACACAGGTCAATTAGATGATTCTAGACCAGGAAATGGCAAACCCGTAACAGGAAAAGATATAAGAGCAGCCATGAATGCATTAATTAACAAAGAAGCTGTAAATCCAAATCAAAAGCCTAGCATGGGTTGTAATATAAAGTGGATATAAAATTAATCTAGTTTTAGGATGATTAGTAGTGACCCGTCCTGAATAAAGGCTACATAATTTTAAACATTATGTACAAAAATGACAAAGTAATTAGACGGTATTCAGAACCTTTTAAACTGAAAATTTTAGCCGAACTTACAACCGGAAAACACACAAAGAGTGAACTATGTAAACTCTACTCTATTGCGCCTACAACCGTTAATGAGTGGATTAAAAAGTACAATCGTAAAGACTTAATGAACACCAGAGTAAAAGTGGAAACTAAAGACGAAATTTCAAGAATCAAAGCTCTTCAAAAGGAAATTGAACAGCTCAAAAAACTACTGTATAAAAAGGATCTAGATGCTTTGGTATTAGATTCATATCTGGAAGTAGCTGCCGAAGATCTTGGCTATAAATCTGTAGCTGAATTAAAAAAAAAGTTAAGCATAAAGCCTTAGTAAAAGCTGAACAGAAATCTAAGGGATTTGCTTCTTTAACTACCATAACCCATTGTTTTGGGCTTAAACGTGATGCGTATTATAAATACAAATCTAGAGCTGATATGCGTTTAGAAATAGAACAACAGATTATTGAAATTGTTAGAGAAAGACGCAAATCCCTTCCTAGAGAAGGCGTTAGAAAACTTTTAAAATCATTAGATGCAGATTTTACTGAAGCCAATATTAAGGTTGGTAGAGATACTTTATTTAATGTTCTTAGAAAGCACCAAATGCTAACACTTAGAAAGAGAACTAGTGCCAGAACGACTAACTCGTATCATCGTTTTTATAAATACAATAACATTATAAAAGATGTAGAAGTCACAAGGTCTAACCAA
>NZ_FNCZ01000011.1 GCF_900099995.1 Winogradskyella thalassocola
TTGACCCGTCCTGAAATATGTATACACTAAACCAAATGTATATGTATAAAAATGATGGATATGTAAGACGTTATAGCGAAAGCTTTAAACTCAAAGTTCTTGATGAACTTGCTAAGGGAAACCACTCTAAAAGACAAGTAGGATTGCTCTATGGCGTCCAATCCAGTACCATTAACGAATGGATAAAAAAGTACAATCGTAAAGATTTAATGAACACCCGTGTAATCGTGCAAACAGATGATGAACTTACCCGAATAAAAGCCCTGCAAAAAGAGCTTAAACAGCTAAAGGAACTTCTCATAAAGAAAGACCTCGATAAACTTATTGATGATAGTTACCTCACTGTGGCTGCTAAGAAACTAGGCTACAAAGATGCTTTAGAACTCAAAAAAAAACTAAACATCTAGCACTAATGGAGACTTTAGACAATAATCCAAAAGAAAGACCTTATAGTATAGCAACAATCTGTAAGGGATATTTCCTAACTCGTGATGCGTTTTATAAATACAAAAAGCGATACGTCAAGCGAATAAAGATTGAAAACCAAGTGTTGGAAATCGTTCATAAAAGAAGAAGGACTTTACCAAGAGAAGGCGCTCGAAAGTTGATGCGGTCCCTAAAAACGGACTTTAAAAAACACAACATCAAAATTGGTAGAGATCAATTGTTACGTGTCCTCAGAGATAATAATCTTTTGATACGGAGAAAGAAATATTCGTCCAGAACAACAAACTCACATCATAGATTTTACAAATACAATAATAGTATTAAAGATGTAGAAATAGTTAGATGCAACCAAGTGTGGGCTGCAGATATAACTTACATCAGAACTATTAAAGGATTTTGCTATCTAGCACTCTTAACAGATATGTATTCACGTAAAATCGTAGGTTATGATCTAAGTGACAGCTTAGAGCTAACCGGTTGTGTTAGGGCGCTTAAAAAGGCAATCTATCATAATAAAGGACTCAAGAATCTAACCCACCACTCAGACAGAGGAATACAATATTGCAGCAATGTATACACCAACGAGCTAAAGCGAAAAAAGATAGCAATTAGCATGACTGAAGAAAATCATTGTTATGAAAATGCCCTTGCAGAGCGGGTAAATGGAATTTTAAAAGATGAATTTTACCTCGACCAGACCTTTGCCAGCGTAGAAGATGCAAAAAGAGCAACTAAAAATGCAATCAAATTATATAACTCTAAAAGATTACATTTATCTTTAGACTATAAAACACCTAATAATGTGCACCAAAATGCAGCTTAATTTTAATCAATAACCTGTAGACGTATTTTAGGACGAGACATTTACAAAAACCAAGCAAACATCAATGAGATTAACAATTTTAATAACCACTTTCCTTCTCTCTCAACTGACCTTTTCACAGTCAATAGCAAGTTATAACAGCAATGCTACCAAATACGAAAAGAACGCGAATTTCACTCAAATTATTGAAAAAACGAGTTTTTATAATTCGGACGGAATTAAAACGGAAATTGAGCATAAGGACTTCAATAAATCAATGCAATTGACAAGCCTTAAAAGATTCGATGATAAAAACAAATTGATTTGGCTAAATATTTATAAATATGACAGTTTACAGAGAAGAGTTAGACTTGATAACAAAAGATGGATAAATGTAATTGGATATCAAACAAAACACACTGAATATAAATATGATTCAATTGGAAATTTTGTTCAAATAGATTATAATTCACAAAAGCAAATTTCGAATATCGCTCAATACTTCTTGGACAAAGAAAAAAACTTAATTAGACTTGAGAACTATAACGGAAATGGTAGTTTAATTGGTTATGAAACTGCAAATTATGATTTAGAAAATAATGTCGTGGTCGTTAATCAATATAATAATAAAAACGAGTTGGTCAATTCTAACAATAGAGCAATAAGTCATTCTGGAGAGAAAAAACAAAAGACTTCTAATAAATATAATGAACAAGGAGATTTAATATTTTACAAAAGAAATTGGAACGACAATGATAATGTTTGTTACACAATTGAATATAAGTATGACAAAAAAGGAAATTGGATTTCAAAAAAAAGATATAGCCATATTCAAACTGAAAGCGGCAAATTGAAAAAGAAAAAAACAAAAATGGTTAAAACGAGAAAAATAAAATACGGAGAATAAAAACGTACCCTAACAAAGTACTGTGCTAAAAAACAAGTAAAATCCCATTAATTTTTCACTAGCGTACTTTTATACGTTGCATCAAATATTAACCCAGATTTTGCGATAGCAAATGCTTGTTTTAGTAGCTTAATCACGCAACTAATCATACACATCAACGTTAAAAAATGAATAAAACAATATTAATATTCCTGATTTTAATAACAATTTTTTCTTGTAAAACAGAAGAGTCAACTGAAATAATTGTTATTGGAACACTTCATAAACCAGAATCTAATTTTAACTCAGAGATTCTCTTCAATATATTAGAAGATGTTCAACCTGATTTTATATTAGAAGAACTAGACTCTTCTTTTTTTACTTCAGATTTTAGACACAAAAATGTTTCAAATAGTAATGAACGTATGGCATCTGAAAAGTATATTGAAAATTACCCTACTGCTAAATTGAGACCATATGAATTTGAAGGTAGAAATGAATATAGGATAAATATTGGATCACGACCTACTGATGGATTAACAACAAAACTCATAGATAGTTTAAACAAAGTTGACCTATTATCTGATACAGAAGCCAAAATTCATAATAAATATAAAGCTCTTTTAGAACCATTAATAGTATTAGCTTCTAAATCACCTAAAAACTTCAACAACCCATCAACAGATAGCATTTGCTCAGAAAGACAGTATTATCAATACAACATGCTGACAAGAATAACGAATAAAAGAGATGAGTTCGCAACTCGTTTTCATACCAAACCAAATGGTGAAAAAATAAGTTACCGAGATGGATATCAGTTGGCTAGTGATTTTTGGGATTTAAGAAATCAAACAATGGCTAAAAATATAATGCGAATTTCTGAACAGAATCAAGGTAAAAAAATTGTTGTACTCTGTGGATTTATGCATAGATATTATATTTTAAGTGAATTGAGAAAATTAACAGAGGGCAAAAATATTATCATAAAAGAGTTTTACGAATAATAAAAACTGTTGCCAATAAAGTACTATGGAAAAAACACACCACATCCCAACGCAGTGGTACATACATAATGAATCATACACCATTACCAAAATTAAAAGAATAACATCAGAGACTACAAATAGTCTTATATATTACTATAAAATAACAAAATGATTATAGAGCAAGAACAAAAATTTAAAGAGGTACTTTCTAAAATAGAAGGGAAAATTAATGAACAAAGTTTTTTTAATAAGTTTTTGGAATTGTATCCTGACGTTTGGAAAAAACATAAATCTATCTTTTTTAAATTTAATAGAAGCAAACAATTTGGACAAACAATACCGTTAGCAAATCCTGAAGTTTCATTACGAAAAGAAATTAGGATATGGTTACAGAAACAATAAAAACGTTGTTATCAATTTGAGAAAAAAGCAAAAAGTCACTACATTGATAATTATGGTAATCCTTAATTGGGCATGTAAGAACACCGTTAATCTAGAAATGAAAACTAAAGATATGCTAGAGCATATAGAAGTGAGAGAATTAAATACTAATCATTGGCAAACCTATACAGATATTGTAATTGATGCTCCAATTGAAAAAGTATGGAAAGTTTTAACGGATTGGAATAACATTTCGAATTGGAGTAGCTCTCTTGTAGGAATTAATGGAAATACTCATAACAACGGAAAAGTTATGATTTCATACTTAGTAGACGGAAAAACATATAATACACCACATGTTTTTATTTATAAGGACATGCAAGAATTTGGATGGTCAGACCCTATGGAAGGAAGTTTTAAAGGATTGATGGACAATCACAGATTTAGAGTAGAGAAGATTTCTGATACGGAAACGCGCTTTATACAATCTGATGACTTTAAAGGATTAGGAAACAAAGACATGTCGGCTGAGCAAGTAGCCAAGATTACAGTGGAATTCTTCCCTATATTTAACCGAGAATTAAAAATTGAGGTTGAAAACTAAAGTTACAAATAGAATCTACCAATTAGACGTATTTCGATTTATTGCGGCTTTAATTGTTGTGCTTTATCATTATCTATTTAGAGGGTATACAGCAGATCATTTGTCTGATTTAAACTTTAGTGACATTAGTGACTACTTTAAATATGGTTACTTAGGTATTAATATCTTCTTTATGATTAGTGGTTTTGTAATTTTACTTTCTATTAAAGATCGATCGATACTAAAATTTATAATTTCTAGAATTTCAAGGCTGTATCCAATGTATTGGATTTGCGTTTTACTAACCTTCATGGTTATTCTATTATTTGGAGAACCAAGATTTACAGCAGAGTTTAGTCAGTTCTTTTATAACCTTACGATGTTTCATAATTATATCGGAGTCGAAAGTATTGATGGAGTATATTGGACTTTATTTATAGAAATGAAATTCTATATTTTCGTTATCGGTTCATATCTCGTCTTAAACAAATTAAAACACATAAAACTAGATTATCTAATTTATACCTGGCTGACACTATCCATGTTATATCTGTTTTTTAACGACCATTTTATTTTTAGAATTGGTAAATCCCTCTTTATACTAGACTGGAGTTCTTATTTTATTGCCGGAATTATTTTTTATCAGATTTATAAAAGTAAGTTGAATCTAAAATATGCATTAGTATTGCTAATTACTTTATCAATATCCATACAACACACTATTGTTGAGACAGCTAAAAAAGCGAGGCATTTTAATGTTGAATTCGATCCCTATATTGCTTGTGGTATAATTGTTCTCTTTTATCTATTAATATTACTTGTGGCTTGCAATAAATTGAAACACATAAATTCTTCTAAGTTCATTAAAATAGGAATGCTCACCTACCCGCTTTATTTACTTCATCAGAAAATTGGGTATATTATTTTTGATAATTTAGGAAATGACACCAACAAGTATGTCGTCGTAATTGCGACAACTTTATTCATGATCTTTTTATCCTTTATTTTAAGTGAGTTTTATGAACCAAGAGTGTCTGGTTATTTAAAATCTAAATTAAGACAGTTATCATCAAAGTATGTCTCAAAACCGACCAATTAAGTACGAGATGAAAGTGTTATTAAACAATATAGAAGTTACTAAAGAAACTCTCTTAGTAAACAGTGGTATGAACTACGGGAGATTCTATAACCATTATACCGAAGATTATGAAATTCAACTCAGCACTTCTGAATTTATTCACTTAATTGAAAGCGAGTACAATAACATTAGAAACGAAATAAAGATAGACGACCAACGTCATGAGGATGATTCAGATTTTAAGAGCACTAATTATTGCACATTATCAGAGCTCTTAGTTTATAAATCGGAGTTTGAAGCCATAGTCAAAACCTATTTAGATCAAATACTTTTTGATAAACTATTCTCTAATTCTGCAAGTAACACGTTTGTTATAAATAGCACAGAATCGGTGTCTGTAATTGAGAATAAGGTGGTTATAAGTGGCAAAGCATATCGGTTAGAACCCAAATAATAACAGGCTATTTTTAAATACTATTAACTATCCTAAAATCTTAACTAACAACTCTTTAAGCAAGTCACCTTGAGGTATTGCATTAGCACCAACACCTTTGCTTTTTACATCTGTTTCGCGAAGTAAACCAATTATATAGCTCACTTTTTTCATCGGATAATTTCTAGCAGCATCTAAATATTCGTTCACAAAATAAGGGTTCACCTTTAATGCCGAAGCGACACTACGAGGATTTCTATCAGACATACCATGAAGATGTAATAATTGTGAAAAGAAGCCGAATAACAACGCTACAGAAACCACTATAGGATTGTCCTTTGGATTTTCTGCAAAGTATTTTGCTATTTGGTGCGCTTTTAAAACATTACGCTCTCCCACGGCCTTTCGTAATTCAAAATTATTAAAATCCTTACTGATTCCAATATTTTGCTCAATATGATCTGGAGTTATTTGTGTTCCTTCTGGTAAAACAATTTTGAGCTTATTAAGTTCGTTATCGATTTTGCTAAGGTTAGTGCCAAGAAATTCAACCAACATCTGAGCCGCTTTTGGCGAAATATTATAATTCTGACCCGCTAAAACACGTCTAATCCAATCGGCAACTTGGTTTTCATACATTTTCTTACTTTCGAAAACAATACCACCGTGTTTATTAATTGCCTTATATAAAGCCTTACGCTTATCTATCTTTTTGTACTTATAATTAATAACTAAAACCGTTGAAGGTTGCGAATTAGCAGCGTATTGCGCCAACTGCTCTATGGTTCTACTTAAGTCTTGTGCTTCCTTAACAATAACAACTTGGCGTTCTGCCATCATCGGATAACGCTTAGCATTACTCACAATGTCATCTATAGTGACATCGCGCCCATAAAGCACCATTTGGTTGAATCCTTTCTCGGTTTCGTCCAAAACATTGTCTTCAATATAATCTGAAATCTTATCTATATAATAGGCTTCTTCTCCCATTAAAAAATAGATAGGCTTAAGATCTCCCTTTTGTATTGCAGCTACTAATTTTTTTACGTCGTCCAAAATTGATATAAATTCCACTAATTAAACTCCCAATTCCAATTGCTAATATTAAATAATATGGATTTTGGTAATCGAAAATTGTGATTTGTGGTATTCTAATTTAACTTTGAAAAAAATTAGTGATTCTAAGTGTTGCAAGATCTCAACTTTCCAAAGTTTGAATACCGTTTCAAAAGTACAGAAAATAAAGTTTCTATTTTTGATGTCGTTCGGAAAAAATTCATCGTCCTTCAACCCGAAGAATGGGTGAGGCAACATTGTGTACATTATTTAATGACGGTTAAGAACTACCCTAAATCATTGATTAATGTTGAAAAAGAACTGATTATAAACGGCTTAAAAAAACGTTACGATATTGTCATTTTTAATTCGGATGGTAGCATTCTTTTAATAGTAGAATGTAAATCCCATAATATCAAAATAGACCAAACGACCTTCGACCAAATTGCACGATATAACCTGGCTTTAAATGCCTCGTATTTAATGGTGACTAATGGTTTAAATCATTATTATTGTGAAATGGATATGAATGCTGAACGATTTTCGTTTTTAAAAGACATCCCTAATTATACTCAAAAGTAAATGCTACAAACCAAGAACTTAGCGATTGTTATTTTAAACTGGAATGGAAAAGCCTTACTCGAACAATTTTTACCGTCTGTCATAAAACATTCTGAAGATGCTATAATTTATGTAGCAGATAACGCGTCAACCGATGATTCGGTTACTTTTGTTTCTAAACACTTTCCTACTGTAAAACACATTCAAAACACAGAAAATGGTGGCTATGCAAAAGGTTACAATGATGCTTTAAAACATATAGAAGAACCTCTACTCTGCTTATTAAATAGTGATATTGAAGTGACCGAAAATTGGCTTCAACCCATAATGTCCGAATTTAATAGTACTACTACTGCTATCATTCAACCTAAAATTTTGGATTATAAAAATAAATCTCATTTTGAATATGCTGGTGCAGCTGGAGGATTTATAGATAAGTATGGATTCCCATATTGCAGAGGCCGAATTTTTGACACCATAGAAGAAGACCACGGACAGTACAACGATACCAAAACTATTTTCTGGGCTTCAGGAGCTTGCTTTTTTATAAGAAATGAGGTTTTTAAAAGCTTAAAAGGTTTTGACGAAACCTATTTTGCGCACATGGAAGAGATTGATTTGTGTTGGAGTGCCTTTAATGCTAACTATATAACAAAGTATGTTGGTAATTCAACGGTATATCATGTTGGTGGTGCCACCTTAAATAATACGAACCCTAAAAAAACCTATCTCAATTTTAGAAATAGCTTAATAACTCTATTAAAACACACCGATGCTCATGTTCTTTTTAGAATAATGTTTAAAATGGTATTGGATGGTATTGCAGCTATACGCTTCTTATTTCAATTAAAACCAGCTTTTTTCTTTGCTATTTTAAAAGCACACCTATCATTTTATTTTAGTTTAACACGACTTTTAAAACAACGAAAACAAGAATCTAAGCGTTCAGGGTACTATGAAACAGTGTCTATAGTTTGGTCTTATTTTATAAAAAAACGAACGCAATTTTAATTGTTTATAAAACTGTTAAAATTTATGTTAATCCATGACCTACGGACTTTTGTTTTCCATAATTTTGTTATGTTAAACTTAACAATTTAAACTAGAGTTCAATTATGAAAAAATTAATGTTATTAGGTGTTTGCTCAATGGTATTTTTGGCATCTTGTGTGTCTAAAAAAGATTATTTAGCACTTGAAGCACAACAAAAAGAAACCCAAGATTTATTAAATACTGCAACCGTTAAATTAAATAGTTGTTTATCTGACGTAGCTGCGGCTAATGCAAGAGTGGAAACCATGAAGGACCAACTTGCTGATTTACGTAAGTCAAATCAAGATTTAATTGATACCAAAGGAGACTTAACAATCTTAACTAAAAAAGGATCTGAAAATCTTGAAAAGTCTTTAGAAAGCTTAAAAGAACGTGATTTAAAAATTACAAGATTACAAGATGCATTGACTAAAAAGGATAGCGTAACACTTGCTATTGTTACTAGCCTTAAAAAAGCCGTTGGAATTAACGATCCAGACATTGAAATTAATGTTGAAAAAGGTGTGGTATTTATATCTATTGCTGATAAATTATTATTCCAAAGTGGAAGCTACAACGTTACGACAAGAGCTAACGAAATCTTAGCGAAAGTTGCTAAAGTAATTAATAGCAAACCTGACTTTGAAGCTATGGTAGAATCTCATACTGATAATTTATCTTACAGTAAACCACCATTGTTAGACAACTGGGATTTAAGTGTTAAGCGCGCAACATCTGTTGTTAGAGTTTTAGAAAGCTTAAATGTTAATCCTCAGCAGTTAATTGCTGCTGGTCGTAGTTCTTATGTTCCTTTAGTAGACAATGACACTGCTGAAAATAGAGCAAAAAATAGACGTACGCGTATTGTTGTAATGCCTAAAATTGACCAATTCTATGAAATGGTTGAAAACGAAATGAAAAATTTATCTGAAGGAAAATAATCCTAATAGATTTTAATATTGAAAAGCCCAATGCGTTTGCATTGGGCTTTTTGTTTTTTATGAGTTCCTTCTAATTTATATTATCATAAGATTTTACTAACCTTATAAACTCTGCTCTATAACCATCCTTATCATCTCCTCTACCCCCTTCTGCGAGTTCAAGCACTTTAGACGACGATGTATTATTAGAATATTTAGAATGTCTCAATTGCATACCAAATAATGCGACAGCTGATGCAAAATTCATATCATTAGAAGCCTCACTTATTTTATTCTCCTGTATATGAATCATTTCAATACTCTTATCCTCATTAGGATTTTTGTATCTGAATTTTACTGTAAACAATTCATCATCGTAATGAGAAGCTACTTCAGATTTAGTGTATTTTAAATCTGGTACCTTTTTAAGGTAATGACTTTTCACTCCAGTCGGAATTATTTCATATAAGGCTGTAACGGTATGTCCACTTCCCAACTCACCAGCATCTTTGGTATCATCTACAAAATCCTCATCTGCTAATAATCTATTTTCGTACCCAATTAATCTGTAGGCCTGGACTTTTTTAGGATTAAATTCGACTTGGATTTTTACATCCTTTGCTATTGTGAATAAAGTACCACCGAATTCTTTACCAAATACCTTCTGTGCTTCTTGCATATTATCAATGTACGCATGGTTTCCGTTTCCTTTATCCGCTAAAATTTCTAATTTTGAATCTTTATAATTGCCATAACCAAAACCTAAAACAGACAAGAATACTCCAGACTTTCGTTTCTCTTCAATTAAGGCTTGCATCTCATTATCACCTGAAGCACCTACATTAAAATCTCCATCCGTAGCTAAAATGACACGATTGTTTCCTGTTTTTTTGAAATTCTTTTCTGCTAATTTATAGGCTAATTCAATGCCTGCTCCTCCTGCTGTAGAACCTCCGGAATTCAAATTGTCTAATGCAGCTAATATGGTTTGTTTTTTATCACCCGATGTTGGTTCTAAAACTACACCTGCAGCTCCAGCATACACAACAATAGATACCTTATCTTTTTCACGAAGTTGATTCACCAAAAGCTTAAATGCACTTTTTAATAATGGCAATTTATTCTGCGACCCCATAGATCCTGACACATCAATTAGGAATGTTAAATTAGATGCTGGCAATTTATCATTGTCATACGTTTTGCCTTGTAATCCAATTCTAACCAATTGTGTGTCTTTGTGCCATGGTGTCGTTACAACTTCTGTATTTATAGAAAATGGGTGTTCATCTGTTGGTTGTGGGTAATTATAATTGAAGTAATTTACCATCTCTTCGAGCTTTACCGCATTTGGAGGAATGGTTTCACCATTATTAATCATGCGTCTAACATTACTATAACCGGCTTTATCTACATCTATAGAGAAGGTCGAAAGCGCAGCAAGTTGAGTTCGTTTAAATGTATTCTCTTCAATTTGAGTATAAGATTCATTCAGAAAATTATCAATATCATCAAAATTAATCTTGTTTTTATGGCCTTTTGTTCTTAATATAATAACACCTTTTGTGCCTTCATAACCATATACAGTGTTTCCTTGACGCGCATTTAAGATTTCAATATGCTTAATTTTATCTGCTTTAATATTTCTAAATTCATTTTCAGAAATTGGCTTTCCATTTAAAATATAAAGCGGTTTTTTTGAATTTGCTGAAGCAGTACCTCTAATAACAATATTTGATGATGTTCCTGGTGTTCCGTTTGAATTCGTAACTGAAACTCCAGACACTTTTCCTGAAAGCTTTGAAGCTAGAGTTGGTCTTGGCTTAGAGTAATGTGTATAGCCATCTCTACTAGAAGTTCCATAACCAACGACAATGACTTCATCTAAAGCGTTATCTGATTCAAGTGCTATATCATAAATTACACCAGATCCAATAGTAACATTTTGAGTTTGCATACCAATATAGGATACCATTATAATGTCACCAACATTAGCTTTTAGCTTATACTTCCCATCAAAATCAGTTTGAGCACCAATTGAACTTCCTTTAATAATAACACTAGCTCCTGGCAAAGGTAAACCATCACCTGCAGTTGTTATAGTTCCTGAGATTGTTTTTTCTTGAGCTATTATGTATCCTGTAGATAACATAAAGCATAAAATAAGCACTAGATTTTTCATAATAGTTGATTTATAAGTTTTTGTAAACCTATAAACAAATACTAAAATGTAAAACCTACAATGAGTAAACTCCCTGTTTGAATGAGTTAACTCCCTAAAACAGCTTTTATGGTTTTTTTACGTTGAATTTTTCCGTTTACTGTTTCTGAGAATTTCGCTATAGTGTAAATTTCCTTAGGGACTTCAAACTTATTTAGAGTCTTTAATTCTTTAATTGCTTTTGCAATTTCTTCTTTAGAAACTGACGGATTTTCAACTATAAGAATCAGTTTTTCCCCTAAAGTTACGTCATCTTCACCGGCCACTATATAACGTTGTTTAATCGCTGGTTGTAGTTTATCTTCTATCTGTTCTGGAAATAATTTTACTCCACCAGAATTTATAACATTATCAAAACGTCCAAATAACTGAAAACTTGTTTCCGATTTCAACTCTACAATGTCATTAGTAACTAACGCTTCCTCTACCAACTTTGGAGCATGGATAACTAAACAATTTCTGTCATCTTGTTCGAAAGTCACATTTTCTAAAGCCTTAAAATAAAGCTCTTTTTCGGCTGTCTTAGATTGTAACTGTCTTACGGCAACATGTGTTACGGTTTCCGTCATTCCATAAGTTTCATAAAACTTAGGCTCACAGTTTTTAATTTTTTCTAATAACGGCTTAGTGACTTTAGAGCCACCAACAATAATCGATTTTATATTCTGTATATAATTAATGGTATGTTTTAATTGTAATGGTACCATAGCACAGAAGTCATAAGTCTTTTCGTAATCAAAAATAGGATGTGCAGAAGGCTCTACAAAATCAATTTCTAAACCTAAAACTAAAGCACGTACAAACATCATTTTCCCTGCAATGAAATGACTTGGTAAACAATCTAAAGCTTTATCCCCTGGCTCTAATCCAAAAAAGTTACCTGTAGCAATGGAAGAATTCACCATTGCTTGTTTCATTAATTTAATCTCTTTAGGATGTCCTGTAGAACCTGAGGTTGTTACATATAAAAAATCCTTATTGTTTAGCCAATCAATTAAAAAATTCCCAGTTACTTTTTCATAGGGCTCTCCTTCTTTTATGAGACTGTAAGCTACTTCTTTAAGTTCTTCGTGACTAAAATGAAGTCCATTAAACTTAAAACGATTGTGTACTTTGTTATATTCTGGTGTCATATTCTAGTCAATTATTTTATAATTCTCTTTTGGTGGCTCTTCTACTTTTCCGAATAATTTATCTTTCCAGTTAGTCCAGCCGTATTTTTTTGAAAGTATTAATAACATTAAAGGATAAACGATTAAAACAGGTAATATAATTTCTGAAATTGATCCTAATTCTGGTTCAGATGTATCTTTAAAAAGAGCATCGGTTTGCAACGCTGTCCAATCTGCTGTTACTAACAAAGAAGCAATTAGATTATTGCCTAAATGAAATCCTAGAGCTAACTCTAAACCTTCGTCCATTAAAGTCATAATTCCTAATAGTAATCCTGTTCCTACATAGAAAATCATCATCTGCCAGAAGCCGATTGCCCCTACCTCTGGATTTGCACTATGCGCAATTCCGAATAAAATTGATGTAAAAATTAAAGGAAACCATTTATTCTTAACTAAAATACCTATATGTTGCATTAAATAACCTCTAAAGAGATACTCTTCTAAACCTATTTGAAACGGAAATAAAAGAATACTTATTATAAATAAAATTGAAAACTTAACAGGATTAAATTGAAATTCAATTTCTGATGAATCTATAGAATACATTATAAAAAAAGAAACAACTGTATATATTGTAATCATTAAAAACGAAAATAAAATTCGTTTATAATCTACCTTAAGTCGTGTTGTTGTTAATGACAAAAGGCTTCTTTGATGTACAAATTTTACTAAAATAAATAAGAGCCCTAGCAAAAATACAAATGGCAATAAATTGATGGCTAATATGACATTTGCAGGTAAATTCCAACTTTTCATGGCATCCATAGCCGCATCTAAATCACTGGGATCTGACACTAAATAAAACACAAAATTGCTAATAAAAATACCCGCAACCAAAAAGGTTGTTAGGATAAACATCCAAAGTTCACGCTGACCTTTATAGGCTTGTTGAATATAATTCATATCTAAATACTAAATTTCCAATTCTGTTTTAAATCGTTATGCAAAGTTCCGTTTTTTACATGTAATGGAGAAGGAAAATTATTAGTAAATAAACTTCCAGTTCCTAAACCTTGAGGCATGGTGTTTTTTAATGTATACGTCCATTGTGCTATGGAGTTCAACCCAATATTACTTTCTAATGCACTAGTAATCCACCATTTTATATTTAAGTTTTTTGCCATGTCAATCCATTGTTGACTACCTGTAAAACCACCAACCAAACTTGGTTTTAAAATAATATATTGCGGTTGTATAGTTTGTAATAATTCTTGTTTTTTTTCTTCTGTGAACACGCCTATTAATTCTTCATCTAAAGCAATTGGCAATGGCGTTTCCTTACAAAGCTGAGACATCACTTCAAACTGCTTTGGTTTTATAGGTTGTTCTATAGAATGTAATTGGTATTTTGAAAGTCGTTTTAACTTTTCTAAAGCATCTTTAGGCGAAAACGCTCCGTTAGCATCAACTCTTATTTCAATATCTGAAACTGAGAACTCTTTTCGTATAGATTTTAAAATATCTAATTCAGTTTGAAAATCAATCGCTCCAATTTTTAATTTAATACAGTTAAATCCTCCCTCAATTTTTTCTTTGATTTGGGTTCGCATAAAATGGTCATCTCCCATCCAAACTAAACCGTTTATAGGGATGTTGTCCGTTCCTTTGGTGAAATCTGAAGGAAATAATTGAAATTGATCTGTACTTTCTAAAGATTTGAATGCGGTTTCCAATCCAAATTGAATACTTGGAAATTCAATTAATTCATCTAAAAGTTTTTCTAAGCCAAGATGGATGTTATGACAAGTCCATTTTAATTTGT
Organism: Winogradskyella thalassocola; assembly: GCF_900099995.1. GTDB lineage: Bacteria > Bacteroidota > Bacteroidia > Flavobacteriales > Flavobacteriaceae > Winogradskyella > Winogradskyella thalassocola. Next base: position 14,321 of record NZ_FNCZ01000011.1, read on the forward strand.
CCTCAAAATCAGGCCGATCATCTATAGATAAACCTCTTAAAATACCGCACTCGCCTACTCCGTTATTAGCTTTGTGTTCTAATAAGATAAACCACGTCTCCTTTGTGGTCATTACACCTCTAGATGTGCCGCTTGGACGTTTAAAGTCTAGAATGTATTTATAGTAGGTTGCTTTAATCATAGGTATCAAAAATAGTTAATTATTTTCGTAATTTAGAGCACAAATAACTACTGATAATGCCAGATTTTCCTAATATCATTCTTTATGCCATACCCTTTTTTATATTGGCAATGTTGTTAGAATTATATATCACTACAAAACAACACATTAACACCTATAAAACTAAAGATGCCTTCTCATCTATAGCCATGGGATTAGGTAATGTGTTTTTAGGTTTTGCTAGTAAAACTATTGTGGTATTAGTGTTCTTTTGGGTTTATGATAACTTTAGATTATTTACAATTCCTGTAGCTTGGTGGTCTTTTATCTTAATATTTTTTGCTGATGACTTTGCCTATTATTGGTTTCATCGCGTTTCTCATGAGTGCCGCTTATTTTGGGCATCACATGTGGTTCATCATTCTTCAGAACATTATAATTTAAGTACAGCACTTAGACAAACTTGGTCTGGTAGTTTCTACACGTTTATATTTTGGCTGTGGTTGCCGTTGTTAGGCTTTCATCCAGCTATGATTCTGCTACAAATGTCTATTAGCTTGTTGTATCAGTTCTGGATTCATACGGAAGCCATCAATAAAATGCCAAAATGCTTTGAAGCTGTTTTTAATACTCCATCGCACCACAGGGTACATCATGGAAGTAATCCAATTTACTTAGACCGAAACCACGCAGGAATTCTAATTATTTGGGATCGCTTATTTGGGACGTTTCAACCTGAATTGGAGGACGAAAAAGTTATATATGGTTTAGTTACAAATATTAAAAGCTACAACCCAATAAAAATTGCTTTTGTTGAATGGTGGCAACTTTTGAAAGATGCATCTACAGGGCGAATATCTTTAAAACACCGATTACTCTACCTCTTTAAACCTCCCGGTTGGAAACACGACGGAAGTGGTAAACTTAGTCATGATTTAAGGCAAGACTGGCTGAAGGAAAACGAGAACTAATTTTAATTTATTTGGTTAGATTATAAACTTTTACTAATTCATCTACCATTGATTCTTCTGAAAAATTATTAATAGCACGTTGATAGGCATTTTCACCTAATTCTTTTAATATTTCGGGATTTAAAGTGATTTTTTTAATGATATTTGCTAATTGCGAAGAATTTTCAGATTCAAATAGGAATCCATTTTCACCTTCAATAATTTGGTCTTGAGCTCCTTCAATATTTGATCTAATTACAGATTTTTTCATCATCATAGCTTCTAAAGGGACCAATGGAAAACCTTCAACTCGTGATGGAAGAATTAATACATCTATCATATTATAGATATCTGAAGGGTCTCTAAAAGGAATTAAGGTAATTAAACTTCTGAGTTTATTTTCATCAATTAAACCATTCAGCCAATCCATATTACCATTTCCAAGAATTATGAGGTGGATTTTTAAATCTTTGCAGTTTTTAAATGCATTGATTAAAATATCAATTCCTTTACGCTTATTTATAGTGCCAACAAAACCAAAAACAATCCGGTCTTTAGGTATATGATTAATTTCTTTTAATCTAATTATGGAATTGTTATCAAGCACATTTTTATGATCTTTAACACCATTGAAAATAAGTTTGACTGCATTTTTTTTATAGTTATAATTTGAAATCAAACTCGATTCTAATTCTCTACTAATCGCTATAACATAATCTCCTTGTCTATTAAAAATATGTTTAGGAATTTTCATATTGTGATGCGTTACAATAAATTTCTTTCCTGTTAAAAATCTATAGATAGCAGCTAAGTATGTGGTTACAGGATAATGTGCGTGTATAACATCGGGTTTAATTTTATACAATTGAAATAATGCAAATGGAATTGCAAATAGATATGAGACTAATTGTCGAAATCTCGTAAGAAAATTAATCTTATTGTGTAAAGGGAAAGGAAGTTTAATAAATTGAACTCCTGTTAGTTCAGCTTTCTCATATAATAGATTCGCATTATAATCGCCACCTGTACCTCTAGATAAAATATAGACACTATGACCTCGCTTTAAAAGATTATCCGCTACTGCATACATATGCGTAGTAGAACCTTCAGCTGGTAAGTATCTTGCTAAAAAAACAATTTTCATAATAATCTAAAAAATGATCAAACTCGTTTATAGAAATTCATATTTTTAATTGATCAAATTTATCTATTTCACAATAGAATCATAGCAAATATACATTTGTTTCAAAAAACAAAACAAAACAAAACAAAACAAAACAAAACAAAACAAAACAAAACAAACAGTAACTCTTTATAAACTATTATTTTATAAATACTTAGTATTACGCAAATCGATTTTTACAATTAATATACAAAGATATATCTTTAAATTTTGCTTTGAAATAATAATACTCAAAAAATGTGGCACTTATAAAATGAATTTAATAAAGTTACTTGTTATTTTTTTACATTTAATTTCTAGATTGAAACTTTACTAATTTCTAACACTTGGTTGGATACATAATTCAAGTGTTAATTTCTATAATAATTTACATAATGACTGTTAGTATTGAAAATTTAAGAAATAGTTAGAAATATAATATATGACATTTACTCACAAAGTTATTTGGATTACTGGAGCCTCAAGTGGTATTGGGAAAGCATTAGCTCTACAATTATCGCAACTAGATTGTAAGTTAATCTTTTCCTCGAGACGCGAAACTGCCTTATTGGAGGTAAAAACAGAATGTTCCAATTCTGCCTCTATTGAAATTCTTCCTTTTGATTTAGCTGATTATTTAAATATGAAACCTATTACTGAAAAAGCGCTATCCTTTTTTGGTCATGTAGATATTCTAATTAATAATGGTGGTATTAGCCAAAGATCTTTAATAATTGATACGGACATTTTAGTTGACAAGAGACTAATGGATGTTGATTATCTCGGAACTGTTGCTTTGTCTAAAGCCCTTTTACCACATTTTATAGCCCAGCAATCGGGTCATTTTGTAACTGTAACAAGTCTTATGGGGAAATTTAGTTCTCCATATCGTTCTGCCTATTGTGGAGCCAAACATGCGTTACATGGCTTTTTTGATGCGTTGCGATTAGAACATGACAAAGACCATATAAAAGTTACTATGATTTGTCCAGGATTTGTGAATACAAATGTGGCTATAAATGCTTTAACTGGTGATGGTTCATCGCAAAGCACGCAAGATACCGCTACAAAAAACGGTTTAGAAGTGTTCGTATTTGCCAAACGTATGCTTAAAGCCATCCAAAAAGAGAAGTTTGAAGCCTATATAGGTAAGGGTGAAACTAAAGGAATTTATCTTAAGCGATTTTTTCCTCGTTTACTTCATAAAATCATTTTGAAAAGTCAGGTGCGGTGAGCTTAGATGGATTTAAATTTCCAAAATTTATTATGAGGTAATGGTGCTTCAAAAGTTTTCATCTCTTCAGAACCAGAATCTTTATAGGTTATTTTCCAAGCATGAAGACAAACAGCCAAAGGAAAATAATATTCAACTGATCCATATTTTTCATCTCCAAGAATAGGAAGTCCAATATGTGCCAATTGCGCTCTTATTTGATGAAACCGACCTGTTTTTGGTTTTATTTCTAAAAGGTAACCGAAATCGTTTTGGTCAATGACTTTATAAGAAAGCATACAATCTAACGTCTCTTTCGATTTTGATGTAACGATGTCTGCCCTTTTTTCTAAATTATTCTTCACGAGAAAATTAACTAAGGTCCCTTTACTCTTTATAGGCTTGTCTTTAACAATTGCCAAATACGTTTTTTGAACTTTTCGGCTACTAAATAACGTATTAAACGCTACAAGAATGCTTTTTTTCTTAGCGAAAATTATCACACCACTTGTGACGCGATCTAATCTATGAATGACACCAACATAAGGCTTTCGCTTACTTTTTATAAAGTGATTGAATACCTGATTCTCAACAGTAAGATTCTCGTAAGGACTTTTTTCTGTAATAAGTCCTGCTACTTTATTAACGATTATATAATCGTTATTCTCTTCTATTATTTCAAGATTTGACATTAGAATACACTTTTTTTAACGTCTTTTTGGTCTTGATTTACGTTTCTTTTTTCGACGAGAACCATTTGAAAAATTTGAATCCGTAGAAGGAATAGCATCATCGAACGTGTTTTTAACCGCTTTAAGATTAACACTTTTCCATCCTTTTTCCTGACTTTCTGGTAACAACACATTTAATAAATCTTGCCTACCTACTTTATTCAAGGTCTTTCTAATCCAATCCTTGTTTTCCTTTTTATACCAAAAGAAGAAACGATGTTGTTCCTCTTTTTCCTTTCGAGATTTTGGTGTTTGCGTTGGTTTTAGAGTATATGGATGATAACCACTATAATAGATCACTGTTGCAACTGTCATTGGTGTTGGAGTAAACCCTTGGACTTGCTCTAACTGAAACCCCATATCTTTAGTTTCCGCAGCCAAATTCGCCATATCTTCTACTTCACAAGCTGGATGATTTGAAATAAAATAAGGAATTAGTTGAAGTTTTAAATCTTTCTTAATATTGATCTTGTCAAAACGCTCTTTAAATTTATGAAAGTATTTAAACGATGGCTTACGCATCAACTTTAGTACAGGATCAGAAGTGTGCTCTGGCGCCACTTTTAATCGTCCAGAAATATGATTTGTCATCACTTCTTCTGTGTAAGCATCTAATTCTTTTGGATCTGCATTTTTATTGAATTCTGGTACCAACATATCATGACGAATACCACTACCTATAAATGATTTTTTTATTTTAGGATGCTTATCAACCGCTTGATATAGTTCCGTTAACGGCTTATGAGAGGTGTCTAGATTGCTACAAATTACAGGCGAAATACAAGAAGGAGCTACACATTTATCGCAAATAGATTGCACCTTTCCTTTCATCTTATACATATTGGCAGAAGGGCCGCCAATATCTGATAAATACCCTTTAAAATCGGGCATATTGGCCACTTTATCAACTTCTCTTAAAACCGATTCCTGACTACGACTCGCAATAAATTTGCCTTGATGGGCGGAAATGGTACAAAAACTACAACCTCCAAAACAACCACGATGAATGTTAATGGAAAACTTAATCATTTCAAACGCAGGAATTGGGCCACGCTTATTGTATTTAGGGTGTGGTAATCGTGTATAAGGTAAATCGAATGAGGCATCAATTTCTGCTTCTAACATCGTTGGAAACGGTGGATTAATAACCAATTGTCGCTTGTTAACACCTTGAAGAATTCGTTTTGCGTTTAATTTATTCGATTCTTGCTCAATTATTTTAAAGTTAGAGGCAAATTTCTTCTTATCTTTTAAACAGATATCATGTGACTGAATTTCAACATCTTCCCAATTTTTATTCTTTGGAAGTGATTCATCGCTATCTAATAAAAAAGCGGTTTGTTTAATCGTTTTTAAACTCGAAAAAGGTACTCCTTTTTGTAACAACTCTACTATTTCTCGTAAAGGTTGTTCTCCCATTCCATACACCAACATATCTGCTTTAGAAGTTTCTAAAATAGTTGGCATTAGTTTATCACTCCAGTAATCGTAATGTGTTACACGACGTAAAGACGCTTCAATACCTCCTATTAATACAGGAACATTTGGGAATTTTTCTTTTAAAATATTAGAATATACAGAGGTCGCATAATCTGGTCTAAATCCTATATCTCCATTTGGTGTATAGGCATCTTTATCGCGACGTCTTTTACTCGCTGTATAATTACTAACCATAGGATCCATACAACCACCAGTCACTGCAAAGAATAATTTTGGAATTCCTAGTTTTGTAAAATCTTGTAAATTGTCGTTTACACTAGGCTGTGGTACAATAGCAACTTTAAGTCCATAACTTTCTAAAATACGGCCAATAACTGCAGGTCCAAATGATGGATGATCCACATATGCATCTCCACTAAAAAGTATAACATCGAGCTCTTGCCAACCTCTAATTTTAACTTCTTTGTTTGTTGTAGGTAACCAATCTGTAAGTTTATTCATTTTCATAGTGCTGCAAAGATACAGTTAAATTCGATTACCTATTAAAACCTTAAAAAATTCAATTATAATTAGATAATCAAAAATGTTTTTGCTTTTAGAAATTCTTAATCACTAACGCTTCAGGGTTAAGCGTATTACTTATTATAATTTCAAAATCAACCACACCTATAATTAACTCTTCTTCGGTTATAACTTCAACTTTCCATAAACCTTCCTTTATATTGTTCTTAACGGTATAACCGCGATAGCCATCATTTCTACCTCCAGTAATATCAAAACCTATATCTTCAACAATCTCCCAGTCATCGGTTTGACTATTAAACCATTTCCAGCGATGAAATATTGATTTCTCTATATGAGTTGGGGCAAATATTGATGAAAAGATGTATACACTTTCTCCTGGACTCGTTATAAATTTTAACCGATGCATTCTCCAGAATATATACCATTCTTCTTTTTGATAGCTAACCGAATATTTATTGTTATCGACTTTAATATGATGTGCTACAATGCCATTTTCTAACGCAAGTGGTACAGGAGGAATAAGATTATAGAAATAAAACAAATTAATGATAGTGTACATTCCGAAAACGATTCCTACAATTTTTGCAAGTTTTATCTCAGCTCGTGTCGTTGGACTTTTATAATAGATAACTAAGATTAACGTCAGTGTGAGAACTAGGCTAACAACACCAGATAAAATAAAAATACTAGTATTCATCTTTTTTAGTAATACAGGGATAATGAAAGAGAAAAAAGTAAAACTGATAAAAAAATATACACTAAACTGTAAGTATTTATTAGAAATTCTTTTCTTAAGTAACTCGTTCGCAAAAAGTAACACGAGTAATATTATAAAGAAAGACATGGTTTTAGAAAGCGAAACACTTCTTGAAAAATAGATAACATAAGCACTTGAAAGTGCTCCAAAGAAAAACTGAATCGCTAGTGGATAGTAGTCGCGATAGCGTTGAAGAATTGTAAGTCTCCATTTAAAATCATCCGCTAAATTATAGAGATAAAGTGTTACACTCAACATTGTCATGTGTGAACACAAAACAATGGTATCATACAACCTATCCACACGTCCTAAAGTCAACGTATCAAAAATAAATCCCCCAATAAAAAATATAATTGGGGCATATTTTTGATGTTTTTTTAGAAATCTGTGAAAAGCACTTTTTCTAAATTTATCTAATGTTCTCATTGAAATTCAAATCGCACTTATAAATTTAATAACTATGACTTAAGATAATTTAAATCAATCTTTTTCATCAACATTCAAAATCCAAATCAAAGCTTTCTCTTTTGTAGCTCTAAAAATGGTGTTATGCTGTTCTTTTGGCTTGTCAGAGTATTTCCACACTAACTGCTTAGGTGATTTATTTTCTAAAATTTTAGTAAGACTTTTAGAGTGAATTGAAATATCTTTTGCATCAGAAGCTGCAAACCAAAGTTTAGTTTGTCGTTCTGGTAAATTTTCTAAATAGTTTTCCGTGTTTTTTACTAAATAATGATCATTCCACCAAAGTGAAGGATCCATAGCAATATAAAAATCAAAAATCTCAGGATTCAAAAAAAACGTTTCCATCACAAACAAACCCGCTAAAGACTCTCCAATGATACCTTTTTCATTGGTCGTTCTATACTTACTGTTTATTTCAGGGATTAATTCATCTGTAATAAAAGCTCGGAAATTTTTTGCCCCATCCGTTAAAGGACAATAGTCTTCATCTGCTTTTACCTCTGAATACCCAGATAAATCTTTTCTTCTATCAATATTTTCTATACCAACAAGTATAATTGGAGGAATGCTTTTGTTTTCAACTAATTTTGAAATTGTATTTGCAATGTGTGGAAAATCTTCCATTACAATACCACCATCTGGCATGTAAATGACAGGCAAGGAATCACTACTTGATTTATAATTTGGAGGTGTCCAAACATTTATAACTCGTGTTTCACTTAGTAATGACGATTCTAACTTAAAATTATCATGAGGAGGAATAGGATCATCATATTGTGGTGCATTTGAGCAATTCAATACAACCGATAGTAGTAATAATAAAATTAGTGATTTATACATGTTTAAAGTATTATTTAAAATTATAATTCTATACGCTCACCAATCTCTAATAACATTAAATCTTTACCCTTATCAAAGAATTTACGTTTGGCGTCTTCATGATTAATCTCTATATAACCGAAAGTATCAAAATGATAACCTAGAACTTTATCGCATTCTATAAAATCACTAGCAAGAATAGCATCCTCAATTCCCATTGTAAAATTATCTCCAATAGGTAAAATTGCTAAATCGAGATTAACTTGCATCGGAATTAACTTCATATCCATAGTTAAAGCTGTATCACCTGCGATGTAAATAGTTTTGCGTTCTCCTTCAATAATAAATCCGCCAGGTTGACCTCCATATGATCCATCAGGAAAAGACGAAGAATGAATAGCATTAACATATTTAAGATTACCAAATTCAAAATCCCAAGATCCACCGTGATTCATAGGATGACCTTCTAATCCTTTATTTTGAAAATGAGTTACAATTTCAAAATTAGAAACAATTATTGCTCCTGTACGTTTCGCAATGGCTTCTACATCTAAAATATGATCTCGATGCGCATGTGTGATTAGAATATAATCCGCTTTTATAGCTTCAATATCTATCTCAGAAGCTTTGTCGTTTCCTGTTATAAAAGGATCGACTAAAATATAAACATCTTTAATTTGAATGCCCAAAGAGGCATGACCGTAGAATGTAATTTTCATATTATATTAATTTTAAAGGCTAAATTGCTCTTAAAATTAATACAAAATATAACCAACTCCTAAAAGTATTGCCATTAGGAATGTAGATAATGCCAAAACCTTTAGCTGACTATCAAAATCATTAGCTGTCTTCGCTCCTTTTATCTTTTTAAGATGAATAAGTAAAGGTATAAAAGCGATTAAATATAAGAAATTATAAGGTTCTACATAATAGAGGATTGAAAACAACATGGTAAACAACATGGCACCTATAATAAGAGCAAAGTGATAACGTTTAGCATCCTTCTTTCCTAGCTTTATAGCCAAGGTAATTTTCCCAGAATTGGTGTCGGATTCAATGTCTCTCATATTGTTTAAATTCAATACTCCCACACTTAATAAACCTATTGAAATAGCAGGTAAAACAACAACATGATCTAAGGTATGCACAAAAAGTAAGTAGCTCCCAAGCGTACTAACCAATCCAAAAAACACAAATACAAATACATCTCCAAGGGCACGATAGCCGTATGGAGAATCCCCCATTGTATAATTTAAAGCGGCATAAACCGAAAGTCCTCCAAGTAATAAAAACAATATAATATAAAGAATGCTACCAGGGTCAAATGCGTTCCAAATAAGAACCATTGTAAATACAATAACGATAATGATGTTCAGTTTTATACCATCCATCATTTCATCTGGAGTAATGGCCCCACTTTGTATAGCACGTTGTGGACCTACACGCTCATCATTATCTGTACCTCGCACTCCATCACCATAATCATTTGCTAAGTTTGATAGTATTTGCAAACTGATAGTGGTCAATAAAGCAAAAATAAAAATCCACTCGTCAAAATGTCCATTATAATATGCAAAACAGCCACCAAGGATAATTCCAGAAACAGAAAGTGGTAAAGTTCTTAATCGCATGGCATTAAGCCATGGTATAATTTTATCCATGTATTATAATTTAGATTAAGGAATCCATTTTTTCGGAAAGTTAGGCTTCCTCTTTTCTAAAAAGGCATCTCTACCTTCTTTAGCTTCATCTGTCATGTAAGCTAATCTTGTGGCTTCACCAGCAAATACTTGTTGTCCAACCATACCATCATCGGTAAGATTCATGGCAAACTTTAACATTTTTATAGATGTCGGTGATTTTGCTAATATTTCTTGCGCCCATTCGTAGGCTGTATCTTCTAATTCTTCATGAGGAATAACCGCATTTACCATGCCCATATCAAAAGCTTCTTGGGCAGAATAATTTCGTCCTAAGAAAAAGATTTCTCTTGCTCTTTTCTGGCCTACCATTTTTGCTAAATAAGCAGAACCATAGCCTCCGTCAAAACTGGTAACATCAGCATCTGTTTGTTTAAAAATGGCGTGTTCTTTACTGGCTAAAGTTAAATCGCATACAACGTGTAAGCTGTGTCCTCCTCCAACGGCCCAACCTGGTACAACTGCAATAACAGCCTTTGGCATAAAACGTATTAAACGTTGAACTTCTAAAATATTTAAACGATGGTAACCATCCTCTCCTACGTAACCTTGATGTCCTCTTGCCTTTTGGTCTCCACCAGAACAAAAGCTCCAAATACCGTCTTTAGAAGAAGGTCCTTCTGCACTTAAAAGTACGACTCCAATATTTACATCCTCACCTGCATCATAAAATGCATCATAAAGCTCTGAAGTAGTTTTTGGACGAAAAGCGTTTCTTATATCTGGTCTATTAAATGCAATTCTAGCAACTCCATTGCACTTATGATAGGTTATATCTTCATAAGACTTGGCAACTTTCCAATCTATATGGCTCATATTTATCACTATTTAGAGCGTAAAAATAAGAAATTAATAATAATAAAATAAACTCTCGTTTTTACTTGATTTTATTATGCATGCATAATATATTTGCGCACATATTATTAATTTGCAATGAATTACAATCCTAAAATAATTAACAAGGCATATACGATCTATAACCTGAAATTAGGAACGGTATATTTTTACCATAATTTTATGGTAGCAGAGTTTAAAGAAGGAGCGGATATAACATTTAAAAACTTTGAAGAACTCTCATTCTTAATAAAAACACATTATAAGGATCAACCTATTGGGTTTATTACTAATAGAGTAAATTCATATTCAGTAAACGTTAATGACGCTAAGAACTTCAACGAAACATTCGGAAACCTAAAAGCATATGCTACAATTGCTTATAGCAACCTTACTGAACGAATCATTGAAATTGAAAGTCACTTTTTTAAATTCAATAGAAAAGTATTTAAAGATTTTGACACCGCTATAAGTTGGGTTGAAGAAACCTTATCGAAACAAGAAACCAAGCATTATAATAAATAAATACCGTCCTCTTTTATTTCTATCTGACGTTCTTTATACAAAGAACCAATCGCCTTTTTGAAACTCTTTTTACTCATTTGAAGTAAATCTTTAATTTTTTCAGGATTCGATTTATCGTGTACCGGTAAAAAGCCACCATTATCATGCAGTTCATTTAGAATGTGCTCTGCATTAGGTTCAATATTTCTATAGCCTATTTGATTTAACGAAATATCTAATTTATTATCTTCTCGAACTTTCTTAACAATTCCTTTAAGTCTATCACCAACACTAATATCTTTATAAATATCATCATTAAAGACTAAACCTAAGTGGGTTTTATTTACAATAACGTTCATTCCTAATTCTGAAGGATGAGAAACAATAAGATCTACCTCGTCAAATTGAGCAACGGTTAACTCTTTATTATCTAAAAAACGATTTGTCTTACTAGACGCAACTAAACGTTCGGTTTCATCATCTAAATAGCAATGCACTAAATACCAACCACCCGCTTTCATTTTAAATGCTTGTTCCCTAAAAGGACAGAACAATTCCTTTACCAAACCCCAATCTAAAAAGGCTCCATAATCTGTAATTTGATTACAACGTAATAAAGCAAAATCACCTTTTTTAATATAAGGTTGATCTGTTGTGGCAACTGGACGTTCTTCGTTATCTAAATAAACAAAAACTTCAATTTTATCACCAATTTCGAATACTTTTGGCACATATCTATTAGGTAAAAGTACTTCACCTTCTGCACCATCACCTAAAAACAATCCAGGTTCAGTATCTCTTAAAATTTCTAATGTATTGTATTCGCCTAAGTTTATCATACTGCAAAGGTAAATATATTTTTACGAGATTTAATAGGAATTTTTATGGATAGTGAAATATATTCAGCATAAAAAAAAGCGTTATAACTTTTAAATTATAACGCTATAACATATATATAATTCTATTTAAGAATAAATAGCTTCTTTTTTAAAGTGCTTAGTCAATAAGTAATAAACCACAACTCTATACTTTGATCGGTTAGAACGTCCATAAGTTTCCATTACGGCGTCAATAGCTTTATCTAGTTCTGCACCTTCTTTTAAACCTAATTTTTTGATTAAAAAGTTATTTTTTACTGTAGCTAATTCTTTGTCGTCAGAACCAGAAACCGTTGAAGAATCTGCATTGTAAATTGAAGGACCTAAACCTACAGTTACTTTAGTTAATAAATCCATATCTGGATTAACACCACATTTGTCTTTTAAATCTGCCGCATACTTTACGATTAAATCATCTCTTTTACTCATTTTTCTGTTTTTTTAAGTTTAATAAATAACCCTTTAAAGGTACTATTTTTTAGACACAATAAAAATCAAAAAGTCACATCTTAACTATTTTACCAATTATTTAATATATCTAAAGAAATCTAATAAAACCTTGTCGTTCATACGAGATGGAGTAAAAACCTCTAATAATTTTGGCTGCTTAGTCCCTTTGTAAAACGTTTCTAATTGCGCATCTAATTGTTTTTCATCTTTAGCAACACTGTATTCTAAACCGAACATATCACATAATTGCTTGGCAGATAAATGATGTTTGGTTTCAAAAAAGCGATCAAAATTTTCTGAGTTTTTATCACCTGGTAATATTCTAAAAATCCCACCACCTTCATTATTAATCACGATTATTCTAAAGGTTTTAGGAATATAGTTGTTCCAAAGTGCATTACTATCGTAAAAGAAGCTTAAATCACCTGTAACAAATGTCGTTCGCTTTTCGGATACAGTTGAAGATCCTATTGCTGTGCTCGTACTACCATCAATACCACTTGTTCCTCTATTACAAAATACATCGATACTTTTTGTAAGTTGAAATAATTGCGTGTATCTTATTGCGGAGCTATTACCCACCTGTAACAGACTTTGTTTTGGAATACTCTTTAAAACTGAATTAAAGACTTTAAAATCGGAAAACGGAAGAGTTTGCAAATATTCCTCTTGCAATTTTCGTCGTTTTTGACGTACAGCAAGCCACGAACTTTTATAGGTGCTTTTGGTATGATGTGTGACTTGAGGTAAGAATGCACTTAAAAAAGTGTTTGGACGTAATTTAATATGCTTTTCTAAACAGAAAAAGGTATCATTAGCTCTCGTTAATCCAACATGGCAGTGAAACTCTGGCTTATACGTTCTTAAAAATGCTTTAATTTTTTTGGAAACGATTAAACCTCCAAATGTGATTAATATATCGGGTTGTAATGCTTTTAAATCGTCTTCGTTTAAAGGTGCTATTAATTTATCTATTCCCGGAAAAAAATCGGCATGATGTAAATTCGAAGTCGTTTCAGTTAATACTATTATACTGTCATCATCCGCTATTTCCTGAATCCATTGTGCCTCAATAGAATTAGGTTCTAAAACACCAACCAAAATCATTTTTCGTTTAGCACTGTGCCAAATATCTAATAAGCTTTTAATTTCAAAACGATCTATCTTATCTTCTCTACTCTGAATTTTATAAGGTTTCGGATTTATTAATAACTCTTCAGTGGTTTCATATAATGGTTCATCAAATGGGCAATTAATATGCACTGGTCCTAAATTTAATCTAGAAATCGTAAGTGCATCATGAATTTCAGATTCATTATGTGTTTGTATATCTTTTTGAAGTCCTAAAAAACGTTCCAACTTATTTTCTATACTTTTTAGAATTGGTCTATCACTTTCTATAATCGTATTCTCTCCTTCTTTTATATCTAGCTTTAAATTGGCATTATACAAAACATGTTCACCATAAACATTTTTTTGTTTAATGGTTTGTCCATCTCCAATATCAATCAAATGTTTTGGCCTATCAGCAGATATAACGACTAGAGGAATATTGCTATAATACGCTTCCGAAACCGCAGGATAATAATTTAGTAATGCACTACCAGACGTGCAAACCACGGCGACTGGTTCTTGTAGTTGCTGAGCGATTCCTAGTGCGAAAAATGCAGCACAACGTTCGTCAACGATACTATAACACTTAAAAAAATCATCGTTCGTAAAACCGATTGTTAAAGGAGCATTTCTACTTCCTGGAGAAATTATAATATGTTTTACATTATGCGTTTTGCATAAGGTAACTATGGTTTGAGATAAAGGTATTTTTGAGTACTTCATATAAATACAAAATTACCTAATTAAAGGAGATAATAAAATAGCGCTTCGACTAAAAATAGAACTAATTACAATTACATTTTGTATTTAATTAAGTACCGTATTTATTGTGGCTGTTTTATTCACAGTTTCTTCCCATTCATTCTTTGGGTTAGAAGCTTTGGTAATACCTCCACCTACATAAATATTTGCTTTGGCATCTTTGAGTTGCATACAGCGTAAATTCACATAAAAATTAGACTGCGTTTTTATAACAGCATAAGCATTATTCTCAACGTTACGCCTATTAGTGTTGCGGGTTTTGCTTTGTTTTAGGTTTAATTCGCCTAAAAAACCAGTGTAATATTCTCGGTTATAGTTTTCATTATTAAGAATAAAATCCTTTGCTTTAGCTTTAGAAAACCCACAAACCGCAGGGGTTGGATGCAAGGCTTCGATTATAGCTTTTAAATCCGCATCGTCTTTTAAAACACTGATAATTCTCGTTTTTAGATGTAATAAGTTACCAGCTCTAACGGTATCTACTTCTGATATCGTGATGTTTGAGGTGAAAGGTTTTAGTTGTTCCGTAATATAATCCGTAACAATTTGCTGCTCTTCAAACTCTTTGTTTGTCCAAGTTGCTTCTGACTGGCTTTGATAAGGCTGTGTTCCTGCTAAAGAAATTGTGGTGAGTCGTTTACCTTCAACTTTTAATAATAGCTCTGGTGTGGCTCCAATCCATAATCCGACCTTAGGATGATACCAACAGTACACCATCGCATTTGAATAGGCATTAAAAAGGCGTTTAAAAATGGTTAATGGATTAGGATCTCGAAGTGATTTTGTTTCACAACGTGATAATACTACTTTTTGTAAATCCTTATTTTTTATACTATCGATACCTTTAGAAACTAAATCGATATGTTGAATTCTCTCAGTTTCACTTTGAGTGATTGCGGTAGGTTCATAATCTTCAACGTCTAAACTATCCGTCGTTATTTCGGTATATAAACAATGCTCTTTAGGAAAAAGAATACTGTTCTGTTGAAGATCAAAAGGAGCGAATAAAAACCCACTCTCAGTAAATGTTTCTGATTTATGAACTGTATCATCCTCTTGCATCCAACATTTAATGACTGAATTAATTGGTCTACTATAAACGACAAAGGGTAAATTGTTTTTGTATTGCTGCTCTAGAGCATCAAAAAAGGACATTGCATCCATTACTTATTTCTTTTTTGGAAGTGAAATCGTAGATAACCTACATATTGAGATGAGATTATTAGCTTCGTCTGTCACCCTAATATCTAGTAATTGTGTGGTACGTCCTTTATGCAAAAACGTCGCTTTGGCATAGATATAACCTTTGGTAACACTTTTTAGATGATTCGCTGTAATTTCTAAACCACGCACAAACATATTCTCGGTATCTATAAAAATATGTGACGCAAAACTACCAACACTTTCTGCTAAAGCTGCTGTCGCTCCTCCGTGTAAAACTCCATCTGGTTGGTACACTTTGGATGTTACAGGCATTCTGGCCACCAAAAAATCATCCCCATAGTCCACCATTTCAATATCTAAGGTTTCCATTAAGGTATTTTTGCTTGCTGAATTCGCTTTTGCTAAGAAATCCTCTTTAGTCATTTGCATATAAAAATAGTATTTTTGAATCGATTACAAAGATACAGAAACCGCCTAGAAAAATGAATTCACAAGAGAAAGAAATCTCATACACCAGTACCAACTCCTACTCTACTTTAAATACACTTACGGAACGTACAAAAACGGTTTGGTTGGTATGTCACGGCATGGGTTATATGAGTCGTTATTTTCTTAAATATTTTAAAGGCTTAAATCCTGATGACAATTACATTATTGCGCCACAAGCTCCCAGCAAATTTTACATTCAACCTAAAATGCATGTTGGTGCTAATTGGCTAACGCGCGATAATACTGAAGACGGAATGGAAAATATTGTAAACTATATTGATGCAGTGTTAGAAGTTGAAAAAATTCCTAAAGGTGTTCATTTAATCGTTTTTGGCTATTCTCAAGGGGTTAGTGTAGCTATGCGATATATCGCAAAACGACAGCTACAGTGTGATCAACTTATACTCCATTCTGGCGGGATTCCGAAAGAATTAACCGTTGAAGATTTTGAGTATCTAGCTAAAGCCACCAAAGTAAAGTTGATCTACGGCACTGAAGACGAATATTTAGATGAACAAAGAATTCAACTTGAGTCCGCTCGATCTATAGCTCTATTTGGAGACAAGATTACTTTTATGCCTTTTAAAGGAACACATATGGTAAATGTTGAGTTTATCAAAAAATTAGTCTAATATCAATTTTTCAATAAACCTTCTTTTTAAAGATTAGCCATAATTTCTTTTAACTGTCCCGGCTTAATAGGTTTTATAATATAGTCAGATATATCGCTAATACTCTTAGCACGTTCAATATCCACAGGGTCTACAGAAGAAGACACCATATAGATAATTATTTTCTTGTTTAGTTTAGGTTTGATTTTTACATACTCTTCCATAAATTGAAAACCATCCATAATAGGCATATTAATATCTAAAAATATAATATCTGGAAGTTCTTCATTGTTATAGAGGTTATCTATTAAAAACTCTAAGGCCTCTTCTCCATCTGAAAAAAGGCTTATTTCTTTATCTAAATCGATGGACTTAAGCATTTTAATAATTGTAAATTGATAGATATCGTCATCATCAATTACACATATATTGTAATTACTGTTCATAATTAAAAAGTTATTGTAAATGTTGTCCCTTTATTTACTTTACTCGATACATTAATAGCTCCACCCATAGCTTCGATTTGTGTTTTGGTCATATATAACCCCACTCCTTTAGCGTCTGGATGTCTGTGAAATACTTTATTTAAACCAAAAATTTTATTACCATGTCTATCTAAATTTATACCTAAACCGTTATCCGTTATAGTTAATTTTATCTTTCCGTTAAGGTTTTCAGACTTTATACTAATTTCTGGGTCTCTATCTTTAGACCTATATTTTATAGCATTTCCTATTAAATTAAGAAAAATGCTTTCTAAATAAATTTTATCATACTTTATTAATGGCAATTTAGAAAAATCTGCTTTAATAATAGTATTAGTTGTTAATATTTCTCCACTTAAAATATCTGTTGTTGTTCTCAACACATCTTCAAACCTAATATCTTCTTTATTTCTAGAATTATCACTTCGAATTTTTAAAGCTTCTACTAAAGTATTTAAGGTTACAGTAAGGTGATTAATAACGGCTTCGAATTTTTTAAACAAAAAGTCTTTTTCTTCATTATCATCCGATTCTACATAAAACCCTAAAAGCGAATTTAAATTACTTACAGGAGCCCGCAGATTATGAGATGTAATCTGTGCAAAATCTGCAAGTTGACCGTTTTGAATAATTAATTTCTGTGCTAAAACTTCTAAATCATTTTTAGCATTTATTATTTTAGTCTGTGCTGTTTTTTGTACTGTGATATCTCGTATCGCTGCCGAAATCAATAAGCCTTCTTCAGTTTGAAGTGGGCTCAAACTTATTTGTATTGGTATTTCTATACCACTTTTATTTATAGCGAATAATTCTTTTTCATTTCCGACTCCCATTGATCTCACTTTTGGATTAGAGAAAAATCCATCACGATGCGATACATGTTTATCTGAAAATTGCTTAGGAATAAGAACTTCAACTGATTTATTTATTAATTCTTCTGCAGTGTATCCAAATAGTTTTTCAGCTTGTTTATTAATAAGTTGAATATTACCCTCTGCATTTACAATTACCATGGCATCTGGTGCAGACTCTAATAGCCCTCTGAATTTGTTCTCTGCCATTCGTTGAGATGTTACATCTTGGCAAGTACCTACCATTTCAACCACATTACCTATGCTATCTACGACGACTTCAGCCAAAAGTTGTATGGTTTTTATCGTTCCATCTGTTAATGTTATACGATGCATTAAATCAACATCGTTTTTATCGTTAATTGACTTTTCTACATACTCAGTTACCTTTTCTTTATCATCTATATGAACAAAGCTAAAGTATGTATCGTAAGATATCGTTGCGTTTTCTTCTACTCCAAAAATATTATAAAGGTTGGCAGACCAATCTACTTTATTTGTTACAAGATTCCACTGCCAATTCCCCATCATCGTTATCTTCTCTGCAAAAGTTAATAACTGATTCTTGCGCAAAATTTCACTCTCTGCTTGTTTTTGCGCAGTTATATCTCTTATTGCTGCTGACAATAGCAGTCCTTGCTCAGTTTGTAGTGGACTAAGACTTATTTGAATAGGAATTTCTTTGCCTTCCTTATTTAAACCATACAATTCTCTTCTTTCCGTCGATAATCTTTTCTTAGGGGTCTTACTAAAAAAATTATCTCGATGCTCATTATGCATTTCTGCGAATCTTTTAGGAATTAGCATTTCAACCCGCTCACCTATTAATTCGTCTACATGATAACCAAATAATTTTTCCGCTTCTTTATTAATTAATTGGATTTCATCGTTTTCATCGACAATTACCATAGCATCTGGAGCCGATTCTAATAAGCCTCTAAACTTATTTTCCTCCATCTTTTGTTCGGTAATATCTTGACAAGTTCCCATCATTTCAATAACCTCACCTTGCTCATTAAGAATAACTTCTCCTAAGAAATGTACTGTTTTAATTTTTCCGCTACCTGTAATAATGCGGTGAATAAAATTACTAGGGAACTTTTTTTCTAAGAATGACCCCTCTACATAATTAGAGATATATTCTTTATCTTCTGGATGAACATAACTGTAGAACGTATCATACTTTAAATTCGTTAGGCTTTCATCATGTTCAAATATTTTATATAAATTAGAAGACCATTTTAGGCTATCTGTAACAACATCCCATTGCCAATTCCCCATCATGGTTATCCGCTCTGCAAAACTTAAAAAGTGGTTTTTACGTATCAGTTCTGTTTCAGCCATTTTCTGAGCTGTTATATCTTGGCATGTACCAATAATTTCAGTAACATCACCAAAACCATTTGTAGTAACCTGTGCTAAAAGTTGAACAATTTTTATTGTACCATCTTTTAATTGAATTCGATGTGATATATCCGTAAACGTTTTGTTTTCAACCGTCTTCCGCATGTGTTCCGCTAAACGATCTTTATCTTCTGGGTGTGTATAATCTAGGTATGTATCTAAGGTGATATCATTACTTTCATCTAATTGAAAAATGCGATATAGGTTTGCTGACCATTTTAAGGTGTTATTTATAATGTCTGCTTGCCAATTCCCCATCAGCGTAATTTCTTCTGCAAAATTTAGTATTTGATTTTTTCGTAATAGTTCATTCTGTGTTATTTTTCTATCAGAAATATCATTTGCAACCGCTAAAAACCCAATTTTTTCACCGTCATTATTTTTTATGGCTGTTAATGTTAATTCAACAGGAAAGGTTGTACCATCTTTTCTTCTATAAGTCCATTCTCTTGTGTCGTAAGCATTATGTTTTGACAATTCTAAATAAGGGCTAAAACCCTTGAGATCTTTATTATACTTTTTAGCAATATCTTCCTTAAAAGCTAAGAGCTCTTCATCTAAGTGATAAATATCGGGTTTCTTTAATCCAATCATTTCTGAAGCAGAATAACCGAGTAAAAATTCCGCACCGTAGTTAAAATGATTAATAATGCCTTCATTATCAACCGATACAATGGCTAGTGGACCAGAATTAAATATCGCTTTTAATTGGGTGTGGGCATCAAATAATTCTTTTTCAGCAATATGAGCCGCCGTAACATCTTGGCAGGTTCCAATCATTTCAATAATATTACCGAATAAATCAGTAATAACTTCACCTAGAAGCTGTACTATTTTTACGTCTCCATTACCTGCTATAATACGGTGCGTAAATCGTTTAAGTCGTTTCTCTACTCGTGTTTGATCAAAATAATCGGTTACAATATCCTTATCTTCAGGGTGAACAAAACTAAAATACGTATCAAAACTTAACGTTTCAATTTCCTTATCTAGCCCAAAAATATTATACAGATTATCAGACCACTCTACTTTATCTGCAATTGTATCCCATTGCCAATTTCCTAGTAAACTAATTTCTTCTGCAAAATTTAATAATTGATTCTTTCTTAAAATCTCATTTTCTGCTAACTTTTTTTCTGTAATGTCAAATGCAACCCCTAAAAACCCGATTTTCTCATCTTGTTCATTTCTAATTGCTGTTAACGTTAACTCTACCGGAAACGTAGAGCCATCTTTTCTCTTATACGTCCATTCCCGCGTATCATATTCATTTCGTTTTGCTAATTCAGAAAAAGGATCAAATCCATTAGGATCCATACCATACTTTTCTGCTATATCAATCCTAAATTGGTCTAGTTCGTCCTCTAAATGATAAATTTCAGGTTCTTTTAATCCGACCATTTCCGAAGATGAATACCCTAATAAATGTTCCGCTCCACTGTTAAAATGGCTAAAAATTCCATTATTATCTGTAGAAACAATGGCTATTGGGCCAGAATTGAAAATTGCCTTTAACTGCAGGTGCGCTTTATTCAATTCTATTTCAGCAAGTTTAGTTGCAGTAATATCTTGGCTCGTCCCATTTATTTTAGTAATCTCTCCATTATTATCAGTGATAACTTCACCTAGAACCTCAATAGTTTTTAAGATTCCATCTGCTGTTATAATTCGATGTGTAAACTTATGAAACGATTTCTCTTCTATTATTTTATTTATATACTCTTTTACAAAACCTTTATCGTCAGGGTGAACTAGATCAAAATAAGTATCAAAACTTAAAAGGTCAGAATTTTTATCAAGGTTAAAAATATTATATAGATTATTAGAACTTTCAATATTGCCAGTAACGATATCCCATTGCCAATTACCCATTAAGGTAATCTCTTCCGCAAAATTTAAGAGTTGATTTTTTTTCAAGAGTTCCTCTTGAGCAATTCTTTTTTCTGAAATATCTGTAGACACTCCTAAAAATCCAATAACCTTTCCCTTCTCATCTTTAATAGATGTTAAGGTTAATTGAACAGGTAAAATCGAGCCATCTTTTCTAAGATAGTGCCATTCTCGAGTATCGTAAGCATTGTGTTTTGCTAATTCTTCTTGCGCGTTAAAACCAGTAAGATCTTTTCCATATTGTTTCGCAATATCCGTTTTAAACGCATCTAGTTCCTCTCTTAGATGATATACTAAAGGTCTTTCTACACCTATCATTTCATTAGCGGAATACCCTGTTAAGACTTCCGCTCCAGGATTAAACTTACTAATGATACCATCTCTATTCGTAGCAACAATAGCAATCGCTTCAGAATCAAATATAGCCTCTAATTCTGTATGAGCCTTATTCAGAGCTATTTGTGAAAGCTTCTTCTCATTAATATCTTGAAACACCCCAAAAATTCGTATACATTTTCCACCTACAATTTCTGCCTGACCAATAGCACGTGTCCAAACAATATTACCTTTTAAGGTTACCAACTCAACTTCTACATCATAAGGTTTGCCGTTTTCTATAGCCTCTTCAACTGCTTTTTCAATAATATCTCTACTGTTTCCTTCTTTGAAAAATTGGATGGCAGTTTCTAAATCCGGTTGAAAATCTTCAGGAGTTTCATGTATTTCAAAAACCATTTTACTCCAAAAAATAGTGTTCTTTATTAAATCGATGTCCCATGTACCTGTACGAGATACTTCATTTGATTTTTCTAATATTTTTTCTATCCGATTTTTTTCATCTTCATTTTCTTTTATATCCGTTATATCACCTGTTTGCATTAATATGCCTCCTATATTTCCTTCTGAGTCGTACCAAGGACGCACATCCCAATAAAGCCATTGTAAAGATCCATCAGCACGTAAAAAAGGTTCTTCGTCATTTTTATCAATAGCACCATTAAGACATCGTTGATGCATAGCCTTCCACTCATCTCCTATTTCTGGGAAAAGATCATAATGAGAACGGCCAATGAATTCTTGACCTTCCATTTTATAATCTGTAATCCAACGCTGAGAAACGGCTATGTAGCACATATTATTATCAACCATAGCGATGGCTGTCGGAGCTTGCTCTATAAAAATTTTATTGTATGCTTGTTGAACCTTTAACTCGGCATGGGCTTTATTTAACTCTATTTCTGAATTTTTAGCACTAGTTATATCCTGAAACACTCCATAAATACGGATACATTTACCATCTACAATTTCTGCTTGTCCGGTAGTGCGAACCCAAATGTTATTTCCTTTAAATGTTACAAGCTCTAACTCTAGATCAAAAGAAACACCTTGCACCTCGGCGTCATTAATTGCTTTTTCAATTATCTTTCGGCTTTTCCCTTCCTTATAAAAATTAATACCTATTTCTAAATTAGGTGTAAAATCACTAGGTACTTCATGTATCTCGAAAACTACTTTACTCCAAAAAATGGTGTTTTTTATCAAGTCTATTTCCCATGTTCCTATCCGGGCAACTTCATTAGTTTTATCTAATATTTTTTCGATGCGAACCCGTTCGTCTTCTTTTTCCTTTAGGTGTGTTATATCACCAGTATGCATAAGCAGACCTCCAATCTTATCTTCAGAAATATACCAAGGACGGACATCCCAAAAAATCCATTGCACCGTTCCATCTGCTCGAACAAAGGGTGCTTCATCACAAGTATCTATAACACCATTTAAACACTTTTGATGATTCTGTTTCCACTCTTCTCCTATTTCTGGGAAAATATCATAATGGCTTCGACCAATAATAATCTCATTTTCCATTTTGTAATCAGCAATCCAACGTTGAGATACCGCTAAATATCTCATATCAGTATCTAACATGGCAATAGCTGTTGGAGCTTGCTCAATAAACACTTTGTTGTAAGCTTCTCTTTTTTCTAAACCTGTTTTAAGACTTGTTAATTCTAATAAATTCTCTTTTATCTTGGTTTCAGATTTAGCTAAATCACTATTTACTTTTACCAATTCATTATTTTGTTTAAATAATTCTTTTAGTGCAGGAACTAAAACAAATAAAAATTCTCCTATTAATATTAAAATGGCAATGAATACAAGAACATAGATTGTTTGTAAAAAATTCTGACGATTTTGTTCCGCACTTTTTTGATATTCTCTAATTGCAGACTGCATCGTTAAGAAATAAGGTAATTCTGTGTCTGCTATAAGATTTACATCCTTTGATATTAAGTTCTTATTAGGATTATTTATAATATTCTTACTAGAAGAAATTATTTTTTGTGATTGCGTACCTGTAATTTTAAGCAACGAGTCTAAGACTTTACTCCCCCGATCTTGTTTATTTACAGAGTCTAAAAAACGATGTGTATTTTCAAATTTATTGATATAACCTTTAAAAGAACCTATTATTTCTGAACTGATCGTATCATTATTGAGGCTATCAAAAGAATATACTAAGCTATTCATGCGCTCGTTCAATAAACATTGCTCAGATGCTTTATTAATTAATAAAGCCACTTTTTTTTGATCATTAATACTACTGCGAATAATAAATAATACAGCTATAATGATTAATATAATTGTAGATATAAAAAGTAAATACCTTTTTTTAATTGAATGTTCTAATCTATTCATTAACAGTTTTTAAATAATTAAATACGCCTGTTAAAAGAAACAGATACATTTAGATAAATTTGCTATAAAAAATATTTTAACTACAATATTTCCCATATATATTATATGAGACACATTCAATTCATTAAGAGTCACTTATAAATAGAAAAAAGATGAATATGACTTGGGGTAATACGTATAGATAAAACGTTAAAATACAAAAAATTTGTTAATGATTTTAAAATTCAAGATTAAGTTCATGTGAATTTATTGAAAAAAAGCTTTGAAATAAAAAACAAAAAAATGAATCTTTTCAAAGTTTGAAAAGATTCATTTTTAGAAGAAATTAAATTTATAATGTAATTTACAGAATCACATTAGCTTGTCTTCTGTAATGTTTTATTCTTATCTTTTAAAATAGCTAATTGCTTTTCTAAAAAGGTAATTGCTTGTTCTGTTTTATAACTCGATTTTGAAGCAAAATCTTCCAAATCTTGTTTAAATTTCTCCTTCCCTGAATATGCTGCTTTAGATAAATCCTCTTTTACTTCAGTAAAATCGCTAGTGATTTGATCCTTTATCACTTTACCTTCTTTCTTAAGCTTGTCTCTTGTAACGCTTCCTTTTTCTGGTGCTAACAAAACTCCTGCCGCTGCTCCAATTAATGCTCCTAATACTATTGCTCCTTTATTAATCATAACTTTTTTCTTTTTTATTAAACATGTGTTCTACATTATACGTCGTAAAACAGGCTGTTTTGTTACAAACAAATTTAGTGCCAAGAGTTTATGGAAATATTAAGCTATTAAAAACGGTTATTTAACTTCTGTGTTGAATTCTCCAAAATGCCAAAGAATGCCGGCAGGATCATGAAGAAAAAACTCATTTCCCCAATCATTATAAACAATCTCTGAACATCTGACGTTTTCGTACTTTTCTATTATTCCACTTTGCTTCAAATGTTGCAGATGGTGTTGAACATTATCAACTTCTAGAAAAACCATAGTATTATCTATCGAATCTTTTGCGTAATAGTCTTGTAAATAAAAGGCGAATTCTCCTGTTTTAAATGCAGACATATTATGAGAAATAACAAATTCTTCAAATCCTAAATCTTTATAGAATTCTCTAGAAATATTGTAAGCTTTTGAACCTATGAACGGTCTTATGGATTTTGGTTTTAGTGTCATATATCTTATATTATAGAATAATTAGTGGTCGTTAAATTTTAGAAATCTAAAACCTATAAATAGCTCTCGGATAATCAGACATTCTAATGCCTTCCTTTTGCAATTCGGCTAACGCATTTTTGGCTATCCATTGGGCAGATTTACTTTCAAATTCTAGAATGTCATTAGCGACTTCTATGGCTTTACGATTGAGGTCTACATTTCGTTTTCCTATGTTTCTTAAGGCCCAATTTACGGCTTTTTTCACGTAGAGCCTCTCATCATGGGCTTCGCGTTTTATAATTGATAAAAATTGTTCAAATAAGGCGTTATCTGAAGTTTTATCTGCCATACAATACGATGCTAAAGTAGCAAATGCTGCTCTCTTCTCAAACTCTGGTTCTCTTTGTGACCATTCTAATATTTTTGCAAGAGCAAAACTACTTTTTGAAAACAACCCCATACAAAAGCTGTCACATATTTCCCAATTTTCAAAGGTCTTTACCCATTTTTCCATGAGCTCCTCTGTAACATCTTTGGGGTTAAATAGTTTGCTACATAATAAGCGCGCTTCGTAAATTTCACTATCAAAAAGCTGTAAGGCGAGTGTATTGTCTATACCTATTTCTTTAGCTATTACTTTTAAATCTTTATGATAAATACCTAGTGAATTATATGAGATAATGCCAAACTTCTTCGCTTTAAAAGCTACTTTATCCTTGTCTTCTAAGTCATAAAGCGCTTCTATAATTTCTTTGCAGGTCATTTAGTCAATTTTATTTCTCAAGTGGTTGTTATAAAGATTTCAAAATCTCCTTTTTCTTCAATAAATACGCTTTCTCTAAGGTATTAGTTACCGCATCTAAAGCCAAATCGATTTGTAATAAAGCTTCATCAAAATTATCGGTTTCGGCATAATAATCCGCTTTAGCCGCATAATATAAATACACGCGTTGCTCTAAATCTTCTGGTTTTAGTTGTTTCAAATACGTATTTGCTATTTTATAATCCTTAGTCTGCATTGAAATTACTGCCATAGTTAATAAATGTGAAGCCATAGGTTGTAAGGTATAAAGCGCTTTGTACCAGTGTAAAATTTTGTTCCAATTGGTGTCTTCAAATGTTTTAGCTTTTAAGTGTTCGGCTGCAATAGCAGCTTCATAATGGTAACAAGAAAACTCCTTTGTTTCAACGGCTTTATACATCATGGAATTCCCAAGTTGAATTAATGGGAAATGCCATAAGCTTCTATCTTGTTGTTTTAAATCTAGTACTTCGTTATTTACGTTTGTTTTGGCTTCTAATCTTGCCGAATGAAAACACATCAAAGCAAAAAGCGCATAACATTCTGGGAATTGGGTTTGTTGATGGTTGAGCAATAATTTACATAAACGCAAGGCTTCACCACATAAATCTTCTCTGATTAATTGGTCTTTACTGTTAGAGTGAAACCCTTCATTAAAAATAAGGTATAATACTTCTAATACACTATCTAAGCGTTCTTGTAAGTCTTTGCCTTGAGGAATATTGAATTGTAAATTGGCTGATTTAATCGCTTTGCGAGCACGTAATAATCGTTTCTTAATCGTTGCTTCTTTGGTGAGTAATGCGGAAGCAATTTCTTTAATACTGAATCCGGAAACGGTTTTTAAAGCAAATGAAATGCGGTCTCTAGGATCTAATTTGGGATGGCAAGCCGTAAATATCATTCTAAGCTGTGCATCTTCTATTTCTGAATCTAAAAATAATTCATTTATGGCGATGGCATCTGTCCCTTGAGTAATATGAAGACTATTATTCTTTTGAGCTTTTAAGGTTCTAAAAATATCTAAAACTCTATTTTTAGCTGCCTTTGTGAGCCATGCTTCAGGATACTCAGGTTGTTCTTTTCTCCAAGACAAACTCGCTTTTATAAAGGTATCTTGTATGGCATCTTCAATAATATCGAGATGTTGTAGTCCAAATATTCGTGTTAAAACAGAGACCATCTTTCCACTGTGATGGCGAAAAAGATGGTCTATGAGTTTTGGTTCCATTAACGGTTATTGATCGAATACCATAATTTCACGAATTTCTACTGTGTTTCCTAAATCATAATCAGGAAAATCATTCGCAATCTCTTGAACCGCATCAAAATCCTTAGCTTTTATCAAATAAAATCCACCGACTATTTCTTTGACTTCCGCAGAAGTTAAGTCGGTAACAGTTCTGTCTTTACCAGTAATACGTCTAATTTGTGGTGTTAAGGCTTCACCTCCTTTTAAAATACCTGCTTGTTCCATTTTGGCTCCCCAAGCAAACCATTTTTCCATCCGGCTTTGTAGCTCTTCTGGAGACATGCCTAAATCAACATACTCTTTACCAACGAAAATCATCATAAAATCTTTCATAATTTTTAAAATTTAATAGTTATATCCTTATGACGTTTACCAAAAGATAAAAGAGGACAATTATTACATAAAATTTGAAATAAATATATAGACTTTTTTCTAAAGTAGAATAATATTAATCAATAAGGTAAGGCATTTGGCGTGTAGTAATATTGAAATTCTACAACTTCACCTGTCACTAAAGTATCGCGACCTATAAGATAATAGCTTTCTCCAACATGGTTACTAAAATATGATTTCGCTGCATGAAATGTAATTGCATCACCTGGTTGATATTGTTTTATAGACTTCACATCTTTATCGTTATAATTAGAATCATCATTAACCTCTAAACTGTAATGACTAAAACGCAAGTTGTCTTTATGCCAACGAAGCGTACTAACAGTTTTTAGTTGATGTGGTTTGTTTAAAAAAGACACGTAAGGTTCTTCATTTGAAATGTCTTTTTTAGATTCATACAAAATGAAAGCAAGTATGCCGGTAATAAAAAGAAAACCTATAACTCCAATGGTAATTATACCATATTTAATGGTCTTTGAAGTTATAGCCATTAATTAACCAAATTATCTACAATAGCTTTTACAGGAAGAATTTCTTTAGTATGCTCAATGCTTGGGCCGGCAACCCAAACCGTTTTATAAGTGGCTTTTTTAGCAGCATTTTCGGTAGCTCTCATTCCTATTGAAAAACGAATCATTTTCACCCATTTTTTTAGGCTTTTATTCTTATTCAAGAGATTTTCTAGCCATGTCGCCTTTGTTCCTATTTTCTGAACATAAGGTGTATTAATTACTGTACATGGAGTCCCAGAGATACGCTCCGTCATTATAATATCTTTTTCACCATAATCTACACAAGCTTGTTTATATTCGTCTGTAACTCCAGCTTCAATAGAAGCAATAAACGGACTTCCAACAGAAACTCCTTCAGCTCCATAACTCAACATTTTATCAATATCCGCTTTACAGCCTACACCACCCGCTGATATTACAGGTATGGTTAATGCTTTGCTTAATTGGTTAGTTAATGCTTCAGGAGATAAATTTCCTCTATGTCCACCAGCTTCATTATTTACAGCGATTGCTGCATCTGCTCCTAGTTGTTCAACTTTTTTGGCAAACCTTAAATCGGTAACATCACAGAAGACCTTAATACCAACGGCATGTGCTTGGAAAATGGTTTCTTCCGGACTTCCTAAAGAGGTGATAATAAAATCACAGCCTTCTTGGCAAATAACTTCTAATTGGGCTTTATATTTAACGTTAGACTTGTTTACAATTAAGTTAAAACCAAAAGAACCACCTTCAACTTTATTAGCTTTCAGTTCTTTTATAGCTGCTCTTAATTCGTCTAAAGTTCTGTAATTAAGTGCAGGAATACAACCAGCAATTCCAGCTTTCATAGCTTCGGTTACCATAGCAACATTAGAAACCAAGAACATTGGTGCTTGAATGATTGGGTATTTGATGTTTAGAAGTTCTGTGAGTTTTGTAGACATAAATAATTAATTTTAATAACACTTAGACAAGTTCAGTGTGACATTTATTAATAACACAAATGTAATAAATATTATGCATGCATAACACTTTTATTCTAAAAACCGATAATAGCCACATTTTAAATAGGCTCCTTCAGGAAATGCAATGGGATGGTCTATATCATGTTTGGTTTTTAATTCTGTTTCAAAAAGTCTTGATTTAGAATTTAAGACTTGAGAGTTTAAATCAAAAAATGCTTGGGCTAATACTCTAGAGGAGCATGATGCTAACACTAAGAGCCCGTTTTTAGCAGTGAGCTTCTCTCCTAGTTCTGCCAATTGCGCATATTTCTTTTTTGCTAAATCTATTTCTGATTGTTGCTTGGCAAAACTTGGTGGATCGATTACTACAACATCATAGGTTTTACCTTTCGCTATTAACGCCTTCATTTCTGCAAATGCATCACCCGAGATGGTTTTATGTTGACCTGTATAAGCATTTAACTTTCCATTTTCGCGAGCTATATCTAAAGCTTGCTTACTAATATCTAAACTAGTAACATCGGTTGCTCCCTTTGCTAAAGCATGAACAGAGAATCCTCCTGCATAAGAGAATACATCTAAAACTGATTTGCCTTTACTTAATTCGCCAACACGTCTTCTATTATCTCTATGATCTAAAAAATAACCCGTTTTATGACCTTTAATAACGTTAGCAGAAAAATTAACACCATGCTCTACAAATTCTACAACTTCATTATCTAGTGTACCAAAAATAACTTCACCATCCTTTAAAGAATGGTTTTTACTATTCTGTAAACTTCTACTTAAACGCATTACGATGGTTTCCGCTTTTGACGTTTTCTGTAAACTTTCTAAAATAGGTTCTAAATAAGCCAACCAAATTTCGGAGTATACTTTTACCACTAATACGGAATCATAAACATCAGCTATTAACCCAGGGAAACCATCATTTTCACCGAATAATAGACGATAACTATTAGTATTTGTTAAAAGTAACTCTGAACGCTTCTCAAGAGCTAATTCTATTTTATGATGAAAAAAAGCAGCATTAACTTCTACTTTGGTGTCAGCATTATGAATGATTTTAATTCTAATAGGAGAATCAGCATCATACAATCCTAATCCCACAACTTTGTTTTTATTTTTACTAAATATAATGGCTAAATCACCAGTATGAGCATCATCATTAATTTTTACAATACTGTTAGAAAATACCCAAGGATGTCCTTTTACAACGAATTGTTCTGCTTTGGCGTTAAGTTTTACAGCTAATCGTTTTGGGATGTAATTGGTATCTAAGGACATATTAAAATTCAGATTTAAAATCAAACATACAACAATAAAATGCAATACAAATTAAGCTTAAGATTAAATAATTAATCATTTTACAGCTAAAATTAAACGCTTTATCCTTAATTTGTATTAATTATCCTTAATAACATTATATTTGAATTATTGTCACCAAATCTATTATTAACATGTTAATTTGTTTAAAAGAAATCATTTTTTTTATCAATATCTATTTATAACAAAATGAAAAATATTTTAATATATGGTGCTTCTGGCCATGCTAAGATGATTATCGATATTATTCACAGAAACAACAAACACAAAATTATAGGTTTTTTAGATTCATATAAGCCAAGAAATAAAGACATTTTTGGATATAAAATTATTGGTAATTTAGATACGCTACCTACATTAATTGAACAACATAATATCCAAGGTATAGTCATCGCTGTTGGAGATAACAGTAATAGGCAAAAGGCTTATAATAATATCTCCAAAATCACATCAAATTTAGAGTTTGTTCCAATTGTACATCCAAGTGCAATAATTGCTAGAGATGTGGTCATCTCAGAAGGAGCTGTTGTAATGCCAAGTGTTGTAATAAATGCTAATGCAAAAATTGGTCGGTTTACAATTTTAAATACAATGTCTTCTTTGGGGCATGATTCTGTTATGTCTGATTTTTCTAGTTTAGCATCTGGTGCTACTATTGGAGGTAATGTAAACATCGGACTATGCTCTGCAATTTGCTTAAAAACCACTATTATACAAAACATTTCCGTTGGAGACCATACCATTATTGGTGCAGCATCGTTAGTTGTTAAATCTATTGGTGATTTAAAAAAAGCTTTTGGATCCCCTATTCATACTATTAAAGATCGAAAACCAAACTCCAAATATTTAGGATAAAAAAACTTAATTGTATTATTAAGATTAGAACGAGTCCATCAAGAGTTTTTGTTGGCTATTTTGAAACTTAAACTTATTGAAGAAAATTAACCTTAAAAAATAATGAGCTGATTTAGGTATAATACTCATTTACAACTTCTCTCCTTTTTCCTGAGGCTAAAAGCGGAATCTCATCTACATAATTGATTTTTATAATAGCGTCTTCCCCGAAATGCACTTTATAATCCGAAATTAATTTCGTTTCATCGATGCGCTTCACTGTGTTTAGATTAAAATGATACTCTGTCTTACTTTTTTGAACCAATTGAAATTGCTTAAAAGTCCCATAATCTAATAACCTTAACGATAAATGTGATGAGATTAACTCACCACTTGTATTATAAAGTTGATCTACTTTCCTTCCTGAAATTTCAGTGAAGAATGGTCGTCCGTTTTTGTCGTGTTCCATAATGCCAATATCACCAGTATCATATCGAATTAAAGGAGTTGCCAAATTATATAAATCAGTTAAAACAATCCGTCCTAATTCACCATCGGGTAACTTCTTATCTTCATTTAAAGCTAGAATTTCCATGACATAGCTAGAGTCATTGATTCTAAATTTAGTGTCTTCCGCACTCAATTGCTGAGCCATTATACCTGTTTCATTATTTGAATATCTAGATAATGGTGTAACTCCAAAATACGTCTCTGTAGTCTGCCTTGTATAAGAATTTAAACGCTCTGAGATTGTAATTATTGATCGGGTTTTAAATTGAATAGGGTTTTCTCCTAGAGCATCTATATAATTACAAATTTTCTCAAAAGCAGTGGGGTAACCTAAAAAACTAATAGGCGTCCTTTTCTTATTGAGTGTTGCGATTAACTCTTCAATTGCGGCATCAGATAAATTTAAAATGTTCCAAGGTTTGAAATTCTTAGCAAAGAAATTCAGCTTTAATTTAAAAGGTAAGAGTTTAGGCCAAATTTTAATAAAGACGAGAAACTCTCCTAATTCATAGTTTGATAAAGAAGAAAAATAAAGAATGTCAGCCTTTATTTTACGAACCTTTTCTTTATTTTGATAAAGCTGAAATGGTGCTCCTGTTGAACCGCTTGTAGAAGCAACTTTACATTGCTGTTTTTGGTACTTATCAGAAAAGAAAGCATCAAAATTATCTCGGATCATATTTTTATTAACGACCGGGAAATCTTCTAATGATTTAAAGGATCTACCTCTATAAAATGACGTTGTCTCAGTAGCATGATTCAACAATTCTAATAAACGATTAGAGTTTTCAGTCTTAGTCCAATTCTTATCCTTGGCTTCTAAGATAGATGTTGTGTGCTGATAGTTTTTTCTTAAAGAACTTCCTTTAAGTCGGTCTATTGTCCAAAAAATATAGCGTCTTAAATTCAATTTGATTTGGTTTCTGTAAAGTTAATTAAATTTTAGATTAGGGACGTTTTTACTATAAACATTAACAAAAAAACGCAACCAAATTAATGATTGCGTTTTTTATTATTTAATTGAAGTATTTAGCTTCTTTCTGACAAAAAAGTCAGAATTGATTCTCTAAGATGCCCACTTTCGTTGGCATAAGCGATTCACTCAAAATACGCCAAAAGCATATTTTGGTTCTCTGAGATGCCCACCTTCGTTGGCATAAGCGATTCACATAACTTTCGCAAAAGCAAAAGTTGGTTCTCTGCTTACTTAACTTCTTCGAAGTCTACATCTTCCACATCGCTAGACTCGTCAGCTGGTTGCTCTGCTCCTGCTTCAGGACCAGCAGCTCCACCTTGACCTTCTGCTTGGGCTTTGTACATTTCTTCGCTTGCTACTTTCCATACTTCGTTAATTTTATCTAAAGCTGGAGTGATAACTGCGATATCTTTTGTTTCGTATGCTTTTTTCAATTCTTCAAGAGCTGACTCAATTGGCGCTTTTTTATCATCAGATAATTTATCACCAAATTCTTTCAACTGACTTTCTGTTTGAAAAATCATAGCATCGGCCTCATTCAATTTATCAGCAGTTTCTTTTGCTTTCGCATCAGATTCAGCATTTGCTTCAGCATCAGCTTTCATCTTTTGAATTTCCTCTTCTGTTAATCCAGATGATGCTTCAATTCTGATATCTTGAGTTTTGTTTGTTGCTTTATCTGTAGCAGATACTTTAATGATACCATTGGCATCAATATCAAACGTTACTTCAATCTGAGGAGTTCCTCGTCTTGATGGTGGAATTCCGTCTAAGTGGAAACGACCAATTGTTTTGTTATCTGCTGCCATTGGACGCTCACCTTGTAACACGTGAATCTCTACTGATGGCTGATTGTCTGCAGCTGTTGAGAATACTTGCGATTTCTTAGTAGGAATCGTTGTGTTAGACTCAATCAACTTCGTCATTACATTACCCATAGTTTCAATACCTAATGATAATGGTGTAACGTCTAATAAAAGAACATCTTTTACATCACCAGATAAAACACCACCTTGAATTGCTGCACCTAATGATACAACCTCATCAGGATTCACACCTTTACTTGGAGCTTTTCCGAAGAAAGCTTCAACTGCGTTTACAACTGCAGGAATACGTGTAGAACCACCAACTAAAATAACTTGGTCAATATCAGATTTTGTTAAACCTGCTGCTTTTAGGGCTGTTTGACAAGGCTCTATTGTACGTTTAATTAAATCGTCAATTAACTGCTCAAATTTAGAACGTGTTAATGTACGTACCAAGTGCTTTGGTCCACTAGCTGTTGCTGTAACGTAAGGCAAGTTGATTTCAGTTTGTGCAGAAGATGATAATTCAATCTTCGCTTTTTCTGCTGCTTCTTTTAAACGTTGTAAAGCCATTGGGTCTTTACGTAAGTCCATATTTTCATCAGCAATAAACTCCTCAGCTAACCAATCGATAATACGTTGATCAACATCATCACCACCTAAATGTGTATCACCATCTGTAGATAATACTTCAAATACACCATCACCTAATTCTAGAATAGATACATCATGTGTTCCTCCACCAAAGTCAAATACTACGATTTTTTGGTCAGTCCCTTTTTTGTCCATTCCGTAAGCCAATGCTGCAGCTGTTGGTTCGTTTATAATTCTACGAACTTTAAGACCTGCAATCTCACCAGCTTCTTTTGTAGCCTGACGTTGTGCATCGTTAAAATATGCTGGTACTGTAATTACAGCTTCAGTTACATCTTGTCCTAAATAATCTTCAGCAGTTTTCTTCATTTTTTGAAGTACCATTGCCGATAATTCTTGAGGCGTGTATAAACGACCATCGATATCTACTCTTGGAGTATCGTTGTCACCTTTTACCACTTTATATGGTACACGCTCTGCTTCTTTCTTAGACTCAGAATACTTGTTACCCATAAAACGTTTAATCGAATAAACTGTCTTTGTTGGGTTAGTAACTGCTTGTCTTTTTGCTGGATCTCCAACTTTAATTTCACCACCTTCTACGAAAGCGATAACCGAAGGTGTTGTTCTTTTACCTTCAGCGTTCGGGATTACAACTGGCTCGTTACCTTCCATTACAGAAACACAAGAGTTTGTTGTACCTAAATCAATTCCAATAATCTTACTCATAATATTTATTTGTTAATAGTTTTCCGCTTCTACCTAATATTAGACAAATACACGGAAATTATAGTGTGTTAATTTTCTATCTCGGTATGTATTAGTCAATGATTATGCCATGACAAAAAATATGACATGATGTCACTTTAAGAAATTGTTAAGAGATAATAAACTACACAACACTTAGAATACGTCTACTTAACCTTATTAAAAATTTCTTCATTCTTTAATAATACTAAGCATATAATAAGGATACGTATGGTTGATAGCTTTACAGGAACTAAAAACAACCAAAAATTATGAAACACATTTTACAATTATTATTTATCTTTTTCACATGCTTCGCTAGTGCTCAATTAAGTACTGGTGATATGGCGTTTACTGCTTTTCACGCCAATGACGACGATGATTTTGCAATGGTGACATTTGTTGACATACCTGCAAATAGCATTATCTATTTTTCTGACAAAGAATGGACAGGAACAGAATTTAATTCTGGTGAAGCTAATTATGAATGGCATACAGGTACAGAAGTAATTACAGCCGGATCAATTATTACATTTTACACTATTAGTGACATACCAAACGTATCACATGGAACTATTGTTGGTTCGCCTGGCGGAATTTCGGCATCATCAGAAGCTATATTTGTATATCAAGGTACAGATATAGACACTCCTACTACATTTATTACTGCTGTTGCAAATTCATCTTCTGCCTATGATGATGGTGCTGGCACTGGTTTAATTGGCACTGGACTTACAGAAGGCTCTACGGCTTTAACGTATGCTAACGGAACGACTTTGGCTGTTTACAATGGACCAAGAACAGGCTATACAGCTAACGGCTATATCGTTGCTTTAAATACTATGAGTAACTATAACTTTGAAGAAGCTGCTAATCTACCTTTTGACACAACTCCGTTTGTAATCTCAACGACAGATACAAACCCTCCAAGTGTTGCTAATGTTTATTCAATTAACCAAACCACAACCAAAGTTGTATTTACTGAAGAGGTCACACAAGCTACAGCAGAATCAATAGCTAATTATATTTTCAGTCCTGCTCTTAATGTGAATTCAATTGTTTATGACAATGTTACATTAACAGCAACTCTTACACATTCAGGTTTAAATGAAGGTTTAGCTTATAACGTTAACATCAACAATCTTGAAGATGTCTTTGCCAATACACAAACCACTGCTTATGTGAGTGACGATTTTTATTACAACTCCTTAACCTCTGGTTTAATTATTACTGAAATCATGTATAATGCTCCTTCTGATGACTCTAACGCTTTAGAGTTTTTAGAAATCTATAATAATAGTGCTACTTCAATTGATTTAGGAGGCATAACGGTTAATGATGAAGGTAATTTCTTTTTTACATTCCCTGAAATGACATTGGCTTCAGAAGGCATTGTTTTATTAGCGACTGACAAAGCTACTGCCGATGCCTTTTACGGAGTGTCATTTTTGGATATGCCGCAAGCTATTTCTAATGCCTTAGGTAATGGTGGCGAATTATTAGAAA
Organism: Winogradskyella thalassocola; assembly: GCF_900099995.1. Lineage (GTDB taxonomy): Bacteria > Bacteroidota > Bacteroidia > Flavobacteriales > Flavobacteriaceae > Winogradskyella > Winogradskyella thalassocola. The sequence goes on from NZ_FNCZ01000011.1 coordinate 50,731, forward strand.
TTAAAAATTCTGAAGGCACTGTAATATCTCAAGTTGAATATAGCGATGATTCGCCTTGGCCAACGACTGCGGATGGTGATGGTCCTTCTTTAGAATTGTTAAATCCTGAAGGCGACTTTAACGAAGGTACCAACTGGTTACCAGCGACTAACTTAATTGGTCCTTCTCTTGGTGACAATGTTTATGCATCACCAGGAACTTATAATCCTATTACTAATGTGATTCCACAGATTAGTTTTGCCGAAAGCACTTATGTTATTAGTGAAGATGGAACTAGCCTTGAGGTTTCAATAGAATTATCTGCATCTACAGCTAACATCGTTTCGATAAATGTTAGTTTAGTTACCGAATTATTAACAGCTACAGAGACTGATGATTTTACTTTTACAAACCAAACAATAGACTTTCCTGCAAATTCTACAGATGCAATTTCAATAACAATTCCTCTTGTAGATGATGCTATTGCAGAAATGGATGAACTTTTTATTTTGAGTCTTTCAAATCCTGTTAATGGTACTTTAGGTGCTCATGAAACTACAGGAGTTTATATTATAGATAATGATACGGCGACACCTGCAGCAACTGATCTTTTAGATATTACTTATTTATCTAGTTATTTAGTAGATGGTGCTGGTTCTGCAGAGATTGTGGCTCACGATCCTGTTTCAGAACGTCTATTTGTTTTAAATTCAATAGCTCAGAAATTAGAGATTATCGATTTCTCTGATATCAATGCCATTTCTACAATCAGTGCTATCGATTTATCTACCTATGGTGATCCAACGAGTGTGGCCTATATGAATAATATCGTCGCTCTTGGGATTTCAAAAGGGCCTTTAGAAGATGGTGTGGTTGTGTTTTGTGATATTAATGGCACAATCTTATCGACAGTCACTGCTGGAAATCTTCCTGATATGGTTGGATTCACTCCTGATGGCACTAAACTTTTAGTAGCTAACGAAGGTCAACCAAATGATGATTATTCTGTAGATCCTGAAGGTAGTATTTCTGTTATTGATGTTACATCGGGCTTAGGAAACATTTCTCAAGCGAACGTTACAAGTATTAACTTTAATACCTTCGATAATCAATTAACTACACTACAAGCTGCAGGTGTTAGAATATTTGGTCCAAATGCTTCCGTTTCTCAAGACTTAGAACCAGAATATATTTCATTCTCAAGTGATTCACAAACAGCTTATGTAACACTTCAAGAAAACAATGCTATTGGAGTTATCGACTTAACAACTAATACTATAACATCTATTTTGCCTTTAGGGTTAAAAGATCATACTTTAGCAGGAAACACATTAGATGCTTCTGATGATACAGACTTTATTTTCTTAGCCAATTGGCCAGTAAAAGGAATGTATATGCCAGATGCTATGGCGTCTTACGAAATAGGAGGAGTTACTTATTTAGTAACTGCCAATGAAGGTGATGCCAGAGAATATGATACATTTGAAGAAGAAGAACGTGTGAGCGATTTAAATTTAGATCCAACGGTTTTTCCTAACGCAGAATTTTTAAAACTTGATAGTAACTTAGGACGATTAACAGCGACTAACGCTTCTGGAGATACTGACAATGACGGTGATATTGACGAAATTCATGTTTTAGGATCGCGCTCTTTTAGCGTTTGGAATGCCGCAACAGGAGCTTTAGTTTTTGATAGTGGTGATGATTTTGAACGTATTACAGCAAACGACCCAACTTATGGAGGTTTATTTAATGCAAGTAATAGCAATAACAACTTTAAAAACAGAAGTGATAATAAAGGTCCTGAGCCTGAAGGTGTCACTATTACGGAAATTGATGGTCAGGTGTATGCATTCATCACTCTAGAGCGTGTTGGTGGTTTTATGACGTATAACATTACAGACCCAAACAATCCTGTGTTTGAAAAGTATATTAACAATAGAGATTTAGGTGAAGATGAAGGTGGTGACTTAGGTCCTGAAGGTATAATATATGTAACTCCAGAAAACAGTCCAGTTAACACTGGTTTAGTGATTATGGCTAATGAGGTTAGTTCTACATTAAGTTTCTATGCACTTAACACTACAACCCTGAATACAGATGAATTTACTTTGCAGTCTGAATCGTTTAAAATATATCCTAATCCTTCAAAATCAAATCAAACGGTTTATTTTAACCAAACGGTTTCAGTGTCTTTATTTGATTTACAAGGCCGTGAAATAGCGACTAAGGAAAATACAATGGACTTTAAACTACCAAGTTTAAATATTGGCACCTATATATTGAAAACAAACAATGGTGAAAGCTTTAAGCTTTTAATTAAATAAATCTGCTAATTTATTTCCATAAAAGCACCTTCAATTGAAGGTGCTTTTTTTCGTTGTAATAATTCAATTCATTTTTCTTTAAGAAGCAAAATCTTAATAATATCTAAAAAGGGCACACTGTTTGATAATAAATAGCAATACATTAGTTATTAATTAAAATTTATATCATCATGAGAAAAATTGCCTCTTTATTATTTGCACTTACTTTTTTATTAACCGCATGTACTGGTGACCAAGGCCCTCCTGGTTTTGATGGACAAGATGGATTAAATGGAGTTAACTTTGTAGGTCAATCCTTTGAAAGAACAATTGATTTCCTGCCTGAAAACAGCTACGAAGAGTATATTGTTATTCCTAGCTCAATTGATCTTTTTGACACCGACATGATTTTAACTTATGTGCTTTGGGAACAAGATCCTGTTACAGGTAATGATGTTTGGAGACTTATACCTCAAACTGTTTTTACAGATGCGGGTGAATTATTTCAATATAATTATGATTACAGCTTTGATGAAGTTCGATTATTTATAGACGCACCTGCTAGCTTCGATTTCAATAATCTATCATCTGCTGCTACTTTAAACCAAACCTTTAGAATTGTTGTTTTACCAGTTGACTTTGTAAATAGTAGTAATTTAGATATCACAAATTATGAAGACGTAATGGAATACATTGAATAGAATATTAAAATAAATATTTTAAAAAGCTTGAAATAAATTTCAAGCTTTTTTTTTGTCATTTTTTAAATTATTCGCAATAGTATATGATATATTTTCAAGAATTTTTCTATTAAAAGTTAAAAATAACTTTTTTTATTAATTTAATTATATATATTGAAACCCCTATTAATCAATACATTAAAAAAAATGAACAAAACTACTTTAAATTTGGTCTTAACATTTATATGCTTATGCTTTTTAAGTGTGACTTATGCTCAAGAAAATAATGCTATAGCTTGTGCTGATGGAATCGATAATGACGGTGATGGATTAATTGATTGTGCAGATGACGATTGCCTGGATTTTTCAGATAATGCATGCGAAATATGTACTGATGGTATCACATTTGCCGATGTGGTGATTGAATATCAATCTGGTTGTACATTTATAGACCCAGAACCAAATGGCTCACTTGGAATTAGTGATTACGATGGTAGCCTTGAAGATTCACCAACATTTGTTGCTTTAGGACAAGGTGGTTTCATTAAACTCGGATTTACTGATAACCTTTTAAGTAATTCGGGTACGGATGATATCGATGTTTGGGTTTTTGAAATAGGACCTAATGTAGAACCTATTAAATTAGCAATACGCCCAGTAGATAGCTATACTGAAACACAACTTATTGAACAAGGTATTCCTGACGAAGATTCGGATGGGTTTTATGAAATTGGTGAAATCGGAGGATCAACTAACGGCATTGATATAGATAATATCTTAGTTGGATACGCTCAAGGTAGTTTAAAATTTGACGCCATTGAGATTAAAGATATTCCAGATGGAACCTGTGGAGGAACAACTCCTGGTGCCGATATAGATGCCGTATGCGCTTTATTTTCGCTCCCTTTAAATACTCAAGACTTTCTCTTTGATGCTATTTCAGTAAATGTTCATCCTAATCCTTTTTCCGATAATGTTACTATTCAATATAACACTTCTATAGTTGATCCTGTTTTATTTGAAATTTATAATACCCATGGTCAACGCCTATTAAATGGATCTATAAAAAACAACGAAAAACTAAGTTTAAACAACTTACAATCAGGCTTGTATTATTTATCGTTAACAACCAATTCACAAACCATTACTAAAAAGATTCTAAAAATGTAATATCGCTTTCATAAAGATATAGCAAAGGCTGTTTTTTACTTTTTTCTTCATGCGTATAATGTATCTTTGTTGCTAACACTAATAGTAATTTAATGGAGTGTATTTCAGTTTTCGACATGCTAAAAATTGGTGTAGGACCATCGAGTTCTCATACTTTAGGACCTTGGCGAGCAGCAGAACGTTGGATAAAAGAACTAAAAGCAAAAAATCGTTTTGATAAGGTTGAAAAAATCACCATAGATCTTTACGGTTCTTTATCCTTAACCGGAAAAGGACATGCCACAGATTTTGCTGTAATTTTAGGCTTAACTGGTGCGGACCCTGAACGTATGCCTATAGAGGATATCGATACAATTATTACCGATGTTAAGACAAATCAGGTTTTAAACTTTAATAATGAAAGAGCGATTCCTTTCGATTTTAAAACTAATATCGTTTTTAACCGAAAATCGTTACCATTTCATTCCAACGGAATGATTTTTACAGCACTAATTAACGGTAGAAATTATAAATCGACCTACTACTCTATTGGTGGTGGATTTGTGGTACAAGAAGAACGAAAAGTATCTAAAGCTAATAAAATAATCTTCTATTGCACATTTCCTTATCCTATTGCCTACGGAGAAGAGTTACTTAAGTTTTGTGACCAATTACAATTACCTATTTCTGGTGTGGTTTTAGAAAATGAAAAATCCATAAGAGATGAAGCTTCTATTGATTTTGAATTAAAACGAATTTGGAATACCATGCTAGAATGCATGTACACAGGTTGCCATACCGAAGGTAATTTACCTGGTGGATTAAACGTAAGACGACGTGCTTTTGACATGCACAAAAATATTATAGGAGATAATACTTATGAAAACCCACAAGAATGGCTCGAGACTATTAGAAAAACGGAAGTTAAATTCCGCCAGATTTTAAAATGGGTCAGTTGTTTTGCTTTAGCGGTTAACGAAGTTAATGCCTCTTTGGGACGTGTAGTTACTGCACCAACAAACGGAAGTGCAGGTGTTATTCCATCTGTATTAATGTATTATTTGGTGATTGAAAATCACGATGCCGACTTTGAACACATTAAAAGATTCTTATTAGTTGCCAGTGAAATTGGTAGTATCTTTAAAAAGAACGCCACTATCAGTGCAGCAATGGGAGGCTGCCAAGCAGAAATTGGAGTGTCGTCTGCAATGGCAGCCGGTGCCTTAACTGAATTATTAGGAGGCACACCAGAACAAGTTTTAGTTGCGGCAGAAATAGCGATGGAGCATCATTTAGGACTAACTTGTGACCCTATTGGTGGCTTAGTTCAAATACCATGTATTGAACGTAATTCTATGGGAGCAATCAAAGCTATTAATGCGGCAGAACTAGCTTTAGAAACAGATCCTAAAAATGTAAAAGTTCCACTTGATAAAGTAGTACAAACTATGTGGGAAACCGCAAAAGACATGAGCTCTAAATATAAAGAAACCTCTGAAGGTGGATTAGCTGTTGGTGTGAATCTTACAGACTGTTAGACTCATGAGGTTAAAAATGCTTTTTATATTTCTTTTTGTTTCAATGGTGATTCAGGCGCAAAATCACAAATATATAAACGCTGATACACGCCTTTACAATGAAGCGACTACGAATGATGGCTTCAAGGGATATTTTAAAGTCAATGCACGCGTTGAAGTCCTTTCTACACAAACAAGTGATTGGGTTTTTGTAAAAGCAGATAATGACAACACAGGTTATGTGCAATCAAAATACCTTTCAGTTAAGTACAATTCAAATCAAAATATTGTAGAAGATAGTGACAATCCCATTTTAAATGGTGACAACTATTACGGTGGACATCATTTATTTGTGACTGTGGCCTCTTTAAGAGCGCGAGGTGAACCAAATTTATCAGGAGAAATTCGAACCATTTTAACTATGGGAGAACCTGTGCGAGTAAAGTATATACCTGTTGAAAAAGATGCATGGGTAAATATCTCTGATAACCGCTACATTCAAAGAAAATATCTTAATGAACGTCCTAGTTATGATGCTTTAGCTTTGTCTTACGCTAGTATAGAAAAAAGCAATACTAATGAGCGACTTAAGATTGCCGAACGGTTAGTTGAGTTAGCTTGGAATAGCGGCTACACTTATCTAAAATCTGCTTATCTTGTTTTACTAGATGTCGCCACAGATACAAATAATACAGCGTTGATAAAGTCTACACAAATGTATTTGACTTTAGCTGATGGTTTAGAACACCCATTACCATCTGAAATGGTTACCAGCTTTATAGAAGATGCCAGTTTCAAAATAAAAGGAGTACAAATTAACAAGCAAATGGCAGACTTAAATACTGTTATTGACACTTACGGACAACCTATTAAAATGGAAAACATAAGTGATGAATGCGGAGTGTATTATAGTTCTACATTTTACCATTATAAAAACATGACATTATCTGTTAATCCTGAAGAAAACTTGGCAGAAATTGTCGATATTATTTTAGATGAAAACAGCGTTTTTATTATGAACGAAAACTCTATTATAGACCATACCATAATTGAAACTGAATTCATAAAATTATATTCTAAGTATATACGCACTAGCATACAAGATCTTCACACCTATACTATTTTCAATGATTATGGCGGCTATAACATCGTTTTCAAAAACGGGAAGATCTATAGTGTTACTGTTTTCAACCTTTGTTAATATCCTAGTATCTTTCAAATACATAATTCCCCAATGGTCTACAATCTGCAATAGCGGAAAAGAATAATACCACAATGACTTATTTTTACATAAGACTAAAATTTACAGGTGGCCCAAATATTTACCATGTCTAGTTTGCAACTAATTACAGATTTGGCAGTATTTGTGTCCTAGATTGATAATTATTTTAGCAAATCTCTTTACTTTTACATCAACTAATATAAACACAATGTCAACAGCAAAAAAAGAATACAAAAGAATCACGGTTAAGACTTTAGTCGATATGAAGTCTAAAGGTGAAAAAATATCAATGCTTACTGCTTATGATTACACCATGGCTAAAATTGTTGATGGAGCTGGTATTGATGTTATTTTAGTTGGTGATTCTGCCAGTAATGTTATGGCCGGACATGAAACCACGTTACCAATCACATTAGATCAAATGATTTACCATGCCTCTTCTGTCGTTAGAGCAATTGAACGCTCTTTGGTGGTGGTTGATTTACCTTTTGGTAGTTACCAAAGTGATCCTAAAGAAGCGTTGCGTTCTGCCATTAGAATAATGAAAGAATCAGGTGGGCATGCTGTGAAGATGGAAGGCGGAAAAGAAGTAAAAGAATCTATAAAGCGTATTTTAAATGCAGGTATACCAGTAATGGGACATTTAGGATTAACTCCTCAATCTATATATAAATTCGGAACCTATACGGTAAGAGCTAAAGAAGAACAAGAAGCTCAGCAATTAAAAGAAGATGCTTTAATGCTAGAAAAAGCGGGTTGTTTTGGAATTGTATTAGAAAAAATACCTGCAGCATTAGCAAAAGAAGTTGCCGAAAGTGTATCTATTCCAGTCATTGGTATTGGAGCTGGTGCTGGTGTTGACGGTCAGGTTTTAGTATTACATGATATGCTTGGTATGACGCACGAATTTAACCCACGTTTTTTACGTCGTTATATGAATCTTTATGAAGAAATGACTAATGCTATAGGTCAGTATGTCACTGATGTAAAGTCTGAAGACTTTCCGAATGATGAAGAGCAATATTAAACTGGATTGTTGGATTGTTAGATTGTTAGATTGTTAGATTGTTAGATTGTTAGATTGTTAGATTGTTAGATTGTTAGATTGTTAGATTGTTAGATAAGTTTATTAAATTGAGGTTATTACCAAAAAATTAAATATTAGGAAATTACTTATTCATTAATAATTCAAAGACAATGCATCGATTTAAAGATTTAGAAATTTGGAAAAAAAGCAGGTTATTTTGCACTTCAATTTACGAAATCACTTCTAAGTTCCCTGATTCTGAAAAATTTGGACTCACCAACCAATTAAGAAGAGCTTCTGTGTCTATACCTTCTAATATTGCAGAAGGCTCTTCAAGAAGTTCGAATAAAGATTTCTCGAGATTTCTTCAAATTACCCTTGGCTCTGCATATGAAATCGAAACACAATTATTAATTGCATTTGATTTGAAATTTATAAATAATCAAGAACTAAACGATCTACTAAAAGAACTTGAATCAATTATTAAAATGACCTCAAAATTTAAATCTACACTTAATTAAATCCAAAGATCTAAAAATCGAATAATCTAAAATGTCGAAAAAAATCCTTTCCAACAAAAACAATCTACAGGTTATCCATGAAGACAATCACATCATAGTCGTTAACAAACGTGCTGGTGATATTGTACAAGGCGATAAAACAGGCGATAAACCTTTGAGTGAAGTGGTTAAATCGCATTTAAAGGACAAATACAATAAGGATGGTAATGTTTACTTAGGGGTTGTGCATCGCTTAGACCGACCGACCACTGGCATTGTAATGTTTGCAAAAACCAGTAAAGCTTTACCTCGATTAAATAAATTATTCGCAGAAAAAACAGCTAAAAAAACATATTGGGCTTTGGTGAAGAATCAGCCACCTAAAACAAATGATACACTAGTTCATTGGCTAAAAAAGAATCCAAAAAATAATAAGTCTACAGCGTATATTAAAGAAATTGACGCTAGTAAAAAAGCTATTTTACATTATAAAGTCATCCAAAAACTTGATAATTTCTTTTTATTAGAAATTGACTTAGAAACAGGAAGACATCATCAGATTCGCGTGCAATTAGCCTCAATTGGTTGTCCTATAAAAGGCGATTTAAAATACGGGTTTGATCGCAGTAACAAAGATGCTAGCATTAGTTTACATGCTAGAACCTTAACATTTATGCATCCTGTAAAAAAAGAAAAAGTTTTCGTCACTGCACCTTTACCCAATGATCCACTTTGGGATGCTTGCAATACTTAAATTTCTCTATAAGGGTATTTCAAATTAAGTATGGTGCCTTGTTCTAGTTGAGATTCTAATTGAAGTGTCGCATTCAATAATTCTGCTCTTTTTTCTATATTAATAAGTCCAGATCCTTTTTCGGCGTTACCAACGTCAAAACCTTTACCATCATCTTCCACTTTAATATTTAAGAATTGTGCTTCGTAATCTAAAGACACTAATAATTGTTCAGCTTCAGCATACTTTAAAGTATTTGAAAAAAATTCTTGAAGAATCCTAAATAGAATAATTTCATCTTTTTTGTTCTCGAAATTCACCTTCTGGCCTGTTATTGACACGTGAGACTCAATAAGTCCTGATTTATTTAGACGCGCGACTTCATTTTTAACTGTAGCTTCAAAACCTAAATTAAAAATAACATCGCTATTTAATGACCTTGAAATAGCTCTAACTTCTTCTAGAGATTCCTTTAAGGCAACGGCCGCATTATCGACTTTAGTTTTCATTTCGTCTTTTACGATACTTGCTGCTGCAGTCATTTGCATTGTTGCTAAGACTAACCTTTGACCAACGTTATCATGCAATTCTCTACCTATATGTTTTAAGGTTTCTTCTTGTATCTCTTGTTGAGTCTTTATAAGTTCTTCATCAAATTTTTGCTGTTGTTTTATTTTGTCTCTTAGTAATTGATTTTTACGTTTTTGAAAAACCACAAAAAACAAAATAATTGTAGCAGCAATTATAACCATAACAACTATCGAATACGTTAAAATGGTTAAATCTAAAATCTCTTTTTCTACTGTTCTTTCCCCCATAAAAATCCTATTATAAAACAACCATACATGTATACATTTGCAAATATTATTATAGTTGATCTAATACTGATGACATTTGGATATATTTTTTTATAATATGGCATGTAAAAAATCATAGGAGGATAAATAAGCCACCATAATAATATACCAATACTAATATAAAACAGGGTTGATTTATAAAAGATTAATATATTATCACTCAACAATAACTCATAAAAATAAATAGACACACAGATAAAAACTGAAAACGTTGTCCAAATAAAATTATATTTTAAAATGTTAACAAAGAATAGTGATTTTCCTAAATAAAAATTAAAAGGCACAACTAAAATAGACACAACGATTAATAACGTTAATATTCTTCTACGCTTCTGATTTTTTATAAATCCTCTATAAAAAAAAACATAAAAAAACATCGAACCAGTAACGTAAAGATTAAATAACCACGAGTTAGTTTCAAAACGAGTTCCTTTTAAAAATTTTAAAAACTCTATTTTATCAATAAAACTAGTGTAGGAACCTAAAGCATCCACACAAACCGTAATTACCAAGAAATAAACAAATGGTCTTAATTTAGAGTTTCTATTTTTTATTAAGAAATAAAACCCTGAAAATGCAGCTATTAGTTCTAAAGAGCTGGTAATTATAGCATCAAGCATATTCTATTTCTTACTGAGGGTAATTAGCTCTTGGTGGTTTACCATGAGTTCCTAAATTTAATCCGTCAGAATTCGTTAAATCATTACCTCCTTCATCTTGTAGAGAGAAGAAACTTCCTTCAGATATATTCTCATAGCCTGTAGGAACAAAAAACAACGTAGTTAAACCCTTCTCACCATTAGCATCTGGATAAGCACCCAAATACAAGCGTAATCCGTCCATTACATGACTATTGTCATTAGCTTGTTTTTTTGCATAGGTCAAATAGTTTTCAATATCTTCTAACTTATACCAAGTTGATCTATTATCTTCCGCTTTAGTATTCTTAAAAAGGGAATCATTGATAATACGGTATCTTTCATTATAAGCTTGACTAAGCTCCTTTATTTTAGTAGGTGAAATAATGCCGGAAGGCGGCTTAGTTGGAGAACTATCCATCTTATTTACATCATTACAGCAATAAAAGTACATCGCTAAAGCTCCCAAGATAATTCCCAAAATAAGCAATCCAAAATTTTTCATAATCAATGGTTGGTTTTGTTAATAGTGACCGTAAATTATTGATTTTATTTAACATATAAAATTTAAATCAATCGTTTTCGTATAGGATTAATCTTGTAGTCTGATTTTTAGATTATTACCTGTAGTCTTCTGACTTAGAATGTTTATCGATTTTTCAGTTAATTGAAGGACTCTAGGATAACCACCTGTGGTTTGGCAATCGCGCATTAAAACAATGAGTTGCCCTGATGGAGTAAGTTGTACAGTTCCCGGTAAAACGGGAGAGGTTAATATCGGTTTTAAATCATTTTCCACCAATGGCTGAAGCTGATAAGCCATACGATTGTTATATTTTGAAACTTCAAACGTGGTATTTAAAAGTAAATCCCTTTTGTCATTAGAGAGTTTATCAAATTCCGGACCTTTCAGAACTTCTAAAGTACCCCCATTTAAATAAGACGCATCAAACTTTAACTTTGCATTTTTTGGAAGTATTAAGTTTGAAGACTTCATTGTTTCTAACCAGTCATCTTTCTGGATTCGGAAATCATCTGTAATTCCTTTCAGCATACTTCTACTTCCCAAAACCGTCTCGGTTAAAAAGCCACCTTTTGCCGCCATATAAGCTCTAAAACCAAACTCTAGGCGTCCAAAACTAATTATATCACCATTATGAACAATAATGGATTTGAACATCGCAATCGCCTTACTATTTAACTTCGGATCCATATTAGCACCAGTAATAGCAATTGTGGTCGATTTTAGAAATAACAAATCAGCTCCGGTCATGGTCATTTCCAAAACCGCAGCCGCTTTATCATTTCCAACAAGCTCATTTGCAAATTGACTAGAGTATGAATCCATAGCGCCTGAGATAGGCACACCGAAACTGCGATGACCTAATCTCCCTTGATCTTGAATCGTGGAATAGAATCCTGGTTTTATAACCTTAATCATTTAATAATAACGTTTTGAAATCAAACTTTGGATTATTGATTTCGGACTTCATCTTTTGATGATCTAATTTCGAAATTGGATGAAATTTCACCCTATCACCTGCCGTAATAAAACATGGTGGATTGTGTTTAGGATTGAATAATTCGATGGGTGAATTTCCAATAATATGCCAACCACCAGGACTGTCTTGTGGGTAGATTCCGGTTTGTTTTCCACCTATGCCAATGGACCCTTTTTTTATGTTGAGATTTGGAGTTATTTTTCGATCTAAATACAGATCAGAATTGAGTCCTCCTAAGTACAAAAAACCAGGTAAAAAGCCTATAAAAAAAACCGTATAAATCGTATTTGAATGCAAGCTTATAATGACTTCTTTTGATCGCTTTATTTCTTTAGCATAACAATCTAAATCCATAGCAAATTCACCCTCATAGCAAACCGGGATTCTAAAGGTTTTGGATTCTATTTGTTCTACATTACTTTGGCTTGAGTATAGTTCTTTTAAGTCTACAAACACATCATTGACATTATCAATAGTGAACTTATAAATAATTAATATTGAGTGGTATGCCGAAATCACCTCAACAACTTCTTTAATTAATTTATTTTCAACTTTTTCTTTAAAAAATAAAATATCTTCAAGTATATTTTCATCAATAATCGCTGGCCATTCCACCAAAACAGAATGCTCATTATACTGCGAATACTGAAGCTGAAAACTCATAATTATTATTGAATTTTAATATTATTTTTGACCAAATTATTGGATAAATATTTCAAAATTTCAAGTGCATTTTCTGTGTCTCCATGCACACAAACTGTCGATGCTTTTATAGGCACTTTTACTCCATTTACGGACGTCACTTTTTGATGTTTTACCATGCTCAAAACATGACTCAAAACAGCTTCTTTTTCATGTAAAATGGCATTACTATTTTCCCTAGAAACTAGAGATAAATCATCGTTGTAATTTCGATCTGCAAAGGCTTCAAACTTCACTGTAATATTTTCAGTTTTTGCCACTTCAGCTAATACCGAATTAAAAGGAGCATATAATTTAATTGGAGACGAAAGGCTCTTTATAACTTCGATAATAACTCGTGCTGTATTTTCATCTTTAGCAGCCAAATTATATAATGCGCCATGAGGTTTTATATGGTATAAATAAGCACCTTCATCATATAAAACAGCTTGTAAAGCACTAACCTGATGCCTTAAGCTCGCATACAAATCTGAAGCCGAGAGCTGCATAATTTCTCTTCCAAAATTCAATGTATCAGGAAACGATGGATGTGCTCCAATTTTTACATTATACTTTTTTGCAAATCGAACTACCGTTTTCATGCTTTCTAAATCACCAGCATGTCCACCACAAGCTATATTACAAGAGGACAACAAAGGCATCAAATCCGTTTCATTACCGATACCCTCACCAACATCTGCATTAATATCTACACTGAACACCTTTTCCATTTTATATCAGATTAAAAACGCTCAAAATTCCTTTCACTCCTAAAAAGATTGTAATGACTAAAATAATGCCCCCTAAAACATTCTGTAACTTCGAATTTACATAAGATCCTAAGACAGATGATTTATTCATTACCCACAATAAAAATCCAGCTATAACAGGCAATAACAAGCCATTAGCCACTTGCGCAAATTTTATAATTTCAATAGATTTAAATCCAATACTCGAAAACACAACTCCCAATACCACAATCACCATCCAAACCGATTTAAATTTTTTAGATTTCAAATCCGCTTCCCAACCCAAACAACCACTAGTTACAAATGCCGCAGCCAAAGGTGCTGTAATCGCACTTGTAATTCCTGCAGCGAACAAACCAATAGCCAAAAAGTATTTTGCAAAACTTCCGAATAATGGCTCTAAGCCCAACGCCAAGTCTGATGTATTTGTAATGGATTGTTTTTGAATAGCGGATGCCGCAATAATGATACACATGGATACCGTTCCGCCTAAAATTACAGCAACCAAAGTATCCTTCTTTGCTATTGGCAAATCACTCTTTGACTTCCATTTGGTTTTAGCTAAAGACGCATGCAGAAAGAGATTGTACGGCACCACAGTTGTTCCGATTAAGGCTATAATTGTTAAAATACTACCTTCTGGTGCGACTGGAATCACTATTGCTTTTAGAATTTCTAAAAGATTGGGTTTTGTGAGAATTGCTGTTGTTATAAAAGCAAAACTCATCAGAATCACTAAGAACACAAAGGTTTTTTCTAATACTTTGTAATTCCCGATATAAAGCAAAACAAAGGCAATAGCACCAATAATTAAACTCATAATGTTGAGTTTAAGTTGACCTATTTCCCAAACCACATTCCCAACAATCGCTTCCATCCCTAAAGCGCCACCACTAATGTTCCCTGCTTCATAGGCCGCATTCCCAATAACGATTGCACTAATAATTAGTAATACAGCAATGCCTTTTACAATTGGATGTTTTATTTCTTCTCTAATAATTTCAGACAGGCCTTTTTGCGATACGATTCCTAATCGCGCCGCCATCTCTTGTAATATAACAGTCGCAAAAATAGATAAAGCCATTGCCCACAATAATGCGAAACCAAAATTGACTCCTGCCAACGTGCAAACCGTCACAGTTCCCGGACCAATAAAAGCAGCTGCAACTAAAGGTCCCGGCCCAATATTTTTAAAGAATTCCGTCATTCTTTATCTATCGAATTTAGAGCATAAATAGCAAAACTCCCTAACCAATGTCCACCTTCATAACTATCACCAACAATACTAGGTAATGAATAATTAATATGTGCATTGGCTACATTTTGAAGGTGTTTATATTCTGGTAAATCCTTAGCGATATAATTAAGACTCCATGCTCTTGAAAAGTTAACTCCATCAAGATGCACCAGTTTTCCATCAGTTCTATCTGAGACTTCACCGACTGCGATATCAAAATCATCATTACTAAGCTCTGGCATAAAATCGTTTACCCAAACTTTAAACTCCGCTACAGACAACACACGCTTCATTAAAGCCGCCTCCTCTAAGCATGGTGATAGAAAATCGAAACCACTCGGCTCCCATTCTATAGAACAATCTTGATCATCTTCATAGAAATCTTTCGCTCTTCGTTCTATCAATGTTTTTAACTCTATATGCTCAACAGCCACAGCATAATCATAAGCGAAACTCAATCCAAAAGCTGTATTTGGGTGCTCTCCTACTCTAATTGGGTAATTGAGCTTCGGTAAAAACTCTAAGTATTTTTCAATAATTATATTCGTTAATGGCAAAAGATTAGCTTCTAATCGTCTCGCCACATCACTATCCCAAGTGTGTAATTCTTCTGCTAACTTTAATAACCAAGCCCAACCATAGGTCCGCTCAAAAGATTTATTATACTGACCATCAAAGTATAGCAATTCTTGCTCTATGTTTTCTTTAGATATATTCTGAAGTAATTTCTGCCCAATCTCAGCTCTATTTTCCAGATCAGGAAATTGCTTTAATAACGACACCAAACTCCAATGCCCATGAACTGCAGAATGCCAATCGAAACAGCCATAAAATGCAGGATGTAATTCTTGTGGTGTTTTTAAATCTGAAGCATCCCCAATGGTTTGCCCTAGTTTATTTGGGTATTCTGTATTAATACAATGTAATGGTAATTGCGCCAAATGATTGGCCTGAATTAGACTTAGAGATGGTGTTCCTGCTATTTCTTCGGTCTCTAAAGCAGATTTAGTGGTGTTTTGATGCTCTTTTGTGTCACCACAACTTAATGCTAATAGAATTAATGAAAGTATGTATAGTTTGTTCATGTTTTGTTGTATTAAAAATATGGCTTTTGTGAGGATGGATGCTTCTCAGGCTAAAATAAAAAATATTTGACTGTAGTTGTCGCTTAAAATGACTTACTGGCTTATTAAATAGAGATTCCTGCATCCGCAGGAATTAACTACCCTAACCAACCCTCTCTATCTAAACTTCGATATTGAATAGCTTCGCTAATATGAGCACCCAAAACATCATCAGCACCTTCTAAATCAGCGATTGTTCTCCCTACTTTCAAAATCCTATCATAAGCTCTGGCTGATAAATTTAAACGCTCCATTGCTGATTTCAATAACTGCATGGAAGCCTCATCTAATTTACAATACTTCCGTATTTGTTTTGTATTCATTTGCGCATTGTAATGAATATTCGGTAAATCTTTAAAACGTTCCGTTTGGCGTTCTCTAGCTTTAGTCACGCGTTTTCTAATCTCAACAGAAGACTCACCGTTTCTTTCATCTGCTAATTTTTCAAAAGGCACCGGAGTCACTTCTATATGAATATCAATACGATCTAATAAGGGTCCTGAGATTTTCCCCATATAACGTTGCATTTCCGCAGGCGATGATGTTATCGGCGAATCTGGATCGTTAAAATAACCACTTGGACTCGGGTTCATACTAGCCACTAGCATAAAAGATGATGGATACGTGACTGTAAATTTCGCTCTAGAAATGGTGACTTCTCGATCCTCCAAAGGCTGACGCATAACTTCTAGAACTTCGCGTTTAAACTCTGGTAATTCATCTAAGAATAAAACTCCGTTATGAGATAAGGAGATTTCACCAGGTTGCGGGTAACTTCCGCCGCCTACGAGCGCAACATTCGATATCGTATGGTGAGGACTCCTAAACGGACGTTGTGCCATTAAACCCGTATGTTCTTTTACTCTACCAACAACCGAATGTATTTTGGTTGTCTCCAAAGCCTCATGCAATGTCATTGGAGGCAAAATACTTGGCAAACGCTTTGCTAGCATAGTTTTTCCTGAACCCGGAGGACCAATTAATATAATATTATGACCACCTGCTGCCGCGATTTCCATACAACGTTTTATAGACTCTTGGCCTTTTACATCTGCAAAATCAAACTCAGGAAAATCTAATTTATTATAAAATTCTTCTCTTGTATTTATTATGGTTTGCTCTAGAGGTTCGCCTTTATCGAAGTGATTAATGACCTGCATGATGTTTTCGACACCAAAAACTTGTAAATCATCAACGATGGCAGCTTCTTTTGCATTTTGAATAGGCAATATAAAACCTTTAAATCCTGCTTCTCTTGCTTTTACAGCCATTGGCAAAGCACCTTTAAAAGGCTGTAAACTTCCATCCAAAGACAATTCTCCCATTATGAGATAATCGTCTAAATTTTCTGCTTTAATTTGATTTGTTGCTGCTAATATTCCTAATGCCAAGGTTAAATCATAAGCAGATCCCTCTTTCCGTAAATCGGCAGGGGCCATGTTGATGGTGATCTTTTTCCCTGGAATTCGGTAACCATTATTCTGAAGCGCAGCTGCAATACGATAATTGCTTTCTTTAATGGCATTATCTGGAAGTCCAACTAAATGGTAACCAACGCCAATATCTACATTTACCTCAACCGTAATAACAGAAGCTTCAACACCAAAAACGGCACTTGCAAAAACTTTTTTAAGCATGAATGATTAGTTTTCTTAAATGTAAGAAAACCAATGCAATAAAAAAACCTTTCAAAATTTAATCTTGAAAGGTTTTAACTGTAACGTATTGATTGCTTTAGTTTTTGATGAATTTTTTAGTTGATTCTGTATCTCCAGAGTCAACTTTAATAAAATACACTCCTTCTAAGAAACTTGAAATATCTAAACTATATTCTAAATTAGAGATATCTATTGAATTTAAAACGCGCCCATTAATATCTATTATAGTTAATTTATCAATAACTTGATTTGACACTACTTTTAATACATTTTGACCAGGATTAGGAAACACCTGAATAGATTGCACATTAAACTCATTGACACTTAAAGGCGCTACAATTTCTGTGTTTACCGTATTTGTTATTATTGCAGGATTAAAATCGAAGAATATATCTGCTATTCCACTTATAACATCTCCAATAGCAACATCACTTTTAGGTTTTATTTTGAAGGCTATATAACCATGAGAATTAGGCTCATCAGTTGTACTATCTGGTAAATAGATGCTATTAAATATAAAACTAACATTAGTTTCGTTAACTATTTCAACTCTACCTGTATGACTTAAGCTTTCTAATTGCATGGTTGTCCAATCTAATTTATCATCCAACACATGTTCAACTCTTACCTTAATAGCACTAGCTGTTCCTGTATTTTGAAAACGAATTAAATAATGCAAATACTTATTTGCTTCTTCTATAGAAATTTCATCACCCTCTAAAACTGTAATGTCATTTGGGTCGTAAGAACCAATAACCGTTTGCTCTAAAGTAAATACATTATCTCCTTCGGTTTCATCGCCAGAAACAGGATTAACTGTCGCTATTGCAACAAGCTCATCATCTATATTAGTTGTTGGTGGAGGAAACACATTAAAACTTAAGTCAATAGTTCTTGTTTCAAAAGGATTTAGGTCTGTAAAATCGAATGTTAATATGTTTGTTGTTTGTGATGCTATAGTTTCACTTGCGTTAAGAAAATTTAATTTTGAATTATCAAACTCAAAAGAGACAGAACCACTTAATTGGGTTGTTCCTATATTACGATAAACCAACCTGTAACTTGTATCAAAGCCTGGTCTAGGCTCGTTAGTTGAAGGATATACACTAATATTTAAATCATTTTTATTCGCAATTGGTTCAATACAAAAATCTACGATATCTAAATAACCTATTCCTGTGAAATTTGAAGTATAAGAATTTGGATTAGATTCGTAATAAGTAGGCAATTGAGAAGTGACACTCGTTTCATATCCACCTTCATTAGGAAATAATTGATATAACCCCGTATGAGAGGTGAAATTTGCAACTGTTTCTGAGCCGCTTGTGCTAACAACCATCATATTAGCAAAAGGATAGCTTGAAATATCACAAGCTTCTTCTGATGGTTTTAATCTCACATAACCTCTTATTTGATTACGAACAATACCAAGGTTTTCGTGCCAAATTATATTACCATCATACCATGAAGCAGAGACCGGATCTAAATCACCATCACCATCTATATCACCAAAATGTAAAGCTCTAGAATTACTGCTTTGTTCAGATATAATCTGCTGGACTCCAAAGGTTCCTAAACCGTCAATGTTTTCATACCATGCCACACGGTTATTAGGTCCTGATCTTGCCATAACAACATCTAAATCCCCATCATTATCAAGATCTGCTAAATAGCATGTATCACCATATTGAGCATATATATCTGTAACCGTAATTGGGGGGCCAAAACCACCAAGCCCATCCAAATTCTCTAACCAAAAAATCCCCTGACCTTGAGACAACAATATATCTAAATCACCATCTAAATCAATATCACCTCCATATGCAGCCTGATAAGCACCTCCTTCATCATTTATTAAGATTTCTGGACCAAAACTACCTTGACCATCTAAATTTTTATACATACTTAGTTTTCTTTCATTCTCATTTACCAATAACGCATCCATATCTCCATCGTTATCAAAATCATAAGCACTTGAGAAAACTGCAGTATACTCTGATGATGATCTGATAATATTTTGAGCAATAAATGTCCCATTACCATCTGTATTCTCATACCATAAGGTATCACTAATTGATTCATCATTTCTTTTAGAAACCAGCAAATCAATATCACCATCTCCATCTAAATCACTACCTGTAATGGTTGTACCACCAACAACCACATCTTCTATAATATGTTGTGTAAATGAAGTCCCTAAGCCATCATCATTTTCATACCAAGCTAAACGCGTTTGGGCCATATTTGCAACATCCAAATCACCATCTCCGTCAATATCTACCGCTATTATATTATTTTGATATGCATAAGCCACGATTCCAGGATCATCTGTAATAACAATTTGAGCACTAAAATAGCCTTGACCATCTAAATTTTTAAACCAAACGAGTTCTTTATCGCCTTTAGAGGTTGCTAATATATCATTATCGCCATCACCATCCATATCTGCAACATATACAGCTTCAGGACTTTCAGGAAAATCATTTGTATTTATGCCGGAATTAAAATTACCAAAACCGTCATTGTTTTCATACCATTCAATTTTCTGTTCAGTAGAAGATGTAGCCAGTATATCTATATCACCATCATTATCCATGTCATCTGCACTTACATGTCTAAATATAGTTGAAGTTGTAATAATATGTTCTACCGAAAAATCACCTAAACCATTTGTGTTTTCGCGCCAAAACATCGTAGAATCACTTGGAGAGAAAATGAGCAAATCTAAATCTGTATCGCCATCTAAATCCACAACCTCAATGGATCCGCCATAAGAAGCAGTTGATGACACTATTATTTGCGGCAACCCAAAAGTCCCTATACCATCAGTGTTTTTATACCATGAAATGGTTTTATCCGCTCCAAAGGCACCTGACCCAGATACAACATCGATATCACCATCACCATCTAAGTCACCCGAACTTATAGCATTGGCTCTATCAAGATTTTCAATAATTTGCTGACTTCCAAAATTACCCAAACCATCTAAATTTTCATACCAAGCTATCTTATCATCATTAACTGAAGCAGATAAAACATCATGATCTCCATCTCCATCGATATCCACGATATCAATAGCATAAATATTCTCTGTAAGTAATGTAATATCTTTAATAGAACTAAAAATTGCCTGTCCACCTATATTTTCATACCAACCTATTTTACTATCACCAGCACTAGCAACTACAAGGTCCTGATCTCCATCACCATCGAGATCTGCAGATTTAACACTAACAGGATAATTAATGTTAGTATCTATCATGATTGCAGAACTAAAATTACCATTACCATCTAAATTCCTGTACCATGTTAGTCGGTCTGCAGAACCAGAAACAGCCACAACATCAATATCTCCATTACCATCCATATCTGTAACTTCAATAGCTAATACATCTATGGCAGACGTTGTTAAGAACCGCAACCTGAATGTTCCTTGTCCGTCAATATTTTCATGTATTGTAATAGTGTCATCTGAAGTAGAAGCTGAAACAATATCCAAATCACCATCTCCATCAATATCTGCAGAGAGCGCCATTTTAGCACCAATTGGAGCATAAGTATCGCTAGAAATTAAATGATCTTGAAACCCAATCTGCCCAAAACCAAATTGTAAGCAAAAAACTAAACTAACCGTAATGTAAGACTGTTTCATATATCTAAAACTATAATCCGTAAATTAACTCTTATTATATCTATTCGCAAAATCCAATACACGTTTTTAGTTATAATACACATTCCCTTTCCCAATAAATACAACATGTCCACCATATTTTGGCATTTCTAAAAACAGATTTTGATTTTTGCTTTGATGCTTTAACAGGATAACATTATCCCATAAAAAAGCCTTTCAAAATTTAATTTTGAAAGGCTTTCTTTTTAAGTATGAAATTCTTCGACGCCGAATATATTTGGAATGCTCTTAATACTTATTTAATTTTTTATAAACTTCTTAGTCGATTTTGATTCTCCAAATTGAATTTCCAAGAAATAAACTCCTTTGGTTAGGTTTGAAACATCTAAATCGTAGTTTAAATTAGATAGCTTAATTTCTTTCAATAGTCTACCATTAATATCAATAATAGTAAGCTTATCAATAATTTGATTAGATGTAATTTCTAATTTATTTTTTACAGGATTTGGAAACACCTGAATAGCTTGTGCATTAAACTGATCTACACTTAAAGATTCTACAATTTCCGTACTTACTGTATTTGTTATTATTGCAGGATTAAAATCGAAGAATATATCTGCTGTTCCACTTATGATGTCTCCAACTTCTACATCACTTTTAGGCTTTATTTTGTAAGCGATGTAACCGTGAGAATTAGGTTCATCATTTGTACTGTCTGCTAAGTTGATATTATTGAATATAAAACTCACATCAGTTTCGTTAAAAATTTCTACACGACCTGTATGACTTAAACTTTCTAACTGCATAGTGGTCCAATCTAATTTATCATCTAGGACATTTTCTACTCTTACATTGATAGCGCTCGCTGTACCTGTATTTTGAAAACGGATTAAATAATGTAAATATTTGTCTGCTTCTTCAATAGTTATTTCTTCCCCTTCTAAAACTGTGATGTCGTTGGGATCGTAAGAACCAATAACGGTTTGCTCTAAAGTGAATACATTATCCTCTTCGGTTTCGTCACCTGAAACAGGGTTTATGGTTGCCGTTGCCACAAGCTCATCATCTATGTTGGTGATTGGTGGAGCAAAAACGTTGAACTCTAAATCTATGGTTCTTGTTTCAAAAGGATTTAAGTCTGTAAAATCAAAAGTTAGTGTATTTGTTGTTTGTGATGCTATAGTTTCATTTGCACTTAGGAAATTTAATTTTGAATCATCAAACTCAAAAGTTACTGAACCGCTTAGTTGTATTGTTCCAACGTTTTTATATACTATTTGATAAGTTGTATCAAAACCAGGTCTTGGATCATCTAGTGATGGATATATACTAACCGTTAAATCATTTAACAAAACTGTAGGTTCCGCACAAAAATCTACTATATCTAAATCACCAAGACTTGTAAAATCTGATGTGGCTGACAGTGGACTTATATTATAAAAATCTGGTAATCCACCAATTACAGATGTCGTATAAGTACCTTCATTTGGAAACAACCTATAAACACCATTAGAAAAGCTAAATGTCGATAAACTATTAGTCCCGTCTGTGGTTTCAATTAAAATATTACTTAATGATAAATCGCTATCATCACATCCATTAGCATTGACATCAATTCTGATTTCTCCTCTTATTTCATTCGTAGCATTCAAATTCTCGTACCAAGTTATTTTTAAATCGTCCTCTGTAGAGGATAGAACGTCCATATTAGAATCACCATCAATATCTACAGCATAGGCGCACAATCCATCATTCGTTATTGATGTAATTAATTGTTCTTCAGCAAAGTTCCCTAATCCGTTAATATTTTCAAACCAAGCTAACTTTGTTCCAGAAATGTAAAGCACATCTTCATCACCATCCTTATCTATATCATTAGCATGAACTTTTTTTGGTCCATCTGCATTCATAGTAATAATTTGCTCTGTACTAAAACTACCTTCACTATCTAGATTTTCAAACCAAGCTATTTTATCATCATAAGTTGAGGCAAACAATATATCTTTATCTCCATCACCATCAATATCACTTGCATATACAGATGCAGCTCCATTAGCATCTGTTGTTAATATTTGTTCAGCACCAAAATCCCCATTGCCATTTGCATTTTCGTACCAAGCAATCTTATCATCTCCTCTAGACGCTGATATGACATCCATATCTCCGTCTCCATCTAAATCCGCAGCATAAACATCTTTTGCATCGTCTGCATTCGATGATATGGCTTGCTGAGAACCAAAATTACCATTACCATTCAGGTTTTCATACCAACCTATCCTATCATTAAGTCTAGATGATGATAACACATCCATATCTCCATCTCCATCTATATCTATAGAGACAACCGAAGTTACTGCTTGGGCACTACTATTTATAATTTGTGCTTCTCCAAAACTACCATTACCATCTTCATTTTCGTACCAACCTATTTTACTAATTCCTGAAAAAATAATATCATTATCACCATCATTATCAATATCTGTTGCATAGACAGATTCTGGACTACTAACATTAGTGGCTACAATAATCCTTTCACTGTAACTTCCCTCTCCATCCATATTTTCATACCAAGCAATGATATTATCTTCCCTTGTTCCTGAAATAACGTCTAAATCACTATCTCCATCAATATCAATGGCAAAAACAGATATTGCTTTAGCCGTTGCAGGAGCCATAAGTCGTTGCTCCCCAAAAATACTTTGAGCATTATCATATTTATACCATGCCATTTTATTATCGAAATGCGATGCCGACAAAACATCTACAAAGCCATCGCCATCTAAATCACCAGCACCAACATACACAGGACCATTTACTTTTGTACTAACGTTATTTTGCTCTCCAAAGTCACCTAGTCCATTTTCATTTTCGTACCACGCAATTACAGAATTCGCTCCATTGGTTGAAGCTATTGCAATATCTTGATCACCATCATTATCAAAATCTGAACAGGTTAAATGTTGTACTGAACCCATACTTATTTGTATTTGCTGTACCTCATTAAAAGTCCCTAAGCCATCTACATTTTTGTACCAAACCAAATAATTAGGGCCAGAATTTGAACCAGTTACAACATCTACATTACCATCACCATCTACATCTGTTGCATAAATAGAATAAACACTTGGTACTGTAGAAATTATTTGTTGTGCGCCAAAAGTCCCAAGACCATCTGTGTTTTCGTACCAAGCCACTTTATCATCGTAACGAGATACCGAAAACACATCCATATCATTATCATTATCTATATCAGCCGCAAAAACTGCGGATGCACCATCCACGGCGATGCTAATAGTTAATTGCGGACCAAATGTACCTTGACCATCAGTGTTTTCATACCAGCTCACAATATCGCCCGATATTGAGGCCGAAATAATGTCTATATCTCCGTCTCCATCTAAGTCGGCTGGATGAAGAAAATCTGAACCATTAGTTATCACTTGCTGGAGAGTAAAATTTCCTAAACCGTCAGAATTCTTAAAAAAATTAATAGAATTATTATAACTAGCTGCCAACACATCAATATCTCCATCTCCATCAAAATCCGCTGAGCAAAGCGCTTTAAGATAACCGAGACTGTTAGAAATTATTTGTTGATCTTCAAAGGTTCCATTACCATCACTATTTTCATACCAAGCAAGTTTTTCATCTTGTGATGATATTGAAAAAATATCTAAATCGCCGTCTCCATCTATATCAGCACTATTTAAATATTGAGGTGAATGTGCAGCAGGCTCAATTATGAGATGCTCCTGAAATTCAACCTGCCCAAAACCAAACTGCAAACAAAAAACTAAAATAATTGTTGTGTAAAACTGTTTCATATATCTATAAATCTCTAGTCGGAAAATTAACGCTTTTTAACATTACTAACAAACTCCAAAGCACGCTGTTCATTATAATAAACATTCCCCCTCCCAATAAATCCGACATGCCCTCCATATTTAGGCATTTCTAAAAAGACATTTGAATTCTGTTTTGCTTCTTTTACTGGATAACATTCTGCAGATAAAAAAGAATCATTAAGTGCATTAATAATTAAAGACGGTACTTTAATATTTGGCAGAAATTGCAAGCAACTAGCCTTGTCATAATAATCTAAAGCGTCTTTAAAACCATGTGCTTTTGAAGTGTAGACATCATCAAAGTCTATTAAAGTTTTAATTGAATCAAAATCTGCAACTGATATATTATTAGGGAATTGCTCTAATTTTGGTTTCAACTTATCTTTTAAATGCGCTAAGAATCGAATCGCGTAATGTTTATTTTTTAAACTTAATAATTCTCCACAAGAACCTTTTAAATCACAAGGTGTAGACACTGCAATAACCGACTTTAGTTCCGTTGGAAGTTCCCTTCCTTCACCCACATATTTCAAAACCATATTAGCACCTAAACTTATGCCTTTAATATAGATTTCATCATAAACTCCTTTTGACAACACATGCTTTACCGTAGCATCTAAATCCTCAGTTGCACCAGAGTGGTAACTACGAAACAAGAGATTAGGTTCACCACCACAACCTCTAAAATTAACGGCAACAGCATCGATACCATTGCTGTTAAAGTGTTTTGCTGCTCCTGTGATATAGGGTCGTTGCGCATTACCCTCTAATCCATGTAAAAGAATAATGATCTTATTCGATTTTTGTTTCGCGTAGCTCCAATCTAAATCTAAGAAGTCGGTATCTGGAAGCGGTATACGTTCTCTAGTCTGATCTACTCCATCAACTTTTCGAGCTAGTCCAGAAAAAACGGTTGACACAAAGCTTTTCTTAGCCCAGAATGGTGGTTTGTAGGTTGATTCTAATATTGGCATTCTTGTAATATTTCCTATTTATAGATTCATGTCAGTTCGAGTGTTCCGACTTTTTCGTCGGGATGTATCGAGAACTTTTTAAAGCATTAATTACTAAAGACTTCTCGATACAATTCCTCATGCTTCGAAATCACTCGAAGTGACCACTGCAATGTAATTGTTATATTATTTAAGCACAGTAAACTCTATAGACGAATCATTAAAAACTTTATGTGTTTGCTTTTGAAAATCCGCTTCCTTGGCTTCAAATATGTTATCGACATACGTCTGCGGATTTGCATCAATATAAGGAAAGAACGTACTCTGAACTTGCACCTGAATCTTATGTCCTTTTTTAAACGTATGAAATACATCTTGCAACTTTAGATTCACTTTTGTCTTTTCATTCGGCACAAAAGGCTCTGGTTTAGACATGCTGTTTCTAAAACGTCCTCTTAGGACTTCACTGCGCACCATCATGTGATAATTACTCAGTTTTAAATGATCTTGAACATCTTCTGTGTTTTCAGTATCTGCAGGAAAGACATCAATCACTTTTACAATCCAGTCTGCTGCTGTTCCTGTTGTTGAAACGTATAACTTTGTTAGAATATCTCCAGCAAGTGTAACGTCATCCTCCAAGACTTCAGTTTCAAAAGTTAATACATCTGGGCGTCTTGAGGCGAAACGCTGATCGTCTGTCATGAATTTTCTTGGAGTAAAACCAACTTTAATATCTTCCGTGTATGGCACTGGTTTTTTAGGATCACTAACAAATTCTGACGCTCCATACATTTTATTAGGTTGTTGTGTTAAACGCTCATAAGGCTGCATGTAATAACTTTCCTTCGTTGTATTTTCTGGAGGCCAAACGTCAAAGGATTGCCATTCTTTGGTGCCTGTATTAAAGAATTGTGCTTCAGGTAAATTAGTTTCTCCATCTGCCTCGCCTTTAAGGAAGTGATTAAAGAATTTGGTTTCAATATTTTTCTGAAAATGATCTGATATGCTATCTCCAAAATGAATATTCCCAACAACTTGTCTTTCGCTATTTCTAGCCCAATCTCCATGACTCCAAGGTCCAAAAACAACAGTATTATAATTATCGCTATTTTCTTCAATGCCTTTATACGTATTAAAAGGCCCATATAAATCTTCAGCATCAAACAAACCACCAACAATCATCGTCGCAGGCTTGATATCTTTTAAATGTTGAATAATCCCTCTACTCTTCCAAAACTCATCATAAGTAACATGTGTTTTTATTTGCTCCATAAACACATTAGTGCTGTCGTAGAATTTATTCAGTTTACTTAATGGCATGTGGTCTAAGAAAAACTGATGTTGATCTTCTGTTTCCATATCTGGAAATGCATACCAAGCTTCAGTTGTTGGCTCTTGTTTCATAGCTCCAAATAAAGCAGTTGCTCTCCAATAACTCAATAAAAACGCACCATTATGAATAAAATCATCGAAAAAGAAATCACTAATACAAGCTTGTGGAGACACCGCTTTTAAAGCCGGATGAGAATCCAATAAAGAATAGGTGGCATAAAAACCAGGATATGAAATGCCGTAAGTTCCAACATTTCCATTGTTGTTTTCAACATTATTTACCAACCATTCAATAGTATCATAAGTATCACTAGCTTCATCGATTTGAGTCCCTGTTTTATTAGGAATATAAGCACGCATATTATCATAAACACCTTCACTATTCCAACGCCCACGCACATCTTGATACACCATAATATTACCTTCTTCCATTAGGTATTTATTTGGCCCAATTTTAGATTTGAATTCATCTTCCCCATACGGTTGGCAACTGTAAGGCGTACGCATCATTAGCATCGGATAAGTCTTAGACGCATCTTTTGGCGAATAAATAGTGGTATGCAACTTAATTCCATCACGCATCGCTATCACCACCTCTTTCTTTGTATAATGGTCTTGTGGATTGTAAACCGTATCAACTGCAAGTTCCGAAACCTCTTTAACAGAAGATGTTTCAGTGGGTTTACAACTTGAAAGGGTTATAAAAATTAATAGGAAAAGCGTAATTCTTTGGAATATCATTGTAGTTAAATTTTGAAAAGTTTAAAGATAAGCAGTTAAAATTTTATACCTACAAGGTTTTTAAAACCTCGCAGGATAGATTGGATTTTAAGCGACTTCAACTGAAGTAAACTCGAACTTTCCTCCATCAAAAAGTCCTTTATCACTTAATTTTAATGCCGGAATCACCAATAAGGCCATAAACGATAAACTCATATAAGGTGCATGAAGCTTGCTTCCTAATTGTTTAGCCATTTTATCTAATTCGGAATATTGCTTTCCTATAACGTCAGCACTTTTATCACTCATAATCCCTGCTACAGGAAGTGCTACTACTTTTTCTTCTGAATCTGAAACTGCACAAATACCACCTTCATTTTCTATTAATAAGTTCACTGCTTTACAAATAGCCTCATCCGAAACACCAACAGCAATAATATTGTGTGAATCGTGACCAACAGAACTCGCAATGGCTCCTTCTTTTAGTCCATAGTTTTTAATGAATGCAATAGCTGGTGTATCATTTTGATAACGATTAACAACAACCATTTTTAATACATCTGTTTCTATATTAGACACTAGATTTCCATCCTCAATCGTTGAATCTTCAATAATTTCATTCGTTACTAATTCACCATCCAAACATTCAATTACTCTAATTTGTTTTGAATTTGATTCGAATCTAAAATCTGAAACTTGTTTTTTATCTGTGTTAAAATTGTTTAAATTTTCAAATTCAACATGTTTAATTTTTGACACTCCATTATCGGAAACCAATTCTCCATTAATATACGTTTGAAGCGTTTTAAAATCTTTTAAATCTTCTACAACAATACAATCGGCATCGTCACCAACATTCAATAAGCCAACATCTAAATTGTAGTGTTTTACAGGATTCACACAAGCAGCTTGTAATACTTTAAAGACATCAATATCTTTTGCAACGGCTCTTGCACAAACTTCATTTATATGTCCTAATAATAAATCATCTGGATGCTTATCATCACTACAAAACATCATATTTTCATAATGTTCGTCTAATAAATCTATAAGCGCATTAAAGTTTTTAGCAGCACTACCCTCTCTAATAATCACTTTCATGCCTTTTTGAAGTTTTTCTAAACCTTCATCATAAGTGAAACATTCATGGTCTGTAGAAATACCAGCCGAAATATATTTGGTTAAATCATCACCTCGTAATCCTGGCGCATGACCATCAACCGGTTTATTGTAATGTTTTGCCCATTCGATTTTCTTAAGCACTTCAGCATCATCATAAATGACTCCGGGATAATTCATCATTTCAGCCAAATACTTAATATCAGGATTCGCCATTAAGGTTTTAATATCATCCGAATCAATCACTGCTCCTGCAGATTCAAAACTCGTGGCTGGCACACAAGAAGGTGCTCCGAAATTGAATTTAAAAGGGGTTTTCTTTCCGTTTTCAATCATGAATTCCACACCCCTTACCCCGAGTACATTGGCAATTTCATGTGGGTCGGAAACGGTAGAAACGGTTCCGTGATTTACTGCAATCTTTGCAAATTCACTTGGCACTAACATTGAGCTTTCAATATGAATATGTGCATCTACAAAACCTGGTAAAATGAAATGATTTTCTTCACAATCCTTTTCTATGATAGATTCTATTTTACCATTTTTAATAGTCACTTCGCCTTTGTAGATGCTTCGATTCTGAATATCTACGATGTTTCCTTTTATTATCAAATTGTCTGTTTTATTTTATTATAAAATCACTTAAAGCTCAAAAACACAACCCACTTAAATAATTAATTGTGAATTATTTACATTAATTTATTGAATCTCAACTTTAAGTCTATTTTTTGTGTTGTTTGTCACTTTAAATCGTTCGTCAGCACGTTTACCTACGACCCAAACGACCTTATTATCGGACGTTAATAACCACGTATTTTCTTTTTCAACCAAAGACTGTTTTTCATCTTTAAGGTATTTACTCAATTTCTTTTTACCCGTCATTCCTGAGGGTTGAAACACATCCCCTTCTTTCCAAAGTCTGAATTCTAATGGAAATTTCAAGAGATCTTTATCAATGTAAATTGTGTTTTTTGAAACCTCAAAAAGGCCTTCAACAGTATCAAAAGAAAGCTTACCTATTGGTGTTTCTATTTCTTTATTATTTTCATTGATCAATAGAGATTCTTCGCTTTGCTCAGAATGACAAAAATCTGTTAGGATTAAAAACTCGCGATGCTTTATTAAACGATGTGAATTCGATTTTACCAACTTACCAGATTGCGCATCTAATAAATCAACAATATCATTCCATTCTGTAAAACCATAGTCCTTAAACAATTCAAACAAATACGCTTTAGGGTTATTGAGTTTTTTGAATTCTGAAATTTTATAAGTTATTCCGTAAGCATCATTACTCACAATAGCGCTTTCTGCAAAATTATTGAGGTTATCTTCTATAAGACCTGCCGTATCATTAAGATTAGAAATGGTGTTTTGAAAGCTATCTAGTAATTGTGGATTGATTTCCTTTAAAATAGGCACAACTTCATGTCGTAATTTATTTCTTAAATACTTTCGCGACGCATTACTCGCATCTTCTCGCCACAAAATGCTTTCCTGTTTTGCAAAAGCTTCAATTTGCGCTCTTGAAAACGGCAACAAGGGTCTTACAACATTATCATTAATCATTGGGATTCCGGTTAAACCGTTTAACCCTGTTCCTCTTGTAAAGTTGATAAGAAAGGTTTCCAAATTATCATCAGCATGATGCGCTGTTAAAATATAATCGAATTTTAATTGTTCTGCTAATTCTTTAAACCAATCGTAACGCAATTCGCGCGCAGCCATTTGAATAGACCGTTTATGCTCTTTTGCATAGGTTTCTGTATCAAAATTTTGAATAAAAACTTCGACATCTAATTCTTCTGCTAATTCTAGAACAAAGTCTTCATCCTTATTGCTTTCCTCTGCTCTTAAGTTGAAATTACAATGGGCTAGCGAAAAATTAAGATTATGACGCTTACATAAATGCGCCAATACCACGCTATCTATTCCACCAGAAATAGCAATCAGCAATTTACCCTCTTTTAAAATAGAAAGATTTTTATTTATATGAATATTAAAGTCGTTTTGCACATCTCAAAGGTATTGAATTTATTTATTCCTTTAGAAGCACATATACTCAAAGTTTTATGATTTCTAGACTATATTCTCTGATGTTAAAATGACTTTTATCATATTGATGTGTTTTCTTTTTAATTAACTTTAAAAGAATTTAAAATTATTAGGTCATGAGTGTAACAGAAAAACTAACATCAGAAAAGACACGAAATACCTTTGAAAAAAAGGTGCTTTCTGCAATACCACATCTACACCCCTATGTAAAACATAGAATTTATATTGCTGAAACCACGGGTATCTTGCCAAAAAATATGTTTTCATCTAACGGAATTATTGACGAGAGTATTATTCTACTTTATGATACTGATTTCGACATCGAAGCAGAACCATTAGCTGTAAAACTCGAACTGTTTAAAATTGTGGACAATTATATGAATCTGCTGTTTAAAAACGAAGCTTATCATAAAGAAACGATTAGTACAGATGCATTACTTAAAAAAGAATTATCTAAGCTTAGTGAAGACTATACTGTTGATGGTGATTTCGATTTTATTTTAAACACAGAACTTAATGATATTTCTTATCACCAAGATAATAATGAAACGTTACAGTTATACTCAGACAAAGAAACGTCGATTTTAACTGCCTTTGAAGTTGAGGATTTATCTGCAAAACAATCACCAAAAGTATTCGATAAGCTTTACAACTGGTTACCATTTAATGTGTCTAACATTATGGATTTATACATTTTTGGGAAATTAGATTTTGAATCTATAGCTAAGATTAAAAAGATAGAACAGAAACGTGTTGAAGCGATTTTTGATAAGGTTAAGCGCACCTTTAGAAGACATATTGAGTAAATAATTTTACGGATTTATACTCAAAAAGTAACGATCTAAGTAACCATATCTTATATAGGTATTTCCACAACGATTAAACTTAACATTGTTATCGAGAGTGTTATAAGGCTCGAATATTTCAAAATTATTTTCTTGCTCAAAGTTAAAGTAATTGTTTTTTACCATAGCAAGACAGTAATCACCTGGTTGATTAATTGAAATACCTATTCTGAATTTGTAAACTAGTTCATTATCTAAATATTCCGGCACATAAGAAACGTATTCTGAGCAATAGCTGCCATCATATGCTGAGCCGAATTCATAAATTACGTCGTAATCTTGTACAACAAGTGCATTTAGATTCTCTAATTCATTGGTCAGTTTTAGAACAAATAATCCATCACTAAGTACTTGTCTCATATCTTCACCAGGACAACCCAATAATAACTCTGAACTTGCTTCAGCACTTATCCAAATTATTTCGTCTGTGTTGTAATTATCTGAGATGTTTTCAACATCTAACCAAAATTCTGGCGAAATACTACTACATTGGTCATCGTCAGACTCACAAAGTATTGCCATTAAAAAAGGTGCTAACAGAAGAAATTTTAAATTCTTTTTCATTACCGGATTTATCTAAAGATGTAAAACTTGTAGAAAGGTTGTGTGTATTAGTGAGCTTATTTAATTTTCTAAGGCTTCGCGCATGGCTTTTGCTTTAATTAAACATTCCTCATATTCTTTTAGCGGATCGCTCTTTGCCGTGATGGCACCTCCAACGGAATAGGAAATGTATTTTTTAGTTTCGTTGTAGAGAATACTCCTAATAATAACATTAAAATCGAAATCTCCCTTTGGTGTAAAATAACCAACTGAACCAGAATATAAACCACGCTTCGTTTCTTCGAGGTTTTCAATGATTTTCATAGCTGAAATTTTTGGAACACCTGTCATGCTTCCCATCGGAAATGTAGATTTTATAATGTCTACAGCATTAGTTTCTGGTTCTACTTTAGATTGAACTGTTGAAATCATTTGATGTACTTGTAAAAATGAATACACTTTACAAAGCTCCTTCACCTCTACACTACCTTTTATAGCGGTGTGCGATAAATCATTACGCACTAAATCAACAATCATAATATTCTCACTACGTTCTTTTGGGTCTTGCGATAAGTCTTCTGCAAGTTTTAAGTCTTCAACTGTACTGTTTGAACGTTTGGCTGTGCCTTTAATGGGTTGCGAAATAATTGTTGTTCCACGCTTTTTAATATAACGTTCTGGAGATGCAGACATCATATATTTATCTTCAAATTTCAAAAAACTAGCAAAAGGCGGCTTTGAAATAGCATTTAGCTTATTAAAGGTCTCAACTGGATTTATAACGCTGTCTTCTGCATAAAACTCTTGACAAAAATTAGCTTCATAAATATCACCGCGTTGAATATGAGCCAGCATTTTAGTTGCTTTTTCAAAATAAGAGTCTTTGTGGATTCTTAGTTTTATTTTGATGGGATGGTTCGATTTTTCGATGGTTAGATGATTCGATTTTTCGATTTCTAATAAATCATCCTCAATCTCATCATCAACCATTTTTAAATACTGAATTTCAACCTGGTTATCTTTAATTAAAAACAACTTCTTAGGTTGAAAGAAATACAAATCAGGAAAATTTAAACCATCATAATTTTTAGATTTTAAGTGTTCTGTCGTGTTTTTTAAATCGTAGGTGAGATAACCGAAGATCCAATCGTTGGTTAATGTCTGATATTCCTTTAAACGCTCAAACGCATCAAAATAATCGGTACGTATTGTTGTAAACGCATCGACTGCCAGCACAGCATCGTAACTGCTATATTGATCCTTGTGGTTATTAGAATCTAACCAAACGATATCGTCAAATTGCTGACTCCAAAGCAATAAATTTTGTTTAAAGGTCGCGCTGTTTTTAAGTTGATGACTTTGTGTTGTTCTCAATAGAAATATAATTGCTGCAATTTACCTAAATTAAAATTTGGTAGGAAATAAATTTGAATCCAAAGCAATTTCATGGGTTCTATAAGAATTGTATATTTCAAGAAAAATAAAATCAATGTATAGTTTAAAGAATAATCTCTTACAGATTAATATAAAATCTAAAGGTGCTGAGTTATGTAATATTACTTCAGCAAAGCATAATACCGAATTTATGTGGCAAGCTAATCCTGAGTTTTGGGGAAGTCACGCGCCAAACCTATTCCCTATAATCGGTTGCATGAAAGATGATACATACATCTACAACGACAAATCGTACCCTATGCCAAAGCATGGTTTTGCAAGACATAACGATAATTTCACGATTAAAAATCAGTCAGATTCTAGTGTTACGTTTTCATTAGTTTCAAATGAAGAATTACATACTTACTATCCTTTCTTATTTGAGTTTGAAATCACTTATACACTTTCAAACAACATCTTAACTATTACACATAAGGTTACCAATTTAGATGACAAAGTGCTTTATTTTTCTTTAGGAGGTCATCCTGCTTTTAATTGTCCGCTTAAGAAGGATGAAAATTATACCGATTACTTTTTAGAATTTGAGCAATCTGAAAACAGTCAGTCTCACCTATTAAACATGAATACGGGTTTAATTACTGATAAAACCAAACCAGCATTTACGGAAGGTAATAAGATAAACCTTCGACCAGACCTATTTAACGAAGACGCTTTAATTTTTAAAAATTTAAAATCGAGAATAGTAAGCTTAAAGCATAAAACCAAAGGGAACGTTTTGACTCTGAATTTTGAAGATTTTAAACACTTAGGTATTTGGGCAAAACCAAACGCTACTTATGTTTGTATTGAGCCTTGGTTAGGTTTTGCTGATAACGAGACTACAGATCAAAACATAGAAACTAAAGAAGGGATTATAAAATTAGATGCTAGTTCACAATTTAATGCGAGCTACAGTATTGAAATAAACAAAAATCACTTACAGTAAGTTGTTTAGATCATAATTATAGATTGTTGTTTTAATTTTATTGAAGCAAAATGCCCTATTATTTAAAAAGTATATTAATTTGCTTTAACAAAACGTTAACACCACCCTATGAGCTACCAAATATTACAAAACAATCACCTATTTCGTCTTTTTATAATTCTATCGTTTTTATCGCAATTTGCATTTGCTCAAAACAATGATAACTATAGTTTGTTATGGAAAATTGAAGGTGGCAACACAGATTCTCCTTCTTACATATTTGGGACTATGCACATCGATGATGCTAGAGTATTTAACTTTAGTGATGCCGTAATGCCAGCAATTGAAAGCACAGAATATTTTGCTTTAGAAGTCAATGCAGATTCTCTAATGGCTGCGATTACCCGCAAAAAATACGACATCCCTGCAAACGATTATTATAAAAAATTATTAAAACCCAATGACTATAAGCGTCTTTTAGAACGTTTCGAAGAAGTTAATGAGTACTCATTAGAAGACTCTGACATTATGAGTCCAGATCAGATAATGAGCATGCTAATACCTGATATTGATAAAGAGGATGGCAAATCGACCTTTGTAGATTTTTATCTTTTAGGTCAGGCGCGCACCATGAATAAAACGATTACCGGATTAGAAGATGTAGATGATCAGATGAACTATTTTGATAATCTTTCTGATGAGAATAAAATAGAAGAAATTTTAAATCACTTGAGTATTGATGTTGATAGTATTAATAGAACCAAGGAAATAATGACCAAAGTTTATGCGACTGGTGATTTAAATAAAATTGCTGCTTTTGTAAATCAATACGAGGTTATTGACGACACTATGATTTCGAGAAATAAAGTTATGAGCAATAGCATTATAGACATAATGAAAAAAGGTAGTCTATTTGCTGGGGTTGGAGCTGCTCACTTAGTAGGAGAACAAAATGTTATTGAGTTATTACAAAAAGAAGGTTATAACGTTAGCGTTGTTGAAGCAAAATTTACTGGAGTTGCAGACACCTATAAAATTGACACTTCTAAAGGGTATTGGTACAATTATATAGATCATGATTTAGGATTTAATCTTGAATTACCAAAAACACCAAATATTAAACAAGATTTCGATAAGTTTATTATACATGGCTATGGAGATATACCTACTAAAACGAGCTACCTTTTTATGGGATTTGATTCTGGCTATACTTTGGCGCAATCTCAGATAGACACCTTATTAGAAACTATGATTTCTAATATTATTGAAAAAAGAGAGGGAGTCGTTATTAAACGAGAAGAGCTAGCGGACTCAGATCAATTTGGGTCTGATATTACCGCTGAATTACCCGATGGCAATATGATAAAAGCACGGTTTGTAATTAAGAATAATCATTTTTACTACTTCTCAGCCGAAACACCACAAGAACAAATCAACGAAAATTATATTGATCGTTATTTTAATTCCATTACTATCGACGGTGTAGAACCCGTTATTGAAACTAAAGGTTGGCGAGAATTTAAAAGCGAAAAGGGAGCTTTTACCATTCAAATACCTGTTGACGCCAAAGAAGTATCGAGAGAACACCCAAACCCTATTGATCCTGATGGTGAGCCTTATTTTCTTAATCTTTACATGGCCACGGATTCTAAAAATTTAAATAATTATTTGATTCGGTATAACGACCAACCTATGGGTTATTTTCTTCAAAATCCCGAGATAGCATTTAAAGAAACTGAAAATGGATTAACGCAAACATCAGAATTACTTGCAGAGCCGAAAGTTATTTATTTAGATGACATAGAAGGACGAGAATATGAAATATTACTAAATAACAAATATCATTGTATTGTACGTGCTTATTTCAGAGGGAACAGAACATATCTATTGATGAAACAAAAACTTAGCGAAACTGAGAAAGTGAGTGTTGATGATCTTTTCTTTGATAGTTTTAAGTTATTGCCTTATCAACAATCACAACTTACAGATTACGAATCTCCAAATAAAGATTTTAAAATAAAATTATTTGAACGCGTAACTGAAGATATCGACACACTAGATACCAATGATTCTAATGTTATTGATTCGTATGATTATACAACCATAAACCCTAATACGGGTAACATTTACCAGTATGGTTATAACAATATTGGCAAATACTTCAGAATACCAACACACAAGAAATTTCTCGAGGACTACAAAAATGGCTCAATAGAATACAATGATAGTATTGTAAATGAACGCATTTTAGTTAAAGAAGGTGATTCATTAATTCAGTTTACTGTCAAAAATAAATTATTCGAAGATACACAACGTGTGACTGTCCACCGGATTTGGTATAACAATTACAGAATGCATATTGCTAAAGCCATTATAAATGAGGAAGAATTAAATACTAGTATTGTAGAAGATGTCTTCAATTCTATAGATGTAAAACCTGTGATCTCTGATATTAATGTTTTCGAATCTAAAGCGAAATACATTATTGAAGATTTAAAATCTACAGATTCATTAGTGTATAATAGAGCCATAAAAGCTTTTGAATACTACGAGTTTGATAAAGATGATCTGCCAATTTTAAACGTCGCACTTAACTATCCTTTTTCCGAAGACACTAATGATGCGATAAAAGCTAGTTTAATTAATGAATATAGTTTAATAAATGATGAAACGTCCTTGGGAACCTTGGAGTCATTTTATAACAAATCTTCAACATCAGATATCTTAAAAACGGCTATCTTGATTGCTATTCCAGCTATTGAATCAGAACAATCTTTACCGCTTTATAACAAATTATTCTTTTCTAATCCGCCAACTGAAGAGGATTCTTATGACTATAGTATATTTCAACCTTTTAATGACTCATTAAATTATGCGATAGAAAATTACATTAAACTACTATCGCTTATGTCTGTAAGACAATACAGAAATGACATTATATACTTATCTAATGATATTCATAACTCCGAATTAGATACAAATGACATTGTAAAGTCAAATTACGATAAGATTCTAAATTATTTAACGACTGATGCCGAGGTATTTTTTAACATACCTCCACCTAGTGATGAGTATGATGAAGATTATGATTACACCTATTATAATTTAATGGTGGCTTATTTAAATAGCCTAAATACCGTAAAATATGACGACAGTATCAGCAATGCTTTTACTTCCAAATTATTAAGCAGAGATGATGACAGATGGTTGAGATTATTAGCTATTACTTCGCGTATATTTAATAATTATTCTATTTCAGAAGCTGTGCTGAATCCCTATTTAGAAGATTTCTATTTCAGATTTGAAATCATAGAAGCCTATCATAAAGTCAACAAACTTCATGATGTAGACAAAAAATATCTTAAAGAAGAAACATTCGCTAAGCTTTCTTTTTACAATTATGTTGGTGAAGATGGAGGTTATCCGGATGAAATTAAGATTTTGAAAAAAATTAAGAAGACTGATTCAGAGTTTTACGCTGTTAGATTCGACTATATAGATGAAGATCCAAATGAAAACATTTCGTACATAGGTATCGTCGGCCCCCTTAAAAAAATAGATCAAAACACTGAATTTACAATGTATGATTCTTACACCTATTGGGATGAATATGATGAGGATTGGAAGACTAAAATAGAAACTCTAATTACAGATTTTTTAGAGTTGTAGAAATAGTTATCTAATTACAACTATCTTTGCACCTTAAAACAGAAACGTGACTTTTAACGACCTTAATTTAAATACCCCTTTATATAACGCTTTAGACGACTTAGGCTTTGATACTCCTACTCCAATACAAGCAGAATCTTTTAATGTAGTTGCTGCCGGTAAAGATGTCGTTGGTATTGCACAAACTGGTACTGGTAAGACCCTTGCCTATATGTTACCTATATTGAGAAATTTGAAGTTTTCGCAACAAGAAAACCCTAGAGTTTTGGTTTTAGTACCAACACGAGAATTAGTGGTTCAAGTTGTTAGTGAAATTGAAAAATTCTCTAAATACATTAACAATCGTGTTTTAGGTGTTTATGGTGGTACTAACATTAATACGCAAAAGCAAGCCGTTGCACAAGGGCAAGACATCATTGTTGCCACTCCTGGTCGACTGTATGATTTAGCAGTGAGCCGCGTTTTACAGTTAAAGTCTATTCAAAAATTAGTGATTGATGAAGTTGATGTGATGTTAGACTTAGGTTTTAGACATCAACTCCTTAATATTTTCGATATTTTACCTCCGCGTCGCCAAAACATTATGTATTCGGCAACGATGACTAAAGATGTTGATGATTTAATTACCGACTTTTTTAAAAGTCCAACAAAAATATCAATCGCAGTTTCTGGAACTCCATTAGAAAACATTAAACAAGAACGTTTTGATGTTCCTAATTTTTATACCAAAGTAAATCTATTAGAACATTTACTTCGTGATAAAGACGAATTCTCAAGAGTCTTAATTTTTGTGGCGTATAAGAAAATGGCAGATCGCCTTTTTGATCAGTTAGAAGAATTGTTTCCGAATGAAACTTGTGTCATTCACTCTAACAAAACCCAAAATTACAGGTTGCGTAGTATAGAGCAATTTAGAGACGGTGAAAATCGTTTATTAGTAGCTACAGATGTTATGGCTAGAGGTTTGGATATAGAAGGTGTATCTCATGTTATTAATTTTGACACACCAGATTACCCTGAAAACTACATGCACAGAATTGGTAGAACTGGTCGTGCTGAGAAAGAAGGACATACCATTTTGTTTTCTACTGAAAGCGAACAAGAAGGACTAGAACGTATTGAGGAATTAATGCAAATGAAAATTGAAACCCTTGAGATTCCTGAGGATATTACAATTTCAACTGAATTAATTGAAGAAGAGCGTCCGCAAATACGTGAGCGAAATAATCCAACTAAACGTCGTGATGAAGATGCTCCTGGACCAGCTTTCCATGAGAAATCAGAAAAAAACTCTAAAGAAAATTTAGGTGGTTCTTATAAATTTAAAATTGCAGCAAAATATAAGAAGCCAAAAACTAGAGGTGATAAGAATTATAATAGACGGAATAAGTAATAAGAGTTTCTACTCTTGTTTTAGTAAATCATCAACATTGTCATTATAGTACAGGACTTAATATAATAGCTTTGCTACAACTATTTAGATGTAAATAATGAATAAGACCTGTCAGGTTTTACATTAGTAGTTAATACAATTCCTTTTCTATCAATATTCTCAGCTCTAATATTGAAATACCATCTTCGATAGTAACAGCATCATTCCAGTGTTTAAAGTCGATAAATCCGACTTTAGTAATTGTATTAAACTCGCCTAAAATGTGATCGAGATATAAAAAAGCTAAGGTTTTATGTTTACTTGGCTCTGAATTCATATTTTTAATATAAATCTCAACGTCAACTTTTTCTTCTTTCTCATTAATTTGTGTTCGTATTGTTATATCTGAACTGGGATATTCTACACCGTCAAAATTTAACCCAATCTCGTCATTTGGCTGCCTAAATTTTTTAATAATCCAATTGTCTAAATTTGGTTTGGAATCATAAAGCTTTTGCGTTGGAAGAATCCCGTCCTTCATGCCATCTGGTGTTATAATTAAAACGACTTTACCATTTTCACCTAAAGTCATTTCCGGGAATAACAATGAATTATACTTTTTAAGCGTATTAGTCAATCTATTATATACAGTATAATCTTCAAAATCGGAATGAATAAAAGCTTCCAGTTTAGTCTTATTTTTTAAAACCCAATTCCAGAATTTTTCTTCTTTTGATGACGTATTGAAAAAAGAAAGGAACATAATGTTGATAGAATTAAAAGTTAAAAGAAGCTACTAAAGTATAGATTATTTTGACTTATATATACTAGCAAACTCAAACCACAACCGAGAATAAATGCCATAAGATTATATGTCGATAATGATTTTTTTTCTAAACCATAAACACTCTTAAACGTTGGTGTGCTATTAAGTAAATAAATTGAAAGCATTGGTAATACTAAAAAAGCAATGAAAATAACCATATACACATCTAAAACATCATTAAACGTCAAATCAAATAATAAATTTGTAATAATGCGACAAAACAGAAAATAAAAATAAGTCAGAATAAGTATCCAACTGAATCTGTTTTTATAAAAAATAGCTATAACAGGAATCAGAAAAACCAAGAATAATTTAAATATTCCATATATTGAAATGGTTCTATAAATAGATTTTAGACTATAAGAAAGACCATTTAAATCATGAATATTTACAAGCCTATAGATATTTGCAGTAAGATATAAAACAAAAATTAGAAGAATGATAGCATAAACAACATATACTTGTTTCAACTTTTTCATTACATTATTGTCCACCAGCAGCCTTCAAAGAATCTAGCTGACGTTGCAAAGCATTTATCATATCCGAATTATCTTCTACTTTTGGAATACGCATTAAGGAATCTATTTCTTGTTCCATAATGTCTTCATCTTTAGGTTTTTCATTATAGAAATAACCAATACCTTCACTTGCTCTCCAAGCTTCGTTTAGTTGATTATAAACTTCTTGATCCCATGTGCTTGGATGCTTTACATCAATCCAAATCACATCTCTGTATTCGCTGTCAATCAATACTAAATCTGGTGTTGCAGAACCGTCAAACTGTTGTGCATCTGTAGAACTTATTGATGATATGGTTCCTAAGAAAAACATACGTTTTCTACCCGCAATGTCTTTAATATAAGGTCTAAATTCTACAGGTGTACTTGCCGTCCAATCGTATTCTTTTTTAGACTCTTTTACTTTTAATGGCATCGCAGAAACACCTGCATAACCTTGCTTTCTAGTGGCATGATCATAATAGTATAATTTGTCAGTTCCATCAGCAGGTACAAACACACTATAACTTAAACTGGTACGCTCATCTCCTACCGGCTCTAACCCAAACCAATGATATAATCCACTGTAAGCATCGCTATTTGAACCCGAAAAATTGAAGTCAGTAACATAAGGTTGTTGATTTTGATCTTTAGGCATCACAGGAATTTTCACAGCCGTTTTCATGTTCCAAGGTAACGGATCACTAAATCCACCTAAAAACTTTAACGATTCTGCTTCTAGTTGAGACACCTTTTCAGATAAGGTATTTTGCTTCATTAAGAACGGATAATTCTTAATGTCATCAGGACTCACATACGTTCCTTTTCCTATTAAAATCCGCTCCATGTAATCATTAAAATCGTGTTCTCCGTTTTCAATAATCATCACACCCCCAAAACTTGGATATGGAAAAAAGAAGCCTTTCCATTTAATTAAACTCACCACTTGCACCCATTCTCCATTATCATTTTTCATGTAAAAGGTATCACTAGGCTCGTGATTAAATAGCATCCAAGGATTAAAGCGCTGCACTACGGCATTGTAGGTATTTCTACTAAATTTTAAAGATTCACCAATTGAAAACGTCACATCAATACGATTCTCATTAGAAAATCTAGGAAATGGTGTGGTACTACTTACCGAAAATACTTCTTCTGTATTATCGCTAATACGTTGCATAACGTACTTTTCACTTGGTTGAATGGCCATCGTCCATTTATTCTGATCGTCTACTCTAACCAAGTGAGGTAACGACACATCTTTAGTTTCACCAACACTTTCATTAGCCATAGAAAAGATGTTTCGTAACGGTTGAATACGTTCGTTTTGAGTTAATGGTAATTCATCTATTTCAACTTTATTCAGACTATTAAATACATTATACGTTTTCATGTAATCGTACATTTTATAATGCCAACCTACAACATATAATAATCCAAAGAAGATAATGAGCAATGCTAAAACTCCTAATCGACTCCCTACTTTAGCTGATTTTCTGAATTTTCGTAAACCAAAAAACAGAATTAACGCACTAACTAATAAAACAAAAATATACTTTCGTAGAAATAGTAGAACAAGCTGATAATCATCCCTAAAAAAGAACAATAACACTAATAATAGCAATACCACAAAAACAGTGATTCGTTTTTGTTTACCTCCTTTGTTCCAATAGTTTTTTATCATAGTAATTGTTTGTCATTGCGAAGTTGACATTTTTGTCAACTGTGGCAATCTGTTCGTTATTTTATAAATATAATAATGTTAATGAGATACTTCGACTGCGCTCAGTATGACATTTAGGATTACATAAGACCCTTATCTTTCAAACGGTCACGTGCACTTGGTTTTTCTATTTCAGGTTCTGTTTTAATTTCTTTCTTTGCTTCCTCAACCACTTTAGGTTCTCTGGTTCTTAGATCCTCTATAAAATCTTTACCTTTTTCAACGACATCATCAAACTTGTCTTCTAAGGATTCACTTTGTTCCTCAATAACTTCAGACGATTTAATTACAAAACCAGCAATATAAGTTCCTAAAAGTGTTCCAACAGCAAAAGATGCAAATGCAGAAACGCCGTTATAACTACTAAAAACAGCAATTGGCGTTAAGAACTCTACGATTAACGCGGATACCAAAACCAAACTAACCACAAAAATAATACGTGGCAAAAGTGATTGTTG
Source organism: Winogradskyella thalassocola (assembly GCF_900099995.1). Taxonomy (GTDB): domain Bacteria; phylum Bacteroidota; class Bacteroidia; order Flavobacteriales; family Flavobacteriaceae; genus Winogradskyella; species Winogradskyella thalassocola. The sequence goes on from NZ_FNCZ01000011.1 coordinate 94,240, forward strand.
GTAAACAAATCCTTTTGGATTATCAGGACTCATTTGTAGCTCTTTACTATTCACTATTTTATTTAAAAAGCGATATGTAGTATTGCTATTAGATTCTCTCCAATACAGAAAGATTCCGAATAAAATGGCGGCTATAAATATAACGAGTTCAATTCCCATGGTTGTAAAAGTTAGAAGTTGGAAGCAGTTAAGATTGAAGCACGAAGCTAGAAATTTGCTGACAACTTGAATTAATATTTTCTATGCGTATTTGCGTTTTTGCAAACAAAAAAAATGCTCTACTAAATTAGTCTAAAATTATCAAATATTGTTACGGATTCTTTCAATTACCCAATCCTTAAAAGAATCATCCCAAGTCAAATAATTTATATAAAACTGTTCTTTATCATACCAATACAAGAATAACACATCCATTGGAGCAATGTTAATGAGTAACTTATGAATTAAATCGCGATGCTCAGAAGACAGCGATGAATGTGGCTGATGCAAAGCAAAATAAAAGGCCTGATCTACAATATCTTCAATTTTATAGGCATTACTACGTTCTAATTTTTCAAGATATATTTCGACACTCATCACCTGCTTTCTGGCATTGATGTCTATTTTGTTTAAATAACTTTTAAATAATACATTATCATTTAAAATATCCTTAATAGGATGTTCAGTCTCTTTTAAAAACTGAGCTAATTCATACTTCTTAACGCGATCGTAATTTGGTGTTTTTACTAACGTTTCCAAATCACATTCAATAATTAAATGATCTTTTAACTTATCTACTAATTCTGGTTGCTCAATATGATAAATCAGTACATCGTGAATGGTATCTTTTATCGCTTCCTTATAATGTTCTTTACTTTCAAAAACGACTATCGGTTTTATGAAATCACGAAGTAAATACACTCCATCAAAAGCCCTTGTGTAAAACGAATCTGTTCTAAATTGTAATGGATGTAAGCTTAAATCTCTATCTCTTAAATCGCCAAATGTATTTGCAGAATCTAGTAATTGTTGATGAATGCCTTCATCTATAAAGTTATTCCCATTTTTAAATTTATCAACGAGATGTAACTGATCTTTTTGAACCTGTTCTAAGTTATCTATAAGCTTGAATGTGATATTGATTTTATCATATTTCAAGACATCTAAAGGCTCATAAAACACATCGATATTCTGATCAAAATCAATACAAATGGCAGAGTCTCTAGTAATATCATTAATTTTTTGACCATGTGTTCTAAATACATGTTGCATCATTTCCCTATCAAAAGAATGAAACGGCAGATAGACGGGTTTTCCTTTTTGTAATGGTGAAATAATAATCCCATTGGGGTTTGCATCGCCATGATTAAGGTAATGCATGTTTTTCTTTTCTTCAGCAATATCAGGACTCCAACCAAGACCATCAATAAAAAATGAGGTTAACTTTGTTTCTGAAAACCCCAAGGTTTTTAAGCACTTGTTGTAACGCTCAACTAGTTTTCCACTTATAGGAATAAGATCACTTCGGTATAGGTTGGCTTGTTTTAGTTTATTCATCTTGTTGCTGTCTTTCGGCTTCGCTCAAGATAAACTTCAGCGGTAATCTCATTATTTGTAATTAAATCTCACTATTTATAAATCGCTTAAAAATCATCGAACGATTTTAAAACTATTTATCTCTAAACACGATAGGTTTTATTTGACCTTCTTTTATGACATCAGATTCCTGCCTTCTCGGGAATTAATAATTTGTTAATCTGAACATATTGCAATAACATAATCGTTTTTGCATCTATAATCTCTTCTTTTTTAATCATTTCTAAAGCTTCTGAAAACGGAATTTCAAGAATTTCAATGTCTTCATCTTCACTTTCTAATCCCCCACCTTTGCTGATTTTCATGTTCTCATCATATTCTGCCACAAATAAGAACATCTTTTCTGTTAGAGCTCCGGGTGATGTATATGCCGTTAAAACTAGTTTTGCTTCACTTATTTTATAACCTACTTCTTCTTCTGTTTCCCTAATTATGGTTTCTAAAGGCTTATCATTATTATCAATTGCTCCTGCACAGGCTTCAATTGACATACCTTCCCTACTATTGTTCTCATAAGCAGGCATACGGAACTGTTTAGTAAGAATAACCGTTTGTCTTTCTACATTGTATAGTAATATCGCAGCGCCATTTCCTCGATTATAACATTCCCGTGATAAACGTTTCCATTCTCCATTTTTAAATTGATAATCGTAATCTATTCTATCTAATCTTGCCCATTCTTTAGAAAGGGTTGTTTTAGTTATATTTTTTAGGTTATTCATATTTTTACAAAACATTCTATTTTATGTCATTGCGAAGCTAACATCATTGTTAGCTGTGGCAATCTGCTTGTTGGTTAGGTTTTCCCATTATGAGATTCCTCGTCGCTCGTGCCTCGCTTTGTCGGAATGACATAGACTTCATACTTTTAATATTTCACTTTATTTACCAAACTGTTCTCTAGCCTCAGTTTCAATATTCAACTGATTCACTCTAGCGTCCACTTTTCGTTTAAAGTCCGTATCTGCAATAGTCGCTACGTTATCTAAATAACGAATGACTTCTTGTCGTCTTATATCTGAAAAGTTTAAACCTTTCATATTCGATTTCATTAATTCTTGAAGCATATTGAACTTCGTTTCGTAATCCTTTTTAAAATAGGTTTCAGGATTCTCAAACCAATCTTTCTCTAGGTCAAAATCTGTTAATCGTAATGAAATTGCAGATTGAATGTTTCTAACATCTCTTGAAGAGAAAAACGGAAATATCTTCTGAATCTCTTTATACAAAGCCGCATAAAACATGTGATCGTTGTTTTCGTGAAGCTTTTCTACTTTATTAAACGTATCGTGAACACGTTCTTCTGAAGGGTGATTAACCGCATTCAAAATTTCGCCCATACTGTTTGCTAAACCCTGATCTGATAAGTATTTATAAACTTCCGGATCATTCATGTTTACAAAATCTGGCATAGTGTCTTGTAACTTCTTCCACCAAATATAATCTTGATCTACAAAGTCGTGTTCCGTACGTGCTCCATCAATTTTAAATCGACCTTGCACACGAGAAATCACCGCTTTATCTAGCATTTCTGGTAAATTGGTAAATAAACCAATAGAACTATTTCCGTAATTCACAGCATAAGCACCTTCTGTATATCTTAAAAATACACCAATCACTTCTTTTACACCTGCTGAAACTCCTTGAGCTGTTCGTTCTTGCAAATTATTTTCAGCATCATCTATTGGTGCGAAAATCAATTTAGTAGGATCTTGCAGAGGCTTCATCCACTCTACCATTTTTTCGGCAGAACCACCTTGAAATGTAGATATCAGCGTATCTGGCATTGGGTGGAATAAAAATGGAATATCTAAATTATCAGAATGTTCTTTTAATCGGGTGGCAATAGCAGCAATTAACATACTCTTTCCTGTTCCCGGAATTCCATAGCCCATAAAAACCGGCATAAAACCGCCTAATTCTTGAAATGGATTCTTCTTTGCTTCAATATCATAACTTAACAAACGTTCAGTTAATCGACGACCAAAATGTTTGGCATCTTTGTTACCTACAATTTGCTCAAACTGAATTTTATTGAATTCAACACTCTTTGCTGTTCCTTGAAATACATTCTCCCAACCCGAAACTGCAAAGTCTGAGTTTTCGAGTTTGTACGTTCGGTCCGAAACGGTTTCTGTGTATTCTAAACTGCTTTTACGTAGTTGAATTTCTGCAATTAAAGCTTCAAAATAAACCACTGTAAAATCGATAACATCTTTATCTGACTTTATAATTTCAGGATGACCTAAATACTTGTCGTAATAAAACAATTGACACGAAATTCCTTTTAAAGGTGTTAAAAAAGACACTTCTGGAATACCTGCAAACTTCTGCTTCATCACCGATAAATCATCTGAAGCATGCGGTTTTAAATCATGTAAAATCTTATAGGCTGTGGAGAACAACATAAATGCCGTTGATGTATGCATTTTGCTTTCGTACTCTCGCCTTCCTGAACTATCTAATGCAGATTTATTCTCACTTAAACTCGATAAACCAGACGCATCATAGTACGAATCTTTAATCCATATACCCAAAGTCAATCCTTCTTGTACAGCATACAACGTTTGATTTAAGAAAATAGGAAGTGCAACCGATTCTGGTAGCAAACGCTTTTTTAAAGCCAAAATGGTTTTTGAAACTGAAGTGACATTGACGTTGCTTCCGTTATTGGCTCTAGACAAATACAATAAAATAGATTCATCTTTGGCGTCGTTATCTTTATTTTTAGCGCGTTGACCTTGTTCCCATTGAATAGATTTTAAGTATGATGTTGCTTCATCGCGAAGCATATCTAATTCATTTTGTTTTATAGGGAAAGTTGAGTTGTGTTCCATTGATTGAGTTATAAGTGAAAAGTGAAAAGTGAAAAGTTTTCTTACTCGAATCTTCGAGCTTCAGACTCCAAACTTTCATCTTATTTATCGATTTTTAATTCAGAAATCTGAATAGGTGACATTGCCAACTTATTCATAATCTCGGGTGTTTTATTATATAGCATTTGTATAATTCTGTGCGGCGCAAAGACATAACGCTGTCTAAACATAACATCCCAGCGTTGATAGGTTTGTTTACTAAAAAAACCACCTTCTTTAAATTCGCTCGCTGATTTTAATTCATCTATTTTAAATGAAATCGCATACGATTCTAATGGGATTTCCTTATTTGCTATACTTTGCAAAATGGCATGTGTCACTTTATTTTCGTCTTTAGCAAATACATTATGAATTGGACCTAAATCCACACGTTTTATGAGCTTTGGAAATACTTTTGGTAAACGCTTATCTATACCGTAAGCCATAGTGTCTAATGCCATTTCTCGGTCTGCAATAGACTTTAAAGCACCGTATATTTCACTGCGTTCTTTTAGAGGATCTTTGCCATCATAATCAAAATACATGTAGCAGATAAACGGCCTATTGTGAGACACATCATAAAAACTCCAACTCACCAAATGCTCTGCAACAGAACCTTCTGGTGCTGCTATAATTTTACCTTGCACAAAACGATTAAAAATGTATTCTTTTTTAGCCGACGTATAATACACTATTGACGCTGCTTGAAAGAGCTTACGCTTAGCAATAGGTTCTTTCTTTCGCATTAACGTATCTAAAAATTCGTCTTTTAAAGTATCTACGTCTGTGAGTTTACCTAAATAATCTTCTCGTAATGCTAAATCGTTAAATAAGTAACGGAATTCTAAATAATTAGGAAAACTAGAGTCTGTTAAATCGACCTTCATATTTTCTTCATCGTCATACATGTATTTTACACGCATGGCTTCAATAGAATATAATAATAAATCGCTGTATTGCTTAAAAAGAAGCACTTCTTGATGGTTCAGAATTTGTTTTTGCTGAACAGCAACAATAAGCTCTTTTAGAGAGAAATCTATCATTTTGTGATAGAATACATATTGCTCTTTGGAATCTAATATTGCGGAATCTAATGGGGTTACAATCATCTAAGGGAACTAGATTTACTTATTATATAATGAAATTCTCTATCTAAATCTTCCTTTAATCGTTTTACACTTCTACGCATCATGAAGTATGGAATTCCAAACATAAATAAAGCATGTATGAGAATAAAAATCGGTACAAAAATCGGAAAAGCCGAATCACTTGAGAATATATTAGCAAAAGAACCAACAATAAAAATCAAATAGAATACAGATAAAAACCCATAAAATAAAAACATGGAATTATTCCAGCCTTTAATTTGAGTATTTATAAACAATGTTTCCCCTTGTTCTCTCAAGTTACCGGTTGCTATAGTTTTTCCGATGTTCTTCTCAAAAAAACGTTTTCGCTTTCTAATTCTAAAACCATTGTGATTTACATTACCCTTATAAAGGTTTTTGCTAGATGTAAATACCTCAAATGCTCCAGAGAATATACTATCAATATCTGCTTCATCAACATTATTACGCAAAGCTGAAATAAATTCAGACCTAGACACATTCAAAGTAGTCGAGAAAGTATCAATTAATTTTATTCTTCTTAAAAAGTCTTCCATTGAAAACAATTAGCTATAACTAAATATATTATGTTTAGGTTGCTTTCGCGTTAAGGATTGAACGGTTTGTTTGAGCTCCTCGCAGAGAGCGAGTAGTGAAAGCCTGACCTACTTTTGTCATTAAAGCAAAAGTAGGAAACGCCATCATTTAATTATCCTAACAAATCATCATCACCCGCATCTGGCTTTGGTCCATCTGCTGGCTCTCCTCCTCCATCACTTCCTGAAGGTGCGTTGGCATCTGCTGCGTAATAATCTTCGAAAATTTCTTTCATATCAATGCCGTAACGTTCTGCAAAATTCTTTTGAATAGACTTATCCTTTTCACGAATCTCACTTAAAGCTTCAGCATAACTTCCGTAAACGCCCTGCATAACTTTTTCGTGCACTGGAATATTATCCATCATTTCTTGACGTGCTCTAGCACTTGCGGTATGCATTGCGGCTAAAGTTTCACCAATATGCTCATCTGTCTTAACACCTAAATGTTCTAAGATTGCTGCAAATTCCTGATCTGTACGTGCTTTTAAAGCTACCACATAACCATCATAATACTTAAGACGTTCATCTGTATCTGACTTTAATTTTGCACGATGTGTTTGTAAATTACTTCGTAAAGACGTTAATACTTTAATGGTTAAGTTATGTTTATGTACAAAACTATCTTTTGAAGCTGCTAATGTTGTGTAGGCATTCTTAAGACCTTCTAACTCTTCAACTTTTTGCTCTAAAGTGGTTACTTTACTTAAAGCATCAGAATAATCAGTTGATTGCTTATCTGCTACTTCTTCTAGAGCTTGACGTGCTTGTTTTAATAACGCATATTCCGTCTCTAGCTTATCCTCTACTTCTTTTTTCTTTTGAAGTGCTTTAGTATGATTGTTAGAAGCTTCTACAATAGCTGTTTTGAGACTTTCTTCAACTTCTTTGATTTCAATTTCTCTATCTTTTAAACGCTTAATTGCAGCCTGACTCTTAAATGATAATTCATTTAATAAGGTTTGAACATCGGCCGTTTCAATACGTTGCTGAAACATCGCTTTTGCTTCATTATCTGCAGCATCACGTGTTTTTTGAGCATTCTTAAGTTCTGCTTCGGCTTCTTTAATTTTGCTTTTGCGTCCCCAAAGATTATTCCACCATGTGTCTGGTTTATTATTTGCATCCTCAAGCTCAACTTTAGCACGTTCTAATCGTTTAATAGCATCGTCAATGATTTTCTGCTCAGCACCATTTAATGCCGAAAAACCTTCGAACATAATACCAACTTCATCTTGGTAATCTGTTAAATCCTTTATAGCATCTAATAAGGTAGACCTATCTTTTTCTGCCATATCTACAACATTATCTAATGTTGCATTTAGTATTTTCTGACGACTTTCTGGGTCATCTTCTTGGGCAAGCTTTGACTTCATTTGGTCAATGGCTTTACCCCAATTGACATCGACTTTTTCAGCTTTTTCTTGTGAGTTGGTTTCTAATAAATCAAAATCGTCAGGCATATAGTGTAGTGTTATTAAAGTTGAACATTATTCTTTTAAGCAATTTCGGTAATTTTTTAAGACTATAAAAACTTTAGTTACTAAAATATAGGTAGCACTTTTCTAATAATTGTTACAAATTATTATAATAAAATTGAATTTTAAAAAAAATTAGAATTCATCTGTCCCCCTCAAAAACACTGTGGTTTAACGGACTTTATTAACAGTTTATCGATAGGGTTGTTGACTAAAAGTTTGTAAATAATTTAATATTAAGTATTTAACATTAACTTTTTTTATATATTAGCATCATAGAACCCAAATCTAGAGCGAAGAATGATTTATTTTAACCTGTTTATAAAGGCTATAATTGTGACTACGACACAACTCACCATGATTTTAATAGCTGTAGCAACTATTTTTCTCGTTTTTATTTTAATTGCCATCGTTAAGATGTATAAACTAAAAGCTGAAAATAAAAAGTTAATGCAAACCAATGCCTATAAAGATTATGAAGAAGCTGCTGAAGACGTACCAAGTGGTCATCTTTATGGAGATAACTAAATAGTATAGTAAGTTATAATGAATTTAATAACGATTACGCGTATTTTAGATGGCTCTTCTCAACGAATGATAAGTATTTTGGGAATTGGGTTTGTTACAATGACAATTCTATGGGCTTTACAATATTTAAAATCCAGAAAATTGAAAGACAAAATAAAACAATTAGAAAATAAATAATCAATAAAACATAAAAAAAAAAGCCAGCAAATTGCTGGCTCTTTTTTTGTCTCAATAGTCTGTAAATTTACCTTACCAACTTTCTATACTTAATTCGTTTTGGCATTAAATCACCACCCAAACGTTTCTTCTTATTTTCTTCATATTCACTAAATCCTCCTTCAAAGAAATAGACTTGAGAATCTCCTTCGAAAGCTAAAATATGTGTACAAATTCTATCTAAGAACCATCTATCGTGACTAATAACAACGGCACAACCTGCGAAGTTTTCTAAACCTTCTTCTAGAGCTCTTAATGTATTAACATCCAAATCATTAGTAGGCTCATCTAAAAGTAATACATTACCTTCTTCTTTAAGTGTCATAGCCAAGTGTAAACGGTTACGTTCACCACCAGAAAGCAATTTCACTTTCTTATTTTGCTCACCTCCTGAAAAATTAAATCGACTTAAATAGGCTCTAGAATTGACTTCTTTTCCTCCCATCATTACCAACTCTTGTTCATCACTAAAGTTTTGCCAAATAGTTTTCTCTGGATCTATATTAGAGTGTTTCTGATCTACGTAGGCTATCTTCGCTGTTTCACCCACTTTGAACTCTCCTTTATCTGGAGTTTCCTCACCCATTATCATCCTGAATATTGTAGTTTTACCAGCACCATTTGGCCCAATAACACCAACAATACCTGCTTGTGGCAAATTGAAATTTAGATTATCATAAAGTAATTTGTCATCATAGCCCTTAGCAACACCAATCGCTTCAATTACATTTGTTCCTAAACGTGGTCCATTAGGAATATAGATTTCTAATTTTTCGTCAAGCTGTTTTTGATCTTGACTCATTAATTTATCATAGTTCTTCAAACGTGCTTTCTGCTTTGTTTGACGACCTTTTGCACCTTGACGTACCCAATCTAGCTCACGCTCTAATGTCTTTTGACGCTTAGAAGCCGTTTTACTTTCTTGTGCCATGCGCGTAGACTTTTGATCTAACCAAGACGAGTAGTTTCCTTTCCATGGAATCCCTTCGCCTCTATCGAGTTCTAGAATCCAACCAGCCACATTATCTAAGAAATATCTATCGTGTGTTACAGCGATAACAGTACCTTTATATTGTGCTAAATGATGTTCTAGCCAATGTACAGACTCTGCATCCAAGTGGTTGGTAGGCTCATCTAATAATAATACATCAGGTTCTTGTAATAACAAGCGACATAAAGCTACACGACGACGTTCACCACCAGAAAGCACTCCAATTTTCTTATCCCCATCTGGAGTTCTTAAGGCGTCCATTGCGATTTCTAACTTGGTATCTAACTCCCAAGCATTAGCGGCATCAATCTGATCTTGCAGTTCCGCTTGGCGATTCATTAGCTTTTCCATCTTATCAGCATCGCTATACACTTCTTCTAATCCAAACTGATCATTGATACTGTTATATTCATCAAGAATGGCAACAGTTTCTGCAGCACCTTCGCGCACAATTTCCATAACCGTTTTGTCATCATCTAATTGCGGTTCTTGTTCTAAATACCCAACCGTATAACCCGGTTGAAAAACCACATCACCTTGATAGTTTTTATCTACACCTGCTATGATTTTTAAAAGTGTGGACTTACCAGAACCATTTAGACCTAGAATACCTATCTTAGCACCATAAAAGAAACTTAAATATATATTTTTTAAAACCGGAGTATTTGCTCCTGGAAAGGTCTTTGTGAGACCAGACATTGCAAAAATTACTTTTTTATCGTCACTCATAATTGTTAGTTATTTATTATAAAGTTAAACTATTGAACATCACAAATTAATTATACACGTCCTTTTAATGCATTAAAAACCCATGCAATACAGAAGAAACCGCCACCAACAGCAGCAAATCCCCAACCTGCAACATCATCATATCTAAATGCTCCTAGCGCAATTAACCCTAATCCTACAAAGACCATAATCCATGTCGCCCAAGCTAATACTGTATTTTTATTCATTGCCATAATCATTCTTAGTTTTAATCGTTAGTTAGTTTACAAATATCGCATTTTAAATAAAAAAAGCATCACTATTTGTGATGCTTCTGACTTAAATTATGATGAAAATTAAAAATTAATCATAGGAACTTCAATAAATAATAAATCGCTATCTGTTTTAGCTGTTAAATTAAAACTATCAGTTACTGAAATCCCTATAGCATCTCTAGATTCTAAAATATCCCCTTCGATTTCGACTTTACCAGAAATCAGCATTACATAAACACCATGATTCGTACTTTTTAGATGATATATGAATGTTTCATCTTTTGACAAATCAATTCTTGAAAGCTTAGCATCTTGATGAATTTTAAGGCTTTCGGAGTCACTATCATCAAAAGATGATACTAATGTTTGAAGCTTTCCTTCTCGGTCTTCAGCCTTAAATGTTTTTTGATCGTAACGCGGCTCTACATTTCGTTCTTGTGGAATCACCCAAATTTGAAATAGACTTAACTGCTCATCAACCGATCCATTAATTTCAGAATGTTGCACTCCAGTACCAGCGGACATTACTTGAACTTCACCAGGAAGCACAGCTTGCCAATCATCTTTCATGTTATCACGATGTTTTAAAACACCTTTTAATGGTATGGTTATAATTTCCATATTATCATGTGGATGTGTTCCAAACCCCATTTTTGGACCAATAACATCATCATTTAAGACTCTTAACGCTCCGAAATGCACGCGTTCAGGATTATTCCAACTTGCAAAACTAAAGGAATGTTTAGCCTGCAACCATCCATGATCTGCAAATCCTCTACTGTCTGCTTTATGTATTACTTTTTTCATGATTATTTCCTTTTATTTAATTCTACTAGCGCATTTTATCCAATAAGTCACTTAATTGTTCCGCTTCAGCTTCACTTAAATTTTGAATTAACTCTTTATTCATATCGCTCGGAATAGTATTCAACAAATCCAAACCTTGCTGTGTAATTTCAATTTTAACCACACGCCGATCGTGTTCTGATGGCAAACGTTTAATTAATTGTTTGGCACAGAGTTTATCCATTAATCGCGTAGCATTGGGTGAACGTTCTAACATTCTGTCCTTAATAGTTTGTACATTTAGAGGCTCGTTGGCGCCTCTTAAAATTCTTAAAATATTATACTGCTGTTGTGAAATTCCAAAGACTTTAAAAGATTCGCTTTGAATACTTGTAATCCAATTAGCTGTATAAATAATGTTTAGAAGCGCCTTAACTCTATTGCTTTCAAATTTTGAATTAATATCTTTAGATAAGTCTCCCATATTAATAGTCTTAAAATTCTATTTAGGCTTTTATGTCATCATATTGCGTAGTCTTACCAAAGACTTTGGCAACGTAAGGACAACTTGCTTTTGCTTGTAATTTATTTTCTCTTGCGAAATCTGCAACTGCATCTATTAATTTATGACCAAGATCTTGCCCTCTATAATTTGGGTCGATCTCTGTGTGATTGATATCGATAAGATCTTCGTTAACGTATGTATACGCAATTTCACCGATCTCTTTTTCATTATCTAAAAGATAGAATCTATTATTTTCGTTTGACGTGTCGTGTTTTAATTCCATGCTTATAAACTTTCTTTAAATAATTTCACTTTGTTTAACAATTCGGTATTTAATGCGTCATTAGAAATTTTACCTTCAGAAAAATTATCATAAAATGACGGTAAAGAAAACTCTGCTACAATATTAGCATCATGTCTTGGAAAACGATCAGCAGCCAATTCTAAAACCGAAGCTCCCCCCCTGGCCCCTGGTGAAGTTGTCATAAGTAGTAAAGGTTTATTTAAAAACGTCTTTTGTTCTACTCTAGAAGCCCAATCAAATATGTTTTTGAAAGCCGTAGTGTACGCTCCGTTATGTTCAGCTAAAGCAATTATAAAACCATCTGCTTTCTTTAAATGATTCACGAAATTTACAGCTTGCTCAGGAAAACCGTGAGCCTGCTCTCTATCTGAACTATAAATAGGCATTTCAAAATCGTTTAAATCTAATACTGTTGTACTAACACCTTCTACTAATTGAGATGCATAGGTCGCTAACTGTTTATTAATTGAAGTACTACTATTACTTCCTGCAAATGCTATAATATGCTTCATTGATTTCTTATTTAGGTTTAATTTATTTTTTTATAAAAGATGTAAGATACGATCAGTAAGACAAATGCTAATACTGCTGCCATTTGTTCACCATCTCCAATCATATAATGTGCAAAAAAGGCCAATATAAAAGCAAAAAAGAAGCCTGAATACGCCCATTCCTTTAAGGTTTTTAGACCTGGTGCCCAAAGTACTATCAATCCCAGTAATTTCACAACAGCATAGGGATATATAATATACGATGGATATCCAAAATTTGTGAATGCCATTACCATATCGTCATGTTTAAAAAAGTACATGCTAATGGAAAATAACATTAACAAGGTTAATAAGCCTGTGGCTATGTAATAAATAATTTTATTTTTTTTCATTTTTTATATGTTTTAATGATACAAATTTACAAAAAAACTAATTAGTTTCCAAGGAAAATATTTCCATGTAATATTATTTAGCAAACCAATCACTTTCCAAACATCGTTTCGTTTTGTAAATTCGTGCAAAACAAAACTAAGGTTCAACTCATAAATAACACCCACTTTAATGGGCAAATCATATGGATATTAAATTCAATAAAAACGAAGATCATAATAAACTTCTTCTTTCCGATCTTAAAAAACGTTTAGTTAAAGTCAAATTAGGTGGTGGTGAAAAAAGTATTGAAAAACATAAGGCTAAAGGAAAAATGACAGCTCGCGAGCGCATCAATTACTTATTAGATCCTAAAGCTAAATCCATAGAGATTGGTGCTTTTGCAGGTGAAGGTATGTATGAACAATATGGTGGCTGTCCGTCTGGTGGTGTTGTTGTGAAGATGGGTTATGTAAAAGGAAAGCAATGTATTGTTGTCGCTAATGACGCCACTGTGAAGGCCGGAGCTTGGTTTCCTATAACAGGAAAAAAGAATTTACGTGCTCAGGAAATCGCTATAGAAAATCGTTTGCCAATTATATATTTAGTGGATAGCGCGGGTGTTTTTCTACCAATGCAAGATGAAATTTTCCCGGACAAAGAACACTTTGGACGAATATTTAGAAATAATGCCATAATGAGCAGCATGGGCATTACCCAAATTGCGGCAGTTATGGGTAGTTGTGTTGCTGGAGGAGCCTACTTACCTATAATGAGCGATGAAGCTATAATTGTAGATAAAACAGGAAGTATTTTCTTAGCAGGAAGCTATTTAGTGAAAGCTGCCATAGGAGAATCTATTGATAATGAAACACTAGGTGGAGCAACAACACATTGCGAAATTTCTGGAGTTACAGATTACAAAGCAAAAGATGATAAAGATGCTTTAGATAAAATTAAAAATCTCGTTGATAAAATTGGTGATTTTGATAAAGCTGGTTATAATAGAGCTGAATCAAAGAAGCCAAAAGAAAATCCGGATGACATCTATGGCATTCTTCCAAAAAGTCGTGCTGACCAATACGATATGAAAGAAATTATTAAACGTTTGGTTGATAACTCTGAATTTGATGAATACAAACAAGATTACGGAAAAACCATTATCACTGCTTATGCCAGAATTGAAGGTTGGGCTGTAGGTATCGTTGCAAATCAACGAAAATTAGTTAAAAACAAACAAGGAGAAATGCAATTTGGCGGGGTTATTTATAATGACTCAGCTGATAAGGCTACACGCTTTATTGCGAATTGTAATCAGAAAAAAATACCATTGGTATTTCTACAAGATGTTACAGGATTTATGGTTGGGAGTAAATCAGAACACTCCGGAATCATTAAAGATGGCGCTAAAATGGTAAATGCGGTTAGTAATTCGGTAGTTCCAAAATTCACGATTATATTAGGTAATAGTTATGGTGCAGGAAACTATGCCATGTGCGGAAAAGCATATGACCCAAGATTAATTGCGGCCTGGCCAAGTGCTGAATTAGCAGTAATGAGTGGTAATTCTGCAGCCAAAGTTTTATTACAGATTGAAACGGCTTCGCTTAAGAAAAAAGGTGAGAAAATTACTAAAGAAAAGGAAGACGAATTATTTAATAAAATTAAAGATAGATACGACGACCAGGTTTCACCTTATTATGCTGCGTCTCGTATTTGGACCGATGGGGTAATTGATCCTTTAGACACGAGAACATGGATTTCTATGGGCATAGAAGCCGCTAACCACGCTCCTATTGAAAAGCCTTTTAATATGGGAGTTTTACAGGTTTAGTATGACCGAAAAACCATCTAAAAAGCAGCCTCTGTATGTAATATTATTATTGATATTAGCAGCAGAGGCTATTTTTATTTTGCCTTTTGTGTTGCAACGCATTTTTAGACCTACATTTCTCGAGGTCTTTGCGATTAATAATGAAGACATTGGGTATTGTTTTTCAATTTATGGTATGGTAGCGTTTATTTCATACTTTTTTGGTGGTCCACTAGCAGATAAATTCCATCCCAAGAACTTAATGGCTTTAGCATTGCTCTTAACTGCGCTTGGTGGTGTTTACTTTGCGACCTTTCCAAATTATTTTGAATTAAAAATCTTATATGGGTATTGGGGATTTACGACCATTTTTTTGTTTTGGGCCGCAATGATAAAAGCAACTAGAATTTGGGGAGGGCACAATAATCAAGGTATTGCTTTTGGGTTTTTGGACGGAGGGCGGGGCTTAGTTGCAGCAGCTTTTGGTTCTGTAGGGGTATTTGTATTTGCAATGTTTATTGATTCCGGTGTTTCTGAAAGCACATTAATAGAAAGACAAGCTGCATTTAAGCAAGTAATTCTTGTTTGCTCTACAATGGTCGCCTGCATTGCTTTATTAGTTTATTTCTTTTTGAAACCGCTTCAAAACAATGAGAATATCACTGTTAAACCCAAATTAATTGATAGCTCCAGTTTTAAAGTATTACTCAGAATGCCTTCTGTTTGGTTATTAATGCTAATTATTTTATGTGCCTATACAGGCTATAAAGCAACTGACATCTTTACTTTATACGCTACAGACGTTATGAAATATAACGTCATTGAATCTGCAGGAGTTGGTACCTCTTTATTATATGTGCGTCCAATTATTGGAGTAATTATTGGTTTTTTAGCTGATAAAACAAGAGCGACCTTATGGTTAATTATTGGGTTTGCATTGTCTATCATATCAAGTATTATATTTACACTAGATTTTATTGACGCAAACACAACGTTATTATTTATCATCAATATTTTGCTTTTAGCTATAGGAGTATATTCTTGTCGTGTATTATATTTTGCGACACTCGAAGAAGCGAAAATACCTGTTGCTTTAACGGGAACTGCTGTTGGATTAATTTCCGTCATTGGTTATACACCAGACATTTTCTCAGGGCCTATGTTTGGAATCTTATTAGATAATCCTGACAAAGTCGCCGGATTACAGAATTCATTTAAGGTTTTGGCAACCTTTAGCTTTGTAGGATTAATGGCTTCGTATTGGTTATACCGTATAGCAAAACATAAAGCATAAAAAAAGAGCGCAAATTGCGCTCTCTTTTTTTATATCATAAATGCTATTAAAGGGTTAACCCTTCACGTTTAGCTTTCTTTTCTTCTCTTATTTCTTTAAAACGTTCCATTGCTGAACCAAAAATCCAATATGGTACTACAAAGGTTAAAAGGAAAATCATTAACCAAAATCCTATAGTTAATATGGTTAAAAATGCTAAAAATCCTAAATATTGATCAAAGTCGAACATAATTCTTGTATCGTTTTCGTTTTGTTAGTACAAAGATATAACCAAAATATAAGTTTTACAACAAGCTTGCACAGTTTTATTAACAGGTTATTAAAAATTTCATAAAGATTTCATTAACAAATCTGCTGTAGCCGGATTTGTAGCCAAAGGCACATTGTGTACATCACACAATCTCATTAACATAAGAATATCGGGTTCATGTGGATGTCTGTCTAATGGATCTCTAAAAAACAGCACCATATTACATTTTCCTTCTGCGACTCTAGCTGCAATTTGTGCATCACCTCCCAAAGGACCAGATAATAATGCATTAACATTAAAACCTGCTTTAGACACCTTTTCTCCAGTTGTACCGGTAGACACTAAATTAATATTTTTATGGTGCAAAATTTCACTATGTTCATTTAAAAACTGAACCATTTCAGCCTTTTTTCCATCATGCGCTATAATTGCAATTTCCA
Organism: Winogradskyella thalassocola; assembly: GCF_900099995.1. Taxonomy (GTDB): domain Bacteria; phylum Bacteroidota; class Bacteroidia; order Flavobacteriales; family Flavobacteriaceae; genus Winogradskyella; species Winogradskyella thalassocola. The sequence goes on from NZ_FNCZ01000011.1 coordinate 110,820, forward strand.
TATTAAAGATTTTGTATGTGATAATCTACTAAACCTTCTATTGGTCGTCTTACAAAATTACCTACTTTGAATCCGTATTCTTCAGCAACTTGCTTAATTTCTTGTTGACCGAAAAAAGCAATAGATCCTGCAAAATGAACAGGAACCCCAGCATTTAATTCCTCCTTAAATTGAAGAATCATGTTTTCTGCAAACAGACGAATACCTTTAGTGATTATATTGCTAATATACTCTGAATCCTTATTGATAAACATAAACTCAGCATGGTCTGCTAAATATGCACTCGGATTGGTTTGCTTATAAAGATTATACTTAATAAAATCAGCATCTAAGTTATGTTTATGGGCAAATGCAACACTAATGGTATCTGGCATTTTTTTAAAGTAGTAATCTCTAATCAACTGTTTACCAAAATAGTTTCCACTCGCATCATCCATTAGTATAAATCCCAAACTTGCTACACGTTGGTGTAAATCTTTACCATCATAATAGCTACAATTAGAACCTGTTCCTAATATGCATACTACGGCGGCTTCATCCTTAGAATTAATACATGCCCTAACTGCGGCATACGTATCTTCTCTAACTTCTACTGTTGCGTTAACAAAATACAATTCTAAAATTGACTTTAACAACAGTGTTGGTTTTTCTGTTCCACAACCAGCTCCGTAAAAGTATACATGCGTCACATCGCTAGCAATAGCCATTAACTCTTTGCTCTTACGAATTGTTTTACTCAGTTTCTTCTCAGCTACAATTGCTGGGTTTAAACCTTTGGTTCTTATTTTATCAACAGCTTGTTTGCCATTAGAGTCTATTGCAATCCAATCGCATTTTGTAGAACCCCCATCTGTAATTAAAATCATGATGATGAATTTATATAAAAATTCCGTAGTCTATGACAATACATAATCCTACGGAATTTTCAGAATTAATACTATGTCTTATAGGTTATTTGCCTTTTGAGCTAAATCAATTAATTTGTTTGAATATCCAAATTCATTGTCATACCAAGATATTAATTTAAAGAATTTAGAATTTAATTCAATTGAAGCATCAGCATCAAAAACACTAGTTCTTACTTCACTAACAAAATCTTGAGATACTACAGCATCTTCAGTATAACCTAAAACACCTTTCATAGATCCCTCAGCTGCATTCTTCATTGCTGCTTTGATATCTGCTAAAGTTGTGTCTTTTTTTGTTTTTACAGTTAAATCTACAACTGAAACATCTACAGTTGGTACTCTAAATGCCATACCTGTAAGTTTTCCGTCTAATTCAGGTATTACTTTACCTACTGCTTTTGCAGCTCCTGTAGAACTTGGAATAATGTTATTAAGAGCAGAACGTCCTAAACGGTAATTTTTACGAGAAGGCGCATCTACAGTAAATTGAGTAGAAGTTGCTGCGTGGATCGTTGTCATTAAAGCTTCTTCGATTCCGAAATTATCTTCTATAACTTTAGCGATAGGCGCTAAACAGTTTGTTGTACAAGACGCGTTAGAAACGATAGTATCACTAGCTTTCAACGTATCATCATTCACACCCATTACAAACATCGGCGCATCTTTACTAGGTGCAGAAATTACTACTTTTTTAGCACCACCATCAATATGATATTGTGCAGTCTCTAAAGTTGTAAAAATACCTGTACATTCTGCAACAACTGTTGCTCCTGCTTCATCCCACTTTAAATTTTTAGGATCTTTTTCTGCTGTTACACGAATTGTTTTTCCATCAACAACTAAATGTCCATCTTTTACTTCTACTGTTCCATCAAATCTTCCGTGAACAGAATCATACTTTAATAAATATGCTAAATGCTCTACATCTAATAAATCGTTAATTGCTACAACATCAACGTCATTACGTTTTACAGTTGCTCTAAAAACTATTCTTCCTATTCTACCGAATCCGTTGATTCCTAATTTTAAATCTGCCATTTTTCTATTTTTATTTTAATTTTTATTCTTATTTAAATTGACATTATGTCAGAAACTCTTAAAAGTTCCTTGTTTATTTTTGATTTACCTTTTACAGCTTGGTCAAATGGTGTTAATTCTATAAGGTCGTTTTTCATACCCACCATATAATTACTTTTACCGGTAATTAAACTTTCTACAGCCTTTACTCCCATTCTACTTGCAAAAACTCTATCGAAACATGATGGTGGACCACCTCGCTGCATATGTCCAAGTACAGAAACTCTAACATCGTAACCTTCCATATTTTGATCCACATAGTCTTTAAGTTCAAAAACACTTTTACCTATTTTATCTCCTTCAGCTACGACAACTATACTGGATGATTTTCCAGATTTTTTACTTCGTCTTAAAGATTCTACGAGTCTATCTAATCCTAAGTCTTCTTCAGGAATTAGAATTTCTTCTGCTCCACCAGCAATACCAACGTTTAAAGCAATATGCCCCACATCTCTTCCCATCACTTCAACAAAAAACAATCTGTTATGTGAACTTGCTGTATCTCTAATCTTATCTATAACTTCAACAACCGTATTTAAAGCTGTATCGTAACCGAGTGTATGCGTCGTACCAAAGATATCATTATCTATAGTACCCGGAATTCCCATTACTGGAAAATTAAATTCTTTATTAAATATCATGGCACCAGTAAAACTACCATCTCCACCAATCACAACAAAAGCATCAATACCCGCTTTTTTTAATTGATCGTAAGCTATTTGTCTGCCTTCTTTAGTTCTGAACTCTTTTGATCGCGCAGATTTTAAAATCGTACCACCTTTATTAATGATACCTTTTACGCTACGTGCATCCATCTCTATAAAATCCCCATCAATCATCCCTTCATATCCTCTATAAATACCGTAGCATTTTATATCATGAAAAGCACAAGTTCTTACTACAGATCTAATTGCAGCGTTCATTCCTGGCGCATCTCCTCCAGAGGTTAAAACACCTATTTTTTTTATTGTTTGTAGCATTTTCTTAATTATTTACAGTAAAATTAAGAAACTATATATAGATAAAAGTGACTATTATCATAAAAATGATAGCGAAAAAACAATTCAAACGTTTTCGTTAATAAGTATTTAATAAATATGAAGGATTTGAGAAGTTTAAGACTTTGATTTTGACTTTTTATCCTTCATTGTCATGTAATCTGGCAATAAATTATCGTCGTTTTTCTTCTTTGTACTCTCTTTCTTTTCAATTTTATCTTTTCTGTTTTTACCTGAAAAAATAATTTGAAGTAATTCTTTAAAGGTATCAAACTCTACATTATATGATAGACCAACACCTTGAGTATACCCAATTTCTTCACCGAAGTTTCTGATACTATTTTCTCTATTGAAAACTTTAGCTCTAAGTGTACCATCTTCATTTAGCAGTAAGTCTATTTGAACATCTCCACTGATAACGGTTTGACTCGCACTTCCAAAAGGCACACCAACCTTACCATTCACCAAGATTTTATCGCTTATTTTAGTTTGAAGGGTTAAACCAAATTTATTATTCGTCTGCAGTTCTGGTGTGTCTTGACCTAATTCTAAATCAATACCTATATCTAAATTTCCATTACTTGTACCGAGTAGGTTATTAACAATACCTGTAAGTCTTTCTGAAATTGTACCTGTAAAATTAGCACCTCCCAAACTACTTGAAAACCCACCTGTTGCTAAAAATATTAAGGCTTGATTATCGCGCTCGTCTTTAGAGGATAATCTATAATCTAACTCAGACTTAACCGTTGAACTTACATTAGGAAATCTAAAATCGAATTGAGGGTCTGGTTGCTCTAATTTACCCGTTAAGTGAATTTCGACTTCCACATCAATACTTTGATTTATGGGGTTATCTAATAAAACCGAAGGATTTGCATTACCAGCATATAACGCTTTAAGGTTAATTTCGGCTCCCATAGGATCTCCTTCCCAAACAATACTTCCTCCTTGTTCTACTTTAAATTTCTTCTCTACAAAACCTCCATATTTAAAGTTATAAGTTCCATCATAAACCACAAAATCTCCCCACATATTAAAGGTTCCGTTGGTATTGATTAAGAAATTTAAACCACCTACTCCTCTTCCTTTTATAGTACTTCCTGCTTCTTTATCTATTACGATTTCAATAACAGCATTTTCATTTACGTTTAAATCAAAATCCAAAACCAATCCTTTAACTTCAATTTGCTCTGAAATCTCTCCTTTAATTCGTGATGCTTTTTCTTCTGGACTTAAAAAATGAATAAACGAGTTATCTCCAAAACTTTCAGAATCATTAAGTGGAATAAAAAACTCAGTTCCTGCTTCAGTCCTTCCATTAATAACTTTAATCGTAAGCTGATCTGTTGGGCCTTTTATTTCTGCTGTTCCTGAAATAAATCCGGTACCATAATATAATTCGTCTTCAGATTCTTCCGTGTTCAATACTAAAAGTCGATCTGTGTTTAATTCTAATCCTAGTTTCCAATCCGAAAAATTATTGTGGGCAATAAAACCATTTAGACTCCCTTTTGAGAAGTACTTAGAGTCCGTCATGGCTACATCATTAAAAATAAATTGCTGACCTCTAAGCGACACCTTAGAATCAAAATCAAAACCATAATCTACGTTAAGATAGGGAATCGATAAACCTGCTCTATCTAGCAATAACTCCCCATAAATAGCTGGTTTTTTTAAACTACCTGTGACATTGGCATAGCCAGACACTAACCCCCTTATATTATTAATAACTCCCTCTCCTAAAGGGTTTAAGGGATCTAAAAGAAACTCTTCGAACTTAACATTTAAATCAATAACAGGATTTTTCGCAGCGATGTCGATGGTGCCTTTTGCATCTAATGATTTTAAATTATCGTTAACTAATGTTACATCGACATTGTAATTAGTTATAGAATTATTGCCTTCAATTTTTGCTTTTAGATTTCCTAAATCATAATCATTTACAAAAAAGCCACTGATTTCTACGTTAGATTTTGGCAAATAGACACCTTTACTTTGCACCACATCTAATTTACCATTTACAATACCTCTTAATGCTAAACTATCGATGCGTGGAGTGATTTTTACTAATTCAACATCCTTAAAATCTACATTAAAGCTTTTATTGGTTGAATCTATTACTTTTCCAGACACTAAAATCTCTTCATCATCATGTGTAATTCTAACAGGAAAAATATCAAATGTTTTAAAACCCCTATCAAACGTCACTTTATTTAAAGTGTCCTTTTCCGAATTTAAAAGCCACTCATAGCCTTTAAATTTCACTTCCGACTTTCTTAACCCTATAACAGATTTATTTGATTTATCTATAGTGTAAAACATGCTTAGATTAAAATCATCAGCATTGTTTGTTCCCCCTTTAAATTCAGATTTAATTAATAAGGTATCGCGCTTTGTAACATTAATAAGGCTAAATTGAGATGCATTGTAAATGCCTGCACTAAGACTATCTATTTCAATATATGTGTTAAATAAAGGATTACTATTATCTATATCGATGTTGATATTATTAGCGAAGTAATCCTTAAATTTAATTTCTGGTGAATTAAAGGTGAGTTCAAATCCTTTTTCATCGGTTTCAATTCGCCCTTCGATAAATGTATTTTTCCCTAAGATTAAATCTTTAAAAAATACAGTGGCAATTTTTGAATAAATATTGAATCTAAAATTAATATACTGATTTTTATCCACCACATTGGGAACAAAATTGGTATAAATACTTCCTACAGAATTCTCTACCAATCCTAATATATCCTTCGTTTTAAACTGTCCTGTAATTTTACCATCAATAATATCTGGAGAATTTATAGCTAAGGTGCGCTCATCATCCTGAAAGGACGATACAATATCAAAATCTTGAAAATTATACTCGTTATCTTGATTTTTATAGGTTGTATTTTTAATATTAATAGCTCCGATAGCATTGTCTAAAGTTGTACCCGTTGCAGTCATCGTTACCAAACCTCTAAATTCCGAAATACTATCTCGTTTTACAAAGTTCAATTTGCTAAGATTTGCATAACCTACATTGGCTTTAAAATCGAATTTTTTAAGGTCTTCAGAAAAATCGGCTAACCCATTAAAATCGAGTTGTAAATTAAGATCTTCAACTTTTACAATTCCATTAAAAATACTGTTTCCAAGGTCTCCAGAAAGTGCAATATCTCTATAGGTATAGCCATTATAATCTAACATAAAAACATCACCTTTTACATCTGTCATTAAATTCTTAATCGTAAAGCCTTTTCCATCAACATCAAGATTTAAAGAGGTCGTTTTTACCAATGGATCATTAATAAGTTCACCAATATTAAAATCCTCTAATACAATATTTCCGATGTAACTGGCATCATCTATATTATCGATGTTTGTAAGTTGTAAATTAGACTTTATAAAACCTAAATTTGTATTTATTTCTATATCTGCATCGACACGCTTAGCAGTAATATATGATGTTCCCTTTATATTAAAATTACCCACCTTAGAAATCACACTTGGAATTGAGTTCCCTAGTAATCTTGGTAATAAAGCTGTTAAATCTCTATAATTTGAAGCTAGATTTTTAAAATCTCCTCGTAAGGCAAAACTATCATCCTCTTTACTAAATAAGTTTTTAAACGTAATATCACCAATAATTCTAGTATTTGAAGTTGTACTGATATTAAGATTCTTAGCCTCTAAATTATTTAAGGTTCCTGATAAATCTGCATTAAATTCTGCATGTTGATCCGTACCAAATTCATCAAAAAACACGTTTAGTTCTGTCAATGAAATATCTGAATCTCTAAAGCTAGCGTCAACATTAACTTTGTCCGTAAAGTACTTTAAATCTTCACGTTTATAATCAAATCTTAAATCTCCTTTTAGTTCTGATAATTCGGTTTTAATGTTTAAATCACCAAACGTCATATGATCTAAGGTGTATTCAAAATTTGCCATTAAATTTTTAACAGCAATACCTCTACTATCTATAAAACTGAATTTATTAATGCGAGAACTAACCTCTGGTCCGTTGATTAAAAAGTTAGTGGTATTTGCATATAGCCCTGTGAATTCAAAGATTTTTGGTGTTTCTAGGTTTTCGTCAATTAATCTAAACGTTCCACCTTCAATAGAAACATCACTCGATGAAAACAGGAACTCACTAGGACCAACTCTTGGATTATCATCATCAAACTTAGCTACAAAGACATCTAAATTGGTATCTGTTTCTCCTTTGTACGTTTTTAAATTAAAAATCACATCTTGAAGGTCAATATCTCCAAAATTGAGTTTACTATTCAATAAATTCTGAAAGCTAATGATTGAACTATTTAATTCTCCAACACTAATGAGGGTGTCTTTTTTGTAATCCTTAATTAGTATTTCTTTTAACTCAATATCACCATTAAGCTGAAGTCCAACACGTCCAATATTTATATTTGTTTTAAAATCGTTATTAATTCTATCGGTTGCATATCTTCCCAACTTTGTTTGCACAGCCGGAATAGATAGCACCAAAAACAAAATGAAAAAAAGCAGCAATATAATTGCTACTATTTTACCTAGTATTTTGAGTATCCGTTTGATGATTTACTTTATGATTTCTTATTACCTTTGTCCTTACAATACGTTGTTGAATAAGGTAATGGACTTTGACTGGTAAAATTAACAATTATTGTGCCTAATATCGACTATGAAAAAAGAAAATATTTACATCCTCGGAATTGAGTCGTCTTGTGATGATACATCAGCCGCCATACTATGTAACGACCAAATTCTGAGCAATGTTGTCGCCGACCAAAAAATACATACAGAATATGGTGGTGTTGTACCAGAACTAGCTTCGCGTGCACACCAACAAAATATTGTTCCTGTGGTGCACCAAGCCATAGAAAAAGCTGGAATTAAAAAAGAACAGTTGAGCGCTGTTGCATTTACAAGAGGTCCTGGATTAATGGGGTCTTTATTAGTTGGTACGTCTTTTGCTAAATCTCTAGCTTATGGATTGGATATTCCATTAATAGACGTCAACCATATGCAAGCTCATATTTTAGCGCATTTTATTGACGAAGAAAACCATAAAAAACCTCCTTTTCCTTTTTTAGCCATGACTATTTCTGGTGGACACACACAGATTGTAAAAGTGAGTAGTCATTTTGAAATGGAAGTTTTAGGGGAAACTATTGATGATGCTGTTGGTGAGGCTTTTGACAAAAGCGGAAAAGTGTTAGGCTTAGGCTATCCTGCTGGACCAGAAATTGACCGTCTTGCGCAACTTGGCAATCCGAAAGCGTATCAATTTACCAAACCAAAAGTCGATGGATTAAATTTTAGCTTTTCAGGATTAAAAACGAACATTCTCTATTTTGTGCAACGCGAAGTAAAAGCAAATCCCAGCTTTATTGAAGAAAACCTAAATGATATCTGTGCTTCTATTCAATATACTATCGTTGGAATTTTAATGGCGAAATTGAAATTAGCAGTTAAGCAAACTGGCATAAATCATATTGCGATTGGAGGAGGAGTTTCAGCGAATTCAGGTATTAGAACAGCTCTTAAAGATGCTGAACATAAATTTGGCTGGACGAGTTATATTCCAAAGTTTGAATACACTACCGATAATGCTGCTATGATTGCTATTGTTGGGTATTTGAAGTATTTAGAGAAAGATTTTTCGGGTTTTGACGTGATGGCTGCGGCGCGATTGAAGATATAATGCCGAAATTAAAAATATATCTTTATTATGTATTTCTCATTGCATTTTTAGCAATCAGTTGGGGTGTTTTTAAAGTTACCAACTTAAATTTTGTTTTTAATTTTTTAGACACGTATTATATTATTCAATATTCTGATATCAGTATATTACTAATTTTCCCCACTCTATTAATAGCCTTACTGTACTGGCTGTTTTCAAAAACCTCAGTTGAATTAGTAAAAAGTTTAGTTAGGATACATACACTAACAACTATTGTCGGAATTGTTTTATTAATAACTATTACTAGTTTCCTTGACTTCATAAGTCCACTTGGTACAACTTCTAATTTTCCTCTTTTTGATGAAAGCGAGAATACAAGTATAACGTTGATTATACTTTGCTTATTAATAATTACATCACAACTTCTATTTTTTCTTAATATAATACTTAGTCTTGCTAGTTTCTTTTTTAGAAAAAACAGAGAAAAACGCTAATTGTTAAAACATCTGTTAACATCCTTCGCATCATTGCTTCTATTGTAACCTAAAATTTAGTTGTTTTGCAGTAACCCAAAATCTAACTAAATTCAATTCTAAATTATGAAACATTTATTTACACTTTTACTTTTAATTCCTTTATTAAGTTTTTCTCAAGAATCTTTTGAAAAACAACTCGATTCAATTTCAACCTCAGAGGAAGCGACAGCGTTTTTAAAAGAAAACAAACCTACACATGGTAAACTATTTACGTTTAATAAAGAAAAACATAAAACCAGATTAGCCAACGACCTATTTAAACTTTCTAAAGGTGGAAAAAAAGTGACGAGAACCGACTTTAAAAAAACCTTTTACAAAGTTGTAGATAAAGCCGACGTGGATTATTTTAAATTTAACATTATTGTTTTTGATGCTGCTAAGACTTCTAATGAAGATGCTATATCTAAACGCAGCAAAGTACTCGCACAATACGAGTCTGGTTATCGATTTAAAGATTTAGCAAAACATAATTCAGTAGGACCAACAGCCAAAATGGGAGGCGATACTGGCTGGATTAAAGCTGGTGAGATGTCAGAGGCTTTTGATAATGAAGCTTTAAAAGAAGATCATAATCTAAGCGAAATTTTTTCAGTTGATGATTTAGAAAACAAAACATATTACCTTGTTATCAAAACAGAAAACAGAACACCAATTGAGGAGATTACAGTCTTAAAATTCACTGAAGATATTGAATAATGCAATTATTTTACAATCCAAATATTTCTGAAAACGATACAAGCTTTAGTTTTGATAAAGACGAAAGCAGGCATATCGCAAAAGTTTTACGTAAAACCATTGGTGACACATTGCATATCACCAATGGAAATGGTTGGTTGTTTACTGCAGAAATTACATTAGCAGATCAAAAACATTGCACGGTTGCGATTACATCTAAAAGCTTACAACTCAAAAGAGATTATAATTTACATTTGGCTGTTGCTCCAACAAAAATGAACGACAGGTACGAGTGGTTTTTAGAAAAAGCAACGGAGATGGGTGTAGAAACCATCACGCCTATTATTTGCGATCATAGCGAACGTAAAGTAGTGAAGACGGAACGTTTTGAAAAAATCATTCAGTCGGCAATGAAACAATCGCTGCAATGTTATCTACCAAAATTAAATGCTCCAATTGCTTTTAAAGACTTTATTGATCAGGATTTTACAGATCAGATGTTTATCGCGCACTGTGAAGAAACAGATAAAAAGTCGTTAAAATCGCAATTAAAACGAGCATCAGATTGTACTATTTTAATTGGCCCAGAAGGAGACTTTAGCGTTAAAGAAATCGAAATGGCCTTGCAGCACCATTTTATTCCTGTAACTTTGGGTGAGACACGCTTAAGAACAGAAACAGCCGCCATTGCAGCTTGCCATTCTGTAGCATATTTAAACGAACGTTAATGAAAGTACTTATTTCTCTTTTCTTTTTTCTTTTTTCATTGTTCTTGTTTTCACAAGATGTTGCCATCCTAAAATATAAAGGAGGAGGCGATTGGTACAGTAATCCAACGGCTTTACCGAATTTAGTAAAGTATTGTAACGATAATATCGACACTAACATCAACGAAAGTATTCAAACTGTAGAAGCAGGAAGTATAGATATTTTTCAGTTTCCTTTTTTACATATGACGGGTCATGGCAATGTGTTTTTTAGTGATGATGATGCCGAGAACTTAAGAAATTATCTCATTTCTGGTGGATTTCTTCATATTGATGACAATTACGGAATGGAACCTTACATCACTAGAGAACTGAAGAAAGTATTTCCAAATAATGAATTAATCGAAATCCCAAAGGACCACAAAATATTTAGTTTGGCATTTGAATTTCCAAATGGTTTACCTAAAATCCATGAGCATGATGGTAAAGCACCACAAGCTTTTGGGATTTTTCAAGATAGTAGATTAGTGCTATTATTCACGTTTGAAAGTGATTTAGGCGATGGTTGGGAAGACCAAGAAGTACATAATGATCCGGAAGACGTCAGAGAGAAAGCTCTTAAAATGGGTGCTAATATTGTGAAGTATGCTTTTGAGAATTAATTTTCATTTAAAATTAAAGATAAAAGAGCTAAGAACAAGGACTAAATAGACATGACAAAGTTTTCAATACCATATAAAATAGCAGCTGCATTATTAGTTCTGGCTTTTACGTTTCAGTCTATGGAGTCTATTAATAGTCATACCTACTCCACTGGTTTATCTAACTTTCATACTGAATGTCCAAAAGGAATAACATGCTGCTTCGGACATTCATATCATTCAATATATAAATGCGGAAATGCAAATCACATTAATTGATTAAGCCTTTCAATAAACTTTTAAACCTAACTTTTGAGCCAGTTAAACCACTACAATTCCAATTTCAAAAAACAAACATTTCCAATTACAGTAGTATGCGACAATGTAACCAACGCTCCAAATATTGGGAGTCTATTCAGAATTGCAGATGCTTTTGGTATTGAAAAGCTCATTTTTTGTGGGTCAGATATCTCATTAGGTAAACGCATGACAAGGACGTCGCGTTCTACTGAAAAGTATGTTAATCATAGTATAGAAGATGATATTGAAACACAAGTAAAAACTTTAAAGGCAAATAACTATTATCTCATTGCTTTAGAAATTTCAGAAAATAGCCAGCCCATCACAGAATTTCAACTACAAACAACACAACCCATTGCGCTTATTTTAGGTGATGAAAATTTTGGTGTGTCTGACTCTATTTTAGAACAAGTGGATGCTATCGTTCATATTAATATGTTTGGAAATAATAGTAGCATGAATGTTGTCCAAGCTACTAGTATTGCCCTTTATGAAATTACAAAACAAATGAGCGCTATTTAGATTGAAACATTTAATCTCGACATCTTTAAGTATATTTATCGCATGAAACGAGCCTGCTAAACGCAATTTCAATCAAGCGGACTATTAATAGCGAACAACATGTGTCCTATTAAAACAATAAATACAAACACATGAATCCAAAAACCATAGCCAACGGTATTTTAAGAGCATTAGGGATTATTCTTGCCGTAATTCTGGTATTATATTTCTTATTTAAAATTCAATCTGTTATTGTCTACATCGCAGTTGCAGTGGTTATTTCTTTAATCGGGCGCCCTATTATTTTATTTTTAAGAAATATATTAAAATTCAACAACACAGTAGCAGTTGTTACCACAATGGTCGTTTTATTAGGCTTATTAGTTGGTCTCATCGGGCTCTTTATTCCATTGATAATTGAGCAAGGTCATAATTTAGCATTATTAAATATTGAGGAATTACAAAGCAATATTGAAAATCTTTATGATCAAATTATCACCTATTTTCAATTTAATAATATTGATATTGAACAATCTATAGAAGATTCACATTTACTTTCAAAGCTAGATTTTGCAGTTATACCAGACTTCTTAAATAGCTTTATTAGTGGCTTAGGCAGTTTTAGCATCGGATTGTTTTCCGTACTCTTTATTTCATTCTTCTTTTTAAAAGACAGCAAGTTGTTTGAAGATGGTTTAATGACATTTATTCCAAGCGGAAACGAAGACCGTTCTAAACGCTCAATCACAACAATTAAAGACTTATTGTCGCGTTATTTTGTTGGACTGATATTTCAAATATTAATCTTATTCGTTATTTATACAATCGTTTTACTAATCTTTGATATTGACAATGCTATTGTTATCGCATTTTTATGTGCACTACTAAATCTTGTGCCTTATGTTGGTCCTTTAGTTAGTGGATTTTTAATGCTTTTATTAAGTATGTCTAGCAATTTAGGAGAAAGCTTTAGTGAGGTAATTTTACCAAAAACGACCTATGTGATGATTGGTTTTATATTTGCACAACTAGTAGATAATTTCTTTAGTCAACCGTACATTTTTTCTAAAAGTGTAAAATCGCATCCGTTAGAAATCTTCTTAGTCATCATCATAGCAGGCATTTTATTTGGTGTTGTAGGAATGATTGTAGCGATACCGACTTACACAGCAATAAAAGTAATTTTAAAAGAGTTCTTATCGGATTATAACATCGTTCAGAAGTTTACTAAAAATCTATAGTTTTAGTTTGAATAAATCATTATTAAATATTGAAATACAAGATTTTATAAACGACAATATAAATTCAGACACTTCTGCTTTATTATTAAAAGGTATTCCGTTTGAATCGGTAGATTCAAAATTAATCATAGAACAAATTGAAGCGAAAAAACGATGCCAAAAGAAACTACCAACCTGGTTTGCGACACAAAATATATACTATCCTAATAGGCTAAATATTGAGCAAACCTCTTCAGAAATTACCGCTGAATTTAAAGCAAGTTTAGTATCTGGAAATTCGTTAATTGACCTTACAGGAGGATTTGGAGTGGATGCTTATTATTTTTCAAAACAAGTAAACCATGTTACCCATTGCGAAATTAATGCTGAATTATCAAAACTTGTAAAACACAACATAGAAGCGCTCAATATTACTAATATTAACTGCATTAACAAAAATGGAATTGAAGCTTTAAAAAGCATTAAAAAACCGTTAGATTGGATTTATGTAGATCCATCGCGTCGTGACGATTCAAAGCAAAAAGTATTTCTACTTTCAGATTGCGAACCAAATATAAAAACACATCAAGATTTATTTCTGAACTATGCTAAAAATGTGATGATAAAAACCTCTCCATTATTAGATATAAAAGCGACACTTTTAGACATAACAAACGTAAAAGAAATTTATGTTGTTGCTGTAAATAACGAGGTTAAAGAATTACTATGGATTCTAGAAAAGAATTTCAATGAAGAGCTTGTTGTAAAAACGGTTAACCTACAAAAATCAAACATCCAGCATTTCAATTTTAATTTCAATGATGAATCGGAAGCCATAGAAACCTATAGTGAACCGCTCACCTATTTATACGAGCCTAATGCTGCCGTTTTAAAATCAGGTAGTTTTAATTCTGTTAGTAATCTTCTAAAGGTAGATAAACTACACAAACACTCGCATCTATATACTTCTGAAACCCTTATAGATTTTCCGGGTAGACGATTTATAATTGAAAAAATATTACCATTCAACAAAAAAGTCTTTTCAAAAGAAAAAATAATTAAAGCCAATATTACAACTAGGAATTTTCCGTTATCGGTAAATGATATTCGTAAAAAACTAAAAGTTAAAGATGGCGGAAATAGTTATCTGTTTTTCACTACAGATTGTAATGATTCTAAAATTATAATTGTTTGCTCAAAGGTATAATAGCAATTCTTCTATTCTTTAATTGCCCACTTGATTTTCATTCAACATCTCACAGAAATCCTTTTTGCACAACGACCATATCGTTGCCCCAAAGTTTTACTAAATATAAAATATCTATAGGAAAGAAAGAGGAAGAACCATCCGTATTGTATTTTACAGGGCATTCAATTCTACTACCATCTACAATTCGACATTTATTTTTACCATTATCAGAAATAAAGATATCTCCTGAATCTAATTTTTCATAGACTTTTTTTAAATCTATAATAGCATATTTTAGAAATGTAGATGATTTGCTGATATCATTTTTTGAGCAATCTAGAATACCATAAGTAAAATAATGCGCCTTCATTTTAAAATATTCGGATTCATGACGATCCTCGTGCTTATTTTCATCGCGTCTATAACGAATTGTAAAATCAGTAAAAGCTTTGTATTTCTCTTCTCTAAATCGCTCTTGCACGGTCTTTACAGTATCACCTTTTACAAAAACGTAATCGATACCTAGTGTCATGTCAATATATTTGGCATAATTTTTCTTCAACCTAACCTCTAACCAAGCAATTGATTTATAAATATTGGGCAATGCAATATGCTTATGCACATAATCCGAAAACGCTCTATCATTTTTATATTTAGACATTTTTATATTTATAGCTTAATTTATGGATGAATTAAACAAAAAAACAGATGTTATAAAAATGGATATATTTCTTATACATCTCTGATAAATATACACTTAAATAAACGATAAAATTTATTCGTAAAAATTTTATAAAAAAACTCAAAAAAATTGTTGCGTTCTTTAAAATGTTGCGTTACATTTGCATCCGCAATTAAGAGAATGTTCTTTTATATATTGGAGAGGTGCCTGAGTGGCCGAAAGGAGCGGTTTGCTAAATCGTCGTAGGTGGAAACACTTACCCAGGGTTCGAATCCCTGTCTCTCCGCAAGTTTTTACTGCAGCTTATGCGATTCTGTAAGTAATATTAAAGATAATCAATTCGGGGTGTAGCGTAGCCCGGTTATCGCGCCACGTTTGGGACGTGGAGGCCGCAGGTTCGAATCCTGCCACCCCGACTTTTATTGAATTTTTAGAGTTTTACTCTAAATGGTCGCATAGCTCAGCTGGATAGAGCACCTGCCTTCTAAGCAGGCGGTCCTAGGTTCGAATCCTAGTGCGATCACAAGAAGCCTTAACATTTATGTTGAGGCTTTTTTGTGTTCAAAAAATACTCACATTAGTCTGTAAATCAAAATGATACACCTTTTTATTGTTAACAAGAACAAGTCAGAATTGAACAAAAATTATGACTAAATATTAATTATTAAGTGAAATTATTTTTATAAGATTTCTCGATTACGCACACTTTACGCACACAAATTGTTTTTTAACACTATTTTAATAAAATGTGGTGGTAACTACCACGAATATAATTTCGATTTCAATTTAGGGTATATTCAAAACTCTAATTCTATCAGAGATATCATATTTAGAAATGTTTATAGAGTAGTTATGAAAGACATTTTTAATGTAATACAGGCAATGGGAGCAGCAATTAATAATTCAAATAAACACAAAAAAATCTTCACATAAATGTAATATAAGGATTCTCATATTATTAACTATAGCAAAACCAAATCATCTTAGATGTATATGAGACCTTAACCACTACTTTCCAATTAATTATAGTATGCATTGATAATATCTCTCGTGGTTAAGTGCTACTAGAACTAGACAAGAACTAGCAACAAACTATTCAAACTTTTTATCTCTAAACTGGGATTACTAAATGATTAAAGTAGCTTTATGAAAAATTAGTGACTTTTTACTTGTATTATTTTCCACAGTACTTTGATATATGCTCACTTTTCATATTGTATTAAATCCGTAATTGCATCCCAAAGAGCAATTCGTTTTTCTAATGATTGTTTCGCAACAGTTAAAGTTTCCTTCCATTTTTGATCATCATCTTTACATAATTCCTTAATCATTTCAAGAGATAATGGACCATGTTCGTCCCCATCAAGTTCAATATGACGTTCTAAATAGTAATTTATTTTGTTGTAATGTTTGTTATCAACATCGGATTTTTTCAGAATTTCTATAAACATATCTGGAATAACATCTTCTCGTCCAAATGTAAATGCAGAGGCTACCAGATGTGGTTTATTAGTCGCAATAATTGAAAATGAAAATTCCACAAAATCAGCTACTCTTTTATCTATATTAACTTCATTCAAAGAATATTCAACAGAATTACCTAATTCTACAAGTTTTATGAAATTATTGATTTCATTAGGATTAGCATTTACTTGTAACATTGCATCCAAATACATTTCAAAATGACTTTTAGGCTCACCTAATTCATTTATATCACTTTCTTCTCCATGAACAATTTCATTTACAAATCTCGAAAGTGTTGCGTTTTTAGAAGGGGTCCAAGGGATTTGTACATTTGTCAATTCAATCTGAAGGAATTTTAAAAGAGACATAAAGTCCCAAACAGCAAATATGTGATTCTCCATAAAAATCCTGATGTCCTCTATGGTCTTTAAGTTTTCATAAAGTTTATGATTCTGTAGCAGATTTCTTAACTCTGAAATTTCATTTTCTATATAATGTATTCTATTCATTCTATTATTTTTTCTTACATCTCAATTGGGTATAGACGCTGGTATATATCCAATCTATTAGATTTACTACAAATCTAATATAATTTCATAATAACCATACTTATATATATACAGTATAAAGATCAAATTAAAAAATTTGAGCACCTTGACATACTCGGAACTAGTTATGAATAATTTTCAAATCATAAATTTTAAATAAGACAAATCACCCAAGTTGAATAACTAACTTTCACTTTAAAATCAACTATGGTTATATTGATCCTAACTCTCAAGGTTAGACACACCTCGAATTAGACAAGACCTAGCTTTTGTTTTTTTTACCACAGTACATTGTTAGCTGTAGTGGTTTCCGCAATGCTATTTAATTATATAATTTCCGAAATTCCAATGGTGTCAATTCTGTTTTTTTCTTGAATAATTTTCCGAATGATTGTGGATGTTCAAATCCTAAACTGTAAGCAATTTCATTTACTGATAACTCTGTAGTGGAAAGCTTCTCTTTAGCCAATTGCATTAGTTTTTCGTGAATAAATTCTTGGGTACTTTTACCTGTTTGTGTTTTTAATAATCTGCTTAAATAATTAGATGATAAGTTCAGTGAAGCAGACAAATAATTAACTGTTGGTAATCCATTTCCCTGTAAGTCTTTGCTTTTAAAATAATTATTTAAAAGTGTTTCGAATTGCTCTAGTATTCTATGATTTGTTTTTTTACGAGTGATAAATTGACGTTGATAAAATCGTTCTGAATACGTGAGTAATAATTCCAATTGTGAAATGATAACTTCTTGACTGAATTTATCAATATTTGAATTATATTCTTGATTAATATTTTGTATCAAATCGGTTAGCATATTTTGTTCCTTGTCCGAAAGGTGTAATGCTTCGGTTAATTCATAACCAAAAAAGTCATATTTCTCTATTTTTTGAGCCAAAGATGTATGCCAAAGAAAATCGGGATGAAAAATAAGTAACCACCCCGAATGATTTAATTTTTGTTCATCCCCTATAGCAATACGCATAACTTGATTTGGCGCGATGAAAGCTAATACACCTTCGTCAAAGTCGTATTCCTGTTGTCCATATCTCATTTTACCATTAAACACCTGTTTTAAGGCAATAGAATAAAAACCGTGAGTAAAACTTGAAACCGTTACATTTTCTTTCCTTTTAATATCGGCAAAATTAATTACGCTAACCAAAGGATGCTGCGGTTTTGGCAATTGCATTACTCTATGATATTCGGTAATATTTTTTATGTGAAGTATAGACATGGTTTTGTTTTAAATCATTTGTCCACCAGACACTTCTATGCGTTGTGCGTTTATCCATTTTGCATCATCGGTGCATAAAAAGGCTACTACACTTCCAATATCATCTGGTAATCCAACACGCCCCAAAACAGTGTTAGATGCGATAAAGCTATTCATTTTTTCATTATCTCTAACTGCTCCACCACCAAAATCAGTTTCGATAGCTCCTGGTGCGATGACATTTGACCGAATTTTTCTTTCGCCTAATTCTTTTGCCTGATACTTTGTTAACGTTTCAATAGCACTTTTCATAGCTGCATACGCTGAAAATCCGTTTAAGGCAAAACGAGTAAGTCCAGTGGACACATTGACAATTCCTCCGCCATCGTTTAGAATGTTTAATGCCTTTTGTGTTAATAAATAGGCACCTTTAAATTGAACGTTATAAAGCGTATCTAATTGTTCTTCGGTTGTTTTTGCAAATGGTGCGTTTATTCCAATTCCTGCATTATTCACGAGATAGTCAATTTTATCAACTCCGAATTTGTATTTAATTGATTTTTTAACAGTATCAAAGAATGCTTCGAAACTTTGAAAATCCATTACATTTAATTGAACTGCAATCGCTTGTTGTCCTAAATGTTCAATTTCTTTGATAACTTCTTTAGCTTTTTCCTCATGGTTGTTATAAGTCAGTACTATATGAAGCCCTTTTTTTGCTAATTCCAAAGCCATATTTTTTCCCAATCCACGACTTCCACCAGTTACTAAAGCAATTTTTATTTCGTTTTTCATTTTGTTTGTTTTTATAAATTGAATACTAATCTCAAACCTTCTTTAAGGTCTTTTGGTTGACGTCCTAAATAATGTTGTAATTCATTTGTGACTGTCTCTTCCTGTCCGTTTTTAATATCAAGATTGAAACCAACTATTTTTTTGACCATTGGTTCAGGAATTCCGTTGTCCAGCATTATTTTTTTGAAAGGCTCAACTTCTACAGGTTTGTAATTTACCCGTTTGCCTGAAAGTTCTGTAAGCGCAGTTGCCACATCGTAAAAAGAGTACGCATCAGCACCTGTAAAGTTCAATGTTTGGTTTTCGAAAGTTTCATTCATTAAAACATTCGCTATTGCCTCGGCTTGTTCAGCTTTTAAAACATAGGCAACTTTACCATTTCCGGCAGGTTGTAATATACCTTTCTCAAAAACCTGTTTGCCAACAAAAAGAGGCAAGACATCCATATACAACGCATTTCTGAAGATGATATATTTCAATCCACTTTCTTTAATATAGTCTTCAGTTAGAAAATGCTCTGTCATTAGTTTATTGACTAAGGTGTTTTTATCTTTTAAGGAACGACTTGTGTAAGCAATGTTTTGAACACCTTTCTTTTTTGCTGTATCAATAACGTTTTTATGTTCTTGCACTCTATCGCCTTGGTCACCTGAAGAAATTAGTAAAACGATATCTACGTTCTCCATCGCTTTTTCAAGGGATTGCACATCACTATATTGACCTATAAAAGCTTTTAATCCGTTTTGTTCAAATTCGGTTTTTCTTTCTTCTTTTCTTATGAGCACAGAAATATTTTCAGCTTTCATAGTTTTAAGTAAAGTTTTAATAACTGTAGTACCTAGTTCTCCAGTTGCTCCAGTAACTAATATTTGTTTCATTTTCCGATTTTTTAAAGTGAAGTACAAAGGTTAAATAGATAAGTGTAAGTTCTGTAGTCAAATCTATCTTTCCATCAGCCAAATCGGATAAATGACTATAGTTTGTTGATTTGCGCGATTTATTTTAGTATTACAGCTAACTATTGGACATAGACTATAATCTATATCGATACTATAACGGCAATTACGAATATAATTTGATAATAACCATATTACTACAAAGCAATAACCGTTTTAGAATACAGAATTTAGACGTTAGTGCCTCACTTTATATTAAACCATACTAGGCACTCCACCATTCTACCTTAAACATATAAAGCTATACCATATTTAAACCTTCATATATGCACGTCCTTGTTTATGTCTTTAATGACAAGATTACTGTGAGCTTTTACAAATACACTTAAACCTTGTTTTATTAGGATAAAACCTGACATAACCATGCCATAACAACACTATAAGCACCCTATAACCTATACTTTGTTTTTCTGCTTTTTGGACGTAAATACAAACGGGTGCTTATGAAAAGATACTTAATTATTAGAGTAGATTGTTGGATTGAAATTTGGAGCAAAGTCTTTTTTGTTTATACAACAAGCTTTTGCAGTTGCTAAATAAGGATTTACATTTGAAGTGAACTATAAAAGTACTTTATTCAAATATCAATAAGCTTTTAATTGTTTTTTACCACAGTACTTTGTTAGCAAACGGTTTTTATTCTCTTGTGTTTTTAAAGTTGTTAAAGGAAACTTGTCCTTTTTTCTCAGTTCTGTAAAAAATTCCGACGTCGCAGCTTTTGTATAAATAATTCATAGAATGAGCAGCATTGTCAAAACCTACTGTAAAATAAATTCTATTTGAACGAATGTTTTTATAACCAATTTCACTTAGAACTATTCTATCATAATCTGTTACATCTATACTGTCTTTAAAAACCTCCTTTGTTAATTTTTTATAGATTATTGTGTCGTTATATTTGGTTAGTACTATTTCAGATGCGGAATTATGATAAACCTCTTTTAATCCTTCATTAACTAAAACAATAGAACTGTCATTCAAGCTGTAAAGTTTTAATTCAAGTTTATGGTTTATGTTTCCAATCTTTATTTCCTGTATATAACTTGTGGTATCCAATCTAATTTGCGAGTAAAAGACTTTCAATTCAGTTTCTTTTAATTTTTGTTTCTGGCAATTTTTAAATTCAGGATTATATTCTTTTTCTAGATATTCATTGATCGAGTTATTTTGATTACAACTTATTAGAGTTAAGATTACAAATATTACTATGGAAGATCTTTTCATTATCGTTTCTCAGCTGTTTGTTAACGGTCTCGTGCATGAACAGTAGCGAATATAATGTACTGTTTTTTCGGTTAGGCACAAAGTTACTTAAAAGCACAAAACTTTCTATAAGTACTTTAGCCACTATTGCTTATACGCAATGTTACCTTCTGCCATTTTTTAGATGTATCTTTTTGTTTTTGTTATTCTTTAAATGTGGTTTTTGTAAGTTCAAGGCTGCCACTCCACAGGTCTTTTTGAAAAATCTTGTTATAAGAATCAACAGATGTTTTAACAACTTTCCCATCCGAGAAATAAATTCCCTTCAAGTCTTTATACTTTTCAGAATATGCAAGTTTTGCTAAATTTCTTCCCGCTTGAGCTGGTGTATGTATGTTGCTTTTTAATAGGGTCAAAACAGGGAATACGTTTTTCCATAAAAAGCGCATAACAGGTGAATACGTTTTGGCAAGTCCTGTTCCTGGTGTCATTCCTGGGTCATAGGCATTTACCCTAATGTTTGTTTTTTTTAATCGCTCTTGTAATTCATAAGTGGTCATTATGTTACACAATTTTGAAGTAGAATACCTTCTTTGTCCAACTCTATTAGGTTTTTCAGAAGTTTCTTTTGAGAAAGCAAGCTCTTGAACATTGGTATAAATTGGTGGTTCTATTGGTGTTTTAAGTGCTGGGTCGTGTGTTTCGCTAGATGTGAATGTTATGTGGCCTTCATTTTTCACAAAGGGTAATAATTGCATCGTCAAGGCAAACGAACCCAGATGATTTATACCAAAGGTCTGTTCAAATCCATCTACCGTATATTGTGTGGCGCCAATATTCTGTACTCCTGCATTATTTATCAAGATAGAAATGGCATTGTTTTTTTCTTTGGCAAATGATTCAGAGAACTTTCTTATAGATTCTAAAGAAGCCAAATCCAATTCCAAGCATTTTAGGTTTTTATGACCTGTCTTGTCTTTTATTTTTTCTATTATGTCTTTTCCTGCTCCAATATTTCTGGCAGGAATGATAATTTGTTTGTTTTTGGCCATTCGAGCCATTTGTAAAGCACACTCAAAGCCAATTCCACTGGTTGCTCCTGTAATAATTATTGAATCCATATTTTTTTTCTATTAAAATGATGAAGCAAAGTTCAGCACTTTAAAAGCAAAAACATTTGCCATTTGGCAAATAATGAATTTATGTATATTTAATTCATTTTAAAGGTTATATGGCATTCGTACCGAAAGCCTTCGGTGCTCATTTCAGATGCTTTTTCGAATCCTACTTAACGATGATTGCGTGATTCCTAAATAAGAAGCGAGATAGGAAAGCGGAATTCTGTTGGCTAAATTCGGAAACTTTTCAAGAAAATTTAGATACCTTGTTGTAGCATCTTCGGCTAACATTGGGCTTAGTTTATTTACCTTTTCAATCAATGCTTTTTCGGTTATTTTATTGATAATGCCGTCCCACTGAATGATAGTAGCTGATAAATCGTTGAATGAGTCTGTAGAAAATACAAGTAGTGAACAATCTGTTACAGCCTGAACATATTCTGAAGAGGGGATTTTTTGATTGAAGCTGTTTATGTCCACTGCAAAATTGTTTTCATCAATAAAGTATTTAGTGATTTCATCACCGTTGCTGTTATAGTAACATACCCGGAAAATGCCTTCTTTAATAAAAGCTACTTGTTTTGGTGTTTTTCCTGCTTCGGAAAAATAATCGCCTTTTTTCAACTCCAATACCTGTGCTTTTCTTTTTATCAAGTCAATTTGCTGTTGATTTAACTGCCCAAATTCCAACAGATAGTTTATTAATTTGTCCATAGTCACAAAGGTTGTCATTGCATTTTATTCGGAATTTGTCAAATGGCAAAAAGGTTGATTGATTTTCGTGTTATGTTATTTGTATGGTTTTTCTGATTGCAGCTAACAATTGCATATAAACAATTGTCTATATCCAAACTATACTATAGTCTTAACTACAAATCTAATATAATTTTATAATAATCAGACTACTATAAAAACAGTTAAGAGAACAACACAAAAACGATGGATATATTAGGGAATTAGAAGTAACTGATTATTTTTATCTTTAACCATGCCAAAATCCAAACTCTCTAAATGGATTAGCATCCTTCACGATTACCTAAATTGTTTGCGATACTATGTTTTGTTTCAACTAGGCACCGAAGAGTTAGACCTCACTAAACACTGGAAAAAGAGACTAATTTATTTTGAAAAAGTTATATTATGATTTTATTAAGCTCTCTAAAAAATCATTTAGGACTATATTTAAACCTTCATATATGCACGTCCTTGTTTATGTCTTTAATGACAAGATTACTGTAAGCTTTTACAAACACACTTAAACCGTATTTTACTGGGATAAAACACGACATAACTATGCCATAACAACGCTACAAGCACTATATAACCACGCTATAACCTATATTTTATATTTCTGCTTTTTAGACCGAAATACAGACGACTGTTTTAATAGAAACAATTAATTAATGGTTGCCTTATCCTTATGATTTGCAGTAAATAAATTTTCTATCGATAATATTTATAAAAGTTTACCACATTCTACCAGTAATTTTTCTAGATGAACCGACCACAAGCTTAAAGGCCATAAAATAAAAAAAAGGACGTCCTGTAATCAAACACCTAACCTCATTTATTGCGGACAAAGATTATAGCACTGAAGCTATTAATACTACGTTGCATAATCAAAGCAGGTTTGTTCTGTATAGCGTTTTGGTTATTATGAATTAGCTATTACGGTTTACCGTAAGTTATTTAGAATAGAAGGTATTAACTTGGCTTTTAATGAAGCGCAGCTGTACGTAACTTTACGTATAGCTTTTATTAGAAATAGAATTAACTTCGTAGCTAATGACTTTAAATATTTAAAACACTTGCTATTACCTAACTAATTAGTGGGATATGAGTGATAACAGTTATGATATAACAAGTTACCTGCAAGCTGAAAAAACTATGTTCCAAGATTCAATCACACTGAAAAATCGCCATCAGAAGTTCATAAAGACAGTCTCTGAAAATGGAATAGTTTATGGACTGAAAAGTAAAAATGGATTTGCAACATCAAGTTCAACCCAATTTGAGGATAATAATGGAAATCCAATCGGAATTATATGCTTTTGGGCAGAAAAAGTTCGAGCTAAATCCTGTGCGAAAGACGAATGGAAAAAATACAAAGTGACCGAAATTCCATTAGCTGAATTTATGGAAAATTGGTGCATTGGAATGGCTAATGATGGACTTCTAGTCGGAACACAATTTGACCAAAATCTGTTCGGATACGAAGTCGAACCTTTGGAATTGATTACAGAACTATCATCTGAATTAAAATCAGTCGGAAAGGATTTAAACTTCAGGAAGTTTAACGGAATTACCGATTTGGAAAAACAAGTAAAAAAAATATTAGAATAAATGAAGTATAGTTTCACAAAGTTCGACAATAAAGAATACTATAAAAACAGTACTACTTCCGAAGTTAAATCTTTAGTCTATAAAATTAGAAATCAAGCATCTAATTCACCATTTCTGAATTTTGACATTAGTGAATTAATATTCACACATTTACCGTTAACAAAAATGAAATATAACGAGGAAGAACTGAAAGAAACAATTTTTGACGCAACGTGGTATTTTAGAAAAGGAAATGAAGAAAAAATATTTGAAATAATAACTGAAAAATTAAAAGCCAGCAGGTAACAAAGTACTGTGCTAAAAAACAAGTAAAATCCCATTAATTTTTCACTAGCGTACTTTTATATGTTGCATCAAATATTAACCCAGATTTT
>NZ_FNCZ01000014.1 GCF_900099995.1 Winogradskyella thalassocola
CCAATGATTAGACAAAGTGGAAGTAGTGTAAAGGGGAGACCAAGAATTAGTAAAATGGGCAATCAAAAACTTCGGAATTTATTATTTATGTGCAGTTTTACAGCTTGCAAATACAACAAAGCATGCAGAGATCTTTATGAGCGAATAGTGGCTAAAGGAAAGAGTAAAAAATTAGCATTAATCGCAGTGTGTAATAAGCTACTAAAACAAGCTTTTGCTATCGCAAAATCTGGGTTAATATTTGATGCAACATATAAAAGTACGCTAGTGAAAAATTAATGGGATTTTACTTGTTTTTTAGCACAGTACTTTGTTACCACACGTTTTTTATTCAGTTAATATTTCGTTCAGTATGAAATTCAGATTCTCTTTTCCAATTTCACTTAATCCTCCGTATTTCATATTCGGTGAGAATGGTTCCGATTCAGTCATTCCACAACCTTCCAAACACAGCCAAACCTTTCCAATTTCCTTATTTTTTTTGTTATAAAATCTTAAAATATATTCCGATTCAGACAAGCTCCAAGTAGTCTCTGACCAATTGAAGTTGTTCGGATTATTGAAAAACGCAATTAAATTAGCCTTATTCAATTCAGACACAGTTTTGGAAGTCAAACGACTCGTCAGAAAGTTATTCATAAACAACTTTATTTTCGCAACGTGTTCTCTTGGGAATTTATATTTTCCAAATCCAAAATTCTTTTCAAACGCCTTTTCTTGTTGTTCAGACGTTTTGTGCATATAAAATTCGTTCAGTTCGTCAGTCGGAACGTGTTTGGAATAAAATTGTCCTCTGTCAGCAATATCCCAAATTATTGTAAATCCGATTATGGCTAAAATTCCAATTACCAATAATATTTTTTTCAGGATTTTCAATTCGTGACGGTTTTCTCAAATGTGTGGCAACTCGTTATTATAGTAACTTCCATCACCAACACCCCATATTAATGTCGGGATAACAATAACTTCTGTAATACTTATCAGTTAATAAAATTACTGAATAATTTCAACTTTTATATACGTAAAGTCACGTATGCATTACTCTTCTAGTTTTCGTTTGGCCACAAACGTCCCATTAGGCTGAATAAATTTTACTTCATTAATATTTTTGTCATCACTTTCAAGAAACTCAATCTTAAAACCTTCGAGTGTTTTAAAATTAAATTTATGTTCTGCAGTTGGTATTAAGGCATATTCTGGTTGTCCTGGTACAAAAACATAAAGTACATTTTCGTCTTTAATGTAGGCTTTAATTTCTGTGCCCATTAAATCGTATTTACCAACATACTGCTCTAAGGTTTTAGCATCTACATCTATAGTGTTTGGTGTCCGTTTAAAAGCAATAGGGTCTACTAAGCCTTCAATATCCATACGTCCATAATCGATATCTCCTACAAAGTTGGTGCTAAAGTTTATTTTAACTGAATTACCAATGTCTGTGGTGTCTACTTTTCCATTTTTAACCTCAAGAAGTTCAAACGTGTCGTAATGAAAATGATTTAAGAATATTTTTTTTCCATTCAGTTTAGAAAATAAGGAATCGTTTTCTATTTCAATTTCAAACTTACCATAGCCTTTCTCTTCATAAGTACCTGTGTAGTCTAATTTGGTATGTGATGGTCTCGTGTTTTTTACATTAGAAGTTTCCGCCTCGTCCTTAGCTTCTTTCATCACTTCTAAAGATTTCTCTAAATCTTCCTTGTATTTTTTTGCCCATTCTGTTTTGTCAACATTCAGCATATAATCTGCTGTAATATTTCTAATAAGTCTTGGCACTGGTGAGCCATTTTGATTCGTTAACACCACAATACCCAAACTATCTGAAGGATATAAGGCAACACTAGCAGAAAATCCATCAATATTACCACCGTGTTCTACCAAATAATGACCTTTATACGAATGCAAAAACCAGCCATAACCGTAATTAGCGAATTGCGCATCGGGTAATTCTTTAGAAGGAAAGCCTGCCGCAACAACCATTTGAGAACTCATAGCTTCTTTTACGTAATCCTCAGGGATAATTTGTTGGTCATTATATTTTCCTTTATTAATCCAGGTCATTAACCATTTCGTCATGTCATTAACACTACTGTTAATACTGCCTGCTGGTGACATACCGGCAATATCGTAATAATCCATTTTGGTGATATTTCTATCAGCATCCAACTCGTAACCAAAAGCGGCGTTAGAACTAGATTTCATACCGGCAATAGTGGTTTTAGAACGATCCATACCTAAGGGCTTAAAGAA
Source organism: Winogradskyella thalassocola (assembly GCF_900099995.1). GTDB lineage: Bacteria > Bacteroidota > Bacteroidia > Flavobacteriales > Flavobacteriaceae > Winogradskyella > Winogradskyella thalassocola. The sequence goes on from NZ_FNCZ01000014.1 coordinate 2,251, forward strand.
TTCTGTCTCAATATTTTCTTCCCAGGTTTTTCCTGTAATTCTTTCGGTAATGACACCTTGCAATAAAAATCCAAAATTGTTATAGTACCAGTGTTCGCGCACTCCGGTAAAAGGTTCATGGTATTTTAGTTTGGTAACTAAACTGTCTTTATTATGACTTGGGAAATAATACCAAGAAGCATCGTGTCTTGGTAAACCTGTGCTATGACGCATTAAATCTTTAATGATAATGGTATTATCCATCTCATCATTGTAAAATTCTAATTCCGGGATGTATTTTCTCGGACGATCGTCAAACGTTAGTTTGTCGTCTTCACGATGTAATCCTAAAAGCGCAGAAGTAAATGCTTTGGTCGAAGAACCAATGGCAAAAAGCGTGTTAGCATCTGCTGGGATTTTATTTTCGTAATCGGCATACCCAAAACCTTTGGCATAAATAATTTTATCTCCTTCTACAATAGCTACGGCAAAACCGGCAGCTTTTGTACTTTCTAAAACAGCGTTAAATTGTTTTTCGATACCTTTTAGACGTTTGTCAGTTTGCGAAAACACAAAAGTTGAAACGAGAGTTAACACAAGAAATAGGATGCGATTTTTCATTATTTAGTTGGTTTTAAATGATGGTTATAAAATATTAGTAGGTATAAGTCTCTGTAAGTTACTGTTTTTTGTATTTAATTTTAAAAAATTACAATTCGTCATCAAAAAATAACATTTCGGTTATTTCAGTTTTTAAAACCAGAACTTGTAATCGATATTTGTATCAAACAAAACCATATACCATGAATATACTTATAAAAATGACTGTTACTGCTTTGATTAGCGTTATCAGTTTTCAGTTAGAAGCTCAAGAAAAATATACTATAACAGTCACTGTTGTAGAAGCCGATAACGATAAGGGTAAAATGTTTATAGCACTTTATAATGCTGAAACTGAATTTTTAGAGACGTCCTATAAAGGCGCCATAAGCAAAATAGAAAACAAAACATGTACGGTAAATTTTGATGATATTCCAAAAGGAACTTATGCGGTTTCAATTTTTCACGATGAAAATGATAATGGTAAAATGGACACTAACTTTTTTGGAATACCATCAGAAGATTATGGATGCTCTAACGATGCTAAAGGTTTTATGGGACCACCAAAATGGGCAGACGCCAAATTTGAATTAAAAGATAATAAAACACTAACAATAAAACTTTAATATGAAAAATCTAATACTTATTGCTTTACTTGTAATTTCTGGACTGGCACAAGCGCAAACCAATTTTGAAAAAGGCATGACCAAAGCTTTTGATCTATGGCAATCAGATAAAACAGATGAAGCCGAAAATATGTTTGAGCGTATTGCTAAGGCAGAACCTAAAGAATGGTTGCCGCATTATTATATCGCACAGATTAATAGCCTAAAAAGTTGGACAGAAAAAGATGCGACAGTTTTAAAAGCACAATTAGACAAGGCACTAGAACATTTAGATGCTGCTATGTTGAAAAGTGAAAATAATACAGAATTACTGGTTATGCAGGCTCAAGTTTTTACAAATTGGGTGGCGTTTGATGGTATGACCTACGGTATGAAATATGGTGGTAAAATAGCAGAGCTTTATGAAAAAGCAACAGCTATTGATCCTACAAATCCAAGAGCGGCTTTGGGTAAGGCTGAGTGGGCCATGGGAAGTGCAAAATATTTCGGAAAAGACACAGCTCCTTATTGCAAAGACATAGAAGCATCCATAGAACTTTTTAATACCTTTAAGCCAGAGAGTCAATTACACCCTAATTGGGGAAAAGAACGTGCAGAAGCGGTTTCTAAAGATTGTAAATCCTAATAAATTATGATGAAGTCATTAAAAAAAATAATTTTAACATTCGCCATTGGATGTGTGGTATTCGTAATAGGTAATCTTTTATCTGATGGTTTTAATTATGACTCATTTAATGACTTTATTATTCAGTTTGGATTTTACCAACTCTACGCTTTTGTTTTAGGGTATTCAAATATGGCGTTTTTCGATTATATGGAAAGACGAACATGGAGCAAAGGAGATTATATTAAACGCATACTTATAGGTATTATAGGGAGTACATTCATCACTTTAGTTGGTCTCTTTCTTTTACGAGCAGGAACATCCGTATTTTATTACGGGACCGACTTTAATGTGTTTATGGAAAAGGAATCCTGGAAAGCCTACTCGTTTGGCATCTGGATCACATTAAGTATCGTGTCTGTTTTTCATTTTGTTTATTTCTATAATCGCTATCAAAAAAACAAGATAAAGGAACAGAAGGTAATTGCAGGTACAGCAAGTGCAAAGTTCGATGCTTTAAAGAATCAGTTAGATCCGCATTTTTTGTTTAACAGCTTAAATGTTTTAACGAGTTTAATTGAAGAGAATCCTGTAAATGCACAAAAATTTACGACCTCATTATCTAAAGTCTATCGTTATGTTTTAGAGCAGAAAAGTAAGGAGTTAGTGACTGTAGATGAAGAATTAAATTTTGCAAGAACTTACATGTCGCTTTTAAAGATGCGCTTTGAGGATAGTATCATTTTTGAGATTCCGGATAAAGCTTCAAACCAAGAAAGTAAAGTGGTGCCATTGTCATTGCAATTGTTGTTAGAAAATGCGGTTAAGCATAATATGGTGACATCGAGTAAACCCTTGCATATCAAAATATATGAAGATGATAATTATTTAGTGGTGATGAATAATCTTCAGCCAAAACAAATTGTAAAGAAGAGTAGTGGAGTTGGTTTAGAAAATATAAAACAACGCTATCAGCTTTTATCAAATAAAAAAGTACACATCAATCAACGAGAAAAGGATTTTGCAGTCGCAATTCCTATGCTCACAAAACAAGTATCAATCATGAGAACAGCACAAAAATCACAAGCACGCCTTAACGACGATTATGTAAGAGCACGCAAACGTGTAGAAGAATTAAAGGCCTTTTATTACAGTTTAATATCCTATGTATTCGTCATACCGTTTTTAGTATTTATATGGTATACGTATTCATATATGACCATCCAATGGTTCTGGTTTCCTGCCTTTGGTTGGGGATTGAGTTTAGTATTTCAGGCCTATAGAGTATATGTAGATGATGGAGCGCTTGGAGCAGGATGGGAAAAACGAAAAATAGAAGAGTATATGCGCAAGGAAGAAGATACAAGACGATGGAAATAAATGATACAATTATGGATACTAATAAATCAAATTTTAGAAAAGCGAAGAATAAGGTTGAAAAACTAAAGCGTTTTTACACGCACTTAGCAGTTTATTTTATAATTAATTCTATTATAACTTCTGTAAAAGTAATGAGTGGAACTAATAGTGGGGAAACGTTTGAAGAGGCCTTTTTTAGCTTCTCTACGATGGCTTCATGGTTAGTATGGGGATTGGTAATTGCTATACATGCGTTTTCTGTATTTGGACTGCCACTTATTGTTGGCGACGATTGGGAAGAGCGGAAGATACAGCAGTTTATGAATGAAGAGTTTGAACACAATAAAAAATATAAGTAATGAAAAAATTTGATATAGAACCTTACGAAGATCAAAACGATTCTGTCGATTTTAGAAACGAAGAAGCGTATTTAAGAGCTAAGAAAAAAGTAGATGCTATCATTGGTTTTTACTGGCATTTGGCAGTATATGTTATCGTGAATTTGTTTTTAATAATTTTAATAGCCGTTAATTCTAGCGAAGGATTTACAGGATTTGGTCCTTATGCTACCGCATTTTTCTGGGGAATTGGATTAGCTTTTCATTTTCTAGGTGTTTTTGGTACCAATTTCCTCTTTGGAAAGAATTGGGAAAAACGAAAAATTGAAGAGTTTATGAAAAAAGAAGAGCAGAATTGGGAATAGGTTTTAGTTATGAGTTAATAGTGAAGAGTTAATAGTGAAGAGTTAATAGTTAATAGTGAAGAGTTAATAGTTAATAGTGAAGAGTTAATAGTTAAAAGGTATGCGTAACGTTTTTAAAATGATAAAATAATGAAGCAGATTAGTTTAAATATTCTTTTTGTGTTTGTGGTGTTTATTGGTTATGCTCAAGATAGTTTTGTAGTTGAAAATGTAAAAGTATTTGATGGTGCAACTATTATAGAATCCACTTCTGTTAAGGTTGAAAATGGTATTATTACGGAAATATCTAAGTCGATCGAAGTTTCAGATTCAACTGAAGTTATAGATGGAAAAGGGAAAATGTTATTGCCGGCTTTATCGAATGCACACGTGCATATTTGGGCACAACAATCATTAATGGAAGCTGCCAAAGCAGGTGTGTTAAATGTTATGGATATGCATGGTGTAGAAACATATCAATCTGCCATGCGCCAACTTAAAGATTCTACGAACTACGCTAATTATTATGTGTCTGGCTTTGCGGCTACTGCACCAGAAGGTCATGGTACTCAATTTGGTTTTCCTGTGGCTACATTATCAAAACCTGAAGAAGCTGCGAAATTTATAGAAGATCGTGTGAAAGCGAATGTTGATTATATAAAAATTATTGTAGAACCATGGAAAACTACTTTAGATTCTGAAACGGTTGCCGAATTGATAAAAGAAGCTCATAAAGCTGATAAAATAACAGTCGTACATGTTAGTCGACTAGACGATGCTATTGATGTTATATCTAACAATGCTGATGGTTTAGTACATATTTGGTGGGACAAAGAATTGGAAGCGGAAAAATTAAAAGAACTTTCTGATGATAAATCCTTTTTTGTGATTCCGACGTTGTTAACTACACTCAAAGCCTTTGAAAGTTTTGGGGCACAGGCATCAAAATTTTTAAGCAAATCGCAATTACTTTCAGAAGTGAAAAAAATGTATGACGCAGGCATTCCGATTTTGGCAGGTACAGATCCACCAAATTTAGGTATTAATTATGGTACGGATTTACATAAAGAATTAGAACTACTTAGCGAAACAGGAATGCCAATTGTAGAGGTTTTAAAAGCAGGAACAAGTAATGTTGTAACAGCATTTAATTTAGAAAATACAGGTTTTATTAAAGTTGGTTTTTCGGCTGATTTATTACTTGTAGAAGGTGATCCAACTCAAGACATAAAAGCTATTGGAAACACTAATAAGGTGTGGAAAAAAGGCAAATTAGTAAAATTATAAAGAAAATGAATAGCGACAAAAAAGAGCAATTACGAAAGGCTAAAGATCACCTTAGGAAAATTAAACTTTTCTATATTCATTTAGCGGGTTATATCGTTTTTGTAGCGCTTCTCTTGTATAACCTATATATAGTTGCAGGACCATACAAGAATAATATCATCAGCTTAAACCTTAGTTTAATTGTCGCTTGGACCGTTTTTATTGTTGTGCACGGCTTGAATGTTTTTAAAAGCAAACACATCTTTAAGAAAAGTTGGGAAGACAAAAAAGCAGAAGAATTCTTAGAGGAAAAAGATAAGAAAACAACCTTTTGGGAATAACACATTTTACAAATTTAAGAATCAAAATATATAAATTATAAGTCATGAATGTAATCATAATAGAAGACGAAAAACCATCAGCAAGACGATTACAACGTATGCTAAAAATTGTAGATCTCAATGCAGAAACCATGTTGCATTCGGTTGAAGAGTCTATAGAGTGGTTTCAAAATAATGAGCATCCAGATTTGATATTTTTAGATATTCAGTTGAGTGATGGTTTGTCTTTTGAAATCTTTGAAGCTATTGATATAAAGTCCGCTGTGATTTTTACAACAGCTTATGATGAATATGCCTTAAAAGCCTTCAAGCTAAATAGTATTGATTACTTATTAAAACCCATTGATGATGAGGATTTAAAAACGGCTGTTGAAAAATATAAAGGAAGATTACCTCAAAAACAATCCGTAACCTTAGATTTTAATGATATTAAAAATTTATTGGTGAATCCGATAGAGCGTGAATACAAAAAACGCTTCTCGGTAAAAGTTGGTCAGCACCTAAAACTTATAAATATTGAAGATATCGAATGTATTTACAGTGAAAACAAAGGCACTTATGCATTTACAACTGAAGGCCGTAATTACCTTTTAGACTCCACTTTAGATGAATTAGAAGCGGATTTAGAACCTGATGTATTCTTCAGAATCAGTAGAAAGTTCTACGTCAATATCAATGCCATAAAAGATATGGTGAGCTATACCAATTCTCGACTTCAAATAAAGCTCAACCGTTTTAGCGAGCAAGATATTATAGTAGCTAGAGAACGTGTTAAGGATTTTAAAAATTGGTTAGAATAATATCGGATAGATGTGTTTTTGAAACTAACCGATAAAAGTTGTATCTTTGTGATATGTGGGACGTTAATACAGCATATCGCAACGATTTAAATGCTACATTTAGTAGATTATTAGACAAGGTTAAGGTTTTAAATGCAGCCCGACCATTGCCCAATATTGTATTGCAAAATATTAAAGAATCACTCCTTATAGAGTGGACTTATAATAGTAATAGTATAGAAGGTAATACACTTAGTTTAAGAGAAACTCAAATGGTATTACAAGAAGGTATTACCATAAAAGGAAAATCACTACGAGAGCATTTTGAAGCTAAAAATCACGAAACGGCTATATATAAGTTGTATTCTTTAGTTAAGAGCGATTATGTTCTAAATGCTAAAGATATTTTAGAACTTCATGGTTTGGTATTGCGTTCTATAGAAGATGATTATGCAGGGCGTTTACGAAACGCTGCTGTTCGTATTTCTGGTGCTAATTTTATACCGCCAAACGCTCGTAAAGTTTCAGAATACTTAGAGACATTAATAAATTATATCAATACAAACCCACAAGGGCTGAATCCTATTGAGTTAGCCACGGTTTTTCATCATAAATTTGTATGGATTCATCCATTTTATGATGGTAATGGTCGTACCATTCGGCTTGCCATGAATTTATTATTGATGCGCTATGGTTTTCCCCCAGCCATCATTCTTACTAATGATAGAGCTAAATATTACGCAGCCTTAAATCAAGCTAATAAAGGAAATTATAGCAAACTGATGCTATTAATGGCTCAGGCTTGTGAGCGCTCAATAAATATATACATGAGTGCTATTCCAGGTTCAGATAAAGACTATCAGGCTATTTCTAATATTGTTGAAGAACCAGAGGTGCCATATAGCCAAGAGTATGTTAGTTTATTGGCGCGTCAAGGTAAAATAGATGCTCATAAAGAAGGTCGTAATTGGTATACAACTAAAGAGGCCGTTCTAAATTATATTAATGCTAAAGGGAAATAAAGTTGATGTTTTGAATGAAGACAAGAATATCTAATTTTTGTATTAATCTACCTCGCGGTTTTTATATAATTCAATGGCCTTTACATAATTTAGAGCGCCTTTCATACTTAAATCGTGAATAAACCCATCCATTTCAGGGTGGTTAATCTTAATCCAATTGGCAAGAGCGTTCACTTCGTTTTGCCATACAGTCCAATCAACTCCATTACAATCTAATTCTTTGATTCTTGATATTTTTCCAGAAGTAAATTGAAACTGATAGCGACAAGTCATTGGGTTATTCTTTAAAAATTCAAGTTTTAAAGAACGCATAGAAACAGTCGCAACAAGTTGTCCGTCCTTATGGTTTAAATCAACTAATTCATAATCGGGTTTAAAGATGGAGTCCCATTTAAATTGTTCGTAATAAATCTGTTGTGAGTAGGTTGTGGTATAGTCACCAAAGACTGTAGTAAGACTGTCCGCTAATGCATTTTTTATCAGGTTGTAATCCGAATTCTTATAACCTTTGTAGAATACTTTTATTTGCTCAGCTTCGGTATGTCGTTTTTTAGCACAACTTGTAAATACTATGATTATTAAAAGGAATAAGATGTGCTTCATAATTTGGAGTTTCTTTCAGCAAACTCATACTAAACTTAATCTTTATCGTCTATTCTATTATCATCAAAGGCTGAAGGTAATAACTTAGGAATAAACTTGATAAACAACGGCAAAAGCAACATACCTCCTGGTAACATAAAGATAGCCAAACTCGGTATAGACTTAAAGATGTCTATGAGTTGGGTTTGAATTTTCTTCTGTTCTTCGTCCGTCAGATTTCGTTGTGTGGATTGGGTTAATAGGTATAAAGCTTCTTTACTTTCTGATAATTCTTTAATTAAACGTTTACTGTTTCGATTGATAAGCTTTGAAACGACTTTACTACTATTATCATAAAAACTTTGTGCTAAATTTTTAGAGCTTAAAAAAGCAACCTCTTCTTTATGCTCATCATAAAATAAGTTAATGTCATTTACAGATCGCACAATAATTGTATGATCTACGTTTAAATCTGTTTTTAATTGATTTAAAAAATCTTGTTCTTCTCTGTCGATAATTTTATCAGTCCACGATGCCATACAGACCAAATCTATGACATATAACTTTTCTAAAGGCTCATCTATAATTGAAATAGCATCATTATACGTAAGAAGCTCAGCGTTTTTATAACGAATAGAATCTTCAAACAATTTAATAAGGTTTTCATCGTATTCAGATTTTACCGTCTTATTCTCAATAACTGAGAATACAATGGTTTCTAGTGCAGATTCAAGGTTTTCAACATAGTCTTTAATCTTATTTTCATCTTTCAAAAAACGTTGATACCCTAATACGTCAACGAATAAAAGGGCGTTAATTAAAAAATAATTAAAACTTTTTGAAATAAAATTATCATCAATGTGTATACGCTTATGAATGATTTTTTCCAACAAACTATCAGGTGATTTATCGCTAAATAAATCTTCAAAAAACGATCGCTTTTGGTCGGTGATAGACTTGTAATATCTAATGAGACTTTTTGTGAATTGTTCCTCTGGATTTTCCTTATTGTAAATATAATAGAAGGTAAGAAGTAAATTAGTCTTGCAACGTTCCTCTTCACTAAGTTCAAAGGGTTTAACAATATCTAATACCACTTTAATATTACTACCATATATAAATCCAGCGCGTTTTAAATTTATATAAAACGTATCCGTCTCAGTCTGAGAATACATGGTTTCAGAAACGAGATTAAGTAATTTTTTTATCCAGCCGTTAGCCGATGGATTCATAACATATAATTTGAAGGGTCAAAGTTAATTTTTTATGCCGAGAAATCATCAATTTATTTCATTAACAAAATTTTAACAAAACCGCTATTTATATTTTTTCGTAGGTAGAACAGAGACATTAAAACTAACAAAATCTCACAAATTATGAAACGAGCGTGTTGTAAGCATCATCAATAAACGAAATGATGAATAGCGAACAGCATGTGACAATTAAAAACCATTAAATAAAAACTCATGAAAAAAACAAAAATTTTAATCGCAACTGCAATCTTAGGTATTGCAACATTCGTTGCTATTGCAGCAGATCATATCGATGCTCCTGCAGTGCAAGGTGGTACAAGTGATATCACAGACTTTTATGCCTTTAGAGGTGAAAACACATCTAACTTAGTGTTGGTTGCCAACGTACAAGGACTTTTAACTCCTGGTAATACGGCAGCAGCGTCTTTTGATGAGCGTGTATTATTAGAATTCAATATTGATACTGACGGAGATTACATTGAGGATCTTGTAATCCAAGCAACTCCAAGAGATGGTAAAATGTATTTCTTCGGACCTACTGCACCAACATCAACGGGTTTAAACAGTACTATTGTTTCAACAACAGCTAATGCAGGTGTTGTAGATATTACAAATTATGGGGAAACTGCTATGATAGAGGAATTTGCAGGTATGAAATTCTTTGCTGGCCCAAGAGATGATCCTTTCTTTTTCGATTTTAACAAGTATACAGAAATTATTGCAGGAGATGCAACCGGATTTGCTAATCCTGGTGACGATACATTTGCTGGTTCTAACGTATTATCTGTAGTTGTTGAGGTACCTAAATCTATGATTGGTGGATCTGGTACAATTAACACGTGGGTAGAATCTAAAAGAAAACAATAATTTAAAATAAATAGTCATGCTGAAACTTTAAGACTTCAGGTTGAACACTAATGTATTCAACATCAAAAGGTTTCCAATGATATTAATTAATACTAAAATTTAAATAACATGAAATTCAATAATATAAAACTATTTGCAGTTGCAATTTTAGCGTCAATGACGGCTATCAACTGTAGTAACGACGACGATAATGTAACCGGTCCAACAGGTCCAAATTTTACAGGAACTTATGTTCAGGAAGACCAAATGGGACGACCAGCAATTAATACGGTTTTTGTAAACGACGGTATGAAAGATGCTTTTAATACCACAATCCCTTCAAATATGGGAGCTGCATTTCAAGCTGCATTTCAAACTAAATTAGAAACTTTGAGTCCAGCTTACGATGCAGCATCGCCAACTGATGCTAATGCTTTAGGCTTTACAGCGGCACAATTTACAGGTGTTTTAGCTACAGATGTATTAACGGTGTCTTTAGATGACCCAACAACATTTTTTGATGGTACAAATATCTTAACAGGTAGAAACTTATCTGATGATGTTATCGATGTAGAATTGATATTAATTTTCGGTGGTGAAGCAGGTTTAACAAACCCAGAATACCCTGGATTATCTAGTGATAATGTCGCTGCTAATGACAAAGAATTTTTGATGTCTTTCCCTTACTTAGCGTCTCCTTGGTAAGCGATTGATTGGTAACCTAAAATGGGATCGAAAGATCTCATTTTAGATTATTAATATGGGCTTCCACTCGAATTAACCAAACTCAAAAAACCAATTATTATGAAACTCAAAAATATACTTCCCATTTTTATAACGCTAATAATGCTTAGTTGTAATTCTAATAAAATTACCAATGAAGCTGATTATAGCCAATACCTATCCACCGAAATAGATCAAACTAAACTTTTAGAAGATGTCGATTTTTGGACTAATAGAATAGAGAATAGTTCTAGTTCTTATACCTATTTAATCAGTCGTGCTAATGCCAATTCAGAGGTGTTTAACGTTACAGGAGAGATTGATTATTTAATTAAAGCCGAAAAGGATCTACTTGAAGCTAATAAAATAGTTAAGGGTAGTGACGCCGGACTCTTAAAAAATATAGCTACAAATTACATTTCACAACACCGTTTTAAAGAAGCTCTAGTCTTACTGAAAAAAGCAGAAGCTAATGGTGCAAAACTCAATGGGACTAAAAAAATGCTCTTCGATGTGCATTTAGAGCTAGGTAATTATATCTATGCAGAAGCCTATTTAAAAGATATCAAAAATACATCTAGTTTTGATTATTTGATTCGTTTATCAAAATTAGAAGATCATAAAGGCAATTTAGATGGCGCTATTGAAAACATGGAAAAAGCCATGGCAATCGCAGAATCTTCTAATTTAAAAGGTATGAAACTATGGTCTTATACTAATATTGCAGATTTTTATGGTCATGCTGGTGACATAGATAAGTCTTACGCTTACTTCTTAAAAGCGTTAGAATTAGATCCTAATAATGCTTATGCTAAAAAAGGAATTGCATGGATTGTGTATTCGCACGAGAAGAATCCAACGGAAGCTCTAAACATCTTAAATCACATAACGTCTTATCACAATACTCCAGATTACGATTTATTAAAAGCGCAGATTGCAGAATATAATGACGATTCAAAGTTAAAAGCAAAATCTTTAAAAAACTATCAAGCGGCAGTTAAAAATGAATTGTACGGAGACATGTATAATCAATACAACGTTATGGTTTTTTCGGAAGATATAGTAATGCCAGAGCGTGCTTTAGAAATCGCAAAGCAAGAAGTTGAAAATAGACCAACACCACAATCTTATAACTTATTAGCTTGGAGTTATTTTAGAACGGGAAACATTGAGAAAGCAAATGACATTATGGTAGAATTTGTAGAAGGTAAAACCTATGAGCCAGCCGTCATATACCATATGGCAGAAATTTATAAAGCAGCAGGTAAAACAGCCAAAGTTCAACCTCTAAAAGCTGAACTTTTAGCTAGTATTTATGAGTTAGGACCTACGATGGTTTCAAAGATAAAGCAGCTATAATTCTTACAATTTTATAACAGGATATTTGTATTTGTCATCCTGTGATTTATAAATTAATTCTCAAAAATTCCCGAATGAAACAGATCAGTATATTAACCTTTATTATGAGTTGTTTTGCCTTTACGGCATACAGTCAAAACGTAAAAGGACGCGTCGTAAATGAGTTAAATCAACCCTTGGAAGCGGCCTATATTTATAACCAAACTTCCGAAAGTCATGCACATACATTAGAAAATGGTGTGTTTGTTATTGCTAATACCAAATTAGGAGATTCTTTAAGAATTGGGTTATTAGGTTATAAAACTAGAATTATAACCTTAGAATCCATTGAACATCTAAATTTTATTCTAGAAGAAAAAGCCTTTCAATTAGATGAAATGGTGATTACCGAAGAGTTAAATACGGTAAGTACAATTTCGAGATTAGACTTAAATGTTACTCCGGTAAATTCCACACAAGAAGTCTTACGAAAAGTGCCTGGTTTATTTATTGGTCAGCATGCAGGTGGAGGTAAAGCCGAACAATTATTTCTACGTGGTTTTGATATCGATCATGGTACTGATGTATCAATTTCTGTAGATGGAATGCCGGTAAATATGGTGTCTCACGCACATGGTCAAGGCTATAGCGATTTGCATTTTGTAATCCCTGAAACGGTGAATAAAATTGATTTTGGTAAAGGTGGTTATTATGCGCAAGAAGGAGATTTTAATACAGCCGGTTACGTTAATTTTAAAACAAAAGATTACCTAAAAGAAAGTGAGGTTTCGTTTTCTGTGGGGCAATTTAATACTATGAGAACGGTTGGTTTATTCAATCTTTTAGAAGATACTAAAAACCAAAATGCTTATGTGGCATTAGAATATATTAATACGGATGGTCCTTTTGAATCACCACAGAACTTTAACCGTTTAAACCTATTTGGAAAGTACGTTATGTTTTCACCAGAAAACGACAAACTGATCTTAACGGCTTCTCATTTTACAAGCCGTTGGGATGCTTCTGGGCAGATTCCACAGCGCGAAGTAGATAATGGAAACATTTCACGATTTGGAGCCATTGATGATACTGAAGGCGGACAAACAGAACGTACCAATCTTAATGTAACTTTCGATAAGTATATTGATGATCATACCAGTTTAAGTGCTAACGCCTTTTATTCGCATTATGCTTTTGAGTTGTATTCTAATTTTACCTTCTTTTTAGAAGATCCTATTAATGGAGATCAAATTTATCAGAAAGAAGATCGAAATATTTTTGGTGTCAACACCGCCATTACACACACCACATATTTGGGCGATACGGAATTGACGCTAACCTCTGGTATAGGCTTAAGACATGATATTTCTGATGATGTAGAATTATCTAGAACCTTAAACAGGTCCACAACTTTAGAAAACATTCAATTAGGAGATATTAACCAAACAAATATTGACGCTTTTGTAAATGCAGAATTTGAATTTGGAAAATTTAAAGTGGCACCAGCGTTACGTTTAGACTATTTCAAGTTTATGTATAACGATGCTTTGCAGTCTAATTACCAAACTTTAGCAGAAACTAAAACGATTGTAAGTCCGAAGTTGAATTTCTATTACAATGCACAAGATAATCTGCAATTGTATTTAAAATCAGGAATAGGATTTCACTCTAACGATACCAGAGTGGTGGTTGCCAATGGAGGCGAAGATATTTTACCACGTTCTTATGGAGCCGATTTAGGATCTGTATGGAAACCATTTCCTAAGCTCGTAGTGAACTCTGCCTTATGGTATTTGTTTTTAGAACAAGAATTCGTTTATGTTGGAGATGCAGGTATTGTAGAGCCAAGCGGAAAAACAAGACGTTACGGATTAGATTTAGGCTTGCGTTACCAGTTGACCGATTGGTTGTTTTTAGATACAGATGCAACGCTTACCAATGCCAGAAGTGTAGATGATCCGGATGGTGAAAACTACATTCCTTTAGCACCAGATTTTACGCTAATTGGAGGTTTGTCTGTGGATGATCTTAATGGGTTTTCTGGAGGTTTACGTTTTAGATATTTAGATGATAGAGCAGCAAACGAAGACAATTCAATTGTAGCAGAAGGGTATATGGTAACTGATTTTAATGTGAATTATAAACTGAATAACATCACATTTGGTTTTGCGATAGAAAACTTATTTGATGTGGATTGGAATGAAACCCAATTTGCTACAGAATCGCGTTTGCAAAACGAAGCACAATCTGTTGAAGAAATACATTTTACACCTGGTACACCATTCTTTCTAAAAGGAACGGTAAGCTATAGATTTTAATAAGCTTTCAACCGCTTAATTTGTGGGGAAGCAGATTAAGTTAAGTTGATTGATTGCTAGCAAAAAAGAGGAATCTAAAGTTAGGGTTTAGATTTGTCGTGTCATGAGAAACTCATGATGTTTTTTGAGTTTTTTTGTTAGTGATGGCACCTGCTCGTAAGAGTGGGTGTTTTTTTTGAATATCATTTAATAAATAATTACTTACCAATAAAGTCTGCGGGGATTTTTGCAGGTAGGCTAGAGGTAAGCCGTTCATTATACCTATTGTTGGTAGTAGTTTTTATTCCTCTAAAATCTGAATAACTTCAGCTTCACCAATTTTTCTTGCTCCTTCTTGAATCCACCAAATTCTTCCTTTCTTTAAAATTTCTTCAATATTCTGATGTTTTAAAAAGATCACTTTTACGTTTTCAGTTTCTCCTGGGTAAATTCTACCTTTTTCAAAGTCAATTTGACCAATATATGTTGTTGGAAAGTCATTTGAATTTGGCAAATATTCCATAACGTGGTTTGGGCGATAACCTGTTCCGATGCCAGTTTTTCGTCCACTATTTTCGGTTGCGTATAAAGTCAGTTTAGCTTTTATGTTTTTAATGTCGGAATTCATAAAACCAATTTAGTTATTATTCATTTTTTTTAGAACGTATGGTTTTCTATAATTACTGCCAACGACGGTCTAGTAAAAGGATAGTAACGGATTTGAACGCACTAGCCTTTCGGTTCAATCTAGACATTTGTTTAATTTACTTACTTTCATTTTAGAGAAAAACTGATATTATTTTTGTACATGGTTGTACGCCGTTTTATTCTTGCTTTATTTTGAGCCATTCCTCATAGGAAACAACAATTTTTTCTTTTTGGGGAGTAGATTTCCCCTGCAAGATCCCGATAAACTCTAAAGAATGTCCATCTGGATCGTCAAAATATATAGAAATAGCGGGCATCCAAACAAAAACCATAGGTCTTTCTGTTCCGTCTCTTAAAAAATTTCGGCACTTTAGATTTCTGGATTTTAGATAATTCACAGATTCATTTAGTATCCACTCAGGTTCACATTCAAAAGCAAAATGTCTAATATCAATTTCTTCCTTTGGCTTTTCCCACAAACCAAGCATAGATTGTTTTTCTTTACCTATCCAAAAAAAAGCTGCTCTCCTATCGTCTTCGTAATAGCATTGTTTAAGTTCAAGTGTTTTACCATAAAAATCTATAGAGCGTTCTAAGTTTTCTACATATAAATGTGTTTCAAAAAGTCCTTTTATCATCTGTAATTATTTTTTATTCAGCTAAGTTTCTTATGCATTGTTCTCTTATATGCCAAATTTGGTCAAAGGTAAAATTGAGATCAGTTTTTGTTAACCAATTTCTTATGAAATTCTTGTGATAATCAATTTTAAATTCTGCTACTTGATTAGGTTGAATTTCAAGTTCTTCAATGATGTCACTTTCAATTTTTTTAAAATTTGATCTTTTCGTTGTTAAATCTATACGAACGTTGTTTATTTTTAGATAACAATGAGCTTCCGGTAAGTATTCAATTGCATATTTAGATAATTCGTTTCCGATTTTTGGTGTGTTACTATTATTCATTTTGTACATGCCAAGAATCAATTTTACATCAGGGAAATTATTTCTATTAGCTATTTCTTTTAGAGTAGAATGTTTTGAACTGCAAGTTCCTTTTTTTTCAATTAGAACCAGTTTAAAATCAGTTCTGTTTTTATTTCTACCATATGGCAGTCCTTGTATGAATTCAGTTAATTCATTCCAATTATTTAGACCGTAATTTCTAGCAATTTTAGTTAAGTCGTCATTTGAATTTAAATACCAGTTTTTAGTCATTTGAACTGTTTAATGTTTTGTCTTTTAGTTGTATACAGCGGTCTTGTGTATGGTTTACTTCGTCTGTTCGCTTCGCTCGGGTGTTGCGTGGTTAAGCACCTAATTTAGCAAATAAATCATTGATAGATCCAAGTTCAGCGAACTAGCGAAGCCATATTCCGTAAGAATGTTAGTAAATCGCCAGTGACCAAGCCATTTATTATATAGGATGTTACCACACGTCTTTAGTTTTTTACGAAAATTAAAGCCATTTTATAATCTCCTTTATGTCCAGAAGAAAATACCATTCTATCTTCTTGTAACTCTATTAATTTTAATGAAAAGGAAGTACTACTCACTATATTATCTGTTATTTTCCCCCTAATCATAGTCAACCAAACTTCCCCTTGTTCTTCATAAAAGGTATAGCTTGCTTCTGCAATTTCTGAATCACCATAATAACAATTTTCATTTCCACTAATTACGTCTACCTCATTATCTGTTTTAAAAATGTAACTGTCATCAACAAAACACTCATTTTGATCACTTATCCAATTATCATAGTTCTGATAGTAGGCTTCTAATTCCCATGTTTTAGAGCTATTATTATGTAGTACATTTAAATCTTCGGTAGTATATATTTCACGTGAATTATCTTCATCATCTGTACTACATGCTACAAAAAGAATTAATAAAAAAGTAAGTGTTATTGGTAATTTTAACGTGTTCATAAATATGGTTTTTTTTTTTGATTTTCTTTGTGCATTCAATTATTATGCCATTTACTTATTTTTTATATGTTGCTAGTGGTTTGGAATAATGATTCGTTATGCATTGTAGGCGACAGTTTCTATTTTATTTTTAATGGTACCATATAGATTTTACTCAATCCATTATTATTTTCACGAACGTAATTTTTAAAATCTGATATGTTTTTAAAATTTCTTGAGTAAATGTTACTTCTCTTGCTTGTAAAGTACAATATTTGGTTTTTTTCATCATAGAACGGACAATATTCCATTTTTTGTGTATTAATAGGGGTACCTAAGTTAGTTGCTTTTTTCCATTTTCCGTTGGCATCTTTTTTGGAGATATAGAGGTCGCCACTTCCTTGTCCATCTTTCTCATTGTATTTTGAAAATATCATAAAATCTTCATTACTAGAGATAAAAGCATTAAACTCATAACCTTCACTGTTTATGTTTTCATCTAATACAATAGGATTTGAATATTTATCATTCTCCCATTTACTAAAATAAATATCATCTTTTCCTAATCCATTAGGAGACTCTAATGTGAAGTATAAATTATTGTTTTCACTAAGCGTAGGATAAAACTCGTTTAAGTCAGAATTAATAGGTTTTCCTATGTTTTTTGGTTGAGACCATTCGCTATCTTTAGTATCTCTATCTACGTACCAAATATCAAAGTTTTTCTTAACATTAATAGAATCATTTAATGGTCTGTCGGAAGCAAAAAATAAGCGATTTCCATTAACTGATAAAAATGGTTCTAAATACATGTTTGAATCACAGAAGGATAATAGTTTGGGTGCTGTCCATTCATTATCTTCTTTTTTCATACTAGCTAATTGAGAAATTTCTTGACCAGGACTTTGTATTGTAAAAAACACTTCATCACCACTTTTTGAAATACAAAAATCTCTTACATTTAGAAATTGATTTAGTGTTTTATCGAATTGCCTAATATCATTTTCATGCTGTGCTAAGACTATATTTGAAATTAAAACAAACGCAATAATTAACCTGTTTTTTATCATATTTATCTTTGTTAAGTGTTGTTGCGTGGTTATGTATGATTAGTGGTGAGTTTAAGCACTAAAGTTAGCAAATAAATCACAGATAGAAAGTCCGCGAGGACTTTCGTAAGTAAGCTATAACCAGCAATTAATTTTATACGGTGTTAGTCACCGTATTTTTGACTTTTCAAATGGTCTTTTATCTGAAGTAGTCATTTTATATTGTTCCAAAGCCTCTTCCAGAGTTAGATCTGTTGGCATATTTTCAATGAATGTCATAACTGATGTAAATATGAACGGTATGTTGCTTTTTGAATTAAAATCAGATTTTGTTGCAATGTCATCTAATTGATCAGCATTCCATTTTTTTCTTATTCTATTGGCACTCTCATATTTTTCCTTAATCAAATTTGGAAGCCATATTTTGTTATTTAGAGAATCTGGCAACAAGTGATGTCTATATTGCCAAGTTGAGTAAACCTCAAAATTTCCTTTATCTTTATCATTTTGGAAATGTAGGTAAGAGATTGCCTGTTCAGGATCAAATCGCCCCTCATTTACTGCCTTGCAAAGAATTGGTTCAAGATCAATTATGTTTTTATTGCTGCTTCTTCTTTGAGATGTATGAACTAAAACCACATCATGATTTTGCCCTCT
Organism: Winogradskyella thalassocola; assembly: GCF_900099995.1. Lineage (GTDB taxonomy): Bacteria > Bacteroidota > Bacteroidia > Flavobacteriales > Flavobacteriaceae > Winogradskyella > Winogradskyella thalassocola. The sequence goes on from NZ_FNCZ01000014.1 coordinate 20,806, forward strand.
TAAAGATTTTCTAAAACCGAGCTCTATCTGAGAAGGGAAGCCAAGAGAATCAGTTATGGAAAGTATCCTGTTCATATTTATTATTCGATTAGCTTGAATAGTGTCATCATGAGTATCGTACATTGGTCTGAACATTTGATCTCTTTCCCAAATTGATTTGAATTCATTTCTTAATCTTGAGTCATATTCAGTCGTTCTTTTCTCTATAAAAGAATTCCAAAGGTTTTCATCTATATATGTGTTGACAAAAATTGACTTTAGCAAACTTAAATCATCTGAATTATTTATAAGTAGTTGAAGATTTAAATTTCTTTCATCTAAATTATTAGAGAGTTGATTTGAAAGTGCGGCATTATAAACATCAGAACAAAAAGGTTTTTTGATTTCTTTAAATGCCAATGAGTAATTTTTGGATGCTCTATCGAAATCACGATCACAAATTGCAATTTCAGCTTTATTAGTTAGAATGTGATATTTAGTAATTGCTTCATTATTGTAGTTGCATTTCGTTAATTCAGTGATGGCAGAATTTTCAGACTTAATATTCGTCTCATTACGGTTTTTACAACCTACTTGAATTGTCAGAATAATTATAATGATTGTTATTCTCATTTTTTTAATTTTATGGTGACTAACGTATTTGTGTATGGCTAGTTGCGTTGGCTAGCACTAAGTTAGTAAATAGAAAACGAACCAGAGGAAAATCCCACGGATTTTCCGAGTACACACAGACCAAGCAATTGGTTATACACGTCTTAAGTTTACAATTCATTAAATTTAAGGATAAATTAGAAAGAACAAAAGAGAGGAATAAGGTTAATATACACGCAGAGACTTTAGATCTCGTCAACATTGAAAATCCCCTCTCTTTTCTACACAGATTTCGTACAGTTCTGTGAGGCTTTTAGACCTCGATTTTAAGTCGTTGAAACTCGCGTAGTATGTCCTTTCAAAAAAACATTTTCTTATGAATAAAGATATTAAATATTTTGGAATTGACATCAGCCAAAAGGTTTTTGATGTTACAGATTCTGATGGTAATTACTATCAGTTTAAAAACAATGAACTTGGCTTTAAAAAGTTCTCAAAACTCTTAGATTTTAATAGCTATTGCGTTATGGAAGCTACAGGTTATTATCACTATCAGTTAGCTTATTATTTGCTAGAAACTGGATTCAAAGTATCAGTAGAAAATCCA
>NZ_FNCZ01000006.1 GCF_900099995.1 Winogradskyella thalassocola
AATGATACCTCTGTGTGTTATGAAGTTGCCGCATTAACCTTACAGGTAAATCCATTACCCGAATTTAATTTAGAAGCCAATTATATTCTATGTTTAAATACTAATGGTACCGAAGTTTTAGACCCATTAGTGATTGATACCGGTTTATCAGCAACAGACTATAGTTTTGAGTGGAGTTATAACAGCACCATGATACCAGGAGCAACAGGGCCAAGTATCATGCCAACCCAAGGAGGAAGTTATAGTGTCTTAGTGACAGATATGAGCACATCCACAGAGACCAATTGTACTAATACCGATACAACTGACGTTATAGAAAGTGAACCACCAAGTTTAACGATAGAACTCTTAACTCAAGCTTTTGCTGACAACCATGTTTTAGAAGCCATAGCTACCGGAATTGGAGTTTATGAATACAGTTTAGATGGAGGACCATGGCAAGATGAAGGCATCTTTACAGGCTTATCATCAGGAGACCATGAGATCACAGCACGAGATAAAAATGGTTGTGGATTAATCGCTGTATCAAAGTTTATTATCGACTATCCGCTGTATTTTACGCCCAACGGAGATGGAAATAATGAAACTTGGAACATTGAAGGTGTTGGAAGTAATGCAAAAATTTATATATTTGACCGGTACGGAAAATTATTAAAACAATTAAGTCCCGATGGAAATGGTTGGGATGGAACGTTTAATAATGAAGCAATGCCAACGAGTGACTACTGGTTTACAGTAGAATACGACGAACCAAGCAACGGTGTACGTAAAGAATTTAAAGCCCATTTTACCTTGAAACGATAGGTATACTTTTATGACAATAAATAAGCCTGGACATTAATTTGTTCAGGCTTTTTTTATTAAGGTCAGTATCTAGTATCTTATACATTCATCGTAGTTTAATTCACGAGGTATTTAGAAAGCGGGATATACTATTTTAATAGTTTGAGGATAGAATTATTATTGAGACACAAGCAAATAAAGATAAAACAGGCTATCAAGTATTGGGTAATGAGCTATTCTAATCTAATAATTATCGAGTGTGATTATGGACTTAATATTTTAGCAAGCCGTAATGAGCTTTTGAAACATAGATGTCTTAGACATAAAAGTAATACAGCGTAAAACAGGAGTAGAAAACTATGTTAATACTTAATTATATGCATAAATAGAAAATCCAGTAAAGTTAACTTTACTGGATTTTTTAATAATGTATGCGGTCAATATTTAAGATGACTTAATGTCTAACATTAATTATATATTAAAGGCTAGTGTTAAAATAAGGTCTGTATACTTAGATTGAAATTGAGCAGCATCTGTTAAACCTTCAGAATATAATTGATAATCATAATCGCGCTGGGATTGACTGAATGCAAAATCTAAAGTAATATCTCCAAAGTTATAACCTAGTCCTAATGAATAACCATTCAGATTACCATAAAAATTATCATTTTTATAAGGACTTTCTTCGAAACGGTATCCACCTCTAAAACTAACTTGTTTAAAACGGTATTCACCACCTAATCTGTAAGACACAGCAGAGTCTAAATCATTACTTATGCTATTGTTCAAACTAGAAAAAAGAGCATCTGTTGTTGGTTTAAATTTCGAATTACTATAATCCTTTACAGCATAATCAAAGCTTAATAAACCTTTACGACCAAAAACATAAGCTAAACTACCCGTAATTTTACCTGGAGTTTGTAATTTATATTCTTCATAAATATTAACGACATTTGGGTTGACTATTTGATTGATGTTAGAACCACCTTCTAGTCTTGAAGTTGCTAAATATTGTGATGTTTCGTCTGAAATTCTATACCAAGTAGGAGAGGAGTAAGATAATCCAACTCTTAATTCTTCAGTTATTTTTGCAATACCTCCCAGTTGAAATGAAAAACCACTTCCTGTAGTTAATAAATTGTTTTCAAAATCTACATCTTTAATAATAGAACTTGCGTTTGAGTTCGATTCATTGAGATATGTGGTACGTTCATAATTTATAAAATGCGAATTAAGATTCAATCCAAAATAAAATTTGTCTTTATAGCTTGTTGCAATATTAAAGGCCAATTTCCCATTGTAACCTCTGCTAGCATACGCATAGCGTTGCTTATAGTTACCACCCTTTATATTTGTGTCATATTCTATATTTTCATCAGCGTTGTCTAATGGTTCAATAATATAACCTTCATAACCTAAAAATGCTTGTTGATTTCTATAGCCATAAAAAGACCCTATCTCTGAGTAAGCTTCTGAAAGTGATTCTCCAGGTAAAGCTGAAATTTCATCCAAACGTAACCCTTGCGCATTGGATAGGAAAAAATCACCAATAGTGTTATTTTCGTTTACGCCACTTGCAACCCAATCATTATCAAAATCAGCAGAGCGATCATACGCAAAACTTAATGAGAATTTATTCCAACCTGAACTTGTATTCGTGTTTTTAAAAATAAATGCAGCACCTAATTGGTTTAAGTCTATATTAGAGTTAGAGGATGAATTAGTACTATCAAAGTAGCTAATATCATTATTGGTATTAAATAGGCCTAAGGATATTGAGGCATGGCTATTATTAAAAATAGCAGAACCTGCCGGATTTATATTAACACTAGACATGTCACCACCTAAGGCTCCAAAAGCACCACTCATAGCTCTATAACGTGCCGTTCCCTGGATCTCATCCATAGAATATCTAAGAGCATCTGTAATGTCTTGCGCTAAAATATAAGACGTGCTTATTAAGCCTATGCTCAGCATAAGTAACTTTTTCATATGTAATTTTTTAGAATTTATTAAAGTTTAACCTCTACCACCTCGTCTACTACTGCTAGAAGAACTACTACTGCTACCACTACTAGATCTAGAACTTCCTGATGATCTTACAGTACTACTTGAAGATCTTGAAGTGCTAGAATTTGAGCGAACCGCTCCTGAAGATCTTGTACTTCTTGTAGGAGTAATCGATCTAGAGGTTGGTCTTGTTGTCGTTCTATTGGTAGGTCTGGTTGTTGTAGGTCTAGTTGTTCTCGTAGTAGGAGTAACTCGTCTTGTAGAAGTAGAATTCCTAAAGGTACGAGTTGGGCTCGTTGTACTTCTAGACGTTCTCGTAGTAGCTGTATTGGATCTTAGATTGCTATTAAGCCTACTTCTAGATAGACTTGAAGTATTCGATAATCTTCGTGTAGAATAATTACTTCTAGATAGGGCAGAATTGCTTCTACGGTTTAAACTATTATTAGAAAGTAAAGATCCTCTTCTTGTATTATTATAGGCGTATCTATTATTTCTGTAATATCCACTATTCAAACCATAACTATTATATCCATAACCATAGTTATATCTCCAAGGAGCATAATAGCCATATCCATAATAGCCTCCATAGTACCAATGGTTGTTCCAACCGTACCCATAATTATAGCCCCAAGGTCTTTCCCAACCATAGTAGCCATAACCAAGTCCGCCACCCCATATCCATGGACTGTTGTAGCCATACCAGCCGTTATCTATATAGTTAATAGTAACCGTATTGCTATTTTGTCCCCAGCCTCCATAAGCAGGTTGTTGTTCTAAGGTGTCGATTACTTGTTCTGTATAATTGCCTTCGTAAGAATCAATATCTGTAAAAATTTCGGACTCTTCATTTATGGCATCAACTTCAGCCGAGTTTTCAGCGAAATAATTTTTGTAATAATTAGAATCATTTGTCGAAGTTGTAACAACTGTTTCTTCAATGTCGTTTTCGTAATCTTCAGTAGCATAAATACCGTCATTGTCGTAACCTGCATACTGAAACGAACCACAAGAAGTTAACACGGTTAATAAACCGAGTGCAACAAAAAATGGCAATTTTTGAGTTAAAATAGTTTTAAATTGCATATCTCTTTTATTTTATTGTTGAACATAGCAAAAATAGTTAGTTTTGCTGTATTATTTAATACATTTAACATAAGCACAATATTTGTGCCAAAACACGGAAAATGAGCAAAAATCTTACTAGTAGAGCTGAAGATTATTCAAAATGGTATAACGAATTAGTTGTAAAGGCTGATTTAGCAGAAAATTCTGCCGTTAGAGGTTGTATGGTTATTAAACCTTATGGCTATGCTATATGGGAGAAAATGCAAGCAGAATTAGATAGAATGTTTAAAGAAACAGGACATCAGAATGCTTATTTTCCATTATTTGTGCCTAAAAGTTTATTTGAAGCCGAGGAGAAGAATGCCGAAGGTTTTGCGAAAGAATGTGCCGTTGTGACGCATTATAGGTTACAAAATGACCCAGATAATCCAGGGAAATTAAGAGTAGATCCTGAAGCTAAGCTTGAAGAGGAATTGGTTGTAAGACCAACAAGTGAAGCTATTATTTGGAATACTTATAAAGGTTGGATTCAAAGTTATAGAGATTTACCAATTTTGATAAATCAATGGGCAAATGTAGTGCGTTGGGAAATGAGAACGCGTTTGTTTTTACGTACTGCTGAATTTTTATGGCAAGAAGGTCATACCGCACACGCCACAAAAGCTGAAGCACTCGCAGAAACAGAACAAATGAATAATGTTTACGCAGAGTTTGCTCAAAACTTTATGGCAATTCCTGTTATTAAAGGGGTGAAAACAGAGAGTGAACGTTTTGCAGGTGCTATTGAAACGTATTGTATTGAAGCTTTAATGCAAGACGGAAAGGCACTTCAAGCTGGTACTTCACATTTTTTAGGTCAAAATTTCGCAAAAGCTTTTGATGTTAAGTTTACCAATAACGAAGGTAAATTAGATTATGTATGGGCTTCTTCTTGGGGCGTTTCTACAAGATTGGTAGGTGCTTTGATTATGACGCATAGTGATGACAAGGGCTTGGTTTTACCACCAAATTTAGCACCATCGCAAGTTGTTATTGTGCCTATTTTTAAGACAGACGAACAATTTGAAGCGATTTCTGAAAAAGCCGAAAGTATAATTAAAGAACTTAAAGCATTAGGTGTTAGTTGTAAGTTTGATAAAAGAACAACACATAGACCAGGTGCCAAATTTGCACAACACGAGTTACAGGGTGTGCCATTACGTATTGCTATTGGACCAAAAGATTTAGAAAATAATACGGTTGAGTTAGCAAGACGTGATACATTAACTAAACAGATTGTACAAATCGATGGTTTAGCTTCTACTATTAAAGATCTTTTAGAAGTCATACAAAACGATTTATTTACCAAAGCTTTAAATTTTAGGGACGATCACACCACAGAAGTTGACGATTTTGAAACATTTAAAAAAGTTTTAGAAACAAAAACAGGATTTATTTCTGCGCATTGGGATGGTACTGCAGAGACTGAACAAAAGATTAAAGAGGCCACAAAAGCAACGATAAGATGCATTCCTTCAGTGAATAAGAAGGAAGAGGGGACTTGCGTTTACAGCGGAAAACCATCTATGCAACGTGTGCTTTTTGCGAAGGCTTATTAATTTTTTTTAAAAAAAAATTAATAAGGTTGTTGCACAATTTAAAAATAGTTGTAAATTTGCATCCGCAATGGAAACGTTGCAGGTTCATTTAAATAATATAATAACCAAAATGGCCCGTTCGTCTATCGGCTAGGACGCATGGTTTTCATCCATGTAAGAGGGGTTCGATTCCCCTACGGGCTACAATTTTTAATAAGAAAATAATATAATGGCAAATCATAAGTCAGCTTTAAAAAGAATTAGAAGTAACGAAAAAAGACGTGTACTTAATAAATATCAGCATAAGACAACTCGTAATGCTATAAAGAAGTTACGTGAAATTACTGATGCAAAAGAGGCACAAACAATGTTACCTTCAGTTATTAGTATGTTAGATAAATTAGCAAAGAGAAATGTTATTCATGCTAACAAGGCTGGTAATTTAAAATCTCAGTTAACTAAACATGTTGCTGCAATCTAATTAATTGTAGTTTCTATTAAGATATTAAAAGTCTTTCCTTTTCGGAAAGACTTTTTTAGTTTCTAATATTTTGGAATTTTGAGCTATAGTTCTGATGCTGATCTTTTTCTTCTTATCGCAAACGCTAAGATGATAATCAAAGTAATTCCTAATAGCCAAAAAATGAAATGGGATGACGTTTCTAAATCGATAGGCGACGTATCTCCTATTAAAACCATACCCGCCCAATATTGAGGAGAAACAGTTCGGCCTTTTGCTGTAGATATATAGTCTAGTTTTGCTTTTTGTAAGGCTTCATCTTTAGGTAATCCGTTTTTAAGATAGTCATAGAAGTTTTCGATTATGACAGCACTAGATTGTTCATCAATTTTCCATAGACTCGTTAAAATACTTTCACTACCAGCATAATTAAAAGCATGTGCTAATGAAATCATACCTTCTCCAGATTGGTAGGATGGTTTTCCGGTTTCGCAAGCTGTTAAAATAGCTAAGTTAGAAGACAAATTCTGATTGTAAATTTCATAGGTGTATAATGAATTATCATCTGAAGAAATAGTATCATTTACATTTTTAGCAAATATAAGTCTGGATAATTCTGGAGAAATATTATTGGATTCTGCATGTGTACCAATATGGATTATTTTATGTTCTTTGGCTTGTTCCGTGAATATTTGTTTAGATGCGTTTTCATTTAGGAAAGAGGTCCCTTTAAATAGTTTCGTATAGTCTTTGACTAGCTTTGTTGCAAATGGTTGTGGTAATAATTTTAAATACGTTTTATCTAGCGAAATAGAATCTGTAATTGCTATTTGATAATCAGACTTCATTTTAGAATTAAACTCTGGAGCAAAAGCAATAAAATCGGAGTTATAATAAGTGCTTTTTTTAGCTTCGTCTATTAGTAATAGACTGTAATTGTATGAAATATTGTGTTTTGCTAGTAAACTGTTTTTAGCCAATTCGCTAAAAGTCGTAATAGGTTTAGGCGTTAAAGTCTCAAAGCTTAAATTAAAGAGTTCACCATCGGGAATAATAATAACATTTTTTGAAGTAACCATGTTTTCAAATGGTTGCCATAATGTGTTATAAAGCTCATAATAAATTGCGCTTATCTCTCTAATATTAAATTGGTTGTCTTCAAGGATGGTAATTTGGTTTTTTAGATTTTTAGAGTCTAATTTAAAAATGTTTTTATCAGATTTGTTTGCTACGAATGCGTACAAATCACTTTCAATAAAGACATAGCGAACTATTGTTGTTTGGTTAGGAATGTTATCTTGTAAACCTTCTAGGGACTCTTCTATAGTCGCATAACGCATTTTGTAATATTTAGGGTATTGCTGCTTTAAAAAGTCCAAAAAAGCTGTCCATTTATTATTGTTAGCAATTAAAAATTCCACTGCATCATTCTCTTGGTCTTCCGTATTAGAATTTTGTAACGCTCTAAGCTCATTTTCTCGTGTAATTATGTTATTTGGTATATCTGTAAAAGCAATAGATGTTTTTATGTTTAAACGTGCACGTATGCGATTATATAACGAAGATTCATGTAGGCTTACAGTTTGGTTTAGATAGGTTTCATTGTTTGTTATTTCATACAATTCGAGATTTAGTTGCTTGGCAAAATCAAAGGCTATATGATTACTCTCTATTAATCTATTAACATCCGTTACAGACGTTATTAATGCTCTTCTTTCTTCTAGGGTATTTATGGCTTTGGTTACATCTAACAAAATCGTTTTTAGGAATAACTCGTCTTTTGTATTAGATAAATTGTATTTTGCTTTTGCATTCAGGACTAATATTTCTGCCTTATATTCTTCAAAATGTGATTTGTCATAGCTGTTTTTAATCGTATCATTATATTTTTTATACAAAGCGATACTTTTATGACTCCATTTTAAACTCTGCTCATAATCATTAGTTAGCATCGTGGTTTTGGTTAAAGCTGCTAAAACGATATTTGTTAAATTACTTTGTTCTCCTTCGTTTTTTAAGAAATAGTCGTAGGTGTTTTGTAAAATTAAAATGGCCTCTTCTTTTTCATTAAGTGTAGCAAGTACAAGGGATAAATTTATAATGGTAAATAACCGATCACGACTATATTCGTTTGGATGTGCTTTTTGATGAAGTTGATTGCTTAATTCTAAATATTTTTTCGCCTCCTTAAAATTCTCTAATTCTTTATTAATTAATCCTTTATTGTAATACAGATTAGCTTTTAATTGAAAATTATTTCCAGGTATTTTGTTTACTATAATTTCGGCTTCATCTAGCAAAGCTAAAGAGCTTTCAAATTCTTTTAGTGGAATTTTTATTTCAGCAAGCGATGTGATAGCCGAAAAATTCTCTAAGCTATTAGGTAATAAATTCTCTTCTGCGTGTTTGTAGGCTATGATACTTATTTTCTTAGCATTTTGATAATCACCAAGATCAAAGTAAAGGCTTGATAAATTACGATACGCTAAAGATAGGTTACGCTGTACTCTAAACGTTAGTGGATGATTGTGTGTATTGTTTATAAACTCCTTATATAGTTTTATGCTTTCTTGAATTAATTGCATCGCTTCAGAATATTTACTCTGACTCTGTTTTAATAAAACTAAATTAGATTTGATAGTTGCCGGAAAATACAATCTGTTTTCAGGATTGTTAATCATTTCACTCGTTTTTCTTAAGCCAGTTTCATAATAGTATAACGCACTATCTGGTTTTGAAGTAAAGTACATTAATGCACCAAGGTAATTATAAACTCGTGCTGAGATCTTAAATTTTTTAGAGGGATTCTTTTCGATTATTTTTAGTGCATCTCTTGTATGTTGCTCAAAAAGATTAATGTTTCCAGATCGTAAAGCATATTCACTTAAATAGTAATCTGAATTCAATAAGGGTTCAGTGTCCTCTAGGTTTAAAGCAATTTCTTTAGACGTTTGGGCATATTCATATGCTTTTTGTGGGTTGCCATGCTCATTAAATAATTTAGATAAATCAATTTCAATTTGATGTTTTGATTTTGATTTTGACGTGTGTTTTTTAACGAATTTTGCTAAATCTATGCTCTGAGATAATGACTTGGTTTCACTATCATTTGATAGTTCAATTTTACCAAGCATATAAACATAATGAGATAAAGTGTCGTATTCTTTTTTCGACTTAAAATAGTTTATTTGTTTATGAAGTTCTGTTTTAGCTTTTTGTAGAGAATCTGAGTTTATGAGTTCTTGTACGTAAGCGATTCCAAAACTAGAATCGTTTTGTGAAAACCCTTGTTTTCCTGTCAAAACGAAAAAAACGAGCATAAAAATCCTATAACAATTACAAAATTGCTTCATAATCAGTGCGTTATTAAATGGTTAATCGTTCAGCTCAGATAAAAGGGCATTGCTATTTTCGCTAGTTGAATTCTGTAAACTAGCTTTTGCTTTTTCTATTTTTTCAGTTTTTAAATAGGCTAATCCTAAATAAAAGTATGCGTCATTTACGAATACAAATTCAGCATTTTTTGAAACTTTTTCTAAAAGAGAAATTGCGCTGTCTTCATTCTTATCTGCTAAATACGCGACTCCAATAAAGTAATTCAGCGTATCGTTATCGGGTTTTGCTTTTTGTAATATTTCCCATTTAGAAATGGCATCTTTATAATTCCCTTGTTTGTAAAATACCATGGCTTCATAAAACTCATAATCATCCGTATTACTCATAGTTGTTGGTAAGCCCGGATCTGGAGTAAAATACTTAGCGTATAAACGTTCATTAGAATTTCCATTTAAAAACCAAAAGCTACCAGCAGCAATAATCAGAACAGCTGCGACTAAAAGTCGTTTCCAGTTTAGAGTATGAACTTTAGTGTTTTCTGTTGTAAGATGTGATGTGTTATTAGGTATATCTTTATGAAACACATTTAGTTGTTCCTTTAGTGCTTGGGTTTCAATACCTGTAAATAGTGTTTTGTATTCTTCTACTTTTAATTTGAATTCAGCATTATTCTGAAGACGTTGTTCAAAAGTTTTTAAATCAGAAGCCTCTAAAATACCATTGAGATATTTTTCAATGTATTCAAATTCTTCCTGTGATGTGTGTTGTAAGTCCATTGTTGCTAATAATCAATTTTTTAAAGCTATCTCTTTAAGCTTTTGCATACATCTATATTTTTTATTTCTTGTAGAAGCAGCATCTAATGCTAATTCTTTAGCAATTACATTCATAGACTTCTTTTCAAAATAAAACTTACGCAGTAAGCTCTTGCATGCGTCACCTAAATTTTTAAACGCAAGCATTACATTTTCTAATCGTTTATCTTTTAAAATGTCATCATCAATATCGTTATTTTCTTCTGCTTTTATTTCAAAATGTTCTAATTGTGATGCGACAATAGTTTTTTTATAGCCTTGAGACCTTAAAACATCTAGCCATTTATGCTTCGCAATAGTATAGATATAACCATTTATTGAGGATTCAGTTTGCGGTACAAATTTGTTTTGTTTAATGTTTTGCCAAACTGCTAAAAATGCCTCCTGATAGATATCCTTTGCGGCATCCTTTGTGCCACTATTCTTTAAAACTAAAATTTCAATTTTAGGATAATTGTGAACATACAAGTTCTTTAATACTTGCGTATTGTTATTTTTAACGGCTTCTATTAAGCTATTGTCCAAAGAAAGGGTTGGTTTTTTCTCTTGCATTTAAGAATAAATATAAGAGAAAAGGACTAGATATCAAACAAATGCGATTAATTACATATTTTAAGTACTGAAAGTTAATATTAGTATTAAAACAGTTTTAGTTTCCTATGATAATCGTTACTCTAGCTTCACCATATATAGTCTCATAATTACCTAGAGCAACATCGAAACCTGAACCAATTGTGTTTACAGAAGTGCTTGTAAGTGCAGCACTATAATCTCCATCCGAAGGTTGGTCGGCGAAAACAGCTCCTATAGGAGTGGATTGAGAGTCATTGGTCCATGTATAAATACTGCCAATATGGGTGTTGCCAATACTGTAGGTATCACTAACCCATCCGTAATCTAGTATTTCAATTTGATAAGTCGTAGCGTCTTCATAATATGGAATTACAAAACCTCCTCTAAATAATGAGCGTAAACCTCCACCTTCAGAGTATTGATCGTAAAACCACCAAGTGGCATCAACATTAAATATGATAACTTCAGGTTCTGTAACAAATGAGAATTCTGCTATAGAAGTACCACCTCTACCATCTCTTGCTTCAACATAACCTTCATAAATAGTTTCAGGTTCTAATCCCGAAAAAGTATACGTAAACGTTGTGCCTCCAGCAGCTATGAGTTCACCTTCTAAATAAACGTTATATGTTACCGAATCATCGTCTGGGTCTATTGCCTCTGTCCATTCTACGTTGCCACTATCAATTCCAGTACCTAAGGCATTGGCCGAAAAAATCCCTGGTGGATTATTGTTAATGTCATCAGATGATGAGCAGTTGGTCATTAATAATGCTGTTGATAATGCGAATATGAGTGATACTATTTTTAAATTTTTCATATTTTCTTTTTTAATTTGTTATGAATAAGTAATAGTGAGTTTTCCGTAATTATTTTTATTGAATGTTAGGATTATTAGGTGCCGCATCATCAACATCTGGAACGCCATCTAAATCGGAATCTAAGAGACCGTTATCATTTACTAATAGTTGATAATTAAGCGGTATAAAAATATTGGCGACTAAACTATTGTATTCATTAGTTGGTCCTACGGAAGCTGCGGCAGAAACATATGTAATTCCGACTAAACCTTCTAATGTTGTATTAATGGCATATACTTGACCCGTAAAATCACCAAAACGTATTAATCGAGCACTGTAAATTCTCGTTACACCTCCTCCTAAATTTACAGGTTGTGTTTCTGAGCATTCAACTTCATAGCTATTACCGTTAAAACCAACATCCGAAAACATTTTATTTACTATAAGAGTAATTGCATCAGTAATGGTAAAATTGCCAGTAAAGGATGTTGTGGGTATATAGGTCCAAACTGCTTTATTGTCATTGCGTTTTACGTCAACACCGAAAGTACCTGAAGCTTGATCATAAATATCAAAACCGCTATAACCTTGAGGTAACGGAAATCCTATTGCAGGATAACTATTATGTATGTAATAACCTTCCATGTTTGCCAATAAAGGTGGTTGTGTAAGCGGTAACGGAACCCCTTTTGCATTATCCCAATAGGCAGCTTTTGGTCCCGTAATTGTATTTGGACCATTTCCGTTTTCACATTCTGTAGTATAATTATTAAGGCTATCATTTTCGTTATTGCCATCATCATTAGAGCTGCAAGAACATATTAATGCTAAAACTAGAAGAGTGCAAATTAATTGTATTGATTTCATAATTGTTTTTTAGGATTATATAGAGACATCGTAAATAATTTAAGACGTCATCGTTTATTGCCTAGCGGTTTAATTGTTTATTTCAAATTGAGTCCATTCGCTGTTGTTCACTCTATTATCCACTCTTGGGTCGTAAAAAGCATTGTCTGTCCCAAAATATTCACCATTCGTATTTACCCAATAAAATTTGCTACCAGCTTTTACATTGTACTGCTCGCCAGTTGCTGTGCTAGATATTGTAGAGCGTTCCCCAATCATATTTACTGTTTTGGAATATCCAGCACTGTTCATAGCGTCTCTTTTGAGATAGCCAGAATGACTTATATCTAAGATATCACTGTAGGTATTGCCAATAGCTCGAGCCGTATTTCCTCTCGATTCTATAGCAGCCATACGTTGATTATGTTGTATTTGACTTTGTCTAGTAACCTTTTCCCAATAGGCATTATTACTTCGGATACTTTCTAATAATTCTCTGTTTTTAACTTGTTGCCATGCCATATTAATTTGTCTATTTGCAAGTGCATAAATAAACGCGTCTTTAGCATCATTAAAATGGGCTGTAGGTGCTTCGAGTTCTGTAGATTGAAGTGTCCAATATATAAAACCATGCTTGTACATAATAGTTTGCACAAACACTATAAAAGACTTATTTCCATTGCTGTCTTTCCAGTCTGTACCAAGAACATGAAACTCACTTTTCATGCCTGTTTTTAGTATACCAGATTCATAACGCTGCAAAAAATTTAGAACTCCTGGCAACTTATAATCTTTAATAAGGGTATAACCTTGAGATTCTGCAGATGGTATAACGTGATTTTGTAAAATATCACTCAGAGCTGATACTGGTGCAATTTCAAAATCTTGCGATTGCATTTGCTGCAGTGTTTGTAATGAAAACGCATCATTCGCATAAGCATATGTTTGCGGTTGCGGTTGAGCTACTTTTATGTTATTTGGTGCTGTTAGCATAAATTCTGCATTTTTGTCAGCATCGTAATTCCAATCTTTTGGGATAGGAAAGTGCAAGACTACCATACCATTGGTGTCATCGTAAACCTTAACGTTTTTTAGTTTCTTGTTTTGTGTTGTTTTACTGTCATTATTTTCTTGTTCATTTTGTGAATTGGAAAAGGAACAGGAAACAAGAAAACTAACTATTAAAATAGTAAGTAATTGTGATTTAATTGAAGTCATGATCGTTTGTTTTATTATATATCGTGATGTAGTAGAAATGTCATCAATAAAAAACAGGATAAATGTGAGATGACTTGTTTGTAAGGAGTAAAACACGTTATAAATAGGGCAATCACAAAAATAAGTCAAGGACGAATTAATGTATTTATGATAAGAAAATTGGTTAGTTGTAATTTGAACTAATTTTTTATTCCTCTCTAGTTTCATAGCATCCGTTAAAATTAGAGGCTATAGAGAATTTTATAGTTGATGCTATAATTTCTATATCAATTAGAGTACTTTCATAATCATCAAAAGAAAACTGCAGGATATTTTCAGATTCATTATAAGTAAAAGTTTCGTCAGAATTAAAACCGTAATAATCTTCTCTTGTGCAATTTGATAAAGTTGTGGTTAGAATATTAATAGAGATCTTTTCTTTAACCAGATATTTATTTGGTTAAAGTTTGAATTTTGTCACCAGAATTATGATTATTATAGCTACAGATGAAAATGATAAGACTAAGCATTAGTATGAAATTTATTAAAATAAACCTGTAATTTCGCCGTCATCACTAATATCTATACCTTCAGAAGCTGGATGTGCAGGTAAACCAGGCATTCTCATCATATCACCAGTAATTGGTATTAAAAATCCAGCACCAGACGCTATTTCAATTTCTCTAACCGTAATACTAAAATCTTTAGGACGACCTAATAGTTTAGGGTTATCAGATAATGATTTTTCGGTTTTTGCGATACAGATGGCTAAATTATCTAAACCTAGCTTTTTAATACGTCGTAATTGTCGCTTAGCGTTAGATGTATACTCTACGTGATCAGCTCCATAAATCTTTTGGGCAATGGTTTCAATTTTAGATTCTACATCATTTTCCCAATTATATAAAGGCTTAAATTGGGTTGTATTAGCTTCAACAACTTCAATGATTTGCTGAGCCAATTCAATAGCACCTTCTCCTCCTTTAGCCCAAACATCAGCGACAGCAACACGAATATTTTTAGTCTTAGCAAAATTTTTAATTAATTCAATTTCTTCAATACTATCCGATTCAAATTTATTTATGGCAATCACGGGAGTTAATCCAAATTGTTCTATGTTTTCAATGTGTTTTTCTAAATTTGGAAGTCCTCTTTCTAAGGCTTCTAAATCCGCAATTTTCAATGCTTTTAAATCTGCTCCACCATGATATTTTAAAGCTCTGATCGTTGTTGTTAGTGCTACAGCTTTAGGTGAGAGGTTTGCACTTTGGCATTTAATATCTAAGAATTTTTCAGCTCCTAAATCACAACCAAAACCAGCTTCTGTAACGGTATAATCCGAAAATGTCATTCCCATTAATGTGCCAATTACTGAGTTCGTGCCCTGGGCAATATTGGCAAATGGACCTCCATGAATAATGGCTGGATTTCCTTCAATAGTTTGCACCAAATTAGGCTTTATGGCATGTTGAAGTAAGGCTGCCATAGCACCAGCAACTTTCAAATCTTTAGCATAAACGGGTTGGTTAGAAAATGTATAGCCAATAAAAATATTACCAATACGTTTTTTTAAATCGCTTAAATCTTTAGTAATACAAAGAATTGCCATGATTTCTGAGGCCGCAGTAATATCAAAACCAGTCTCTCTTGGAATACCAGAAGAAGTACCTCCTAGACCAACAACTATGTTTCTTAGAGCTCTATCGTTAACATCAAATACACGTTTCCATGTAATGGTTCTTGGGTCTATACCTAAGGAATTTGTTTTGCTCTGAATATTATTGTCAATTATAGCGGCTAGTAAGTTATTCGCTTTTTCAATAGCCGAAAAGTCACCTGTAAAATGTAAATTAATATCTTCTAAGGGTAAAACTTGTGCAAACCCTCCTCCAGTAGCTCCGCCTTTTATTCCAAAAACAGGACCTAAAGAAGGTTCTCTGAGTACAACGGTTGTTTTTTTATTTAGTTTATTTAGAGCTTCAGACAAGCCAATGGATATTGTCGTCTTTCCCTCTCCAGCTGGAGTAGGAGATGTTGCAGATACCAAAATTAGATTGCTCTGTTTCGCTTTATCTTTATCTATGCACGACAGCGGAATTTTCCCCTTATTTTTTCCATACATTTCAATAAGTTCAGGGGCAATTCCGAATTTTTCTGCTATTTCCGATATGGGCTTTAGTGTTACTTTTTTTGCAATCTGAAGGTCTGTCATAATAGAAGTAATAGGTTTGTACTTCTCAAATTTATAAGAATAATAACGTATAAATGGTGATTTTTATCATGTGTAAAATTGTATTTCAACTCTTTTATGACTTAATGCGTTAAAGATTGTAACTTTGCATTAAATTTTTAATGATGCACAAAGCAGGTTTTGTAAATATTATTGGTAATCCTAACGTGGGTAAGTCTACGTTGATGAATGCGTTTATTGGTGAAAAATTATCAATAATCACATCTAAAGCGCAAACAACGAGACATCGAATTTTGGGAATCGTAAATGGTGAAGATTTTCAGGTCATTCTAAGTGACACACCTGGAATCATAAAACCAGCTTATGAACTACAAGAATCTATGATGGATTTTGTGAAGTCGGCTTTTGATGATGCCGATGTGTTAATCTATATGGTGGAAATAGGCGAGAAGGAGCTTAAAGATGAAGCCTTTTTTAATAAGATTACCAATTCAAAAATCCCTGTTTTATTGTTATTAAATAAAATAGATACATCTAACCAAGAACAACTTGAGGAGCAATCAGAATTATGGCAAAGTAAAGTGCCTAATGCTGAGTTTTTTCCTATTTCTGCAACTGAAGGATTTAACGTTCAGAATGTATTTGATAGAATTATAGAATTATTACCAGAGTCACCTGCATTTTATCCTAAAGACCAATTAACAGATAAGCCAGAACGGTTTTTTGTAAACGAAGCAATTAGAGAAAAAATCTTAATACACTACAAAAAAGAAATTCCGTATGCGGTAGAAGTAGATACTGAAGAGTTTTTTGAAGAAGAAAATATTATTAGAATGCGTTCGGTTATAATGGTAGAGCGCGAAACTCAAAAAGGGATTATCATAGGTCATAAGGGTTCTGCTTTAAAACGAGTTGGAGTAGAAGCACGTAAGGATTTAGAAAAATTCTTTGGCAAGCAAGTGCACTTAGAATTGTATGTAAAGGTGAATAAGAACTGGAGAAGTAATCAGAATCAGTTGAAGCGTTTTGGGTACAATCAACGATAAGCGCGAATAGTTTCTTTCATAAAACCATGTAGTTTGTGCATTTCGGACATTCCTTTAGAGCGTCCAATTCTTCCTGCAAAATATAAGGCAAACCATATCACTATCATTAGTAATGATAGTGCTATTTGTATAGCATAAGAATTTCCTAAAGTGGCATTTGTATAAGCCCAAATACCAAACCCAAAAAATAATACAGCGACTATAAAATGAAAAAACATAAACATAGTCCAAACGGTTGGGTTAGGGCCAAATAAACCATGAACTACTGATTTATGGCTGTCTTCTTCGTTAATTTCTAAGTGTAATTGAGGCGACCAAAAGTGCTGATCTTTTTTAGGGATTTTTATAAAAACATGATCGTCAATTCTTGAGACAATAAAATTGTTTTGATTTAATTTAGAGTCTTCAAATCCTTTTAATAGTGTTTCGTTATTCGTTGTCACTTCAAATTTGAAGCGTGGTCTTAGTACAATTTCATTAGTGAGTGACATATTTAAAAAAGATAGGTTTCTATTTTAAAATTAGAAATTCACAACGTCTATTTATTGAAAATTCGGTTTCCGTACAGTTTTCCCCACAAGGCACTAAGGGTTTCGTTTCACCATAACCTTTAGATGTTAAACGTGCTCTAGGTATTCCGTTCTCTACAAGATATTCTAAAGTCGCACGCGCTCTTTTTTCAGAAAGGTCCATGTTAAATTCATATCCTGCTCTAGAATCGGTGTGTGCACCAAGTTGTATTTCCATCCTCGGATATTTGGTCAATAAAGCGACTAATACATCTAACGTTCGTGCGGCTTGTGGTTTAATATCCCATTTTGCAAAATCAAAATAAATATTCTCTAATTCGATATACGTATTTCCTTCATCATCATCGGTAACAATTTCTTCAGCATCCTTGTAAGATTCAATTTCTAACTCAATATTAAATTCAATGTTACCTTTATCATTAGTGTCAAAAAATTCAAGTTGAGGAATGTATTTGGGTTGAAAACCCTCTACCGAATATTTTTGACTTGGCTGTGTTGGAAGTTTATAGCGTCCATCTTCTCCTACTAATTGTTCGGCAACAACATTACCATCCTTGTCAAATAATGTGACTGTTGTATTAGGTAATATTTTACCCGTGACTTTGTCTGTAACTAAACCTTCAATAAAATACGTTCTTTCATTTTCGATACGTTTAAATGTATAGATGTTATCTAAACCAGATCGGTTAGAGGAAATATACCCCGTATTTATTGAATCTATTACGACAAAGGCAAAATCGTCTTTTTCACTATTTATAGTTTCACCTAAATTGAGAGCCTCTAAGAATTCATTATTATTTACGCTACTAGCAAAGAGGTCTAAACCACCAAATCCATGTTTACCATTTGAAGAAAAGTAAAGTGTACTGTCTTTAGCAACAAATGGGAACTGTTCTCTACGAATTGTATTAATATTTTCACCTAAGTTGATAGGAGTTCCAAAAGAGTTATCTGCATAAACATCCACATAGAAAATATCAAATGACCCTAAAGTATTAGGCATATCACTAGAAAAATAGAGTCGAGTTTCGTCACTATTAAGAGATGGATGCATTGTAGAATAGGTTTCGCTAGAGAAAGATACAGGCTCAACATTGGTCCATTCGTTATCAACAAGTTCTGCTCTAAAAATACTAACGACTGCAATTTTTGTTGAATCTAAATCAATTCGTTTTTTGAGATTTCTAGAAAAATACATGAATTTACCATCTTTTGTGAACACAGCGTTACTTTCATGTTGTTTTACAGCGTTAATCTCGTCGTTAAGTGGTTGAATACTGTCTAAAGTAATGTCGCCATCTTTTGTTGAAACAATTCCTTCATATAAATCTAAATAGGGTTTACCATTCCATTTATAATTTGGATTCTCTATATTTTTAGTGGACGCAAAAACAATTTTATCACCATGAAGACCAACTCCAAAACTAGAACCGCCAACATCTTCGGTGAGATTTTTTAATTCATATTTATAAGGGACAATACGTTTTAGTAATTCCTTTAACTCTGGTGTGTTGATAGTATCATTTAGATGGCGTGTTGAGATTTCATCAGCTTTTTCATAATTTTTAGTGCCTTTTAAAACTTGAAAATATTTAAAATAGAAATCCTCTGTTAGTTCAGTGCTAATCTTTAAATCATAAACTTGTTTATAGGCTTTATAAGCTTTATCAAATTCAGAATTATAATAGTAACAATCTCCTAATTTTTCTAAATTATCGGCTGTTTTAGGAAGACTAGTAAAGATTTCTGCAGCTTCAACATAAGCTCTGTTTTCATAAAGCATATGCGCTTTGCTTGAGGATTGAGAGAAACACAGTATTCCTGTTGCTAAAGCCGTTAATAGTATGTAAAGTTTAAACGTTTTCATGTGTCTTCAATTAGAAAAATCTTGGGGATTTATCGTAGCCTTTTCCGAGGTTGCCAATGTTGAATAATAAAAGTAATTCGTGCGAACCAGAATTAAATCGACCTAAATTAGAGATTGTATGGTCGTAAGCATAACCAATGCGAACTGCTGGCGACATAGAAAAATTAAGCATACCAGTTACAGAATCATCGTAACGATATCCTACGCCAAATTCCACTTTGTCATACATTAATACGTTAGCCGTTAGATCTACGGATAATGGTGCGCTATTAACATACTTAGCCATGAAGGCAGGTTTGAATTTAAAATTATCGCCAAAGTTTAAAACATAACCACCAGTGAAAAATAAATGCATATTTTCTGCAGCTTCAGAAACAACGCCACTATCGTCTTGAAGATGTTTTGTCTGTAATAAATTAGGCGCTGATAAGCCTAAATAATAATTTTCTGAAAAATAAAATAATCCAGCTCCAACATTAGGAAAAGTTCTATTTATATTTTCTGCAAAAGCCGGATCTGGTAATGGATCTGAATATACAAAGCCATCAAAATTAGTACTGTAAAATGTAGCTCCTGCTTTAATTCCAAATGATAATTTTGAATTTTTACCTACAGGAAGAACATAAGCAATATCTGCAAAAGCCCCAGTTTGTGTTACAACATCTCCAATTTCATCATGTACAAAAGAAATACCTCCTTCTAAACGATCTGTTATTTTAGAATGTACAAAAAGTGATCCTGTTGTAGGGCCACCAATAGATCTTGCCCATTGTGATCGGTAAAGTAAACCAATGTTCATTGTAGTCTCATCGTCTGTGGCGTACGCAGGATTTATAACACTCATATTATACATGTATTGTGTGTATTGAGGGTCTTGTTGCGCATGTGATGAGAACCCTAAAAATAGAGTTATAATCGCAATGCTATATGTGGTTAATTTACTTATCATTTTATTATGTCATAATTATCTATTCAGATAGACTCGTCCTTGTTGTGCTTCCCGTTCTCCATCGTTAAACTCTAATACATAAAAATAAACACCGGCAGGAAGTTCGGTACTATTTTTTTTCGATGTTCCATCCCATTTAGGAGAATTAATATCTCCTTCATAAAGGATGTTTCCGTATCTATTATAAACACTTAGTTTAAAGTTAGGATATAGATCATTTAGCCATAGAATATCGAAAACGTCATTAATTCCATCGTCATTTGGCGAAAAACCATCAGGTATTAAAAGCTCTCCTATACAAGGAATAAAGCTTATAGTAACTTCTAATCGTATGTTACTTTCACAACCATACTCAGATATTAATGATCCATAATAAACCGTCCCTTCCTGTAAAGCTTCTGTCTCATCATAAGCAATACCATCAATCGGTGCGTCATACCAAATAACAATACCCTCGTTAACAATGTTGTTAGATAAGTCAGTTATTGTTGGGCTGTCTTCTAAACAAAATTCAGTACCGTTATCAATTATCTCTGGTGCAGGTAATTCTTCAACTAATATTTTGATAGGTTCTACAGAACTCGTAATTGCACTACAATTTTGTCCTAAAACGAATAATTGAGTAAGCGTAACAAATGTTAGACCAGAATTAGGTAATAATACCTGTGGAATTGTAAATGAAGCATTACCTCCTATTATTGTAATAGCTATGGTATTTACTGAATTGTTAGCTTCCGTAAGCGAATAGACTATAGAGTAATCTCCATCAGGTAATTGATTGGCTCCTGTAATATCAATAATAGCATCTTCTAAACCGACACAAATGACATTGTCTACAATAGACATGGTTAGTCCTGTAAGGTCTGGAAGGTCAATTATTGTAACATCTACATTAGCAGAATTAGTAATACCACATTCTGTTGATGTGACTGAATAGGTGTAAATACCAGCGGTATCAATCGTTGGATCGAAATATCCGGTGCCACTTGCTAATGCAGGCGTCCAAGTTCCTCCTATTTCTGGTAATCCGCCAAGACTATCAAAAAGATTTACAGAATCTGTTTGATCTATACATAGATTAAGTGTATTGTCGGTACCTGCGTTTGGCTCTGGTAAAATTGTAACGGTAATAGTAGCAGTTGATTCAGGACAAGACGATGTACTATCTGAAACGGTATACGTATAATCACCAGCAGCATCAACGCTAGGGTCAAATTCTCCTGTTCCACTAGTTAATGCCGGAGACCATGTTCCTCCTGTTTGTGGAGTACCTCCTAAACTGTCAAATAAATTCGCTGTGGAAGCATTGCTACAGAATTCAATAGCTCCATCAGTTCCTGCATCATTCGCGGTTGAAATTGTAACGGTTACGATTGCAGAGCTTGTTCCACATGTGTTACTTACCGTATAAGTGTAAGCACCAGCAGTATCTAGAGTTAAATCGAACATTCCAGTTCCACTCGCAAGAGCGGGTGACCATGTTCCACCAGCATCAGGTGATCCACTTAGGCTATCAATTAAATCAATTAAACTTGAATCATTTGAACATATATCTAAGGTACCAACATTTCCAGCATCAGGTGTTTGTAAAATTGAAACTTCTACTGTTGCTGTGGCATCAGGACACGCAGCGCTAACACTAGACATCGTATACGTATAAGTGCCGGCAGCATCAAGGCTAGGATCAAACTCACCTGTTCCACTCGTAAGTGCCGGTGACCACGTTCCACCGACATCAGGTGTACCGCCTAAACTATTAAATAAATCTACAGTTGCATCCGAACTACAAAGGTCAATTGAACCATCGGTTCCAGCATCATTTGTATCTGAAAATGAAACAGCAACGGTTGCAGAACTTGTGCCGCAAGAATTACTTACTGTATAGGTATAACTGTCTTCAGGATCAATATTAGGATTAAAAATTCCACTTCCGCTATCTAATACTGGAGTCCATGTGCCGCCAGTATCAGGTGCTCCAGCTAAACTGTCAAATAAGTCAACTGCATTCGTAGAATCGCATAAATTAAGTGTACCATCATTTCCTGCGTTTGGTCCTTGTAAAACTGTAACTTCTACTATAGCTGTTGCATCCGGACAAGCAGGAGTCACACTAGTAATCGTATATGTATATGAACCAGCAGCATCTATACTAGGATTAAAAACTCCACTGCCACTAGCAAGTGCAGGAGACCAAGTTCCACCAACATCTGGAATACCTCCTAAACTATTAAATAAATCGACTATGGCATCAGAACTACACAAGTCAATTGAGCCATCAGTTCCAGCATCATTGGTATCTGAAAAAGAAACAGCAACGGTTGCAGAACTCGCACCACAAGAATTACTTATGGTATAAGTGTAGATACCTTCAGGGTCTGTATTAGGGTCTAATATCCCTGTACCACTGTTTGGGGTAGGTGACCATGTTCCTCCTGATTCAGGGTTACCGGCTAAACCATCTAATAAATTAACTGTATTATTCGAATCACATAAATTAAGTGTACCATCATTTCCTGCATTCGGTCCTTGTAAAACCGTAACTTCAACCGTAGCTGTAGCATCCGGACAAGCAGGAGTCACACTAGAAATTGTATAAGTATAAGTGCCGGCAGCATCAAGGCTAGGATCAAACTCACCTGTTCCACTCGTAAGTGCCGGTGACCACGTTCCACCGATATCAGGTGTACCTCCTAAACTATTAAATAAATCTACAGTTGCATCCGAACTACAAAGGTCAATTGAACCATCGGTTCCAGCATCATTTGTGTCAGAAAAAGAAACATCAACGGTTGCAGAACTCGTACCACAAGAATTAGTTAGTGTATAGGTGTAAATACCTTCAGCATCTGTACTAGGGTCAAAAATTCCCGTACCGCTATTTAATGTTGGTGACCACGTACCTCCAGCTTCAGGTGCTCCCGCTAAACCCTCAAGTAAATTGATTGTATTCGTAGAATTACATAAGTTTAATGTGCCATCATTTCCAGCATTTGGTTCTTCTAAAATTGAAACAATAACTGTAGCAGAATCATCAGGACAAAGGGTTGCACTATTTAAAACAGTATACGTATATGTATTAGCCGCATCTAAAGTTGGATCAAAAATCCCTGTTCCACTTGAGAGTGCAGGTGACCAGGTTCCTCCAGTGTCTGGCAAATCTCCAAGTCTATCAAATAAGTCTATGGTTGTTGTGTCTGTACTACAAAATTCAACACTTCCATTTGTTCCAGCATAATTAGCATCGATTGAAGTCACTGATACCGCAGCAGAAACGTCACCACATATAGAATTTATTGTATACGTGTAAATGCCATCAGCATCTAAGTTAGGGTTAAAAACTCCTGTTCCACTTGAAAGTGCAGGAGACCAAGTTCCACCTGACTGCGGAATTCCATTTAAACTGTCAAATAAATCGACAGTATTTGAAAAACTACATA
The DNA here is from genome assembly GCF_900099995.1 of Winogradskyella thalassocola. Classification (GTDB taxonomy): domain Bacteria; phylum Bacteroidota; class Bacteroidia; order Flavobacteriales; family Flavobacteriaceae; genus Winogradskyella; species Winogradskyella thalassocola. Next base: position 23,486 of record NZ_FNCZ01000006.1, read on the forward strand.
TAAGTAAAGTGCCATCACTACCAGCATCTGGGGACTGTTCTACCGTAACAACTACAATTGAAGAGTCGTCTAAACACGGTTCTGAGCCGGAAGTTGTATAGGTGTAAGTCCCTCCAGTATCTATATTAGGATCAAACATTCCGGTTCCACTAGCAAGTGGTGGAGACCAAGTTCCTCCTGTATCTGGTATACCTCCAAGACTATCAAAAAGATCTATTGTGCCGTCATTGGTACAAATAGTAACAGCTCCATCTAGTCCTGCGTCTAGGAAGGGCGTAACGGTTATTGTAATTGTTGCTGAAGCATCTGCACAAGGAGTTGTTCCTGCTACTGTGTACGTAAAAGTATCACCTGTGTCGATTAAAGGATCATATATAGATGTTCCGCTTGCAAGTGCTGGCGACCAAGTGCCTCCAATTTCAGGATTACCACCGAGATAATCATATAAATCAAATGTTCCATTGTTACTACAGATATCTATTGTAGCGTTTAAACCAGCATCTGGTTCTGGTATAATGATAACGTTAATGTCTGCCGAAGCATCAGGACATGGTGAAATGCCTGTTACAGTGTACGTATAAATACCAGCGGTATCTATTGAAGGATCAAAAATCCCACTTCCACTCGTTAATGTTGGAGACCATGTGCCTCCAGTTTCAGCAGCGTCACCGAGACTATCAAATAAGTCTACTGTAGTGAAATCATTACTGCAAATTTCAAGTACACCGTCAGACCCTGCATTTGGCAATGGATTTATAGTGACAGTAACTGTTGCTGATTCATCAGGACAAGGAGTATTTCCTATGAATTCATATGTGTAAGCTCCAGGACTATCAATAGTAGGGTTAAAAATTCCAGTTCCGCTATTTAAAGCAGGTGACCAAACACCACCGATATCAGGTATACCACCTAAACTATCAAATAAATCAATAGTTCCACTTGTATCACAAATGTCTATGCTGCCATCTTCACCAGCATCTTTAAAGGGAGTTACCGAAACAGTCACTGTTGCCGAAACGTCGGTACAAGGAAGTGTACCACTGACGGTGTAGGTGTAAATACCATCTGAGTCTAAGGCTGGATTAAATTCACCAGTGCCACTTGCAAGAGCAGGTGACCAAATACCTCCAGTTTCAGGTGTGCCTCCTAGGCTAAGAAATAAATCAGTTGTATCACTATTGCTACATAAGTCTAAAGTTCCGTCTGTACCTGCATTTGGTTCAGGTATTAACGTTACGGTTACTATAGCTGAATCATCAGGACAACTATTATTAGAACTTACAGTGTAAGTATAGATACCTTCAGCATCAATGTTAGGATCAAAAATACCTGTGCCACTATTTAAAGAAGGCGTCCACGTTCCACCAGAATCAGGAGTGCCACCAAGTTCTAAAAATAAATCAATTGTAGAGTTGCTATTGTCACATAAATCTAGCGTACTATCTTCACCTGCATTTGGAGCGATATCTAAAATAGCTAAAACAGATAATCGTCCTGTGCTTTCACAAGGAGGATCTAGTGTTGTCGCATAATATGTTTGTCCGCTTTCTAAAGGAGTGGAAGGAGGTAATTCTAAAGCCGAAAACAATGAGATATACCAATTATTGTTGCCACTTGCTACTAAATCTCCTACTGTAGGTGTGAATTCTGGTGTGACACAAAAATTTTGAATCATATCTCCTGTCGGAATAGGTGTCGCGCCAACAAGTACTAAAACAGATAGTCTTGATGTTCTACAGCTGCCATCTGGACTCGCTTGATCTGCATAATAAATAGTATTGTCAATTAAGATATCTGTATCGTTTAGAGGTGTGCCTCCAGAAGGGGATAAATACCATTGAACATCATTTCCAATTGCCACTAAACTACTTACTGTTGCTAGTGAAGGGTCATCTAAACAAACTCCCTGAAAATTATCTCCAACAGGTGGTCCATAAATTGTAATGTCTACTCTAGCTCTTGCTCCACAGGTTCCAGAATTGTCATCTGCATAATAATCTTGGCCACTAATTAAACTATCTGAATTTAGCAGAGGAACTGTTGAGGTTGGTGAATCATACCAAACTACGCCTCCTCCATTATCAATAGCTTGTAAGTCTCCAACGAGAACAGACTGCACATCACAAAGTGATTGTGAGCTGTTAGTAACTGTTGGACACTGTGCGTTGACAGCAGTAAATCCAAAGAGAATTAATATAAGAAGAAATGCTAATCGTATAGGATATCTTTTAAAACTGTACTGTTTGGCTTTCATTAAAAAAATTTAAAATAATTGCTTTTGTTGAAATCAATGCCATGTATTTAAGATCAGCAAGTTTATTTTGTAACTATTTACTTGCTAAAATGAGAGATAGAGGGAAAACAAATATATGTAAATCGCCTATACATAACAAAATTAAAACAGACAGTTTTACAGTTTTTTTATTGGCTCAAAATGTTTATTAAACCTAGGTGTTTATCGATGTTTTGTTTTAACATATGATAACTATATTTATTCGTTACTTAGATGCACTTCAGTCTATTTGTTAATCAATGAATAATCTTAAATTTATAGGATTAAAGACTTCAAGAATGTAGCTAAATTTTTAGTTCTTTTTATGTTAATTCTTAAAATAATTTATTGGTTGAGTTCTATCATCCCGTCATTAGAATTGTACTGCATCAAATAAATACCAGTATTCAAATAGTTTCTGTCCTTTGTTTTTTGATACTCAAATTTTAGGTGTGGTTGTTCTGAAAGCGTTGTATTTATAGACTCTTCAAATGATGAGCTTTGAGAAATTCTTAATAAAGTATCAAAGGTAACATCGAAGCCTAAAATAGCATGTCGTGATGGTTTAGAGCTAAATATATCTTCGTATTTATTTTCAAAATCCGTAATGTCGTTTTTATTTTGTGGATCTGTAACCGCTGGGTAAATGAGTTGTAAAATGCGGAATCTCATATCTGAAACCTCAGTTTGTTTTGGTAATAATGACGATTCCAGCATTACCAATTGAATGTTATGGTCTGATAATTTTCCCATTAATGCTGTCGTTGTATTGAGAAGAACAATGGTTTTTTCACTATCAAAAACAATATAGTTGAGTTTGTTTTTGTTTAGAGCATTGTCTAAAGCATCAGATTTAAAAAATCCTGCATTATCAACTTTTAAGAATTTTGCTTCAGGATTTGTAGTTAAAATTAAATCCTTACTTCTAGCTTCATCAAGATCACTAATGACAACAATATTTGCATTCTGTTTTGCTAAATAATTTAAGGTTTTAGTTTTTTGAATAGCTTCAGAAGTAATCGATCTGTATATGTTAATACTGTCGTTCGTTATAATATTAGATTCAATATCAATTATAGAGATTGGAGCGCTAGAGTCAATACTTGGGAAATTTGAACTTGTCTCTGAAAAAGGAACAAGAATAGCATTTTTGCTATGTGGACTCTCAATGGTTATTTTCGATTTAGCGATGTTCTTTTTAATTAAGGTGACATCAAAATTTAGATTAAGTGTCTTAGCAGAATCAATCGCTATTTGAGCTCCTTGGAAAAAATCGATATACTTTTGAAAATCGGCATTAACACCAATCATTTTTTGTCTTTCTTCTGGTGAACTCAATTCTTGGCTAGAAAAAGGAGAGTAAAAATAGAGTCCACTTGATGTTTCTGTAACTAAATTAGCAAATAAAGCTTCATTTTTGTTGCTGGAAATTCTTGTGGTTACATCTTCATTGTTAGAATCAGCTATGTCATCTGTTTTAACCGTATCAGTAGTGTCTACAGTGTTCGTTGATGGTGTTTTATTAGTAGATGTACCCGACACACCGACAGGCATTTTTATGATGTCACCAGCATTAACGGACGTTAGAAGTTTTGGATTTAAGGTGGTTAATTCTTCAATCGTCATACCTGCCTTTTTTGCCAGACCAAAAAGAGTTTCTTTTGGTTCTATAACGTAATTCTTGTAAGTATTAGAAGTGCTTGTAGAATCTATTTCAGTAATGCTGTCTTCTTTTATATCTGTAATTTCTTCAGGGTGACTAGTAACAGTATTGTCAATATTTAGTCTGTGACCTGCCATTAGCATCGTAACGATATGCGGGTTTTTTTCTTCGAGCTCAGCTATAGTCATGTTAAAACGTTTAGCTAATTGAAATTTTGTGTCACCTCGCTGAACTAAATAGTCACCTTCAGTCGAAATTGCTGAGTTTTTATCTGGAATAATTAAAGTTTGCCCTATTTGTAAAAATTCAGATAAACGATCTGCGTTTGCGGATTCCAATTGAGTTAAACTTATACCGTAAATTCTAGATATTCCCCAAAGTGTTTCTCCTTTAACGACATAATGTTCACCTGCTTTTGCTTTAGGTTGAGTTTCTTGTATGGTTTTATCTAAATTTATAGTATGTCCTGCTTGAAGCATACTAACAATATGAGGGTTTTGTTGCTCTAACATCGCAATACTTACTCCAAAACGACGCGAAAGACCAGATTTTGTTTCTCCACGTTTTACGATATAGTTACTTACTGTTATGTCATTAACTACAGTGTTGTTAGAAGAGGTTGTAGTGGTGTCTGATTTAGGGACACGAAGAGTGCGACCTGCATAAATTATATTTTCAGAACCAGGGTTAAGATTAAAAATAGCATTGACACTGACTCCATATCGTCTAGATATCATATAAACGCTTTCACCTTTTTTAATGGTATGGTCTATGTAGTTTTGTTGAGCTAAACTATATTTAGAGCCTAATAACAAAAGTAATATAAGCGTAAAGTATTTCCCCATTCTTTGTAGAAATTTAATTGTAAGGTGTTGTATTTTAGATGTTATATGTGTTTTATTTGCGTTTTTTTGTAAACTAAAAAAGCCTATAAGAAAGGGGCTGTTCTTGAAAAAGAAACCTAATTAATATACTACAAAAAATGTAAATAAAATCCTATTTAATACACGCCATAAAATTACTAAAAATAAAAGCTATTTACGTTAATTTTTTTCTTGTTATCAACAGGATGTTAACAAAGTGATGTGTCTGTTTTATGATATTTTTTTTAGCTTTGATATGTTTTTGATCTATGTTATGAAAAGTCTACTTAATAGTTCATCATAACACGTAAGTATATAGTATCTTTGTAGCCTTAAAATAAAAACAATGAGCAATATTGTAGCTGTAGTAGGTCGCCCTAATGTAGGGAAATCGACATTTTTTAATCGTCTAATAAAAAGACGAGAAGCTATTGTTGATGCTGTAAGTGGCGTCACAAGAGATCGTCATTACGGTAAAACAGATTGGAATGGTAAAGAGTTTTCTTTAATTGATACGGGTGGATATGTCGTTGGAAGTGACGATGTTTTTGAAGCAGAAATAGATAAGCAAGTAGAATTAGCTATTGACGAAGCGGATGCTATAATTTTTATGGTCGATGTTGAATCTGGCGTAACTGGCATGGATGAAGATGTCGCTCACTTATTACGAAAAGTAAAAAAGCCAGTCTTTTTAGTCGTTAATAAAGTGGATAACAATAAGCGCTTAGAAGATGCTGTAGAGTTTTATTCACTTGGTTTAGGTGATTATTTCGCTATTGCAAGTATCAACGGAAGTGGAACAGGAGATTTATTAGATGCTGTTGTTGAGGCGTTACCAGAAAAAGAAGAGGTAGAGGAAGATCAATTACCTCGTTTCGCAGTTGTGGGAAGACCTAATGCAGGAAAATCATCTTTTATTAATGCGTTAATTGGTGAGGATCGCTATATCGTGACTGATATTGCTGGTACCACACGCGATTCTATTGATACCAAATATAACCGTTTTGGATTTGAATTTAATTTAGTGGATACGGCAGGTATACGTCGTAAAACTAAAGTTAAAGACGATTTAGAGTTTTATTCTGTAATGCGTAGTGTGAGAGCAATAGAACATAGTGATGTTTGCTTATTGGTATTAGATGCTACTCGTGGATTTGACGGACAAGTTCAAAATATATTCTGGTTAGCCGAGCGCAATAGAAAAGGTATTGTGATTCTTGTAAATAAATGGGATTTAGTTGATAAAGACACTAAAACAGCTAAAGAATTTGAGCAGCATATTAGACAAGAAATTGCGCCTTTTACAGATGTGCCTATCGTTTTTATTTCAGTATTAAATAAGCAACGTATTTTTAAGGCTATTGAAACAGCTGTTGAAGTTTATAAAAATAGAACTAAAAAAATTAAAACGAGTGTGCTTAACGAAGCTTTATTACCAATCATAGAGCATCAGCCACCTCCTGCCAACAAAGGTAAATTTGTTAAAATAAAATACATTATGCAGTTGCCAACTCCGCAACCACAATTTGCATTTTTCTGTAATTTACCACAATACGTTAAGGAGCCTTACAAGCGTTTTTTAGAAAATAAACTGAGAGATCAATTTGATTTTAATGGTGTTCCAATAAGTGTTTACATGAGAAAAAAATAGTAGCTTTAACTTTTTATGAAAAGAATAAAGTACTGTATTTTTATCTTATGCCTTTGGTTATGCCATTGCTATGGATTTTCACAAAACCTTCCTCCTGAAATTAATGTTTCGGGAGGGCAGGTATATTGTCCGCAATCACAAGTACCAATAGTAACTTCTGTCTCTATTACCGATCCTAATCCTGAAGACACCTCATTATCTGAGATTTTTGTGCAAATATCTGAAGGATATCAAAACGGACAAGATACCTTAGAGTTAATTGGTGTAAATCCTAATATTACATCCAGTTGGAATGCATCAGAAGGAATTTTAACGCTATCAGGACCAGCAACTTTTGCTGAGTTTGATAATGCTATCGAAAATGTGGTTTTTCAAACAACACAAACAACATTCACTCAAGACAGACAGTTTTCAATCAATTTAGGAGACGCTAATTACTTACCAAGTACAGGACATTATTATTTTTACGTATCTGATTCTGGAATTACTTGGACGGAAGCGAGAGATGCGGCTGCAACACAGACTTATTTTGGTTTACAAGGCTATTTGGCAACGTTAACATCAGAAGAAGAATCACAATTGGCAGGAGAGCAAAGTGCAGGTGCGGGTTGGATTGGAGGTTCTGATGCTGAAACTGAAGGCACATGGAAATGGGTTACAGGACCAGAAGCCGGAACAGTGTTTTGGCAAGGTAGTGTAAATGGAAATGCACCAAATAACGCGTTTTCTTTTTGGAATTATAATGAACCCAATAATGCAGGTAATGAGGATTATGCGCATATAACCGATTCATCAGTTGGTATTTTAGGTGCATGGAATGATTTAGCTAATACCGGAGACACCAATGTGAGTAGCGCTTATCATCCTCAAGGTTATATTGTGGAATATGGGGGTTTACCTAATGAGCCTGATATTAGTCTGTCAGCAAGTAGTACACTTGTTATGCCAAGAGTTTTAAATAATGATATAACGGTTTGTGGAACAGGTACTTTTATCTTATATGCAGGGGCTTCAACTCCAGATGTTTGGTGGTATGAGACGCCATCTTCAACGACTCCGATTCACGTAGGGTCTATTTACGACGTGCAAATTAATACAACAACTACGTATTGGTTATTGCCAATTGTGCAAGGGTGTACTACGAACTTAGAAAGGTATCCTATCACGGTAACCATTAATGAGATTCCTAATGTTAATGATATCACTATTAGCCAATGTGAAGATGAGGTTATGGATGGTCTATCTAATTTTAATCTTAGCGCCTATAATGATATCATTGTAAATGGTGGTTTAACGAATTTAGAGGTTCGTTTTTTTGAATCGATGGATTTTAGCATACCTATAAATGATGATAATTACACCAATATTTCTAATAATCAGGTGGTTTATGCTCAGGTCAGAAATACGAGTACAAATTGCAGTGCCACAGCAGAAGTAGTATTGTCTGTAAATACAAACGTTTCAAATTATGCGCTTTTAATTGAATGCGATAATTTGGACGAAACGGGTTTGGTTAGTTTTGATTTAACTCTTGCCGAAAGTCAAATTTTAAATTCTTTAGCGTCAGATGTTATCGTTCTCGGTTATTATGAGACTTATAGTGACGCCTTACTTCAAGAGAATGAATTGAATACTAATTTCACTAATACGGAAGCTTATAATCAAACCATTTTTGCGAGGTTAGAACAGAATGGGAGTTGCTATAGTATTACAGAGGTGGTCTTAAATGTTGAAAATTTACCAAATCTACTGCAAGATGAATCCATTTATTATTGCTTAAATAGTTTTCCTGAAACGGTGACTTTGGAAGGTGGAATTGTTAATGATATCCCGAACAACTTTTATTATAATTGGTCCACAGGAGAAACTACAATGACCATTGAAGTGAATGAGCCAGGTACTTATACTGTGGAGGTCACAAAACCTTTCGGTTGTACTAACACGAGAACGATTACAGTGTTGCCATCAGATACTGCAACTTTTGAAACGATTGAAATCACAGATTTAACCGAAAATAATACGATATCAGTGTTGGTTTCAGGAGATGGAGATTATGTGTATGCTTTAGATGAAGAAAACGGTATATATCAAGATTCAAATACTTTTGAAAATGTACCAGCAGGAATTCATTCTGTATATGTTAAAGATTTAAAAGCGGATTGCGGAATTGTAGCAATGGATATTTCTGTTTTAGGATTTCCAAAGTTCTTCACGCCTAATGGAGATACCGTAAATGATACTTGGCAAGTTAAAGGGTTTACTTCAGAATTATCAGCTACAGTGCGTATAGAGATATTTAATCGCTATGGAAAACTAGTGGCTATCATAAATTCTACAAACCAAAATTGGGATGGAACAAGCAACGGAGAATTACTGCCAACGGACGATTATTGGTTTGTTTCAGAATTCCTAGATGGCAGAACTTTTAAAGGTCATTTTACACTAAAACGATAATTTTATAATAATTTTAAGAAATTTCATACGATTTCTAGCTTTCTTGCGTTTTTAAATCGCTAATCATCAATCAACCAATCAATCACATGAAAAAACTAATTCTAGTTTTTGCAGTTTTATTTGCATTACAATCATTTTCCCAAGAAAAATCATTCGAAATTATAGGAACCTTAAAAGCTGAAGATACAGAACAGCCTTTGGAGTCTGCAACCGTTTATTTAGAGCGTGTAAAAGACAGTTCGGTAGTAGCTTATACCATTTCTGATAAAGATGGGAAGTTTAAAATAGAAAATTCAACCTATGATAAAGATTTAAATTTCTACGTCTCATATGTTGGCTATAGAACGTATTTTAAGAAAATAACAATAGATAAAGAGATTATAGATCTTGGTACAATAGCAATGTCTTTAGATAACCAACTTGGTGAAGTTTTGGTAAAATCTACAGCACCTATAACCATTAAAAAAGATACTTTAGAATTTAATGTAAAATCGTTTAAGACTAAAAAAGACGCCAACGTTGAAGATTTACTAAAACAATTGCCTGGTGTAGAAGTTGATGAAGAAGGTAACATTACAGTTAATGGAAAAAGTGTCAATAAAATTTTGGTGAACGGAAAGCCGTTTTTTGGTAATGATCCAACAATTACAACTAAGAATTTAACTAAGGATATTATTGAGAAAATTCAGATTGTAGATACGAAAACCAAATCGGAAGCCTTTACGGGTGAAAAAAGTAAGGATGAAAACAAAACCATTAACCTAACTATTAAAGAAGAAAATAACAAAGGAGTTTTTGGACGTGTTTCTGCTGGTGCAGGAACTGACGAACGTTACGAATTTGCAGGTATGGTTAATCTATTTGACAATGACAGAAGAGTGAGTGTCCTTGCCGGTGGTAACAATACCAATACGCCAGGTTTTAGCTTTGGTGAGATTTCTAAAATGTTTGGTAATGGAGGTGGGGTTTCATTTAATAGCAATGGCTCATTTTCTTTAGGAGGACGTTCTTTTGGTGGGGGAGAGGGAATTACCACGTCTCAAAATGCAGGTGTTAACTATGCCGACGTTATTGGCGAAAATACAGATGTAGCAGCAGATTATTTTTATGCGTCTAGTAATTCTGAAAATGAATCCTCATCACAACGTGAAACGATTTTATCAGATTCACGTTTTTTTACAAATTCAAATTCAAGATCAGATAATGATACCGATAACCATTCGGTGAATTTAGAATTTGAAATAGAAACGGATTCTACGTTTATGATTAGTATTGAACCGTCGTTTGGGTATTCTAAATCAAGAACACGCTATTACAGTGACGAAGAAACTTTAGATGAAGATAGGCTATTAACAAATCAATCTGAAGTTAACTCTAATGTAGAAAGTTCTGCGAGAGAATTTTCTAATCAGATTTCTGCAACAAAGCGTTTTGGTAAGAAAGGAGCTTTTATTAAAGCAGAATTAGAAACTAGTGTTAATCAGCAAGATAGTGATGATTTCTTAAGTTCAAATACTGAAGTGTTTGGAGCTAACCCAGAACTGATTGATCGTAATCAATATACAGACGGCGAAAAGAATAGTTATGGTATATCTACAGAGTTATCTTATCGATTGCCAATAATAGCGAAAAAGTTGTTTTTAAATTTTGAATACGAATATGCTCGCGATAAAGATAAAAGTAAAGAAAGTACTTTTGACTTTAATAACAGCACACAAGATTTTACAGATTTTAGTACGGATTTAAGCACTGATTTTCAATATACAGATTCTAGAAGTATACCGATGTTTGGATTAACCTATAACGGAGAAAAGTTTTATACCCGTTTTAATATTGGTTATAACATGCGTACTTTAAAAAATGAAGATTTATTAAGACCACAATTTAATGTAGAACGAAAATTTGAGAACATAGAGGCTAATTATAGACTTAATTATAGATTTAGTCCTAAAGCCTCAATTTACGCGAGTTATTGGTTAGATAACAATCCACCAGGATTACGTCAATTACAAGCCTTTGAGGATGTGTCTAATCCATTGCAGACCATTATTGGAAATCCAAATTTAGAACCGTCAAACAGGCATGGTATTTACGCAGGTTATAATGGATTTGATTGGCAAAAACGAACAGGTTTTTATGCTAACTTCAATGCAAGTCTTACCAATAATCAAGTTGTTTCTAAAACTAGTGTCGATCCTGAAACCTTAAAGCGAACAACAACTTATGAAAATGTAGATGGTAATTATAGCTATGGTGTTTCTGGTAATTATACTAAAGACATAAAACTAGATACATTAAGAACTATTAAGTTACAATTTAGAGCGCGTTATAATTTTTCGGAAAGAATCAATTTTAATAACGATGTTAAATATGCGAGTCAGGTTCAAACGATGTCGCCGAGACTTGGTGTAGATTTTATTTGGGATAAAGTAATGGAGTTTAAGCCCTATTACGAATTAAACTTTACTAATAATGCGTATGATATTGCTGCTTTTGAAGATAGAGAATTTACAAGTCATAATGCAGGTTTAAGAACAGCAACATTTTTGCCTAAGAACTTAGAATGGAGAAATGATATTAGATTTAATTACAATCCTAATGTGGCTGATGATTTTCAGAAAAGCGCATGGTTTTGGAACTCAACATTAGCGTATAGTTTATTGAATGATAAGGCAGTTATTACGCTAAAAGTTTATGATTTATTAAATCAGAATACCAATGCAAGACGTTTAGCGACGCAAGATTATATTGAGGACAAACAAAGTACTGTTTTAAGACGATACTTTATGCTAAGCTTAAGTTATAAGTTTAATAGCTTAGGAAGTAAAGGTGAAGCAGGAGATGGAGATATTATCTTTTTTGATTAATCCCAAAGTAGCATTATAGAATCTAAAGCTTTATCTACACCCTTATAATAGTTGTTGGTTCTAAACGGAGGAATCATTATGCTATCAATTATAACTTTACACTCGTAATCAGAAATGGTTTGCTCTGTTCCAATCCCTGTTGAAATTGCGATTTTTCTATCATGATTAGAAATTGTGATGAGTAAACCGTTGTCTTTTTCTTTTGTGCCAACTCCCCAATTTTCACCAACTTCAGTTCCAAAATGTTGAATCGTTGTGTTTGGAGGTAATGAATCTATAGTTAGAATTGCAATTTGATTTGTGGTGCGTTTTTCGTATCCAATAATTTTATAAGCTAATGAATCGCTTTCAGCGTTTGAAAATAAATTAGCTAAATCCACAACTCGTTCTTGAGATGGGTTTAAAGGAATATACGAAGGTACCGTTTCAATATCAGTCTTTGTTTCTTTACAATTCAAAAACAAGATGCAGACCATTGTAAGTTGAAAGAAGAATTTTAATCGCATGACTAAATTTTTAAATTGAAATAAATCCTACTGGTTACTAAGAGTAAAAATTAGACTTAAAACTAGAGGATTACCAGCCACCTGAAGCTCCACCACCTCCAAAGCTTCCGCCACCAAAGCCTCCGCCAAAACCACCTCCACCTCCGAAGCCTCCTCCAGAGCTGCCGCCAAAGCCACCTGAAGATGACCCTCTAGAATAACTTCCACGTCCCATATTACTTAAAATAATAGCTTCGAGAAGTCCTCCGCTTCCAGCGCGATTTCCTCTATTACCTCCATTTCCTCCTCCACGAGTTTTAGAAATGGCGATTATAAAAATGATGAAAATGATAAATAGGAAAAAGATAACTTCAGTTGGGAATCCGTTTTCGGTTTGTCGTGTGCCTTTGTATTCACCAGTCATTACTTCAAAAATAACATCTGTAGCACGGTTTAATCCACCGTAATAATCATTTTTTTTAAAGTAAGGAATAATGTCATTATTTATAATACGCTTACTTAAGGCATCCGTTAGTAAGTGTTCAACACCTTTACCAGTGCTGATATTGATTTTTCGATCGCTTCGAGCTAAAAGAATAAAAATACCGTTGTCTTTATCAGCTTGGCCAATGCCCCATGCTTCTCCCCATTGTGCTCCTAAATAATTGATGTATTCACCGTTGGTAGAACCAATGATTGCGACCACAATTTGTGTTGATGTAGAATCCGAATACCGGATAAGTTTTTGTTCTAAACTGATTTTTTCAGAAGGAGATAATAAATTAATATCATCATCATAAACACTAGTTTGAGACTTTGGTTTTTCTGGAATATCATACTGTGCGAATCCAATAAAAGGAGTCGCCAAAAATAGTACCATTAAAATCTTAAACATTGTGTATTTCATGTTTTGCATTATCCTTTTGAAATTGTATTGTCCAATTCATCTTTGTCATTATGATCCCAAGGAAAATGTTGAGATAATGCTTTGCCAGCCTCCTGAATACCATCAATTAAACCTTGTTTAAAACGGCCTGACTTAAACTGACTAGAAATTTTATCGCGTGTAGAATTCCAAAAATCAGCACCTACAATATTGTTGATACCTTGGTCTCCAAAAATCACAAAAGATCTATTATCTACCGCAACATAGATAAGCACGCCATTTCGTTGAATGGTATTATCCATTTTTAAAAAATGAAATACTTCTAAGGCATGTTCGTAGACATCAATATCACATTTCTGTTCTATATGTACACGAATTTCACCAGAGGTTTTGCCTTCAGCAATTCTAATAGCTTCAACAATTTCGGCTTCTTCCTTCGCTGTTAGGAACTGCTCAATATTTGGCATAATTAGATGTTATTAAAAGTCGAAATTAACGTCAGTCGCATTTTCACTTCCAGGATCTGCTTTATATCTAGGCATTTCTTCAAAACCAAACCAACCAGCTAAAACTGACCCTGGAAATTTTGAAGTATGGATATCATAAATATTTACCTTTTCATTGAAGCGATCTCTGGCGATATTAATTCTGTTTTCAGTACCTTCTAATTGGCTTTGTAGTTCTAAGAAATTTTGATTCGCTTTCAATTCAGGATAACGCTCAACAGACACTAATAATTTTGATAATGCTCCGCTTAAACCACTTTGAGCTTGTTGGAATTGTGCCATGTTATCAGCTGTTAAATTACTTGCATCGATGGTTGTAGACGTAGCTTTTGCTCTAGCTTCTATTACAGCAGTTAAAGTTGATTTTTCAAAATCAGCAGCACCTTGAACAGTTTTAACCAAATTACCTATAAGGTCATTTCGTCTTTGGTAAGAACTTTCTACATTAGACCAAGCTGTTTTAGCATCTGCTTCATAAGTTACAGCTGTATTATTAAATCCTACTGCCCAATTGTAGATTCCAAATGCAATAATTGCAATTACGATTACAGGAATTAGCCATTTTTTCATGATAGTTTAGTTTTAAAGTTGTGTTTTAATTTTGTTTAGTTGTGCTTTTATGCTTTCAAGCTTTTCGATAATTTCAAATTTCTCTAAAGCTTGTTTCTTTTCTTCTTTAAGATGCGTTTTAGCACCTTCTAAAGTAAATCCTCTTTCTTTTACCAAGTGGTAAATAAACTTAAGATTTTTAATGTCTTCCGGAGTAAATTTTCTATTCCCTTTAGCGTTTTTCTTTGGTTTTAAAACATCAAATTCCTTTTCCCAAAACCGAATTAAGGATGCATTTACCTTAAAGGCTTTGGCCACTTCTCCAATACCGTAATAACGTTTTTCTGGTAGATCTATATACATCTTAATCGAGGGATTGGTTTTCTAATGATGCTTTTCTTAGCAAGATATCATATTCTTCGGCAGATAAGTTACCATAATAAAAATTGATAGGATTTATACGTTCACCATCTTTAAAAACTTCGTAATGCAAATGTGGAGCTTCAGACCGACCTGTACTTCCTACAAAACCAATTAAATCACCACGTTTTACACGTTGATTTACTTTGACGTTGTACTTGTATAAATGTCCATATAAAGAAATATAGCCATAACCATGATCTATTCTAATGTGATTTCCATACCCTGTAGATTGGCTGTCTGCACGTGTTATAACCCCATCTCCTGAAGCATAAATAGGAGTGCCACGAGGTGCTGTAAAATCCATTCCGTAATGAAATTTTCTAACCTTTGTAAACGGGTCAGTTCTATACCCATAACCAGACGCCATACGTGTCATGTTCTCATTACTAATAGGTTGAATAGCGGGTATAGCTTCTAAGAATTTCTCTTTATCTTCTGCTAATTTTGCGATTTCATCTAATGATTTAGACTGTACCACAATAGCTTTTTCTAAAATATCTAAGCGCTTATTACTTTCTGCTATTAATTTACTGTTATCAAAACCTTCGTATTTTTTATAACGGTTAATACCACCAAAACCAGCTCTTCGTTGCTCGGTAGGTATTGGGTTGGCTTCAAAATAAAGTCGGTAAATGGCATTGTCGCGTTCTTCAACATTTTCTAGCGCAGCGATGGCATCATCCATACGTTTGTTTATCAACTCGTATTGCAATTCCATATTTTGTAGTTCCCTAGCCATTTGTCGCTCTTTTGGGGACTCAATATATTGACTAGCAATAAAAACCATTAAAAAACCAAATAGCGCAGCAGCAGTTAAAAATACAGCGACATATTTAAAGGTTGTCGATTTATTACGCTTTATTTTGCGATAAGAAAGCGTTTCAGAATCATAATAATATTTTACTTTAGCCATGTTTGAATTTATGCTATTTTTGCAGCAAATAAGCGC
Source organism: Winogradskyella thalassocola (assembly GCF_900099995.1). Classification (GTDB taxonomy): domain Bacteria; phylum Bacteroidota; class Bacteroidia; order Flavobacteriales; family Flavobacteriaceae; genus Winogradskyella; species Winogradskyella thalassocola. The sequence goes on from NZ_FNCZ01000006.1 coordinate 39,054, forward strand.
ACAAAGCAAGTGGCTTATACTAGCGTAACGTTCAAACCTACAAAAATAATATTACATTGTATTTTATTGTGAATAATTTGTAGGTTCACATACACCAAAATTTAAAATAAAAAATTGGTGAGTAAAGATAAAAAAATGTTTTGCATTTGCGCTAATTTAATAACACAAGCTCTAATTTAAATATATGAAGTCTCAAGACATACGATCTAAATTTTTGAATTTCTTTGAAGGAAAACAGCATCTTATTGTTCCTTCTGCACCAATGGTATTAAAGGACGATCCAACATTAATGTTTGTTAATTCTGGAATGGCACCTTTTAAAGAGTACTTTTTAGGAAATGCAGAACCAAAGAAAAATAGAATTACAGATTCGCAAAAGTGTTTACGTGTTTCAGGTAAGCATAACGATCTAGAAGAAGTGGGTTACGATACGTATCACCACACGTTGTTCGAAATGTTAGGTAATTGGAGTTTTGGTGATTATTTTAAAAAAGAAGCCATTGCTTGGGCTTGGGAGTTGCTAACCGAGGTTTATGGTATTGATAAAGATATACTTTATGTAACTGTTTTTGAAGGTAGTGATGATGACGACAACCTTGAAATGGATATGGAAGCTTACGATATTTGGAAGCAATATATTTCTGAAGACCGAATTCTTAAAGGGAACAAAAAAGACAATTTCTGGGAAATGGGAGATCAAGGACCTTGTGGACCTTGCAGTGAAATCCATGTAGATATTCGTTCAGCGGAAGAAAAAGCAAAGGTTGATGGAAAGACGCTGATTAACATGGATCATCCACATGTGGTTGAAGTATGGAATTTGGTTTTTATGGAATTCAATAGAAAAGCTAATGGTTCTTTAGAAGCATTGCCAAATAAGCATATCGATACAGGAATGGGATTTGAGCGTTTGTGTATGGTGTTGCAAGGGGTGCAATCTAATTATGATACGGATGTTTTTACTCCAATTATTCGTGAAATCAGCGCTGTAACCAATAAAGATTATGGAAAAGATGAAGCGGTAGATGTTGCTATCAGAGTTATTTCAGATCATGTTAGGGCAGTCGCTTTTTCTATTGCAGATGGTCAATTGCCAAGCAACACAGGCTCTGGTTATGTGATTCGTAGAATTTTACGAAGAGCTGTGCGATACGGATTTACATTTTTAGATAAAAAGGAACCTTTCATTTATCGCTTGGTAGATGTTCTGAGCAAAAAAATGGGAGATGCGTTTCCGGAATTGAAAGCTCAAAAAACATTAATAGAAAATGTCATTAAAGAAGAAGAGGCGTCCTTTTTAAGAACTTTGGATCAAGGCTTGTTGCTGCTTAATCGTATTGTTGAGGACACAAAAGGAGATACTGTTTCTGGTGCAAAAGCTTTTGAATTATATGATACTTATGGTTTTCCTATTGATTTAACAGCTTTAATTTTATCTGAAAAGAACTTAAAGCTTGATGAGAAAGGATTCAACGAAGAATTACAAAAACAAAAAAACAGATCACGTTCGGCAAGTGAAACTTCTACCGAAGATTGGACGGTTTTAAAAGAAGATGATGTTGAAGAATTTATTGGTTATGATGCTTTAGAGGCGAATGTAAAAATTACAAGATACCGTAAAGTAATCTCAAAAAAGGATGGTGAGATGTACCAGTTGGTCTTTAATCTCACGCCATTTTATCCTGAAGGAGGAGGGCAAGTTGGAGACAAAGGAGTGTTACAAGATACACATGGAGATGTGGTTTACATCTTAGATACTAAAAAGGAAAATAATGTTATTATCCATTTATGTAAAAATTTACCAGAACATATAAACGAAAGTTTTAAAGCTGTTGTCAACAGTGAACACCGTGCCTTATCTTCTAGCAATCATACGGCGACACATTTATTGCACCAAGCCTTACGAACTGTTTTGGGAGAGCATGTAGAACAAAAAGGATCTTTGGTAAAACCAAAATCATTACGTTTCGATTTTTCTCATTTCTCTAAGGTCACACCAGAGCAATTGCAGGAAATTGAAGATTTTGTTAATGCAAGGATAGATGGGAAATTACCACTTGAAGAACACAGAAATATTCCAATGGAAAAAGCTCTAGAAGAAGGGGCAATGGCTTTATTTGGTGAGAAATATGGAGATACAGTTAGAACCATACGTTTTGGTAATTCTATGGAATTGTGTGGTGGAATTCACGTGAAGAACACCTCTGATATATGGCATTTTAAAATTGTGTCAGAAGGTGCAGTCGCATCAGGTATAAGACGTATTGAAGCTATTACAAATAAAGCGGTTAGAGATTATTTTTCTGATAACAATACAGCATATCTTGAAATGAAAGGCTTACTAAATAATGCTAAAGAACCTGTAAAAGCATTAGAAAATCTTCAAGGTGAAAATAGCGACTTAAAAAAGCAAATAGAAGAACTTTTAAAAGATAAAGCTAAAAATATTAAAGGAGAGCTTAAAAGCGAATTAACTGAAATTAACGGCATTCAGTTTTTAGCGAAGAAACTAGATTTAGATGCTTCTGGAGTTAAAGATGTATGCTTTGAGTTAGGAAGTCAGTTTGAAAATTTATTCTTAATATTTGGTGCTGAAAATGATGGAAAGGCCATTTTGTCTTGTTACATTTCTAAGGAATTGGTGGCAAGTAAAGGTTTAAATGCTGGTACAATTGTTAGAGAATTAGGTAAACACATCCAAGGTGGAGGTGGAGGACAGCCATTCTTTGCCACTGCGGGAGGTAAGAATCCTGATGGGATTGAAGCTGCTTTGGAGGCTGCTAAAAACTATTTGTAAGATAGAAGTTACTCAGAGATTCGTAGAGGAAAAACACAGAGACTAGCAGAGAATAAGGTTTTAGTTTTGAGCTTTTTTTTACTTTAGTCATTTAGTTAATATGAAGAATAATGCTAATTCTTGATCTCATCTTTCATTGTGAAACTTCGTGAGACTCCGTGAATCTCTGTGTAAAAATATAACATGAAACTACTAACACAAATACCACTAACACCACAACAGCATAATCAAATAGATTACACTTCTAAAGTGTTGTTGCTTGGTTCATGTTTTTCTGAGAATATAAGTAAGAAGTTTAATTATTTTAAGTTTCAGTCTACAGTTAATCCTTTTGGTATTTTATTTCAACCACTAGCAATAGAAAGTTTAATCACCAATGCGATTAATGAAAAAGTATATACTGATGAGGATGTCTTTTTTCAAAATGAACAATGGCATTGTTTTGAGGCGCATTCTCAATTAAGTTCAGCTTCAAAAGTAGAATTGTTAGATAACTTGAATGTTCAAATTAAATGCACTCATCAACATATAAAGGAAGCGAGTCATATCATAATTACATTAGGCACCTCTTGGGTTTATAGAGCGATAGAGACGGATACTATTGTTGCCAATTGTCATAAAGCGCCACAAAGGCAATTCTTAAAAGAATTAATTTCAGTAGAAGCGATTACAGAATCACTTCAAGCCATTATCACTTTGGTTAAAAGTGTAAATCCAAAAGTTAGTTTTCTATTTACAGTTTCACCCGTAAGACATATTAAGGATGGTTTTGTGGAAAATATGCAAAGTAAAGCGCATTTAATTACTGCAATTCATAATGTAATTGAAGCTAGACATCAAAACTATTATTTCCCCTCCTATGAAATTCTAATGGATGAGCTTCGCGATTATCGATTTTATACTGAAGATATGATTCACCCTAACCAAACTGCTATTAGTTATATTTGGGGAAAGTTTCAGAAGGTATGGATTTCGGAAACTGCCTTTGAAACGATGGATGAGGTCGAAATCATTCAAAAAGGACTTCAACATTTACCGTTTAATTTTGCATCTGAGGCACATCAAAAATTTCTTCAAAAATTAGCAGATAAAAAAGCTAAGTTGCAAACTGAATTTCCACATATCACTTTTTAGAGTCGCATATACGAAATTTGTCGTATAGGAATTTTAGGAGAATATGATTTAATTTGTGAATGCTTAAAGGTGTTTTTTTTCCAAATAAAACCAATTCCTATGCTTGGGCTAATGTGTTTTTTCTAATCGTATTAGTTGCGATAGGAAAGATTGATGCTTACGCGGTTCTCTTCGGATATTTTTTAGAAACTTTAATTGTAGGACTATTCAATATTGTTAAAATGTATTATTGTTATAAGTATAATGATAAGACCTCTAATATTACATTTTCAATAATATTCTTTATAATTCATTATGGTGGATTTGTAGCTATACAGTCGATTTTCGTTTTTGCCATATTTGCGTTAGGTGGCAGTAGCTTTATAAAAGAGCCTTTCCATATTCTCGAAAACTTCCAAATCGTTATACGTTTAGATGGTATGCCAATTATCATAACTATGCTTTTTATAACCCAGTTCGTAAAGTTTATTTTCGACTTTATGCGACCTAAAAAGTACGAGAAGTTTAAAGTAAATGATATAATGTTTAAGCCTTATCTCAGAATTTTCATTCAACAATTTACGGTTATTATAGGATCATTCTTTATTATTTTTTCTAGTGGATCAGTTTTGACAGCGATGTTATTAATTTTAATTCGTTTTATCGTAGACTTTTTTATAGTTGCTATAAATGAAAATAGTACCGTTTTAAATTATATCGTAGATAAACTCTACGATGGTAAAGTAGATAAATCGGAAATTAGAAAGCAACTTCTTCTACTTACGGAATAATTAACTTGTTAATTATCAGTTTATTATTGTCTTGTTTTTGAAATATACGCAATTCATCGTATGTTTTCGCTCTGTCTTATTTCTCAAATTTGTCTCATTATTAATCAATACAAAATTTAACAATGAGAAAATTAAACCAAATCATGTTACTTATAATGACAGTATCATTAGTAACACTTACATCATGTTCAAAAGATGACGACGGAGGTAGTGGAGGCAACGCCCCTTCAGGAACTTTAACCGCAAAAGTAGATGGAACCAACTATCAATCTATGGAAATTTCTTCTTCCGCAACTGTAAGCAGTAATCCATCCGGGCAAAGTCTAATTATTATCGCAACCAATAGCGATGGTAATGCATTTTCGTTTACCATTTTGGGTTATGACGGAGTTGGTACTTATAGCTTTGATGGCTCTGTGAGTACAGGAGTTAACGTGGCTTCTTATTCAGAAACAACGGTAGATTTAAGTAATCCTTTAAACTCGGAAACAAAACTGTGGCAAGCACCTTACGAGAATTTAGCTGCTGGTACAATCAGTATTTCAGAAGAGACAGATACTAAATTAATTGGGACGTTTGAGTTTAATGGTAAAAATGTAGGGGGAGACCAATCTATTAAAAATATTACCAATGGTTCTTTTAATCTAGGTAAACAAACCTTATAAATTATGAAGGCGCTATTTATAAATTCACAGAAATTAATAATGCTTGTACTCTTATTGAGTACAACATTATTGTTTGCTCAGAAAGCAGAAACTCCAGATCATAATTATGATTTAGGAAGTAAAATAAATGAAATGACACTAACCATGGGAGGAGTGTTAGTTGTGGCAACGAACGATGGTTTGGTTGGTATAAAGCCAACAGAAAGTCAGCCTGTTTTTACCTTTAATGATTTTGGTAAATTAAAACCAGAAGAAACAGATTTTATACAAGGCTCACCTTACGTTGTTGTATCTCAGGGTGTAGGTTCTAAATTTGCAGGTTTAACAAAAACAAAACGTGCGGTAATAGATTATATTAGAGGTAGAGTAATTTTTAATTCAGAAAGCGATAACTGGAATCAAATTTATTCGTGTAATGTTGTTTTACCTCAGAACAAACTAATCGTAAGTGGTATTCAAAAAGAAGGTGATAAGTTTGAAAAAATCACACCAAAAGTTGCCGTTTACGACTTAGCAACGTCTAAGTTAGATTATAGTTTCTTTTTAGATAAACCAGGTCGAGTTGGTATGGCTAAAGATTTTAGTATAACAGGATTACCTTTGTTATTGAAAGATTTTTTAATCATTCCTACAGCTCAAGGCTTGTTGGCTAAATCTCATAATGGGGACGATTTGTGGCAAACAAAAATTAAGGGTGTAAATTGGATGGTTGCTGACCAAACAGAATCTGAAATTTATGGTTTTGAATCTGTTAATAATGGTAAGAATACCAGAATACACAAAATAGGTAAAGATGGTAACGAGCTATGGAATGATGATAGAAAGATACAAGGAGTGGTTTCAAAATTTGAAATTCTTCCGCAAGGTCTTGCCGTTGTTAGTAATAAAGGAGAAGGTAGTGATGGTAGCGTATTCTCTCAAAAAAGTGAATCTGAAATTGCATTTTTAAGTGCTACTTCTGGAGAGGATTTGTGGGAAAAAGCACCAAAAACCAAGGGTTATGTACAACATTTTTACATTATGGAAGACGGCATATTATTCGGAATTTATTCTGGAGGTATCAACAAAGTATCCTTTGATGGTAAACCATTATTTAAAAAACCATTAAAAACAGGAGAGAATATTATTACCATGGCACATTCGCCTCAAGGTTTAATTTACATTACAAGTGAAGATGCTAATATTGTAAACTTAGAAACTGGAGAAGAAGTTTGGAACAAGCCTTTAAAATATAAATCGTCGGCTTCAGTAGCCTCAACTTTTGATAATGAAAGTAACCGTTATTTAATAGCTACCGATGATACCATTTTTGCAATTGATGCAGCTACTGGAAGTGTTGCTGAATTATCGGATATTAAATTTGAAGAAAAAGAATCTCCGAATGCAATGGCTATAAGAAATGGTAATATTTTTATAGGATCATCACAAAACATGATGTTGTTAGATAAAGACGGTAAGGAAATCTATCATAGCTATCAAAAATCGCCAGGAAAAAGCGGTTTTATGAAAATTGTTGGAGGTGTGGTAGCAGCAGCTTCCTTAGTTGCAACCGTATCTACTGCAGCAGCTGCAGGTATGAATAATAATGGAATAAGTACAAACAATCTGCGTAATTACAATGATTATGGGAGGGACGCAAAACGTGCTTCAGACATGTTTGCTTCTATTAGTGATGCGTCTTTTAAAATGATGTCTGAGCGTTTTAAAGCGTCTTCTGCAACAGAGAACGCACAATTCGTTTTAACAAATTTAGACAGTGGCGTCGGTTTAGTAAAAGTGAATAAAGACACAGGTGCAATAGACAAGGAAATTCTTTTAAAAGACAAAAAGCCAGAGTACAAAGTTGATGAATATGGTGGGTATTTGTTTTATAAAGCAAATGATGATACCATTTACACTTACAATCTTAATAAATAGATGTGTAACTAATTGATTGAGTGCAATTTGTTTATGATTGCGCTTGATTTTTAAATACAATTAATTCACTCACTAACAATCTTATATTCGTAATGCTATTAATTAATGACTTAAGAGGCATCAATTGTAAATTCTGTATGAAGTACAGAAAACACTTGATGTCTTTTTTGTTATTGTTTTTAGTAAATAGCACTAATTTAATTGCTGAAAATTCGACAATAAGTAGCAAATATTCTTCCGTCTCTGAAGCTCATGTAACAAGAGATAATACGGATCAAATTCTTATAGATAGAGTCGTCTTGGCAGAGCAGCAATTAAGAGTTCAAAAACAGAATTATCAAGTTTATGGTGGTCTTTGCTTGATTGTAATTTTAAGTGTAATAGCTTACCTTATTTACAGTCAATATCAATTAAAACACTATCAAAGTCAAAAAGAAAAGGAGTTAAAAGAAGCATTGTCAAAAATAGAAATTCAGAATAAACAACAAGAGCAACGCTTAAAAATATCCAAAGATCTACACGACACTATTGGGGCGCAACTTACTTATATAATTTCGTCTTTAGATAATCTAAAATATGCTTTCGATATAAAGGATGAAAAACTAAAAGAGAAACTCAACATTATTAGCAGTTTCACATCACATACCATTTACGAATTTAGAGACTCCATTTGGGCTATGACTAAAAATGAAATTACGTTTCTAGATTTACAAGCTCGAATTTCAAATTATATAGATCAAATAAAACTTAATGATTCTAACATTCAATTTGTATTTAAAGTTGGTGATAATGTGGATTCAATTATAAAATTCACAACCGTTGAAGGCTTTAATATCTATAGTGTTATATATGAAGCCATTCAAAATAGTATAAAACACGCCAATGCTTCAATGATAAAAGTTGAAGTTATTAAAATGGTGTCTAACTTAGTATTTAAAATTTCGGACAACGGAAAAGGGTTTAGTACCACGACTGTAATTAGAGGAAATGGACTTAATACGATGATGAAAAGAATACAAAGTATTGGAGGATTAGTGGAGATTAATTCCATTGAAAATGCTGGTACTGAAATCATAATAACAATTTAGTTTAAAAAAAATGATATCTTCATATCGCTATTAATTAACCAACCATGTAATGAAACTATTCGTTTTTTTATTCCTCTTTAATTTTGTTTGTGTTGGGCAAACACTGGATTCTGCTAAAAAACTTAATGATTCGGCTGTAAGCATTTATAAAAATCAGCCTAAAAAAGCACTTGAAATATTTGAACAATCTGAAGCTGTTGCAAAGTCTAAAAACGAAACTTTAGAATACGCAAGAGCTAAAAACGGTTTGGGTTTAATTTATAGAGATTTAGGAGAATTTGAAAAAGCTATAGCCTATGCAAATGCCGCCATGTCTATTTCTAAAGATTCGTTATTAACAGCTAGTGCATTAAATAATATTGGACGCTCTAAACGGCAACTTGGTTTATATGAAGATGCTTTAACCTATTATTTACAAGCTTTAGATATCTATGATGATTTAAATAAAAAAGAAGAAGAAGCTACTGTCACCAATAATATAGGTTTAGTTTATAGTTATTTGGGTATAAATGATAAGGCTATTGAATATCATCTTAAGGCGAAAACTGCTTTTGAAGCATTAAATAATAAAAAAGGCATCTCAGAGGTTTATAATAACATCGCCATTATCTATGCTAATGATGGAGATTTAGAGAAAGCGTTGGACTATTTTAAATATTCTTTGGCCATTGAAGTTGATCTCGATGATAAAAAAGGTATGGCAGAATCCGCAAATAATGTCGGTGCTGTTTATTATTATATGCAAGAGGTAGATTCGGCCTTAACCTATTTTGAACAATCGGTTAGCATTGAAAAATCGATAGGAAATTTTGCTGGCTTACCGGCGAGTTTCAACAATATAGCGCAAGTTTTAATGGAAAATAAAAGACTATCGGAGTCTAAAACGTTTATAGATAGTGCCTATCAATACGCTCAAGACTACAAAGTTGCCACAGAAATTGAAAATTCGCTACTTAACTATTCTGAATACTATGAAGCTTCGCAAAACAACAGTAAAGCATTAGATTACTACAAAGCTTATTCAAAGGCAAAAGACAGTTTGCTTAATATTGGAACTAATAGTAAGATTGCCGAATTAGAAATAGAATACCAAACCGAAAAAAAGGAAAAGGAACTATTAGAGCATCGTGCTGATTTGGCTGAAAAGGAATTAGATTTAAGTAAAAAAAACAATTACATATTAGGTTTAAGCGCGCTAGCCATTGTATTAATGCTTTTAGGATATTTAATTTATAACCAACAAAAACTTAAAAATCGACAGTTGAAAAAAGAAAATGAATTGAAAGATGCGTTGATAAAAATTGAAACACAAAGCAAATTACAAGAACAACGTTTAAGGATCTCTAGGGATCTTCATGATAATATAGGTGCGCAGCTTACATTTATAATTTCATCTTTGGATAATTTGAAATATGGTTTTAAGCTTCCAGAAAAACTAAGTCAGAAATTAGTCCATATAAGTGAATTTACCACGACCACAATTTATGAATTAAGAGATACCATTTGGGCCATGAATAAAAATGAGATTACGTTTGAAGATCTTCAAATACGAATTTCAAATTTTATTGATACTGCGAATTTGGCGGCACATAATATAAGTTTTCACTTACATATTGACGATAACGTTGATAAGGAGGCTGTGTTTTCATCCGTTGAAGGCATGAATATTTATAGAATAATTCAAGAAGCGATTAATAACGCTCTTAAATATGCAGAAGCCAAAAACATCAATTTATCCATTAAGGAAATAGATGATAAATTGGAAATAGTAATTTCAGATAATGGAAAAGGATTTGATGAAACTACAGTAGAATTAGGTAACGGTATTCAAAATATGAAAAAAAGAGCGACTGAAATAAATGGAATTTTGATTATAGAATCTAATGAAGGTAAAGGGACAATTATAACGCTAAAATTGTAATTCGGAATACCTTGTGTTGAGTTTACTATGCTAAAATAAGATATTCAAAATTATGATAATAATAACAGATGAAAATAAAAATTGCTATTGTAGATGATAATACCTTTTTAATAAAAACGGTAGAAGAGAAGTTGTCTTTCTTTGAAGATTTACAAGTGAAATTTACAGCGATGAATGGTGTAGATGCATTAGAGAAACTAGACGAAAATCATAATCTCGATTTAATTTTAATGGATATCGAAATGCCAATTATGAACGGTATTGAAGCTACAGAAAAGGTAAAGCAAAAGTATCCACACATTAAAATTATTATGCTCACCGTTTTTGATAATGACGAAAACATTTTTAATGCTATTAAAGCAGGAGCAGATGGTTATTTGCTAAAAGAAATTAATGCAGCTGATTTACATTCGGGCATCGTAGAAACCTTAAATGGTGGAGCCGCCATGAATCCTTCAATTGCCTTAAAAACTTTAAAATTATTACGCAATCCGTTTGTCGCAGAAGACAAGCAAGATTTAGAAACTATAAAGCTAACAGATCGCGAAGTCGATGTTTTAGAACACCTTAGTAAAGGATTAAGTTATAATGCCATTGCAGATAATCTTATACTTTCTACAGGAACCATAAGAAAGCATATTGAAAACATATATCGAAAACTACAAGTACATAATAAGCTCGAGGCTGTGCAAAAAGCGAGACGTAATAATCTTATATAGGGTTTCCTTGTTTATTGTTATTTTCGTAGTCTAAATATAAAATTCAATATGAAAAAACTAATTTTTATTTTTTGCGCTTTTGGTTTCATTCTTAGTTCTTGCTCAGATAACGAAACTGATACTATCGATAATCCTCCTACAGATGGTGTTTTTCTAAAAACTTTAATTGAGACTGATGATGGAGAAGACTTAGTTACCAATTTTTCCTATTTAGATGATAAATTGGTTGGAGTATCTGATTCTGATGGTTACAGTGAAGTCTTCATTTATACCGATGATTTATTAACTACAATTGAGGAATATGAAGATGATGTTTTAGTCTCTGAAACAGAGTTAGAATATGATAGTAATAATCGATTAATAAAGGAGTCTTATACCTATGGGTCAAGTTCAGCTCAGGTAAATGAATTTACTTACAATGCCAATGGCACTATAACAATGGACGAGTTTGGAGGCAACACGTATACCTATACTTATAACATATTGGGTAATCGTTTAGCTGAAGAGCACGAAGAAGGTGACGAAGATTATAGTTATACCTATGATTCTAAAAATAATCCATTTAGAAATATCCATCAAAGGAATGTATTTGAACTACTTGGACGAGATACTTATGTAAACAATATATTAAGTTATATTAATACAAGTAGTGCTGATTTTTCTGATGATTTTACTAGTGCCTATTTGTACAATGCTAACGATTATCCTACTAGTGGTTCTACAACCTATAATCAAGGATCCGTAGATCAGGAAGTTGTGGTATTACAATTTATATACGAGTTATAAAACTAAAATATAAACCATAAAAAAAACTCAAATCTAATATAGGTTTGAGTTTTTTTGTGCTGTATAATCTATGGTTAATTTAGCGTTTTACTCTTACACTATCGGGTACCAAAACGGTATAGTCACCATTATTTCTAATAACATCTCGTACAATAGAAGATGAGATAAAAGAGGTTCTAGAAGCTGTTAATAAAAATACAGTTTCAATTTTAGAGAGTTTTCTATTAGTATGTGCTATGGCTTTTTCAAATTCAAAATCAGCAGGATTTCTTAGTCCTCTTAATATAAATTCGGCATCAATCTCTTTGCAAAAATCAATTGTTAAACCTTTGTAGGTTACTACTTTTACTTTAGGTTCGTCTTTAAAGGAGTCTTCAATAAATGCTTTTCGTTCTTCTAAAGAAAACATATATTTTTTTTCAGCATTGATACCAATAGCAACAACCACTTCATCAAACAATTTAATGCCACGTTGTATAATATCAAAATGACCGTTCGTTATTGGGTCAAATGAACCAGGAAATAGTGCTCTTTTCATCAAAAAGGTTTTGTAGTCTCCGTTATGCATGTTGGAGACTTATGTTATTTCAAATATAATTATTATTTAGTCAAAGCTTCTTCAATGGCATTTCCAAATAAGTCTTTCAAACTTATACCCGCTTCTGTAGCTTGCTGTGGTAATATACTTTCTTTGGTTAAACCAGGAACGGTATTTACTTCCAATAAATAAGGTTCATCATTTTTAAAAATAAATTCACTTCTAGAAAAGCCTTTCATTTTTAAAGTTTCGTATATTTTTTTTGCTTCGGTTCTCACTTTATTGGCATAATCCTCAGATATGCGTGCCGGAGTAATTTCTTGTGATTTACCGAGATATTTAGCTTCATAATCAAAGAAATCATTTTCAGAAACGATTTCTGTAATAGGCAAAACGACGGTTTCAGATTTATACGAAATCACACCAACAGAAACTTCAACACCATCTAAAAACTGCTCAATAATAATTTCATTGTCTTCTTTAAATGAGTTTTCAATTGCTGCTTGTAAATCTTCCTTTTTATAGACCTTAGAGATTCCAAAACTACTACCAGCTTTATTGGCTTTTACAAAACATGGTAGTCCAACTTTTGCAACTATGGCGTCTTCATTTATGATGTCACCAAAATTGAGATAATAGCTTTCAGCGGTTTTTATGCCGTAAGGTTTTAAAGTGGCTAATAAATCTCGTTTATTAAACGTTAGTGCTGCTTGGTACATGGAGCAACTGGTTTGAGGCATATTTAATAATTCAAAATAGCCTTGCATATAACCATCTTCACCAGGTGAACCGTGAATAGCATTAAAAACACAATCAAACTGTATTTTGGTTTCATTCACTAAAACCGAAAAATCATTTTTGTCTATGGGAAACTCTTCGTCCATATCATTGACAAAAACCCATTTATCTTCAAAAATGTGAATGCGATAAGCATTGTATTTATCTGTATCGAGAGTGTTGTAAACCACGTTACCACTCAAAAGGGAAATCTTATATTCGTTAGAATACCCTCCCATTATAATTGCAATATTTTTCTTCATTATTTAGTTTAAAAATGCCACTGTGTAAAAGTATCATTTATTTTCAATAATCTAATTCTCTAATTCATACGTATTTTATTTTTGTGTCGTTATTATTTCTTAGTTTTGTCAACAATTATTAGCATATGAGTTTTGTAAAGTTTCTTACCAGTAAAGTGTTTTTTAAACAATTGGCATTAGCCCTTGTAGCCATAGTAGTATTAGGTTTTATTGCTCTAAAATGGTTAGATGTAACTACTAATCATGGCGAATTTGTAGTGGTGCCAGATTTAAAAGGGAAATCTTTAGAAACTGTTGGTATAGAATTAAAGGATCATGATTTAGCTATGGAAATACAAGATTCAGCTAATTATAATCCTAAATATCCTAAGTATTCTGTTATTGAACAAAATCCAATCGCAGGATCGCATGTAAAGGAAAATCGAAAAATTTATTTAATCTTAAACCCTTCTGGGTATCGTAAGGTTGAAGTGCCAAATATTTTAAAACGTACTTTTAGACAAGCCAAGCCACAATTAGAGGCATTAGAATTTGAAATAGGTGAAATAACCTATAAAGATGCTATTGGTGAGGGGGTTATCTCTATGTCTCATAAAGGAAAGACGTTACAGCCAGGTACATTATTACCCTTAACATCTAAGATAGACTTGGTATTAGGTAACGGTAAACTATAATATAAAATAATGCCAAACATTCCTGATATTTCAGACGAAGAAGAAAACGAATTATACGAACATCACGCGTTTAGAGTTGTTGCAGGTCAACAGCCACTTCGTATCGATAAATACTTAATGAATTTTATTGAAAACGCAACACGAAATAAAATTCAAGCCGCGGCAAAAGACGGTAGTATTTTTGTGAATGATGTGCCAGTAAAATCCAATTACAAGGTAAAACCTAACGATTATATTACAGTTAAGTTTGAACATCCTCCTCATGAGAACCTTCTGGTCGCAGAAGATATTCCTGTAGATGTAGTTTACGAAGATGATGATTTGTTGGTGGTTAATAAGCCCGCAGGTATGGTAGTGCACCCAGGACATGGAAATTATTCTGGGACCTTAATAAATGCACTTATTTTTCATTTTGAAAATCTACCGAACAACTCAAGTGAAAGACCAGGGTTGGTTCATAGAATCGATAAAGATACCAGTGGTTTATTAGTGGTTGCTAAAACCGAACATGCCATGGCACATCTCTCTAATCAGTTTGCCAAGAAAACAAGTGAGCGCGAATATGTTGCACTCGTTTGGGGAAATATGGAAGAAGAGGAAGGCACTATTGAAGGTAATATTGGTCGTCATCCAAAAAATAGATTACAAAATACTGTATTCTTAGATGATGAAGAAGAACAAGGTAAGCCAGCTGTTACTCATTATAAAGTTATAGAACGTTTGGGTTATGTAACGTTAGTGAGCTGTAAGCTTGAAACCGGTCGTACGCATCAAATCCGTGTGCACATGAAGCATATTGGTCATACACTCTTCAATGACGAACGCTATGGTGGCGAACGTATTTTAAAAGGTACAACGTTTACAAAGTACAAGCAGTTTGTAGATAATTGTTTTAAGATCTTACCGCGACAGGCTTTACATGCCAGAACTTTAGGGTTTGTGCATCCAACTACAAATGAATTCATGAGATTTGAATCTGAAGTTCCTGATGATATTTCAAAATGTATAGAAAAGTGGAGACATTACGCTAAGCACGTGGATTAATTTCTAAGCCGAAATTTTAAATAGACATTCGTTATATCACTATCAAGATTAGTTCTCACTAATATTTGAAACTCGTTCATTTACATTGTATTTTTACAATGAGAAAGAAAATTGTTTAACTTTTAATGAGATTCCTGTTTTCGCAGGACGTTAACTATGAAACTAGTATTATCACCAGCAAAATCTTTAGATTACGAAACGGAACTGCCTACAACTAAAACAACTCAAGGTGTTTTTTTAGATGAAGCAGAACGTTTAAATAAAGTATTAAAAAAGAAATCGGCTAAGAGTTTATCCCAATTGATGCATATTTCAGATAATTTGGGGCAACTGAATTACGAGCGTAATCAAGAATGGGAATTACCCTTTACAAAAGATAACGCAAGACAAGCCATCTATGCATTTAGTGGTGATGTCTATAGAGGGTTAGATGCTTATTCTATAGATCCTAGTAAATTAGATAAGGTTGAAGATACTGTCAGAATTTTATCAGGATTATATGGTGTATTAAAACCGTTAGATTTAATACAACCTTACCGCTTAGAAATGGGTACAAAAATGCCTATTGGTAAAAACAAAAATCTATATAAATTTTGGCAAAAGAAAGTCACTAAAGCATTAAATGAGGAGTTAGGAGACGACGAAATTTTCCTCAATTTGGCAAGTCAAGAGTATTTTAAAGCCATAGATACAAAAGCCTTAAAAGTCCCTGTAATAAATGTAGCCTTCAAAGAGTTTAAAAATGATAAATATAAAATCATAGCCATCTTTGCAAAATTAGCTAGAGGATTAATGACGAGATATATTATTGACACGGATGCAAAAACCATTGATGATATTAAGGGATTTAATTACGATAATTACGGATTTAGTGAAGAGTTATCTTCAGGAAATGAATTGGTTTTTACGAGATAAAACAGATCTTTAGGGCCTTAAATTGGATTTATGTATTACTTACTTATAGTTGTTCAGGTGTATTGTTTATATCACGCCTATAAAAACAGCAAACCTTATTATTGGTATTTTTTGATCTTTTTTATTCCTGCCATTGGATCTTTGATTTATATCGTCACTCAGATGTTTAACAAAAGTGATGCTGAAAAAATTCAGGAAGAAATAACAACTGTTCTTAATCCGACCAAGAAAATTAAAGATTTAGAAAAGAAAATTGAATTCGTTGATACGTACACTAATAGAATTGAATTAGCTGATGCTTATTTTATAAATAAAGATATTCCTAATGCTATTGTCAACTACAAGAAAACCCTAGAAGATACAGTTCAAGATGATTTATATGCAAGGCAGAATTTGATGTTGTGTTATTTTCAGCTTAAGGATTATAGCGCAGTCATTGAACAGGCTGAATACATTAAAGATAAATCAGAATTTAAAGGTTCAAAACAACAATTTTGTTATGGTTTATCCTTAAAAGAATTGGGAAGAACGGATGAAGCTGAAGTCCAATTAATACAAGTAGACAGACCGTATTCTAATTATGCAGAACGGTTGGAGCTTGCTAAATTTTATTTAGAAAACAATAGAACTTCAGAAGGAAAGGAACTATTAGAAGAAATCTCAACAGAATCAAAACGCTTAACGAAACCAAACCGAAAACTTTACGGAGCAACCATTGTTGAGGTTGAGCGTATGTTGTCTGCGCTTTAGTTTGCATTTAAAGTGTTGCATTGAATTATTTTGACTCCTGTGATATTATGATATAAAGTGCTCTAAACACTTCCAATCTAAAACTAAGTTGATAAAATTTATAAACCCCTGTTTTCGGGGATGAATACAAGTTCTACTATCCCTAAATTTGTGCATGTTTATTAAGCCCCAAAACATTTTTGTTTTTCTCATGTTGTGTTACACTTCACTTTGTATGGCGCAAACAACTCCTGTAGTTGAAAGTGAAAATAAAAAAGTAGATCAGCTTTTTTACTATTTTAATAATGGTTCTGAAACCAAAGCATATCGGGAAGCCCACAAATCTTTGCGCACTTTTAAATCAAATAAAGCAATAACGAATACCAATTTATTATTGGCTTACTACCATAATAAATATGTTGCTATAGATTCGTCTATTTATTACACGCATCAAGCACTAAATAGTAAAAAGAACGTTAACGACTCTTTAGGCGTTAGATTAACCATATTATCTTACCAATTATTGGCTTTAAATAACAAAAACAAAGGCTTATATCAAGAAAGTAAAAAGTGGCATATCAAAGGAGCTGAACTCAGTGAAAAACATAATGAAACAAACCTATATTATACACATTTACACGGATTAGCTAGTACTTATGTTACTCTTGGTAAAACGGAAGAAGCCTTAGAACTTTTTGAAAAATGTATTAAATTTTCTAAGGATGACGAACTTATTTTGGGAAGTTACATCAATTTAGGGTCTATCTATTCGTCGCTTTCCAAATACGAAATATCAAATGCGTATTTACAGAAAGCAAAAGAGATCTGTGAGAAGGATACTCATAAAAAACAAGCCTTAGTAAATGTTATTATTAATATAGGAGATAATTATTTAGGTAAAGGAGAAACAGATAAAGCACTTTCGGCATTCTACGAAGCAAAAGAAATAAGTAATGACACCAGATCCTATAATTTAGAACTCATCATTTTAGGTAAAATAGGTACTGTACTATTCAATGAAGAAAGAAATAATGAAGCCCTTTTAATTTTTTCTAATACCTTAATTAAAGCTGTCAATTTGGGTAATTTAGATATTGAGATGAATAGCTATCTTATGTTAGAAAAACTCTCACTTCGAAAAGGGGATGATCGCAGTGCATATAACTATGGAAAATACTATTACCAGATAAAAGATTCTATTGAGAATTCGCAAAGGCAACAAGAGATTAACAATTTAGAAGTTAAATTTAAAACGCTTGAAAAAGAGAAAACGATAAAAGTCTTACAGATAGAAAATCTTAATAAGAGTTTAAATATTAAGAACAAGGATGCAGATATAGAAAAGTATAAACTTCAAGAAGCTATAATTGCAAAACAAAATGAAAATCAGGTTTTACAATTACAAAATGGTGTTGAAAAACGTAAAAACGAAATTGCATTACTTAAAGAGAAAGAAGCGTTAAAAGCTGTAGAGTTAGATAGAGAGAAGACCATTAAATACATTGTTCTCGTTGCTTTTTTTATTCTATTAATTCCTATTGTTGGACTTTTAGTTATTTACTATCAAAAATTACAAGCACAGAGCTTACTTAATCTAAAAGAAAAAGAGATTAATGAGCAGCAAGTCATTTCATTAAAAAAAGATCAAGAATTAAAGTTAATTAAAGCATCTGTTAGAGGTCAAGATCAAGAGCGTAAAAAAATAGCTCAAGAAATGCACGATAGTGTTGGTGGTAATTTAGCGGCTATAAAATTACAATTCAGTCAGCTTTATAATCAGCCAGATAAATTAAAATTAATCTATAGTCAGTTAGATGATACTTATGAGCAAGTACGAAATTTATCACATAACCTGTTGCCTAAAAAAATTAGAGAGAACGATTTTGTTTTTTTAATTAAAGAATACATCCACACCGTTGAAGAGGCAAGTGAAATAACCATTAACCTTTCATTTTACGACGAAGAAAAAATCAATACACTAAGTAAGATTTTGCAAAACGAATTGTTTTCAATTTTTCAAGAATTAGCAACCAATACACTTAAGTACGCAAAAGCAAATACTATAGATATACAGTTAGACTTTTTAAATGAATGTTTGTTTTTTGTTTATGAAGATGATGGTATTGGCTTTGATTTATCAATAATTACATTAGGCATAGGCTTAACGAATATAAAGAATAGGGTAGAAACTTATAACGGTATATTACATATCGATTCTAAACCCAACAGAGGTACCAATATTAATATAGAAATTCCACTAAAAGCATAAATAAATGAAGCATAACCTCATTATAGCCGACGATCACAAAATGTTTTTAGATGGTTTATTAAGTATTCTTAATACAGAAAGCAATTACAATATTCTATTTACGGCAAAGCATGGCGGCCATGTTCAAAAGTATATTTCTATAAATACGGAAGAAAAAATAGATCTTGTAATTACTGATGTTACTATGCCAGAAGTGGATGGTATTACTTTAAATAAGTGGATAAAGAATACGGATAGAAAAATAAAGACATTGGTGGTTAGTATGCACAACACACCAGAAATCATAGATAGTCTTATTGAAAATAATGTAGATGGGTATCTTCAGAAAAATGCGCAAAAAGAAGAATTCTTAAAAGCGATAGAAACCATTTTAGGAGGTGAAAAATATTTCTCTAAGGAAATTAAAGATATCTACCTTCAAAATAAATTTGAAAAGAATAAAGAAAAGGAAGTTAAACTAACCAAACGAGAAGTAGAAGTCATCTCGCTTATTGCAGAAGAATTTACCACTCAAGAAATCGCAGATCAGCTGTTTTTAAGTAAGCACACGATTGAAAGCTACCGAAAAAACCTAGTTACTAAATTGAATGTTAGAAACCTCGCCGGACTTACCAAATACGCTATTAAAAAAGGTTATGTGTCGTCGTAACATAAATATACTATCATCAGTTTAATACAAAGGTTCTATTTTATAATAGAGCCTTTTTTTATGACTAATAATTTTGTTGCTTAAGTAAGCATTAGCTCGTTAGAATTTCAATATAAATACATTCTTAAAATAGGTTTTATGACTAAAGGGATTTTATCTAAAAACACACAAACTCAAAATGCACATAACTCACTTATTTCTAGTTAGTTGTGATTTAATACCCTGTTTACAGGGTATTGTTTTTCACTAAAAACGGGGTTAAATCAAGGTAGCTATTGGTATAAATTTGCATAAGAAAATAAGAAACATCAAAAAAAAACGAAATGTGTTTCTATTTCAAAAACAAACAAACTTTAACCATTAAAAACAAAATTATGACTTTCGGAATTACACTTATTTTATTAAGCATCATCGCAGTACCTTCTTTATTATTATCAAAAAAACCTAACGCAAAAGAGTTGTTAGAAAAAATAGAACCTTACCAAGGTTGGATCGGACTTATTTTATGTTTTTATGGTGTTTGGGGTATTATTTTTTCCATTTTAAACTTAGGCTGGTTGACAACATTCCCTATCTGGTGGGTAACATTATTAGCAGGAAGTATTGTACAAGCTGTTCTAGGATTTATGCTAGGATTTAGCCTTATTAATAAATACGTTTTATCTAAAAATGACGCTGCAAAAGAAAAAGCTATAGCTCTTAGAGAGAAACTAGCTCCAAAACAAGGAAAGCTTGGTATTGTAGGGTTGTTTGTTGGTGGATGGATGATTGTTGCTTCAATCCTTTTCTTCTGAAAATTTCAAATTAGATTAATACATGAAAAAAATTATCTTTTTAATGGCATTGTTATTCACAGTGCCATTAATAGCCCAAGAACACAAAAACACAATTACTGTGGTTGGTGAAACAGAAACAATAGTTGATGACGATAGTTATATCGTTCTAATCGCTTTACAGCAAGTACTTGTTTATGAAGGACAAGGTGAAGTAGAAGTAACCTCTTTGGATGAAGTTAAAAAGAATTACATCCAAAAATTAGAAGCTTCAGGAATCGAATTTAGCCAGTTTACTAGAAATACATACTATGAGTTTGCAATGGCGTATTCACAAAACAGAGCGTCGGAATATTACCACTTCAAAACATCAAATAAGGAAGATGTTCGAAAATTATCAAAGTTAAAGTCAGCAGGAATGTCTGTTGTTAATACGGAGGTAGAAGCTAAGAAATTAACCAACCAGCAGTTAGTAGATCTTTCAAAAAAAGCAATAGATAATGCCAAAGAAAAAGCAAACGCTTTAGCTAAGGAATTGAATAAAACTATTGGAGAAATTGTTTCTATTGTCGATCAAAATGTAAGTACTCAGTATATTCAAAGTTACGGGACTTCAACCTCACGAAGTCACGTTGTATCTGTCTCTTTTGAATTAAAATAATAAAATAACGAATGTCTTTAAATAATCAAAATCACTTAAAAATTATGAAAATTAAATTAGTAGTATTATCAGTATTTGCTTTCTGTTGTGTATTTAACGCAGAAGCTCAAAAATTAAAAAAGTTTGGAAGTTCAGTTGAGAAGAAAGTGGGACCAAAAACCATTAAAGTACCATACACAGATGTAATATCGTATTTAGGATATGCCTCTGCAGGCAACGAAGATGAAATTGTAGATGGTAAAAAATTCTATTACATTTATTTATGGGTTCCTGCTGTAGCACCAGAACTTGGAGTAAGAATGCTATCTCCTGTTGCTAAAACAAAAGTTAAAGATGCCATCGCATCTGATGAGTATACAGAAAATGCGTCTTCAAGCGATTATTTTGATACTTATATTACTTTAGAGCGTTCTACTATTTTTACAAAAGAAGGTGTTACTGAAGAGGGTGCTAAAAGCGCTACTTGGACAACCCTTGCTAGTAATGATGATAATAGTGAAATGCCTAAGCAACCTAGTGGAAGCAGTTACAATTCTTTATTAAGATATAAAAGTGAAGTGGGCAGTCCTACAAAAGCTTTAACTGCTGGTTTGTACCGTATTGGCTTTACAACCTACAAAACAGGAGAAGTTAAAGGAACATTTTTAGCAGAAGTTGCAGCCCCAATAAAATTACCTGGTGTTGTAATGGCTAAAACCATTGAAGACCTTAAAAAAGAATTATAAACAGAAAAATAGATATTCGTATTTTACTAAAACACCTCTTTATAAAACTAAAGAGGTGTTTTTTGTTTTAGTACTCGCTAGTTTTTAATCCTCAGTTCCCCATGGAGCATCTGGCGTTTCAATAGTTTTAGTTAAATCAAAACGAACCGTAAATAAACGATCAGTACCTAAACGACGTAAGTTATAAGTTAGGCTTGTTTCATCTATTGTAAACCACCAAATATTGGTAGAGGCGGCTGGTAATATTTCTGAAGTGTGTGCATCGGCAGGAAACATTTGTAAATTGGCTAAACCTTTATTTGCACTTGTGCCGCCATATTGGGTTAAATCTTCTTCCGATCCGTCTTCATGTCTATGATCGTGCTTTAATCGAATTATTTTTTCATCATTCATATGTAAAACCCAAGTACGCGATTTGTTCTCACCTACAAAAAACGGAACTCTAATATCGTTAGTGTCACAAGAACGTACATGCATTACTAATTTCTCACCTGTAAATCCATCACCTTCTTTGCCGCCTTCTGTGATTTCACCTTCGTAAGCGTTACCACAATGTGATTTGAGTTGTTCCCAAAATTTTTCTGAATTGGTTTGTTCTTGTGCTAAGAGTGTTAGTGGTAATACGAGTAAAAAAAAGAGTAGTGTTTTCATAATTAAATTTTATTCATGGGTGTTTCTCTAACAGCTAATATACATGAATTCTTCAAGTTGAATAATTTTCTAAAAACCATGAAAGTGTCATGAGAAATCTAATAGTTTAACATTTTTAAAGTTTGATTAAGAGCGCTTAACAAGCTTTATATATTTCATTTACGTTAAAGAATGGCGAGAATAAGTCAATCTAATGCGTCATAAGTCTTAAATTAGAGAAAAATTAAACCATGAAAAAGACGCTTCAAATTGGAAATATAATAGCTCTAGTTTTAACCATATTTATCAATTATCTCTCTAATACAGGGGCCTTAAATAATACCACTATTGGTGAAGTGTCTAATAGTTATAGATCCTTGTTTACGCCTGCAGGTTATACGTTTGCCATTTGGGGGCTAATTTATTTGCTGCTAATAGGTTTTGCTGTTTATCAAGGTCGAAGCTTATTTAAAAACGTAAAGAATGACGATGTTGTACTGAGAACAGGTTGGTGGTTTATGCTCTCGTGTTTATTTAATTCACTTTGGGTATTCGCTTGGATTTATGAATATACAGCCGTTTCTTGTATTTTTATTTTCTTATTACTGTTTTCATTATTAAAGATTATAGTCAACAACAGAATGGAATTAGATGACGAGCCATTACCAATTATTGCTTTTGTTTGGTGGCCTTTTGTGATGTATTCGGGTTGGGTAACTGTGGCTAGTATTGCTAATGTTTCAACATATTTAGTAAAAATTGGTTGGGATGGTTTTGGATTATCTGATGTTACTTGGACTATTGCACTCATCGCCATTGCTGTGGTTATAAATTTAGTAGTAACTTGGAAACGTAATATGCGAGAGTTTGCACTTGTTGGTGCTTGGGCATTAATTGGTATAGGAAATGCCAATAAGCTTAATAAAGAAACACTGATGTACGTGGCATTTGTGAGTGCCGCTATACTAATAATTAGTAGTGCTATTCATGGTTTTAAAAACCGTGATACTAGTCCGTTAACTAAGTTACAGGAACGCAAGAATTCATAGGGTTTAGAATATAATAAGCATTTTTTTAGAGTCAGGCTTAAAATAGCCGTAACTTTGCACCAAATTAAAGGAGTGACCTAAATAAATAGAGTTTGCTTCATAAACACTATTTATGTCATTTAAATCATTGGGCTTATCTGAGCCTTTACTTCAAGCTATCCAGAAAAAAGGATACGAAACACCTTCACCAATTCAAGCAAAAGCCATTCCTCCTGTATTAGAAGGAAAAGACGTTTTAGCATCAGCTCAAACCGGAACCGGAAAAACAGCAGGTTTTACATTACCGCTGCTTCACCTTTTATCTAGCGATACAAGAGAGCAAAGGCACAGACCAATTAGAGCTTTAATATTAACGCCTACACGTGAGTTAGCAGCGCAAGTTTATGCTAATGTTAAAGAATACAGTGAGTTTTTAAATATTAGAAGTACGGTTATTTTTGGAGGAGTCAATCAGAAACCACAAGTTAATAAATTGAGTCAAGGAGTCGATGTTTTGGTCGCAACACCAGGACGTTTAATCGATTTAGAAAACCAAGGAGTTTTATCTTTAAATAAGGTAGAGATATTTGTTTTGGACGAAGCCGATCGTATGTTAGATATGGGTTTTTTGCGCGATATAGAACGCGTTATGAAACTTATGCCAGCTAAACGTCAGAACCTTATGTTCTCGGCAACGTTTTCTAAAGATATTAAGAAATTAGCGTATTCAATTCTTAATAATCCTATTCAAGTTGAAGCGACACCAGAAAATACAGCTGTTGAGGTTATTCAACAAAAGGTTTACAGAGTTGCAAAAGGTAAAAAAACAGATTTAATCATTAAACTGATTACAGAAGGAAATTGGAAACAAGTTCTCGTTTTTAATAGAACAAAACATGGAGCTAATAAGCTTTGTAAAAAGATGATTAGTTCTGGTATTACAGCTGCAGCGATTCATGGAAATAAAAGTCAAGGAGCGAGAACAAAAGCATTAGCTGGATTCAAAAACGGATCGGTTAGAGTTTTAGTGGCAACAGATATTGCAGCAAGAGGTTTAGATATCCCATTATTACCACATGTTATTAACTTTGAATTGCCTAATATTTCTGAAGACTACGTTCACAGAATTGGTAGAACAGGTAGAGCAGGAGCTAGTGGAGAAGCTATTTCTTTAGTAAGTGCAGATGAAACGACTTTTTTACGTGATATTGAGAAGTTGATTGCTATGAAGATTGAAGTTGAAATCCTTGAAGGTTTCGAACCAGATCCTAATGCTTCAACAGAACCGATAAAACCAGGTCAGAATAGAAATCAAGGTCGTGGTAGAGGTTCTAATAATAAAAATTCGGGAAACTCAGGAAAGTCTAAAAGTTCGAGTTCAGACCGAAATAAAAGTAGAAGCCGTAATAGAAATAACGATAGTAGACGTTAGTCGCTAACGTCATTGCGAGGAAGCATGACGAAGTAATCTGTTGGTTGAAAGAAATTATAGTGATATGACTCCTAATCTAAAAGATAAAATCATAGAGGTTTGCGATAAAAAGATCGCCCAAAAAGGCACTAATGTTGGCATTTCCTTCTATGCATTTTTTAAAAACAAAAATGACAATCCAGAATTATTAATGGAAGCCGCTACCTGGTGGATTAAAACACACCAATTAGATCATTTTGAAAAAGCAGTTAAGATTAAGGAATTAATTGAAAACTAAATGTTAAGCCAACCCAATAACCCACTTCACGGAGTAAAATTAGAACAGATCATAACAGAACTGCAAGCGCATTATGGTTGGGAATACATGGGCTATCAAATCAACATTCGCTGTTTTACGGATAATCCATCTGTAAAATCGAGTTTAAAGTTTTTAAGGCGTACACCTTGGGCAAGAACTAAGGTTGAAAATATGTATTTAGACTATTTAAAAAAGAATAAGAAGGATTGATTTTATCATCCTTTTTTTTTGCTTTATAGTGTCCTAAAGTTTTCAGGTAGTTTATAATTTGCCACCTAAAGTCTTACCTTTTTTCTTGTCGAGATAGTGGCGCAAAACACCACCTTTAACATTGTTCACATCAAACTCAACGATAAAAGCATTTTCGTCTATGTCTTCAATGATGCGATGCATTTTTTTGATGTCGATACGATTAATAATGGTGTGAATAATATCAAAATCTTGCTGAGGTCCATTACTTCCAAAGCCTTTAGAACCTTTGTAAGTGGTTAGGCCCACACCTAATTCAATCATAATGGCATGCTTAATGTCTGCGTATTCATTAGAAACTATAGTGACACCAATAAAATCTTCAAAACCTTCAATGGTCATATCAGTTACTTTTGCTGTAACGATGTATGTAAGAATGGAGTAAAGCGCAACTTCCATTGAAACCACCATTGCGGTAATACTGAATAATATAATGTTAAACATAAGGATGACTCTACCAATACTAAGTCCAAATTTATCATTAAGGTAGATTCCTAAAATTTCTGAGCCATCTAAGACGGATCCATTTCTAATGGCAATGCCAATACCACCACCCAAACATAGACCTCCAAAAATGGAGATAAGTAGTTTGTCATCCGTAATGGTATCATAATTTCCAAAATGAATTAACAAAGCAAAGGCAAGGATACTAAGTATAGATTTTATAACAATTCGTATCGAAACCGTATAATAACCCAAAATTAAAAAGGGTAAACTGAAGATGACTAAGAGTAATGAAATGTCTACTCCAATTACTCTGTTAACCAAAAGCGCTATACCTGTAACGCCTCCATCCATAAAACCATTGGGTAACAAAAAGGCTTTTAAACCAATACTGGCTAAGATAATCCCAAGGGTGATTTGAGCAAATTCAGAGAAAAAATTATAGGTTTTTGAGTGTTTCAATGTTTAGGTTTTAATTCAGGAAAAGTTACAAAAACCATTTAGAACGGATGTGTATTACGTTTTTTTATTTATCAGAATTTAATTTTTTTTAATTCGAACTAATCTTAATTATTCTTGAATCAGATCTCGTACTATTTAGACTTGAATTATAAGGAAAGTGGCTTTTATGTTCAAGACACTATTTGATTTGTCTTAACCCTTCATATACAATAATGCCAACAGCGTTGGCTAAATTGAGACTTCGTATAGATTCGCTATACAACGGTATTTTGAATAATTGTGATGAACACTTTTCTAACAAGGGTTTTGGTAAGCCCACAGATTCTTTGCCAAAAACTAAAAACATATCCTTTTCAAAGGTAATATCCCAATGCGATTTTGTGCCATGACTAGATAGAAACACCATTTTGGAGTCTTTGTTTTTTGAGAAGAAATCGTCGATATTATCGTAATAGATAACTTCTAAATGTTGCCAGTAATCGAGTCCTGCACGTTTTAAGCGTTTATCGTCAATTTCAAATCCAAATGGTTTTACTAAATGTAATTTTGACCCTGAAGCTAAAGCTAAACGACCAATATTGCCAGTGTTATTTGGGATTTCGGGTTCTATAAGGACGATGTTAAGCGACATTTTTTCGTGTTAATTTTACAATAATTAATCGTATTAATAATATAAATGGAAAGCCGTGAAAAACCACATCAAACCAATCTTTTAAAGTCATTCCGTTTGCTCCTCCTGCAATCCACTTTAGTTTACCTAAAATATGTGGCTCCGGAAAAAATGGAGCTAAACCTAAAGTTAGACACAACAGAATTATAATTCGCCAATCGTTAAGTAGTTTCATAGCATAAAAAAAAGTCTATTCAAAGATATGAATAGACTTTACAATTTCTTGTTTTTAATAATTACTTTTTAGTCTGTTGACTTTTTATTGTTTCCTTGTCAATGTCAAACTCATTTGTTTTTTGATTCACATTACCCGTTGGATTTGTTGGGTTTGTTTGAGTTTTCGTTGTTTTAAATTTCTTTTTGTCTTTTATAATTCCCATGATTTATCATTTTTTAGATTCATCATAATATAAAAAACTAAGAACCTTTTGTCTCACAAGGCTTTCATAAAATATAAAAGTCAAATGTTAAAATCGCTTAAGACTTTGGGCGAATTGATGTGATGAATTTATCAATATCATCGATACCATTAGTGGTTATATACTTAATAAAAGCACTACCAATTATAGCTCCTTTTCCATATGCGGTGGCTTGCTTGAAGGTTTCGTTATTAGAAATACCAAAACCTACAATTTGAGGGTTTTTTAATTTCATGTCTGCGATACGTTTAAAGTAATCGGTTTGTGTATTGCCGAAGCCAGAATTACTTCCTGTTACACTTGCAGAACTTACCATATAGATGAAGCCGTTAGATACAGAATCGATATAACGAATGCGTTCTTCAGACGTTTGAGGCGTAATTAAAAGCACATTAATTAAACCATATTTTTCAAATATAGATTTGTATTCCGAATGGTAAACATCTACAGGTAAATCAGGGATAATGAGTCCATCAATTCCAACTTCTTGGCATTTTTTACAGAAGGCTTCAACACCATATTGTAGCATCGGATTAAAATACCCCATAATAATTAAGGGGATAGAAACCGTTTTCCGAATGTCTTTGAGTTGTTCAAACAGCAATTCGCTTGTCATGCCATTTTTTAAAGCTTCCGTAGAACTGGCTTGTATGGTTGGGCCATCTGCTAGAGGATCACTAAACGGTAAGCCTATTTCTAGCATATCGACACCACTTTTTTCTAAGCGTTCAATAATGGTAACCGTATCGTTTGTATTTGGATAGCCGGCTGTAAAATATATAGATAATAGCTTATGGCTTTCGTTTAATTTTTGGTTTATTCTATTCAAAATATAAGTATTTATCAACCAATTCTGTAGTCTTGTAAAATTTCAGAAATGGTTAGGATGTATGAAATCAATTATAAGAAAAATCAGTGGTTATCATTGATAAAAGCACTGATTTTACGAGGTGTAAAAATAGAACTTAAAAATCGAATCTCCCAATGTCGTTATAAACTTCTATAATGGCTTGCTGACCGTTTTACTTGCGAATACCTATAGATCACAATTGAAAATAAATATTTAATAACTCCGTGTATAATTATAAGCGTTTTCTATCGTTATAGATTTGGTATTGAATTATATTTGCCACAACATAAAATCATCAATAAAACACTCAACAAATGATGTTCTTTAAAAAACAATTAATCATCGTTTTTCTTGTATTTTCTTCACTTGCTATAGCGCAAAAATCTGCGATTTATACCAATGAGTTTCAAGATTATCAAAAGGCATTGACTTTATATAATAACAATCAATTTAAAGCTGCCCAAACTTTATTTGACGATGTAAAGTTAAATACAAACGATGCTACCATAGAATCTGATTGCGCTTATTATATAGCGAATTGTGCGGTACGTTTAAATCAAAATAATGCCGATAATCTTATTACAGAATTTGTAGAAGACTATCCGACAAGTACCAAACGAAATACCGCATTTTTAGATGTTGCTGATTATTATTTCAACAACGGAAAATATGCCTACGCACGTAAATGGTACGATAAAGTTGACGAACGCAATATGGCACAAGCCGAAAAGGAACGCTTCAATTTTAATTATGGTTATACCTTGTATTCAACTAAAGACGAGAAGAAAGCCACTAAGTATTTTAATCGTGTTGTAAACTCTAAAGAATACGGCTCGCAAGCGAAGTACTACATTGGTTTTATGGCGTATCAAGGTGATGACTATGATAAAGCAAATGAGTATTTTGATCAAGTTAGCGATAATGAAAAGTACAAAGAGAAGTTGTCTTATTATCAGGCTGATTTAAATTTCAAATTAGGAAAGTTTGAAAAAGCCATTGAACTTGCCGAAGCACAATTAGCCAAAAGTAATGCGGCTGAAAAATCTGAATTATCTAAAATTATTGGTGAAAGTTACTTTAACCTTGGCAAGTATGCAGAAGCAATTCCGTATTTAAAAGAATATAAAGGGAAAGATAGAAAGTGGAATAATACCGATTATTACCAATTAGGGTATGCGTATTACAAGCAAAATGATTTTGAAAGTGCAATTTCAGAATTCAATAAAATTATTGGTGGAGATAATCCAGTAGCTCAGAATGCCTACTACCATTTAGGTGAGAGTTATATTAATTTAGAGAAAAAGCAAGAAGCATTAAACGCCTTTAGAAATGCATCACAAATGGATTTTGATTTAAAAATTCAAGAAGATGCGTGGTTAAATTATGCTAAGATTAGTTACGATATTGGAAATCCGTACCAATCCGTTCCTCAGGTTTTAACAGGGTATTTAAAGCAATATCCAAACACGAGTTATAAAGATGAGGTTGAAACGTTATTAATAGATTCATACATCACATCAAAGAATTATAAGGAAGCCTTAGAACTTTTAAAAGGGAAGAACAGTTTTGAAAACAAAGCGGCTTATCAAAAAGTGGCCTTCTTTAGAGCGGTGGAATTATATAATGAGAATAAGTATAATGAAGCCTTAGCCCTTTTTAATGGATCGCTAAAAGAACCTAGAGATCCTATTTTTGTGGCTAAAGCGACCTTTTGGAAAGCCGAAACGGAATATAATTTAAGTAATTATAACGACGCCTTAATTGGATTTAAGCAGTTTGATGGTTTTAGCGAATCTTCAAGTTTAGCAGAAAATGAAAACCTGAATTACAATTTAGCATACACGTATTTTAAGTTGAAAGACTATATTAATTCTTCAAACTATTTTGAGAAATTCATAAAGAATAAATCGAATGACAAATTGCGTCAAAATGATGCTTATTTAAGATTGGCAGATGGTTATTTTGTATCTAGTAAATATAATGACGCTATTGATGCTTATAAAAAAGCAATACAGATTAATGAGATTGAAACGGATTACGCAGCGTTTCAAGTCGCTATGAGCGAAGGGTATTTAGGAAAAGGTTCTGATAAGATTTCAGCATTACAGACTTTTATAAATACATATCCTAAATCGGCATTACGAGATGACGCGATGTATGAATTAGCAAATTCGTACGTAAAATCTAATGACACAGACAAAGCCATGCAAACGTATGATCGCTTAAATTCTGAATACAAAACAAGTGCCTTTACTTCAAAAGCCTTATTGCGTCAAGGGTTAGTGTATTATAACGGCAATGATAACACGCGAGCATTGACAAAATTCAAAAAAGTAGCGACTGATTTTCCGGGTTCTGGTGAAGCGGTTCAGGCAGTGTCTACAGTACGTTTAATTTATATCGATTTAGGTAAAGTAGATGAATATGCAACTTGGGTAAGGACTTTAGATTATGTTGAGATTTCTGATGTGGACTTGGATAATACCACCTATTTAGCAGCAGAAAAGCCGTATTTAGATAATGAAACCGATAAAGCCATTCGTCAGTTTAATAACTATTTGACGCAGTTTCCAAAAGGGATTCATAATCTAAAAGCGCATTTCTATTTAGCGCAATTGTACTATAAAAAGGAATTATTAGATAATGCACAACCGCATTATAAGGCCGTTGTTGAGGCTTCAAAAAGTGAGTACACAGAACAAGCTATTGTGAAACTTACCGAGATTTACTTAAGCACTTCTAATTGGGAAAAAGCGATTCCGGTATTAAAACGTTTAGAGCAAGAAGCTGATTATCCTCAGAATGTGGTTTATGCACAATCGAATTTAATGAATGCCTATTACCAAACCGAAGATTACGTTAAGGCAGAAAGCTATGCTGAAAAAGTATTGAGCAATTCAAAATTAGATAACAAAGTTAAGAGTGATGCTAAATTAACAATTGCACGTTCTGCGATTGAAACAGGTAATGAAGCCAAAGCCAAAATAGCTTATGCCGAAGTTGAAAAAATAGCTACAGGAAGCGTTGCAGCAGAAGCCTTATTCTACAATGGTTATTTTAAAAACAAAGCAGGTGATTACGAAGCCTCAAATACAACCATTCAAAAATTAGCTAAGGATTATGGCAGCTATAAATTGTTTAGTGCAAAAGGGTTGGTGGTTATGGCTAAGAACTTCTATGCTTTAGGAGATGCGTTTCAAGCAACTTATATCTTAGAAAGCGTGATTAGTAACTTCCAGGATTTTACAGAGGTTGTAAGTGAAGCCAAAGTAGAATTAAACAAAATAAAAGCAGAAGAAGCGAAGACGAATTCATCAATCGAAACAGACGATAATTAATAGCAACAAGACAATTTAGTTAGCGTTAAACTTATTTTCAATCAAATTAATACACATGAAAATTAAATATATAGGATTAGCAATGTTTACTTTGAGTCTGACATTTAGTTATGCTCAAGAACGTACCAAAGACACTATTGGAGACCAAACGGTTAACGTTATAAAACCATATACTCCAACAATTTCGGATGCCTTTAAAATTAAAGATAATCCAAAGTTGAACGATTCTAATGCCGTAAAGAAAAAGGAAATCAAGTACAATATTTTCTCAATTCCTGTGGCTTCAACATTTACACCAGCAAAAGGTAAAGCAGCAACGGTTGATAAAGCCAAAGCGATAAAATTATATGATAATTATGCCTCATTAGGATTTGGAAGTTATACCACAATTTTGGGTGAAGTTTATTTGAACCATGAGTTGAGTAGAGATGAAAATGTCGGTGGTTATTTTAGTCACCATTCGTCTCAAGGAGGTATTGATGATGTGCTTTTGGATGATAATTTTTCGAAAACCAAATTAAACGCTTATTATAAAAAGAGCGATAGAGATTATACATGGCAAGTTGATGGGGGTTTTAATTTACAAACCTATAATTGGTATGGTGTGTCTCAAGAGTATTTCGATGAAAGCGATTTAGATGGTATTGATGCTGGCCAGACTTATAATGATTTATATGTTGGTGGTAAAATTGATTTTGAAGACGCTATTATTAAAGACGCAAGTCTTCGTTTTAGACGTTTTGGAGATAACCACGATTCTGCTGAAAACAGATTAGTCGCTAAGACTAGCTTTGATTTTGTGGTACAAGATGCTGTTATTAAATCAGAGTTTTCTATAGATTATATTAGTGGGACTTTCGATCGCGATTATTCTAATACTGGTGAAATTAATTACGGGAATGTCACGTTTGGATTTGCACCATCGTATCAATTGGTACAAGATGATTTAACGATTGATTTAGGTGTGAAATTAGCCTACCTTAACGACACAGAATTTAGTGAGAATAAATTTTTTATCTATCCAAACATAGAAGCGTCTTACCGATTGGTGGATGAGATCTTAATTGCATTTGGTGGACTTAAAGGCGATCTAATTCAGAATTCGTATTACGATTTTGTAAACGAAAATCCATTTGTATCACCAACACTTTTGGTAACTCCAACAGATCAGCAGTACAAAATGTTTGTGGGTGCTAAAGGGAAGCTTTCTAGTAACATAGGGTATAGTGTAAAAGGGAGTTATATTGCAGAAAAAAATAAAGCCTTATACAAATCTAATGATATACCGAGTGATGCTTTATCAGAATATCAATATGGCAATTCATTTTTTGTGACTTATGATGATGTGACGACGTTTTCTGTGTCTGGTGAGTTAAATGTAGATTTAAATAGAAACTTTACTCTAGGTGTAAAAGGAGAATACTTTAGTTACAGCACAGAAAACGAATCTGAAGCTTGGAATCTACCGGATCTTACAGCCTCTGTATTTTTAGATTATCAAATTTCAGAACAATGGTTTGCCGGAGCAAGTGTGTTCTTTGTTGGCGAACGAGAAGATCAAAGTACTTATTTTGAGGTTTTAAATCCGTTAAATACTACGACCACAACAGTGACTTTAGATAGTTATTTTGATGCTAACGCGCATGTTGGTTATAAAGCAAATGATCAGTTATCCTTTTTTGTTAAAGCCAATAACATAGCGAGTCAAAATTATAACCGTTGGTCAAATTTCCCTGTGCAAGGCATACAGCTTCTTGGTGGTGCCACTTACCAATTTGACTTTTAAAAGGAAGCACTAAAAATTAGTGTTCCGTCATTGCGAGAGCAGCGAAGCAATCTTTTTAAATTGACTAAAAAAATCAAAAGCGTTCCAATTTGGAGCGCTTTTCTTATTTTTACATATCTCAAAACCAACAACAAATGAAATTTCAGTATTACAATCACGCAGTTACAAATTGTATTAAACGAAGTAAAAAGGTAGTGGTGTTAGTCGCTATTTGTGCTATGTTTTCTTGTGAAAAAAATAAACAACAAGCTGATTTAATTGTCACAAATGCTAATATTTATACAGTTGATGATAGCTTTAGTAAAGCTGAAGCATTTGCTGTAAAAGATGGAAAAATAATTGCTGTTGGCACGACCTCTGAAATAGATAATATATATAAAGCTAACGATACACTTAATGCTGAAGGCAAAACTATTGTGCCAGGATTTATTGATGCACATTGTCACTTTTTGGGGTTAGGGTTCAATCAGCAATCGGTAAATTTAGTCGGTACTAAAAGTTTTGAGGACGTTGTAAAACGTGTTTTAGATTTTCAGAATGAAAAAAATAACGAATTTATCTTTGGTCGAGGTTGGGATCAAAATGATTGGGAAGAGAAGGAGTTTCCTAACAAACGCTTATTAGATAAACTCTATCCAAATACACCTATTGCATTAGTACGTATTGATGGGCACGCTATATTAGTAAATCAAGCAGCCTTAGATTTAGGAAATGTAACCGTAAATTCTAAAATTGAAGGAGGAGAAGTTGTTGTAGAAAATGGCGAACTTACCGGTATTTTAGTAGACAATGCGGAAATGTTTGTGATGGAACATTGGCCACAGCCCACCCGAAATGATATGGCTAATGCCCTATTAGAAGCACAAAAATTATGTTTCGATTTGGGGTTAACTACGGTCGATGATGCCGGATTACATAAAGAAACTATTGAACTTATTGATAGTCTTCAGAAATCAGGAGAATTAAAAATGCGTATTTATGCTATGATTTCTGCGTCTGAAGATAATCTGGATTACTTTTTAGATAAAGGAGTTACTAAAACAGATTACCTAAATGTGCGTTCGTTTAAGTTTTACGCAGATGGAGCTTTAGGATCTCGAGGTGCGATGTTAAGAGAACCATATTCAGATAAACCTGGCCATTTAGGATTGCTAGTTACAGATTTAGAAACTATAAAAACATCAGCAGAGCGTATTGCAAATTCAGAATTTCAAATGAATACACATGCTATTGGCGATTCTGCAAATCATGCGGTTTTACAAACCTATACTAAAGTGTTAGAAGGAAAGGAAAACCGTCGTTGGCGTGTAGAGCATGCTCAAATTGTATCACCTGAAGATTTTGAATTGTATAAAAATATCATGCCATCCATACAACCAACACATGCCACAAGCGATATGTACTGGGCAGAAGATAGAGTAGGAGCAGAACGTATAAAAGGAGCTTATGCTTATAAACAATTATTAGAAGCTTATGGTAAAGTGGCTTTAGGAACTGATTTTCCTGTGGAGCGAGTTAGTCCGTTTTTAACCTTTTATGCCGCTGTCGCACGACAAGATTTAGAAGGGTTTCCAGAAGGAGGTTTTCAAATGGAAAATGTTCTAAGCAGAGAAGAAGCCTTAAAAGGCATGACGATTTGGGCGGCCTATTCTAATTTTGAAGAAAATGAAAAAGGAAGTATTGAAGTTGGGAAGTTTGCCGATTTTATCATCTTAGATAATGATATTATGACGGTTAAGGCCAATGAAATTCCAAAAATTAAAGTTCTGAAGACTGTGGTTGGAGGTGAGGTACAATAAAGGGCAAAACTCTTTCGTTCAATTTAAATGAAACATTTATTTCTATATGTAGCCATTTTTGGTTTGTTTTTTACTGCATGTAAAACCAAAAATAGTTCACTAAAATATACACTATATTCGTGCGAAGAAGGAATAGTCGATGCTATTAAAGATGCTAGTGAAGGTAAATATGAGCTTATTACTTACGGATTAATTTCTACTTTTAACGTTGATGGTTTTAATGATTTTTACAAAAATTATATCTTAGAGAATTATAATATTCGATTTGGATTAGGCGGATGTATAGTTAGTGATGGTACAAATTGTTACAGGGAAAAAATAGAGGAACTTATTTACGAAAAATTTGGGGATGATATTTTTGAAGTAACCAAATTAGAAGCGATAAATGAATTCAGAAAGACAAAAGAGTTTATAGAAGATATTAAACCAAAGATTGACTCTGGTGAGATTTATTCATTTAGGTTACATAAAGATCCAAAATTTTTAATTGAAGGTAAGGCTGTAGATTTTATAAAATATTTAGGTTTTGCAAATTTTGAAGTTGACTATTCTAATCCAATTAATTATTGTGAAATTTCATTTGTTGTTGAAAAAAATGGTGTTATAAATGATATTCACCTTGAAAATGCTGAAACATCAGAACCAATAATCAACATTGAATTAATGAACAAACTAAAAGAGCTTTCTAAATGGCAACCTGGAATTTATTTAGGAGAAGTTGTGAGGTCAAAAGTCTATTTTAAAGTTCCTTTGAGCCTTCTCTAATATAGCTTCGCCAAATAATCAAAATGGTCACCATCCATAACTTTCTCACACTTCAAACCAACCGTTAAACAAGCTGTTTTCAAGGTTTCAAAATCGAGATATAACCATTTCATAGGCACTTCTTTTTCGCCTTTATAAGATAAGAAATAATCTAATTCACCAGGATAACCTTGATTGAGGTCTAGCCACATGCCACCATCGTCATCTTCATACATGTATGAAATATCAGAAGAGTCAATTAAAATTTGACCGTCAGGATTTAAAAGTGACTTTAAATGCTTTAAATAGTTAGCAACTTCAGATAATTCTTGGAAAATTCCCGTACCATTCATCAATAGTAAAATCGTATCAAAACTTTCGGTCTCTTCTAAAAGTGGTTTCAATTCAACATTTAAAACACCACGTTTCATAGCGACTTCAACTGCTCCTTTAGAACTATCAATCGCTTTAACTTTGATGTTTTGTTCTTGTAGCCACAACGCATGACTTCCAGAACCACAACCAACATCTAAGACATTGCCTTTTGCTAATTTTAATGCTGCTTGCTCAAGTTTTGGCATTTCAGAATAATTTCTAAATAAATAAGGAAGTGGTAATTCATCTTCATCTGAAATGTTTGTATATGTAATGATGTCCTCAGAATAATTTCCATTCTGATAATCTAATAGGGCTTTTCCAAAGAGGTCTTTACTCATAGTCATTGGTTAGTTCGTGTGATTTCTATTTTTATATAAATTGTATCGAGAACTTTAATTAAATTTGTTTTATGCAAGACCAAATTAATAATCTTCCAAAGCTCGCCAAAGATAAGCATAAGGAGAATAAAACCTTTTTTACGAAGCTAAAAAAGAAACCACCAAAACAGTTAGACTATTTAATGCAAGAGTTGCATGAAGAAGAATTTGAACGTACCGATTGTTTAAAGTGTGCTAATTGCTGTAAAACCACAGGACCTTTATTTACGCCAAAAGATATCCAGCGGATTGCTAAGTTTTTCAAAATGAAAGAACAACAATTCATTGAAACCTACTTGCGCTTAGATGACGAAAATGATTATGTGTTGCAATCTGTGCCGTGTACATTTTTAGGGGCAGATAATTATTGTTCTATTTATGATGTGCGACCAAAGGCCTGTAGTGAGTTTCCACACACGGACCGTAAGAAGTTTCAACAGATCTCTAATTTAACGATGAAGAATGTTGCTATTTGTCCGGCCGCATATAATATTGTTGAAGAAATGAAAAAGCGTATTCAGTAATAATTGAAGTTGTATTCGGAATAATTTTTGATGCTTAATAGATAAAAAAAAGACTATGAATAATTTAATTGTAAAATTACTGTTTCTATTGTTTGCGTTTAATATGTCCTATTCACAGCCATGGATGACCAATTTAGATATTGCTCAAAACTTAGCCATAACTCAGAATAAAATGGTGTTGATGGTTTGGGAAGAAAGTACCAAGTATCCATATGGTGTTTTAGCAAAAGATGATACTGGTAAAACTGTTTTTATTGAAAGTTTGTTTGAAAGCGAAATTCTAAGCCCTTTAATTTGGGAACATTTTGTGCCAGTTATTGTTAGTGAGTATAAATATGCAGATTTGTATGAAGATATAAAGGATAAGCGATCACAAAAATATATTGATAAGTTTAATGATGACTCTATTAAAATAATGGATGTTAACGGTAACATCTTAAATGTTTCTAGTGATCCTGAAAATTTTCAAAATATCACAACTATAATTAATGATTATGCGATAAATACTGAGTTTATGGCACCTGAGTTAATTGGTTATAACTCTAAAAAGGATTTTTATTCTGCATATTATTTGGCTTCAAAATATTTAGATTTTTCAATGTATATGAAAGATGATATTAGATCTGAATTAGTTGATTTAGGAATTATTTATTTAAATGAAGCTACTGAACTTATTGCTACTGAACCAACGGACGATCAACAAGCATTAACACAACGGATAGCGCTTTTAGATCTTCAACAGTATTTAATATTAAAACGCCCTAAAAAAGTACTTAGACAATTAAAAAAAATGGATGCAGAAAGTATAGAAACGACTAATGCGTCTTTTGTGGCGTTTTTGTATTACACCGTATATAAGATTTTAAATGATGAAACTAATGCTGCATTATGGGAATCTAAAATTTCTTCTGTAAATTTGAAGAAAGCACAACTGCTTATTAATCTTAATTCTTAATAGTATTGGAAAGCATTATCGCATACTTTGAAACCATTCCTTCATCTCATCGAAGCCTTATTTTAGTTGGTGGTTTGACGTTCTTTTGGTTGCTAGAAGGTGGTATTCCATTATTTAAGTTTAAATATAAAAAATGGAGACATGCGCTTCCAAATCTCTTTTTTACGCTTACAACAATAATTATAAATTTTGCCTTGGCATTTTTACTGTTATGGATGTCAGATTGGGTAACGGCCAATAATTTTGGGATTATAAATTGGTTACCGCAAATGCCGTTATGGTTATATGCGTTGCTAGGAGTTGTGTTACTCGATTTTTTTGGCGCCTATTTAGCACATTATGTAGAGCATAGAGTTAAACCACTTTGGATGGTGCATTTAGTGCATCATACCGATCATAGTGTAGATACAACTACGGGAAATAGACATCACCCAATAGAAAGTGTCATTCGATTTTCATTTACATTACTTGGTATTTTTATCGTTGGGACTCCAATTGCTTTAGTTATGATTTACCAAGCGCTATCACTTATATTTACCCAGCTTACACATGCCAATATTAAAATGCCAAAAGGATTAGATAAAGCATTAAGCTATGTTATTGTCTCTCCAGATATGCATAAAATTCATCACCATTATAGATTACCTTATACAGATTCAAACTTTGGAAATATCTTCAGTATTTGGGATCGCATGTTAGGCACCTATATGTATATGGATCGTGAAAAGTTGATTTATGGAGTAGATGTGTTTCCAGATGAAGTTAAAAATGGAAATATCAAAGAGCTATTAAAACAACCTTTTCAGAACTATGAAAAATCAACGCTTTCTGCAGATGAAAACTAATACTATTATCGTCTTAATAATCTTATGTATGAGTTGTAATTCTAAAAAACAAATTGATATTCAAGGCCACAGAGGTTGTAGAGGTTTGTTGCCAGAAAATTCGTTGCCAGCTTTTGAAAAGGCTATTGATTTGGGAGTGCATACTTTGGAATTGGACATTGTAATTTCTAAAGATCATAAGGTTGTTGTTTCTCATGAACCTTATATGAATCCAATTATATGTCTAAATCCTGAAGGAGACGTTCTGCCTGATAATTCTGAAGACATATATAATTTATATCACATGAATTATGATGAGATTAACCAATTTGATTGTGGTTCAAAATTTCATCCAAAATACCCGCAACAAGAAAAGTTAAAGACCTACAAACCTTTATTAGCGGAAGTTTTTAACTTAGCGAAAACTAAGAATTCAGAAGTTAAGTTTAATATTGAAATCAAATCAGAAACGTCTTATTATGACATTTTTACACCACAGCCAGAAGTATACGTAAAATTAGTTCTAGACGAAATTGAATTAAATGGCATGTTGAGTCGTGTGAATCTTCAATCTTTTGATGTTGTCATTCTCGAAGAAATTAAAAAGCAATTGCCTACGATGGTGGTCGCTTTGTTAGTTGAGGATAATGAAATTATTGACGACAAACTTGAGGAGTTATCTTTTCAACCAGAAATTATAAGTCCATACTTTAAACTATTGACTGCCAAATCGGTTAAAGCATATCAAGCAAAGGGATATCAAGTTATTCCTTGGACGCTTAACGAAGTAGAAGATATGAAACAAATGTTGTCATGGAAAGTTGATGGTATTATAACAGATTACCCAAATAAGCTTATTGAAGTTATTGAAAAATAAGTTGTTAACAAGTTTTTCTATGTAAAAATAACAGTTCCCCTGATATTTATGTAGTTTGTGGATGTTCTTAGTAATTTGACTTAAAATCGCGTTATGTTTAGTCGGGATTAATTACATATTGTTGAGTTATCACGCATTTTGTGTAACTTAATTAATACTATTTTGAAAAATTTAATACGCATTGGTCTCGTCATCATCCTTATTTTTTTATTAAGCTTTACACTTCAAGCACAAGAGCCGTTTGCTAAGCTCGAAAAAAACAGAAATGTTCAAGCAAAAAGTTTAATTCATGAATTAAATACTACAAAAGACACGCTTATTCTAAAGAGTGAAAATATTATTACGTCTTTATATACCATAAATCAAGAATATGCTCGTGAACTCGATTTTAAAATTGATTCAATAGCTTATAAGTTACCATTAAATAAATTATCTAAAGGGAAACATGTGTTTGTCGCGAGACAATCTCAAATTAAGATTGTATTTGTTGTTAAGATATTGCGAGATGCTTCTAAAGCAGATCCCGATGACCTTTTAACTTCCAATTTGGTCGGTATTGAAGAAACACCAGTAAAAATTACAAGCCGTAACGATTAGTCCTATTTATAAATTAGATATTTATCACGAGTCGTTTTATATGATTCAATACCAGCTTTCCAAGTCGCTTTAATTTCAGCTTCAGCTAAACCCGCTTCAATCTGTTTTTGCAATGTGGCAGTTCCCGCGTGCGTGGTAAAATTAGAGGTGTTAAACACTTTGGTTTTATCAGTAGCATTGTGATAAGCATCCATAATATATTTTAAGGTAAAATGGCGTTCTGCCTTTACTTTAGATAAATCAACACCATAGCAAACTTCATTTTCATGTTTCGGGTGTTTAGACCCAAAATTAGGAATAGGAGTATAATTAAATGTATAATGATTCTTATCTAAAAACGGAGCTCCATAGCGTTGAAACTGAAATTCTGTTCCTCTACCAGCATTGATGTTGGTGCCTTCAAACAAACCTAAACTCGGATATAATACAATAGATTGGTCGTTTGGTAAATTCGGAGACGGTCTTATGGCTAAGTTATACCTGCTGTTGTGATTATAATTTTTCATTTCAACAATCGTAATGTCACAAGTGATACCATTCGTTAACCATGCTTCTCCATTTATCATTTTTGCATATTCGCCAATGGTCATACCATGAACCAAAGGAATAGGATGCATACCTAAAAAACTACTGTGCTGTTTTTCTAAAACAGGACCATCAATATAATTACCATTCGGGTTCGGACGATCTAAAATTAAAAGAGGAATGTTTTGCTCGGCACAAGCTTCCATAATATAATGCAATGTAGAAATGTAGGTGTAAAATCGAACACCTACATCCTGAATATCAAAAACCATAATATCGACATCTTCAAGCTGTGTTTTGGTAGGCTTTTTATTTCTGCCATGTAGCGAGAAAATAGCTAAACCCGTTTTGGTGTCTTTACCATCTTTTACCAATTCACCAGCATCAGCAGTGCCTCTAAACCCATGTTCTGGGGCAAATACTTTTTTTACATCAATGTTTAACCCCAATAAAGTATCTACTAAATGCGTAAATGGAACGTCTTTGCTAGACTCAATTTTTTTTTGGGTTGTCGCAATCTCATGAAAAACCACACTCGTCTGATTAGCAACCACAGCCACACGCTTTCCTTTTAATAGGGGTAGATATAATTCTGATCTGTTAGCACCGACTATAATAGCATTATTTGCTTCGTTTGTTGCAAGTTCTGTACTAGAAGCGTCATTAACCGCTAAGGTCTCCAGCTTTGTGCTTTCAGCGTCTTGCTTTATACTATTTCCACATGAAAATGTTACAGCGGAAATCCCAATAATTATAGAGAATAAAACTGTATTTTTGAAAACCTTTAAAAGCATATCTAAGAGTGAATTTCGAGTTATTTATAGCTAAACGTATAATTGGCAATAAAACGTATAAAAGTAGTGTTTCGGCTCCAATAATTAAAATTGGTATCGCAGCAATTGCTATTGGAATTATTGTAATGCTTATTGCAATTGCTACAGGTATCGGTTTA
Organism: Winogradskyella thalassocola; assembly: GCF_900099995.1. Lineage (GTDB taxonomy): Bacteria > Bacteroidota > Bacteroidia > Flavobacteriales > Flavobacteriaceae > Winogradskyella > Winogradskyella thalassocola. The sequence goes on from NZ_FNCZ01000006.1 coordinate 81,026, forward strand.
CAACAAAAGATTAGAGATAAAGTTGTAGCATTTAACGGTCATGTAGAAATTACAAATTACGACACCAATGCGTCTGACGAATCGCAAATGCCAATTTCTATTAATCAAGATTTTTACCCGAATTTCACTAGCGTAGAAGGCATCAAACATATACAAGGTGTGGCTCAAAAGTTTGCTGTTATTAGAACAGAAACAGATTTTGAAGGAGTGGTGGTAAAAGGAGTAGGTGCTGATTATAATTGGGGCTATTTTAAAGAATTTTTAGTTGAAGGCCGACTTCCTGATTTTACAAAAGAGATAAACCAAGAAATTTTAATCTCTAATTATTTAGCCAATCGCTTAGGATTTAAAGTCGGAGATAAATTTCAAACCTTATTTGGTAATCCTTTAAATGATAGGCCACGCATCCTTAATTATGAAATTGTAGGGATTTACAATTCTGGTTTTCAGGAGCTCGATGAAAAGTTTTGTATTGCTGACTTAAGACATATTCAGCGGATTAATAAATGGGAACCGGATCAAATAGGAAGTTTTGAAGTCTTTATAGATGACTTCTCGCAGATTGAAGAAAAAACGGTTGAAATCTTTAAGGAAGTACCGTCTTTAATGAACGCTACATCCATTACCCGAAAATATTACACGATTTTTGAATGGATTAAGATTTTTGACAACAATACGTACGGCATCATTGCTATTATGATACTTGTAGCTGGTATTAACATGATAACCGCCTTACTCGTTTTAATATTAGAACGTACACAAATGATAGGCATACTAAAAGCTTTAGGGAGTTCTAATTGGACCATTAGAAAAGTGTTTCTTTACAACGCCTCTTACTTAATTGGTTTGGGTTTATTATGGGGTAATATTATAGGTTTAGGTTTGTTGTTTGCGCAGAAATACTTCAAACTATTTCCATTAAATCCAGATACCTATTATGTTAATAATGCTCCGGTTTATATTAGTTGGGATTATATAATTCTATTAAACATAGGTACATTTGTAGCCTGTTTATTAATGCTCTTAATTCCTTCAATCATTATTTCTAAAATTTCGCCAGTAAAAGCGATTCGCTTTGATTAGTGTTAAAAATAAGTAGACTTTAATCTTCTATCAACAGTGTCCGAAAATACCAGGTTTAAAACTTTAAGCTAACTACCCAGTGCTCACTGTGAAATTTAATAACAAAACATTAATAATTCCAAAATTCGTTAAACACAACATTTAACGTAACTTTGCTCCCTCGAAAAAAACAACTAAGAAACGAGCCTAAGAGGAAGGTTTAATAATTTCAAGATTTTTTAAAGGAGAACTCATTTTTCCTTTTTAAATAATAACAAATAGAAATGGAATACGCAGAAAATATATTAGGTACAATAGGTAATACACCACTAGTTAAAATGAATAAACTAGTCGAAGATTTACCTTGTTTAGTACTTGCGAAATACGAAACTTTTAACCCAGGAAATTCAGTAAAAGATCGAATGGCTTTACAAATGATAGAAGATGCTGAGGCTGATGGTCGATTAAAGCCTGGTGGAACAATTATTGAAGGAACCTCTGGAAATACTGGAATGGGGTTAGCTTTAGCGGCTATAGTAAAAGGTTACAAATGTATTTTTGTAATGGCAGATAAACAATCTAAAGAAAAAGTAGATATTATGCGTGCTGTAGGTGCGGAGGTTATCGTTTGCCCAACAGCTGTGGAGCCAACAGATCCTCGTAGTTATTATTCTGTATCGAAACGTTTAGGTGAAGAAACACCAAATTCTTGGTACGTTAATCAATACGATAATCCAAGTAATACAAAAGCGCATTACGAAAGTACAGGTCCAGAAATCTGGAAACAAACCGATGGTAAGATTACACATTTTGTAGTCGGCGTTGGCACAGGTGGTACTATTTCGGGTGTTGGAAAATACCTAAAAGAGCAAAATCCAAATATTAAAATTTGGGGTGTAGATACTTATGGTTCTGTATTTAAAAAATATCATGAAACTGGAATATTTGATGAAGATGAAATCTACCCTTACGTTACAGAAGGGATCGGTGAAGATATCTTACCAAAGAATGTAGATTTCGATATTATTGATGGGTTTACTAAAGTTACCGATAAAGATGCTTGTGTGTACACACAACGTTTAGCTAAAGAAGAAGGTATGTTTTTAGGAAACTCAGCAGGTTCTGCTATAAAAGGAGTATTACAATTAAAAGAGCATTTCACGCCAGACGATGTGGTTGTGGTTTTATTTCATGATCACGGAAGTCGTTATGTTGGCAAAATGTTTAATGACGATTGGATGCGTAAGATGGGGTACATCGATTAACAAATTCCTGCGAAGGCAGGAATCTCATTATATAAAAAAATCCTGATTTCATTATCAGGATTTTTTTTGGTTTAACCCCCTTTTGAAAGGGCTAATCATCACTATTTGTTTTATTTTCAGTTTAATAGTAATTGATTCAATGTTATTTCATTCCTAATTCATCATAGTTGGCAGAAGCATTTGCCTACCTTCACCCAAAAGGGAAACCCAACTATAATGACAAATCTTAAAGTAAATAAACCAGAACCATTTTTACCGCTAAAAGAGGTCACTATATATAATAGAGAAGAAGATATTAAAAGTATTATAAAAGTATTAGAAGCTGGTAATCCTGTTTTAATTACTGAGTTTTATAATAACGGATCTGTCCTACTTAAAGGTTTGCAGGAACACCTTAATAAAAAACTACCCAATAAATCGTTTAAGGAGCAACGTGCCTATCGTGACGAATATCATAAGCTTTCAAACCTTATTATTGTAGAAATTAACGATCACAAAATTGTAGCAAAGAAAGCTCCAGTTATAGGGTGGCTAAAAAAGTTATATCCCGAAACAAGAGATTTCTTATTAACCCTTCCGCAAGTCCAAGGTTTAAACAGTGCTTGGCAATGGTATACAAATGGTATATCAATACCAGGATTGCGAAATAAAATTCATCCATATTATGGAACCTATTTTCCAACACGCTTTGAGCATTTAGAATTGTTTGATAATTGGCTAAAACGATATTTAGGTCCAAAAAAGTCTGCAATTGATGTAGGTGTTGGAAGTGGTATTTTAGCATTACAAATGGTAAAGCATGGATTTCAAAAGGTTTTTGCAACAGATACAAATCCTAATACTATCATTGGTTTAACAGAAATGATGGGAGATACCAAACTATCTCGAAAAATAGAACTCGATTTTGGTTCTCTTTTTGGTAAATGGACAAATAAAACAGAGCTCATTGTTTTTAATCCGCCTTGGTTATCCGAGACACGAGATTTAAATAATTTAGATGAAGCTATTTATTATAATGACACGTTGTTTTCTGACTTTTTTGAAGCTGCAAAAGATATGTTATTGCCAAATGGAAAATTAGTACTCTTATTCTCTAATTTTGCGCAAATAACAGGTGTAGCCAATTTTAATCCTATTCAACAAGAAATCGCTGAAGGTGGACGGTTTCAATTAGAAAAGTGTTATACGAAAAATGTTAAAAAAGGATCTGACAAAACAAAGCGTAGCTCACAGTATCGTGACACTGAAGAAGTAGAACTTTGGGTACTGACGCATGTTTGATATATTAAAACATGAATTAGTTTTAATTGTTTTAGCTCGTTTCTTTATCATTTGAAAGTCTTCAAGTCTTTATTTTGAGATGTATTCTACAAGTTTGAAATTTGGGATTTATCATTTGAAAATCAAAATTTTAGAGGGTCGATATGACTAATAAGTTGATAAAAGCTTGGGCTATAATAGTTTTAATATTAGAAGTGATGTAAGTCATTTTCAAAGTGCTTAATGTAAATTATCTTAGAGGAATAAAAATTAATGCTTTATGAAAACTTCTAAAAATAAGTCACACAAAAAAATCTATTGGGTTTTAATAATTCTATCCTTAGTAATTGAGTATCTCTTTTATAGTGTTCTAAAAAATGAGTTCTCGTTATTCTTTCTTGTATGTTTTTCAGGTGTACCTTTCTTATTATTTGCAACGGGGTGTTTTGGGTTATTATAGCCCAAAATTAAACCAGAAGGAGATGATGAGGTTTATATTAGCCACTCTTTAATTATAGGATTACTTTTTATAATTATGTTTTTTATGCATGTTTGGATTATTTTACCAAATATTTGTCCTGAATTTGGAACCCTTCTAGGGGTATAGGAGTCGTGATTAAAAGTGATTTAAGATTAATTTATGTTTTTTGTGGTATAAATTTTATTTTAGCTATATGCAAGAAGACTTCCTTCATTACATATGGAAACATAAAGCCTTTAATTCATCTTTGTTAAAAACAACGAAAGATGAGTCTATTGTTATAACTAATTTAGGTCAACACAATCATAATGCTGGTCCAGATTTCTTTAATGCGCAATTAAGCATTGCTAATCAGCTTTGGGCTGGTAATGTAGAGATTCATATTAAATCTTCAGATTGGTATGTACACAGTCATGAAACGGATAAAGCCTACGATAATGTTATTCTTCATGTAGTTTGGGAGTACGATACCGAAATTTTTAGGCAAGATAATTCTGAAATTCCGACTTTAGAACTAAAGCACTATGTTGATAAAACCTTACTTCATAAGTATCAAAAACTGATGCAATCAAAATCGTGGATTAATTGTGAGTCTGATTTCAATGAGGTTGATGCTTTTCTACTTAATAATTGGTTAGAGCGTTTGTATATAGAACGCTTAGAGCAAAAATCAGAAACAATTCAGCACTTATTAGAATCCTCTAATAACGATTGGGAAGCGGTATTATTTAAAATGCTATTGAAAAACTTTGGGTTAAAAGTGAATGGAGAGCCGTTCTTAAGTTTAGCCAATTCATTTGATTTTTCTATAATAAGAAAATTGCAAAATGACGTTTTAAACCTAGAGGCTTTATTTTTTGGACAATCAGGTTTGCTAGAAGAAAACACTATTGAAGACATTTATTTTATAGGCCTTAAAGAGCGGTATGGATTATTGAAACGAAAATTTAATCTAGATAGCAATGGGGTTTTACCGTTGCAATTTTTTAGATTAAGACCGCCAAATTTTCCAACCATACGTTTATCTCAATTTGCTAATTTGTATAATTCAGAGCCAAATTTGTTTTCAAAAGTGATGGATTTAAATACGCTAGATGCGTTTTATAAATTTTTTGACAAAGGAGTGACGCAGTTTTGGATGACGCATTATACATTTGCCAAATCTTCAAAACCTTTTAAGAAAGGAATAACTAAGTCTTTTATAGATTTATTAATTATAAATACACTTATTCCATTGAAATTCAGCTATGCTAAGGCACAAGGGAAGTCAATTGAAGAAGATGTTTTTAAGCTTTTAAAAGAGCTGAAAATGGAAAGCAATAGTATTGTTTCTAAATTTTTAGACTTAAAAACTTTTGAGAAAAACGCTTTAAATTCTCAGGCTTTACTGCAATTGAAACATCAGTATTGTGATAAAAATAAGTGTTTACAATGTGCCATTGGTAATAGCTTTATCGTGAAAATTAAGTAACTTGCAGCATGTGTCCTATATTAAACAATAGATTTAACTCATGAATTGGTTCTATAACCTTTTATTATATTTTCAAAAACGTGGCTATTACGTTTGTCAACGTATAGCAGATCGTTTGGGGATTAGAGCGAAAATTGTAAGAACTTCTTTTATATATCTTACGTTTGTTACTGTAGGTTTTGGATTTGCACTCTATTTATTCTTAGCCTTTTGGATGCGTATTAAAGATATCGTTTATACAAAACGGTCTTCAGTTTTCGATTTATAATTTTGTTGATGTAATATGGATAATCCGTTATTAAAACTTTATAGATCTAAGATCTACACAGCCATAATGATGCTGGTTTTGTTGCTTTGTATCGGTATATTAGGCTATAGATTTATTTCGGGGTATTTATGGCTGGATGCTGTTTATATGACAGTGATTACGGTAACAACTGTCGGTTTTGCCGAAGTAATACCTCTCGATCCCGCTTCTAAGATTTTCACAATTTTTTTAATTTTAACCAGTGTAGTAATTGTAGGTTATGCCATTTCTATAATAACCGATTATATTCTTAGTAGAAATAATATGGAAGACATAAAACAACGTAGGATGCAAAAGAAAATTGATGCAATGACTAATCATATCATTATTTGTGGTTATGGTCGAAACGGTAAACAAGCAGCAAAAAAGTTAAGTGATTACGGAAAATCTTTCGTTATTATAGAACGTAATAAGGATATTATTGAGAAATTTCAAGACGATGCAATTACGTTTATTGAAGGGAATGCCAACGAAGATGAAACCCTTTTTGCAGCTGGTATCGAAAAAGCAAGTACGCTAATTTGCGCCTTGCCAAATGATGCAGATAATTTATTTGTGGTTTTATCAGCTCGGCAGATTAATGCAAAGCTATCTATTATAAGTAGAGCTTCAGAGGAAACGTCGTACAATAAGCTAAAATTAGCAGGTGCCAACAATGTTATTTTACCAGATAAAATTGGAGGAGATCACATGGCATCTTTAGTGGTGATTCCAGATTTGGTAGAGTTTATCGATAATTTAGGTATTATAGGGGAGCGTAACATTAATATTGAAGAAGTTAAAGTAGAACAACTTTATAATATGAATGAAGTTAAAACAATAAGGGACTTAGATTTACGTAAAAAGACAGGCTGTACAGTCATAGGATTTAAGGATGATAAAGGAGAATATATAGTAAATCCTGAAGCAGATACAGAATTGATTCCTGGCTCAAAAATCATTGTTTTAGGACGTACAGAACAGATTATAAAATTGAATTCTCAGTACAATATTGAATAATTAATACATTCATTTTATGAGGCGATACTTTACAAGCTCAATTTTTTTTTGCATCTTGTCATCTTTAAAATGCAATAACTAACCTTAAAACTAACTAATAACTACAACTCATGAAGAAATATCTTCTATCAATTTTTACAATTTTATTACCCTTTTTGACTTTCGCGCAAGAAACAACTTCCGAAAAAATTGATGCTATTTTCAAGGATTACACTGGCTGGTTTGTTGATGCTATTTTTTATGAAATTCAATTTTCAGAAACTTATAAAATTCCTTGGGTACTTATCGTACTAATTGGTGGAGCATTGTTTTTTACGATTTACTTTAAATTTATCAATGTCACTGGTTTTAGGATGGCTATTAGAGTTGTTAGAGGCCAGTATGAAGATATTGAAAAGCATGGTGCAGATACTTTATATGATGATAATACTGCAAATGAAGGTGAGAATATAATTGAGACCATGAGAGATGATGGTGCTGACGGAGAAGTGTCACACTTTCAGGCTTTAACAGCGGCATTATCTGCCACTGTAGGTTTGGGTAATATTGCTGGTGTTGCTGTCGCTTTATCTATTGGTGGTCCTGGTGCTACATTTTGGATGATTGTTGCTGGTTTATTAGGGATGGCTTCAAAATTTGCAGAATGTACACTTGGTGTAAAATATAGAGATGTTGGTGAAGATGGGACTGTTTATGGTGGTCCAATGTACTACTTAACCAAAGGCTTAAGAGCTAAAGGAATGGGTGGTTTTGGTAAAGTCCTAGCTGTATTGTTTGCGATATTTGTTATAGGTGGATCTTTTGGAGGTGGAAACATGTTCCAAGCTAATCAAGCTGCTGCACAATTTGTTAAAGTATTTGATCTAGATCCAGCGTCTAATGCAGGTATGTATTTCGGTATTGTTATGGCAGTACTTGTTGCGATTGTAATTATTGGTGGAATTAAGCGTATTGCTAAGGTGACTGAAAAAGTAGTACCGTTTATGGCAGGAATATACGTATTGGCATCCTTAATCATATTAGGAGCTAATTTTAGCTTAATTGATGATGCTTTTGCATTGATTTATCACGGAGCTTTTTCAGGACTAGGAATAGCAGGTGGACTTGTAGGTGTAATGATTCAAGGTATTAGAAGAGGTGCTTTCTCTAACGAAGCAGGTGTTGGTTCTGCGGCAATTGCACATTCAGCTGTTCGTACTAAATATCCAGCATCCGAAGGGATTGTGGCACTTTTAGAGCCGTTTGTAGATACGGTTGTAATTTGTACAATGACCGCTTTAGTAATTGTAATCACTAATTTTGATGGTGGTTTCATGGAGTATGGAGTTGAAATTACAGAGGGTGTAGAAATTACAGCTACGGCTTTTGATTCTGTAATTCCACATTTCTCAATCATACTTACGATTGCAGTGATATTATTTGCATTTTCAACTATGATTTCTTGGTCTTACTATGGTATGCAAGGTTGGGTGTTTTTATTCGGAAAGGGTAAAATATCTGACTTGGCTTATAAAATCTTATTCTTATTCTTTGTTGTGGTAGGAGCGTCAATTAGTTTAGGTGCTGTTATTAATTTCTCTGATGCTATGATTTTTGCAATGGTAGTGCCGAATATAATTGGTGTGATAATATTGTCACCAGTTATTAAAATGGAATTAAAGAAATACTACAAAGCGATTAATGTAAAGAATGATGCTATTGAAGAAGGTGCAGATGATCTAAATGAAATATTATAACTAAAAAAATAATCTCATATGAAATCCCATTTCCAGTTTTCTAATCAACAACGGAATGGGATTTTTTTATTGTTAGTAATTATACTCATTGGTCAATGTGTATATTGGTTTGCTCCTGATATTTTTGCGACCTCTAATAAAGACCTAGCAGTAAATCAAAATCAATTAGACGCTTTTATAAACGAATTAGATTCGCTTCGTTTAGTTGAATTAGAGAATAGTAAACCAAAAATCTATCCTTTCAATCCCAATTACATTACAGATTATAAAGGTTATACTTTAGGGATGACCAATGAAGAAATTGAAAGGCTTCATAAATTTAGAGACGCAAATCAATGGGTGAATTCTGCCAAACAGTTTCAACAGGTCACGAAAGTTTCGGATTCCTTTTTAGAAACTATTTCTCCGTATTTTAAATTTCCAGAGTGGGTAACGAATCCCAAACCAAAAACTCAAGGGGTTTCAAATTCTTATTCAAGTAACACAAAACCAAAAACATTTGATCAAAAAGTAGATTTAAATACAGCAACGGCAGCTCAATTAAAGAAAATCTATGGAGTAGGAGAGAAACTGTCTGAACGAATTATTACCTATCGCAATAAATTTAACGGTGGTTTTATTGCAGATGTGCAGTTGAGTGAAGTTTATGGTTTATCTCCAGAAGTTATTGAGCGTATTCAAAATGACTTCACGGTAAAAACGCCAAGAACAATTAAAAAGTTTAATCTCAACACGGTAACAAGAGATGAGCTAGTGACTATTCAGTATATAGATTATGAAATAGCGCATCATATTATTGAAGAACGAACTTTAAGAGATGGCTTTAAATCTTTAGAGGATTTAACAAAAGTAGAAGATTTTCCTGTCCAAAAATTCGAGATAATTAAGCTATATTTGCATCTTTAATAAACACTAATTTATGTCTAATTTATATTTCACAGAAGAGCACAATTTATTCCGAGAAAGCCTCAGGAGTTTCTTGCAAAAAGAAGTGGTGCCACATATTGATAAATGGGAAGAAACGGGTCACATAGAACGTTTCATCTGGAAGAAGTTTGGTGATATGGGGTATTTTGGTCTTGCAACACCGGAAGCTTATGGTGGATTAGATTTAGATTTATTTTACACAGTGATTTTTCTTGAAGAAATGCAACGTATCAACTCTGGTGGATTTGCAGCAGCTATGTGGGCACATGCTTATTTAGCGATGACACACTTAAACAAAGAAGGAAATCACGAGCAAAAAGAAAAATATCTTACACCCAGCGCATTAGGTGATGCCATAGGTTGTCTCTGTATTACGGAGCCTTTTGGAGGAAGCGATGTTGCAGGTATGCGTACAACGGCTGTTAAAAAAGGTGATACCTATGTTATTAACGGTTCTAAAACTTTTATCACAAATGGTGTTTATAGTGATTATTTAGTCGTGGCGGCTAAAACTAGTCCTGAATTAGGAAATAAAGGCATTAGTATTTTTGTGATGGATAGAGATACTCCTGGTATTTCTGCTACGAAATTAGATAAGTTAGGTTGGAGAGCTTCTGATACTGGTGAGATTGCTTTTGATAATGTAGTGATTCCAGCTTCAAACTTAATGGGAGAAGAGAATCTTGGTTTTCCTTATATTATGCAACATTTTGCCTTAGAACGTTTAATTATGGGAATTAATTCTCATGCAAGAGCGCAATATGCACTAGAATATGCAAAACAATATATGTCTGAAAGAACAGCTTTTGGAAGAACTATTGATAAATTTCAAGCTTTAAGACATACCTATGCGGATTGTGAAACACAAATGGAAATTTGTAAGCAATTTAACTATTATGTCGCTAAGCGTTTAGATATGGGAGACTATGTGGTAAAAGAAGCTACAATGTCTAAATTACAATCCACAAAAATGGCCGATGATGTTATTTACCAGTGTCTTCAATTTTTAGGAGGTTACGGTTATATGGAAGAATACCCTTTAGCGCGTATGTCAAGAGATAGTCGTTTAGGGCCAATTGGTGGAGGAACGTCTGAAATTTTGAAAGAAATTATCGCTAAAATGGTAATTGACAATAAAGATTATAAACCATCAACTTAAAATTTCTAATTATCAGTATAGCGAAAATTGTTTTCAATTTTGCTAAAATGGTAATTGACAATAAAGATTATAAGCCATCGACGTAACGGTGTAATAATTATAAAATTTAAAATCCTGCTATTCGGCAGGATTTTTTTTTGTTCTTATTCAATATAAGTAGAAGTTAATGGTTATATTTAAAATTCGTCAAACAAGTTTAATGAGCCTTCAATCGTTTTCAGATTATTTATTATTAGAAAAGACATACTCTAAGCACACAGTATTAGCTTATACACGAGATATTGAAAGTTTTCAAGATTTTTTAAATAAGTATCACGATTCACAAAATGTAGCTCAAGTAGGTTATTCTGAATTACGACAATGGATTGTTGCGTTGGTAGATAGTAAAATTACTAACCGAACGATTAACAGAAAAGTATCATCACTAAATACGTATTATAAATTCTTACTAAAAACTGAAGATATTAATGTCAACCCTTTAAAAAAACATAAAGCTTTAAAAGTAGGGAAGAAGGTTCAACTTCCGTTTTCGGAACAAGAATTAAAATTAGTTTTAGAAGATGCTATTAATATCGATGATTTTGAAAGTGCCAGAAATCATTTGATTATAGAGTTGTTTTATGCCACAGGGATTAGACGTATAGAGCTTGTAAATTTGAAGTTATCTGATATCGATACAGGGAACAATCAAATAAAAGTTATTGGTAAACGAAATAAAGAACGCTATGTTCCTTTAATTGGCTCTATAACGAAATCTTTAAAGCGCTATTTAACGTATAGAAGCGAATTAATTAGTATCGAGGATAGGGAGGTTTTGTTTTTAACAAAAAAAGGACTTAAAATTTACGAAAAGCTTGTTTACAGAATAATAAATAAGTATTTTAGTATAGCATCTACGAAAGCAAAATGCAGCCCTCATGTATTAAGACATTCGTTTGCAACGCACTTACTAAACCAAGGTGCAGATTTAAATGCAATAAAGGAACTTCTTGGACATACTAGTTTGGCAGCAACTCAAGTGTATACACACAATAGTATTGCCGAGTTAAAAAAAGTACACGCCAAGGCTCATCCCAGAAACCAAAGTTAAGCACAGCTTAATTTTTACAAATCCGTGTTAGATCAAATCATCTAATACTTATGTTTAATTTAAAATAAACTAAATGAAAGTAAACACTCAATCCGTAAATTTCACAGCAGATAGCAAGTTAATTGAGTTCATTCAGAAACGAATGGATAAGCTAGATATGTTCTATGATAAAATAATTCAATCCGATGTATATCTCAAAGTTGAAAACACAAGCGATAAAGAGAATAAAATCTTCGAAGTTAAGCTTAGTGTACCTGGAGATAGCTTCGTGGTGAAGAAACAATGTAAATCTTTTGAGGAAGGAGCAGATGCCGCAATTGCCTCATTAGGAAGGCAAATCAAAAAGCGAAAAGAAAAATTAAGGGCACATAGTTAAATTTTTTTTAAAAAATGTTTTGAATAGTAAAATAAAGTCTTACATTTGCAGTCCGTTAGAAATAGCGGACTTTTTTATGGTCAGTTTTTGACCTTGATAAAGTAAAAAAAGGCCGATGTAGCTCAGCTGGCTAGAGCAGCTGATTTGTAATCAGCAGGTCGTGGGTTCGAGTCCCTCCATCGGCTCTTTTAGAGGTTGATTTTAGTAATAGAATTAGCTGATAAATTTTGAAATATTGAATTTAAAGTTTTGGGGAGATACTCAAGCGGCCAACGAGGGCAGACTGTAAATCTGCTGACTACGTCTTCGCAGGTTCGAATCCTGCTCTCCCCACAAAATATTTTTACAATTAGTTAATAAAAGACATATCTTTGCTGAACTAAAAGTTGAAATTTGTTTACCTTAATCAACACGCACAGCGAAGCGATTAAGTTTGAAATATTGAAAACCATTAATTAAGTAAGATTAATTAAGAATGCGAGAGTAGCTCAGTTGGTAGAGCGTCAGCCTTCCAAGCTGAATGTCGCCGGTTCGAACCCGGTCTCTCGCTCTAAAATTTGCGAATTAAGACGCGTGATTTTCACTTCGTAAATCTAACCAATCGGTAATCGTAAATGAAATGCCGGTGTAGCTCAGGGGTAGAGCGTTTCCTTGGTAAGGAAGAGGTCACGAGTTCAATTCTCGTCATTGGCTCTTTTTTCTAAGAATAGATTTAGAATACAATTGAACACTAATAATATAATAAGATTAAAATAAATTAAACATGGCAAAGGCAACTTTCGATCGTTCAAAACCACACTTAAACATAGGTACTATTGGACACGTAGATCACGGTAAAACAACTTTAACTGCTGCTATTACTAAAGTATTAGCTGATGCAGGTTATTCTGAAGCAAGATCATTTGATCAAATTGATAATGCACCGGAAGAAAAAGAAAGAGGTATTACAATTAATACTTCACACGTAGAATATGCAACTAATAATCGTCACTACGCTCACGTTGACTGTCCAGGTCACGCGGATTACGTAAAGAACATGGTTACTGGTGCTGCTCAAATGGATGGTGCTATTTTAGTTGTTGCTGCAACAGATGGTCCAATGCCACAAACTCGTGAGCATATCTTACTTGGTCGTCAGGTAGGTATTCCTCGTATGGTTGTATTCATGAATAAAGTGGATATGGTTGATGATGAAGAGTTATTAGAGTTAGTTGAAATGGAAATCAGAGATTTATTATCATTCTACGAATATGATGGTGATAATGGTCCTGTAGTAGCAGGTTCTGCTTTAGGTGCACTTAACGGTGAGCAAAAGTGGGTTGATACTGTATTAGAGTTAATGAATCAAGTTGATGCTTGGATTGAAGAGCCAGTTCGTGATATGGACAAGCCTTTCTTAATGCCAATCGAAGATGTATTCTCTATTACTGGTCGTGGTACTGTTGCAACTGGTCGTATTGAAACTGGTGTAGCTAACACAGGTGATCCTGTTGAGATTATTGGTATGGGTGCTGAGAAATTAACATCTACTATTACTGGTATCGAAATGTTCCGTCAAATATTAGATAGAGGTGAAGCTGGTGATAATGCTGGTATCTTATTAAGAGGTATTGAGAAGTCTCAAATCTCTAGAGGTATGGTAATTACTAAGCCAGGTTCTGTAACACCACATGCTAAATTTAAAGCTGAGGTTTACGTTCTTAAAAAAGAAGAAGGTGGTCGTCACACACCATTCCATAATAACTACCGTCCACAGTTTTACGTTCGTACAACTGATGTAACTGGAAACATTATGCTTCCTGATGGAGTTGAAATGGTAATGCCAGGTGATAACTTAACAATTACTGTTGAGTTGATTCAACCAATTGCAATGAACGTAGGTTTACGTTTCGCTATCCGTGAAGGTGGTAGAACAGTTGGTGCTGGTCAGGTTACTGAGATTTTAGACTAAACTATATAGTTAAAATATTTAATTAAGGTGTCTCGATATTTCGGGACGCCTTGATTATTGTTTACAGGTTTGCCTCTTCCGAGGGTTATCGGATTAATAGGGCAAAATGTAAATACGGGTTTAGCTCAGTTGGTAGAGCACTGGTCTCCAAAACCAGGTGTCGTGAGTTCGAGTCTCTCAACCCGTGCAAAATAATAGAATTGGATTATTTTTTAATCCTTAATAAAAGTAATAATCAAATGGCAGGATTAATAACATATATAAAAGAATCGTTTGGAGAGTTAAAGAACAATGTGTCATGGACACCATGGCCAGAAGCTCAAAAATTAACAGTGATTGTAGCTGTGTTTTCAATTATATTTTCTTTAGCTATTTGGGGAGTGGATACTGTTTTTAGTAGAGCAGTAAAAGCTTACTTTGATATGATTCACTAACAATTATACAAGAAGAGAGTATGTCTGATAAAAAATGGTATGTTGTTAGAGCGGTAAGCGGTCAAGAAAATAAAATCAAAACGTATATTGAAAATGAAATTTCAAGATTAGGTTTAGAAGATTTTGTGGATCAAGTTTTAGTCCCAACCGAAAAAGTAATACAAATCCGTAACGGAAAAAAAATTAACAAGGAAAAAGTTTATTTTCCTGGTTATATAATGGTTCAAGCCAATTTAAGTGGTGAAATTCCTCACATTATTAAATCGATTACAAATGTTATCGGTTTCTTAGGTGAAACAAAAGGTGGTGATCCTGTGCCGTTAAGACAATCTGAAGTAAACAGAATGTTAGGTAAAGTAGATGAGTTGTCTGTAGAGGCAGATGCTAATGTAGCAATTCCATTTACAAAAGGTGAAACTGTTAAAGTTATCGATGGTCCATTCAATGGATTTGATGGTACAATCGAGAAGATTAATGAAGAAAAGCGTAAGCTTGAAGTAATGGTGAAGATTTTTGGAAGAAAAACACCATTAGAGTTAAGTTATATGCAAGTAGAAAAAGTTTAATAATTGTTACATAAAGAGCGTATTATCTATGCTTCCAATATAGATAGGCGTAATAAACATTAAGAAATGGCAAAAGAAATAGACAAAGTAGTTAAGCTACAAGTTCGGGGAGGTGCTGCGAATCCATCGCCACCGGTAGGACCCGCTTTAGGTGCCGCTGGGGTTAATATCATGGAGTTCTGTAAGCAGTTTAATGCTAGAACACAAGATAAACAAGGTAAAGTTTTACCTGTGGCAATCTCTGTTTACAAAGACAAATCATTTGACTTTGTAATCAAGACTCCACCAGCAGCAGTACAATTATTAGAAGCGGCCAAAGTAAAGAAAGGATCAGGAGAACCAAACCGACGTAAAGTAGCAAAAGTAACTTGGGATCAAGTAAAAGCGATTGCTGAAGACAAGATGGTAGATTTAAATGCCTTTGAAATCGGATCAGCTATGAAAATGGTTGCCGGTACAGCAAGATCGATGGGTATCACTGTTAAAGGAGGAGAAGCTCCAAACTAAATTTTTAGAAATGGCAAGATTAACAAAGAAGCAAAAAGAAGCAAGAGCAAAGGTTGATAATAACAAGGTTTACTCTTTAGAAGAAGCTTCAGCTTTACTAAAAGAAATTACATACACAAAGTTTGATGCTTCTATCGATTTAGCAATCAGATTAGGTGTAGATCCACGTAAAGCCAATCAAATGGTACGTGGTGTAGTTTCATTACCACACGGTACAGGTAAAGACATGAAGGTTCTTGCACTTGTAACTCCAGATAAAGAAGCAGAAGCTAAAGAAGCAGGTGCTGATTACGTTGGGTTAGATGAATACTTACAGAAAATAAAAGAAGGTTGGACAGATGTTGACGTTATCGTTACTATGCCAAGCATTATGGGTAAGTTAGGACCATTAGGTAGAGTATTAGGACCGAGAGGTCTTATGCCAAACCCTAAGACAGGTACAGTAACTATGGATGTAGCTAAAGCAGTTGCAGAAGTAAAAGCTGGTAAGATAGATTTTAAAGTAGATAAAACAGGTATTGTACATGCACCAATAGGTAAAGCATCGTTTAGTACTGATAAGATTATTGGGAATGCTCAAGAATTATTATCTACAATTATGAAGTTAAAACCAACTGCTTCAAAGGGTGTTTATGTAAAGAGCATTTATATGTCTAGTACAATGAGCCCAAGTATAGCAGTGGATACAAAAATAGGATAGTAGTTAAACTTAGAATATTATGACAAGAGAAGAAAAATCCCAAGTAATTGAAGAGTTGACTGCTCAATTAGCAGATAATACAAATATCTATTTAACTGATATTTCTGGATTAGATGCAGTAGCAACTTCAAACTTAAGAAGAGCCTGTTTTAAAGCTAATATAAAGTTAGCGGTTGTAAAGAATACACTTTTAGAGAAAGCAATGGAAGCATCGGATAGAGAATTCGGTGATTTACCTACAACTTTAAAAGGAAATACATCAGTAATGTATTCTGAAACAGGTAATGGACCAGCTAAAGTAATTAAAGAATTCCGTAAAAAATCTGAAAAGCCTTTATTAAAAGGAGCTTTCATTGAGGAGTCTGTTTACATAGGTGACGATTTATTAGATGCATTAGTAGATATCAAGTCAAGAGAAGAACTTATAGGTGAAATTGTAGGTTTACTACAGTCTCCTGCTAAGAACGTTATCTCAGCGCTTAAATCTAGTGGTGGAAAAATCGCTGGTATCGTTAAAACATTATCCGAAAGAGAAGGATAATATTGCAATTACACAATAGAAAATTATATTATAACACACATTATTAAACAATAGAAAAATGGCAGATTTAAAAGATTTCGCAGAACAATTAGTTAACTTAACAGTAAAAGAAGTTAATGAATTAGCAACAATATTAAAAGATGAGTACGGTATCGAGCCTGCTGCTGCTGCAGTAGCTATGGCTGGTCCAGCTGCAGGTGCAGAAGCTGCTGAAGAGCAAACTGAATTTGATGTTATCTTAAAAGCAGCAGGTGCTTCTAAGTTAGCTGTAGTAAAATTAGTTAAAGAATTAACTGGTTTAGGTTTAAAAGAAGCTAAAGGATTAGTTGATGATGCACCAAGTCCAATCAAGGAAGGTGTAACAAAAGACGAAGCAGAAGCTTTAAAATCTCAATTAGAAGAGGCAGGAGCTGAGGTTGAGCTTAAGTAAGCTTACTCATTCAACAATACAAGGTTTAGGTCTGGAGTCGTACTCTAAGACCTAAACCCTTTTGTGTATATAAACGTTATATACATTTTTTAGTTTTTATTTAATAAAATCTCGTTCATCAATGTTAGCAAAAAAGGCTGAAAGAATTAATTTCTCTTCTATTGTAAATAGGACAGATTACCCAGACTTTTTGGATATCCAAATTAAATCCTTCCAGGATTTTTTCCAATTAGAAACAAAGTCAGAAGAAAGAGGTACTGAAGGTTTGTACAACACCTTCATGGAGAACTTCCCAATCACAGACACGCGTAATCAATTCGTATTAGAATTTTTAGATTACTTTATAGATCCACCAAGATATTCTATAGAAGAATGTATTGAAAGAGGGTTAACATACAGTGTGCCTTTAAAAGCAAGATTGAAATTGTATTGTACGGATCCAGAACATGAGGATTTCGAAACAATCGTTCAAGATGTTTATTTAGGTACTATTCCTTACATGACTCCAAGTGGTACATTTTGTATCAACGGTGCAGAACGTGTGGTAGTTTCTCAATTACATAGATCACCTGGTGTATTTTTTAGCCAGTCTTTTCATGCTAATGGTACTAAATTATATTCTGCCAGAGTAATTCCGTTTAAAGGATCATGGATAGAATTTGCCACTGATATCAATCAAGTAATGTATGCTTATATTGATAGAAAGAAAAAATTACCAGTTACGACGCTTTTCCGTGCTATCGGTTTTGAACGTGATAAAGATATTTTAGAGATTTTCGACCTTGCTGAAGAAGTAAAGGTTTCAAAATCTGGATTAAAGAAAGTTATCGGTCGTAAATTAGCTGCACGTGTATTGAATACATGGCACGAAGATTTCGTTGATGAAGATACAGGTGAAGTTGTATCTATTGAGCGTAACGAAATTGTATTAGATCGTGACACCATTATAGACAAAGACAATATTGAAGAAATTCTTGAAGCAGACGTAAAAACGATTCTTTTACATAAAGAAAGTGCGCAGCAAGGAGATTACGCAATTATTCATAATACATTACAGAAAGATCCAACAAACTCTGAAAAAGAAGCGGTTGAGCACATCTACCGTCAACTACGTAATGCTGAGCCGCCAGATGAAGAAACGGCACGTGGTATTATTGATAAATTATTCTTCTCTGATCAACGTTACTCTTTGGGTGAAGTAGGTCGTTATAGAATGAATAAAAAATTACAGTTAGATATCGGAATGGACAAACAAGTTTTGACCAAATTAGATATTATAACTATTATAAAATATTTAATTGAGCTTATCAATTCTAAAGCAGAGATTGATGATATTGACCACTTGTCTAACCGTCGTGTACGTACAGTAGGTGAGCAGTTATCTTCTCAGTTTGGTGTTGGTTTAGCACGTATGGCACGTACTATTCGTGAGCGTATGAACGTTCGTGATAATGAAGTGTTTACTCCAATAGATTTAATTAATGCTAAGACTTTATCGTCTGTAATTAATTCATTCTTTGGTACAAACCAGTTATCTCAATTTATGGATCAAACGAATCCTCTTGCAGAGATTACGCATAAGCGTCGTCTTTCAGCATTAGGACCAGGTGGTTTATCTAGAGAAAGAGCAGGTTTCGAAGTACGTGATGTTCACTATACACACTACGGACGTTTATGTCCTATTGAAACACCAGAAGGGCCAAACATTGGTTTAATTTCTTCTTTATCTTGTTTCGCGAAAGTGAACGCTATGGGATTCATTGAAACTCCATATCGTAAAGTTGAAGATGGTGTTGTAGATATTAAAAATACGCCGGTATATCTTAGTGCTGAAGAGGAAGAAGATATGCTAATTGCACAAGCAACTATTAAAGTTGATGAAAATGGTAAAATATTAGCAGATAAAATTATTTCTCGTCAAGAAGGTGATTTCCCTGTTATTGAACCAACAAGCGTTAACTATACTGATGTTGCACCAAACCAAATTGCATCGATTTCAGCATCTTTAATTCCATTCTTGGAACATGATGATGCCAACCGTGCATTAATGGGATCTAACATGATGCGTCAGGCTGTACCTTTATTACGTCCTGAAGCACCGATTGTAGGTACTGGTTTAGAACGTCAAGTAGCATCAGACTCTAGAGTATTAATAAATGCAGAAGGAGCTGGTACTGTAGAGTATGTAGATGCTCAGAAAATAACTATTAGATACGAACGTACTGAAGAAGCTGCTATGGTAAGCTTTGAAAGTGATACTAAAACGTATCCTTTAGTGAAGTTTAGAAAGACTAACCAAGGTACGTCTATTAACTTAAAGCCAATCGTTGAGAAAGGAGATAAAGTTGAAAAAGGACAAGTACTTTGTGAAGGTTATGCTACAGAGAATGGTGAATTAGCACTTGGTAGAAATATGAAAGTAGCCTTTATGCCTTGGAAAGGGTATAATTTTGAGGATGCGATTGTAATTTCTGAAAAAGTTGTTAGAGAAGATGTATTTACATCTATTCATATCGATGAGTATTCATTAGAAGTTAGAGATACCAAATTAGGTAATGAAGAATTAACTAATGATATTCCTAATGTTTCTGAAGAAGCTACTAAAGATTTAGATGAAAATGGAATGATTCGCATTGGTGCGGAAATCAAGCCAGGAGACATCTTAATTGGTAAAATTACACCTAAAGGGGAGTCAGATCCTACACCAGAAGAAAAACTTTTAAGAGCTATTTTCGGTGATAAAGCTGGTGATGTAAAAGATGCCTCTTTAAAAGCATCTCCATCTCTTAATGGTGTTGTTATTGATAAGAAATTATTTGCTAGAGCAGTAAAAGATAAACGTAAGAGAGCACAAGATAAAGAAGATATCGAGAAGTTAGAAGATGTTTACGATAACAGATTCGATGATCTTAAAAATGTTCTTGTTGATAAATTATTCAACATCGTTAATGGAAAAACAGCTCAAGGTATTTATAATGATTTAGGAGAAGAAATTATTCCTAAAGGTAAGAAGTATACATTAAAAATGTTAAATGCTGTAGATGATTATACGCATTTAACATCAGGAAAATGGACTACTGACGACCATACAAATGAACTTGTTGCAGATCTAATCCATAACTATAAGATTAAAGAAAATGATTTACAAGGATCATTAAGACGTGAGAAGTTTACAATCTCTGTTGGTGATGAATTACCTGCAGGTATCATTAAACTTGCTAAAGTTTATATCGCTAAGAAACGTAAACTTAAAGTAGGTGATAAAATGGCAGGTCGTCACGGTAACAAAGGTATTGTTGCTCGTATCGTTCGTCAAGAAGATATGCCTTTCTTAGAAGATGGAACTCCGGTTGATATTGTATTAAATCCACTTGGTGTACCTTCTCGTATGAACATTGGTCAAATTTATGAAACCGTTTTAGGTTGGGCTGGTAAAGATTTAGGTAAAAAGTACGCAACTCCAATTTTTGATGGTGCTACTTTAGACCAAATTAATGCCTACACAGATGAAGCTGGTATCCCAAGATTTGGACATACATATCTTTATGATGGTGGAACAGGTGATCGTTTTGATCAACCAGCAACAGTTGGTGTAATTTATATGATTAAGCTTGGTCACATGATTGATGATAAAATGCACGCACGTTCAATAGGACCATATTCATTAATTACGCAACAACCATTAGGTGGTAAAGCACAATTTGGTGGTCAACGTTTTGGTGAGATGGAAGTATGGGCACTTGAGGCTTATGGAGCATCAAGTACATTACGTGAGATCCTTACTGTAAAATCAGATGATGTTATTGGTAGAGCTAAAACTTACGAAGCTATCGTTAAGGGTGAGCCAATGCCAGAACCAGGACTTCCAGAATCATTCAACGTACTTATGCACGAATTGAAAGGTTTAGGATTAGATATTAGATTAGAAGAATAATGTAAGGGCAACTTTCGAGTTGCCCATACATAACAAAATATAACATGGCAAGAAGACAAGATAAAAATACAGTGCAGAAATTTAACAAAATTTCTATTGGTTTAGCGTCACCTGAATCTGTTTTAGGAGCATCTCGAGGTGAGGTATTAAAGCCAGAAACTATTAATTATCGAACACACAAACCAGAAAGAGATGGTTTGTTCTGTGAGCGTATTTTTGGTCCTGTAAAGGATTTTGAATGTGCTTGTGGTAAATATAAAAGAATACGTTACAAGGGGATTGTTTGTGACCGTTGTGGTGTAGAAGTAACAGAAAAGAAAGTACGTAGAGATAGAGTAGGACACATTAATCTTGTTGTTCCGGTTGCTCATATTTGGTATTTCCGTTCGTTACCAAACAAAATAGGTTACCTTCTTGGATTACCATCTAAGAAATTAGATATGATTATCTATTATGAGCGTTATGTGGTTATTCAACCAGGTATTGCCATGAACGCAGAAGGTGAGCCAGTTCAAAAAATGGATTTCTTAACTGAAGAAGAATATTTAACTATTTTAGAATCTCTTCAAAAAGAAAACCAATATTTAGACGATACAGATCCTAACAAATTCATCGCTAAGATGGGTGCTGAGTGTCTTATCGATTTATTAGCTAGAATTGATTTAGATCAGTTGTCATACGATTTAAGACATAAAGCTAATAACGAAACCTCTAAACAACGTAAAACAGAAGCGTTAAAACGTTTACAAGTTGTTGAAGCGTTTAGAGATTCAAACTTAAACAGAGAAAACAGACCAGAATGGATGATCATGAAGGCTGTACCTGTAATTCCACCAGAATTAAGACCTTTAGTGCCTTTAGATGGTGGTCGTTTTGCGACTTCAGATTTAAATGATTTATACCGTCGTGTAATTATCCGTAACAACCGTCTAAAGAGATTAGTTGAGATAAAAGCACCAGAAGTTATTTTACGTAATGAAAAACGTATGTTACAAGAATCAGTAGATTCATTGTTTGATAACACACGTAAATCATCTGCAGTAAAAACAGATTCTAACAGACCATTAAAATCGTTATCAGATTCACTTAAAGGTAAGCAAGGACGTTTCCGTCAAAACTTACTAGGTAAGCGTGTTGATTATTCTGCACGTTCTGTAATTGTTGTTGGACCAGAATTGAGATTATTCGAATGTGGTTTACCAAAAGATATGGCAGCAGAACTTTACAAGCCTTTTGTAATTAGAAAACTAATTGAAAGAGGAATTGTAAAAACTGTAAAATCTGCAAAGAAAATTATAGATAGAAAAGAACCTGTAGTTTGGGATATCTTAGAGAATGTTTTAAAAGGACATCCAGTTCTTTTAAACCGTGCTCCTACGTTACACAGACTTGGTATACAAGCATTCCAACCGAAACTTATCGAAGGTAAAGCAATTCAGTTACACCCATTAGTGTGTACTGCTTTTAACGCCGATTTCGATGGTGATCAGATGGCTGTGCATTTACCATTAGGACCAGAAGCTATTTTAGAATGTCAACTTTTAATGTTGGCTTCACATAATATATTGAACCCTGCAAATGGTTCTCCAGTTACTGTACCTTCTCAAGATATGGTACTTGGTTTATATTATATGACTAAACTTAGAAAATCGACTCCAGAGGTAAAAGTGTTAGGTGAAGGTTTAACATTCTATTCTCCAGAGGAAGTAAATATTGCTTACAACGAGAAGAAAGTTGACTTAAACGCAGGAATTAAAGTTAGAACAAAAGATTTTAATGAAGAAGGAGAGTTAACAAGTCAAATTATAGAAACTACTGTAGGTCGTGTACTTTTCAACGAAAAAGTTCCTGAAGCTGCTGGTTATATAAATGAAGTTTTAACTAAAAAATCATTAAGAGAAATTATTCATGGTATTCTTAAAAAGACAAGTGTACCTGAAACAGCTGATTTCTTAGATGAAATTAAAACTCAAGGTTATAAGTTTGCATTCCAAGGTGGATTATCATTTAGTTTAGGTGATATTATTATTCCAAAGGAGAAGCAGGGTATGATTGATGCTGCTAACAAGCAGGTTGATGGTATTATGGGTAGCTATAACATGGGACTTATTACAAACAACGAACGTTATAATCAAGTTATTGATATCTGGACGTCTACAAATGCTGAATTGACTGAATTGTCAATGAAACGTATTCGTGAAGATCAGCAAGGATTTAACTCGGTGTTTATGATGCTTGATTCTGGTGCAAGGGGTTCTAAAGAACAAATTCGTCAGTTAACAGGTATGCGTGGATTAATGGCTAAGCCTAAAAAATCTACAGCAGCTGGTGGAGAAATTATTGAGAATCCAATTCTTTCTAACTTTAAGGAAGGACTTTCAATTTTAGAATACTTTATTTCTACTCACGGTGCACGTAAAGGTCTTGCGGATACGGCTCTTAAAACAGCCGATGCAGGTTACTTAACTCGTCGTTTGGTAGATGTTTCACAAGATGTAATTGTATACGAAGAGGATTGTGGTACATTAAGAGGTATCGAAGTTTCTGCACTTAAGAAAAACGAAGAAATCGTTGAAAACTTAGAAGGTAGAATCGTTGGTAGAACATCACTTAATGATGTTTATAACCCATTAACTGAAGAGTTATTAGTAGAAGCAGGTGGTCATATTAATGATGCTATAGCTAAGAAAATTGGAGAGTCTCCAATTGATTCTATAGAAGTACGTTCTGCATTAACTTGTGAAGCTAAGAAAGGTATTTGTGTTAATTGTTATGGACGTAACCTTGCTACTGGGAAACTAGTACAAAGAGGTGAAGCTGTTGGTGTAGTTGCCGCTCAGTCTATTGGTGAGCCAGGTACACAGTTAACATTACGTACATTCCACGTAGGTGGTATTGCGGGTAACATTTCTGAAGATAATAAGTTAACTGTTAAGTTTGATGGTATTGCTGAAATTGAAGATTTAAAAACTGTTAAATCTAAAGACAATGAAGGTAATGAGGTTGACGTAGTTATCTCTAGAACTTCAGAGTTAAAATTAATGGATGCTAAAACAGGAATTATTTTAAGTACAAATAATATTCCTTATGGTTCATTTATTTATGTGAAGCCAGGTGATAAGCTTAAGAAAGACGATGTAGTTTGTTCTTGGGATCCATATAACGGTGTAATTATATCTGAATTTGCTGGTCAAGTGAAGTATGAAAACATTGAACAAGGTGTGACATATCAAGTTGAAATTGATGAACAAACTGGTTTCCAAGAGAAAGTAATTTCAGAATCTAGAAACAAGAAGTTAATACCAACATTATTAATTGAAGATTCTAAAGGAGAAACGATCCGTTCTTACAATTTACCAGTAGGAGCTCACATTATGATTGATGATGGTGATAAGATTGATATCGGTAAGATTTTAGTTAAGATACCTCGTAAATCGTCTAAAGCAGGTGATATTACAGGTGGTCTTCCTCGTGTAACAGAATTATTTGAAGCACGTAACCCTTCTAATCCTGCTGTTGTTAGTGCGATTGATGGTGTTGTTTCATTTGGTAAAATTAAACGTGGTAACCGTGAGATTATTATCGAATCTAAGCAAGGTGATGTTAGAAAATACTTAGTAAAATTATCTAATCAGATTCTTGTACAAGAGAATGATTATGTTAAAGCTGGTATGCCATTATCTGATGGTTCAATTACACCAAACGATATTCTTAACATTAAAGGCCCATCTGCGGTTCAACAATACTTAGTAAATGAAGTACAAGAAGTATATCGTTTACAAGGTGTGAAGATTAATGATAAGCACTTCGAGGTTGTGGTAAGACAAATGATGCGTAAAGTTAGAATTATTGATTCTGGTGATACAATATTCTTAGAAAATCAATTAGTGCATAAATCAGATTTCATTGAAGAAAACGATAAGATTTTCGGAATGAAAGTGGTTGAGGATGCTGGTGACTCAGAGAACTTGAAATCTGGTCAAATTGTAACGGTTAGAGATTTAAGAGATGAAAACTCTAGCTTACGTAGAGAAGATAAGAATCTTGTTACTGCAAGAGATGCTAGTCCTGCTACTGCAACTCCAATATTACAAGGTATTACTAGAGCGTCATTACAAACTAAGTCGTTTATATCTGCAGCATCGTTCCAAGAAACTACTAAGGTTCTTAACGAAGCAGCTGTAAATGGTAAAGTTGATTCACTTGAAGGACTTAAAGAAAATGTAATTGTTGGACATAGAATTCCAGCAGGTACAGGGGTTAGAGAATACGAAAACATCATTGTAGGTTCTAGAGAAGAGTTTAATGAAATGATGAAGGCTAAAGAAGAAATGAACTTCAACTAGTATTGTCATTCCTTCGAGATCTAAGATTAAGGAATTCATTAATTTTGAATGACTAATCAATGATTATGATAGGAATCTAAATAACAAAAAGCCTTCAAGCATTTATTTGCATGAAGGCTTTTTAATTTAAATAGAATACAAACAAAGTTTTCAATGATTTGAAAGCATAAAATAAATTTATAATGGCAGACGATAAGAACAATCCTAATAATAAAAAAGGACAAATAAATATAGAGCTAGACGAGAAAATAGCAGAAGGGACGTATTCTAACTTGGCAATAATCAATCACTCAGTATCAGAATTTGTGGTAGATTTTGTAAGCATTATGCCTGGTACTCCAAAGAGTAAAGTAAAGTCTCGGATAATCTTAACTCCACAGCATGCCAAACGCTTATTAAAAGCCTTAGGTGAAAATGTAACCCGTTTTGAAAAAGCGCATGGTGAAATTAAAGATTACGAGCAACCACCAATTCCATTGAATTTTGGGCCAACTGGTCAAGCTTAATAATTAAAATAACATCAAAATTTAAAAATAAGGTTTTAAGGTGGTTCTCGAAATGTTTAATTACGAAGAACCACCAATACCGGTAAATTTTGGACCAACTGGTCAGGCTTAATAGAACAAACTTTAGGACTTAAGTGATTAACTTTTTATAAATTTAATCACTTGAGTCTTATTAGTTTTAGTGTCTTTGATATTTATAAAATACAACCCTTTTTCAATTTTAGGAATGTGAAGTTGTTTGTTGATCAATTTAACATTCTTAACCATGGATTTACCGTTGATACTATAAATATCAATTGTAGCTGAATCTTGTAACGGTGTTGAAAAGACTATTGTTTCGTGTTGAATAGGGTTGTTTAAAATTCTTATTTTAGTAAATGTTTGGTCAGTAGTAGAAAGGTTTTCATTACAATTTTCTGAGTTAGAATTAACATCTTCTATGATATCTCCTGGTATGAGATCTAAACCATTAAAGCCAATATAATCTGAAGGATATTTTTCTGCTTTAAATAAAGTATTGAATAATATTTCTGATTCTGTCGAATATTGATTAATTATGTTTTCTCCAGATGGATTTCTATAAATCCAAACGATGTCTCCATCTAGAGTAATCTCAGTTAGCCGACCTTTAATAGCTTCCGAAAAAATTAAATTACCATTTTGCAAAGCAGTAACTCCACTCATTTTTGGCTGAAATACAGTTTGGTTCATAACCTCTCCATCCCAACTAAAGAAAAAATCTGTAGGGCTATATTTATCGTTACTAATTTCATAACCCGAAGCAGTAGGTACTGATGCAATAATATTAATGGAACTATGTGTATTAGTGGCTCCTACGTCATTATTAAAAACTGTTATTTTACCGGCATTAGGAAAACCTTCTGGAATCCACTTAGGATCATGCTGTTCAAAGAGCTTACGATCTAACGGACTTCCTTTTCTGTAAACTTCAGGATTACCCCATCTCCATAAAAAATCACCTCCTTTATTATAGCTACCACCAGTGCTTGAAGCAGCTTCTTCCGTAATTGTGCTATGATCAATAATATAAATTTCTCCTAAGCTTTTACACGACATTACAATCTGATCCAATTCGGCATTATAATCTATACCGTTCATGTGCATAAAATCCGCATGTGACATGTTATGGTCTTCATAATTAATGTCTATTAATTCTGGATGATTTTCTATAACTCCGTAATTAGATTTCGTAGCATCGAAATCTTGAATAAAACGATCAGCGAAGCGCCATTCCCAAACAATTTCAATTTCATTTGTCCCAATGGGTTTAACTTCAATTATCTTTTCTGATGAGAGACTGTTACTAATTAGTGCTGGGTTTTTTCCTAAATCAATTAGCTCATCTTCTTCAATAACTTCTTTTACGATGAGAAGTATATTTCCGTTAGGTAAAGGTTCTATATCATGATGTTGTCGTATATCTAATGAATCCATAAGATTATAATACCACAATAAGGTATTATGCCAATCTCTAATTTCTAAACCTCCACTCCCGGCTCTCAATATTGTACCATTTTCTAATATATAAGGTACTGATTTAGGAGTGCCATTAAAATTCCATTCATTAACTATGTTTCCGCAATTGTCAATTAAGTATGCAGAAGAGTTTTTAATTGGGGAGAATAATGTATAGCCTTCTGCAATTTTTGTCTCGTTGTGGTATAATAAACCCACAGTTTCTTGAGCGGAAATAGAATTGGTGTGCTGTATAATTATAAAGAATAAACAAAAAAGTAATTTAAGTTTCATAGTTATTTTTGGTTTAAAATTACTGTTTTTATACCTAAGTAGTAGGGCAAAAATTATAAAATATTATAACTAATCTATAAATCTAATTGAATTTTAAACTTTTAATTGAGTCGTAAAATAAGAATACGTAGTTTTTAGCGCGCATAAAAAAACCTTTGAATTATGCATTCAAAGGTTTTTTGTTTTATAGGTTTTAAAATTTAAGCAACTTCCTTTTGGTTCAAGTGATATTTTAAAGCACCAGAAGGACATTTGTTAATCTGATTAATAATATCATCAGTTTGTGCTCCTTCTAAATCAATCCAAGGAATCACAGAATTTCTAAATACATTTGATAATTGTTTTGCACAAAATTCAGCATTTGTACAACAGCGAGGTGCGTAGGTTACAGTAATCTCATTGTTACTGAAAACGTTTTCGTTATTATCCATAATAAGTAGATTAGTTTGGGGTTAATCTTAATTTTAAACAATAAATAGTTAGTAAACCTAATAGAATCAAAATCTAAAAGCAAAAATCTTCGATAAAATACATGTTATTTTAACATTTCAACAAGACATGATCTCTAATTTTATTCAAATTCAGAGGTCATGTGAAATGTTATACTTGGATATTTTTGCTGTGTCATTTGTAAAGAAAACATAGAGTCAGCTAAAAACACTAGCTGATTTTGTTTGTCTCTAGCTAAGAAACGCTGTTTTACACGTAAGAATTCTTTAAATTCGGCACTCTTTTTATCCTTAGTTTCAACCCAACATGCTTTATGTACATTCAAGTTCTCATAGGTACATTTTGCGCCATATTCATGTTCTAGCCTATATTGGATCACTTCATATTGTAAAGCTCCAACAGTACCAATCACTTTTCTACCATTTAGATCTAAGGTGAATAATTGCGCAACTCCTTCATCCATCAACTGATCAATACCTTTATAAAGCTGTTTAGCTTTCATCGGGTCTGCATTATTAATGTATCTAAAATGCTCTGGAGAGAAGCTTGGTACACCTTTATAATTTAATAGTTCTCCTTCAGTTAGGGTGTCACCAATTTTAAAACTGCCGGTATCTTGTAAACCAACAATATCACCAGGGTAAGAGATGTCAACAATCTCTTTCTTTTCAGCAAAAAAGGCATTAGGACTAGAAAATTTCATTTTCTTGTTATGTCTTACATGCAGGTAAGGTGTATTTCGTTTAAACTCACCCGACACAATTTTAATAAATGCCAATCGATTTCTGTGATTAGGATCCATGTTGGCATGAATTTTAAATACGAAACCACTAAACTGATCTTCTTCGGGTTTAACTAAACGCTCTTCACTGTGCTTAGGTCTAGGTTTTGGTGCAATATCCACAAAACAATCTAATAATTCTCTTACACCAAAATTGTTTAATGCCGAACCAAAAAATACAGGTTGTTGCTGACCATTTAAATAGTCTTCTTTATTAAAGTGAGGATATATGCCGTCTACGAGCTCTATTTCTTCTCTTAAGGTATTGGCTGCTTTTTCACCTACAAGCTTATCTAGTTCTGGAGACGATAAATCTGAAATCTCAATAGTTTCTTCAATATCTTTTCTATTATCTCCAGAAAATAAATTGATGTTTTTTTCCCAGATGTTGTAGATCCCTTTAAAGTCGTAACCCATTCCGATAGGAAAACTTAGCGGCACAACTTTTAATCCAAGTTTTTGTTCAATTTCATCTAATAGATCAAAGGCATCTTTACCTTCTCTATCCATTTTGTTTATGAAAACAATCATTGGGATGTTACGCATTCTGCAGACTTCGACTAACTTTTCAGTTTGCTCCTCAACACCCTTAGCGACATCAATAACAACAATAACGCTATCAACAGCAGTCAATGTTCTAAAGGTATCCTCTGCAAAATCCTTGTGGCCTGGTGTATCTAAAATATTAATTTTTATACCATTATATTCAAAGGCCAAAACAGAAGTTGCTACAGAAATTCCACGCTGACGTTCAATTTCCATAAAGTCACTTGTAGCTCCTTTCTTTATTTTATTACTTTTTACAGCACCAGCTTCTTGTATGGCTCCACCAAATAATAGTAATTTTTCTGTTAAAGTCGTTTTACCAGCATCTGGATGCGAGATGATTCCAAAGGTTCGTCGTCTGTTTATTTCTTTTAAGAAGCTCATAGGTATTATTAAAAATCGAGTGCGAAGATACTATTATTAAAGACAATTAAAATAGATCTTAGATTCGCTTTTTACAAATTGTACTTTTAATTTTTTATGAATTCCTTCACTTTTATATCATTTTAAGGTGTTAATTTAGCGTTATGATAGAAGAACAAGTCATCTTAGTAGATGAAAATGATAATAAAATTGGATTAATGCCAAAATTAGAAGCGCACGAGAAGGCGCTTTTGCATCGTGCATTTTCCGTATTTATATTTAATGATAAGAACGAACTTATGCTTCAGCGACGTGCCATGCATAAATATCATACTCCAGGTTTATGGACTAACACGTGTTGCAGTCATCAACGTGATGGTGAGAGTAATTTAGAAGCAGGAAGACGCCGTTTGCAAGAGGAAATGGGTTTTGTAACAGACTTAGAAGAAAAGACCTCATTTATTTATAAGGCACCTTTTGATAATGGATTAACAGAGCATGAAT
The DNA here is from genome assembly GCF_900099995.1 of Winogradskyella thalassocola. Taxonomy (GTDB): domain Bacteria; phylum Bacteroidota; class Bacteroidia; order Flavobacteriales; family Flavobacteriaceae; genus Winogradskyella; species Winogradskyella thalassocola. The sequence continues at coordinate 111,488 of NZ_FNCZ01000006.1, forward strand.
ATGATCATGTAATGGTTGGGTATTTTAATGATGACCCAAATATTAATCCTGATGAAGTGGAGAGTTGGAAATGGATGTCATTAGAAGCTGTAAAAGCTGATATTGCTGAAAATCCACAACTATACACGGCTTGGTTCAAAATAATTTTTGAAAAGTTTTATGAATTTATAAACGTTAATAAATAATGCGAGTTACAGTTCATAGAAAAGCACATTTTAATGCAGCACACAGACTTTATAGAAAAGACTGGAGTTTTGAGAAGAATGATGCCGTTTTTGGTTTGTGTAATAACCCTAATTTTCATGGGCATAATTACGAATTAGTTGCAAGCGTTACAGGTGAAATTGATCCTGAAACAGGTTATGTAATTGATATCAAAACATTGAAGGATATTATTAAATCAGAGGTCGAAGATGCTTTTGATCATAAGAATTTAAATGTTGAAGTCCCTGAATTTAAAGACCTCAATCCTACAGCAGAAAATATTGCAGTGGTGATCTATAATAAAATTAAACCAAAACTCAACCCGAATTTTCATCTTGAAATTACACTTTACGAAACACCTCGTAACTTTGTAACATATTCAGGGAATTAATAAAGAAAACATGCTATATCCATTAAAATTTCAACCGATTCTTAAAGATAAAATCTGGGGAGGAGAAAAGTTAAATCAGTATTTCAATAAAGCTTCTGAGTCTAAAAATCTTGGGGAGAGTTGGGAGATTAGTACTGTTCCAAATGACGTTTCTGTTGTTGGTAATGGTGAATTAAAAGGAAAATCTTTACAAGAGCTTGTTAATAATTATAAAGCAGGTCTTTTAGGAGATAAAAACTGGGAACGTTTTGGTAACGAATTTCCTTTACTCATAAAATTTATTGATGCAAAACAAGATTTAAGTATTCAGTTGCATCCTAATGATGAATTGGCAAAAAAACGTCACAATTCGTTTGGTAAAACTGAGATGTGGTATGTAATGCAAGCCGATGATGATGCTAACCTTATTGTTGGATTTAAAGGTGAGGTTGATAAAGCAACCTATCTAAAGCATTTAGAAAAGAATACACTTACTGAAATTTTGAATTTTGACAACGTAAAAGAAGGAGATACCTATTTTATAGAAGCAGGAAGAGTCCATGCTATTGGAGCAGGAGTATTATTAGCAGAAATTCAGCAAACTAGTGATGTAACATATCGTGTTTATGATTGGGATCGTGTTGATGACGAAGGTAATGAGCGCGAATTGCATAACGATATAGCCATTGATGCTTTTGATTTTGAAATGAAAAACGATTTTAGAATCGACTATGCAAAACAGAAAGATGTATCTAACGAAATGGTAAGTTGCCCTTTCTTTACTACAAATTTCATAGAGATAGCGTCCGAAATAGCAATTGATAACACTCACGATTCGTTTTTAATATACATGTGTGTTGATGGAGATGTTGAGGTTATCACTAAAGATTCTAAAGAACATATTTCAAAAGGGGAAACGATTTTGATTCCTGCAGAAGTCAAAAACTTTAAATTAAAATCAGTTTACGGTAAACTTCTAGAAGTGTACGTTTAAAACTTACGATAAAAAATAATAATGAGAATCAAATAACTAAAAGGATTTAGTACTTTTGCGGTTATTATAAAAAATAATTATCATGTCGAATAAAAGAGATTTAAAAAAAGATATCAACTACGTATTAGGAGATATCATTGAAGCAGTTTACGTTTGGGAATTAGCGAATGCTGAAAAGCCAACTAAAGAAAGCGAAGCTGTTATAGATGAAGCTATCGTAACATTTGATGAGTTAATTGCTCGTGTTAATGATAGAGGTGCAGAAAATAAAAAAGCTCATTTTAAGGCGATTAACGCAGACCTTGAAACTAAAGGAAGAGCTCTTATCGAAAAAATCAATAAATTAAAGTAAATTGATTTGCAAATTTGAAAATCTATTTTAAATTTGCGCTCGCTTACCGAAATAAGGTAAGCATTTTTTGCCGATGTAGCTCAGCTGGCTAGAGCAGCTGATTTGTAATCAGCAGGTCGTGGGTTCGAGTCCCTCCATCGGCTCTTAATTTTAAAACTTCAATTACTGTAAAGTAGTTGGAGTTTTTTTTATTTGGTGCAATGATGAACGGCAGAAGAGAAGATTACTCCGAACATGGTAAAGTCAATTCTATCCTTGTATACGTTTTAAAAAACAAAAAATCCAATCATAGTAATGATTGGATTTTTTATGTAAAATTAAATGCGGTATAATTACGTAATCAAGTTTTTTATCGCGTACTAATTATCGGAATTTCTATTCGCTATAACTTCGCCTAACTTTTTACCGTAAAGCGAATTTTTAACTTCAGGTGTTAGATTGTTATAAATAGAATCTATATAAACCGGATTGGCATTTCGTGCTTCGTATAGTGCTAAATAAGGTGCAATTTCATTATCCTTATTATTCATAGCATATTGAATAGTGTAAGCGTATTTGCGCTTTATAATATGATCTGCTAGATTATTCAGCGAGTCTAATGAAATACTATCATTTTTTTGTTGAGCCATAAAACTGGCTTCAATGATATCTAGATTTCGATTATTGTATTTAGACATAACTCCTAAATACTCCTCTAAAAGTTCTTGTTGTTTAGAACCTTTTATTTCAGAATCATAACTAAAGCTCTTTAGGGTAGTTGTAATTTCAGTGACGCCTTTGTCTGCAAAAAATGGAATATAATGTTCTTCTCCATCATTTTTGAAAAGCTTTAAATAGAGAATAATAGGTTCGTCTATATTGGTGTGTAATGTAAATTCTGATTGACCAGTAATAGTCATAGAATCTAAATCTACAATACTAGAATCTCCATCTTTTTGAAGGTAAACAACTCCTTTTTTTAAGCCTTTAATACTTCCTTTTAAAGTGAAGTTATCGTTGCTGCTTTTGCCACAAGAAACGGCTAATGTTACTAAAATTAGTAGACTTAGTACTTTGTTTAATTTTGTCATGTTTTGCTAAATAATTAGGTGCGCAAATATCTTATAATAGTTTTGATATTACTAACTAACAGCTGCTAATTCCATTAAAATTGTACAACCAATGGCAGCAATAGTTCCAACTGCATATCCAAATACGGCTAGTAAAACTCCAACAGTAGCTAAAGAAGGGTGAAAAGCAGAAGCGACAATAGGAGCAGAGGCAGCACCGCCAACGTTAGCTTGACTTCCAACCGCTAGAAAGAAATAGGGTGCTTTGATAAGCTTAGCAACAATAACTAAAAGTATAGCGTGAATGGTCATCCAAACAACACCGATTGCAATTAGTCCAAGGTTATCAAAAATCATTGTTAGATCCATTTTCATCCCTATACTAGCTACAAGAATGTAGATAAATACACTACCGAATTTACTGGCACCAGCACCTTCATAATTTTTAGCTTTTGTATTAGATAATACAATGGCGATTATGGTAGCCACACTAATCATCCAAAAGAATTTTGAACCTAAAAAGGTGAATATATTACGTGTGGTTGGAGATTCTATATCGGCAACAATACCATCAAAAAGAGGGGCGAGGAAATTGGCACTTAAGTGTGCCATACTTACAGTACCAAATGCAATAGCACAGATAACCATTATATCCGTAAGCGATGGATTTCGTTTTACTTTTTCAGAAAAAGTTGACATTTTTTCTTTCAACTCTTCAATTGAAGAAGTATCTGCATTTAGCCATTTATTTATACGATTTCTTTTTCCGATACCAATTAATATAATAGCCATCCAAATATTAGCCACAACAATATCTACAAAGACCATTCCGCCGTATTTAGCTTGGTTGTATCCATAAATTTCTAACATCGCCGTTTGGTTGGCACCACCACCAATCCAGCTTCCTGCTAAAGTAGAAAGTCCTCTCCAAACAGCATCTGGTCCAACACCACCAACGGTTTCTGGTGATACACTTGCAATTAATAGAATCGCGATAGGCCCACCGATGACAATACCTAATGTTCCTGTAAAAAACATAACTAAAGCTTTCCAGCCTAAATTAAAAACAGCTTTTAAATCAATACTCAAAGTCATTAATACTAAGGCTGCAGGCAGTAAGTAGCGGCTAGCCACGTAATATAGACTAGAGCTATGTTCAGTAATAACACCTGTCTCTGATATCGTTGTCCATTCTGGAGAAATTAAACCTGTAGTTGTTAAAACAGCAGGAACCATATAAGCCATAAATAATCCAGGTACTATTTTGTAAAACTTAGCCCAAAAACCGGTTTTTATGGATTCGGTTATAAACACAAATCCTAAGGCTAACATTAAGAGCCCAAATACAATAGTATCATCAGTAAAAATCGGAGTATTATCCATGGTTTAGTTTATTTAGAACTCGCAAAATACGAAAATTTAAAACTAAAAAAGTGACCGTTTCCGATCACTTTTTTTCTGTTGAATTATCTTTTGGCTTGGGTTGCCGGTTATGTTCTTTTAGATACTGCATTAGCATCCATTCTATCTGGCCATTAGTGCTACGAAATTCGTCTGAAGCCCATTTTTCAATGGCTTTCAGCATATCTTCATTCATTCGTAGTGCAAAGGCTTTCTTCTTAGACATATTAATGTGGCTGTTTAAATTTTAATTTATAGGTCGCAATAGTACTTTTAGCATTTTCTTCGTATTGTGTTCCAATTAACAGGTTTTTACCGTTTTTTAATGTGATTTGAATTCCGATGTTGCCAGAAACGTTTATGGCTTTTCCTTTAGATGATGTATTCCAAAGTGCTGTACCTCTTATGCCCCAACCACCATATTCTCTTAAAGGATTGTAAGTCCTTACATAAGCGTTATCAATAGCATTCCATGTAATGGTTTTATAACTCCAATGAAACGGAAAGAATTGATAATGAATACCTTTTTCATCTATTCTTGTACTCAGCTTAAACAAAAATAGTACTGCAAAAGCCAGAATAATGAAACCAATAATTGATAATAATTCTGAGGTAGTTAACGTGTTCGGGTCTTCTATGTAAGTTTTTATGACAACACCAATAGGGACTAATAAACTGATTAGTATCAGTATAATCAGCCATGGTTGATTAAAACGTTGTTCTTCTTTAAAGATTTTCATTATCTATTTTTATCTCGTTCAAAAACTACCGAAGACCAATTAGCACCAATATCCTTAACGACCCAACCTTCACGAGCATTTTGGTTAAGAAGGTCCTCAAAATTTTGAATACGGTTTCTAAAGCCTAATTTAGGAGTTACAACTTTATATTCTTTCATAATGTATCATTTTTACCATCTGTCTTAAAAATCGCGAAGGCAAATATAATACCTATTAGTGTTCCGATAATTGAACCAAATATTAAACCCGTTGCAATATTGTCTGTTATGGCACCAATTGTGGTACCTATGCTACTTCCTATAGCTGATCCTATGCCGATACTAGAAATCTGTTTTTGAGTCATTTTAATGATTTAAAGTTCCTGTATTTAAAACTGGTGATGCATCTTTATCTCCACAAAGCACCACCATAAGATTACTAACCATAGCTGCTTTGCGTTCTTCATCTAAATCCACAACATTTTTTTTGCTTAACTGCTCTATGGCCATTTCTACCATACTTACAGCTCCTTCAACAATTTTATGCCGTGCTGCAACAATCGCTGTGGCTTGCTGACGCTTAAGCATGGCATTGGCAATTTCTTGTGCGTAGGCCAAGTAACCAATTCGTGCTTCTAAAACTTCGATGCCTGCAATGGATAAACGCTCGTCTATTTCTTTTTCTAAGGCGTTGCTCACTTCATTAACACTAGAGCGTAGGGTAATATCTTCGTCTACACCTTCATCTGCAAAATTATCATAAGGATACATACTCGCTAGTTTACGGACGGCCGCATCTGTTTGTACGCGAACAAAGTTTTCATAGTTATCGACATCAAAAGCGGCTTTATAGGTGTCTTGAACGCGCCAAACTAAGATGGTGCTGATCATTATAGGATTTCCTAATTTATCATTCACCTTCAACCTTTCGCTATCAAAATTGCTTGCTCTAAGCGAAATTTTCTTTTTAGTGTAAAACGGATTTACCCAATAGAAACCATTCTTTTTTACTGTACCAACGTATTTTCCAAATAAAAGAAGAACTCTAGAACCGTTGGGTTGCACCATTAAAAACCCAAAAGCTAATACTAATGCGAATACAATACCAATTACGGGCCATCCAGTTTCTGTTATTGGAAATAAAACAATACTTCCAAAGAAGAGTAATAAAAATAAAAAGAGCATTAAATAGCCATTGGCTGGAACGATGATTTTTTCTTCTTTCATAAGTTTAGAATTTAGTTGGTTAATCATTTTGTTAATTCAAAGTGATATTAAAATGATATCATAAAGATATACTTTAATTTATAAGTATGCAAATTTTTTATTTTGTTACAGTTTTTAAAAAAGAAAGAAAAAATAAAGTTTGGCACAAGGTTTGCTTACTATTAATTGTAATGATTATTACAACTGTTATCAACTGATAACAGAACTACAAAGTCGTAACATTACATTGGTTGGTTAGTTAGAAAAAGCATCTCGTGGTTGGGATGCTTTTCATTTTATTAGGTTAGTTAATTTAAAAAAGCATCTCATGTCTGATATTTATCAGTAGAGATGCTTTTTGTTTTATGTGGATAAAAAAAAAGATTAAGACTTCATAAATGCTGTTATACCATTTATCAATTGCGGAGAAATAGCTCTAAACGATTCGTTATACGATTTTGAATTTTCTAAATCATCACCTTCAATTTCAAAAAGTACATGGTTCATGTTTTCTATAATTAATAGTTCGGCTTCACTATTCGCTTCTTTTAGGACTTCAGCTTCACTAACAGAAACTTGAAGGTCTTTAGTGCCATTAACAATAAGGATAGGTATTTTTAATTCCTTAATAATGTCAGTAGGATTGTATGACATCCAATTCATCATAAACTCCTGTATGTCTGGACCAAACAGGGATCCTAATGCATCCGGATAATCCGTTGTCGTTTTTCCTGTTTTTAATAAAGCGACAACGCGTTGTGTTTCTTCGCCTAATTTTGGAGCCATTTTAGTGACTTGTTCTATAAGTACATCTCCTATATTATTACCCGCACCAGCTAATGATATAAATCCATCAGCTTTATCTTTTGCAGATAACATACCAACTAAACTGCCTTGGCTATGACCAACGATATAGATTTTATTGTAAGTCCCTTTGTCTTTAAAATAATTTAAAACGTCTGAAGCATCACTAACAAAATCATCGAACAGAATGTCTTTAGCGACCTTGTTTTGACGAATTTGTTTTACAATGCGCTTATCGTATCTAAATGTAGCAATGCCATTTTCGGTAAGGCCTTCTGCTAATTTTTTTAAGGAGTTGCTTTTAAGGAAGTTTTGATTGCCATTTCTATTAGTAGGACCAGAGCCGGCTATGATAATTGCCAAATTAGGCTTGTCTATGGTTTTAGGAATAAGTAATGTGCCGTCTATCCATTTTGAGATTGATAATTCCTCTTCATTATACGTTTTTTCTTGACTAAACCCAATACTGCTTATCAAACATAGAACGAGAATTAAATATTGTTTCATTTTTAAATTTTTTAAGAGTATAAAGTTAATCCATATTAGACTGAATTCTATATATGTTTCAAATTTTATACCAAGGTTAAGCGTTCTATTATGAAAATAACGCAATGCGTAAAACTGTATTTCATCGTTGAAATACATCATTTTATCTTGAAATGTTAAAATTATGTGTATTTCAGCGATTAAATGTGTTTTTAAGCGTTGTAATTGAAAATGAATTATATATTTGACTCGTACTAAAATTTAGTTTTTAGTTCAATGGATTAATTAATTAATATTTGCCTTGTGTTTTGTTGACTTAGAGACCCTAAATCTACTAGCATAAAAAAAAGCAAATAAACGAAAACCGAGATTGAGGGATCTCGGTTTTTTGTTTTTTATAACTTCAAGTTCGTCAGTGTCCAACTTCAATTTTAGATTATTTTAAGTTCAGAAAATACTTCTTTGACAATTTTTAATTGTCATTATTTAGTTTTTAATTTCAACGTTTATAATGTTGCTTCACTAAAATAAGTTCGTACTGTATTTTTTATTAATTTAGTATTTTGATATGAATTACAAAGCGCTACTCTATATAGGAAGTTTAATCCTTTTGACTTTAGGATTTCAACAAAAGCAAACGTTACCTGATGGTTTTGTATATGCAAAATCTGTGATTCCGGATTTGGATGTGGAACTACGTTATTTTTCTGAAAACAATTTTGTTGGAGATACTATTGATGGTTATAAAGCAAATCGGTTAATCTTAACGACAGGTACAGTTGACAAGCTAAAGCTTGTGCAAGACGAATTACAAGAACAGAACCTATGTCTTAAAGTGTACGATGGTTACCGTCCGCAACGTGCAGTGAATCATTTTATAACTTGGGCTCGCAAGCTGAATGATACTGTTAACAAAGCCATTTTTTATCCTGAAGTTCAAAAGAAAAACTTATTTAAATCGGGCTATATTGCAACACGATCTGGCCACAGTAGAGGCAGTACGGTGGACTTAACTATTATAGATGGAGAAACAGGTGAACCTTTAGATATGGGCAGTCCTTATGATTTTTTTGGTGAAGCTTCTTGGGTGGCTCATGATGCTTTAACGGATGAACAAAAGAAAAACAGACAGTTATTACAAACTGTAATGCTGAAGCATAATTTTAGAAATTATCCTAAAGAATGGTGGCATTTTACACTGCGATGGGAGCCTTTTCCTAAAACCTATTTTGATTTTGAGGTAGAGTAGTTATTATTTTTTAAGTTGTAAATCAACGGCAACATCTTGTGTGCCATGGTATTTGTCTCCAAAGTAAATAGTTATATCATATTTAATATTATAAATATTTAAAACAGCATCTAATTCATCTTTTTTTGCTTTAGCTAGTTTTAAATCATTTCTATATGTGTTTAGCGGACCTACTGCAAGTGGGAGAATAATTAAAAGGCCAACTGATGATATGATAAAAGGAGCTGCTGCAATAACCCTAAAATTTAATAGATATTGAGCTAAAAAGTATCCTGCTAATATTACAGAGACAGCAATCACAAGAAATACAACAAAATTGATGTAAACTAATAATTTTGTTTTTAATACCGCTTCATAGGCAATGTTAATCGACTCGATTTTTGATTCTAATTTTTTATCAAGTTTTGCATTTGCACATTTAGTTGCAAAGTCAGGTTTTCTATCTGTTAAGGCACAAATAGTACCTGTTTTAAAATCTACTTTTTGATGATCGCAGAATTGGCAATGTTTGGTGTTAATCATAGCTATTAACTTATAAATATATCCAAGCCCAATACATCAGCCCAAACTGAAGAGGTAAACGTAATATTAAAATCCATTTCGGAATTCCGGCAGCTGCTTTTTCGCTAGAAAGCATGTAAACATGAACTAGAAGAAACACGGCGAGCATTGCCATAATACCGTAAATAGAAAATGCTTTTACTGCGGGAATACACAAACCTATACCTAAGACTATTTCGGCAACTCCACTCAAATACACTAAAGCCTTATGATTTGGTAAATACTTTGGCATAATACGCATATACATTTTTGGTTTTAAAAAGTGCATTAGCCCGCCAAAAATATAGATAGCAGCCATTATGTATAAACCAATAGGCTCATTCATCTTTATATGTTTTATAGGTGAGACCGATGCCGTAATTAAAAAGATTTTTGTCTAATAAGCTCGATTTAAACTGATTGCCTTTATCAAACTTAACCCAATTATTTCCATTGATAAATACGCGCTTGATATAAGTGTTTTTCGCTTCAACTTCATCTGTGAATGGTAATAGCGGTCTAAAGTTGGTTGGGATTTTAATAACACCACCACTTTTAGTAACAATCTCTTTGTACTTTTTGTTAGGCAGTAGTTTTCCGTCTTTATTGGTATAGCCTAAAACTTGTAGTGATACAAAAAAACCATTTTCAGGAATGTAGATGCCATAAACATCTACATTCAAATCATAGGCATCACCATCTTTTTCAGTGGCTCTAAAAACAATGGTTTCATTAGTAAGCACATTACCAGGAACACCATTATTGTTATCGTAAAATTTCACTTTAAACAAAGTAGAGAACTTCTTCTTTTCGCTATTAGAACGGTTACGTTTTTCCCAATCTTTAGATTCTAAAGCAATAGGAAATAATACATGTGTCAGTTTTTGATCTTTAGAAGTGGTTTTAGGAAAATAAACAGCAATTTCAGATTCTATGGTGGGTAGCCAGCAATTATAATAATCGTCATCTAAAGAGGGTTTCAATTTTTCTTCTTTAAATTTTCGATCTATTTTATTAGCAATCATAACCGCATCTAGTTGATGTGCTTCGGGTTGCATTAATAAATATTGTGGTAAATTATTTGTTGCAACATTGAGGTCCTTAAAACCTAAAGCCGAAATAAATAACGAATCAATATCTGGATATAATTTTTTTGTAAAGATAAATTGACCTTCATCATCAGCAAAAAGACCGTTACCATTACCAAAAGAAATGGTGGCGTAGCTCACAGGGTAAGATGTAATGCTGTCTTTAATTGTTGTTTGAGCAAACGAGATTTGTCCAATAAATACTAGAATAAATAAAAATTTCTGCATGGTTAAGCTTATAGATTTTAAAGATACATTATTTATGGGCATAAAAAAATGCCCCATTTAGAGACATTTTTTTACGCCGTATGTTAGTTTGGATAATACCAAAATGGTATAGAAACTTCAGTTTTTGATATAGTATCTGACGCTTTTCGTTCCTTGCGTTTTACATTTAGCATATGTTTACCTTCATCTATGTTTTTTATACCAATATAAGTTTCAAAGCCATTTTGCTTTTTTACGGTTTTTCCAAGTACAAAATCGGTTTTATACAGAGTAGAATCAATTTCAACAGAATAGAGCGTATTAAAAGTTTTTAAATAGTCGCTTTTTAATGAACTATCATTGGAGCCAGAATTCATGGAGCCTATTTCTGAAGTAATTCCTCTGGTGTCTTCCTTAGGTTTTAAACTCGGATTAAATCGGTAAATTTCATCTTCTATAGATTTATCAAAAGCTATAAATACTTTAACGTACGGATCGCTTATCACTTTGCTATTAATCGCAATATTTTTAATAAAATCAGATTCCTTAACTAACATATCTTCGTAATTTAAAGAATTAGAAATGTTATTGCTCGAGTCCTCAATAAAAGTAAAATAGTTAGATTGATTGTAATATAAAGAAGTCATCCATATCAATAAAATATAAATAGGAACTAAAAAGAGACTCAGGCGTTTTCCAAATTTATTGTCTAAAAAATTATAAATTAATGGTCGGTATAAAAAGGAAAGTGTGATAATGCTAAAAACCCAGTAGAAAGGAAAATATACTTTGCTAAGCCATTTTTTCTTTTTTAAATAACCGAGTGTTATAAAGTCGATAAAAGTTAGTAGCATACCAATAACTACAAATGCTAAAAGGATAATACCAACGTACGTAGAAAAATCACGAAAGGTATGACCATTTAAAAATACCGAAACTATTGTAGCAATTGACCCAATGATTAGAACAAGAGCGAGTAAATAAAAGATGAGTAAAAACGTGATTGCGAAAATGATGCTACAGTAGTCTTCTAATCTTGCAATATACCTATCAAAAGAACCTACTTTTATTTTTAGATAATTGCTAAATCGTTTGGTGTAATTTAAGGTGTCGTATTCAATGTCTCCAGAAACATACCGTAATCCTAAGGCACCAATCCATAGGCCTCGTAAAAGCACATGGAGAAGTAAGTTAAAAATTAATATGGAACACGCAGAAAGTGCAAGAATTAAAATCAACGTAAAAAACAGATTATTATCGTTTTGAGACTGGTGATAGGCCATTTTCATTTCTAAAGCTGGATAGGCTGAGAATAATCCAAAAATAGCAAAACCAGAAATCAGCAATTCTAATTGCCAGCTTTCTTCTTGTAATCGATCTAATAATTTTTTAAACGCAGGTTTCTTGTAATCGTCGCTCATCTTTATATTGGGTAGATTGAAATTCAGGTTAAATTTAGACATATTCAATTAAAATCAATCTTTTTTGTCCTATTTTGAAACCCTTTCCAAATTTCATCGTTTTTAATTATAGAATAGCTAACCAACCCAATGCAGAAATTAGAAACTAAACTTATTAAGCTTTGCAAAAAAGGAAATCAAGTTGCGCAAATGCGAGTTTATGATAAGTATAGTCAAGCTATGTTCACCATTGCCTGTCGATATTTAAGTGAAGAAGATGCAAAAGATGCGATGCAAGACGGCTTTTTAAAAGCGTTTAGACATATTGAATCTTATAAGCCCGAATCCACCTTTGGTGCTTGGTTAAAACGCATTATCATTAACCAGTGTTTAGACGTTTTAAAGAAAAATAAACTAGAGTTTGAAGCGGTTGAGGTATCAGAATTGCAGATTTCATATGAAGATGATTGGCAATTTGATATTTCAATTACGAAGCAAGAGATTTTATTTGCCATTGAGCAGATTATTGAAAAACATAGAGTAGTAGTGAAGCTTTATCTGTTAGAAGGCTATGATCACGAAGAGATTTCAGACATCTTAGAAATTCCCGTAAAAACATCACGTACGCATCTAAGACGTGGGAAATTAAAGTTACAAGACTTATTAAAACAAAAGTACAATGAAGCAAGATATTAGAACTCTATTTAAAGAGGAAGACGAATTAAAAACGCTTCCGGAAAATCATAGAGATGAGTTTTTAGAGAAACTTAAAAAGCAACCCAAACCAAAGCAGAATCCTTATGCTTGGTTAAGTGCGGCAGCTATTTTAATCATTGCATTAACTATTGGGTTTAATGTGATGGAAATGGAATCAAAACCAGAACTAAATCAAGTATCACCAATTATAGCACAAGTAGAAGCTGTAGAGGCAACATATCTTAAAGATATTGAAACAGAATGGGAGAACTTTATTGCCATTGCAGACGATGACGTTTTAGTGGAACGATTTAGAAAAAACTTAAAAGATTTAGATACAGATTATCAAAGTATCTCTCTACAATTTAAAGAAGATTCTAATAATATTTTAGTCATTGAAGCATTAGTTGATAATCTTCAAACTCGACTTCAAATTTTAAAAGATATTCAGAAACACATCAAAATATTAAATCAAACAAACGAACAGAATGAAAACACCATTTAAACTTTTAGCACTGATGCTCATCACATCAGTCATGCTAAATGCACAACAACACAAGATTCACAGTGAATCTTTTACGACTGATAAAAATACCACGGCCATCTTTAATTTAGATAATATTACAGTTGCGTTGGAGGAGTCTACAGATGGGAAAGTTCATGTGGATTATATTATGGAATTTGATGGATATTCAAAGAAAGAAATTAATTCCTTTTTAGATGAGGTAAAAGTAGAGGTCGGTAAATTTGATAATCATATTACGCTTAGTGCTAGTAGTAAAAATAAAATTTCAATGGAAACTTTTGAGTTTAATACTACAGATGCGATTACTTTAAACAAGTCCTTTTTCGATTCTAAAAAAGATACTGTTGGTCGCAAATCATTAGATGCATTACGTTTAGAAATAGAACAGAATAATCACAGTATACAGGGGAATTCTTTAAAATATATTAACGACCGTTTTAAAAAAGTAGATAAAGATGGTAAGGTGACTAATTTTAAAAAAGGAGGTATAAAAATGATGAGAAGTCATTTTACAATTAAAATTCCATCGTATTTAAAATTAACAGTTAATGCCAAAGAAACGGGGGTGTATGCCAGACATAATCTTAGAAATGAATTGTCTATAACATTGAATGGTGGAACAGTGAAAACAAAATTAATTTCAAACCCTTATAATAAATTTAAAATTGAAAATGCAACTCTAGAAGTCATAGGAATAGTAGGCGGTGATTTTGAATTTAAAAATGTTAAAAATGGTAAAATAGGAAGTATTCAAAATGCTAAAATTAGTTCAGAATTTTCAAAAGTTGAAATAGGTGAGATTCAAAAAAATACGATAATAACAGACTTTAATAGTGAGTATTATTTTTATAATTGGGCTAAAGATTTTAAACGTTTTAATCTGTATTCTGAATATTCTAAGATACATTTATTTTATCCCAAGTTAGATTATAGTTTTAAAGTGATAGGCAATAACACTAAGAGTTTTGTTGACAAGTATACCATAGAAATGCAGCCTACAAAAAAAGGAGAGAAGTTCAATATGATGGAACGAAAATCACAAGGCAATGGTGAGTTTTCAGGTGAAATTTTCTTCAATATCATTCATGGTATTATTTATTCATACAACGATTCAATCAAAAAAATAAACAATTAATTTATGAAAAGAATTCTAATTATGACTGTTGCATTAACGTGTTTCAGTGGATTGCTAGCACAACAGAAGGAAACGAATTCTAAATCGGATTCAGGTTTAAGGATGGAAACTGAATATGCATCAGATATAGAAGAAGTAAGTGATCTTTTAAGCTTTGAGGGCATTGATTATATGAAATTGAAATTTTCAGGAGAACAACTTAAAGGAAAAAGTTACAGGCTCTCTGTAAAGGAAATTTGGGATGGTAAAATAGTATCTGATACCGTCATTATAAATAGTAAAACGATAGGTTATAAACAGTTTGAAACATTGAGTGATACTGTTTTTAAAATGAAAGTGATATCAAAACGAACCAATGATAACCAACTGAAAATGACTTTTAAATTTCCTAGATTTAGTATCACTAAAAAATATGATGCTATCGACTCTGATAATTACAGTTTAAGAAATCTAGTAGACGAAAGTAACTTAGAAATAGGCTACGATAAGTCATTCTATTTGTTAGCTTATATTTTACCTTACGAAAGAGAAGATGGTTCTTTGTCTTGGTGCGACGTAGGAACGTCAGGTAATGATATAGAAAACTGGGGAGAGAAATTTGGGATTAAACATTACTTACTTTTCGAAATGAAATTTGAGTAGCCTTATCCAAAAAATACACTATGTAAATATCGACCTGGAGTAAATGTAAACGCGCCAGCAATAATGATTGCACCAAAGTAGAGTAAAATCATTTTTCGTTTATGAGCGTTTACATTGCCTTTTTTAATAGCGATATATGCTGTTGGTATAGTCCAAAATGTTAAAACACTAAACAAGTGAATCCAGCCAAAATGATTTAAAAAGCGTCCACCAACTGCAGCAGGCATAAATAATGTTACGGTTGCTGTAAACAGCATTAAAATCATATAAATTCTACCAAGCAATTTATGAGTTTTAGTTCCTTTTTTTACAATTAAAAGATAAGCACCAATAAATACACAAGGTAAAACTGTGTATAAATGAAGAAACATTAAGGTTTTATATGCCATGCTTTAACAACTGATTAATACCAACGTTTCTTCTTCTTCTTAGAAGCCTCACTTTTACGACCTTTTTTATACTTACTACCTTGCCTTTTGTGTACAACAGGTTCCGCTTTCGGATCAAGCGGATAAGGATGGTCCGTTTCTACCGGAATCTGAACATTAATAGCTTGTTGTATCTTTTTTATGTAATTTTTCTCATCGGCAGAACATAGGGAATACGAATTTCCTGTATGACCAGCTCTACCAGTTCTACCAATTCTATGTACATATGTTTCGGGTATGCCTGGCATGTCAAAATTAAGCACGTTATCTAATTCATTAATATCAATACCACGTGCCGCAACGTCTGTAGCAATAAGGATTTTAACGTAACCGTTTTTAAATTTATTTAAAGCGGTTTGTCTTTCACTTTGTGGTTTATCACCGTGAATACTATTTACAGAGAACCCATTTTTTAATAGGGTTTCTTCAAGCTTATCTACACCATTTCTGGTACGTCTAAAAATAAGAACGTTACCTTCAATAGTGTTACGCATTAAATGTAAACACAATTCAATTTTGTTTTGCTTAGGCACATAATACAATAACTGATTTACATTTTTAGCAACTGATTTTGTCGGAGTCACATCAATACGTTCAGGATCCTTAAGCAAGGTATTGGCTAATTCTTCAATTTTATATGGAATCGTTGCCGAGAATAATAAGGTTTGCTTTTCTAGAGGACAAAGACGTTCTATCTTTTTTACGTCATCAATAAAGCCCATGGCCAACATTAAATCGGCTTCATCTAAAACAAAGGTTTCAATAAAATCGAGATTAATATAATCTTGTTTATGTAAATCGAGTAAACGACCAGGAGTGGCTACTAAAATATCAACACCTTTTTTCAACACATCTATTTGAGGTTCTATAGATGCACCACCAAAAACGACTAATGATGTTAAATTAGTAAACTCAGCATAGGTTTTAAAATTCTTCTGAATCTGTATCGCTAATTCTCGTGTAGGACTTATAATCAGTGCTCTTATCTTTTTACCCTTTTTTGGCGCATCTTGCTTATCGTACAATTTTTGCAAAATAGGTAAGGCAAAAGCAGCTGTTTTTCCTGTACCTGTTTGTGCAGATACAATAACATCTTTGCCCTCTAAAATTAGTGGAATAGAACGTTGTTGTACTAAAGTAGGTTCAATATAACCAGAAGCTGCAACAGCTTTTTGAATGGGTTTTATAAGATGTAAGTCTTTAAATGACATAGGTATTGTGTTTATTAAGTTTGTCATTCCTGCGAAAGCAGGAATCCACTTTGTTGATCGTAGCTTGTAGATTCCTGCCTTCACAAGAATGACAAATAAGGTAACAAAGGTAGAATATTTGTTAATTCAAACTTTGGTATAAAAATATTAAAATTTCAAATCGCTCATTTCGAGTAATTTGTAAAGTCTAAGCAAATAGTATCGAGAATCATATTGATTCATTTCCTTCTCGAAACATTCCGCTAAAAAGGGGATTACTCTAAGTAACGTAATCTTACTAAAAACGTTCTTTTATCCAGTCGTTTTGTTCTTGTTCTGTTAAAAAGGTCCAAGCGATAAATCTACTGATTTTATGGCCTTGTCCCATTTCAATAGTTTTTACAACAGTCGCATTTACTTTTTCTAGAACTTTATAAGTTGGTTTTAGCGTCACTTCTTTCGAAATTAAACTTGTAAACCAAAAACATTGTTTGCCAAAGTGCTTGCTTTCATAAATCATGTCTTTTACAAAGCGTGCTTCACCACCTTTGGTCCATAATTCGTTATGTTGTCCGCCAAAATTTAAAAGTGCTTTATTAGGGCGTTTCCCTTTAAGGTTCCTTTGTTTTTTTAAGCTTGCTTTTTGAGCATCTTCTGCAGACGCATGGAAAGGTGGGTTACAAATAGAGAAATCTACTTTTTCTTCTGGTTTTAAGATGTCATAAAAAAAGTTGTTTGCTTTGTCTTGACGTCTAATTTCCAAAGTAGATCTTAAGTCATAATTTTTCTGCTCAATTTCTTTCGCAGATATAATAGCGGCTTCATCGGTATCACTTCCTATAAATGACCATCCATATTCGTGATGACCAATAATAGGGTAAATACAATTGGCACCAACACCGATATCTAAACCTTTTATATGATTTCCTTTTGGAATCACTGAACCTTCACCTTTTAAAAGGTCGGCAATATTATGAATGTAATCTGCTCTTCCAGGAATCGGAGGACATAAATAATGCTCAGGAATATCCCAGTAGTCTAATCCGTAATGGTGAATTAGTAAAGCCTTGTTCAATGCTTTTACAGCTGCAGGATTAAAAAAATCGATGGAATCGTCACCGTATTTATTAGGTGCAACATAAGGACTTAATTTTGGTGAACTTTTTATAAGCGCATCAAAATTGTAGCGTGATCTATGTTGATTTCTTGGGTGAAGTTCCGATTTTACTTCAGGATGCTGTTTTTTCTTTTCCAATATTTAATAATTTATGGAGGCAAAGATAGTGGAAAAGAAATTGGGTTATTGAGACCTAAGCCTAAATAACCCAATTCATTTTGAATATAATAACAATGAAATTAATCTACTTTTTTTAAACGTAACATTTCGTCACCAGCTTCATTGTAAAAAGATAACGTTAAGCCTTCTTTTTTATACGTTGAAATGCTATTAAATGCCTTGTCAAAACGATCTGGAACTGCCATATCCATACACATTTTTCGAGTGGATGCTATAGCTCCAAACTCAATAGTGTTAGAAGTGATGTTTTTTATTTGTCCGGTGTAATTATTACAACCATTAGTTCCAGAAGCGCGCATCTCAGTCGTGTTAATTTCAAGCATTGGCACAGTGGTTGTGCTTTCAATCGCTTTACTATTAATATGTGTTGTTGCCCAAATATCGTGAATCGCTAATTTTGGATCTTGCTTTTTTTCTAACACGTTTATAAGATCATATTGAATTGAAGACGCATCAGCAGGAACACCTTCAGCATCTAATTGTGTTTCTGTGACTTCAATTTTTTGTAAGTAACCAGGTTCAAAAGTGAAACCATTTATGGTTGAATAAAATAGCGACCATTCGGCATTTTCATGATTCTCGGCTTTGGAAACTTGTAAGCAAGTTGTTTTTCCAGCACCAGCATCGCAATCAACTTTGGCGCTGTTTACCCAATAAGTTGCCGTTGTTTTTTTTGTTGTGGAGCAGGAGGATAGCATTACTGTTAAAATTACTACTGACATTGTTTTTAGTATCGTCATAAATATAAATATTGGTTATAATAGTTGAAAATCAAAAGTCTTGCCAATTTTTAATTTAAACATCATAGTTTGATTCCTATTCCATAGTAACTACCAAATCATCTTGTTTAACCATACTGCCTTCAGATAAGCTTACCGATTTTATTTTTCCAGATTTGTGTGCTGTAACGGTTGTTTCCATTTTCATGGCTTCAATTATAAACAACGGATCGTTTTCTTTAACGGTTGTACCTTTTTTCACTAAAACCTTATATAAAGAACCTTGTAAAGGAGCTCCAATTTGGTTGGTATCTTCTTTATCAATTTTCACATTTTCTACTTTAGTAATATTTGATGACGTATCAAATATTTCAACAAATCGGTTTTCTCCATTCACTTTAAAAAAGACCGTTCTTACCCCTGCATCATTGGGAATACTTACCGAAAGTAATTTTACAATTATTGTTTTTCCTGGCTCAAGTGTAATGTTGGTTTCCTCTTGAAGCTTCATTCCAAAAAAGAAATCTTTGGTTGGTATCAAGGCTATATTTCCGTAAAGTTTATAGTTTTCGTGCGCTTTCTCAAATACCTTTGGATATAACATAAACGATAAGAAATCTTCTATTTCAATAGGTCTTGTAAAGCCTTGTTGGAACTTCTTTTTAAAAGCAGCGAATTCTTTAGTAAAATCTACAGGTGTTAAATGGGCATTTGGTCGGTCTGTATACGCTTCTTTATTTTTTAATATAATTTTTTGAAGTGCTTTAGGAAAGCCTCCAACAGGTTGACCTAAATCTCCTTTAAAGAAATTGATTACCGATTCTGGAAAGGAAATCGTTTCACCACGCTCCATAACATCTTCTGGAGTGAGATTATTGGTCACCATAAAAATAGCCATATCACCAACCACTTTAGAGCTTGGTGTGACTTTGATGAGGTTACCAAACATCATATTAACTTGAGCATACATTTTTTTTACCTCATCAAAGCGGTCTCCAAGACCTAAAGCAATGGCTTGTGGTCGTAAATTTGAATATTGACCACCAGGAATTTCATGTTGATACACCTCAGCTGTTCCTGCTTTTAATCCAGATTCAAAAGGATAGTACATTTCACGTGTATCTTCCCAATAGTTTGAAAATTGATTGAGCGTATTCATATCAAAATCATGTGCGCGTTCTTGACCTTTCATCATTTCAACAACGGCATTAAAATTGGGTTGAGAGGTCAATCCAGATAAGCCTCCAAGCGCTACATCAACCACATCCACTCCAGCCTCAATGGCTTTTAAATATGTTGCCGTTTGTAAGGATGAGGTATCGTGCGTATGTAGTTGAATAGGAATATTTACAGTGTCTTTCAAAGCACCAACTAATTCTGTAGCAGCATACGGTTTTAATAAACCAGCCATATCTTTTATGGCAATCATATGGGCCCCTGCATTTTCTAAATCTTTTGCGAGTTGCGTATAATAGTTGAGATTGTATTTGGTTTGCTTTGGGTCTAAAATGTCTCCTGTATAACTAATGGCAGCTTGGGCAATACCCCCTGTTTTATCACGAACATAATTAATGCTCGGTTCCATAGCTTTCACCCAATTGAGTGAATCGAAAATTCTAAAAATGTCAACTCCATTTTCCCAAGATTTTTCAACAAACTTCTCAATTAAATTATCAGGATAGGCTTTATAGCCTACAGCATTAGAGCCGCGTAATAACATTTGAAATAAAATATTTGGAACCGCTTTACGTAATTCTCTTAAGCGTGTCCAAGGACTTTCGTGTAAAAAGCGGTAACAGACATCAAAAGTAGCCCCACCCCAAACTTCCATACTAAAGGTATTAGGATGATTTTTCGCAAAACTTTCGGCCACTTTTAGCATATCATAACTTCGCATACGTGTTGCTAAAAGCGATTGATGCGCATCGCGCATGGTGGTATCTGTATAATGTATTTTATTGTCGTCTTTTAACCATTGGCAAAAGGCCTCAGGACCTAATTCCGTTAGTAGATCTTTGGTGCCTTTTGGAAATGCCTCAGAACGATTATATTTAGGAACTTTAGCTGTTCTAAAGACTTTGGTTTTATCAATATTTTTGACATCAGAATTACCATTAACAATAACTTCAGCAAGGAAATTAACAGCTTTAGTTGTTCGGTCTTGAGGTAGTTTTATTTCGAATAAAGCTGGAGTATTCTGAATGAAATTCACAGTGACTTTTCCTTGCTTAAACGTTTCATGCTGAATGACATTTTGAAGAAAATGAATGTTAGTTTTTACACCTCTAATTCTAAATTCTTTTAACGCACGTGTCATTTTCCGAACCGCTCCATCGAGTGTTCTACCATGTGCAGACACTTTTACAAGCATAGAATCGAAAAACGGACTCACGTTATACCCTTGATAAATACTACCAGCATCTAAACGAATTCCCATTCCGGAAGCACTTCGGTAAGTGGTAATATTTCCGTAATCTGGTGTAAAATTGTTTTCAGGATCTTCGGTTGTTAATCGACATTGCAAAGCAAAACCATAGGTTTGTAGGGACTCTTGCTCGTATATTTTTATTTGTTGATCCGATAATTTGTAACCACCAGCAATGAATATTTGAGTTTTTACTAAATCGATTCCTGTCACCATTTCGGTAACTGTATGCTCGACTTGAATTCTTGGATTGACTTCAATAAAATAGATATTGTCTTGCTGATCTACTAAAAATTCAACTGTACCAATATTGTTATAATTAACTTCGGAAGTAATAGCGACAGCATATCTGTACAAAGCATCTTTTACCTTTTGAGAAATGTTATAAGATGGAGCGATTTCAACTACTTTTTGATGTCGTCGTTGTACGGAACAATCACGCTCAAATAAATGACGAATATTGCCATGTCTGTCGGCTACAATCTGTACTTCAATATGCTTTGGGTTTTCAACATACTTCTCTAAAAACATGGTGTCATCACCAAATGCATTTAAAGATTCGTTTTTGGCAGAATCAAAATGTTGCTCTAAATCTTTATCATTCCTAACCACACGCATACCGCGTCCACCTCCTCCAGAAGCAGCTTTTAGCATTAAAGGATAACCAATGGCATTGGCTTCAGAAAGTGCAATTTTTAGTGAGCTTAAGCTTTTCTTGTTGCTTTCAATAATAGGAACATTACATTTTACAGCGATTTTCTTAGCTGTAATTTTATCACCCAAAGCATCCATAACTTCAGGATCTGGACCAATAAAAATAATATCGTTTTCTGCGCATCGTCTGGCAAACTCTGAGTTTTCAGATAAGAAACCATAACCAGGATGAATAGCATCTACATTTTTTTCTTTAGCTAAAGCCACAATTTCTTCAATATCCAAATACGGTTTTAATGGATCATTGTCTTCACCAATTTGGTAAGATTCGTCAGCTTTATTTCTATGTTGCGAATACCGATCTTCATAAGTATAAATAGCAACCGTTGCTATATTAAGTTCCGCACATGCGCGTAGAATACGGATGGCAATTTCACTACGATTGGCAACTAGAATTTTTTTGATTTTCATGACTGGTAGAATGTTTTTATTTGATTTATTTTGAGTCGTCGCAAAGATATTAAAAGATTAACTACAACGTTTGCGTAAAAAGGATATTATTTAATAATATTCTGCTTTTTAGGTACTTATAATAAAATAAAGATAATAGAGTGAATTAGCTTAAATCTAGTGCGTTTTGAAGATTTAAGTGCTTGTAGAAGGGGGTTATCGTGCAAAGAACGTTAAGCGTTTTCTAAAGCGTTTTGGTAAGGCATCATTATCTAGAAGTAAGTTGATATGCGCTATATTTTTGTTTTCGGCGTAGAGTAATTCAAACAGTTGAAAAATAGAAATACTATCTTTTCCACGTTCTAGTAATTCAAATGTATCTCCAATTTTGACCTCTCCTTCTTTTAAAACTTTTACATAAGTTCCAGAATAACCATGTGTAATAAATTGTTGTAAAACAGTATCTGAACCAAACTTATGCGCAAATTTAAAGCAGGGTTCTCTAGGTTGCGTTATTTGAACTAAAGCATTACCCAATTTATAAATGTCACCAATAAAAAGTTGCTTTTCATCTAAATTTTCAACGGTTAGATTTTCACCTAACATACCATAAGTCCAATCTAGATTAGGGTATAAATCTTGCCAATAGGGATACTGATTTGTAGAAAATAAGTAACACGCTTTAAACTCGCCACCATGCACTTTTCGATCCGAAACCTCGTCACCTTTGACATCGGATTGACCTAAGTAAATAGGATGCTCAGTTGGTATTTTGTAAATGCCTGTGGTGATCTCTTCTCCATTCCAGACGAAGGTAGTGGGTTGTGCTATGTTGGTTGAAATTATTTTCATTTACTAAAAGTATAAAAAAATAGTACAACTAAGGGGTTTTATAATTTGTAATGATTTTAAGAATTCACTCGACTTGAAGTTCAATTTTAATTATTAAAAATGTTAAAGAAATGTTAAAGAGATTGTTTTTTAAAACCCACCCTTAAATTTTCTCGTAGGTATTTGTGCTTTCCAAAGTGGCAAAGCAATTAACCATTTTATCAAATACTAATCAACATGAAAAACAAAATTACTTTTGTTATTGCAGCAGCAATGACATTATTTATTTCGACAAGTGCATTTGCCCAGCTAGTGACTAGCGGAGCAGATGATGGAACAGACGGAACATTACGAAATGAAATCGCAGACACACCAATTGGTGGCGTAATAACTTTTGACACATCAGTGACTACGATAACTTTAAATAGCGAACTTCTAATTGATAAAGATTTAATAATTAGTGGGAATTCTATAACACCATTAACTATTGATGCTAATAATAATGGTAGAATATTTAATATCACGGCAGGTTTAGTCGTATTAAACGACTTAATGCTAATCAACGGTCGTGATGTTGATGGTGGTGCCATTTATATGACAAACGCAGTTGTAACTATTAACAATTCAACAATATCAGGGAATACAGCTAATGGAGCTTCAGGTTCAGGTGGTGGAATTTTTAATGCTATTGGAGGTGTTTTAGTGGTTAATAATTCTGAAATTTCAAATAATACAGCGAATAGAGCAGGTGGTGGTATAGAGGATAATTCTGGTGCAGGATTATCAATCACATTATTAAATGTGAACTTAGATAATAACAATGCAGGTGTATCGCCTGCAACAGCAGCTCCCGGAAACGGAGGTGGATTACACATTACAGGAGCCGGAAGTGCTATTGTTAGCGGAGGTACTGTTAATGGAAATGTCGCTGGTAAAGAAGGTGGTGGATTATGGAATGGTAGTGGTGTTTTAGATGTAATTGATGTCATGATAACAGGAAACTCTGCAGTAGGAGATGCTACTGGTGGAGGTGCTATTTTTAATAATGGTAACGGTACAATTAATATTAGCGCAGGAACAACCATAGTAGGTAACATTGCGAGTGGAGCAACTCCAGGAGGACGTGGAGGTGCTATTTTTAATAATACTGGTGGAATTTTAAACCTAGCAAATGGATTAGTAATTACAGGAAACTATGCAAGTAGAGCAGGTGGAGCGATTGAAGATAGTTCAAACGGCACTTTAATTTTATCGGGTGTTACACTTACAGGAAATGCTGCAGGTGTAGACATTGGATTAGGAAATACAATTACACCAAACCCAGGAAATGGTGGTGCTGTACATTTATCTGGTACAACCAATGCAACAATTTCGGGTTTTTCAACAGTTTCAAATAATTATGCGGCTAAAGAAGGTGGTGGACTATGGAACAATTTAGGAACCATGGATGTAAGCTTAGCCTTTTTGGATGCTAATATAGCTTCAGGTAATGATGCTGATGATGGTGGTGGAGCTATATTTAATAATGGAGGAACTTTAGTTGTTGGTAATGCAGCAGCAATAACAAATAATATTGCAAATGGAACTTCAGGTTCTGGTGGTGGAATTTTAAGTACAGATGGTGCTGTTACAATTACAGATGCTGTTTTGGCTTTTAATCAATCTAACCGCGCAGGTGGAGCTATTGAGATTATAGACGGTTCTATTGATTTCTCAGGAAACTACAATGTTAGTGGTAATAATACAGGTGTTTCACCAGCGATTGCTAGTCCAGGTAATGGAGGAGGACTTCATATTAGTGGATCAGGAACAGCAACACTAACAGGAGGTACAATGAGTGATAATGTGGCTGCTAGAGAAGGTGGAGCTTTATGGAACAGTACAGCTACAATGACTGTAGATGGAGTATTAATTAGCGGGAATGTGGCAAGTGGACCAGCAGCAGATGATGGTGGTGCCGGAATTTTTAATAACGGAGGAACATTAATCGTTCAAAACAACACAACAATAAGCAATAATATAGCCGATGGAGCTTCTGGCTCTGGTGGCGGAATATTAACTATTGGTGGTGATGTTACTGTAACAAATTCTACAGTTACAATGAATCAGGCCAATAGAGCTGGTGGAGGAATTGAACACGCAGGTGGCACTTTAAATCTTATAAACACAACCTTAGATATGAATAATGCAGGAGTTTCTCCAGCAATGGCTGCACCAGGATCTGGTGGTGGACTTCATGTATCTGGTGCTGCGACAACAAACATTACAGGTGGTACAACTAACAACAATATTGCCGCTAATGAAGGTGGTGGTTTATGGAATGGTTCAGGAGTAATGACTATTGTAAATCATATCGTAGATGGAAATACAGCTTCAGGAAATGACGCTACTACAGCAGGTGCTGCTGGTGGAGGTGGAATTTATAATGAAGGAGGAACACTTGATCTTTCAGGAACAACTGAAATCACGAATAATATAGCTGATGGAGCGCAATCTACAGGTGGTGGAATTTTAAACGCAGCAGGTACTTTAATGGCGAACGGAATTACAATTGCTTTTAATGAATCTAATAGAGCTGGTGGTGGAATTGAAACTAATGGAAGTGGACCAGTATTATTGACTGATGTAAGCTTGGATAATAATATAACAGGAGTTGTAACAGGAACAGGTGCACCTGGAAATGGTGGTGGACTTCATGTAAGTGGAGATAGCACTGTTGATATTGCTGGTGGAACTGTAAATGGAAATAGTGCAGCGCTTGAAGGTGGTGGATTATGGAATGGTTCTGGTATAATGACAACAGATAATGTTCTTGTGGATTCTAATATGGCTTTAGGTGCTGCAGCTGATGATGGTGGTGCAGGAATCTTCAATAATGGAGGAACGTTAAATATTACAAATGGTAGTATAATTTCTAATAATATGGCAACAGGAGCTTCTGCATCTGGTGGTGGATTATTAAGTACGGCTGGAGATGTTACTGTCATGGATTCTACATTCGATGGTAATGCAGCTAACAGAGCAGGTGGTGCTATTGAACTTATTGATGGTAACTTAATGTTTTCAAATTCAATAATGTCTAATAATGATGTTGATGGCTTAGCAGGAACTGCTGCACCAGGAAATGGTGGTGGCTTTCACGTTACAGGAATGTTAGGAATGATTACAATTTCTACAAGTACAATTACAGGAAATGCTGCTGCTAATGAAGGTGGTGGATTGTGGAATCAAGGAGGAACGATGATGACCGTTTCTATGTCTACAATAGATAATAATACAGCTGCTGAAGGTGGTGGAATTTATAATAACACGGGGTCAATGACTTCGGTTATGACGAGTACAATTTCTGGTAACTCAGCATCAGTTTCTGGTGGTGGATTAACAAATAACGGAGCGATTTTAGATCTTAATGCGGTAACTGTAGCAATGAATACGTCCGCCGGAATTGGTGGAGGTATTGATGCCGTTAATACTGTTACTTTAAAAAATACGATTGTAGCTTTAAACACTGCAGTTACAGGAACAGACGTATCAGGAATGCTAACATCAAATGATTTTAATTTAATTGGATCAGATGATTTATCAGTATTTACAACTCAAACGAATGATATCGAAGGAGTAGATCCTTTATTAGGACCGTTACAAGATAATGGAGGTGTTACATTAACACACCTGTTATTAACTAATTCACCTGCTTATGATGCTGGTGATGCAGCGGATATGTTTGTAGATCAAATTGGTCAGGTTGTATTTGGAGGAGCAAGAGATATAGGATCTGTAGAAGCACAAGTCGCTTTATCAGTTGATGATTTTAATGCTGCTTCAGTTTTAAATCTTTATCCAAATCCAACAAAAGGACAATTTAATATTGTGATAGATAATTCTGTTTCTGGTGAAATAAAAGCTGAGGTTACTGCGTTATCTGGAAGAATAGTAAAGCAAGTTAAGATAGTGAATGGAACAAATTCCGTAGACATTAGAGGGATGTCTGCTGGAGTTTATATTGTTAATGTATTTACAGAACAAGGAAGAGTATCACATAAGTTGATTTTGGATTAATAGTTAGTAATTACTTAATAATTGAAAAGACCATCGAAAGATGGTCTTTTTTTGTTTTTACTATTTTTATTTGAGCGCTAACCAAAACGGTAACAAATTCTTTTTAAGTTTTTGGAAGGCTTCAGGCAAATCAGTTAAAGGTTCCTCGGTAAAGGTGAAAGGTTTATCGTCTTCAAAATTCCAATAGGGTTCTTCTAATGTACCATCGGTAGATGTTGTGTGTGATTTTGGGAAATTCATCATGGAGAACTTTCCGTTATTGTTTTTTTCGATACCAAAGACTTTTAAATCTTTTAAGGTCGAATAAGTTAGACTTAGTTTTAAATTAAGCGATTTTTTATCATCAGATTTGTAGAATGTCTTCTCTTTTATAGGGAAGTTTTCAAGTTCAGGTCTCCATGAATGATTAGGATGTACGATTATTGACAATTCATTTTGAATATTTAAACTATCACTTTCAGTTTTAATAAAAGTCATTAAGTTTTCTTGTACGATTACAATAGTTTTTTCTTCAGGATTTATAGTAACTGTTGTTTTTTCTGAAATTATGTTACTTTGATGAACACCGAAAAAAGTACCTACAACAAAGAATAGTATTTTTATTTCTTCCATAGGCTAATTTAAATAAAAAATTATTTCTTATTTATCCGTTTTAAGAATTTAAATTAGGTGTAATAAAAAAGCGCAAGTTGTACAACTTGCGCTTTTTAGCTATTAATCCTTAGGGAAAAAATTTAGTACAATTAGTTAGGGGTTTGTACAACCACAAATTTATAAGGTTCAATACTTATAAAAATTGATGTATGTTAAGAAATGATGAAAAACCTAAGAATTATATAATTCTTTTCTTATGCGACTTAAACTTTCATTAGTAATACCTATATAAGAGGCTATATGATAATTCTTCAATTTTTTCTCAATATTATTATGAGTATCAAGAAAATCGAGGTAGCGTTCTTTGGCAGATTGTGATAAACTAACTACCATTCTTTTTTGAAAAGCGGCGAATGCACTCTCGAGTTTTTTTCGCATAAAGGTTTCGATTTGAGGAACTTCATTGTATACATATTCTTTATCAGTGCTTGAAAGTGCGTAAAGTGTAGCATCTTCAATAACTTCGAGGTTCATAATGGCCTTTGAAGTAGAAGTATAAGCTGTAAAATCGGTGATCCACCAATCCTTTATCCCAAATTGAATCGTATGCTCTTTTCCTGAGCTGTCCCTATGAAACGTTCTTAAACAACCATCATAAATATAAAACATGTTTTCAACATTATCATTCGCTTTAAAAATAAAACTTCCTTTTTTAAATTCCATTTTCATTAATACGCTTGAAATTATTAGAAGCTCTTCATCTGAAAATGAGAGTCCTTTAAATATTTCCTTTATGATAGATGGGTTGTTTTGCACTTAAAAATCTAGTTGGTGTTGTTAATGTATGTAAATACTTTTGAGGGTGTGACTTTAATCCGACACTCTAATTAAAAAAATGTTGATTTGCTTTTTTGTGTAAGAAAAAACCACTTTGAATTCACAAAGTGGTTTTAGTCTTGACTCTTGACTCTTAGCTCTAAAAGCGAAGCGTCTTTAATCTACTTAATCATCTCGTAACTACGCTTAATAAAGTTCGTTAACTCTTCACCTTTTAAAAGGCCTTGAGATATATACGTTAAAAATCTTATTTAATTGCAATTACCGTTGATAATATCTTCTTCAGTAGGGTTTATAGCATTGAATTCTACTCCATACGTTCCTATAGAGCCGTTAGTGAAAAGATTGTTTAAAGCACAAAAATCAGCTAAATTTGGATTATAGTTAATTTGAATAGTATTTGAGGTGCTTAGTGATTCTAAGCCATTTAAACTTGTGATGTATTCATTTTGATTCAATTTTAAAATGCCTAAATAAGTTAAAGAATTGAGACCTTCTAAACTGGTAACATTAGATTGAAATAGTTCTAGTAAAGCTATGTTTGTAACATTTTGAAACGCAGTTAGATTATTTAAACTAGTATTATACCCTATGTCAACTGTGCTAATATCTACTATGTTTTCAAAAATAGGTAGTGCTGTTAAACTGTTATTACCTTCAATAATGATACCTTTAAGAGTTTCTAAATTTTTAATAGCTTCAACATTTGAAAGTAAAGGATTAAAATATAACCCTACGTAAGGAACGAATGTAGTAGATTCTAAGCCGTTTAGATTATTTAAAATAGGGTTTTGGCGAATAATAATTGTGCCAGCAGCATTAAGATTATCTAAACCTGAAAGTGTTGTTAAGTTGTCATTACTTTCTATTCTAAAAACTGAACTAATTTCTGTTAGGTTATTAACTCCTTGAAAATTATTTAATAAATGATTATTGGAAACATTAAAATCACCTCTAATTCGTTCTAACTTATTTAGTCCTTCAAAATTTAGTAATTGTGTATTGGTTACGTTTAGACCACTAACAGAATACAGATCTGATAAAGGAGATAAATCGGTTATATTTCCACTTAGCTCTAAATTTCCAGTTATTGTATTATAACCTTCACTACCAAACGCATTTACTTCTTCTTGGTTATTTAACTCTATTGCTCCGTGGGTTTTGTTTCCAAGATTATTAAATGAGATTTCATTACCATACCCAATGCCATTTGGATTAATTGCATATGAATTCACATAAATTGTAATATTATCTTCCGGCAAATTTTCTAAGGTCATATAATAATCTGCTGAGACATCCCAAGGAAGTAGAATTCTTGATGTGTTATTATCGTATGTTAAGCCTGGTTCGTAACCGACAATTAAACCAACTTCAAATATATCAGCGTTATGTTGATTAGTGACGCTAAACCCTAGTTTCACAGATATAGGTTTAATATCCGATGCTTCGTAGGTCACTAATTCTGGAAAAATTAGTACTGGCTCAATTATTTCTTCTGGTTCTACTTTGTCTTTACCGCAGGAATGTAATGTGATAATTGCGATAAAAAAAACAATTATTTTATAGGACTTCATAGCTAAAATTTAAAGGTTAGACTCTGTAAAATAATATCATGTACCAGTATTCTTGTCCCTCTACTACTGTTTTAAATCTTATACCAATATTAGGACCATTTGAAACACTTCCTTCTGAACTATAAGTGGCATCATAAATATTGAATCCTCTAAATGTACCATTAAAATTAAGCTCACCTCCGAAACCTGCTGCGGAATAGCGAGTTTCAATCCAATTACCAGTTATGATTTCAAAATCTGTACAATCATTGTCACTATTGTAGTTGTAATCTGTAAATTCAAAAGTTTCATTAGATTTAAATTTTAGCGTGCATAATAAATCGCATCCTGTTATTCCTACTGGATGGCCTGTACCATTAGTCCAAGAAGTATTTAACGTAACTAATTCGTAGTCTCCAACAGCGGTTGATGGCCCTTGTCCAGCATGGTAGACGTCCTTTGGCTTTGAACAACTGCATGTTATAAATCCAAAGATTAATATGTAAATAAAGCTTTTAAGTGATGATAATTTAGTAATCATTGATTTAGGTGTTTGTGAGAATTAATTTACTAATATAGAAAAAAAAACCACTTTGAATTAACAAAGTGGTTTTAAATTAAAGAGATTGCCACGTCTTGCGTCCTCGCAATGACATATCCAATATTATTTAATCATCTCATAACTACGCTTAATAAAGTTCGTCAACTCTTCTCCTTTTAAAAGGCCTTGAGATAAACGTGCTAAATCTAAACTTTGCGTAATTAAACGTTCTTGTTTCTTTTTGGTTTTAGTTTCTAAAATTTCACTAACCAAAGGAGAGTTGGTGTTTACGATAAGATTGTACATCTCTGGCATATTACCAAACATCTGCATTCCGCCGCCACCAGTCTGTTGCATCTCTTTCATACGACGCATAAATTCTGGTTGCGTAATAATAAATGGAGACGAATCGCTATCCATAGCTTCCAACTGTACAGCGAACTTTTCAGAAGGTATTACTTCTTTTAAGATGGTATCTAATTCTGTTTGTTGCTCTTCTGATAATTTAGAAATTGCAGTTTCGTCTTTCTTGATTAAATTATCAATATGATCACCGTCAACTCTAGCAAAAGAAACATTTTCTTTAGTAGATTCTAACTTCTGAATTAAATGCGGTACGATAGGTGAATCTAATAGTAATACTTCATAACCTTTCGCTTTTGCAGCTTCAATGTAGCTGTGTTGCTGGTCTTTATTAGAAGCGTAAAGAATAACTAACTTACCATCTTTATCGGTTTGCGCTGCTTTTGTTTTGTTGAAAAGCTCTTCATATGTATAAAATTTACCATCAACTGTTGGGTATAAGGCAAAAGCGTCAGCTTTTTCGAAGAATTTCTCTTCAGAAAGCATTCCGTATTCAATTACGATTTTAATATCATCCCATTTTGCTTCAAAATCTTCACGATTCGCGTTGAATAATGATTTCAACTTATCTGCTACTTTACGCGTGATGTAAGATGAAATTTTCTTCACAGCTCCATCCGCTTGTAAATACGAACGTGATACGTTTAATGGAATATCTGGAGAGTCAATAACACCACGTAACATGGTTAAGAATTCAGGAACAATTCCTTCAACATTATCCGTTACATAAACTTGGTTTTGGTATAACTGAATCTTATCCTTTTGCATGTTCATATCGTTCGTCATCTTCGGGAAATATAAAATTCCTGTTAAGTTGAACGGATAATCTACATTAAGGTGAATGTTAAATAAAGGCTCTTCAAATTGCATTGGATACAATTCTCTGTAGAAGCTTTTATAATCTTCATCTTCTAATTCCGTTGGTTGTTTTGTCCAAGCCGGATTAGGGTTATTGATAATGTTATCTACAGTAATCTTTTTATGTGGCTCAGTCGTTTCTTTTCCTTCTGCATCAGTAGTCGTTGCAGGAGTAAATTCTGGATCGTTTATTTCCTTAGTTCCAAATTTAATTGGAATAGGCATAAACTTGTTGTACTTATTAAGTAAAGCACTGATTCTTGCTTCTTCTAAAAATTCAGTAGAATCTTCTGCAATATGAAGAATAATTTCTGTTCCTCTGTCTGCTTTATCAGAAGGCTCTAGTGTAAATTCAGGAGACCCATCACAAGTCCAATGTGCAGCATCTGCACCAGTATGCGACTTGGTAATAATTTCAACTTTTTCTGCCACCATAAAAGCTGAGTAGAACCCAAGACCAAAATGTCCAATAATTCCTGAATCTTTTGCAGAATCTTTATACTTGTCTAAGAATTCTTCAGCACCAGAAAAGGCCACTTGGTTAATGTATTTTTCAACCTCTTCGGCTGTCATCCCTAAACCTTGATCAATGATGTGAAGTTTTTTACCTTCTTTATCAATCTTTACTTCGATAATAGGATTTCCATAGTCAGATTTAGATTCACCTATACTTGTAAGGTGTTTTAATTTTAGCGTGGCATCTGTACCATTACTAATAAGCTCACGTAAAAAGATTTCGTGATCGCTGTATAAGAACTTTTTAATTAACGGAAAGATATTCTCTACCGATACATTAATACTTCCTTTTGTCATGATATATAGTTTTTTGTATTATTAATTTGAATGATTAGTTATAGTCAAATAAAATACCAAGAAAATATTTGTGACAAGATGACATAAAAAAAACCATTCGTTTTACGGAATGGCTTTCAAATTAAAATATATGAGATACTTAATCCTTTATCTGTTTTTCTTCTTTTTCAGTGTTAATTGCTTCCGCTTTTTCAACTCTGTTTTTTACATGTTTTTCTAACCACTGATCTTGTTCCCAAAGCATGTGCATAATAGATTCTTTAGCTCTATAGCCATGACTCTCTTTTGGTAACATCACTAATCTTACTGGTGCGCCTAAACCTTTTAAGGCATTAAAATAACGCTCACTTTGTAATGGATAAGTACCCGAGTTATTATCCGCAACTCCATGTATTAAAAGTAAAGGAGTTTTCATTTTGTCTGCATGCATAAAAGGCGACATATTGTAATACACCTCTGGCGCATCCCAATAGCTACGCTCTTCACTTTGAAATCCAAAAGGGGTTAAGGTTCTGTTATAAGCACCACTTCTCGCAATACCTGCAGCAAATAAGTTGGAATGAGATAATAAATTAGCCGTCATAAATGCACCATAACTATGGCCACCAACGGCTACTTTTTTTCTGTCAATATAACCGAGGTCATCAACGGCATCAATCGCCGCTTTTCCATTGGCGACTAATTGTGTTCTAAATGAATCATTAGGTTCTTCTTCGCCTTCACCAACAATCGGGAAAGCCGCATCATCTAAAACGACATAGCCTTTAGTAACCCAGTAGATTGGTGAACCCCAATATGGATATACAAATTCGTTAGGGTTTGCTGTACTTTGCGCAGCACTTGCTTTGTCTTTAAATTCACGTGGATAAGCCCACAAAATCATTGGGTACTTTTTTCCTTCTTCGTAATTTAATGGCAAATAGAGTGTGCCTTCTAAATCCAATCCATCATCACGTTTATAATTAATGACACGTTTGTTAACGTTTTCAAGGCTTTTAAAAGGATTTTCAAAAGTAGTAATTGCTGTTAAATCATTTTTTTTGTTGATGTTTCTAATATAATAATTAGGGTATTCTGTTTTAGATTCAATTCTAACCAAAATCTCACCTTTTTTCATGTCGATTGCTGAATTTAAGCTTTCGAGTTTATCGGTATATGGAGATTGGTATAGGCGTTTCGTTTTATTCGTTTTTAGATTGTATTCATCTATAAATGGAAATTGTCCTTCTTTAGAATACCCATCTCCCATTAGGAATAACTTATCGCCATTCATTGTTAATGTATATTGACCGAATTCATTTTTAGAACTCACAAAATTCCCTGGATCACTATAAACATCTTGATAACTGCGGTCTGTAATAATTTTAGGTTCCGATTTAGAATTTGAAGGATTAAAAATATAGGTTTTGGTGTTTCGAGTATTCCACCAGTAATCATAAGCGACTGCAGTAGTTTCAGTTGCCCAACTGACACCTCCAAAACGTTGTTTTGTTTTTATTAAAAGTTTAGACTTACCATTAAATGGGGCTTCAACTTGGTAAAGCGCATCTCTATAATCAACTTCAACTTCAGGGTCTCCTTGATCTAGAGCTTCTACCCAAACTAAAGTAGACGGTTGGTCACCTCTCCAATTTAAGTTTCTTTTTCCGGTTCGCGTAGACATAAATCCTTTTGGTCTTACTTCATCTAAGGGCACCTCGTTTACCGTTTTAACCTTCTGTCCCGTTGTAGTGTAAATTGTACTTTCATTTGGAAATCTAGAGTAGGTTACTAAATATGAAAATGGTCTTTTTATCGTTGTGATCATAATGTATTCTCCATCTGGTGAAAAATCAATACCACGATACATATCGGCTCCTAAAAAGCTGTCTATTTTGCCATTAATTGAAACTTTTTTGATTTCTGAACGTGCGAGTTGTTCGAAATTAAATTCATCATTAGGGGTTTTTAATAAATCTTGATAGGTTCTATTTTGTGCTTTTTCACCATCACTTTCAGAAATAGTTGGTCCAGATGGTACAGCAATATCGGTATCTATTAATGGTTTTCTATCGCTTGGTAACATTTTTACTAATAAATTTTGGTTGTCATTAAACCAATTTAGTGTACTTCCCATATTGGCATTAATAGTAGCATCAGTAAGTTTGTTTGCTTTAGCTTCGGCGATATGTAATACCCAAACTTCTACGCCTGTTGCTGTAGTGTTAAGGCACGCTATCATAGATTCATCCGGCGACCAACTAAAGTTAGATAACCTTGCATCTTCAGGTAAGCCTGAAACTTGTTTTGCTTCTTTGTCTGATGTTTTTTTGACTTTTAAATTGGTGTAATACGTCGTTCTACTACCAATATTTGTTACCGGGTTTATACGTAGACCAGCCAATCGTAATTCTGTTTCAGATAGCTCTGCAATAGATTTATATTGATTACGATAGAGTAACACAATATTCTCGCCTTTACTGTCAATCTGTACACCAGGAGCCAAATCGACATCAGCTAATTCTAAAATTTCATCAGAAGGTTGCTGATAGGTTAAGCTTTGTTGGGCATAACTATTTAGAAAGAATAGAAATGCAAAAAAATGGATTAATTTTTTCATGTTTTTGTTTTGATTGGTTAAAGGTCTTAATATAGTTAAAATTGAAATCCCTAACTATGAGCCAATTGTTAAAATTACAGATTATACTATGCGTGCATAACGAATGTAAATTCTAATAAAAATAAATTGTATCTTATATCTTAAATTGCTGAACTAAATAATAAGTTTTCCGAGGTCTCGGAAACGAAAATAAATTTTCGATGTACAATTCAAAAATAATAGGCTTAGGTAAATATGTGCCAGACAATGTTGTAACCAATGATGATTTATCTAAACTCATGGATACTAATGACGAATGGATCCAAGAACGCACAGGTATAAAAGAGCGTCGTTGGGTAAAAAAGGGTAGTGGAGATACTACAGCAACCATGGGAGTGAAAGCTGCTAAAACTGCTATTGAACGTGCAGGTATTGATAAAGATGACATCGACTTTATTATTTTTGCAACCTTGAGTCCTGATATGTATTTTCCTGGTCCAGGGGTACAAGTACAACATGCTTTAGATATTAAAACGGTTGGAGCGCTAGATGTGCGTAATCAATGTTCTGGTTTTGTATATGCCATGTCTGTAGCCGATAATTTTATTAAAACAGGAATGTATAAAAACATCCTAGTCATAGGTAGTGAATTGCATTCTTTTGGTTTAGATAAAACGACTAGAGGTCGTGGAGTTTCTGTGATTTTTGGTGATGGAGCAGGGGCTGCCATTTTAACTAGAGAAGATGATAACTCAAAAGGAATTTTATCGACACATTTACATTCGCAAGGAGAACATGCAGAAGAATTAGTCTTAATTGCACCAGGAATGGGGAAGCGTTGGGTCAGTGATATTTTAGAAGATAACGATCCTAATGACGAAAGTTATTTTCCGCACATGAATGGCCAATTTGTATTTAAAAATGCAGTGGTTCGTTTTAGCGAAGTCATTATGGAAGGCCTAATGAAAAACAACTTGAAAGTTGAAGACATTGATATGTTGGTTCCTCACCAAGCAAATCTTCGTATTTCACAATTTATACAGCGCAAGTTTAAGTTGAACGATGACCAAGTATTTAATAATATACAGAAATACGGAAATACAACTGCAGCCTCTATCCCCATTGCATTAACTGAGGCTTGGGAAGAAGGTAAAATAAAAGAAGGAGATACCGTTGTTTTAGCTGCTTTTGGTAGTGGATTTACTTGGGGAAGTGTGATAATTAAGTGGTAAACAAATCCCTTTGAAAAAAGGGATCTCATGCAGTTTATTGAGTTCTTTGAACTAACCTACCCAATTTATTATCAAATAAACATTGCATCAACGATGAAAAACAGCCTAGGATTAGTCGGATTCATTGCCATATTATTTTTAACCTTTGGAATCACGTATTTAGATTTTGATAATCTAGATTTCGGTGATAATTATAAAGCTTACTTGAAGAGTATATTATAGAATAGTAAGAATGATTTTTCATATGCTCAAAAGAATAACTATATGATTAATTACAGTAACTAAACCATACGCACCATGCACAAACTATTCGTTTTTCTACTATTTATTTTGTGCTTATCAGAAAGTGCATTCGCGCAACAGAATGACACTTATATTAAAGCCGGACTTTTATACGACAGCGAACAAAATGCATTACTAAAGAATAAAGTCATTCATGTTAAAGGCAATACAATCATATCTATTGGTGCTTTTAATTCCATTCCCGAGAATGCCGAAATTATAGATTTAACTGAATATACTGTACTTCCTGGTTTAATAGACGCGCATACACATGTGCTTTTTTCTCAAGATGCAAGCGAAGATTTTTCAGAACATAGCATTCATTCGCTCACTATGGAAAGTGATGCCATAAGAACACTTAGAGGTTCAAAACGCGCGAAATCTTATTTGGATGTTGGAATTACAAGTGTGAAAGATCTTGGTAATTCAGGACTTTTTCTAGATGTAGCGTTGCGTGATGCCATTAATGAAGGGACTATTGATGGCCCACGTATTTTTGCGTCAGGACCAATTATGGCTGCTACAGGTGGTCAAGTTTATGGTGTATCTCCAAAACATCAAAACCTTATAGATTTAGAATACCGTATTATAAATGGAGTAGAAGATGCTAAAATTGCGGTTAGAGAACACGTGAATCAAAAAGTAGATGTTATTAAGATTTGTGCAGATAATATCCCCAATAATACACATTTATCTATTGCAGAGATGAAAGCTATTGTAGAAACTGCCAAAACGTACACTCTTTCTGTTGTAGCGCATTCAATTACAAATCAATCTGCATGGAATGCCATACAAGCAGGTGTAGATGGCATTGAGCATGGATTTAAATTAGCAGATTCTACATTAACCTTAATGGCTAAGAAAAAGGTATTCTTGGTACCAACCGAAAACAGTAGAACCTATATGAACACGTATGGTAAACTTGCGGGTTATGACAGCAATGATTTAGGTTGGATAGATAATTATTTAGATAGAATGACTAAGAGACTCAATAGAGCGATTCAAAAAGGGGTGACAATTGTAGCAGGTTCTGATAATTATACAGATATCAGAGGTACTCGAGGTGAATCGTCAAGAGATATGTTTCGTGTGTATTTTGAAGCAGGAATGAAGCCTTTAGATATTTTACAATCGGCGACTTATATCTCTGCGCTAAATTTAAATAAGCAAAATGAAATAGGAGTCCTTAAGTCTGGTGCAAAAGCGGATATTATTGCGATCAAAGGACATATAACTACCGATTTTATAAACACAATAGAACAGATAGTATTTGTGATGAAAGATGGGAACGTTTATTTAAGTAACCCGAAGTAAATGGTTTTTACTTTAGAGTATTTGTACAAGAAGAATGAGGTACGTTAGCAATTTTTTTAAAGTAATTTTATTTTTTTGCTTTACACTTTTTGTAATTGGTTGTAAAAATTATTACAATGAAACCATAAAATGGATTGATAATATCGAACCTCATACCAATATTGAAATTGTAAAAGAGAGTCAACCAGAATTTGTCCGAATAGATTGGGGATATCCTGAAAAAAAAGACAATGAGAATTGGTATTATATTCAAGAAATAAATGGCAGCTACGATGTGTTAAGGATGTCACATATACTGGTTTTTATAGATAATGAGTTTGACAGAAGAGAATCTCATAAATAGGTTATTTAATAATTAGCGATAATTATATTTAACAAACTTTAAAACTAAAAAAGCCCAAACAAAAATTTGTCTGGGCTTTTCAGCTATTAACCAACTTAACTAACACTATTATAAAAATTAATTTATAATTACTATTACTTAAAACTTATACTACACTAGACGTAAAAAGTCCTATTATATTTCACAGGTTTCTACTTTTAACGTGTATTTAACAAAAACCCGAAATTTGCGTTTCGGGTTTTCTATATTTAATAGTTAAGTACTAACACTAACCATCAACATTTTTCTCAACTATTAAATATTTATTTTAGAACATGCCTCCACCTTCTTTTACATCGTTGTCTCTCTGTTTACGAGATTTTGCTCTGTATTTTCCTCCACCAAAACGGTAAGACAAGCGTGCTGATATTTGTTGACTTTCCCAATTAAATCGTCCGGTTTGTGCATACGGTCTTTCGCTCGTGAATTCGGCATACATAGTATTAAAAATATCATTGTAACTTAAGCTGAAATTAGCTCTCTTTTCCATGAAACTATAATTAAGGCCTAAATTAACCATGAGCATATCGCTCATTTCAAATTGAATATTTTTGTTTTTCCCTCTATACATTCCGAAAATAGAAAGACTCAAACTTTCATCGACTTTAAAGCTGTTGAAAGCTCTTGCACTCCAAGCGATGTTATCTACTTCAATAGTGTTTAAGATGATATTCAAATCCGTATCAAAGGATTCTGCAATACTTTTTTGAGATTGTGAGTACAAATCAAAACTAGCATTAACACTCCACCATTTTGTTGGGCGGTAATTTGATGATACTTCTACACCGTAAGATGTGGTGTTATCAAAATTCAAATTCGTTAAAATTAAACGATTGATATCTGCTCGGTCTATTAAAACGGCTTGTTGTATTTCGTCTTCAATAATTCTGTAAAAAACACCACCGGTAATGCTTCCTTTTTTAAGCTGTCTAGTGTAATTCATTTCAATAGAATTCGTAAACTGAGGTCTTAATTCTTGATTTCCAAATTGTGAAATTAAAGGGGTATTCCATTCTGGTAATGGATTTACTTGTCCAATACCAGGACGATCTATTCTTCTGCTATAACTTAATTGATAAGAGTTTTTATCTGTAGGAGAATAGGTAAAAAATGCTGATGGATACAATTCAAAATAATTGTTTTCAAAAGGAATTATAAGTTCGTCGTTAGAGGCTAAATCTTTTTTGAAAGCTTCAGAATCTACATTTACGGTTTCTGCTCTTAAACCAATTTGGTAGCTCCATTTTTCTAATTTAGCACCATAAGTTGCATAAGCAGAATAAATATCTCTAGTATAATCAAAACGTGTGGTTGTCGGAATATAGTCACCGTCTTGGTTGGTTTCTCGTGCATCAGATTCATAAAAAAGACTCGTATCAAATAAACGCGCTTGCAATCCTAATTCTAATTTAGTGGTTTCCGATAATGGATTTACATAATCTAAATTTAAAGTGGTATTTGTACGTTCTGTGTCTGTATCTTCTAAAAAGTTAGGACGTTGAGAACTGTAGAAGATATTATTTACTTCATTAGAGCCTTCAAAAGTATTGTAATCTGCTTCAAGTTCTATACTATGGCCTTCTTCGTTAAAATCGTGCTTATA
Organism: Winogradskyella thalassocola; assembly: GCF_900099995.1. GTDB lineage: Bacteria > Bacteroidota > Bacteroidia > Flavobacteriales > Flavobacteriaceae > Winogradskyella > Winogradskyella thalassocola. The sequence continues at coordinate 151,558 of NZ_FNCZ01000006.1, forward strand.
ATTTACATTATATTGTTGCGAATCATTATCACTACCTCCGTTTGTAAATTGCGATTCATTTAATGACGGATTAGAGAGGTAATTGATTTTAGAATCTGCAGTATTCCAATTATCAAAAATATTTTGGTTGGTGAAAACCGAAATGGTATTCTTATCATTTAAATAATAATCGACTCCAACTTTAAACAAATGCGATTTGTTATTGTTTAAAATGTCAAAGTTTTGTTCAATCCCTTGCTCAGTCCTGTTAAACGCTCCATTATTCGCGTTTTTAGCAATACTATTACTATAAGAACCGTAAACATTTAATTTTCCATTTCTATAATTCGCATTAATTGAGCTATTAAATTTTGCTTCAATTTCGTGCGATAAACCAAAATTAATATTACCATTAAAACCGATTTGTGTGTTTTTATGAAGTATAATATTAATAATACCACTCATACCTTCAGGATTGTATTTTGCAGAAGGATTGGTGATCAATTCAATACTTTTAATTGAAGTTGAAGGAATCTGTTTTAGTAATTGATCCGCAGGAATGTTAGATAACTTTCCATCGACCATAACTCGTACATTTTGGTTACCACGTAAACTTACAGAACCAGTCTGTTGATCGACGCTTACAGAAGGTAAGTTGTTCATAATTTCACTTGCCGTTGCGCCAGCAGTTTGTAAATCTTTACCTATAGTAATGACTTTTCTATCGACGCGTTGTTGAATTGTAGACACATCTGCAACAATCGTTACTTCATCTAAACCGGTGGATTCTTCTTCAAGCTTAATATCCCCAAGGTTGGGTTTGTAGTTGCCTTTGCCAATAGTTATGTTTTTGTCAATGGTTTTAAAACCTACAAATTGAATAGAAACGATAACTTTTCCTTCCGGAATATTTTGAATTTCAAAGGTGCCATCGTCACTAGTTATACCTCCAGTAATAATTTTATTCGCCATATCTTTAATGACGATATTTACATAAGGTAAGGGTTCGTTTAATTCTGCATCTATAACGCGTCCTGAAACAGAACCGTCTTTAATATCAGAATTGGAGTTGGGTTGTGCACTTATAATGGTTGATGAGATCATTACAAGCATTAGTAAGAAATGCTTCATTTTGATTGAAATTTTGGTTAATTTTTTTGATTGATTTAACAGTTTGTTTAACAATAGACGACTATATTTAGGTTGTGTTACTCTAAAAAGTTTACTTAACATTATTTTAACATTATGAATAAAACAACATTAGTTATCGGAGCATCTCTAAAGCCAGAGCGCTATTCTAACATTGCCATAAAACGATTAAGACGTTATAATCATGAAGTGAAAGCCTTTGGATTAAAAACAGGAAAAGTTGAAGATGTATCTATTGATACAGAGTTAATGCCATATAATGGAATAGATACCGTGACATTGTATCTTAATCCGCAACGTCAAAAGCCGTATTACGATTACATTATTGGTTTAAAACCTGAACGCATCATTTTTAATCCGGGAACAGAAAACCCAGAGTTTTACAATATTTTAGAACAGCATAATATTGATTATGAAGTGGCCTGTACGCTAGTATTACTGAGCACCGGACAATATTAAGCCTTCTTTTTAATAAGAAGTAAACCTAGAAACATTAATAGACCATTGTAGATTAATATCTCGAATCCGATTTCATGGCCATTAAATAATTCTTTAGAATATAGATTTAAGATATACGAAAGGAGTGGAGCCGCAATAGCGATAATCCACACTAATCTATCTTTAATTTGGAATTTGGTAATTAATCCAAAAGCAAATAATCCTAATAATGGTCCGTAGGTATAACCTGCTGCTTTAAAGAGTTCCCAAATTACAGAGACATCTGTAAAAATGATATCGAATAATAAGATGACCAGAACAAGTACAGCACTAAAGCCAATATGAACACGTTTTCTTAAACCTCTTCGTTTGGCTTCGGGTTTGTTTTCAATATCTAAAATATCGAAACAAAATGATGTAGTTAGTGATGTTAAAGCAGAGTCTGCGCTAGAATAGGCAGCCGCAATTAAGCCGAGTAAAAAGAACGCTGAGGTTACAATTCCTATTTCAGGAAGCATTGCAATTGTAGGGAACAGATCATCTTTAGACGCTGTAATTCCGTTTTTAGCCGCGTACTGTGTTAACATCAAACCAAGGACAAGGAAAAGAATATTTACAAAGACTAAAACAATACTAAAGGTTACCATGTTCTTCTGAGCGTCTCTTAAATTACGACAGGTTAAGTTTTTTTGCATCATATCTTGGTCTAAACCAGTCATGGTGATGGTGATAAAAATTCCAGATAAAAAGCTCTTCCAAAAATATTGAGAATCGTTACCATCTTCAAAGAAGAAGACTTTGCTAAGGTTGCTTTCTTTGGTATAAGTGATAACGTCTCCAATGCTATTTAAATCTAATGCCGATGCCAAAAACACAATTGTTACCACTACAGAAACTAACATAAATAACGTCTGAAGTGTGTCTGTGAAAATAATAGTTTTTATACCTCCTCTAAAGGTGTAAAGCCAAATTAAGGCAATGGTAATTATTACTGTAATCGCGAATGGAATATCAAAGAGATCAAAAACTAAAAGTTGAAGAACTTTAGCAACTAAAAATAAACGAAACGACGCACCAACAGTTCTAGAAATCAAAAACGCGATAGATCCTGTTTTATAACTGACAATACCAAAACGGTCTTTTAAATAGGTATAAATAGAGGTGAGGTTCAGTCTATAATAGAGTGGTAATAGCACATAAGCAATTATCAAATACCCAAAAAAGTAACCAAAAACAACCTGCAGATATCCAAATTGTTTGGCTTCAATAGCACCAGGAACCGAGATAAAAGTCACCCCAGACAATGAAGCTCCAATCATTCCAAAAGCGACCAAATACCATGGAGCAGATTTGTTAGCCTTAAAAAAAGCGGCATTAGAATCTTCTTTTCCGGTGAAATAAGAGATTAAAATTAGCAATCCAAAATAACATACAATTAATAATAGTATTGCTGTTGGAGACATGATGTATAAGTTTTAATAATATTTACGAAAAATAGTGTATTTGAAAAAAAGGACTGCGTTAAAGTAGAAATAATTATGAAAAACTTATTTAGATATTCAGGATTTAACTTTAAATAGACTTTTAAAACAACCCCTTTTTTATGTTCAAAAATCTTTACCTTCGCGCCTATGGAATTTTCATCAAAACTCTTAGAAAACGCAGTTAACGAAATGTCGCAATTACCAGGTATTGGTAAGCGTACGGCTTTACGTTTAGTGTTACATATGTTACGACAACCAGAAAATCAAACCTTTCAATTAGCTAATGCGTTAACGAAGGTGAGAGCAGAAATTAATTTTTGTAAATCGTGTCATAATATAAGCGATACGGTGTTGTGCGAAATATGTTCAAACCCAAAACGTAATAGTGAATTAATTTGTGTTGTTGAAGATATTAGAGATGTTATGGCTGTAGAAAATACAAGCTCATTTAAAGGTCTGTATCATGTTTTAGGAGGAAAAATATCTCCAATGGATGGTATTGGTCCTCAAGATTTAAATATTACAACTTTAGTCGAAAAAGTGAAAACAGGAGAAGTAAAAGAATTAATTTTTGCTATGAGTCCAACGATGGAAGGAGATACGACTAACTTTTATATCTTCAGGCAAATTCAAGATTATAATGTGGCAACATCCACTATTGCAAGAGGTGTGGCTGCTGGTAACGAATTAGAATATACGGACGAAATTACATTAGGACGGAGTATTATTGATCGTGTGCCCTTTGAAGCATCCTTAAAATCTTAATAATATATTGAAATTATCTGTCATCATATTAAACTATAATGTACGCTACTTTTTAGAATTATGTCTAAAAAGTGTGGAAGCTGCTGTGGCTCATATTGATGCTGAAATTATAGTGATAGATAACAACTCTCCTGATGATAGTTGTGCTATGGTGAAGGAACTATTTCCTTCTGTAAAATTGATTGAGAATAAAGATAATTCAGGGTTTTCAAAGGGAAACAATATAGGAGTCGTTCAGGCTAAAGGAGAGTATTTATGTATTCTTAATCCAGATACTGTGGTTGCAGAAGATACGTTCACAAAACTTATCAATTTTACTGACGGTAAAGATAATCTTGGAATTGTAGGCTGTCAACTTATAGATGGTAAAGGTAATTTTCTACCAGAAAGTAAGCGTAATGTGCCAACACCAAAAGTATCCTTAAAGAAAGTATTAGGGAGTAGTAATGATTATTACGCTAATCATGTCAATATTAAAGAGACAGGTAAAGTAGATATTTTAGTCGGAGCTTTTATGTGGCTAAAAAAAGAGGTATACGACGCTGTTGGTGGTTTTGATGAAGACTATTTTATGTACGGAGAAGATATTGATTTGTCTTATAAAGTAGTTAAAGCCGGCTATGATAACTTCTATTTTGGGGAAACAACAGTGGTTCACTTTAAAGGAGAAAGCACATTAAAAGATTCTAAGTACGCGAAACGGTTTTACGGAGCCATGCAGATTTTTTATAAAAAGCATTTTAAACAGAATCTATTATTTAATGCTGTAGTTTGGTTAGGTATTAAAATGGCGCATTTTATGCGAAAGCATCCTGTTGAGGTAGCGGTAAAGTTGAATACCTCTTATTTATATTCATCGGATTTTGATAATGCTTTACTTGAACAATTACCAATACCAATTCAAATTGAAACAGCAATACAACTTGAAGTTGAGCATAATAGCATGCTTGTATACGATTTTAATATGCTGAAAGCTTCGGCTGTAATTGCCGATATGAAAGAAAAATCGAAGCAAGAAAATATTGTTTTTAGATTTCTTTTAAAAAACAGTAAATTTATCCTCGGAAGCGATAGTGCTACGAATAGAGGTGAAGTGCGACATTTTTAAGAACTATTTATTGAATAAAAATCAGTAAAACAGCGATTTTTTTAGTAATTTTGCACGCGATTAGGAAATAACGACCTACAAATTATAGATATGGCAAAGTTTGAACTTAAGTTACCTAAAATGGGAGAAAGTGTTGCGGAAGCAACCATAACCTCATGGCTTAAAGATGTTGGAGATACAATTGAAGCAGATGAAGCTGTTTTAGAGATTGCGACAGATAAAGTCGATAGTGAAGTCCCGAGTGAAGTAGATGGCGTTTTAGTTGAAAAACTATTTAACGTTGATGATGTTGTACAAGTAGGACAAACTATTGCAGTTATAGAAACTGAAGGTGGTGGAACGGTAGAAGTAAAAGCTACTGCTTCAGAACCTGAACCTGTTGCAGAACCGGTAGCTCCAAAAGTAGTTGCAGAAGTAGCACAAACTGTTGTGGCTGCAAAAGCATCAGTAGAACCTGTTGTGTCTACTGAAGATCGTTTTTATTCTCCACTAGTAAAAAATATAGCAAAACAAGAAGGCATTTCTCAAGCCGAATTAGATACTATTTCTGGTACTGGTAAAGATGAGCGCGTTACTAAAAACGATATTAAAGCGTATTTAGAATCTCGTAGTTCTGCACCAAGTCCTATATCAGCTGAGCAACCAGTTGAAACGCCAAAGGCAGAGCCTGTGGTTGAACAAAAAGTGGAAACACCAGCTGTACCGACTAAAGCACCTGAGAAACCTAAAGCTGAGAAACCTGTTGAAACGCCAATTTCAGTTTCAGGAGGAGATGAGGTTATTGAAATGACTAGAATGGGGAAACTCATTTCTAAATATATGGTAGATTCGGTACAAACATCTGCACATGTACAGTCGTTTATAGAAGCTGATGTCACTAATATTTGGAACTGGAGAAAGAAAGTTAAAGATGACTTTATGAAGCGTGAAGGTGAAAACCTAACGTTTACTCCAATCTTTATGGAGGCGATCACTAAAGCATTAAAGGATTTTCCAATGATGAATATTTCTGTTCAAGGAGATAAAATCATTAAAAAGAAAGCTATTAATGTTGGTATGGCAGCAGCCTTGCCAGATGGTAATTTAATTGTACCTGTCATTAAAAATGCTGATCAGTTAAATTTATTTGGCATGGTAAAACGTGTTAATGATTTAGCTAACAGAGCGCGTTTAGGAAAATTAGATCCAGATGATATTCAAGGAGGAACATATACAGTAACTAATGTTGGTACATTTGGTAGCATCATGGGAACACCAATTATTAATCAGCCACAAGTAGGTATTTTAGCTTTAGGAGCTATTAGAAAAACACCTGCAGTTATTGAAGGTCCAGATGGAGATTATATTGGTATTCGTTTTAAAATGTACTTGTCTCATTCATACGATCACAGAGTCGTTAATGGAGCGCTTGGAGGTCAGTTTGTAAAAGCGGTTAAGGATTATTTAGAAGGTTGGGATATGGACAGAGAGATATAATGAATTCTAAAAAACTAATTGATGATAAAACAAAAGCGAAACTTATTGAAGTAGGCGAAGTTATATTGTATTGGATAGGAGGTATTATTCTTATATCTGTTTGTTCTGTAATTCTTTATTACTTAGTATCACTAGTTTTGTTGTTTGTAACATAGAAAATATAGAATTAAATTATAGAAAAAGCACAGTTTTAGAACTGTGCTTTTTTTTATTTAATAACATTTACTCTTTAACTAGCCTAATGCACTTGTTTTTTATAATGTAACTTATAAAGGCTTTGTAACAAGATTTGCAGCAAGTGTCTTTATAAATTCGTTGATCTTATAAGGTTTTACAATAGAATCATCAAAATGGGCACTTTTAAAACGGTCATCTTGTTCGTCTTGTGTTACAGCGGTTAATGCAATAACAATGACCGTTTTTTGGAGTTTACGGATTTTTTTAGTGGCTTCTATACCGTCCATTATTGGCATGTGAACATCCATTAACACTATGTCATAATCTGTTAACATAATTTTATCTATGCCTTCTTGACCATTAGTTGCAACTTCTACTAAAATATCGTGACTTTCCAATGTCTTTTTAGTCACCATAAGGTTAATTCTGTTGTCATCTACAACTAATATCTTTTTTCCTCGAAGCATAGCAATTGAAACCGTATCTTGAATATCTTTGTTTGCGTGCTCCTTTTTTGCAATTCCAAATGCTATTTCGAAAAAGAAATTTGAGCCTTCCTCAATAACGCTTTCTAGTTGTATGTTAGAATTCATGTCTATGAGTAACTTTTGAACGATAGTAAGTCCTAAGCCAGAGCCTTGAAAATCACCTTCGTGTTTAAGTTGTCCAAATTCCTCAAAGATTTTTTGCTGGTCAGCAATAGGAATTCCTTGGCCGTTGTCCTTAACTTCAAACTTAAGCTTTAAGTTATTTTCTTTAATATCTAATAAACTAACAATAAGTTCTACTTTTCCGTTGGTTGTAAACTTTAATGCATTACCCAATAAATTGATGAGGACTTGAGACATTTTAGTTTGATCTCCATTTATCCATTTAGGAATATTAGGGTTTAGAGTTATAACTAAATCATTATTAGTTTGTCTGGTTAAGTATTCTAATGATTCTTTAATATTATTTAAAAAATCTTTGAGATGAAAAGCTTTTGATTCGAATTTGATTTTTTCATCAGAATCCATCTTATTTAAGGTCAGTACATCGTTTACCAGATTTAGTAAATAATCTGCTGAAAACTTCAGGGATTGCAGCTCGGTTTTGTGAGATTTTAGATTAATATCGTTGTTAAGCACGGTGCTTAAACCTATAATTCCATATAGAGGCGTACGAAGTTCATGACTCATTGTAGATAGAAAACGAGATTTCGCTTCTGCTAATTTTTCAGATTCTAGTTTCGCTTCAAGGTATTCTTGATTTTTTATTTTTAATTCATTATTCAGTTTCCTTCTGTTTTTTGTCACTTTTAAAAGATAAAACAAGAGGCTTAAGAGTATAAAAGAGACTATGGCACTAAAGATTAATAATTTTCTCTGAGTCTCTGACTTTTCAACTATTAATTCATTTCTAAGGGCTTCAATTTTTAGTTCTTCTTGTTTTTTTGTGTTTTCAAGACTGGTCTTAAGTGTCTTAGCTGATTTTTCAACATCAAGTTTACTTTGCGCTATTGAGAGACTATCTTTTATTTTACCTATTTCGTAGGCTTTCTTATAATTACCTTTCTTGGCGAGGGATTCAGTATAACCATTGTAACCTTTTTTTAGTACTTCTGTATGGTTAGATTCTTTTGCTAAATCAATGGCTTGCTGATAAAAAATAGAAGCCAATTGATAATCTTTTTCTTGAAAAGCATAATGGGCTTTAAATAAGTTTATTCCGGCAAGACCAATTATAAACGTTTTTGGAGCATATTCTTCTGCAGCATCTAAATATGGTTTTGAGCCTTTATAGTCTTCTAAGTATTCTAGGTATATTTCTGCAATGTTATAGTTGAGAATAAAAAGACGGGTTTTATCATTTTTTTCTTTAGCAAGTGGTAATGCCGTTTTAAATGACTTAACTGCTTCATCTAATTTATTAAAGGCCAAATATATATTTCCAAGATCAATTTGTGAACCTAATATAATATCAGGGTCATTGAGTTCTTTTCCGAGCTCAATATTTTTTTTAGCATAGTCAAGTGATTTTACAGAATCATTTAAACGCAAATAGGAATTTGAAAGGTAACTTCGTATTTCAGCAACTTTCTGAGGACGTTTGTTGGCTTGTGCATATTCTATTATGCTACTGGCTTTAATAATAGCAGAACTATAATCTTCTTTATAGTAGTCAGCCATCATTAAACTTTTAATAGAATCAATATGGGTTGCAACTTTATCCTCGAGTGAGTTTGAAAAATCATCAGGATTATTATCACTTTTTTGCGCATAAATGCTGCTTTGTAATAAAAAGAAAGTTAGGGGAAGTAGTAAAATTCGCATTAGAGTTAGGTAAAGTCTTTAAATATCGGTTAAAATATTAAAAGGATGAAATTTATTTTAATTACTTATTTATTATTGTCGTTTTGTACTTATTGTAGATGGTTTAAGCTAATCTATTTATCTTCAAAAGAAACGAGGTTAAGCTTTAGTACCATTATTTACGAGCATTGTAGGTTTTTCTTACCTATTAGGGCTTTGTTAAAGAATCTAAGTACCTTTGTGAAAAATTAATTTCAAATGCAACTCAATCTCACAAAACCTATTTGTTTTTTCGATTTAGAAACTACAGGAATCAATATTTCAAAAGATAGAATCGTAGAAATCTCGATTCTTAAAGTTTATCCAGATGGTAAGGAAGAGTCTAAAACGTGGATTGTAAATCCTGAGATGCCGATTCCTGCAGAGGTAACAGCAATTCATGGTATTTCGGATGCAGATGTTGCTGACAAACCAACGTTTAAAGAATTGTCTAAGGAAATTTACAACCTAATTAAGGACTCAGATTTAGGTGGTTTCAATTCTAATCGTTTCGATATTCCGTTGTTGGCAGAAGAAATGCTAAGAGCAGAAGTAGATTTTGACATGAAGAATACACAATCTGTAGATGTGCAGACTATTTTTCATAAAATGGAGCAGCGTACTTTAGTGGCGGCTTATAAGTTTTATTGTGATAAAGACTTAAGTGATGCACATAGTGCAGAAGCAGATACAAAGGCTACTTACGAAGTTTTAAAAGCACAATTAGACCGTTATGAAGATTTAGAAAACGATACTAAGTTTTTAGCAGAGTTCAGTTCGCGTAAAAAATTCGCCGATTTTGCAGGTTTTCTAATCTTTAATAAAGAAGGTGAAGAATGTTTTTCATTTGGAAAACATAAAGGGAAACGTGTTTTGGAGGTTTTGGATAAAGAACCCGGCTATTTTGGTTGGTTGTTGAATGCCGATTTTCCGTTGTACACTAAAAAGGTTTTGACGGCAATTAAGCTTAGTCAATTTAATAATAAGTTAAGCTAACAGCCAAAAGCTAAAAACCAACAGCTAACCAATGAAACTAATCTGTATAGGTCGCAATTATACCGACCACATAAAAGAGTTAGAAAACGAAAAACCAACAGATCCTGTTGTGTTTTTAAAACCGGATACTTCGATTTTACTGAAGAAACAACCATTCTTTATTCCAGATTTTTCAGACGATGTACATTATGAAGTAGAGGTTTTAGTGAAAATCAATAAAGTAGGGAAGTATATCGATAAAAAGTTTGCACATAAATATTATGATGAAATTGGACTCGGAATAGACTTTACAGCACGCGACCTTCAAGCGCAATTAAAAGCTAAAGGTTTGCCTTGGGAAAAAGCCAAGGCATTTGATGGAGCTGCGGTAATTGGGAAATGGTTGCCTAAAGTTAAATTTCAAAATATAGATAACATCAATTTCAGCTTAAAAAAGAATGATGCCATTGTTCAGAATGGAAATACGGAGCTAATGCTCTGGAAAATTGATGAACTTATAGAATATGTGTCAAAATATTTTACTTTAAAAATAGGAGACATTATATTTACGGGCACACCAGCGGGAGTTGGTAAAGTTTTTGCAGAAGATCAATTAAAAGGATATCTTGAAGACATAGAAATGTTTTCAATTAAAATTAAATAAATGTCAGAACATTATAAATTACATCGCGTACGAGAAATGGCTGAGGGAGACGAAGATTTCGTTGCAGCTTTAGCAGCCGCTTTTATAGAAGAAGTACCAGAAGATGCTGAACGTTTAAGAACAGCGGTACCAGCAAAGGATTATAAGGAAGTGTACCAAGCAGCTCATAAAATGAAACCAACAGTTGATTTATTTGAATTAGGGGTTTTAGATATACTCATAGAAGTTCAAGATTGGGGAAAGTTGGAGCAGAAGGACAAAAATGTAGATCAACAACTTATTACCGTTTTAACTGCGGTAGATAATGCGGTTAATGAAATTAAAGCCGATTTCGGACTTTAAATAATTTATAAATGCAAGCAGAAATTATTACCATTGGTGATGAGATTCTCATTGGTCAGATTGTAGATACAAATTCCGCATTTATAGGAAAGGAATTTAATAAATACGGTATTTCGATCTATCAGATTACCTCAATTCAAGACGATAAAACTCATATTCTAAAAGCTTTAAAAGAAGCAGAAGAAAATGCAGATATCATTATTATTACTGGGGGTTTAGGGCCTACCAAAGATGATATTACCAAACTCACAATTTGCGAATACTTTAATGATACATTAGTTGAAGATAAAGCTGTCTTGGCCAATGTTGAGCAAATTTTTTCAAAGTATAGTTCGGCACCTCTTTTAGATGTCAATAAGCAACAAGCATTAGTGCCGTCTAAGGCTCAGGTGCTTATGAATCATAACGGTACCGCGCCAGGGATGTGGTTAGAGAGAAACGGAAAAGTGTTTGTGTCACTTCCAGGTGTGCCTTACGAGATGAAAGATTTAATTAAGGAGCAAGTTATTCCGAAGTTAAGGTCAAAATTTAAGTTTCCTTATATAATGCACAAAACGATTTTAACCTATGGTTTAGGCGAAAGTGCATTGGCTGAACGTATTGAAAAGTGGGAAGATCATCTACCTGTTTTTATAAAACTAGCGTATCTACCAAGTTTGGGACGTGTACGTTTGCGTTTATCCGGAAAAGCTGCTGAAAAATTAATCGTTGACCGAGAAATCCAAAATCAAATCAATTTATTATTGCCACAGATTGAAGATATCTTTGTGGGTTATGAGGAAGATGAGTCTATTGAAGCCGTAATTGGTAAACGATTAACGGAAATGAAAAAATCTTTAGCCATTGCAGAAAGTTGCACAGGTGGACGAATTGCAAAATCAATAACGGCAAATGCGGGAGCTTCAGCTTATTTTAAAGGAAGCGTGGTGACGTACGCAACAGAATCTAAAGTGAAACTCTTAGGGGTTTCAAAAAGCGATATTAATATACATTCTGTGGTTAGCAAAGAAGTGGTGGAAGCCATGGCAAAAAATGTGAGAACCATGTTTGATACGGATTATGCCATAAGCACTACAGGTAACGCAGGACCAGAAAAAGGAGATTCAGATGCAGAAGTGGGAACTGTATGGATTGCTATTGCCACAAAAGACAAGGTGTATTCTGAAGTTTTTAACTTTGGAAATCATCGCGAAAAAGTAATTGTAAGAGGGACAAACAAGGCATTTGAAATGCTTCAAAAAGAAATTACAATTAAACATTAAAAAAAGTAAGCTTTTATGTTTGCTGAAACGTAAAGTTTTATTAAATTTGCACCCTGTTTAAAATATCTATGTTCAGATATTAAATTTTTATTGTCATTTAACTAGGGAAATTCCTTTAAAGCAATACGAGTTAGCAGAAAATTAATTATAGACCTAAAGAAAGAAAACAATGTCAAGAGTTTGTGAACTTACTGGGAAAAAAGCGATGGTTGGAAATAATGTTTCACACGCTATGAATAAAACGAAACGCAAGTTTGATGCAAACTTGATCAAAAAACGTTTTTACATTCCTGAAGAAGATAAGTGGGTAACATTAAAAGTTTCAACATCAGCGTTAAAGACTATCAATAAGATTGGTATCGAAGCGATGTTAAAAGAAGCTAAAGCAAAAGGATTTTACAAATAATAGCGTTAGCGCTTAAGTCAATTTACAATGGCAAAAAGAGGAAATAGAATACAAGTTATCTTAGAGTGCACAGAGCACAAAACTTCTGGACAACCAGGAACATCAAGATATATTACAACAAAAAATAAGAAGAATACGCCAGACCGTATGGAGATTAAGAAATTTAATCCTATCCTTAAGCGTATGACAGTTCATAAAGAGATAAAATAAGAAAACATGGCAAAGAAATCAGTTGCGTCTTTACAGACCGGATCAAAACGTTTGACAAAAGCTATAAAAATGGTGAAATCTGAAAAATCTGGATCTTACACTTTTGTAGAATCAGTAATGGCACCAGAATTTGTCAATGACTTTTTAAACAAAAAATAATCTTTATTTATATATAGATTAACTAAACTGCTTTCATTTGAAAGCAGTTTTTTTATGTTTATATTTGAAAACATCTGACATCTTAACAGTAAAATATTAAAGGCAAGGTTGTTGCAATGTAATAATTGCGAATAATACTGTCACACTGAGCTTGTCGAGGTGCTGATTAATAACCTAACAACAAAATGAGTTTTTTTAAAAAAATATTCTCTTCCGAAAAGAAAGAAACCTTAGATAAAGGCTTAGAGAAATCTAAATCTTCTTTTTTCAATAAATTAAATAAAGCCGTTGCCGGAAAATCTAAAGTCGATGACGACGTTTTAGATAATCTAGAAGAAATTTTAGTGACTAGTGATGTTGGTGTTAATACGACATTAAAAGTGATTACGCGTATTGAAGAACGTGTCTCAAAAGATAAATACTTAGGAACTTCTGAATTAAACCGAATTCTAAGAGAAGAAATTGCAGGCTTATTGTCAGAAACAAAATCTGGCGAAGATACAGAATACACTATTCCTGAATTGCCAAAACAAGCAGATGGTTCTAAAACACCGTATGTACTTATGGTTGTTGGTGTCAATGGTGTTGGAAAAACAACAACCATTGGTAAATTAGCGTATCAGTTTAAAAAGAAAGGTTTAAACGTTGTACTTGGTGCAGCAGATACGTTTAGAGCAGCAGCTATAGATCAATTACAAGTTTGGGCAGACCGTGTAGATGTGCCAATGATACGACAAGAAATGGGATCGGATCCAGCGTCTGTAGCGTTTGATGCGTTACAATCTGGAGTAAACCAAAATGCAGATGTTATTATTATCGATACAGCAGGACGTTTACACAACAAAGTGAACTTAATGAACGAATTGACTAAAGTAAAACGTGTGATGCAAAAAGTGGTTGGTGATGCACCTCACGATGTATTATTAGTTTTAGATGGCTCAACAGGACAAAACGCATTTGAACAAGCGAAAGAATTTACAGCAGCTACCGAAGTAACATCGTTAGCAGTAACTAAATTAGACGGTACAGCAAAAGGTGGAGTTGTCATCGGTATTAGTGATCAATTTCAAATTCCTGTAAAATATATTGGAGTAGGAGAAGGTATAGAGGATTTACAAGTTTTTAATAAATATGAATTTGTGGATTCGTTTTTTAAGTAGAATTCTTACGACGAAGGCAGGATTCTTATTTCTCTGAGTAAAACCTTCAATCATAATTATAGAGACACCAAAGTTTAAAGCCGAGTGCAATAATCATATTATTACATTCGGCTTTTTCTGATTTTTAAATGCCTTTTCTTAATTGATAAGGGCATTAATCTTCAACCAAAGCTCATTATCAAAATTTGAAAGAGCAAAATTGTCATCATCTGCAGATTGTCCCATTCTTACGATTACCAATTTTTTACTTGGGACCACATAAATTTTCTGATCATTTTTACCTAGAGCAGCATACATATCACTTGGCGCATTTGGAATCAGTTGACCAAGAAATTCAACCTGACTTTGTGGTAGATGGTAAGTCGATTTACCGTTTAACCACCATAAATATCCATAAGCTAAATTAATATCTTGAGATGTATTTGTGGCTTGAGCTAAATAATTTTCATTTAAAATTTGCAGGTCTTCCCATTTGCCATTTGCGTAACTCAATAAGCCAAATCGTGCCATACTTCTAGTCGTACTTGCATATACACTTAGACTACCAATATCAATCCAATTCCCAGTCATTCCTATTTTGTCTCTAAGATTGGTGTTAAAATAATTGTTCCAAGTTGTATTGCTTGCCTCTGCTACAATATCTTGCAGTTTTACATACACATTGTGATATGCCCAACGATTGCCTGCATCTGCCACATATTGTAAATTACTCGCTGAAACGTCGTCTCCTAAAGTATCATCTAACCCAGAAGTCATGGATAATAAATGTTCACAAGTGATTAGGTTTTCTTTTTCCATTGAAGCACTCGTCCAGCCAGTTCCTAAATAATCAGAAACTTTATTATTTATGTCAATAAGTCCATGTTCTTGTGCAATTCCAGCAACCGCTGTTGTTAATGTTTTTCCTGCACTGGCCCAATACCAAAGTGTTGAATTTTGATGACCATTAAAATAATGTTCTTGTACGATTTTTCCATTATGAAGAATTATAAAACTTTTGGAGTTCTTCTCTTCCAAGAAATCTAATAAGGGTTGAAGCTCATTCTCATTCCAATTTAATTCTGAAATGGATGTGGTTTCCCAATTATCTGAATTTATAGGAGGGAAATAAACGGCTTCAGGTTCTGGTTCATTCGAAGTTGAATCATCTTCCGATGAACATGAAAAGCCAAACAAAAGACCTAATATTAAAATGTAGAAATAGGTTGGTTTCATAATTTGTTTTTTTAAATAGGACTATAAAAATAGGAAAAAGTTTAATCTCACTACTCAGAAATCAATTATCGTAAATCATTCCGTATCTTTGCAAACTGATTTATAAAAAGCATGAGAACTAAGAGCACAAAAAAGAATAGAATCAACGTCATTACATTAGGTTGTAGTAAAAATGTTTACGATAGCGAAGTGTTAATGGGACAATTAAAAGCTAGCGGAAAGGACGTGGTCCATGAGCAAGAAGGTAATGTTGTGGTTATTAATACCTGTGGTTTTATTAATAATGCTAAGGAGGAAAGTGTGAACACCATATTGGAGTACATGCAAAAAAAGGAAGATGGAGAAGTTGATAAAGTGTTTGTTACAGGTTGCTTAAGTGAGCGCTACAAACCAGACTTACAGAAGGAAATTCCAAATGTAGATCAGTATTTTGGAACTACAGAGTTACCTGGCTTATTAAAAGCTTTAGGTGCAGATTATAAGCATGAATTGATTGGGGAACGTTTAACAACAACTCCAAAGAATTACGCTTACCTTAAAATTGCAGAAGGATGTGACCGACCGTGTAGTTTTTGTGCCATTCCAATTATGCGAGGAAAACACAAAAGTACTCCAATTGAAAATTTAGTGACAGAAGCTGAAAAATTAGCAGCCAATGGAGTTAAGGAATTAATTCTTATTGCTCAAGATTTAACGTATTACGGTTTAGATATTTACAAAAAAAGAAACCTAGCTGAATTATTAGAAAATTTAGTAAAGGTTGAAGGTATTGAATGGATTCGTTTGCATTATGCATTTCCAACCGGTTTCCCGATGGATGTTTTAGACATTATGAAGCGTGAACCTAAAATTTGTAACTATTTAGATATTCCGTTACAGCATATTTCTGATGATTTATTAAAATCGATGCGTCGTGGAACGACCAAAGAAAAAACGACTAAATTGATTCATGAATTTAGAGCTATTGTTCCTGAAATGACGATTAGAACGACACTTATTGTTGGTTATCCTGGTGAAACAGAAGCACATTTTCAAGAACTTAAAAAATGGGTTTCAGAAATGCGTTTTGAACGTTTAGGCTGTTTTACATATTCTCATGAAGAAAATACACACGCCTATAATTTAGAAGATGATGTTCCGGAAGAGATAAAAATGGAACGCGTTAACGAGATTATGGAAATGCAATCTCAAATCTCATGGGAATTGAATCAAGCCAAAATAGGACAAGAATTTAGAGTGGTTATTGACCGTAAAGAAGGGAATTATTTTGTAGGACGTACAGAATATGATTCACCAGACGTTGATAATGAAGTGCGCATTGATGCTACTAAAACATATTTAAAGACAGGTGAGTTTGCAACAATTAAAGTTACTGAAGCAGAAGACTTTGACCTTTATGGTGAGGTTGTAAATTAGTGGTAATAGTTTTTTGCTTGTAATAAGAGACTTACTTTCAATAGAATAAAGAACGATCTAATAGCTATTTTTAACTGCTATTAGATCGTTTTTTATTTTACAAGATAAAAAGGGAATGCTTAGCAACCATCTCTAGGCCCAAAAGTAAACACTAATTCTTGTTCCATTTTTTTTCCATTAGCATTTTCAGCCGGTGTCCATTTTCCGGGTATGTTTTTTAAGAGTTCTATAAATTTATCGTCGATAGTAGGATAACCAGTTGTCATGGCATCATGTTTTACATTGGTTACTTTTCCTTCTTTTGTAATTATAAATGAAAATTTAACGGCGTTAATCTTATCATCTTTTATAGCATACATTACATCTAAACTACTTTCTTTGAGATAGGTAATTAAGGCTTCTTTTCCCTCAACATAATTGGCTTGTATTTCTGGAACTATTGTAATATGAGGACCAAAAAATTTATCTTCTATAACACCAGTTATCATATTGTTGCCTTTAAATTCTGTTCTTATCGTAAAGTGATTAAAGAAATCCAAAGATCTTAAAAGTTTTATTTGCTCTTTTGTAAGTTGGTCTGTGGTTCCCAATTCATGTAATTCAGATAGTTGATTGTCTTTTATAACCGTAAGATTTACAGATTTGATATCAACTATTTGTTCTTTTTCGCCTGCATTCAGAAAATCATAAATGCTAGTCGCTTTGGCTATCTCTGATTTTTTTACGGCAGCAAACCTAGAATCTACACCATAGTATAAATCTGGAATAGCTTTGAGGTTTGGACCAATTATATCTTGGTTCTCTAAAACAAGGTCTTTGTTATTTGTTGGTACATTAGTCTCATTGTTATTCCAGTTTGTAAAACCAAGAATTAATAAGCTAAGAATTGCTAGTGTTGTGCCAAAAATGATAATGCTCTTTTTCATATCTAATTATTTTGAGATTAATTTTCTCAAATGTATTGTTGATAGATACTTAAGGCATTAAATTTAATGTCAAAAAAGTGTAAAATCTTTGTGAAATGCTTCAATAGGTAGAGTTAGACGTTGATAATGAAGTACAGTTTGATATAGCTCAAACATGTCAGAATATCTAACGAACAAAAAAAGCTTCAGCGTTAACTGAAGCTTTTTGCAAAATTTAAAAATCTTCTATTCAATAATTAACTTTTTAATTAATTGGTTGTTGTTGGCTTTTAGTTTTACAAAATACAAACCAGATTCTAAGTTTTCTATATTGAGTTGAAGTGTTTCAATTATTTCATTTTGAAGTATTAATTTACCTTGAACATCTATAATTTCTACTGAAGTATTTCCGATAGAAGCGTTCTTAAGTTTTATAGTTACAACTTGTTTTGCGGGGTTAGGATAAATTGTAAAATCATTATTAAACTCTTCTACCGATAAAAGCACATCTACAATTTCGGTTTCAAATGTATTGGTTATAACCGGTTCATTAAAGTCGAAATAAATCTCAGCAGTATTTGGTATAATTGTGCCAACATTGTAACCTGCAGTTGGCTTTATTCTATAATATAAGAATCCATGGCTATCCGCTTCATTAACTATTTCGGGTGCTAAGTTTATATTTTGATGATTAAATATGACTTGTCCATTGGTTTCAGTCATTACCACATTGTGACTAGAATTTAATAATTGTATGGTACTTGCATCGAGTAATGGGTCTAATGTGTTTTCTACACTTACATTTATAGCATCTGCAGTACCTAAATTTTGGAATCTAATGGTATAGTATAAATACTCATCTGTAGTTATAAAATCATTATATAATAGTTGTGGTCCATACGATTCTGAAATATCATTGGGATCGTAAGAATTAACAATAACTTCTGTTAGAGAAGAGGTGTTATTGGCAGTATCAGTATCGTTAGATGCCGAAATATAGGTTACGGAATTAGTAACTAAATCGCCAATATTGAGATCTGTTGCCACGCCTAAGTTTATTTCAATAGATTCTGGGACATTTGTTAATAAATCAACAAAGTCTAAGATAAAACCATTATCTGTAGGTGTAAGTGAATATCCTGGAGGCAAATTGTTAGCATTTACAAAGTTTAAATTAGAATCGTTAACAAACTCTACGCTACCAGAACTAATGGTATTTGCTCCGTAATTTTCTATGATCAAATGATTATAATAATTAAACCCTGGTCTAGGAGGTTCAGAATAGTTTAATAAACGAACAACAACATCTTCACATGGATTTTCTTCTACAATAGCAAATTGTATGTTTTCAACGGTGCCAGAAGTCACCGTTATATTTTCATACAAAGGAACCGTGACATCATAACAGTTTTCATTTTCTGAATATAAGTTAAAGGCAATGTCGTAAGTATCATTATAATCCGAAACTAAAATTGTAAAATCTCCAGTAGTTGAGTTCACTGTGTTAATTATGCCATTATTATTTTTCTCATAAGTAAAATAACCTTGCGTGAAGTAATTCTCTGTAGTGTCTTCAAAAATAGAATTGTTATTACGATCTCTAAACGCTTCAATATAGATGTTTGTGCCTGCACAAAACACATCATAATCTAAAGGCGTGTAACCTTGGTTGGTACAGCTGTAACTATTATCGGCATCCACAAAAATAGTAAGACTACCTCCAATAGATGTAAACGTTAAACCAGAGACATCACCATTGTTTCCATGTGGAGTACTGGCATTAAGATCGTTTCCTGCAGTATCTAAAACAACTAAATCATCATATTCAAATTCTACTTCTCCGGCGTTAAAAACGACGGTTATCGGCTCACCATTGACACTTTTGTAATAATATTCTGTTTGCTCGTTATCTCCATAACAATAGGTAGTATTTACAGGTGTTCCGCAATTAACAAATATTGGACAAGGTGCTACAATCAAATTCAAATAAAAGACCTTAAAACAACCAGATGTGTTTGTGCCTCTTACGTAGATCGTTCCGGGAGTTGTATACGAACCAATTATAGGATTAACATCATTATTAGCGTCATCTTCAGTAGTATGAAATGTGATGTTGATATCCGTAAGGCCATTTAGAATCTCATTGATCTTTGAATTCAAATCAAATTCTATAATGCCATTTCCGTTTTCATCACATCCTTCTAAATATGTTGGTTGTACAATTTCGGGTAATGCAACAGTTTCAATTTGAAGCGTAGTTGTGGCAAAGCAATCAGTGTTCATACTTTGAACTCTAACAAATATGTCTTGTGTAAATGGAAGTAAATTAAAATCGAAAAGATTCGCAGCTCCAGAAGGATCAGAATACGCTATAACATTTGTGTTATTGAGTGCCTCCTCTATATTTAAATAATAATAAACTCCATAATCTGCACTATCATTAGTACCCAAAATATCTGAAGCTGTACTTGTATAATCGAATTGCGTATAACCATCATTATCAGGGTCACAAGCAGTTAAAACAACCGAATTTACGATTACAGGTTCTGTTTCTGTGATTAATTCTACGGTTCCAATATTGAAACATTGTTCTGTAGCTAACGCACTAGAATAAAGTATTTGATAATTAGACGTTGCTGTATAGTTGTTAATATTTGTAATAGGATTGCTCTGTGTTAAGGCATCAGCTTCCGTCTCGTGTAGGGTGATATTACCATCGAAGCTATTTGTAATTTGATCTATTGCTAATTGCAAATCATAGGTTAAATCATTGCAATTGTATAATGTTGCTGTATCTAAATTTGGGTTGTTCTGTACCGAAATATTAAGTATAGTTGAACTAAAACAATCGGATGCATCGGCATCAACACGAACATAAAATCGGTTATTAAAGTTCTGATTTAAGCTGATGTCATTAGGGATAGATATTGCGTTAACACCTTGCAGCATGGCATTTCCGTTGTAATAATAAGAAACCGTTACATCTGCTTGGTCGTCTGTAATAGCCGACTCATAGATCGTTAAATCGAAATTAGAACCCGTATGACAGACCAGTTGATCTTCAATGTTGTTTGCTGTTACGGGGGTTCCGATATTTACAATTAAATCTAAAGGTTCTACTGTATAACAATTTTGAAAATTACCAGCTATATCGCCTGTTAGTTCCGATCTGATATAAATAGTTTGAGGGTTAGAACTATTCTGATAGTATAATGGTAATGGGTTTAGATTATTATACGCATCATTGTTTGTTGCATGGTAAGTTATTTCAGTGTCTCCATAGCCAGAATTAGAGTTCAGTATTTTATTTTGTTCTAAATTAAAAGTTGCCGTATCTGTTGTACTACAAGCTTGCAAAGGTGTGGTGTCCTCTATATAAGGATAAAACAAATAAACTTCAATAGGAGAAATACTTCGGCATCCTGTAGCGTTAGAGGTTGCAGCAATATATAAAGGCCCATTAGTCGTATAACTGTAATTACTTGGGTCTGGTATTGCGTTTGTATCTGCATTAGCGTCTTCTATAGTTTCATAATATGAAAATGTATAATTGTATTCATTATCATTGTTGATTAGATTGTATTGATATTGAACATTTTCAATAGGTAAGAAATTGTCACCAAATGAGTTGCACCATTCAAAGACAATATAGTCGTCTAAATCAGGTCTAGATACTGATAAATCAAATTGTGTAGTACCATAACTATTATCTGTTATGTTCTCTAATCTAACATAAACTGTTTGTGGGTTTGAGATGTTTGTGTAATTAAAAGCATTAGAAATTGAATTTAGGTTGTTGATAGCATCAGCTTCAGTTTCATAATAAGAAATACTATAATCTGAAACGTCGAGTCCATTTAAAATCGGTGCACTTTGTGTGGTTAAATCAAATGTGTTAAATCCGGTATTGTCATCATCACAGACTAACATATCTGAAGGTTCGCCACCTAAATATGGGGGCATACAACTCACATTAGCCTCCCAACCTAGAAGTGACGTATTAGAATCACTAACAAATTTTATAGTTAAAGATCCTGTACTGTTATTCGCTATAATTGTTCCTGGGTTATCTTCTAGATCTGAACCCGAAAAGTAACCTATAACAGGACTAGAAATGGTTGCTCCGTTATAAATAGTCATCCTATCTGAAAACTGAGTCTCAAACTGAATAAAGTCTAATCTTACGCTATTTTCAGAATTATCTGGAGAAATTGTAAGTATGTAATTTTCATTAATAGAATAATAATTACCACTATCGCCCGTACCTCCCGAATCTGTAAATGTTCCAGAACACATATAAAATCCTCCCGATTGCATTGTGAGTGTTTGTGCTTGGTTTGAGATAATTGAAAGGCATAAAAAAACTAAAAAGAGTATTGTTTTTTTCATTATAGGTAAGGCTTAGATTACGAATATAACTCTTTTCAATTTTTAATACCTGAAAACAGGGCTTCTTTTGATATAAGAAGTTGTTTGATTTAAATTGTATTATGCCTGATTTTCTAATTTAAAATAATTTTTTAAAATAGAATCCATTTCCTCTTTTCCATTAGCAATACGATTAATTTTTAACCATAAATCATTTTTTATTAAGGGTTTTAACGGTTGTTCGTTATCAATAATTTTGTTAAAAACGGCCTTAATTTTTTGGTCCCAAACGTTATGGTAATTAACTAAATCATCTGGATAGACTATTTTTCTTTCCGTGCCTTCATCAAGAGCTTCAAAGGGTTCTGTAATATTTAAATAACCATAATCGTCTGTTAATTGTTCTCCAGGTAAGATGTCTCTAATGGCAATTTCAAAGTCGTAAGCTGTGGTGAGACAATTAGAATTAAAACTATGATTAACAAACCGTCCATTATCCCAACAAAGAATGAAATTTCCCTTATTATTTCGATAAGAATACGTGTCTAAAATAGTTTTATAAATAGGATCCATGGCGTTAAACGTGTCGGGACTAAATTCTCGGTCTAATTCATCTAAGACCCAAGTTATAGTTCCGGCAGGAATAAACTCAGTGGCAACAACTCCGTAGCCAATCTCTTGGCTTATAAATTTTAATTCTGTTTTTGGGTGAATCATATCGTTTTAAATTAAGTGTATGCTTAATTAAAAATAATACTTTTTTTAATTCAAAAATAAGTCGGTTGAAAATTATTATTGACCTTTATTTGGCTTCAGAATTCTCTTGAGTATGCGAGAACTGAACCAAGTGTTAAGAATATAAGTTCACTGTTTTCTATATATGTTGATCTATTAAAATAGCATTACCATCAGGATCTAAAACTACAAAACTTGCAGGTCCTGAAGTCGCTTCATCAGCTTCGTTCTCTAATTTAATAGTATTACTTTTTAAATGTTTTTGAATGTTTCGCACATCATCAAAAGTTTTAAGTGTTTTGGCGTTTTGATCCCAACCAGGATTAAAGGTGAGCATATTATTTTCAAACATCCCTTGAAATAATCCCACAAGGGTTGATTCATTTTTCATAATAAGATAGTTCTGTTCTAAATCTCCACCAAAAACAGAAAATCCTAAGGTTTCATAAAAAGCTTTTGAAGCTTTAATATCTTTAACGGCTAGACTAATTGAAAAGGCTCCTGGTTTCATAATTTATTCTTTTTTGTAATACTAAAAGGTATTGAATGTTTGAATTTTCAATACCTTAAAATATAAGCGTTACTACTTTAATTCAGTAACACAGCGTCACCAAATCCTAATCCGTTTAATTTACTTAATTGAGTTTCGGCATCACCAACAATCACATAAATCATTTGATTTGGGTTTATGTACTTTTCAACAAGTGCTTTAATGTCGTCTACGCTTAAATCTTTTACAATAGATTGGCGTTGTTTAGCATAATCGTCTGCATAACCATAATTACTAATATTACTCAGCATGTTTAATTTAGAACCTAAAGTTTCAAACGCACGAGCACTACTTTTTAAGGTGAATCCTTTTGTGATTTCTAAATCAGCTTCACTATAATTGGTGCCATAATTTTCTAAAATCTCTTTAATCAAAGCGGCAGATTCATAAGTAACGTTAGTACGAATAGAACTATTAATTGAAAATTCTCCTGTATTAGCGTCACCATCAAATCCAGATCTTATACCGTAAGTGTAGCCTTTAGATTCGCGTAATTCTTGTGTTAATTGCGAAGCAAAACTACCACCTCCTAAACGGTAATTCATTACAGAAGCAGCATAGTAATCCGTATCAGTAGCTTTTAAGGATGGATAGCCAAATGCGATAACCGATTGTTTAGCTCCAGGTACATCATAGAAAAACACTTTAGAAGTTTCTGGTGTTATAGCTTGCGGTAATTCTGGAATCATAACATCCTTAGATTCCCAAGTTGTATTGATAGTTTCTAAAGCTGCGATAACATCATTTTCTGGAATTGAACCGACAACGTGTACATTCGTGAGTTTCGGAGTTAATTTAGTCGTGTAAAAATTTTGTAAATCTGAAATCGTAATCGCATTTACGGATGCTTCAGTACCGTTATTGTTATATGCTAAAATGTTGTTTTTACCATATAATTGCTTTGCAAATTCATTAGCAGCAATACTATTTGGATTTGCTTTTTGGCGTTGAATTCCACTGATAGTACTTTGCTTTAATAAGTTGAATTCTTCTTCATCCCAACGTGGTTCTAAAAGAATTTCAGTCACTAAAGCCATAGTGGCATCAAAATGTTTTGCTAAGGTTGTTCCAGAAATAGTGACACTATTATCTGTTGCATAGCTGTAAATTTGAGCTCCTAAACTCTCAATGGCATTTTCTAAAGCTTCAGGTGTTTTGTTTTTTGTGCCTTTGCTCATTAAGTTGGCCATAAGGTTTGACACTCCAACTTTATCAATTTGTTCTAATAGTAAACCACCTTTTATTTCCAATTCAAATTCTACTAATGGCACTTCGTTATTTTCAATACCAAAAACTTTGATTCCAGAATCTAAGTTGTGTTTCCACACTTTAGGAATTACTAAATCTGGACTTTTTCCATATTCTGGTTCTACAGATCTATCAAAACTGCTTGCTGTTTTTTCGTAATTAGCAGCTATGCTAGCATCAAAAGTATCTTCTGCACCTTCAATTATTTGTTCTTCTTCTACAATGGCATGCTGAGAATTATCTAAAACTAAATTTATTTGTCCTTTTGGAACAAAGCTCGTTGCAATAAATTTTTGATCCTTAATGTATGTGTTGTAAACACGCATCACATCGTCTGGAGTGACGGCTAAAATGTTTTTTACATCTTGATTGATAAAACCAGGATCGCCTGCAAAAATTTCATATTGTGCTAATTGAAACCCTTTGCCTAAAACACTAGATAATCCTTTATAGAAAGATGTTTCTTGTCCGGCTTTTATACGGTTTAAATCCGTTTCAGAAATCCCATTCATTTCAAAATCTCTTAAACCTTCATTAATAGCATTAGCAACGGTATTTAAGTTGGTTTGATCGAATGCTGTAACCATTAACATTAATTGTCCGGCTATTTCAGAAGAACTTTGATACATGCCGACATTGCTTGTTAATTGCTGGTTTTCAACCAAAACTTTATATAATGGCGCTTTTTTACCTTCAGTTAAGTATTGCGATAATACGCTTAGGGCATAGGTATCTGGGTGATATTCATAAACGGTTGGCCACGTCATGGTTAATCGCGGTGCACGTGCAAAATTGTCTTCATAAAATAAGCGTTTAGACGTTTTTAATGTTACTGGTTGCTTTTCCATTTTAGGAATATCTTCTCCTCTTGGAATTTCATCAAAATACTTTTTAACCCATTCTTTCGTTTGCGCTACATCAATATCTCCAGCAATGGTTAAAGTCACGTTATTTGGAACATACCAACGTTTGTAAAACTCTTTAACATCGTCTAATGTTGCATTTTGCAAATCTTCTAAGGATCCAATGACTTCCCAACTATACGGATGGCCTTCAGGGTATAGATTACTATTTATTACACTAGAATTAAAACCATAAGGTTGGTTGTCTACACGCTGACGTTTTTCGTTTTTAACCACTTGTTTTTCTTTAGCCAAAACAGGTTCGGTAACTGTATTAATAAAATAGCCCAGTTTATCGGCTTCTGCCCAAATCATTTTCTCTAGAGCATCTTTTGGTACAGTTTGAAAGTAATTGGTACGATCTTGACTTGTAGAACCATTAGCGCCAGAACCCCCAATACGAGCACTCATTTGGTCTAAACCGCCTTTACCTAAGTTTTCAGATTCTAAGAATAAAAGGTGCTCAAATAAATGTGCAAAACCAGTTCTTCCTGTTTTTTCACGTGCTGATCCTACATGCGCTGTTAATGCTACAGCTGCTACTGGATCTGATTTGTCGACGTGAAGAATGACTTGTAAGCCATTATCTAAAGTGAATTTTTCGTACTCGACTTTAAATTCTGGAGTCGTTTCTTTGGTGTCGTTTTCTTTACAAGATGTTATTGTAAAAAGCACTAAAAAGGCTAAAAGTATTGATTTGATGTGTTTCATAATTATGTATTTGAGTGATGATGGTTCAAGTTATATCAGGTTGAGCATAGTTGAAAGTCGGATATGTTGCTAAACTGTATCTAATTTTTTAAAGCTATTTATAATTCATAAGCATTGTTATTCACAAAGAAAATAGAGTTCACTAAAAACAGTTTTCCATTTTCCCAGAAACTTCTAAAAAGTGTATTATCTACCATGTAAATAAAACTACCATTGCCCATATGTTCTTCACCAAATACTAAGGTTTGGTCTAAACTTTTCAATGCATCTTTTCCTGCAAAACCAGAATATACTTTGGTGTTATTTAAGTAAGCTACATTGTAGCCACTATCTAATAAACTGTACGCCGTACTACCTAATTTTAATGTGAAGTAATTGTCGTCATAACCAAAAGCCATAGGATGTGTATGATCTACTTTTGCGTTAAAAATAGCTCCTGTAATTAAGTTGTTACTGTATTCGCGTTCGCGATCTGCATAAGCGGTTAGGTTGTCTTTCTTTTCAACGTTATCTTCTTGCTTTTTATAATTTAGGCTAAAGCCATCTTTACCAGCAAAGCTTCGCAGTGCGCCATCAATAGCAATCACTTTCCCTCCAGCGCGTACCCAGGTTTTTAGTTTAGTCATGTTGTCGTCCGTAAAAACTTTTCTGTAATTACCATTCGGAAGAATTAGAACATGGTACTTGTCTAAATTTATGCTTCCAAAATCATCTGTATTGATTGAGGTTAAAGGATAGTGCAATTGCTGCTCAAAGAAATGCCAAATTTCACCATAACTTAAGGACGATGTACCCTCGCCAGAAAGCACAGCAACCTTTTGCTTGTTTATTAGTTTAATATCTGGTGAGCCGATATCGGGTGTCGTTTGTGAAAACCCTGAATTAATTTCCGTCAACGATTGTGCCTGTTCTTGAGCAATCGTATTTAAGGTTTCTAGGAAGTTTGTAATGTGTTTATTGTCTCCTTTAGTAATGATTAATGAACCACGTTCAAATTTATTGTTATTTGATGTGAAAGGTTTTTCTGTAAAACGGACTTTGAAATTATGTTTCAATAGCGCTGCTAAAAACTGAGCATCATCCATAGAATTCCATTTACTAACATAGCCGTAAGTATCGGTTAACGTTTGTAGTTCTTTTTTACTTAAAAGTGTTTCGCTCGGAATTTTGGTAGTGCTCGCCATCGCTTCTAATCCATAAGCATAAGGTAATGACCAAGCTGTGATATCGTAAGTTAAAGAATCCGAAAGTTTAGCATTTGGTTCAAATAAGGCTTTTACCATTTTACCTTTGGGCTGGTTGGCATGTACAACTAAAGCCTTATTGTCAATGTTTAGAGAACCTTGTTTTCCGGTAGCATAATTCATGCCCGAAACTTTAGATGTTCTGGCATTTTCGAATGTGATATGGTGTTTGTTTAAAAGTGTTTTTAAGCTATTCAATTTATCTTCATTCCCTTTTAAAACGTAACTTTTATATTTTAAGTTGGAATTGTCAAAGAATTTAGCAAATTCAGTATTTAATTTTTTAGCATTTTTTGAAGCCATTTCAACCGTTGAAAGTCCAGAGGTTGTATGATGCGTTAAGCGCTCCACTAAAGTTAAAACGTGGCCTTCATCATTAAAGATGCCTAATCCTGCCATACCATGTCCACCTTGCTCGTAAGTCATTCCCATAGCTCCCATAAAAGTGGGATAGGTGTCACCATAACTCGGATAAAACAAATCGAAACGTTCTCTGGTAAAAAACAACCAACCTTCAGCATCAAAATATTTAGCGTGATTTTTTCCAATTTCGGTTTGAAAATCACGTTGCCAATCGGTAATCACTTCATGAAATGGTTCTGCAGCAGGTGCAAAATAATACGGTTCGTTAATACCTTGTTCATGAAAATCGACATGCACATGAGGCATCCATTTGTTATAAACCTCTAAACGTTGTTGTGTTTCTACTTGTGATGCCCAAACCCAGTCTCTGTTTAAATCAAAAAGGTAATGATTTGGTCGTCCTCCTGGCCAAGGTTCATTGTGTTCACTGGCTTGTATGTCTATATCATAAGGCTGACTTGCCGTTTCATTATACCAGTTGATATAACGATCACGACCATCAGGATTCATGGAAGGATCAATAATTACAACCGTATTTTTAAGCCACTCTTGTTTTTCAGTAAGTAATTTAAATAAGGTGAGCATTGATGCTTCTGAGCTTGATGCTTCGTTACCATGAACGTTATAACTTAACCACACAATGGCAATATCATCTGCAGAAGATTCTCCGTCTAATAATCCAATGTTTTTTAAATTATTTTCACGAATCGTTTCAAGATTTTTAATGTTTTCTTCGCTAGAAATATAAGCCAAATACAGACCTCTTCGTTCGTTTGTTTTACCGTAGGTTTCTAGTTTTACTTGGTTTGGAACTTGTTTTTCAACCGTTTTAAAGTAATCGATAACTTGATGATTTCGACTAAATTGTGTGCCAATTTCATAGCCTAAAAAGTCATTTGGAGATGAAATGGTTTGGGCAATTAATGAAAGTTGAAAACAGAAAATAATAAGAAGAGAAGTAACTAATTTTTGCATTGAAGTTGGTTTTATTTTGATGCTAGTAAATATACGTAGCATAAGTGAATTAACTAAAAATTAGGAATTAAAATAATGAAGAGCCTTATATTTATGCCATAATTTGAGATTTGTATGCCAACCGATTATATCCCATTTAGAGAAACTAATTATTTCTCAGACTTTATCTGTAATTATTTAGACCAAAAACCGGAATTAAACGACTTTTATAATCGTTTTCCGCTGTTGGAAAATTTTGAAGCTCAGATAGAAGAGAAGCAATCAAATAATGATGATCACTTTGCGAAGAATCGACAGGTGTTAGTAAACACTTTATCCTCGCAATATAAAGATATTGAAACCTCAGATGCCACGGCTGAGAATATCCAAAGCTTAGCTTCTAAAAACACGTTTACAATTACTACAGGTCACCAGTTGAATTTATTTACAGGGCCACTTTATTTCTTATATAAAATTATTTCAACCATAAATTTAACCAAGCAGTTAAAAGAAACCTATCCAAAATACAATTTTGTGCCAATCTATTGGATGGCTTCGGAGGATCATGATTTTGAAGAAATAAATTATTTCAATTTTAGAGGTAAAAAAATACAATGGAATTCTAAACAAACCGGAGCAGTTGGTCATTTTGATACCGAAGGTTTAGATGAGGTATTTGAAGTGATTTCTTTAGAATTTGGAGCAGGAAAAAACGCAGAACAATTAAAAGCATGGTTTAAGGAGGGATATCTCAATCATAATAATTTAGCGGATGCGACTCGTTATTTGGCAAACGCGTTATTTGGAGAACACGGTTTAGTTATTTTAGATGCCGATGATAGCGAACTGAAACGTTTGTTTATTCCGCAGATGCAAAAAGAAATGTTAGAACAAACGGCATTTAAAACCGTTTCTGAAACCAATAAGAAGTTAGAAGACTTAGAATTAAAGATTCAGGTAAACCCAAGAAAAATCAACCTCTTTTATATTAAAGATGGTTTACGAGAACGTATTATAGAAAGTGATGGAGTGTATTCAGTACTCGATACTGATATTACATGGAGCGAGGGTGAGCTATTAGAACACCTCAATGAGATGCCAGAGCGATTCTCTCCCAACGTCATCATGCGTCCGTTATATCAAGAAGTGATTTTACCAAATCTCTGTTACATCGGTGGAGGCGGAGAAATGATTTATTGGTTACAATTAAAATCTAATTTTGAAGCTCAGAATGTGACATTCCCGATGTTGTTATTAAGAAATTCAGCGTTAGTAACATCTAAAAAGCAAGCCTCAAAACTTGAAAATTTAAATATTTCAAACAAAGATTTGTTTTTAGATAGGCATTCATTTATCAATAAAAAAGTTCGAAAAATTTCGAATATTGATATTGATTTTTCAGAGCAAATTCAACATTTAGAATCACAATTTAAAGGGCTTTATGATTTAGCAGACCAAACTGATAAATCTTTTGTTGGAGCTGTAAAAGCACAAGAGGTCAAACAAATAAAAGGATTAAAACAATTAGAAAAACGGTTATTATTAGCTCAAAAACGAAAATTAGCAGATCAAATTGAACGTTGTACAGAACTACAAGAGCAATTGTTTCCTGGTCAAAGTTTACAAGAACGAAATACAAACTTTTCTGAATTGTATTTAGAATATGGTGATCAGTTAATTCCTGAAATACTAAAAGCCTTAGAACCTTTAAAAGGTGAGTTTTTAATTCTTAATTTAGAATAATTCATGCATAAAATTGATATTGAGCTTGTTGAAATGACCTTAGATGTCATGAAATATGTCATAGGACGAGTTTCAGCAACAGAACATAAAATTGGAAAACCAAGAAAATTTGAAGAATTAAAAGCATCTGTTGGGGAAACTATAACCGAAAAAGGAGTCGGAGGAGAGTATGCTTTTAATCTGTGGAAAGAACATTTAGCAAACGCAAATGTGCCCGTAGATCATCCTCGTAATTTAGCGTTTGTGCCAGCGTCACCAACCAAAGCGGCTATTATGTTCGATTTAATTACGTCGGCATCGAGTATTCACGGAGCCTATTGGATGGAAGGTGCAGGAGGTATTTTTTGTGAAAATGAAGCTATGAAATGGATGGTGTCCTTAACAGGTTTACCAGAAGGCGCATTTGGAGTGTTTACCAGTGGTGGTACAGCAGCTAACTTATCAGCTATTGTTACAGCAAGAGAACATTGGAGAGAAAATCCAGAATACCAGCGCGAAAAAGGATTAATTATTACGTCTATTGGAGCACATTCATCTGTAAAAGCCATGGCAAAAGTCGCTGATGTAGATATTGTGATGGTAGATTCTGAAGAACATTTAACAGGAGAGGCTCTTAAGGAAGCTATTGCTACTTTAACTGAGCATCAGCGTAAATGTTTATTCGCTGTGGTAGCTACGGGAGGAACAACCAATGCTGGGATTATTGATGATTTGGAAAGTGTTTCAAAAGTATGTGAAACGGAAAATCTATGGTTTCATGTTGATGCTGCTTATGGAGGAGGGGCTTTAGTTGCCGATTCGGTTCGTCATTTATTTAATGGTATTGAAAAAGCAGATAGTATTACTATAGATCCGCATAAATGGATGTTTTCTCCTTACGATTGTGGGGCTGTGATTTATAAGAACATGGAATTGGCGAAAAATGCCCATTCACAACAAGGTTCGTATCTCGAAATCTTTAAAGACGAAGGCGCCCATGGATTTAATCCAACTGATTATCAAATTCAATTGACGAGGCGTGTTAGAGGTTTACCGCTGTGGTTTTCTTTAGCAACGCATGGTACAGACCGTTATAAAGAAGCGGTTGAGCGTGGTTTAGAATTGGCACAAATTGCAGGACGACTTATCGAAGCACATCCAAATTTAGAATTGGTGCGAGAGCCAAGTTTGTCTTGTGTTCTTTACAGAAGAATAGGTTGGCAACCCGAAGATTACACACATTGGACTTATGAAAATCACGAAAAAGGATTCGCATTAGTTACACCAACCAAATGGAAAAATGGGGATACTTATGAGACTTGTTCGCGTTTTTGTTTTATCAATCCAGATACCACTGAGAGAGATATTGAAATGATTTTGGATACGATGTTATAAAGACGCAATTATTACAATCAGTATCTGAGCCTGTATATTATAAACGAGCTATTTCTTAAAGAATATCACCAATAGCGTCCTTTCCTAATTTTTAATTAGTTTTATAAAAAAGTGATTCTACTTAGATGTCTAAGTAGAATCACTTCTTTTTATGAAAACAGTTTCAATTCGTTGTACATTTTGATGAAATTTTGTCAATTCGAATGAATTTTAAGATTGAATGAATTTCATGATTGAAATAAATGAAATTTGTATTTAGAGTAGGAATTTTCGTTTCTAAATTAGTTGTGGATCTAATTTGTTTTATCAAAATATTTCTCGGACTGGCATTACGGAAAACATTTAAATATGAAGGCGCAACGATAGTATAAATATTTTAACCCTAGTAGGTTAGCGCCTCTGTTTCCCTGCAAATAAGATAGTTTGTCGAAAATAAGAGCAGTTCATCTCAATTAATACTTTTTGTTAAATTTTAGTGTGTAATTTGTATAATTAAAGGGAAGTGATATCTGTTTATTCAATCAGAATTATACTAAACTTTAGAAACTAACCCAAATCTTGCTGCTATTATGATTAACTTAAAGTATTCTAAATTTTTTTTCCTATTTCTAATTATAGGTTTTAAAGGCTTTTCTCAAAACCCAGAAATAAATGGTCAATGGAGCAATCCAATTCCTTTCGATATTGTACCTGTGGCTTTAGCCAATTTGCCAGATGGTAAATTGATTACATGGTCTTCAAAGTATCATCATGATTTTGGGGGGGACGACGGTTACACATTCACTCAAATATTTGATCCTTCTATTGGTACAGATGGTGCGGTTTTTCCAAGAACAAGAACAAATACAAATCATGATATGTTCTGTCCAGGTATTAACAACTTGGCAGATGGAAGAATTATGGCAACAGGGGGAAGTTCAAGTGAACGCGCTAGTATTTATGATCCTAAAACAGAAACATGGAGTAGGGCAGATGACATGAATATTGCTAGAGGCTATCAAGGTGCAGTTACCTTAGCAGATGGCTCAGCATTTACGATAGGTGGTTCATGGAGTGGAGGTGCTTATGGAGGTAGAACAGCAGAAATCTGGACGGAAGATTCTGGATGGACTGTACTTAACGGATTGCAAGGAGAATTACTTTGGAACGCGGCAGATAGTAGTGGTGAGACAGAAGGTCAGTTTAGATTAGATAACCACGCTTGGTTATGGGCCGCTCCTAATGGTAAAATATTCCATGCAGGTCCAGGAGAAAGAATGCATTGGCTTGATGTTAATGGAGATAACGGTAATGGTTCTTATGTAGATGCTGGTCAAAGAGGGGATGATGAATATTCTATGAATGGTAACACTGTGATGTACGATATAGGAAAGATTTTAAAAGTAGGTGGAAGTGAGACCTATGCTTCTAATACACTAAGTAATGAAAAGGCCTATGTTATTAATATCAATGACGAGAATAATGTTACAGTAACTCGTACAACTAATGATATGGCACACGCAAGAATATTTGTAAGCAGCGTGGCACTTCCTAATGGAGAAGTCTTGGTTTTGGGAGGTATGAATACGGCTGTCGCATTTTCGGATGTTGGTGCTCACTTATCTGCTGAAATGTTTAACCCTGCTACTAATTCATTTAGAACATTAGCTAGCATGCAAATACCTAGAACGTACCATAGTGCTGGCATACTTTTAAATGACGGTCGTGTTTTTATAGGTGGAGGAGGTCTCTGTGGTAATTGTCCAACAGGTGGAGCTAATCATCCCAATGCCGAAATTTATAGCCCACCATATCTATTTGATGATAATGGAGATTTAGCGATTCGTCCAACTTTAAATTCTCCAGATAATGCTTATTATGGAGTAACATTGCCCGTAACCGCTTCGTTAGACGTTACTGAATTTTCTTTTGTTAGAATGTCGTCTTCAACGCATAGTGTAAATAATGAACAACGTAGAATTCCAGTTGCTTATACAGGGACTAATGGTAATTATCAACTAGCTATGCCTAATGCAAATATATTACCCCCAGGATATTATATGTTATTTGCCTTAAATGCAGATGGTGTTCCAAGTATGTCTGAAGCTGTATTAGTTGGTTCTCCAGATTCTAGAATTAAAGGAGCTAATCTATTAGTGGAATTTGATTTTTTTGAAGGAAACGGTTCTGATATTACGGATACTTCTGGTAATGATAATAATGGTGTAATTAAGGAATATAATGATAGTGGAGCTGATGTACCACTTAGTGCTGGTTATTGGAATCAGAATGGTTTTTCAGGAAGTTCACTTCAAATGGATGGTATGGAATTTAATAGTAATACGATAGTCGAAATCCCTTCTTCTCCTTCATTAGCCGCATTGACCGATCAAATTACGGTTATGGCATGGGTTAATAGAGACACAGGAAGTATAATACCCGAGAATGGTGAGATTCCTAATGTGTCTATTTTTGCTCATGATTATGCCTCTTTTTTCTTTGGATATCACAATTCCTTATATAAGTTGGAATTCTTTACAGAAACCAATGGTCAGGCCAGTTGTTATACTGGAGAATACAATCCTGGAGTTTGGGAGCATCTTGTAGGAACTTATGATGGCACTATTGCTAGACTTTATGTTAATGGACAACAAATCTGTAGTGATATTGTATCAGGTAACCTTCAAATTAATACTACGGATCCACTATATGATACGTTTACCCTTTCTGGTTTTTATGATAAGCGTCCTGCGCCGGTTGTAGGATACGGAAACAGTAGTGGTGTCACAGATGAGCTAGATGGAAGTATGGATAAGTTTAAATTATATAATGTTGCCCTTTCACCTGAAGAAATACAAAGTATATACGACAGTGAACGCGGAGTAGTGGTAGGAGATAATTCGTGTGAAAATTTAGAGATAGTTTATGACATAAATGGAGACATAGATAGTGGGTTTTCAGAGATTTCAGTTAACGTAGGTGATGATGTAGGATTATTTCTTAATTCAGAAAGCATTGATTATACTTTAAGAGCACCAGATGGTAGTATTATAAACAGTAATGTTCTTGATGATATTACGCTT
This sequence comes from Winogradskyella thalassocola, assembly GCF_900099995.1. Taxonomy (GTDB): domain Bacteria; phylum Bacteroidota; class Bacteroidia; order Flavobacteriales; family Flavobacteriaceae; genus Winogradskyella; species Winogradskyella thalassocola. The sequence continues at coordinate 186,432 of NZ_FNCZ01000006.1, forward strand.
GCGCAATCTGGACTATATTCAATAAATAGTACCTTAAGTAAATCACTAATATTCCCAGTGGATCCTATTTTAGTATCTGTAGACAGTGAGGAGATTGTTACTGAAGCTGCTGGTGCATTAAATGCACTTGACAACAATCCTGCTACTTTTTGGCATACAGAATGGGCACCTCCTGGAGATGATAATGATCCTGATTACCCTCATGAAATAGTTTTAGATTTAGGTGAAAACTCAGGGTCATATGGCCTTACGTATTTGCCACGTCAGACAGGAGTAAATGGTAGAATCGGTGATTTTGAGATTTATGTAAGTAATTCTATTTCAGAATGGGGTACTCCTGTAGCGACTGGAACAGGAGGAAACAATACGACCTTACAAACAGTTACTTTTCCATCAACGGAAGCGCGCTATTTACGCTTCTTAGCGCTTACGCCAGCAATTGCAGGTCAAAATTGGGCATCGGCTGCTGAGATTACTGTTATAAAACCAGTTCCATCTGTTATTTATGTAAATAGTGAAGAGTTGACTTCTACTCAGAGTGGCAGCAGCGCAAATGCAATTGATGGTGATCCTAGTACCATTTGGCATACAGAATGGAATCAAACGACGACCGCATATCCTCATGAAATTCAGATAGATTTGGGAGAGGAGTCAAGTGTGATGGGTCTTGAATATTTACCGCGCCAAGGTGTCACATTAAATGGTACAATTGCCAATTATGAAATTTATGTTAGTAATTCAACTTCAAATTGGGGTTCAAGTGTCGCTTCAGGAACATGGGCCTATAACAATACTTTAAAGACCGTTAATTTCACTGAGAAACAAGGACGGTATATACGCTTACGTGCACTTACAGAAGGAGGGGGAAATGCTTGGGCATCAGCTGCAGAGATTATGGCTTTAACACCAAGCAACCAATGTATTAAAACGATACAAATTAATGTTGAAAATCCAATAACTTATACGTATTCTAATGGTTGGTTTCCTAGTGATCCTAATGGTTTAGCTACAAGTATTGATACTATTATAATTAATGAAGGTGACGCTGTAATTTCTAGCAACACATCTTGTAAAGATTTAATAGTTGAAGCAGGTATGTCATTAACCGTAAACACAGGTATAACCCTAACAGCAAATACAACGACGTTAAATTCAATATCACAAGAGTATTCTAGTTTAATTGTTGAAGGAGTTGTCGATGGTGAAGTTAGTTATAAGCGTTATGTTAATAAAATAGGAACGTCTGTAAGCGGAGGTAATGATCTCATTTCTTCTCCTGTAGAAAATGCAGCCTTTAATAATGATTTTGAAAAGGCAAATTTAAATTTGCCACAGAACCCTAACAACTTTGGAGAATTTGCATTTGCACCATATAATGTAGCTGAAGGTGCATATCAGAATTTTAATATAGGAGCTTATCGTACCGAAGAATTTCCACTTACATCTGGTACCGGCTACAGAGCCGCTACATTAGATGGAGGTACGTTAACTTTTAAAGGTACTGTAGGAAACAATAATATTTCAAATGTACCTATTACGGATGCCTCAGCTGGTTTTGCATGGAACCTTATTGGAAATCCATATCCTTCTTACCTTGATTTTAATGAATTCTTTACTGCTAATGCAAATGAATTTGAATCTAACGGTGCGTTTTTGGCTGTTTATGGGTATGATGGGAATGCTTCTGATGGATGGACAGTTTGGAATTATGCTACTATTGCCGATCCAAACATTGCTGAATTAATTGCGCCTGGTCAAGGTTTCTTTGTGAAAGCTCAGTCTGGTGGTGGATTAGTTAATTATACAACCGCCATGCGTCGTAAAGGTTCTTCTGATGATTTTATTTTAGGAAGATCTTCAACTTCTAATTTTGTATCGAATAAACTAAATTTAACTAGTGACAATCACAGTAGTTCAACACAAATCTACTTTATAGAAGGTACGACACGCGGGTTAGATGTTGGGTTTGACGCAGGTTCTTACAAAGGGAGTGCTACTGATTTTTCAATATTCTCAAATTTAGTAGAAAGTAATACAGGCATAGATATCGCTATCCAATCTTTACCTTATACGGATATAAATGATGTTGTTATTCCTATAGGTGTAAATTCAGAAGCAGGAGTTCAGCTAAGTATAGGAATTGAAGATATATCTTCATTGCCAGCTAATATTAAGATTTATTTAGAGGATGCTTTAGAAAACACGTTCACACTACTAAATAACGCAGATTATGTATTCTCACCTGTTACGGATTTAAATGGTACTGGTCGTTTTTATATTCATTATTCTAATTCAGTATTATCCTTAAAAGATAGTGAGTTAAATAATTTACAAATATTTACAACAGCTAATCCGAAATTATTAAATATCAAAGGAAAGCTAAATGCCGCTTCCATGGTCAACTTATATGATATTCAAGGTCGATTGGTATTAAATAAAAAAATCAATCAATTTAATTTATTAAATACTATTAATATTTCAAATATTGGAACGGGAGTATATATTGTAAAAGTATTTAATGATAGTCAAATTAAGACACAGAAGCTTGTGATTAAATAGTTAGTAATAAAATAATAATTAGTAAGAAGTTGTCTTTAATAAAAGGCAGCTTTTTGTTGTTTAGGTACTATAAGAACACATGTAGTAGTCAGTAAACTCATTCTGAAAAATGGCAAGAGTGATTATCTCCTAATCCGAGTTTAAAAGGACTTAATACTAATTTTAGGTAATTGTATTTTGAAAATTGATAAGGTGTATTGATCAGTTTATTTAATGTCGTTGAAAACATAGTTTTATTGTAAAAAAATATATAGCCTAAATGAATTTTTGAGCTGAATATTTTGCTTTTTTAAAATAGAATTTATCCAATAATATCCTTTTCAATTTAGAGTTTGTAATTTTTCCTACTTAGCTGGTATTTAGATAGTTCGTCGATGAAAGATGTAGTTTGCCTAGATAAAGTTTTTATTACAATTTAAAGGCTTTTCTTTATTATGCTATTAATACAAACTCTTCAACAAATGAATTATTTTTCTACTAAGAAAAACAAGATTTCTATTTTGTTTTTTTGTTTATCCATTTTTGCTATTTTAGGTGTGGCACCATATTTTTTCGGGCCAGGTCTTACTCAACCAGAAGCTGTTGGGACATTTTTAAATGGAAAGTTTCCTGATGTTACAGCATCTGCTAATCCATACCAACCAGTTTTTTCTAATCTTACATTTAATTCACCTTTAACATTTACTGCTGTTCCAAATAGTAATGTATTGGTAGTAGGTCAGCAAAATGGTGAGATTTATTGGTTTGACAATAATAATACAGTAGCAACAAAGAACCTTGTAGCAGATTTATCTAATGAAGTAGGGGTAGTTTGGGATGGTGGATTTTTAGGTCTAGAAGTCCATCCTGAATTTGGTACACCAGGTAAAAATTATTTTTATACATATTATACCTCTAAAGATCAAAATGGTAATGATTATCCTGATGCTTTTTTGAGTGGTTTTGGGTGCTATAAGGAGGATTATTGGGGAGGTTTTCTTTATCTAAGACGATATGAAGTTAATCCAAATACATTTACAATTGTTCCAGGATCAGAATTAACCATGCTTAAAATGCGAATGTTTAGTTCTACCCACCGAGGAGGAGCCTTAGAATTTGGAGATGATGGATTTTTGTATCTGTCAACAGGTGAGCAGTCGGCTTATACTAAGCCACAAAATATAACGACAAACTTAGATGGTGGTGTTTTACGTTTTGATGTGAATGAAGACCCAACAAAAAGTCATACTCCAATTAGAACGTTAAACACAGGGCGTTTTAATGATGAAATATCTGGAGTAGGTTATGGTATTCCTAATGATAATCCATTTCTAAGTCCTTCTGGTCAAAATTTTGAAGAGTATTACACTATAGGGCATAGAAACCCACATAGAATGACCAAAGATGCTTTAACAGGTACTATGTATATTGGAGAAATTGGTGAGGGTACACATGAGGAAATTAATATCGTTAGTAAAGGTAAAAATTACGGATGGCCTGTTTATGAAGGTAATGTCGCGGGACCTGGTGCAAATTGTGGTGGACCAGATGCTGGATTGTATAATAATATGCAACAAGAAAGTCCTTTAGTTGCCTTTCCGCGTTCAGAAGCTAATGCTCTAATGGGTGGTTACGTGTATCGTGGAACGAATATGCCAGAATTTTATGGTAAATATATATGTGCAGATTATGGGCTAGGTAAAGAAATTTGGGCTGTAGATACAACTACAGGTGTCTTTAACTTAATAACAGCATTTAATCCTGCAGCTCCACATCAAAATACAAATATTATATCTTTTGGAGAGGATAACCAAGGTGAACTTTATTTGTTAACCCAAGGAAATAATGTTCCTCTTTATAAAATGACACAGGTAAATGAGTCTCCACTCGATGACGTACCTCAATTACTTTCAGAGACTGAAGCATTTCTAAATTTAGCGACATTAACTCCAAATTCTGGGGTGCTACCTTATGACTTAGTAGAATCATTTTGGTCAGACGGAGCAGAGAAAAAACGATGGATGGTAATTCCTAATGATGGTTCACATAATACTCCACAAGAAAAAATCAGTTTTTCTGAAGACGGAGATTGGGAATTTCCAATTGGTTCAGTACTCATAAAGCATTTTGAAATGCCTATAGATGAATCGAATCCTAGTATAACGAAGCGTTTAGAAACAAGGTTTTCAGTTAAGGCGAGTTCGGGTAATTTCTACTTTTTAACCTATAAATGGAATGATGCGCAAACGGATGCTGAATTGTTATACGCTGGTCTAGAAGAAGATATTGAGATAACAACAACAAACGGAACTCCGAGATATCAAACATGGGCTTATCCAAGTACTCAAGATTGTATCGCTTGTCATAATCCGGCAACTAAAGGAACTTTAGGACCTCGAACTAGAAATTTAAATTCTAACATCACGTATCCGAAAACCTCAATAAATGCAAATCAATTAGTTACCTTAAGTCATTTGGGTATTTTAGATGAAACCATTGATGATAATACCGTTTTAGGATATCAGACGCATAAGGCTATAGGTGATCCTAATGCTAGCTTAGATGAAAAGGCAAGATCTTATCTCGATAATAATTGTGCCTACTGTCACAGACCTGGTGGATCTGGAGAAAGAGCTCAATTTGATCTAAGATTGTCTAACACGTTATTACAAACCGGTCTTATGTTTGCGGGAACAAATACACCTGTAGACGGTTTAGATAAAATTGTTATAGCGGGAGACGCAGCCAATTCTATTCTTTTTCATAGAACAGAAAGTGTTGATCAAACTGTTGCTATGCCTCCAATTGCTAAAAATGTAGTGGATCAGCAAGGAGTAGATCTTATTGAAGCATGGATAAACCAGCTTGATCCTAATTTTGAAGATCCTACAATTCGTGCTTGTACTTATATTGTAACCAACGTAGCGAGTGGGTTAGTTATGGATATAGAAGGTGTGTCTCTTGCTAATAGTGCAGATGTACATCAATGGCAATATGTTGAAGGGGCTAATCAGCAATTTTATGTAGCGCCTGATGGAAACAATTCTTATACGTTCAAAGCAGTTCATAGTAATAAAAATATAGATGTTGCAGGGCAAGGGCAAGCTCCAGGGACTAATGTGATACAATACCAAGAGAATGGTACAATTGCCCAATTATTTACATTAGAATTTCTAGGAAATAACGAATATGCCATAAAAAGTAATGCTAATAACCTATATTTAGGTATAGAAAATAATTCTACTGCTAACGGTGCTAGTATTAAGACGTATGTGAATGATGGCTCTGATTTTTTTAAATGGACATTCACAGAGTTAAGTGTTCCTGTAACTGGAGTCACAGTTTCGGAAGAGCAATCAACAATTTTCACAGGAGAAAGCTTAGCTTTAACAGCTTCTGTATTGCCTAATAATGCCTGTGAGCAAAATGTAATATGGTCATCTAGTGATGATACAATAGCTACCGTAGATGCTTCAGGAAATGTAGTAGGACTAGCTGAAGGTGTAGCCTCTATTACTGCGACAACAGTTGAGGGAGCATTCACAGATGTGGCGCAGATTACAGTAGTATCAATTGAATGTAATGGAACAATTGTAGATCATACAGATCCTGTAGGTACAGGAACCATACTAGCGAGAGCAGAAATTAATGCTGCAGAAAACAGGTTTAAGGCTTTTGATAATCTGAAGACACAGAACAATTTTAGCAAATGGCTAGATAATGGAGGTAGTCCAACAGTGGCTAATCCAAGTCATATTTCTATTGAGTTTGATGGTCCTAAATGGGTAAATAGATTGATAATTACAAGTGCTAATGATGAGCCAAATAGAGATCCTGAAGATTTTAGACTTCTAGGGTCTAATGGAGGGAACTTTACTGAAATAAGTAGTTGGACAGGAGTACATTTTCCAAACCGTTATCAATCTATCGAATTCACATTTTCTAATGCAACGGCTTACAAAACATACCGATTAGAAATCACTAAAAATGGTGGGGATCCTGAAGGTATGACGCAGTTAGCGGAAATAGAATTGATTGGTTGTGCAGTTATACCTGGTATAACTTATACATTTGATAATAATGTTTGGTCTCCAAGCAATCCTAATGGTGCTTCCAATTTAAATGATGAAATAATAGTTGAATCGGGTGTAGCAGTAATTTCTTCTAATACGATATGCGAGACACTAACTGTGAATGCTGGTGCAGCAGTAACAGTAGATTCAGGTGTGACATTAACGGCTAATACAACCACATTAAATTCAACATCACTATCGTATTCTAGTTTAATTGTTGATGGTATAATTGAAGGAACAGTAAAATATGAGCGCTATGTTAATGCTAATGTAGGAGGTAACGATCTTATTTCACCACCACTTTCTGGTCAAAGTTGGGAAAGCTTTTTACTTTCAGGTAACAATGCAACAGATATATTAAATGACGGAAACAATAATCCAAGAACTTATTTATTTGGTCCTTTTGATAAAACTGCTGATAGTTATATCAATTACACCGATGACATTACTACAACTTTAAAGAGCGGAATTGGTTATAGAGCAGGAACTGTTTCGGGAACTAATTTAACCTTTACAGGTGCTATACCTACAACAGCAATTACTGTAGATATAATCAACTCTGGTGCAACTTATCGCGATTGGAATTTAATTGGAAATCCGTACCCATCGTATATTGATTTTGGGGATTTCTTTACAGAAAACTCATCTCAACTAGACTCTAATAGTGCCTACCGAGCTCTATATGGTTATGATGGCAATACTTCAGATGGATGGACAATTTGGAACTTGGCTACAATCGCAGATGGATCAATTAATGATTTAATTACACCTGGACAAGGCTTTTTTGTGAAGGCTAAATCAGGTGGAGGAACTATTGAGTTTACAACAGCAATGCGAAGAACAGGTAATTCTGATGATTTTATTTTAGGAAGACAACCCGTTTCAAATATAGCATCTACAAAATTATACTTAAATAGTGCAGATAAAAGTAGTTCTACTCAAATTTACTTTATTGAAGGTACAACTAGAGGGTTAGATGTTGGTTATGATGCAGGAACGTTTAACGGAAACACCTCTGAATTTTCAATATTTTCAAACCTTGTAGAGGATAATAATGGTTTAGATATAGCTATTCAATCTTTACCTTATTCCGATTTAGGTGATGTTGTAATTCCTATTGGAATTAATGCAAATCAAGGAGAGCAAATTGCATTTAGTATAAGCGAAACCACTTTGCCAAATACAGTAGAAGTGTATTTAGAAGATCGCGTCGCTAATACGACTACATTGTTAAATTCAGGGGATTATACATTTACACCAAATGTGGACTTAAGCGGTACGGGGCGTTTCTATCTTCGTTTCGCATCAACAGTGTTATCAGTTGACGACAATGACTTCGATAATTTACAGATTTATACCACTACAAATCCGAAAACAATAGTGATTAAAGGATCACTTAATGCTGCTACCAAGGTTAATTTATATGACATTCACGGTCGTTTAGTATTAAATCAATCCATAATTCACTTCGATTTAATAAACACTGTCGATGTTTCAAGGGTTGGAAGTGGAGTTTATTTTGTAAAAGTATTTAATGATAGTCAAATTCAGACGCAAAAGCTTATTATTAAATAGGTTATAACAAATGAGTAATAGCATCCAAAAGCTGTCCTTATTTAAAAGGGCAGCTTTTTTTGCTTTTGGCTAAGCTTCAGAATTAATCTGATGAGGTATAATTAAAGTAATTATCAATATAATAGTGTATTTATAAAGGTTTTTCTTTTTTAGACTTAAGTTGAACGACTTTTAATAAAACTGAGATATGACAAAATATAAAATTTTAATAAAGAAAATTAATCTAAAAAATCATAAATCATAAAACGTAATTTCCAAATCAATCCTTATTTTTGCGCATGCAACACAACAAAGTCCTAATATTAGATTTCGGATCGCAATACACACAGCTTATTGCGCGAAGAGTTAGAGAATTAAACATCTATTGTGAAATTCATCCTTACAATAAAATTCCTTCAGATTCAGAAAGCTTTAAAGCTGTTATTTTATCTGGTAGTCCAAATTCAGTGAGAGGAGAAGCAGTGCTTCATCCTAACTTAAAGGGCATCAGAGGAAAAAAGCCTATGCTAGCCGTTTGTTATGGAGCGCAATATTTAGCCCATTTTTCGGGTGGCGAAGTTGCGGAATCCAATACACGAGAGTACGGAAGAGCTAATTTAGGTTTTGTGAAACCTGATGAAGATTTTTTTGAAAATATACACGAAGGCAGCCAGGTTTGGATGAGCCATAGTGATACAATTAAACAATTACCAACAGGAGGAGTACTTTTAGCGAGTACTACTGATGTAGAAAATGCAGCTTACAAAATTGAAGGAGAGCAAACGTATGCTATTCAATTTCATCCTGAAGTTTACCATACTACAGATGGTCATCAGCTTTTAAGTAACTTTTTAATTAAAATTGCTGAGGTTGAACAAGATTGGACACCACAATCTTTTGTTGAAGAAACCGTTGATAGTCTTAAGGCGCAATTAGGAAACGATAAAGTGGTCCTAGGTTTATCAGGAGGAGTAGATTCGTCAGTTGCAGCAATGTTATTGCATAAAGCTATTGGAAAAAACCTCTATTGCATCTTTGTAAATAATGGTTTATTAAGAAAAAACGAGTTCGAAGATGTATTGCATCAATACGAAGGCATGGGATTAAATGTTAAAGGTGTAGATGCTTCGGCACGCTTTTTGGATGCTCTAAAAGGATTAAGTGATCCTGAGCTTAAAAGAAAAGCAATTGGATCTGCGTTTATTGATGTTTTTGATGTTGAAGCAAATTTAATTCAAGATGTAAAATGGTTGGCTCAAGGAACCATTTATCCAGATGTGATTGAAAGTGTCTCAGCAACAGGAGGACCAAGTGCGACTATAAAAAGTCATCATAATGTAGGTGGATTACCAGATTATATGAAGTTGAAAATTGTAGAACCACTTAGAGCCTTGTTTAAAGATGAAGTAAGACGTGTTGGTGCTTCTATGAATATGGATAAACAACTATTAGGTCGTCATCCATTTCCTGGTCCAGGTTTGGCAATTCGGATTCTTGGAGATCTAACGGCAGAAAAAGTACGTATATTACAAGAGGTAGATGCTATTTTTATTAATAATCTGCGTTCTTGGAACCTTTACGATAAAGTATGGCAAGCAGGCGCAATGTTATTACCTGTTAATAGCGTTGGAGTTATGGGAGACGAACGTACTTATGAAAAATGTGTAGCGTTAAGAGCTGTAGAAAGTACAGATGGAATGACTGCTGATTGGGTAAATTTACCGTATGAGTTTTTACAAAAAACATCAAACGAAATCATAAATAAAGTGAAAGGTGTGAATAGAGTTGTATATGATATCAGCTCAAAACCACCAGCAACTATTGAATGGGAATAAAGAGAGTTTACAGGCTCTCTTATAGTAGAAAATAAAAAAGTAAGCAGTTTTAAATAGGAGTTTACAGTAAAATAGAATTCATGAAAAACATTTTAGCCATCATATTAATTGCGTTTACAATTGGACTAAGTGCTCAAGATTATATTGAGCATACAGTAAAACCAGGCGAGACGATTGAAAGTATAGCCAAAGGTTATTTAGTGACTCCATTTGATATTTATGCGCTAAATCCTGATGCTAGACGCAAATTTCAGCCTAATACTGTTTTAATCATCCCAAATTCTAAGGTAAAGAATGAATCTATTATAGAAGATAGTAGAGAACTTATTGGTTATAAGAATCATAAGGTGAAACGAAAAGAAACGTTGTACGGCTTAGCACAAGAATACAGTGTTTCTGAAGAAGAAATAAAAAAAGCAAACCGTTCTTTATATTCTGAAAACCTTAAGAAAGGTGATAAGATTAGAATTCCACGATTTAAAACAGTAGTCTCTAAACAAACCTTAACGAATACCGTAAAAAAATACACCGTGTTACCTCAAGAGGGAAAGTGGAGGATTGCCTACAAATTTGGAATTTCAGTAGCCGATTTAGAAGCTTTAAATCCATTTATGAATGAAACCATTCAGCCTGGTGACGAGCTAAATGTCCCTAATATAAAAGATAAAGAAGAAAAACAAGTAGAATCGACATTTGGTTATTACGAAGTATTACCTAAAGAAGGGTTTTTTAGATTAAAGGTAAAACTCAATTTAACTCAAGAGGAATTAGAGCAATTAAACCCAGAGTTAAAAGAAACAGGTTTAAAAGCTGGTATGATTTTAAAAGTACCAGAAGGTGTTGATACTAAAAGTCAATTAGAAGCTGTTGAAATCACAAATTTAAAAAGTGGCTTAACCAATTTTAAGACTAAAAAGATAGCCTTGATGATGCCATATCGTCTCGATAGGATTGATGTAGATGCTGTTGAAGAAACTAAAGAGAAGATAAAAGAAACACGTTTATTATCTACAGTATTAGATTTTCATGTTGGAGTTATGATGGCATTAGATTCTGCAAAGCAATTAGGAATTTCAACAGATTTAAAGGTTTTTGACACACGCTATCATGTTTCAAAAACAGCAGAAGTACTTGCAGAGAATGATTTTTCTGATTACGATGCTGTGATTGGACCAATGGAAGAAAATAGTTTTAATCGTGTGGCAATGACACTAAAAGCAGATAATATACCAGTAATTGCTGCAATGAATAAGCCGAAGCAAGTTTATAATAATGTGTTTCAGACTATACCAGATGATAAGTTGTTGAGTAAAACAATGATAGATTTTGTAAAAGCAGATAGTTTAAAAACTAAAGTTGTTATCATTTCAGATCATGCACATAAAACCAGTAGTGAAGCGTTACAAAAGGTCTTTCCTAATTCTAAATTGATCTTAACGCAAAAAGATAAAAAAGATAAAACAAAAGATGCGTATTATATATACCATGCTAATTTGCAGAATGTATTTTCAGCCGGTAGAACAATAGTGTTTTTAGAAACTGATAATTCGTCTTTAGCATCGAGCGTTATAAGCATGCTAAATGCTTTTGCGGTAGATAAAACTGAAATTATTCTAGCAACGTTAAACAAAGGAAAAGCATTTGAAGGAAAAGATATAGATAATAATAACTTATCACATCTTAAATTTCATTACCCATCGGTGCATAAAGATTTTGATGAAACAAAATCAAATGGCTTTGTTGAGGCATATCGAAAAGAATATGGAGTAACACCAAGTAAATATGTAGCACGTGGTTTTGATATTACTTTAGATCTTTTAATGCGTTTGGCTTCTGCTGAAAATTTATATGACGCTTCTATAAATTCTATTGAAACGGAGTATATAGAAAATAAATTTAGATACAATAAAGCGCTGTCAGGTGGTTATATTAATGAAGCTGTATACATAGTAAAGTACGATGACCTTAGAATTGTAAAGGCAGAATAATTTATTTAATAATACCATTAATAGTCATTTCCTAGTCTTACATCGCATTTAGTATTCTACTTTCGAAAAAGATATTACTTTTAATTCGAAATAATTACACTTGAAAAACCTACTTATAATTTTAGCCCTATTTTTTCTTGGAAGCACTTCTAATGAAGAGTCCATGACGTGGAATGAATCTGCTAAGCTAACCTGGGCAGATTTTAAAGCAACACCTAATTTAGAATCTGATGCTGTGGCTTTAACGGCCTCTGGTATTACTTTTGGGTATTCTGTAAATACATCTGGAGAAAGAATTGTTGACTTTTCTACTTCTGTTGAAGCGCATTTTTACCCAAGTAAATCTTGGTATATACAAGACAAAGGGAATGCTTATATATTAGCTCATGAGCAGTTACATTTTGATATCACAGAACTTTATGCACGTAAATTTAGAGCACAAATAAAAAAGTTAGTTGTCAACCAAAATGTAAAAGACCAGATGAACAGGTTGCATGCTAAAATTAATGAAGCCGTTAATGAAACTCAAAAACGTTACGACGCACAAACCAACCATTCTATGAATAGAGAAATGCAAAAAGAATGGGAGATTACAATTCAAAAAGAGCTTAGAGAATTTGAAGATTACAAGTCTTTGTAGTCTAATGATTGTCAAATCTTATTATTATTATTTCATACAACACAATCTACTTTTTATCTACATTAAAATTCATTAAAAATGGAATTAGACGGTACAGTTTTAATTGAATTAGCACATTACAAAATGCCATTTGGCAAATACAAAAATCAATACCTAATAGATATCCCAGAATATTACTATATCTGGTACCAGCAAAAAGGATTTCCTGACGGGAAACTTGGACGTATGATGGCTCAGATGTGCGAAATAAAAATCAATGGCTTAGAAGAGTTGATTTATACGATTCGTAGAGATTTTAAAAAGCAAGGTTAATATGCTTAATCAAGTATAACTTCGGGGTAGTAGTGATACTAGGTAATTAATTGTGCGAATCTTCTTATGAAATTCTTTTGGGTTACAGCAAAGATGAAATGCAGTAATATGCTAACACTCTATATTGTTTATTTGTGGCAAGACATAAATTATGAACTTCTTTACTTGCTTACTTTTGGGATTTGTTATTGCCGCATCAGGTAGTATTACGCCAAGTTTTTTAAATATAACAGTGGTTAAATTCAGTTTGAAAAGCGGTCGAAAATCTGCTTTATATCTTATTGGAGGTTTTGCAACAGTATTGTTTTTTCAAGCTAACATTGGCGCTTATTTATCAAGTGTTTTGATGAAAAACTCAGAATACATTACTAATATTCAAAAGATTGGTACAGGGATTTTATTTCTAATATCTATTTATTTTTTTAGATTACATTTTATTTCAAGAAAGCAGAAAATAAAAGTAAAAATTAAGAAGTCGAAGGCTTATTTACATGGCATCGGTATGTCGCTACTTAATACTTTTGCGATACCATTTTATTTTACATCTATTTCTTTTTTAATAGTGTTAGATTACTTCGAATACTCTTTCCTAAATGGTTTTTATTTTTCAGTTGGCTCTACAATAGGTTCTTTTTCACTATATGCCTTGTATGCTACAGTAGCTAGTAAAATTGAACATAAACTTACTTTTATTGCAACTAAAATGGATTTCATATTAGGGTGTTTAACAGGCGTGGTTGCTATTGGTAATCTGATTTATTTACTATAAGTGGACTGTATGTTTTTAAAAGGCATGTATAGAACTTTAAGATCTTTTTTGTTTAGTAATGCCAAAAGAGATACAGGTACAGTTGGTGTTTCTACAATGCGTTAAATGTCTCATATATTCGGTTAAATGATTCCATGTGCAAATACCTTTCACTTTTAAATGCAAAGTAAGTTGGTTATTAGATTGTAATGTATAGGGAGTGTTTATTTGTAATGATTTGTAAATCATTAGTTAAGGGGGTTGTGTTTTAATATTAACACATTGAATTAATAACATATTAACAAACCTTAAACAAATAGAGAATAACTCATTAAATTTCGTAATTTTGCCTGCGTTTAAAAGCGTATTATGACCACAAACCCTAAGTATATTTTTGTAACAGGAGGCGTGTCTTCTTCTCTCGGAAAAGGCATAATAGCTGCATCTTTGGCAAAACTCCTTCAAGCACAAGGTTACAGAGCAACCATTCAGAAATTAGATCCATATATTAACATCGATCCAGGTACTTTAAATCCTTACGAGCATGGAGAATGCTATGTTACGGATGATGGTGCAGAAACGGATTTAGATCTAGGACATTACGAGCGTTTTTTAAACGTACCTACATCACAAGCTAATAACGTCACAACAGGTAGAATTTATCAGAGTGTTATCGATAAAGAAAGACGTGGTGAATTTTTAGGAAAAACAGTTCAAGTTATTCCTCATATTACGGACGAAATTAAACGCAGAATCCAAATTCTTGGAAATTCTGGTGATTATGATATTGTCATTACTGAAATTGGAGGAACGGTCGGAGATATTGAATCTTTACCATATATCGAAGCTGTAAGACAGTTGGAGTGGGATTTAGGTGAACACAACACATGTGTTATACATTTAACATTAGTACCTTATTTATCTGCTGCAGGTGAATTAAAAACGAAGCCAACCCAACACAGTGTAAAAACATTGATGGAAAGTGGAGTACAAGCCGATATTTTGGTGTGTAGAACAGAGCATCCGCTTAACGATGGTATAAAAACCAAATTAGCCCGTTTTTGTAATGTGAAAAAGGAAGCTGTTATAGAATCTATTGATGCTTCAACAATATATGATGTCCCAAATTTAATGCTAGAAGAAGGCTTAGATAAAGTGGTTTTAAATCAGTTACAACTAAAAAGTGATGTGCCAGATTTAAAACGTTGGAACGAGTTTTTAAAGCGTCATAAGAATCCTAAAAGCGAAGTAACCATTGGTTTAATCGGTAAGTATGTAGAGCTTCAAGATTCTTATAAATCTATTTTAGAATCGTTTATTCATGCAGGAGCGGAAAACGAGGTTAAGGTTAACGTAGAGCCAATCCATTCTGAGTATTTGTCGGAAAGCAATATAGAATTTAAATTGGGCCATTTAGACGGTGTTTTAGTAGCTCCAGGTTTTGGAGAACGCGGTATTGAAGGTAAGATTGATGCGGTACGTTTTGTTCGTGAACAAAATATTCCGTTTTTAGGAATTTGTTTAGGGATGCAGATGGCTGTTATAGAATATGCCAGAAACGTATTAAATCTTAAGGATGCGAATTCTGTAGAAATGGATGAGCAGACTCCAGATCCTGTAATTAATTTAATGGCGTCACAGAAAGGTGTGGTTAATAAAGGAGGCACCATGCGATTAGGAACTTGGGATTGCAATATAGAAAAAGATAGCATTGCATATAAAGTTTATAATGCTGAAACGATTACCGAAAGGCATAGACATCGTTTTGAATTTAATAACGATTATAAAGCGCAGTTCGAAGCAGCGGGTATGAAAGCTACAGGTCTAAATCCTGAAACAGGGTTAGTGGAAATTGTAGAAATACCTAAGAACGATTGGTTTGTTGGTGTGCAATACCATCCAGAATATAAGAGTACAGTAAAAAATCCGCATCCATTATTTGTGGCATTTGTTGCTGCTGCTTTAAAATATAAAAAAAAGAAAAAGTAATTAATAATATGTCACTTTGGCGTAAACAAAACTTTGGATAACTATTTGAGTTAACCAGTTGTAGCCACGCAAGACCTGTCAGGTGCAATATACATGACAGGTCTAAAACTGAAAAATAAACATGGAAGAAAAGAAATTCGACGTTAAATCTATAATAGGGTTTGTCCTCATATTTGGTATACTTTTATACATAATGTACCAAAACCAGCCAACTCCAGAAGAGCTTGAAGCACAGAAAAAAGCAGAGCAGGAGCAGGTTGAATCTGAGAAAACGCAAAGCAAGCAAAATGAAACTTTAGTTACGACTTCAGCAGATTTTACAACTAATGCACAAGTGTTAGATTCTACTCAAAAAGTAGCACTTCACAATAAAGTAGGGTCTTTTGCATATGCATTAACCTTACCATCTGCAACAGACAAACAAACAAGAGTTGAAACGGATGTTTTTGAATTAAAGTTTGACAATAAAGGCGGTCACTTAGCAGAAGTAAAATTGAAAAACTTTGTGGATTATGATTCTGTACCGATTTATATGGTAAAGGATAATAATAGTGCTTTCAATATTACGTTCGGTACGTCGGATAATAGAACACTAAATACGCAAGATTTTCCTTTTCAACCAAGTGTAACTAAAAATGGAGAAAATACAGTAGTTTCTATGAAACTTAAAGTTTCTGAAACAGCATTTTTAGAATACCGTTACGAGTTGAAACCTAATGATTATATGATTGACTTTTCAATTAAATCACAAGGTTTAAGTAATGTTTTTAATACATCGCAACCAATTGAATTAGATTGGAAACAAAAAAGTATTCGTCATTCTAAAAGTATAAGTTACGAAAATCGCTATACGAGATTAACGTATATGTATGATGATGGTAAAGTAGATAAATTATCGCAAGCAAGTGATGATGACGAATCGATTAATGATGTAGAGTGGTTATCTTACAGACAGCATTTTTTCAGTACTATTTTAGTGGCTAACGATAGTCCGTTTAATAAAGCTGCAATAACATCTGAAGATTTAGTAGAGGACGAAGAAATTGATACTCTATTTACAAAGTTGTATACCTCTAAAATACCTCTAGCTTATAGTGGTGGCGAGTTAAATCAAAACTTAGGTCTGTATTATGGTCCAACAGATAATTCAACATTAAAAGCATACGATAAAGACTTAGAAAAAAGTATACCATTTGGTTGGGGAATTTTTGGATGGATAAATGTCGTATTGTTTATTCCATTATTTGGTTTCCTTAGTGGATTTTTACCATATGGTATTGCTATTATTGTAATGACCATTTTAGTAAAAATCGTATTGTCTTTTGTACAGTATAAGCAATTTTTATCTCAGGCAAAGATGAAAATCTTAAAGCCGGAGTTAGATGCAGTAAGAGAAAAGTATAAAGACAATAAATTAAAAGCACAGCAAGAAACTATGGCTATTCAAAGCCGAGCTGGTGCAAGTCCATTGAGTGGATGTTTGCCAGGTTTAATGCAAATTCCTGTGTTCTATGCCTTATTTATGTTTTTCCCAACGGCTTTCGAATTAAGACAAAAAGGATTCCTTTGGGCAGACGATTTAAGTTCTTATGATTCTATTTTAGATTTACCATTTCACATTCCATTATATGGGGATCACGTTGCATTATTCCCAATTTTAGCGGCTATTGCTATTTTCTTTTATATGAAAATGACGACTGGTCAGCAAATGGCAACACAGCCAACACAAGAAGGGATGCCGGATATGGCGAAAATGATGAAGTATATGATTTACTTCTCTCCAATCTTAATGTTGGTATTCTTTAACAACTATGCTTCTGGTTTAAGTTTATATTACTTTATTTCTAACTTAATTAGTATTGGTATTATGTTAGTAATTAAAAACTACATTATTGATGAAGATAAAGTGTTAGCTAAAATTGAAGTCAGCAAAACGAAGCCTAAGAAACAAAACAAGTTTCAAAAGAAAATGGCTGAGATGATGGAACAAGCTGAACAGCAAAAACAATCACAACAAAAAGGGAAGAAGAAATAATTAATCTTTGCCTTACTACTAAATATGAAACCTATAGCCTCAACATTTTTGTTGAGGCTATTTTATTAAATAATTTGAACGGATGAAAATCGAAGTTTGTAACAAAGCAGCTACTATAACAATTGTGGATGGTCTTAACGCCTATTATTTAGATAAGGTAGCTGCTCAGATATATGGACACGATTAGAATTTAGTATAAAAAATGAGAAAGACAAGGTCATTGGCGGTGTTTTAGCGGGAATCAATTATTGGAATGGTTTAGAAATTAAAATACTTTGGATAGATGAAGACTACAGAAATCAAGGTTTAGGAAGAACCTTATTAAAACATCTTGAAAATAAAGCTATAAAGCGAGGTGTGAGCATCGCAATAGTAGATACTTTTGATTTTCAAGCAGAAGAGTTTTATATAAAAAATGGCTATGATGTTATTGGTGAAATTAAGAATTTTCCAAAAGGTCATCGTCGAATTTATTTTTCTAAAGTATTAGAATAAAAAAGACCCAAACCTTTAACCGTTTGAGCCTTTTCCTAACTAATTAATCAACCTAATAAAAATGAGGATGTCTACCTCAATTTTTTAATTTTATTGCATTGGTAAAAGTACTTTGTCTATAACATGTACCACACCATTAATAGATTGAATATCTACAAGGCTCGTTACAATATTACTTACACGCGCATTAGGATCTGTTAATGTAAATGCCGTATTATCAGCAGTTATGTTACCTCCTAAAGTTGTAACAGTTCCATTTGGTAAACCACTAGATTGCACATTACCACTTACAATATGATATGTTAAAACAGCATCAACTGTTGCTGGGGCTAAATCACCAAGAGCAGTATTTCCAGAAGGATCTAACTCTAATAATAAATCAGCAAAAGCATCATTTGAAGGAGCAAATACAGTGAATGGTCCAGCAGTTGCATCGGATACTGTAGCGATATAAGGTACTGTAGGTGTACCACTGTCAGCCAATTGTAAAGCAGCTACTAAATTTGATAAAGCAGGATTGGTTGTTGCAAACGTTGCAATAGTTGGTAAACCAATAACTTCGTCAACAATATGAACAATACCGTTTGTTGCAGTGTTATCTGCATTTGTAACGGTTGAAGATCCATTCAACATCACTCCATTAGATGTTGTGTAGTATAAACTAAGATTGGCTTCGTTTGGCCCTGTTGCAGCGGTATTCGTATATCCTGATCCAGCATTCACTAAATCTGTAGACGTTACAGTAGCACCTATAATAACGTGATTTAATAGAATGTTTTTTACTAATGCTTCTTCAGCCGTAGATAAATTATCTAAATCTAAACCTGTGTCATTTAATAATTGAGTAAATGCATCATTTGTAGGCGCAAAAACCGTAAAAGGTCCTTCACCTTGTAAAGTAGTTACTAAATCGGTAGCTTGTAAAGCGGCAGCTAAAGATGTTAAATTGTTCTCTAATGCTACATCTATAACTGTAGTTGTAGCTGGTGTTGTTACGTTGTCATCATCATCACTACAAGAAGTAAATCCTATAACCAATAGAAATACTGAAAGTAATTTGAAGTTTTTTAAAATAATTTTCATTGTTTTGAGTTTTATATTGTTCAACATTCAAACCTCGACCGGTTTGTTTAACAAAATTACAAAATGATTAAACAAAAAGTTTGCGCACTTTTCACTTTAACACTATTTTTAACATCTGCCCTTGCTCAAAATCCGGTAAATCAATTGGATAAAGACGGACTACGACACGGTTTTTGGACTAAAAATTACCATAAAACCAAAGAAAAACGTTACGAAGGAGTTTTTAAACATGGAAAAGAAATTGACTCGTTTAAATTCTACACCTTATCCGGAGGTAAAAGTGTTTTGAGTGCTATAAAGGTATTTAATGAAACAGATAGTATTGCTGATGTTACGTTTATAGCATCTACTAAAAAAGTGATTAGTGAAGGTAAAATGAATGGCAAGCGATTTATCGGACTATGGACGTTCTATCATAAAAATTCTTCAATAAAAATGATTGAAGAAAATTATAATGAGGACGGTTTACTTGAAGGAGAACGTTTTGTATATTTTAAAAACGGAGGTGTTGCAGAAAGTGCACATTATAAAAATGGAGAACTCGATGGTGAATCTAAATGGTTTTCAGAGAAAGGTGTTTTGCTAAGACATACCCATTATATAGTTGGAGAGTTAGAAGGCAAAACGATTAATTATGATGCTCTTGGAGATATAACTTCAGAAGGTAATTATAGTAATAGTCAGAAAAAAGGAATTTGGAAGTATTATGAAGACGGAAAACTAAACAAAGAAATAAACCATACGACACAAGAAGTAATTTCAAAAAAGGAATAGTTTAAGGCTATACATCACATAGAATTTCAGAATGGCAATCTTAATAGGATTGCCTTTTTTATTTTGTAATTTTGCCTAAGTTTTTCGAACTAAAACGTTATGAATATTTAATATTCATGTTTTAAATTGTCCCCTTAAGGGGACTTTAGGGGTGTTTTTAAAAAAGCATCTAATTATTAATTAAAAGTGATACCTGCTTTTGCAGGTAATTAATATGAAAAGAGTCATCGTAGGACTTTCGGGAGGAGTAGATTCTAGTGTTGCAGCTTATCTTTTAAAAGAGCAAGGCTACGAAGTTATTGGACTTTTTATGAAAAATTGGCACGATGATTCTGTGACCATTTCAGATGAATGTCCGTGGTTAGAAGATAGCAATGATGCCATGTTGGTCGCAGATAAATTAGGCATTCCTTTTCAAACGGTAGATTTAAGTGTGCAATACAAAGAGCGTATTGTAGATTACATGTTTAACGAATATGAAAAAGGACGCACACCAAATCCAGATGTACTTTGTAATCGCGAAATAAAGTTTGATGTCTTTATGGATATCGCTTTAGAATTAGGTGCAGATTATGTCGCTACAGGTCACTACTGCAGAAAAGGAACGATTGAAAAAGACGGAAAACAAATCCATCAGTTGCTAGCTGGTGCAGATGATAATAAAGATCAATCTTATTTTTTGTGCCAATTATCGCAACAGCAATTAGCGAAAGCTTTATTTCCTATTGGCGAATTATTAAAACCAGAAGTAAGAGAGATTGCCAAAGCACAAGATTTAATTACAGCCGAAAAGAAAGATTCTCAAGGTTTGTGTTTTATAGGGAAAGTAAGATTACCAGAGTTTTTACAACAACAATTAAAACCGAAGGTGGGAGATATTGTTGAAGTGGCAGATACGTTTGAAATTTACAATGAAGCGCTTCCAAAGTTCGATTCAAAAGAACATGAGTTGGAAGCTTTATCAAAAAAACCAACCTATACTCTAACAGACGGAAAAGTGGTAGGTAAACATCAAGGTGCACATTATTTTACTAAAGGCCAACGAAAAGGTTTAGGGGTTGGTGGTACTGTAGAACCTTTATTTGTAATAGATACAGATGTAAAAGACAATATAATCTATACAGGGCAAGGAAAACAACATCCTGGTTTATACAGAAATGTATTGTTTGTGACGAACGAAGAATTGCATTGGGTGCGCGAAGATTTAGCCATAAACGAAGGTGAAACCATGGAAGTCATGGCGAGAATTCGCTACAGACAAACCTTAGAAAAAGCAATTTTGCATAAAGTCGCTTCAGGTATGTATGTGGAATTTGAAAACAAACAATCCGCAATTACAGAAGGTCAATTTGTCGCATGGTATTTAAAAGATGAATTATTAGGATCAGGAGTTATTTCTTAACTTGCCTTTAATATCATTTTTCTGATAGATGAAATAGAAGTCGTCAGTTCGGGTAATTTTTAATTTTTTTTTGGTTAAAAATTATATCGAGAACAAGTTAGATGTATAGTTTTATGAAAAACATTTTTACAATACTACTTTTAATTTTTATCACGAAGAGTTTTGCGCAAGAAGACGCATGGATTTACCTAATAGACAAACCAAACGTTGCAGCTTCAATAGCTAATCCTACCAGTATTCTTACTCAAAAGGCCATAGATAGAAAACAGAATCATAATATTGCTATTGATGAACGTGATGTTCCAGTAAACGAAACCTATATTTCAGATTTAAAATCTCAAACAGGAATCACCGTCTTGGCTAAATCGAAATGGTTTAATGCCGTTCATATTAGAGGGACAGAAGATGATATAAATGCCCTAGGCAATCTAACATATGTTGAAAGTATTGATTTTGCTAATCAAAATTTGAATACATCTTCAAGAAGCAATTCAAGATTAAACAAAACAGAAACCGAAGACGAAACGATTGCTTTTACTTATGGGGATACTCAAAATCAGGTAGAAATGATTAATGTAGACCATCTTCATTTGGCTGATTTTACAGGAGATGGGATTACAATTGCAGTTATGGATGCAGGATTTCCGGGGGTGAATACAATAGACGCATTTCAACGGTTACGCGATAATGGAGACTTATTAGGGGGTTACGATTTTGTAGATCGAACTTCAGAGGTATATGACTTTATAGGTAGTAATCATGGCACTAAAGTGTTGAGTACTATGGCTGGTTTTGTTGAAGATGAATATGTTGGAACTGCACCAGAAGCATCATATTATGTGTTTAGAACAGAAGATGCCGGAAGTGAAAATCCTGTAGAAGAAAGTTATTGGGTAGAAGCTGCGGAGCGTGCAGATAGTTTAGGTGTAGATATGATTAATACGTCCTTGGGATATCAAACCTTTGATAATTCTAATTACAATTATACACCTGCAGATATGAATGGTGAAACAGCCTTTATTTCTAAAGGCGCTTCTATTGCAGTTGAAAAAGGAATTTTAGTGGTTGTAAGTGCAGGTAATTCTGGAGCCACAGATTGGCAAACAGTTGGTGCACCTGCAGATTCGCCAAATGTCTTGTCTATAGGAGGTGTAAATGCTGATGGTGATTATGTTACTTTTAGTTCGCAAGGAGGCGCTGCGCAAGTAGGTTATCAAAAACCGGATGTAGTTGCTAGAGCAGGATTGGCTTATGTGATTAATGAAAATAATACTATTGTTCAGAATAATGGAACATCGTTCAGTGGGCCCATTCTTTGTGGCGGTATTGCAGCGTTGTGGCAAGCTATTCCGAATGCTTTACCAACTGAAATTATGGATTATGTAAGGCAATCGGCTTCACAATATACTGATCCTGATGATTTTTTAGGATACGGAATCCCAGATTTAGAATTAGCAAAGAACTTAGCATTATCTCTGGATGAAGAACCTTTTGAGGATTTTAGAATTTACCCGAATCCGGTAAAATCGAACTTGAATGTAATACTACTTTCTATAGTAAACCAATTAGAGGTTTCGATTTATAACCAATTAGGTCAAGAAATTTTGAATCAATTTATAAATGAAAATTCTAAATCTATTAATGTTTCGGGTTTAGCTTCAGGATTATATATCATCAAACTTTCAACTAAATCTATTTCAAAAACGTTCAAATTTATAAAACACTAATGGCAAATAGAATCACGTCACTTTTCAATATAAAATATCCAATCATCCAAGCTGGAATGATTTGGAACAGTGGTTGGAGATTAGCTTCAGCTGCAAGTAACTCAGGTGTATTAGGGTTAATCGGAGCAGGTTCCATGTATCCAGACGTTTTACGAGAACACATTCAAAAATGTAAAGCAGCAACGGATCAACCATTTGGTGTTAATGTGCCCATGTTGTATCCAAATGTTCAAGAAATCATGGATATCATTGTTGAAGAGGGTGTGAAAATTGTTTTTACCTCTGCTGGAAATCCTAAAACTTGGACCAAATGGTTACAAGACAAAGGCATTACAGTAGTGCATGTGGTAAGTAGTGTAAAGTTCGCCTTAAAAGCGCAAGACGCTGGCGTCGATGCTGTTGTTGCAGAAGGTTTTGAAGCCGGAGGACATAATGGAAGAGATGAAACTACAACGTTGACATTGATACCAATGGTAAAGGAACAACTTGAAATTCCTTTAATTGCAGCAGGTGGTATTGCCACAGGAAAAGCCATGTTAGCCTGTATGATTCTGGGTGCCGATGGAGTACAGGTGGGAAGTCGATTTGTTGCGAGTGAAGAATCTTCAGCGCACCAAGCGTTTAAGCAAGTTGTTGTTGATGCTAAAGAAGGAGATACACAACTAACCTTAAAAGAATTAGCTCCTGTTAGATTAATAAAAAATAAATTCTACAACGACTTACAAGAACTTTATAAAACCAGTCCATCTACAGAGCAACTCAAAGAATTATTAGGAAGAGCTAGAGCCAAACGTGGTATGTTTGAAGGTAATTTAGACGATGGGGAATTAGAAATAGGTCAAATAGCAGGTTTAATTCACGATGTGAAACCGGTTGCTGAGATTGTAGAGGAGATAACACGTGAGTTTGAGGAAGCTAAGAAAGCCTTAATTACATTATAATTGGCTTTGAGATTTACGGATAATTAAAATCCGTTTAAGTCACTATAGATATGGTAATTAAAGTGGTTTTGTTTTACCATAAAAAGTTAATCTAGCTCTATTTTTTATAAGTTGATAATTTATTGAATCACTACGTTTTAAAACTCATATTTACTCACTTTTTTTTAATAAAAAACCTAAATTTGCGCTTGCTAATCTTAATTAGTAATGTATGAATTTAACCACTGAAAACATCCTCTTAATAGGTTCGCTATTACTTTTTATAAGTATTATTGTAGGTAAGACATCTTATAAATTTGGTGTTCCAACATTAATACTTTTTTTGGCTATAGGAATGCTAGCCGGTTCGGATGGTATTGGTGGTATTCGTTTTGATGATCCTAAATTAGCACAGTTTATAGGTATTGTTTCTCTTAACTTTATATTGTTTTCAGGTGGTCTAGATACTAATTTCAAAGCTATAAAACCCATTCTTAAAGAAGGGCTTGTTTTATCTACACTTGGCGTTTTTCTAACTGCAGCAACATTGGGAACATTTGTTTGGTTTGTAACCGATTTCACAATTTATGAAAGTATGTTGTTGGGATCCATTGTGTCTTCTACAGATGCGGCAGCTGTATTTTCTATTTTGCGTTCAAAAAATTTAGCATTAAAAACAAACTTAAGACCAACATTAGAGTTAGAAAGTGGAAGTAATGATCCCATGGCTTATGTGTTAACCTTGGCATGTTTAAGTTTAGTAATAAATCAAGACCAGAGTGTTCCTACTATGATTTTTATGTTTTTTCAACAGATGATCTTAGGTGGTATTGCTGGTTTCGCCTTTGGTAAATTGAGTAAGATTATTATTAATAGAATTAAATTAGGTTTCGAAGGACTTTATCCTGTTTTAGTTATTGCGCTGATGTTTATTACATTTTCAGCAACTGATTTTGTCGGAGGAAATGGATTTCTTGCCATCTATATCTGTGCTGTGTATTTAGGAAACCAAGATTTAATTCATAAGTCGACAATTTTAAAAATGTTTGATGGAATAGCATGGTTAATGCAAATTGTATTATTCCTTACTTTAGGTTTGCTTGTGTTTCCGTCTCAAATTATTCCTTACATGGGAATTGGGTTGTTAATCTCAGTATTCCTTATTCTTGTGGCGCGACCTGCAGCGGTGTTGATAAGTCTCATGTTTTTCAAGATGAAAATGAGAAGGCGCTTTTATATTTCCTGGGTTGGTTTACGTGGTGCCGTTCCGATAGTATTTGCGACCTATCCGCTTTTGGCAGGCATTGATAAAGCTAACATGATATTTAATATTGTCTTCTTTATTTCAGTGACCTCTGTTTTAATTCAAGGAACAACCTTATCTCTTTTTGCGAAATGGTTAAATGTGGCTCTACCAGAAGAAGTGAAACCTATTGCAGAGAACGACCGCTACATTCTTAATTTGCCTAAATCAGCAATGGAGGAAATCTTAATACCGCCTGATAGTTTTGCAGTACATAAACGAATTATAGATTTACATTTTCCTAATTCAGCATTTATTGTAATGATAAAACGAAATAATAAATTTGTACGTCCAGGAGGTTCTACGGTTATTGAAGCTAATGATACTTTAGTACTTTTATTAGATAATGAAGACAGCTTAAATGAAGTTAATATGATCCTTGATAAAACGCTGATAGGTTAAAATTAGTATTGCGCTTCAGTTGAGTAAATATTATTGTTTAGTTTTTATTTGTAGTTTTAAAATTTATCAGTATCATTAAGTGGATAAAATAATGCGAAGCAATACGATTTTAAAAGAATTAAATTATCACATATGAAAAGAATAATAGTTTTATTTATAGTGCTTTATGGTTTTTATTCTTGTAATGAAGGGCTGAATGATGATGGGTACGAAAAAATTAATTGGAGTGCACGACAAGCAAATCTTAAACTTACAGATTCTTTAGAATCCGGAAAATCATATCTATCCGTTTATTCTCAAATTTATAGCTATTCTCAGCATAAAATGTATAATCTTACTGCTATGATAAGTATAAGAAATACAAGTGCTAATGACACGCTATACTTATCTAAAATAGATTACTTTGATACACATGGCGCCTTATTAAAAACGTATTTTGAGAAACCGGTTTACTTAACTCCAATGGAAACTTTAGATATTGTTATTAATGAAGTGGATATTGCAGGTGGTACAGGTGGTAACTTTATTTTTGATTGGCAGACACCTAAAAATTCTCCTGAACCTATTTTTGAAGGGGTAATGACATCCACATCTGGTCAGCAAGGCCTCTCTTTTTTAACGCAAGCAAAAAGAATTGATTAATAACCTTTTATTTTAAGAGCTAATCGCGTCTTGTTATAATTTCAAAATACGCCTATTATTTACTAAATAATTCATTCTTAAAACTAAATGGAAGTATTACTTTTGCGCCATGGTTTTAAGCAACTACACTAAAGAATTTAGATACAATCTTAAGCTCGCATCTCCTGTGATGTTGGGTATGCTTGGTCATACTTTTGTGAGTTTTATAGATAATATCATGGTTGGCCAATTGGGTGCAACGGAATTGGCTGCAGTCTCTTTAGGGAACAGCTTTATTTTTATAGCCATGTCTATCGGAATTGGGTTTTCTACGGCAATTACCCCTTTAGTGGCAGAAGCTGATACTGAGAAAAATTTTGAAAAAGGAAAATCTGTGTTTAAGCATGGTCTTTTTCTTTGTACAGTTTTAGGATTAGTTTTATTCGGTATCTTGTTGTTTGCTAAACCTTTAATGTATATTATGGATCAGCCAGAAGAAGTGGTCGATTTAGCTATTCCGTATTTAGATTTGGTAGCATTTTCATTAGTACCATTGATTATTTTTCAAGCCTTTAAGCAATTTAGCGACGGATTGTCGCTAACCAAATACCCCATGTATGCAACAATAGTTGCCAATTTACTCAACGTCGCCATTAACTATGTGTTGATTTTTGGAAAGTTTGGTTTTCCTGAAATGGGAATTGTTGGTGCAGCAGTTGGGACCTTAGTTTCTCGTTTTGTTATGGTCGCTTATTTATGGTGGTTACTAGCAAAACGTGAAAAATCAAAAGCCTATGTCACTAATATAAAGTTCTTTCAATTAAGTAAACGGCCTATAAGAAAACTAAGTAATTTAGGACTTCCAAGTGCCATGCAAATGTTTTTTGAAGTCGGTATTTTTACGGCAGCCATATGGTTAAGTGGAACTCTAGGTGCCAATGCACAAGCTGCAAATCAAATCGCATTAAACCTATCGTCTATGACGTTTATGGTAGCCACAGGATTAAGTGTTGCGGCAATGGTTAGGGTAGGGAACCAAAAAGGATTAAATGATTTTACAGCGTTAAAACGTATTGCGGAATCTATATTTTTTGTGGGCTTTATTTTCGCAGTGATTTTTGCTTTACTGTTTGTGGCCTTCCATCAATTACTTCCAGATTTGTATGTGGATTTAGATGATCCGAAAAATGCAATGGATACGGCAGAAGTTGTAAGTATTGCTGCAACTTTATTGTTAGCGGCAGCGGTGTTTCAGATAAGTGATAGTCTTCAAGTGATTGCTCTTGGTGCACTGCGTGGGTTGCAAGATGTAAAAATGCCAACTATAATTACCTTTATTTCGTATTGGGTTGTCGGTTTTCCAATTAGTTATTATTTAGGAAAAGCAGAAGCTTATGGTAGTTTAGGTATTTGGATTGGGCTCATTGCAGGTTTAACAGTAGCAGCTATTCTTTTGTTTATACGGTTTAATCTACTGACTAAAAAACTTATCGTTAAATCATCAAATTAAGGCATAATCTTAACGAGTGTTTTGATATTTCAATATTACTCGAGTAGCTCATTCAAAATCTATATATTTGCAGCTTAAGTTGAAAAACTGCAGACTTTCAAACACAAAATTCAAAAAAAATGGAATTACCAAAATTCATATTAGGCGACAATACAGATTATCCTAACGCCATATTTATTATACATACTGAATTTCCTCGTTTTATAATTAATCTTGAAGATGATGAAGTAGAGTGGTTTGAAGAATTTGATCAGCACGATGAGAAGGAACTAGAAACTGAAACTGAAAACTATATTCAGCAAGCTACCGAGTTTTACGATAGAGAAATTGCGAGATACGACGATTAATGCTAGAACAACTTATAGAGTACGATAAAGAACTTTTTTTATACCTCAATAATTTAGGGTCTGAAACTTGGGATGGTTTATGGTTGGTAATCACCAATAAACTAACCTCTTTCCCTTTATATGCTTTATTGTTGTTTTTAATTTATAAAAAACTGGGTTATAAAGCATTAATACTTGCGGTAGTTATTGTGGCAGGAATGATTGCCTTTACAGATCAAATTACAAACCTTTTTAAGCTTTCTTTTGAACGCCCAAGACCATGTAGAGCAGAAGGTGTTATGGATTTAACACGTTTTGTTGCACCACGTTGTAGTTTATATGGTTTTTTCTCTGGTCATGCTTCTAACTCAATGGCGGCTGCCATCTTCGCTGGTTTGTTATTAAGACCTTATTTAAAGAACTTAATTTATCTCTTATTAGTTTGGAGTTTAGTTGTTGCTTATAGTCGCGTTTATGTCGGTGTTCACTATCCTTTAGACCTGTTATGTGGCATGACTTTTGGTGGACTTTCGGGTTTTGGATTCTATAAACTGTACAACTATATTTTCAAAAAATATATCGCTTAATAGAACTTAATTTATAGCAAAACTTCTATCATAATTACAGAGCTTAAGTAATTAAGACTTAGAAATTTTCAATAATCTTTATCTGTTGCTTGTTTAATTAAATACGTGTTACGAGCGTAAATCACCACACCAAATAAATGACCTACAAATAACACAGGATCTTTTCTTATAATAGCATACGCTAATATTAAACATGCGCCAATTAAACTTAGTACCCAAAATCCCATTGGTAAAATAGATGCTTTGTTGCGTTCAGAATAAACCCATTGATATACAAAACGAAGCGTGAAAATAACTTGGGCAATAATACCTAATGCCAATAGCCATGTAGGAATATCTGTATTTTGAAAAAGTAACTCGACATCAATTTTATTGTTATTATAATAGAATACAACGATTAATATCGGAACAATAAAAAGTAAATACTGTATAATTTTAGGGAATTTTTGCCATTGACCTTGCAGCTGTAAGTTTCGAATATATATATAATACGTCAAACTCTGCCCCAACATAATAGCGAAATCTAAGCGCAAGTACCCATAAATAAACAATAAGAAAGACGCTACTAAGCTGAGTATCCAAAATGCTTTTGGGGAACTAACTTTACGTTGCTTTTCTGAAGTGATCCATTGAATGATGAGCCGAGAAGAAAATAGAATCTGAGCTAAGAATCCGATGCTGTAAATAATCCAGTCTTTCAAATTGAATTTCTGTGTTTTATAATAGTTAATTCTATCATTTACTCGATTTAGAAATCTCGTAATTAATGTATTTTTTCTTCATCCATAAATAGGCAAAACAATCTATTAGAGGACCAAATAATCGGTTCCAAAATCCAAATTTTCCAGTACCAGCTATTCTGGGAAAATGTCGGACTGTAATTTGAGTCACCCGTCCATGTTGAAGCATTATCATAGCAGGTAAAAAGCGATGTAGTCCTCTAAACATGGGAATGCGTTTAGCATAATCTGTTTTAATAATTTTCAGCGGACAACCTGTATCAATCATTCCATCATGCGTAAAAGCACGTCTTATACCGTTTGCGATTTTTGACGACATACTTTTAACAAAAGAATCTTTTCGATTAGAACGTACTCCTGTAACTAATTCATAAGAATCAATATGGTCTAAAAGGATATTGAAATCTTCTGGCGTAGTTTGTAAATCGGAATCTATATAACCAACTAATTCTGAATCAACATTGTCAAAACCCGCTTTTATAGCAGCGCTTAAACCTCTGTTTTCTTTAAATGAGATGTATTCAAATGCATCATTGCGATCACAAATAGCCTCAATTACTGCTTGACTATCATCACTAGAGCCATCATTAACAAAGAGTACAGACGTTGTAACCTTAGCAATTTGAAGATATTTTAGTAGTTCTGATTCTACACGTTGTAAATTATCCTCTTCATTATAAACGGGAACTATGATGGTGAATTGGTACGTCATGCGGTCTATAGCTTTGTCTGTACAAAAGTATTGTTTTTTTATACGGCAGCAAGGTCTTGTGATTTAATGTGTATTCTATAGAAATTCTTAGAGCAAACGGTTTACTTAGAGGAATCCATTTTTAATCGTGTTTTATCTGTTATTTCCTGTAATTCCATATTTTCAGGATCGTTCATCTCATTCTTTACGGCTTCTACATAGTCTGGGGAATCTCTAAATTTTAGTTCTAATAGCGTTTCCGGTTTTGTTAAGTAAAACAAGACGCCAACGGCAAAAAATATTGAAAGACGAATTAAAAGTATTCTGTAAAATTTGTTTTTATGTGTAAAAAATTTAAAAATGACAATAGCAAGAATTGGTAATAAGCTGACTAAGCCTATCAATAGATTTAAATTTCCATAAGGCCATCTTTGAAATTTAAATAAAACACTAATTGAAATTAATGATAAAACAAAGCCAGTACCTATAGTTCCGATTATTCGCAATATGCTAATGTCTTTGTAAGATTCTTTTTTAAATAAATTCCTAAATCTTATTTGATTTAAAAGACCAAAGCTCAACACAAAGTAAAGTACTGCCAATAATAAGGTAAGTAAGGAAATTAATAATGCGGCATAAGGATACGTAAAGAATAATCGTAATATCATTAATAGTAGTATCGTAATACCTAAAGTCATTTCAGTCTGCTTCATTTTTGAATGGAATTTTTTTGATGTGTTAATTAAAGCGAAAGCAAATACTCAGCAGCAGCAAATGGCGTTGTTTTACCAACTTCAACCAGTTTAATTTGCTGAGGTAATGCCAATTTAATTTTGGAGGCGTTGTAGAAATCAGACTTTAAACGGTCTTCAATTGTTTGGAGTAGCCAAAATTTATTCTGATTATTTCTGTTGGTTTCAAAATACTGATTCTCTGATGTGGTTTTAGTATAATCTTCAATCATATTCCAAACTTCAGGTATACCTTCACGTTCCAGGGCACTGCATAGAGTTACTTTTGGTGTCCATTCTGAAGATTTTGCAGGATATAAATGCAATGCCCTATTAAATTCTACTTTAGCCATTTTAGCGGCTTTTAAATTGTCACCATCGGCTTTGTTAATCACAATAGCATCTGCCATTTCTATAATGCCCCGTTTTATGCCTTGTAGTTCATCACCAGCTCCAGCGAGTTTTAGTAATAAAAAGAAATCGACCATACTATGTACTGCGGTTTCACTTTGTCCAACTCCAACAGTTTCAATAATAATAGTATCAAAACCAGCAGCTTCACATAGAATAATTGTTTCACGTGTTTTTCTAGCGACACCTCCTAAAGAATTTCCGGAAGGAGAAGGGCGTATAAACGCATTTTCATTTTTTACTAAATCTACCATTCTAGTTTTGTCTCCCAAAATACTACCTTGACTTAAACTACTACTTGGGTCTACGGCTAAAACAGCTACTTTTTTTTGTAAAGACGTGAGGTGAATTCCAAAAGCTTCAATAAAGGTGCTTTTACCCACACCGGGAACACCTGTAATTCCTATTCTAATAGAGGTATTAGAATAAGGTAAACATTTAGTTATAATCTCGTTTGTTTTTTTAGTATGTGAAGGATTGGTACTTTCGATTAAGGTAATGGCTCTACTTAAAGCCGTTATATTTCCTGAGAGAATACCAGACACTAGATCATCAACTGAAATGATTTTTTTTCGATTCGCTTTTATAATTTTAGCGACATTAGGGCTTAAACTATTTGGCGATTGAACACCATCTTGTTCATGCAAAGCAGATTTGTATGTCTTGTTTTTCTTTGCCACTTTGCAATTAATTTATTTTTAGATTTTTGCTTCTTTAACTTCAATTGGGACTTCAATTAAGGTATTGTCCCAAGCCATAGTTAATTTTAAATGACCTGTCTTATTATCAAAAGCAATGGTAAAGCGTTCTACAGTAACATCTAATTCTTGAGCAGGAACAAGCAACTCAAGTGCATCGTAGTTGGGATCCCACATTGGTTCCATTTTTTCATCAACACCCCAATCGTATTGTTTAGAGTTAAACATGACTTTCCATTTGTCTTTCATTGGTACGGTCCAAATGGTATATTTCCCTTTATTTAATATTATGCCATCAATGAGTAATCTTTGATTGGTTTCAAAAGTAGTCGCTTCGTTTGCACCTGTTCGCCATACTTTGTCGAATGGTACCAATGCCCCAAAAATATCTCGATCACGTTTTGCAGGTCTATTATATTCTACTTTAAGAGTTAAATCGTTAAGTGATATTTCGGCAGTATCTTTTGGACTTAAGGGAGGGGAAAAAATATCTTCAACAAATACAGAATATAATAGCAAACCTAAAGCTAAAATAGATAAGATAATAAGGAGGCGTTTTAACATAGTTGTTAATCTTAAATAATTCGGGTTAAAAATGAAAGTGCAAACTTATGCATTCAAGATTTAAAGATAATTCAAATCCCTAACTTTATGGATGTCAAACGTTGAATTTTATCTAAATCTTATAAAATTGAAAACTTTTTTTAAGATTCTTGCAACACTTCAATTTTTGTGTCGTCTTTAATGTGTAACCAATCAAAAACCAAAACCAAAATCAGTACGTTTCAAATTCATATTGTTGAAAAATGCAAACAGAACGATAGACAAGCGCAGATGCAATTGTACAATCAATACTGTAACGGCATGTTAATTGTCGCACTTCGATTTGTTAAAGATAGAATGGAGGCGGAAGATGTTGTACAAGAAGCGTTTATAAATGCGTTTTCTAAATTAGAACATTTTAAAGCTGAAGTCAGTTTTGGGGCGTGGTTAAAACGCATTGTCATCAATAGATGTATTGATGTTTTAAAGGCTAAAAAACAGCGTTTGGTTGAATTAGAAGAGCATCACTTAAGTGTGATTGAAGACAACAACGAAATGGATTGGACTGTTGAAGATGATATTACCGTTGAAGACGTAAAATTAGCGATAGCAGCCTTACCCGAAAAATATAAGGTTGTGGTGCTATTGTATTTAATAGAGGGTTACGATCACAAAGAAATATCTGAAATTTTAAGTATTTCTGAAATCGCATCTCGAACACAATTATCGCGAGGAAAACAAAAATTAAAAGACGCATTAAAATTAGAAAAAAATGGCACAAGATCTTAGAAATTTATTTGAAGAAGACTCAAAAGATCAGCAGACAAAAATGTCTGAAGGTCATGAAGCACGTTTTCTTGAAAAATTAGAAAATGAGTTTCCAAAGGAGCGAAAATCAACTCACAGATTTAGCTTTTTAAATATCGCTGCAAGTGTGGTATTGCTTTTAGGCTTAAGTTATGGAGGGTATCAATATTTTCAAACTCCTTCAGAAACAGTTGAGCCAACTAAAATTGTTGATGCAGAACTAAAATCTTTAGGAGATGTATCTCCGAGTTTAAAAAAGGTGGAAGATTACTATTTAGCTAGCATTAATTTAGAATTATCTAAAGTGCAACTCACCCCTGAGAATAAGGAATTATTTGATGGGTATGTGGAACGGCTAAAAGAGTTAAACGATGAATATAAAGCCTTAACCATTGAGTTAAATACCAATGGCCCCAATGAAGCCACTTTAGATGCTTTAATTAATAATTTAAAATTTAGACTCAATTTAGTAATGCGACTTAAAGAAAAACTAAAAGAGTTTAATGA
Organism: Winogradskyella thalassocola; assembly: GCF_900099995.1. Taxonomy (GTDB): domain Bacteria; phylum Bacteroidota; class Bacteroidia; order Flavobacteriales; family Flavobacteriaceae; genus Winogradskyella; species Winogradskyella thalassocola. The sequence goes on from NZ_FNCZ01000006.1 coordinate 220,422, forward strand.
CGATGTATTTTCTGAAGAAAGTGTTTAAAGTGGTGCCACGCTAAGCGCAGTCAAAGTAGTATAAAATCAATCAATCAATCAATCAATCAATTAAATCAAAAAACGAACAGATTATATTCAGCTTATTGGGTATTTCTAAAAATCAAAAATTATGAACACAATTAGAATTTTAGTAATGTGCCTTATAACCACGTTTGGTTATGCACAAAAAAAGATGACTAAAACATCACAATCTATCAAAGTGAACAAAGAGGTCGTTGTCGATTTAAACACCAGTTATGTAGAGATAGAAATAGATACATGGAATAAAGATGTGGTGGAAGTTGAGGCTTATATTGAAGGCGATAAATTATCTGATGCCGAATTAAAACAAGCTTTAGAAAACTGGAATCTGAAAGTAGAAGGGTCTAGTAATAGGGTGCTTATATCTTCAACAGGAGGGAGTGGTTCTGCCTTATTTCCGCATTCAGAATATTCTAATGCTTTAGCAGAATTAGAGTACCGATTAATCGAATTACCAGAAATGCCAGAAATGCCAATGATGCCGATGATGCCTTCAATAGCAGAAATGCCATTGATACCAGAAATGCCAGAAATGCCTATAATGCCAAAATTACCTGAGTTGCCAAAAGGCATTACGACTATAGAATTTGATTACGAAGAATATCAAAAAGATGGTGAAAAATACTTAGCCGAATGGAGCAAAAAGTATGAAAAGAAAGGTGGTAAAGAATTTCAGAAAAAAATGGAAGATTGGGCACGTAAATTTGGAGAGTCAGGATACCAAGAAAAAATGCAAAAATGGGGTGAAAAGTACGGTCAGCGTTTTGAAGGTAAGTGGGCAAAAGATATGGAAGAATGGGGAGAGAAATTTGGCAAAATTTACGGTAAGGATATAGAAAAATGGGGAGAGGAATTTGGAGAGAAATTCGGAAAAGAATGGGAAGAGAAAATGGAAGTTTGGGGAGAAAATTTAGCGAAACAAATGGAGGAGCGTGCTGAAGCCATGGAGAAGAGAGGTGAGTCAATGGAAAAACGCCAGGAAGCACTTGCAAAACGGCATGAATATTTGGCGGATAAAAGAGCGTCTATTTTGGTGAAGCGATTAGAATCAGGAAATAATAGCAAAGTAAAAAAGGTGATTAAAATTAAAATCCCTAAGAAAGCCAAACTAAAGACTAATATTAGGCATGGTGAATTAAAAATAACAGCTGCAATACATAATATGAAAGGTGATATTTCACATTCATTTTTAGTAGCAGAATACATTGATGGAAGCGAGACTTCCATCAATGTATCCTATTCTCCAGTAATGGTAAATACATGGAATTTAGGGACTTTAAATCTTAATTTTGTGGATAAAGCTCAGATTAAAACGGCTCAAAATTTAGTGCTAAATTCTAAATCGTCTAATGTAACTGTAGGCAATTTAATAGACACGGCTATTATTGATGGGAGTTTTGGCGATTTAAAGATTTCCAATTTAAGTGCTACTTTTAAAAATCTCAATTTAGTTTTAGAAAATAGTGATGCCCTTATTAATTTGCCAAAAGATATAGATTATACCCTTTATTTTAAAGGTAACCGTTCTAAGTACAATAATAAGGCAACGACGCAAAAAACACTTCGTAATTATCCTGAAGGACAAAGTTCTAACCGAAATATTATGGTGAATGCTAAATTTAGTAATGTGATTATTAATTAAAGCGTAATTATAATGTCTGGTTGCGTGTAGTTGACATCTATTTGTTTATTGACTGCGACGAATCTTCGATTTTTAATTTATTATTAAACTCACATTCAGTTTTCCATGAGATAGATTTTCTATTTTTATGGAAATTTTGTTTTTATGTCATTTCTCACTTTCGAAGCCTTTTTAAATTCACTCCAACCACATTCGTTGTTGGACGCTGATCGTACTTCTAACGATTTTATTACACTCGATTTATCAATTCATAATCCGGAATTAAAAGCCGTTAACGTATCATCTTCAGATGATTTAGAACGCTTTATTTGGAAGTATATCAAAACCAATGGTGCCAAAATCGCTTATGGAGGTTATTTGGAAAAGCGTGGCATCTACCAACGTAGCACCTATTTTAATCAACAAAATCCTGAGGAAGAACGCAATATTCATTTAGGTATGGATTTGTGGATAGAGGCTCATACTCCAATTTACGCTCCTTTAAATGGAACAATTCATAGTTTTAAAAACAATACCAATCATGGAGATTATGGACCAACCATTATTTTAAAACATCATATTGAAGGTGCTGAATTTTATACCTTATATGGGCATTTAAGCTTGACTTCAATTCAAGATTTAGAAGTTGGAGTAGAAGTAACCCAAGGAGACCTAATCGCAACACTGGGAACCGCTGAGGTTAATGGCGATTATCCTCCTCATTTACACTTTCAGATTATAAAAGATATCCAAGATTTTAGCGGAGATTATCCAGGCGTGAGTAATCAACTCGATTTAGCCTTTTATAAAGCAAACTGTCCTGATCCTAATTTACTTTTAAAGCTGTCTTAGCTTTTTCTTCGCTTTTCAGAAGTTTTAAAAATCCATTCCGCAATAAAGCATAAAGCAATAATTGCCCCAGAAACGAGCACACCTGTAAGGTTCGATTTGTACTGTTGATTGATTAATATCACTAAGGCTAAAACACAAAGTGTACAACCAACGATCGGAATTATTTTATTACTACTCGTGTCTTTAGAGGTTTTGAAACCCACAAAATTAACGATGCCAAAAATGATGATAAACCCAACACTTCCGGCAGTGGATATACTTTCTAAATCTAATATATTCACTAAAACTAAAGTCGAAATAGCTGTGACTAGTAAACCAATGGGTTGATTCCAAAGTTTAGATGTAAAGTGATGTGGTAATTCATCATCTTCTGCAATTTCAAAATTAACACGACTACCTCCATATAAGGAGGCATTTATCGCAGAGAATGTAGAGATGAGCGCTGCAATCGTAATAATGGTAAATCCTATTTGTCCTAACATCGGTTTTGCTGCTTCTGCTAATACGTAATCTTCTGCTGTGGCAATTGTATCAAAAGGCAATGAGCCAACGGTGACTATGGCAATGATAATGTATAACACAATAACAAAAATAACAGAGCCATAATAAGCTCTAGGGATGTTCTTTTTTGGGTTGATAATATCTGGAGCCGCATTCGCAATAAGTTCAAAACCTTCATAAGCTACAAAAATCACCATGCCTGCAGCAAATAATTGCACTGGAGATTCCCAATGCGAAATGGCCAATTGTGATAGGTTAGGGTTTCCGATGAGACCATAAGCGCCAACACCTATAAAGCCAAAAAGTATAATCAGTTTTATGATCACAGCATAAGATTCTATTTTTCCAACAACAGCAATACTATAATAATTTATGGCTGTGGCAAGGATGATAATGGCGCTTGCATAAATATGAAAGTCGACTGTTGTGTTTGATGTCAACTCTAATAAATTAGGAGCATACGATCCAAAAGCAGAAGCGTAGAGCGAGAGCATAATAATATAGCTAATCCAGAGTAAGTTATTAATAGCTCCACTAAAAATAGACACCCCAAAGCCTTGGTTAATAAACTTTACGGTGCCACCTCGGTCAGGATAGTGTTGCGATAGTTTTACATAACTATAGGATGTAATTAAAGCCAAAATACCAGCAAATAAAAAGGCTACAGGTGTTCCGCCTTGGGCTATGGATACGGCTAAACCGAGAACGGCAAAAATACCACCACCAACCATACCACCTATACCAATAGAAATCGCGTCTTTTAAACTTATTTTGTCTGCCATGTTAAAAGCACTGATTAGTTATTTGAAGGAGGATTTAAAAGTTACCAATACACTATTGTATTTATGTTTTATGAATTGCCTTAGGTTTGTTTATCGTTTTAGAGGCTACTACATGCCCTAAATAGAAACCAATAATTGCAAATACACCATCTGAAAGTGTAAACCACAGTTCTTTTGGTAACATAATGATGTTAAAAAATGTAGCAGCAAGCATTAGCGCCCCAACAATGTAACTTGGTACCATACTGGTTTTAGATATTTTGGCAGCTACAAACATTCCAATAAGAACTCCTGTGAAATGGGCTATGACCACACAGATTTTGATGCCTACAGGAATCTTATTCATGTTGTTGCTTAGCCAATCCATATTTAATGGGTCTGCACCATCTGGTAAAGGAAATAGGTTATGACCAATAAGGTTTTCGATGATGTAAACGGTTACAGATGCTGCAATAAAACCAATTATGGTTGCTACTATATTTCTCATTATGGACGTTGGTTAGTTATAATAAATTCAGTTTATGCTTAAAAGGTATGACATTTTATAAGGTTTCCTTTAACCACTTAAAAAATTCGTGTTGCCAAACTAATGCATTTTGAGGGTTTAAAACCCAGTGGTTTTCTTCAGGAAAATACAATAACTTACTTTTTAAACCTAGCAGTTGTGCCGTTTGGTAAGCAGCTAATCCTTGCTCAATTGGCACTCTGTAATCTTTTCCACCTTGAATAATTAACATCGGAGTATTCCATTCTGCCACCTTGTTTACAGGATTAAATTCATTATAAGCCTTTTGTGCAGCTTCATTTGTGGTGTCCCAATAGTTACCTCCAAAATCATGGTTTACAAAAAATAATTCTTCTGTGGTACCATACATAGATCTCGTATCAAAAACACCATCGTGAGAAATGAAAGTTTTAAAGCGATTGTTATGAATTCCTGCTAAATAAAATACGGAATAGCCACCAAAACTAGCACCAATAGCACCCAATCGGTCGTTATCTACATAGGGTTCTTTTGCGATAGCATCAATAGCAGAAAGGTAATCGTCTATGACTTGTCCTCCCCAATCTTTACTGATATCTTCATTCCATTTTACACCATGTCCTGGCATACCACGACGGTTAGGTGCTACGACAATATAGCCTTGTGACGCCATGAGTTGGAAATTCCAACGGTACGAATAAAACTGAGATAATGCCGATTGCGGTCCACCTTGCGCATATAATAGCGTTGGATACTTTTTTGTAGCATCAAAATTAGGAGGTAAAATGACCCAAACTAACATTTGCTTACCGTCTGTTGTAGTCACGTAGCGTTTTTCGACTTTAGGTAGATCGACACTATTGTATATATCCTTGTTGATGTTGGTGAGTTGGTTAAAGCTTTTCTTTTTTAGGTTGAAATTATAAATATCAGCCGCATGGTTCATGTCGGTTCTTGTCACCAATAAGGTGTTGTCCTTTTGAGCGATAATACTGGTCACGTCAAACTGTCCTTCAGAAAGTTGTTCTACTACCGGAGCGATACGTTTTTTACCTGGATAATTCACTTTAAAAAGTTGAATAGTCCCATCAACAGCTGCTGTAAAATACACATGATTTCCGTCGTTACTCCATGTAAAGCTTCTTACAGTGCCATCCCATTGTTGGGTTAAATTCTGTTTTATGCCGTTGTTTAAAACAATGATGTCATTTTTATCACTTTCGTAACCATCGGTTTTCATTTGTAACCACGCCAAAGCACCATTTGAAGAAAACGCCGGATTGGTATCGTAGCCTTTGTTATCTTCTGTAATGTTCTCCGTAGTTTTAGTGGCTAAGTTGTATTTGTAAATATCCGTATTGGTACTGGTAGCATAAGCTTTGCCTTTTAGTTTTTTGCTGACGTAGTAAATGGCTTTGCTGTCTGGCGACCAGATATAATCTTCATCACCACCAAAAGGTTTTTGAGGTGTGTGGTAAGGTTCATTAGGCATAATGTCAATGCCTGTGGCATCTTCTGAACCTACTTTTTTATAAAACAAATGGTTGAAGTTGCCATCGCTCCAAGTATCCCAATGGCGAATGTCTAAGTCTGAAAATATATACACATTAGATTTATCTAGATGCTTATAAACGTCTGTACCCTTTATGTTTTCGATTTGAACTTCGTTATTAAATAACTGATAGTTACCATCTGCAGAGGTGTTTTTGTCTGTCGCTTTTACGTCTTCCTTTTTAATTTCGACGATAGTGCCACCATCTACAGGCATTTTAAAGTACTTAGAGTCGTAACTATTGTCGCTTATGTTTGGTGTTTTAACTGTGAAAAATAGGGTAGCCCCTTCGCTATCTAAACCCATAACACTAAGGCGTTCTACTTGCCATAACAATTCTGGGGTCATGGTTTTTTGTGCGATCATTAGGTTGCTTGTCAGGATAAAAGTGAAAATAAGGAGGGTGTTTTTCATAATGGAGGTTTCAATAATTTGCAAGTGTAAAGTTAAGAAGATTTTTCCATTGCATGGAATCGTAGTGTAAGTCTTCTTTGGTTGTGTAACAGGTTTATGAGTTGAGTTAGTGTGTGAATTATTAGTGATTTGGGGTAAAGCCGGTCTAGACCTTAATATGACTCGCTTTAACCTTGCTTTAACCACGTTATAAGCATACTATAACCACGCTATAACCTGTATTTTGAAATGTATGTTTTTTGCATGAAAAAGGGAGCATTTTAGTATAACGCTATTTTGTTTGGACGCGTTATGGTATGGCATTGGAACTGGGATTTAGAACCGTATTCTGTTGTAAGAGGTTATTTTTTTAATGGAATTGTGATTCCTACCGCCATGGCTCCAACAAACTGTTTAACAGAAGGTTGAGAGTAATAGGTAAATCCTAAATCGACATTATTGTTTTTTCCTAATTCTAGTCCGAATGCAAATGGGATGTGATAGATGATACCGCCTTTATCAATATAATCGTAGTATGTGAAGGTTTCAAATTTACCGATAGACGCTCCTATTCCTAGTTCAAGATAGGGTGCCACCCAAGGAATTGGTGCTCTAAGTCTCGCTTTTCCTCCAAGTAAAAAGGCTTTGGATTCTGCTTTTTCATCGGTAGGATTGTTATTTAAATCTTTACCATTTGAACTCGTTAAAATTAGACCAGCATAAGGTCTTAATTCAAACCAAGAACGGACTTTTAGTACGAGTTCTCCTTGAAAGTAAATACCGCTATCAGCTACGTCATCCAAGCTATTATAAGGTACGCTAATGCCGTATCCGATTATGGCATTGATTGATTTTTCCTTTACAAACTGTGCGCTTACGATGTTTGAAGCGAGAACTACGATTATTACGATCAAGATTTTTTTCATAATGTGTGGTTAGGTTTTAGTATAGGGATGTTTAGGTGTTTTATGGAACTAATTTAAGGAATAAAATATTTAATGCGTGTTATTTTTTTTTGCTATGGTACTTTGTTGGCAGTAGATTTATTCTTTTATTAATTCAGGTAAATTATTTTTCCAGTCCGTAATTAAAAATTTGTCTAATATTCTTTTGTCATCTCCAATTACGTAACACATTCTTGAGCAATATTGCATCCTATATTTTTTATAGAAATCTTGGTTGAATGTATTCTGCATATCAATATGTAGTCCGTCTAAATTTGTTTTAATGTTTGAATCTATATGAAGAACGTTTATATCCTTATAATTGTTTTGAATTTCATAGAAGGCGTTTGTTGATTCGACATCTCCACCACAGCCGCAAGAATTAGCGATTATAGTTGTTTTATTAAACAAATTTGAACTGTTAATCGTATCTCCTTTGGTGGTAACAATTTTAAATGCAGGTGCAATCATTCCAACTTGAGTTCCAATTTTTGACTCCGTATGTTTTTCTTTTACCAGACTAATATACTCTCCATTATTTGATATACTATCGAATTTATAAGACGCACCATTTAGATTTATAAATTCGCCTAACTTCCTTAAATCACGTTTATTTATTGAATCTATTCTCTTACCATTTTGAGAAATTAATGATATTTCAGAATCTAGGCCATAAGTAAAACTTCTAGCATTTCTGTATTCAATAATCCCAATTTCATAATTATTATTATCAATATTGAACTTTGCCAACAAATGTTCACTTCTACCTACAAACAATCGTTTATTGACTAAACCGATTTTTATCCAAGATGAATCCGTTACAATTTCATTTCCATTTGAAATTAAATATCTACACTTTATTAGAGGTTCAGTAGAGTCCCATTTCATTATTTCAATCGGTCTAATCTTATCATCACTTAAGTCTTTGTTATTATTTTCATCAACAGAAAATACTTCCTGCCTATTTTTTATTCCTTTTATAATATCCACATAAAAATGTTCTTTTTCTTGAAAATCAGTTTCCAATAAAAAACGTTGAGCATTTTGAATTTGATTTGGATATTTAATTGGATAGGGGAAGGTGTCTGACTGCTTTTTAAATTCTATAGGAACAGCACCTAATGGAAATAAATTTTCACCTTTTTGTTTTTCAGTACGAATTATTAATGTGTCTTTAGCAACTGTAAAAGAGTTTAAAATATAATCGTTATTTTTTTTACAACTGGATAATAGAATTAGGATTAGAAAGGCTTTGTTGAATGATTTCATTTGGTAGATTGGTTATTGTTGAAATTACTGCCTACGGCTTTGTATATGGTTTACTTCGCCTATTCGCTGCGCTCGGGTGTTGCGTGGTTAAGTAACTAAGTTAGTAAATTATTACCGACCAAGAAAGTCTGCGAGGATTTTGGCAAGTAGGCTAGAATTAGCAATAAATTATATACGGCTTAAGTTTACAATTAATTAAATTTAAGCATAAATCAGAAAAGACAAAAGAGAGGAATAAGGTTAATATACACGCAGAGACTTTAGATCTCGTCAACATTGAAAATCCCCTCTCTTTTCTACACAGATTTCGTACAGTTCTGTGAGGCTTTTAGACCTCGATTTTAAGTCGTTGAAACTCGCGTAGTATGTCCTTTCAAAAAAACATTTTCTTATGAATAAAGATATTAAATATTTTGGAATTGACATCAGCCAAAAGGTTTTTGATGTTACAGATTCTGATGGTAATTACTATCAGTTTAAAAACAATGAA
>NZ_FNCZ01000026.1 GCF_900099995.1 Winogradskyella thalassocola
AATTGTAAACTTAAGCCGTGTATAATTCATTGCTAGTACTCGCCTACTTACGAAAATCCTTGCGGATTTTCTATTCGGTTTGTATTTGCTAAATTAGTTGCTGAAACACGCAACGAAATCATACACAAAACCGTTGTAGTGCATTAGAGCAAATGAACGATAGAAATTTAAAATTTGAGGTAATCTGGAAAGATGACGATATGTTTGAAATGCGAATTTCAGCAAATAACGGACGATATTCTGGAATTACAGAAGTTTATGAAGTGTCTGAATCCTTACTCGGATTTGTAAACGAACTGAATGGTTTCCCATTTGGAAAAGATAAAGTCTCTCATTCTTGCGGAGAAAAAGATAGTTACGCATATTTCGAAATGGAATTTTATAAGATTGGACCGACTGGAAAATGCGGAGTTCTAATCACAATGGAAGAAAATGTATCAACTGAATATCGAAAAGAAGAAAAGGACAAACTCTCAATGGAATTAATTATTGAACCGAACGCAATAGATGTCTTTTGTCGAGAATTAAAATCATTAGCGGAAAAAGAAGATGGAATTGCGGAATTAAAAGCAATCGGAAATTATACGAGTAATATTGAATAAAATAACGCACTACAACACCGTATAAAAATAATTGCGGTTTAGTGCTAAATCAAAGGTCGTTGCGTGTTTGTAACGTCTGATTTTCCTTCGGAAAATCCTCGCATACAAACCCGCAACTATTCTTATACATAAACGTTAGGCAACATTAGAATGAACATTCGTAATCTCTTTATAATATTTTTATTGTTTTCGATTGTCAGCTGTATTTCTGATAATCAGAAAAGAAAAACCGATGTTGACAGATTACAACTAAACGGAAAGGTCAAATCATACTTAGAAACGATTCGCAGAAGTTCGAACGAACTGAATGACACAATCAAAACCACATTCAAAGAACAGCATAGAGAATTAATTCTGTTTGATAAAAACGGTAATATCATTGAAAAAGTAAGTTTCAAAAAAAATGGTGAACGATATAAAAAGTGGATTTCAGTTTATAATGACAAAGGTGATGAAATTGAAAAATTAGAAATTAAATATCCTAATGATACGCTTAAACGTTGGACTGCCAAATACGATAATACAGGAAACAAAATAGAGTCTTTAATTTATGATAGTAAGGATTCAATTTTAAGTCATACCAAATCGACTTATAATGAATTAAATAAAGAAACTGAATTGATAATCCTTAAGAGTAAAAAAGTAAAAAATCAATTAGTAAAAGTTGGTTATGAATATGACAAATATGACAATGAGGTAAAAACGACAAGAATCTATGCTGATAAATCAAAAACTGAATGGTTTACCAAGTATGATTCGTTTGGAAATGAAACTGAATGGACAGTTTATGACCGAATGGGAAATTTAGAAAGAAAAGATACGACCAACTATACTTATTATAATAACAATAACATCAAAGAGGAAAAATCATATAGTTCAAATGATATTCCTGGTGTCTATGGTATTTCAAAATACGGCGAAAACGGAGATGAGATTGAATACGTAGAATATTTAAATGATTCCATTACTTCCAAAGAAATATACATTTACGACAATAATAGTGGTCAGATAACAAAATATTATGACTCGAATGGTGAGATTGAAAAAACTATAAAATTAACCTCTGATTTTGATAGTAATGGAAATCTCATTAAAAAATCGGAATACCAAAATGGTAAGTTAAGAACTATTAGAGAATACAAAATTGAATACCATAAATAACGTTGCCTAACAAAGTACTGTGCTAAAAAACAAGTAAAATCCCATTAATTTTTCACTAGCGTACTTTTATATGTTGCATCAAATATTAACCCAGATTTTG
>NZ_FNCZ01000007.1 GCF_900099995.1 Winogradskyella thalassocola
GAGCATTGCAGGGTAGCTACGTTCGGAAGGGATAAGCGCTGAAAGCATATAAGCGCGAAACCCACCACAAGATGAGATTTCTTTAAAGGGTCGTGGAAGATTACCACGTTGATAGGCTATAGGTGTAAAGGCAGTAATGTCATAGCCGAGTAGTACTAATAACCCATAGGCTTATTGTCACTTCGACTTCGCTCGACAACCAGCAATGGTTAACGAGCGAGTCAGTTTTTTTATAAAGTATACATTACGATACATATTCATGTCATTTTTTCAATATGTCAACAATATTAGTGTTGATTATTTATAACAACCCAAGTTCTGATATCTATCAGAATAAAAATTTAAGGTGGTTATAGCGACGGGGCTCACCTCTAACCATTCCGAACAGAGTAGTTAAGCCCGTTTGCGCCGATGGTACTGCTTTACTGTGGAAGAGTAGGTCGCCGCCTTTTTTTATCGATGATAAATCGATATGTATTAAACCCTTACTAGTTATCTAGTGAGGGTTTTTTTGTTTCAGGATGGTTCTAATCAATTTGTTTTTTTACTATCTTCAATCTTTACTTGTAGTTATATTATGAATGAAAATAAAGAATTAGAATTAGCTTGGAACTTTGTTACTAAAACCAATAGAAATATTTTTCTAACAGGGAAAGCTGGTACTGGTAAAACAACGTTCTTACATAAATTAAAACTTCAAACTAATAAACGCATGGTCATCGTTGCACCGACTGGTGTCGCTGCGATTAATGCAAAAGGTGTTACTATTCATTCTTTTTTTCAAATGCCTTTTGGTCCTATTTTACCAGACGACGATCTAAGTACTTCAGGGTTTAAACGAAAATTTAGTAAAACTAAGATTGACATAATTAAGTCTCTAGATTTAGTGGTCATTGACGAGATTAGTATGGTTAGGGCTGATTTACTTGATGGGATTGATAAAACACTTCGACGATATAAGAATAGAAACGAGGTATTTGGTGGTGTGCAATTATTAATGATTGGTGATTTGCAGCAATTATCTCCTGTAATAAAGGATCATGAGTGGAGGCTATTGCAGCCATTTTATAAAAATGCCTTCTTCTTTAGTAGTTTATCGTATCAAAATTGCAACCCTCTTACTATAGAATTAAAACATATTTATAGACAAGAAAACCCTTTGTTTATTAATATTCTGAATGAAATTAGAAATAATAACTTAAGTACTAATTCTGCAGATGAATTAAATAAGAGATTCTTACCTGATTTTGAGCCTAAAGAAGACGAGGGTTTTATATCGCTAACCACACATAACAATAAGGCAAGACAAACTAATTTATTAGAATTAGATAAATTGAAAGGAAAAGTAACGTCTTACAAGGCTATTGTAGAAGGTAATTTTCCTGAACATTCTTTTCCTAACAAAGAAACCTTAGACCTTAAAGTAGGTGCTCAAGTGATGTTTATTAAAAATGACAGTTCGCCTGAAAAACGGTATTTTAATGGGAAAATAGGTAAAGTGATTTTATTAGATAAGGATGAAGTTGTTGTTAATTGTCCCGATGATGATTTTAATATCAATACTAAAATAGAGACTTGGGAAAATATAAAATATACTGTTGATACCGATACAAAAGCTATATCCGAAGATAAGATAGGAAGCTATTCTCAAATTCCATTACGCTTGGCTTGGTCTATTACGATACATAAAAGTCAAGGATTAACCTTTGAAAAGGCCATCATCGATGCCCAAGGTGCTTTTGCACACGGTCAAACTTATGTAGCACTGAGTCGTTGTAAATCTTTAGAAGGTCTAATTCTAAAAAGTAAAATTGAGGCTAATCAAATAATTAGCGATCACAATGTTATAGAGTTTAATAAGAAAGCAGAAGCAAATCAGCCAAATGATTCTATTTTATTAGAGTCAAAGCGCAATTTTCAATTAGATTTAATTTCTGAGATTTTTAATTTTTACAAATTTATATATCCCGCTAATCGCATATTAGACATTTATTACAAAAATAGGGGAAGTATCGAAGGAACGGTAGAAGTTCCATTAATTACGATTAAAGATAGTGTTACCAATTTACTTAAAATAAGTAATGGATTTAAATCACAATTAAAAACCTTAGTGGGGCTCAATGAAATTCCGGAGCTTAGTTCAGTTGTTCAGGTACGTTTTACAAAAGCCTTAGACTATTTTAGAGAGCAAACTAAATCTACGATTGAAATTGCGTTAAAAGAATTGAACTTCACTACTGATAATAAGGCTGTTCAAAAGGATATAGACAAACAATTGGACACGTTAGAGGAATTGTTGGCAACTAAACTTTCCTATTTTGAAGGATTCAACGATGGATTCGAAACTCAAGAGTTTTTATCGTTACGTGCAAAGTCTGTGTTCTTAGCAAAGGCTAAACCTAAAAAGACTCGTAAATCTATTGTAGATGGTACCACCAATGTTGAATTATTTGAATTTCTAAGAGAGCTGAGAAACACAATTGCAAATAATGAAGATTTAATTCATTATCAAGTTTTTAGTCAAAAGTCACTTTATGCGATGTGTGAAACTTTACCTGTCAATAACAAAGAGCTATTAGAAATACATGGCATGGGAAAAACTAGAGTTGAAAAGTATGGTGATCAAATATTAGAAGTTATTAAAGCGTATTGTGATGAAAACGATATTGAATTTTCTAATGATATTTCGGTTTTTGAAGAATTAGAGCCTAAAAAGAAGAAAGGAGATACTAAAAGAATATCATTAGATTTATTTAAAGAAGGAAAATCTATTGATCAAATTGCTTTAGAACGGGAATTAAATGAAAATACCATTTTTGGACACTTGGCTAGTTTTATTACTTCGGGCGAAGTAAAAGTTACAGATTTAATGTCTGAGAAGAAGTATTCAGAATTAAAAAAAATTATTCCAACGAAGACCTTCGAAAACCTTTCAGATTTAAAGCATCAAATTGATGATAAATATTCTTACGGTGAAATTAAATTGGTACTTCAAGAAATGCAAGAGATTTAAATTTAATATTCATGCTTTTAAAATATCTTATAAAAAAATAGAACCTCAAAAATGAGGCTCTATCAATAATTACATAACTAATTCAAATTATGACTTAATTATTTTAACAACACTTTGTTTATTGGTATTTTCCTCTGTTATATGAAGTAAATAAACCCCTTTAGGATAGTTAGAAAAATTAAGTGTGTGAATTGTACTATTGGTTTTATTATCAATTAACTTTTTACCATTAACATCGAATAACTGTAACGAGTAGTCTAAATCCGTATAAGTTTGAATATTCAATAAGGTGTTAGTTGGATTAGGAAAAACCTTAAAAAAATTATAGTCAATTTCCTCTACTGATAAACTGCTATCTACATTAAAAAGCGCAAATATGTAGGTTGACCAAATATCATCCATATTCTTTACACGTAGGTACAAATAGTGATTACCATCTGTCATATCCATTGGGACAGGTATGGCCAAAGTCTCGTCAACCGTAAAACCTTCAGTTATAGGAATTGAAAAACCATTGCCAACCCCTGGGTCGGTGTCAAAAAAATATTCTGCAGCCGTTATAGGTGTTGAAACCACATTATCTATAGTATGGATATAAAAGTAATCTCTATAAAATAGACTCCAAGTATCATCTAAATCTTTTACTCGAATATGGAGTACGTGTAAGCCATTATCAAGTCCTGCAGTAGAAATACTAAATGTATCGGTTAACATTTGCCCAGATGCGATTGACAAAGTTGTACCATTGCCAACACCAGGATCAGTATCTATAAAATATTCAGCCGTACTCAGATTAGAACCTGCTGAAGGTATCTCTATAGTGTGAATGTAAAAATAGTCGCGATAATACAAACTCCAAACATCGTTTGTGCCTTTAACCCGAATATGAAGAACATGTAAGCCGTTGCTTAACCCTAGGGTTGGAATACTAAAACTACTATTTATGGTATTACCACTTGTAATTGTTAAGTTTGTAGCATTGCTAATTCCAGGATCAGTGTCTATAAAGTATTCGGCTTCCGTAATTTGGCTCCAACCATTAGCGGCCATGCCTATACTTATAATAAGTAAAATTAAAATACGTCTCATCCTTATTGTTTTTGAATAGCTATAAAGTCCACATTTAGTGTTTGTCCTGGAGCAACAACACTATTGGTAATTGTGATACTTTCTGGGTATGGTGTAAGATTAGGTCTTCCATTAGGGTCGAAAACAAAATTATTTCCAAAAAGACCTATGTCAGTTCCATCACTACCTGTATTAATTCCTGGCGAACCATTAGATAAATTGAAATCGTTATTATAAAACTCAGTAACCGATCCAAAAGGTACGTTTTCAAACATAGGGTTAGTATTATCTAGATTATTACTACCAGAAAGCGGGGCTATAGTAGCACCATAATAACTATACGTAATATTACTTACAAAGGTGATAGTGGAGCTGGATAATCCAATTTCAGTTAATGTACCAGTGGCTAAAAAGATATTGTTGTTTACTAATGGGCTAGTACAGCTTCCGAAAAATGTTTGGGAATTGGCTGTACTTAGAAAAATATTATTTGTAACAATAGAAGTGTTGTTCAGATTATATAGTGAACCTCGCAAAAAGTTATTTTTCACCTGCCAATCATTAGTACCACTCTGGGGGTTTATATTAGTAGAATTATATGTAAAGTAGTTACCTTCTATAATCCAACCATTGCTTAAATCGTCAGTACTAGACCCAGTTATGGTATTATTTATCCGATTATTAATTATATGAATATTATTTTGGTTAGGACTTGTTGTAGAATTACCACAAGAAATTCTGTGTAATTCAACCCCTTTTATTTCCGACCCTGCCGAATTATTAATAAATGTGATATTTCCTAGTGTGGCAACTACACCATTGGTATTGGCAGGATTGTGCCCAAGACCCATTATAGTAAGCATTTTCCCAACAGTAATGTTTCCGTAACTGTCTGAAGAGGGATGCACTTGAATTATATCTCCTGCATTTGCTGCATCAACTGCGGTTTGTAATTCTGTAAATTGAGCACCAGATTGATCTCGGTTATCAACGGTGTGTACTGTTTGCGAAAAACTTAACAGACCACTCATTAAGGTGCATAAAATTGTAAGTTTTAAAGTTTTCATAATATGTATTTTTTTAATTAATAAATGTGTAAAATGTTTTTTTTAAGTCGGGCTAAAAGTGTCTTTTTAGTAATGTATTTGTTTTTAAAAGGTGTCAATTGTTGCTGTATACATTATATTCAAACTCTCCATCTACAATGTAAGTTTCTTCAATTTCATCGCCATTAATATTGACTTTATCAACAGCAATTCCCTGGAAAGATCCCTTTATACTAGTAGCATAAATATCATTATGTTCAATTTGCAGAACTTCTACAGAAATAGATTTCGCTTCTAGACCTAATTCTAAATCACTAAATCCAAAAAGTAAATCGAAATCTGTATGGCCATCTAATACTTCAGTCAAACCTGTTCTTGCAGGAATACTTAATGATGCATTAATAGATTGATTGATATCGTTATAAACGATTACGGCCTTCTTTAAGGTTTGAGAATTGCTCTCAGGAAAAATATTGGCTACAGCAATTACGCTTGGGTTACTGAAAATATCAGTCACAATATTGAACGTATTGTTTACTTGGTTGCCTGTGACACTATAATTGATATAAATACTTTGTTGAATATCATCATCTGAATTATCATTGTTTTTACTACAAGACATAATTGTTAATAATAGATATAGTATAGATATTATTTTAGGCTTCATAAGCTTAGAATTACAAATTAAATTTCACACCTGCAGCAACAACGAGTTGACCACCATCTATAATGACGTATTTTAATTCTGCAAAAGGGGTGATGCTACTTCCGATGTTGAAATTGGCACCTGCGCCTAAGTTGAGACCGATACGACCATCACTACTAGAGAAATCACCTCCTAATCCAAAGCTGTTTTCGTATTTTACTTTAATACTAGAGTAGTTAAGACCTGCAATACCGTAAACATCAATGTTTTCTTCATCTAGAAAGTAATAGTTGGCATTGGCATTAACTTCAAACCAGTTTATTTTTATACCGCTTTCATCTTTAGGTAAATAATAAATAAACGATGGTGAAATGGTTAATTTTTCCATTATTGGAAACTCTGCATTGGCACCAATTCCTATATTTTCAATTTCGGTTCCATATCCAATTAAGGCACCAATTTTAGTTTCTGTTTGAGCAAATGCCCCAATAGAAAATGTGATAGAAAATAGAGTTGTGGCAATTATTAAATTGATTTTTTTCATGATTTATACGTTTTAATTGTTTTTATAATTATAATATTTGAAAGAATGTTAGTTATTAATATCGAACTCACCACTGATTTGATGTACGTCTGAAACATCTGAATTATTTCTATAGAATGCCCCTGAAAATGTGCCTTTACAATGCCTTACAAAATTTCCATCGATTTCTAGTTCAGTAATGGATATATTAATGGCTTTATAACTATAAGTTTCAAGAATTGATAACACTATGCCAATTTCAAAATCACTAGCGTTATTTTGATCATCTAAATAGTGTGTACCAATTTCAGGGGGAGCTACTAACAAAAAGTTTGAATCTGTAAACGATTTGCCAACATATAGTTGAATTTGATCATCAGAAATTTCGGGATCATCATTTGTACTATAAAAGTAACCGAGGGTATTAAACTCATCGTCATTACCTTCATCTCTAAAAGAATAATTTCCGTTAGTAGTAGGACCTGAAATATTAAATTCTGCATACGATATTGCACCATCACCTGGGCCACCATCATTGCTATCATCATCACTACATGCGAATAGGGTAATACATAAGACTAATGCGAAAATGTTTCTAAGTTTTAAAATATTTTTCATTGTGTTTTTATTTAATGTTTATAATTGTGTTTTTTGATTCTTATTAATTTTTAAACATGCTTGTGCCAGAAAACATATCCAAAAACCGATAGTCCTCTATTTTAATTTCGGTTGATACTTTTTCTAAAGAGATTGCTGTAACGGTAAAGTTATTCTTGCTTTTCTTTTTGTCTTCGTATTGCATTTCCATAACTAAACCATTTTCAAATTGCTCTAAGACTCTAGGGTCCATATCTGGAAGTTCTATATTTTTTGTAGCGTTTGAGCCTCCACCTCCGAAAAAATTAATCAATGATATAGGAGCATCTTTTGCGTGGTAAACCGTCATAATATATTTATCATCTTCAAGTTGAAGTCCTGAACAGGTATATCCCAGAATAGTTTTAGGAGGTAATTCTTTTATTTCATAGTTTATCTTGGCTTCATTTCTCACATCAGGGATTGGGGTTATTTGAAGCATATTTTGATTAGCTTGTCCTTTTATAAACATCGCCATGATGTTAAGATTTGAATCAAAAACCATCGTCATGGTTCCTTTATCTTTCAAGTCTTTGACTATATATTCAGAACCACTAAAACTCCCATTTTTAGAATTAATTAAAAAAATAATATCCATGTCTGTTCCTTTCTTCTTAGAATTAGAAACCATTGTAGTTTTGTATAAGTAATCGAAATCATAAGATTTTGGTAAGTCGGCTGCTTTTACCTTGTGATTTTTTAATGATTTTTTTACAGATTTTGTCATTCCTTTAGAGTCAGAAGTATCATAATCATCCTCATCAATATCTTCTGGATCTTTGTCTTTTTTGAAAGATCCCATTACCAATCCCATCATATCCTGCCCTCGAGTTCTTACTTCTTTTGCTGGGGGTAAATTGACTTCTACAGGTTTGTATTCGTAAACAATTAGACTTTCTCCTGGTGGCATCATACTCATATCAAAAGCATCCATAGATTGTCCAGTATCTGCTTTATTAGTATATATTTCTATGAGACGATCTTCGTCATCAAAAATCACATAACTACCTTCATAACCAGGTTCGTTTAAAAACTCGAATTTTGTGTAACTTTTTCCTCGTAAATTTTGTTTAACTTCTTTAAAATCTTCGTATCTAAATTGTTCTGGTCCATAGATAAAAGCAAACTCAACAAAACCATTAAAGGGGTTTGGGGTAATACCTTTATCCATCTGTTTTTGTGTATTTGCTAAAGCTGGTTCTGGAGGTAGCTTTAGTATTTCTAACATCATATTAGGTACCATCATTCCTTGACCTCCTGAAGCAAGTATTGCAGATTTATTATAGGCTTGCTCGTTATCATTATAACTATACATATAGGCTTCACTATCTAAATAACCAGGTTTAGGAATTGCATCAGATTCCATTCTAACAGCGACTTGGTCAGCATCAAAATATTGCGTCTGATTGAGGTTTCCATTTTCATAAGTTTTAATAATAGCATCTTCTTTATAAAACTCTTTTTTATATGCAGTGTTCATTGTTAAAGCAGAGTTTGTAGATTCAGAATCTATTTGATCATCTGCACTTCCATCACTTTTTGTGTTAGACCTGTCGTTAGAAGTAGTAGCATCATCTATTGTTTTTTCTGTTTTTTTCGAAACTATTTCGTCTGTTTTCCTTAAAATGGTACGTTCTGCAGCTTGTTCAGCTCTCTTTTTTAATTTTTTTAAAATTTGTGCTTCAGCATTACCTCCTATTAAAAGACCGATAATGACTAATAATATGTGTTTCGTTTTCATAATAAATTTGAATTAAAGGTTGTTAAACCATTTTATATAATGTGTACCCAAGAACGGTAAAGGTTTTTCAATTTCATTGATAGCATTAATGAGTCCCATTATCCACATGTAGAGTAAAACAAATACGCCAATGATGTTAATGAGCCAACCTAAAACGGGTACTAACCCAATGACACCCAAAGTAAGTCCTGAGAGCGCTAGACCCAATGATTGGGTGATATGGTATTTTGCGAATTGATTCTTTTTGTCGTTGTTCATAACGAAGGCAATGATGAGACCTACAATGGTAATGTAGGCTATGATGGCTATTGATTTGCCTTCGGAAGTTGACGTTTTTGTTTCTGTAGTTTCCATAAATTTTCTGTTTTTAAAATATTACATTGACCTTTCCAGAAATAGGAAAAGTCTTTTTATGTTCCGTAATGCCACTACCTTCTCCTTCAAAGGTCATTTGAAGAACTTTATCGGTAAGTTTTGAAATGTTTATCGTTCCTTTTCTAAAAATGATACGTTTATTCATTCGTTTAACATCTCTATCGTTGTTGAAAAAATTAAGATCTACTTTTTGTTTTACTGCATTTGTATCAGGTATAGTATAAATAGCAGATTGCTTACTTAAAATATCGGTATTAAAAACATTGAAATTGAGTTGTAGTGGAGTATCATCATCCCGAAAAACAAGGAGAATCGAATCGTTTTTAAACTTGGTTTTTATTTGTGGTATTAATTGATTTTGCTTTATTTTAAATGATTTGCCTTCCATGGTGACTTGAATTGCAACATTTGAATCATTAGTACTGTAAGCAATACTATTTGTTTGAGAATTATTGTTGTTACAAGCTATGATTAAGCAAAAGAGGCTTATTGTTAGTATAAATTTTAATTGAGGTTTCATGTCTTAAAGTCTTTATTGTTTTACCGTAAATAGCTTTAGCATATTTTTTTGTTTTGGGCTAGGTACTTCGGCAATAAACGCATAGTTACCTGGCGTCAGATTTGTTGAAAAATAACCGGTGTTGCCTGTTGGCATTTCTTGAATACCTCCTAAAAAAGTGACTCCTTTAGGAGAAGGTGATATAAAACCTTTTGGGTTGGTCCAATTCATCCAACGATTTAATTCTTCTAAGTTGGCTTCGTTACTTAATTTGACTAAATGAATATCATGCCCTAAAAAGTGTTCATGTGCTTTTTGATCTGTAAATGTTACGGCAATAGTGTGTTGTCCTTTAGTGTAAGACGTATTTGCTGTGATACCATTGGCACTAGATATATTGAGATCTATGGTTGGTCGTGGTTTTTCTATCGCGCTCTTATGATTTGTAACACGTATTTCTTTAAACATACCCATCACAGAATGAAACTTACCATTAGGCATTTTTACATAACATTCCATTAAGTAGTTTCCTGGTTCTAAATATATAGTAGACTCTGAGGTTGTATTGGGCGAGGTTAAACCAATACCTCCAGTAAAAACAACGTTAAAAAACCAAGGAGGTAAATTACCAAAGGCGGCGAGACCTTCTTCTGTTTTTCCTTCATTAATCAAGGTCATGCCTTTATCAAATACAGGAAATACGTCTGCTTTTGTGTCGGCAGCACTTATGCCATCAGGATATTTTTCAAATACTATAAAGTGTGTTTCCTGAGATTGATTTTTATAGCTGAATGTATTCCAACCAGAAGGAATAGAATCAACAGTTTGTATTTCCATGTTATTGGTTGTAATTTCTATAACTGGTTTTTTATCTGTTTTGCACCCGTAACAGAGCAACAGTAATGGAAGTAACAAATAATAGAATCGCTTTAAAATAGTATTCATGATTTCTTGATTTTTATAGATTTAACAACATTGCTATTAAGCACAATCTTTATAAAATAGTCTCCGCTTTTTAAGTGATCTAAATTGATATATATGTTTTCTGCTTTTTTATTAAGCGTATTTCCTTTTGTTATCATTTTGTACTTTTTCAAATAGACAAATCGATTATTTAATAACTTTAATACTCTAAAATTAGATCGTTAACTGATAACGGGATTGCACTTATGTAACAAAGTGTTGTACTTATGTAACAGTGTGATTAAGTTGCTTGTTTTAAGGTGTTTGAAGCGAATTCGGTAGGGGTGCAATTGTAAATTGACTTAAAAGATTTTATAAAATAGGAAGATGTATTGAAACCCGTTTGGTAAGCAATTTCTGAAATTGTACTATCCGATTGTTCTAATAAACTAACCGCGACTTTCATACGTTCTTTTTTAATAAATTCTGTAGTAGATAAACCTGTAAGCGATTTCAGTTTTCTGTGTAGTTGCATTCTACTCATTAGCATTAAATCACTTAATTGCTTTGATGTAAAATCGGGTTGTAGTACATTTTCTTTTACAGCTTCTTGTAGTTTTTGAAAAAAATGATCTTCTGTGTGAGAAACATTTATACCATGGAAGTCTAGAGCATTATTTTTACTGTAATATTTGTGGAGTATATTTCTGTTAGCAACAATTTGTTGTACTCGTATTTTAAGTTTTTCAACATTAAAAGGTTTTGTGACGTATGCGTCAGCGCCAGATTTTAAACCTTGTATTTCATTTTTGTCACCAGATTTTGCCGTTAGTAGAATAATAGGTATGTGGCTTGTTTTTATATCTTCTTTTAAGGTGTTGCACATATCGATCCCATTTTTAATAGGCATCATTATATCGCTAATGATAATATCTGGTACAAGTTTTATAGCTTTTTCTATACCTTCCTTACCATTACAAGCTTCATAAAGTTTATAGTCTTCTTTAAAAATAGAGTGAATAAAAGTTCTGATGTCGTTATCATCTTCAACGATTAATAAAATAGGTTTTTGATTATGTTCTATATGTGCAGAATTTATGTGTTTTTCTGAATATTTAAGTTCTTCATGTGTTAGATCTAGAATTGGTTGCTGAGAAATTTCTGTAGCACCAAAATAGGAGAGCGCTAAAGGCAAAGTTACTGTGAACTGAATATCATCAGAATTCATAGTATGTGCTATAATATTACCATGAGATAAAACAGCTAACTCTTTTACTAAGGACAGTCCAATACCAACCCCTTCGTTTAGCTTATTATTTTGGTAATAGCGTTGAAATAATTTTGGAAGTTCATCGTCTTTTAATTTATTCCCATTATTCACTACAGCAATTGTTATAAAGTTTTCATTTAAGTTAGCATCAAACGTAATTTTACCATTAATAGGGGTGTATTTTATCGCATTAGAAAGTAAGTTGGTAACGATTTTCTCAATAACATCAGGATCAAACCAAACATCATCCATCGTGTCAATATTGTAAGTGAATTTGATTTGTTTTTCTTGAGCGCTATACTCAAAAGATTTAACTAACTGTTTTAATAATACTGTAATATTACCTTGCGATACATTGAGCTTTAAATTTCCAGATTCTAATTTTGAAAGGTCTAATAATTGGTTGACTAAATTTAATAAGCGTTTTGAGTTTCTTTTAATAAGGTTCAATTGCTCTTTATCATCTTCGGAAATATTTGGTTTCGCTAATTGATTTTCAACAGGACCAGAAATTAGCGTTAATGGGGTTTTAAATTCGTGTGAGATATTATTGTAAAGTTTAGTTTTAAACTCATCTAATTTTTTGATTTTGTCTTTTTCAATTTCAATTAAATTAAACTTATATCCTAAACCTAAAGAAAAACAAAGCATTTCTAAGAAAACCCCTAGCTGCGATGCATTAAAATTATAGAAACCAAATAAATTATTGGCATGTACACCTTGGATATAAACAGCTGTTGAAGCAGAGTACATGCCTAAAATAGTTAGAGAAATAAGGCATATATTACTTACCAAGATGTAATACCTTAGTTTTGATTTAATGACAATAAAAGCTCTAATTACAGCATATACGGAATATAGATGAAGCGGTATAAAAATGTAAGATTGGTATTTAACAACGTTTTCTGAGTCTTTGGTTATAAGCAAATACAAAAAAGTCACTGTTGCTAGCACATACATGAGTACCGTAAAGATGTCTACTTCCTTAGAAAATCTTGCATGGTAAGATTTTATTTCTGCAAAAACATTAATAAATTTCACATACAGACCTGTTAGCAAAAACAATAAGGGTAATAAGAAGCTAAATTCTAGGTCTACATTATCTGTAAATAATCTTAGCTCTAGCATTAAATCTATTTTTATAAAAAAATAGCCAGCAAATAGAAGAGAATAAATTCCATATAGTAAATAGTCTTTTTTCTTTACTTGGATATAAACTAATAACATATATAAGCCAATAAATACAAATGCACCTTGAAATAGGAATGTTGTTATAATAGCCTTTATAGCATCTGTGTTTTGAAAAATCTCATTCATTATTAGATCTTGTCTTTTAATAAAAAGAAAAGGGAAATAAAGACTAACTCTACATTACTCCGAATTATTCCCCTTTTCACAACTGATTAATAGCGTCTTAAATATTATTTAGTAATCTTGATAGATTTGATGACCTTATTATTTAGTAGAATTTCAAGCTGATAGTTTCCCTTTTTTAAATGGTCTATATTGAGATATATTTTATCATCTTTTGGTTTGTCCTTAATGGGATTTTCCATCTCAAAAAATTCTACTTAATTAGTGTAGGTGTAAAATTATAGTGAAGCTTGAATACATCATATCAATTATGTTTCAAAACATATAACAGGTGTTTCATTGTGTTGAAAGATGTTTGTAATTGACTGATTAATTGCGATATAGTGCTTAAGGAGTGTATTCTTTAGGAGTTGTCTTGTACGTGTCCTTGAAACATTTTATAAAATAGGAAGGAGAATTAAAACCAATTTGATACGCAATTTCAGATACTGTAGCATCCGAATTTTTCAATAATTCGAGCGATAGTTTTAAGCGTTGTGAACGAATAAATTCAGTGGTAGATAAACCAAAGATTGCTTTCATCTTTCTATGGAGTTGCGTTCTGCTCATTTGTAGTTTTTCACTAAACTTTTCACTAGTAAGGTTTGGATCCGTTAGGTATTCGTCTAAGACGTCTTTTATTTTTTGAAGAAAATCGTTTTCGGTAGAGGTAATGGCAAATTCTGGTGTAATGCTAAAATTTTTACTGAAGTGTTTTTGTAATTGTCGTCTGGTTTCGATTAAATTATCGACTGTCAACTTTAATTTTATGCTATTAAAAGGTTTAGTAACGTAGGCATCAGCTCCTGTTTTTAAGCCCGTAATTTCATTAGCGTTACCTACTTTTGCCGTTAATAAGATGATTGGAATATGACTTGTAATTTCATCATATTTTAATGCATTACAGAGTTCAATACCATCTTTCTTTGGCATCATAATGTCGCTTATAATAAGATCGGGCATGTGTTTGCGTGCTTTTTCTATACCAGATTCACCATTGGTCGCCTCAATTAAGTAGTAATTTTTTTTGAAATTAGAAACGATAAAAGCACGTATGTCTGGTTCATCTTCTACAACTAAAATTGTAGGTTTATCGGTGACTAAAATTTCAGAAGCCTTTTGTTCTGCATCATTATGAATCTCTTTAGTATTCTCAATGATTTCATCATTACTAAAGGCTTCTTTCTTAATGGGAAGTGTTACTGTAAATTGAATTTTATTGTCATCAATATTATTCGCAATAATGCTCCCTTTAGACAAGTTGACTAAATCTCTAACCAATGCCAAGCCAACACCAACACCATCAGATAGTTTGTTGTCTTGGTAGAATCGCTGAAACAGCTTACTCAAGTCTTTTCTGCCAACGCGATCGCTAGAATTTACTATAGATAACACCAATACATCATCTTGAAGATTGACATCGAATATAATTTCACTTTCTTTTGGGGCATATTTTACAGCATTCGATAATAAGTTTGATGTTACCTTTTCAATAACATCTTTATCAAACCACACTTGTTTTATATCTTGAATATTGCTTTTTATCTTAATATTTTTCTGATTGGCTTTATACTGAAAAGCACTAACTATTTGTTTTAACAATACGGTTATGTTGCCCTTAGAGACTCTTAATTTTATTTGCCCTGAATCTAGCATTGAAAGATCTAGCATCTGATCTACCAACAATACTAATCTGTCCGTATTTTGCTTTACTAGTTGTAGCTCTTTTTTATCGCTTTTAGAAAGTTCTGGTTTAGATAGTTGATTTTCTATTGGTCCAGAAATAAGGGTTAGTGGTGTTCTAAATTCGTGCGAAATATTAGTGTATAATTTGGTTTTAAATTCGTCTAACTTTTTAAGTCGTTTAGTTTCTTCGTGTTCAAACTGTAGTTGCATTTTCATTTGCCAACGCCATTTTAAATAATAGTAAAATGCAAATGCAGATAACAGTCCTAAGATTACATAAATAATTTTTGCCAGATTAGTACCATACCAAGGTTTGTTAATGGTAAATGAATATGTTGCAGGTGTGTCGTTCCAAACACCATCGTAATTACTAGAGATAACTTTAAAGGTGTAATTGTTAGAAGGAAGATTGGTGTAATGAGCTGTGTTACTATTGCCGGCATTTATCCATTCTTCATCGTAATTGACTAACTGATATTTATAGGAATTACGCTCAGGTTGCGAAAAATGCAGGCTCGAAAACGTAAAAGTTATAGTGTTTTTATTGAATTTAAATGCTGCATTTTGTTGTAAGGGTTGGTCTACTGAATAAACTTCAAACTTTGTAATAATAGTTTTAGGTTTTATGGTATTAAATGTTAATTGGTTTGGGTTAAACCAATTGAGACCTTCTAATCCACCAAAATAAAGATTACCGTTTTTGTCTTTATAGTAGGCACCCGTGTTAAATTCTAAAGCTTGTAACCCATCGTAATTACTATAATTTTCAAATTTATTTTTAGTTTGATTGGTAAATTTACTAATGCCATTATTTGTACTTAACCATAAATTCCCATTGTTATCTGGTAAAATTCCATAAATAACATTGTTAGGTAAACCATCTGTTGTTGTAAACGTTTCAAAAGTATCGTTTTCAATATGATACTTTTTAAGACCTTTACCATTGGTTCCTATCCAAAGGATTCCATTGAGGTAATGCAAAGACTTTATCTTACTATTTATAGTTTTAATATTGGTTATACGATCTAAGTTTGTATGTAACCTGTACAGACCATTATCGTCACTTCCTATCCATAATTCATCATTGTCGCCATTGGTTACGGTCTTTATATCATTGGTTGTTAATAAGGAGTTACTTGTGTTGAATTGCTTAATAATTCCTTTTCTTATATCAAATAAAATTAGACCGTTCCGTTCAGTACAAAGCCAACTTTGTTCATTGTTTGCTCTAACAATTTGCCAAATGGTATAATTGGCTAATTCTGGAAACGACTTATAGTTTCCTTTAATATCTCTAATATTTAGACCAAACCCTTGATGTCCAATCCATAAATTATTGTTATTGTTGAGTAAGCTAATAATTCTATCGCTAGCTAAAGGAGAATTATTGGCAGTGAATGTTTTATGTTCTTTAGTCTTAAAGTTAATGTAGGTTAGGCCTTTTCCGGAGGTGCCAATCCATATATTATCATCTTTATCAGTGCTAATACTTCTTACAACATCAACATTTACTGTTTTAGGGACTTGGTTATTGGTTAAAACATTAAATTTTATAAGATGTGTATCGTAATAATTAGCACCAGATCCATCGGTACCCAACCATATGATATTTGTTACGTCTTCATATAAACATAAGATGTCATTATATTGAATAGCAAATGGGTTGTCCTTGTTGGCTTTAAAGTTGGTGAGATTCTGGTTTGTTAGGTCAAGTTTATAAGCGCCATTTCCATAAGTCGCAATCCATAATCTGTTTTCTTTATCAATAAGAAGGTCTTCAATATTTAAGTCTTCTGGAAGTTCTTTATGCCGATATTTTACAAACGAATCTGTGTTTTTTTCTCTGTAATATAAACCTTGACCAAAAGTTCCCAACCAGATGTTGCCGCTTTTATCTTTTGCTAATGTGCTAAAGTTTGCGTTATTGTGAGAATCTATTAGGATTTCCTTATAAGATGTGTTCTGTTTAAATTCAAATACTGAACCAGATGCTGAAACAATTAAGGAATTATTAGTTTCAATAAAATCATAAATAGTTCTTTCTGTATCTTCTTTATTTAAAATTTGAAGCGTGTCTTTTGTTATCGCATCAATTTTAAATAAGCCTTCTCCATATGTGCCAACATAAGTGTTTAACTTTTTGTCTTGAAATATTGAACTAACATTCTTGAAGGTTGAGATGTACCTAAAATCATCTGTTTTTGAGTTGTAAAGTTCTAATTTTCCAGAATTAGTAATAATCCATAACCGATTTTGGTTGTCATTATAAATTTTACCGAGTCTGCTAAATGTTGGTCTGGTGATGTCTTCAAAATGTTTATCGTAGTGCTTAAAACTTCGGCCATTATATTTGTTTAGCCCATCTTGTGTTGCAAGCCATAAATAACCAATACTGTCTTGTACAATACTAATAACACTACTTTGAGATAAGCCATCATTGATGGTAAGGCTATTAAATGAAAATGGCTTTTCGTTTACAGACTCTTGTGCTTTTAGTAAAAACACAGAAGAGAATGTTAAACAAATAAAAAGTGTGTAACTAACTATTTTGTAATATGATGAAGCCATAAACTAATTTATAGATTCTAGATTTATTTAAAAGGGGAGGGTTTACAAATGCTTTTACTAAAATAGTGAAATTTAATTAGTTATAATAGAATATAGAAATTGGAATAAAAAACCCATCAAATTTTTGATGGGTTATAAGTTGTAAATTGAATATGTAAGTTTAAGTTTTTATAATTCCTCTAGAAATTACAATCTTCTGAATTTCAGAAGTTCCTTCATAAATCTGTGTAATCTTAGCATCACGCATTAAACGCTCTACATGGTATTCTTTCACAAAACCATTACCACCATGGATTTGTACTGCTTCAACCGTATGCTCCATAGCTACTTTACTTGCATAAAGTTTCGCCATGGCGCTAGACATGTCGTAATTATTACCTTGGTCTTTATCCCAAGCAGCTCTCATCACTAGCATTCTAGCAGCTTCAATTTCAGTATGCATATCTGCTAATTTAAACGCGATAGCTTGGTGATTGCAAATTTCAGTACCAAAAGCTTTACGCTCTTTAGAATATTTTAAAGCTAATTCATAAGCACCTGCTGCGATACCTAAAGCTTGTGCCGCAATTCCAATTCGTCCGCCAGAAAGTGTTTTCATAGCAAATCTAAATCCAAAACCATCGTCGCCAATTCTATTTTCTTTAGGAACTTTTACATCATTAAACTGTAATGTATGAGTATCACTTCCCCTAATTCCTAATTTATCTTCTTTAGGTCCAATATCAAAACCAGGCATTCCTTTTTCAAGAATAAATGCATTAATACCATGAGACCCTTTGTGCTTGTCAGTTTGTGCAATGACTAAATACACCTCTGCACGTCCTCCATTGGTAATCCAGTTTTTTGTACCGTTTAAAATATAATGATCACCTTTATCGATTGCAGTTGTTTTTTGTGATGTGGCATCACTACCTGCTTCAGGTTCACTTAAACAAAATGCACCAATACATTCTCCTGTTGCTAATTTTGTTAGATATTTTTCCTTTTGAGCTTCATTTCCATAAGACTCTAATCCATAACAAACCAAAGAATTGTTTACAGAAACCATAACAGAAGCAGAAGCATCTACTTTAGATAATTCCTCCATTATGAGCACATAAGAAATCGCATCCATACCACTTCCTCCATATTTCGGATCTACCATAATGCCTAAAAACCCTAATTCTCCCATCTTGCGAACTAAGCTCTCAGGAAAAGTTTGTGCATTATCGCGTTCTATAACACCAGGAAGTAATTCTGTTTGTGCAAAATCTCGTGCTGCATCACGAATCATTAAATGTTCTTCTGTTAAGTTAAAGTCCATAAACTATAATATTATTGATTTCTTAAAAATTTGATGCAAAGATAATTTTTTATTGTGGTATTTTCAATAAGGAATATTATTTTTACTTATATGACAAAATATACTTATAAAATTATAGGAGTAATGTCCGGAACTTCGTTAGATGGTATAGATCTTATTTATGCGACTTATAATGTAAATGAGAATTGGGATTTTAAAATTCACAATGCCGAAACGATTAAGTATTCACCACAGTGGCAAATAGTATTGAGTGGATTGGTAAATCAGTCAATGGACCATTTACAGGCTATTGACACGGAGTATTCTGAGTATTTAGCTACTGTGATTTCAGCTTTTATAGCGAAATATAAAATTGAAGACATAGACTTTATTGCATCTCATGGACACACCGCTTTACACCAGCCAAAGAAAGGGGTGACATATCAAATTGGTAATCAGCAAATATTATCAGATGTTTTAAATGAAAAAGTAATTTGTGATTTTAGGGTTGAAGATGTAGAACTAGGAGGGCAAGGAGCACCTTTAGTGCCAATTGGTGATCGGTTATTGTTTAATAATTTTGATTATTGCCTAAATTTAGGCGGCTTTGCTAATATTTCTTTCGAATCTAAAAATGAAAGAATTGCTTATGATATTTGTCCGGTAAATATAGTTTTGAATCATTATGTTTCAAAATTAGGTTTCGATTATGATGATAAAGGTGAAATAGCTTCCACCGGAAACATTAATCAAGATTTATTATTTCAACTCAATGCACTTCAGTATTATAAAGAAAAACCGCCTAAATCTTTAGGCTTAGAATGGGTTAACAATAATGTGTTTCCATTAATTGATAAATTTAAACTTTTAACACATGACATTTTAAGTACCTATGTAGAGCACATTGCTATTCAAATTTCAAAAGTCTTACAACAAGAAGATTCTAAAGTTTTGATAACCGGAGGCGGTGTTTTTAATGATTTTTTAATTTATAAAACTCAATGGTTTTCAAAATCTGAAATAATCATTCCAGAAAATGAAATTGTTGAATTTAAAGAAGCGTTAATTTTTGGTTTACTTGGAGTGCTAAAAGAAAGGAACGAGGTTAATTGTTTAAAAAGCGTGACAGGGGCAAAACGAAATCATTCTTCAGGAAAAATATTAATCCCGAAAAAGTAAATTAAATTAAGCTTTCGCTTGGATTGTTTTTTATATTTGTTATTGGATAATAAATGAACCAAAATTGATAAAAGATTTACTTCAGAAATACGAAAATAAGGAACCCGAAATCGTGTTTCACTGGAACGATGCAGAAACGGAAGCAGAGGGTTGGACTGTAATTAACTCATTACGAGGCGGAGCAGCAGGAGGTGGAACCCGAATGCGTAAAGGGTTAGATAAAAACGAAGTGTTGTCACTTGCAAAAACCATGGAGGTGAAATTCACTGTTTCTGGTCCAGCAATTGGAGGCGCAAAATCTGGAATTAACTTCGATCCTCAAGATCCAAGAAAAAAAGGGGTTTTACAACGTTGGTATGCAGCAGTTTCACCGTTACTTAAAAGTTATTATGGTACAGGTGGTGATTTAAATGTTGACGAAATTCATGAAGTCATTCCAATTACCGAACAAAGTGGTGTTTGGCATCCTCAAGAAGGTGTTTTTGAAGGTCACTTTAAACCGACAATAGCAGATAAGATTAATAGAATAGGTCAGTTAAGACATGGCGTTATTAAGGTGATTGAAAACCCTAGTTATTCTCCTAGTGTTGACAGAAAATACACGGTTGCCGATATGATTACGGGCTATGGAGTAGCTACCGCTGCAGAGCATTTTTATGATATTAATGGAGATTCTATTAAAGGAAAACGCGTCATAGTACAAGGTTTTGGAAATGTAGGAGCAGCAGCGGCGTTTTATTTCGCTCAAATGGGCGCCAAAATCGTAGGTATTATTGATAGAGATGGTGGGGTAATTAATAAGGAAGGTTTTTCATTTAAAGAAGTAACCGATTTATACCTTGCAAAAAATGGTAATACACTTATTGCTGATAATCTAATTCCGTTTGCAGACATCAATGAACAAATTTGGTCGTTACAAGCTGAGGTTTTCGCCCCTTGTGCAGCTTCACGTTTAGTGACTCAAGATCAAATAGATCAAATGATAAATACAGGTTTAGAAGTTATAACCTGTGGTGCAAATGTTCCTTTTGCTGATAAAGAAATATTCTTTGGATCAATAATGGAATATACAGATCAAAAGATAAGTTTAATACCAGATTTTATTTCAAACTGTGGTATGGCTAGAGTGTTTGCTTACTTTATGGAGCGTAAAGTGCAAATGACTGATGAAGCTATTTTTAAAGACACTTCTAACGTTATAAGAAAAGCATTAAAAGAAGTACATAAAAATAATCCGACAAAAACAGGTATTAGCGAAACTGCTTTTGAGATTGCTCTTAGGCAATTAATATAATTAACGACAATTATAATTAACACTATGGAAACAGTAATAATACTTGTATTCGTCCTTGGCTATTTAGCGATAACCTTAGAACACAATATTAAAATAGATAAATTAATCCCTGCTTTAGTGATGATGGCTATTAGTTGGGCATTAATATCACTTGGTATTGATGATTTTACACAATGGTTTGATTCAGCCAAGCACAATTTAATGGATAATTTTGGTTTACTTCCGCATGAAGAAAAAATGCATATGATGGAAGAAACTTTACTTCATCATTTAGGGAAAACATCCGAGATACTAGTATTCTTACTAGGTGCCATGACCATTGTAGAAATTATTGATTATTTCGATGGATTTTCAACAATTAAAGGCTTTATAAAAACAAAAAGTAAGAAGAAAATTCTTTGGATTTTTGGGTTCTTAGCATTCTTTCTTTCTGCTATAATTGATAACCTTACGGCAACTATTGTATTAATATCAATCTTACAAAAACTAATAAATGATAGAGATGTTCGTATTTGGTATGCAGGTTTAATTATTATTGCTGCCAATGCAGGTGGTGCATGGTCTCCTATTGGGGATGTTACAACTACGATGCTTTGGATCGGTAAGAAAGTGACTACTGGCCATTTATTTGTGTATTTATTTTTACCATCATTAGTTTGTATGTTGGTACCAACCTTTATAGCCTCGTTATTGCCAGCCTTTAAAGGGAAGATTGAATCAGATGATAAGCAAGATGATAAACCAAAAAGCAAATACAGTGCTATAATGTTGTATTTGGGTCTTGGTGGAATCGTATCTGTTCCAATTTTTAAAACAGTGACTCATTTACCTCCTTATGTTGGTATGATGTTAGCACTAGGAGTTGTCGCTATTTTTGCAGAAATATATAGTAATACTAAGTTTAGTATGTCTAGTCATGATTCAGTAGAAAGTGATGCACATGCGCATCATAGTCCTGTACATTATTCTTTATCAAAAATTGAATTACCAAGTATATTATTCTTCTTAGGAATCTTAATGGCAGTAGCCGCTCTAGAATCTTTAGGTATTTTATTTGGTTTTGCAGGGACACTTCAAGACACTATGCCAATGTTAGGAACTGAATTACATCATGGAGGTGTTTCAGATTTAGTGGTTTTATTATTAGGAGTTGGTTCTGCTGTTATTGATAATGTGCCACTTGTTGCGGCAAGTTTAGGGATGTTCACTGAGCCAATTGATAATGAGCTATGGCATTTTATAGCCTATTCTGCTGGTACAGGGGGAAGTATGTTAATCATTGGTTCTGCAGCGGGAGTAGTTGCTATGGGAATGGAAAAAATAGATTTCTTTTGGTATCTTAAAAAAATATCATGGTTAGCATTAATAGGATTTTTAGCAGGAGCTGTGGTCTTTATGTTTACCAGAACTATATTTTAATGCACATACTTAAGTTAAAATATAGACGTTATACAACTAGTTAAAATAATTTCAATTTTTAGAATATGATAGCATTCAGTACTATTCAAGATGAAGTAGCCGTTTTAGCTGATGGAGAATCAGTAGAAAAGACTTTATCAATAATAGAGTTAATTTCAAGTGGTGGAACATCAGGAATGGTGATTATTTTCATTTTGTTCCTGCTTTTAATTGTAGCCACATTTATTTATTTCGAGCGTATTTTCGCCATAAAGGCAGCGTCTAAAGTCGATTCAAATTTTATGAATCAAATTAAAGATCATGTGAGTCATGGTAAATTTGATTCTGCTCAAATGTTATGTGCACAGCAAAATACGCCAGTATCAAGATTAATTGCGAAAGGAATTACGAGAATTGGTAAGCCTTTGGAAGATATAAATTCGGCAATAGAAAATGCAGGAAAATTAGAAGTCTACAGCTTAGAGAAAAATGTTAGTGTCTTAGCAACCATTTCAGGTGTTGCACCAATGATTGGGTTTTTAGGAACTGTAGTAGGTATGATTATTTCAATTTTCGAATTGGCAAATGCTGGTGGAACCATTCAAATGGATGTATTGGCGAGTGGATTATACACCGCTATGACAACAACGGTTGGTGGGTTAATTGTGGGTATTATTGCTTATGTAGCTTATAATCATATTGTCGTTAAAACCAACAAAGTTGTGTACCAAATGGAAGCTAATTCTGTTGAATTTTTAGATCACTTAAACGAACCTATCTAATATGAACATTAGAGGACAAAATAAAGTTACACCGGAATTCAATTTCGCGTCTATGACCGATATTGTATTTCTGTTATTAATCTTTTTTATGATAGCGTCAACATTGGTAAGTACTAATGCTATTGATATTGTGTTGCCTAAAGCAAGTGGTAAGACTGAGAATAAAAAATCAACAGCAGTAAGTATCAAAAAAGATTTGACCTATTATATCGATCAGAAACGTGTAGGCGAAAGTGTCTTAGAAACACAATTAATATCCATATTAGGATCACAAGACGCGCCAACAATTGTCTTAAGAGCAGAAAAATCTGTTCCTGTAGAAAATGTGGTGAAGGTTATGGATATCGCAAACCGAAACAAATTTAAAGTGATATTAGCTGTGCAACCGAATTAAGCGGCATCATTTTTGAAAAAAAAATTATTCAGCCTTATAGGTTTATATAAAAACAAATGAAATATTTAGAGACCAAACACGAACGTAATTCTGCAAAAATCACAGTACTTATAACTTTGATACTGCTTTTGTTATTGTTTGTTGTTGGACCTCAATATATGGATCCGCCAGAAGAGTATGGTGTGGCAGTAAATTTTGGAACTACGGATTTTGGTAGTGGAAATAAGCCCTTAAGTGAACCTAAGAAGGCTATAGAAGATAAAGTTGTTGAAGAAGAGGTTGTTGAAGAAGTTCAGCCAGAAGAAGCACAAGTCGCACCGGCAGAAGCAGCGACAAAAGCTGAAGAGGTAATGACACAAGATAATGCCGAAGCGATTGCTATTAAAAAGCAAAAAGAAGCTGAAGCAAAAGTAAAGGCGGCAGAAGCGAAAGCGAAAGCAGAGGCCAAAGCTGCTGCTGAAAAAGTGGAACGTGAGAAACGTGAAGCAGAAGAAAAGAAACGTGCAGAAGAAGCAGAGAAAAAGAAACAGCTCGACAATCTTATTGGTGGAGTTAAAAACGCTTCAGGTAATACCGATGGAGGTGAAGGACCAGATAATCAAGGTGGAAATAAAGGGCAGTTAGATGGAGATCCATACGCCGCTAGTTACTTTGGTGGTTCTGGGCCAGGAAAAGGAGGCATTGGCTACGGATTAGGTGGTAGAGGAAGACCATCTAAACAAATATTCAAGCAAGATTGTAATGAATACGGTTTAGTAGTTGTTAGAATTGAAGTTAATCAACAAGGAAAGGTGATTAAAGCTGAACCAGGTATTAGAGGAACAACCAATACGCATCCTTGTTTGTTAGAGCCAGCTAAAAAAATAGCCATGTCACATAAGTGGCCGGCAGATGCTGATGCACCAACTACTCAAGTTGGATTCGTAAGTATTAACTTTGATGTAGGTCAATAGAATGAATTATCAAGATACTGTGAATTGGATGTTTCAACAACTTCCAATGTATCAAAATAAAGGCAACTCAGCTTTTAAAAAGGATTTAACAAACACTATTAATTTAGCAAAGCATTTAAACCATCCTGAAGATCGTTTTAGATCTATTCACGTTGGTGGTACAAATGGAAAAGGGTCTACAACGCATATGCTCGCTTCAATTTTACAAGAAGCAGGTTATAAAGTAGGTCTTTATACGTCTCCGCACTTAAAGGACTTTAGAGAACGCATTCGTATCAATGGTAAGGTAATTACAGAACAATCCGTTATTGGTTTTATTAAACGAAATAAAGCATTTCTAGAGGCAAATCAGTTGTCTTTTTTTGAAATGACCGTTGGTATGGCATTCGAGTATTTTGCCGACCAGGAAGTGGATATTGCTATTATTGAGGTTGGGTTAGGTGGACGCTTAGATTCTACAAATATTATTACACCAGAATTATCCGTAATTACTAATATTGGTTACGATCATACCCAAATGTTAGGAAATACCCTTAAGGAGATTGCTGGTGAAAAAGCAGGAATCATTAAACAAAATATTCCTGTGGTTATTGGTGAAACACATTCTGAGACAGAAACTGTTTTTATAACGAAATCAGAAGAAAAGCATTCCAAGATTTATTTTGCGGATCAATTAATTGTTACAATTTTAGAAAGTGATTTAAAAGGAGCGTATCAAATTCATAACATAAAAACGGTTCTACAGTCGGTAAAGGTCTTAAAGGATATGGGCTTTAATATTTCTAAAAAGGACCTTGAAAAAGGGCTTTTAAACGTCACTGCAAATACGGGTTTGCAAGGTCGTTGGCAAATTTTAGGGACTGAACCGAAGATTATTTGTGATACAGCTCATAATAAAGAAGGCTTAACCTCTGTGATGAAACAATTAGAAGCGGAGTCATTTAATCATCTTCATATTGTCTTTGGGGTGGTTAATGATAAAGATTTAGGGCCTATAATTCCTTTATTACCTAAGCAGGCTACCTACTATTTTTGCAAACCAAATGTGCAAAGAGGGCTAGATGCTAAAGTTTTGAAAAAAAATTTCGAGGATAATGGTTTAAAAGGGGAGGTTTACAATAGTGTTGAATTTGCTTTAAGTGTCGCAAAATCAAACGCTAAAGTAACAGATTTGATTTATGTTGGGGGTAGTACTTTTGTAGTTGCAGAAATTATTTGATTATTTTTAAAAAAAATGTTTTGAGATATTAAAAACTAGAGTATATTTGCAGTCCTAATAAATAGGGCGACTAGCTCAGTTGGTTCAGAGCACTTGGTTTACACCCAAGGGGTCAGGGGTTCGAATCCCTTGTCGCCCACAAAGTTCACAGAAATGTGAACTTTTTTTATACGTTACTTCATTTATTAGGGCGACTAGCTCAGTTGGTTCAGAGCACTTGGTTTACACCCAAGGGGTCAGGGGTTCGAATCCCTTGTCGCCCACATCAAAAAAAAATCCCGATTTACTTTTGTAAATCGGGATTTTAGCTCCAAAAAAATACTAAGTCCACGGCTTGAGTTGCTTTTTTGGAGTTAAAATTCCTAGAATCGCTTAAGCGATTCGGGATTATATTTGAAGAAGTGGTTTCGTAAAGGGATATGTAATCCTATTTTAATTTACAGAAGGCTCGAAATGGTTTTTGAAAACAAAAATAGGGGTCATTAACTCAGTTGGTTCAGAGTGTCACGTCGACAACGTGGAAGTCACTGGTTCGAATCCAGTATGACCCACTTAAATAACAAAAGCCTTTCAAGAAATTGAAAGGCTTTGTTTGTTCTATGTTTAAAATACAAAAGAGCAGTTTCCTGCTCTTTTGTAACTTGATTCTTCTGAATTAATTCAGGAATTTATTGCTGTTAACGGCATTAGATTACTTGATAAGTAAATGCTTCGGTAAATCTTCAACGCGTTCACAACATAGTTGTTCCATCACTTGTTTTAATTCTGTTTTTATAAGTTATTCTTTAGAGGCTAACATATCTGGTGTTGCTACTGTCCTAAAGCCCATATGATCGGACCCAGAATCTACAGAAACACCCATTTTAGCCGATATTCTAAAACTAGCACAGTAAGAGGCATGGCACAAAAAAGACCCACCTTTCATAACGTGTTCTACTTGGTGCGAATTATTAGGGTTAAAATGTGTAGCTGCTCCTTTAGGATTTACAATCGGCTTAGACCTTTCTAATTCACTGTAATATTTTACACTAAAGAAATCACTAGTAATTTCCCATACATTTCCAGCCATGTCGAATAACCCAATACTATTTGAAGGATATGATTTTACAGGTGAAATAAATTCAAACCCGTCTTCAGAATCATTACTCGTAGGAAATATACCTTGCCAAGTATTAGCATTTGCATCTAATTTTGCAGCATCATTCCCCCAAGTAAATATCGTGTTTGTATTTTTTCCTTGCGCAGCAGATTCCCATTCTGCTTCAGTTGGTAAACGTCTGTTTGCCCATTCGCAATAGGCTAAAGCATCTTGGTAAGCCACATGTACTACCGGGTAATCATCTTTACCTTCAATAGTAGTTTCTGGACCGTCAGGATGTTTCCAATCGGCTCCTGTTTTCCATGTCCACCATTGTCCGTAGTTTTCCATGTTTACAACAGCATTCACATCTTTGTTAAAAATTAAACTTCCAGGTTGTAGAATAGAATCATGAGGTTTTGGTGTGTTTGGAGGTAATTCTTTTTTCATTTCTTCCCAATCAATCTCGCGTTCTGCTATAGTTATATAGTTAGTAGCTGCCACAAAGGCCTTAAACTGCTTATTAGTAACTTCTGTGATATCCATAAAAAAACCATCAACAGTAACCCAATGTGCAGGCTTTTCTCTTGGCATGGCATAATTATCGGTGTCTTTAGCCCCTTGTAAAAAAGTTTTCTTCTCTACCCAAACCATACCTTCAGGTGTGTCGGGTTTTGAAATTGGTTCCGCTTTAGTTTCAGCTTTGGGCTCTGGTGATTTTTTGTCTTCTACGTTTTTACAGCTATAAACTGTTGAGACAAGTAATAGAATAAGTGAAAAATAAGTGAACTGTTTTGCTATGTTTTGATGATACATATGTTTTTTGTTTAAATATAATTATTCGGGATTGTATTCTTGTTGTTAGGGTGCGCTAATTGGATACTAGTTTATAAATAATAAGTCACTGACTTAGTATTGCTTAATTCACCCAAATGTATACTTAATTCTTGTGAATATATTTATACTACACGTTTTTTAAAAACAGGTATTCTTTTCGTGCTTTTGAAGAAAAGGCTACAGCAGCCATTTATGTTTAGAGCCATCGTAATGTTCTGTTAGAATAATGCCAATGATATCAGTTTGTTTTTTTAGAAAGTGAATGAGCAATTAAAACTATGAAATAAGCTAAACGGTTATGATGAATTTAAATAAATTGAAATTCACAATTTGTTAAACTTAAAAATCTCAAAGTATGAAAGTACAAGCATATTTATCCTTTAAAGGAAATTGTCAAGAAGCATTAAAATTCTACAGTGATTTATTTGATGCTGAAATTATTAACCGTCAAACGTACGAAGCAAAAAAAATTGATGTCCCATCGTCTTACAGAGATAAACTTCAGCATGCTGAATTGAAAGGGAAGAATGTTTATTTTATGGCTTATGATGCCTCACCAGATACACCGCTCAATAGCGGAAATCAATGTCAGATGAGTATTGAAGCATCCGATAATGCCGAAGGGAAACGTCTTTTTAACGCCTTATCGGAAGGTGGGCAGGTACATCACAATTATCGTGAAAGAGAGTGGGGGTATTTTGGTCGCTGTACTGATAAATTCGGAATTGGTTGGATGGTGAATCATAATCAATAAGATTATTTTATTAATAAGATTAACAAACAACCCTTTTGAAATCTCTTTCAAAAGGGTTGTTTTATTAAGAATAAATTACTTTATAAATGTTCTAAAATTCGCTCTAAAGCCATGCCGCGAGAACCTTTAATTAAAACCGTAGCGTTATTAAGTTGAAGGTTTTTTAACTGTAATTTTAAGTCTTCGAAACTCGAGAATTTATGAGTAGAATCTTTTGTCGTGGTTTTATAGAAATTCTTTCCAATAAAATAAACGTTCTTTTCGAAATTAGACTCAACATAATCTACGATAAACTGATGCTCTTTTTCAGCTTCTGCGCCTAATTCAAACATGTCACCAAGAAACAGATATTTGTTTTCAGCGCGTAGTTGTTTTATGTTTTTAAGTGCGGCTAGCATGCTTGTCGGATTCGCATTGTAGGCATCGAGAATAATCTTTGTCGTCCCTTTTTCAATAATCTCAGATCTGTTATTGTCCGGCTGATAACCTTCAATAGATTTTTTAATGTTATCTGTAGTGACATTAAAATGTTTTCCGACAGCAACTGCAACTGCTATGTTTCCATAATTATAATCGCCTATAAGTTGACTTTCTATTGTAATGCCATCGTATGATAAGGTGACACAAGGATTAGCGCTTTTAAAAGAGATAGTGCAGTCGTTTTCT
Source organism: Winogradskyella thalassocola (assembly GCF_900099995.1). Taxonomy (GTDB): domain Bacteria; phylum Bacteroidota; class Bacteroidia; order Flavobacteriales; family Flavobacteriaceae; genus Winogradskyella; species Winogradskyella thalassocola. Next base: position 29,164 of record NZ_FNCZ01000007.1, read on the forward strand.
GAACTACTGCCAAAAGTGATGAGTTCAGAATAATCTCCGGTTTGTTTCACTTGCTCCTCATCATCTTCATTTATGAACGCGGTTTTTTCGTTTAGCTTTAAGTAGTCATACAATTCTGATTTCGCTTTAATAACTCCTTCTATACTACCAAATCCTTCGAGATGAGCTTTACCGAAATTAGTGATTAGGCCATAGTCTGGTTGTGCAATCCCGCATAAAAATTCGATTTCCTTTTGGTGATTAGCTCCCATTTCTACAATTCCGAAGTCTAACGTATCAGAAAAACTTAATAAGGTTAACGGAACACCAATATGATTGTTTAGGTTTCCAATGGTCGCTTTTACCTTGTAAGTGGTGGCTAATACAGCGTTGATTAGTTCTTTTGTAGTCGTTTTTCCATTACTACCGGTTAAGGAAATAATAGGAATCTTAATCGCTTTCCTATGATATGTAGCGAGATCTTGCAATGCGATTAGTACATCATCGGCATATATACATCTATCATTTATTAAAGCGTCAATATCATTTACAACACAATATTTGGCACCTCCTTCAAACGCTTTTAATACAAATTTGTTACCGTCAAAATGTTCCCCTTTCAAAGCAAAGTACATGCAATCTTTCTGAAGTTTTCTAGTGTCTGTTGAAATGATCGAACAGGTCTTAAATTTTTGATGTAGATCGTCTATTTTCATGTGTGTGTATTTGTGTACTTAAGCTGTTACCAGCTTCTTACCTAGAACTCTTATTCTTTTATGATTGCTCTTTTAGCATGCCCATTACATAGGCTTAAAAATAAAAAAGTCCTGATAAATATATCAGGACTTTTAAAAATATTATTTAACGTTTTTTAATTACGTCTTTTTCCTCCGTCTTCACTTTTAGATCCAACTCTAGAAACAGCACATCTAAAACCAATATAATCGGTTGCCATATCTTGTGGGAAATAGCGACGTTGTGCTGGATCAATCCAGTACGCTCTATCTCTCCAAGAACCACCTTTATAAACTCTTACTTCATCGTTAATCAATGATGTTCTACTATTTGATTGGTCATACTCTCTAATCATCTTGCCATCAGTAGAATCCATTTCTACTTTATGCTTTGGAGAATTGTACATTTTACTAGTTGTACTTTTATCACCTTCAGACTCGTCAAAACTTTCTCTGTAATAACGTGATGAACGCTTGTCTCCATCTCTAAAGTTTCTATTATCACTTTGACTAAAGTTAGTTCTTAAGTACGTTTCTTCTTCGTCTATTGGAATTCTTGCAATCTCACCTGGTAAATCTCTAGCAATAATTTTACCATTAGATAAAGTATCGTAAACAATTTCGTCAACTGTTACAATTTTTACTGTACCATCTTCGTTGATTGCATTTTTAGAATATACATTACCTCTATAGTAGTTAAAATCATTGAATTCATCATCTACGATAGGTCTGTAAACATCAGCTACCCATTCGGCAACGTTTCCTGCCATATCATATAAACCGTAATCGTTAGGCTCGTAAGTTCTAACTTCTGCTGTAATATCAGCACCATCATCAGACCAGCCTGAGATTCCACCGTAATCACCTTTTCCTTGCTTAAAGTTGGCCAATTGATCTCCACGATTTACACGCTTACCAGATCTTGTATACTGACCATCCCAAGGGTATTTTTTACGACCTCTATAAACATTGTACTGACGTAATTCACTCATACCTAAAGCAGCATATTCCCACTCAGCTTCGGTAGGAAGTCTGTATTTTACAGGAATTAATCCAGATTCTCTATCAGCATAAATATTAATAGGGTTTCCTTCTGCATCCGTTTGTTGTCTACGTTGTCCTCCTTCTAATACTTCTGCATTACCACCATATGTTTGTGATGGAGCATTAATATAAGTATCCGTACTAAATGTACTTTCAGCACTTACATCTGTGTATTGTGCATCTCTTTTAATGTATCCAGCTTCTTGTAGCGATAATTCTGCAACACGGTCAGTTCTCCAATTAGCATATTCAACTGCTTGGATCCAACTAACACCAACAACAGGATAATCTGCATATCCAGGATGACGTAAATAGTTTTCAGTCATCATTTCGTTATAACCTAAACGATTTCTCCATACTAATGTGTCTGGAAGTGCTCCTTTGTATATTAAAGTATAATTAGGATCGTCTGGTGGATATACATTTTTTAAATAATCTAAATAAAACAAGTAGTTAACATTGGTAACTTCTGTTTCATCCATATAGAATGACTGTATGTGCTGTTGTGTTGGAGTATTATTCCAATCGTGCATTGGGTCATCTTGTACTTTACCCATTGTAAAGGTTCCACCTTCAACGAAAGCAGTTCCAGGAGGAGTTTCCTGTTCTTTAAATTGTGTGTTGTACTGAAAACCACCTTTTTTATCGTTGATTTTCCAGCCTGTGGCACTATCTACGTTGCCAGAATTAGAAGAACGGTTGCAACTTACAATTGAAGCGCAAAGCGTTACTGCTATTAAAAATTTTAGGTTTGAGACATGTTTCATATCCATACGTTTAAGTAAGCTCGTTTAATTTTAGAGTCGCAATATAACAATTAAAGGTAAACTGACAACTTTTTTTTACGTCTAAATGTAAAAAAATGTGCATTTCATCCTTTTTTTTGAGCATAACAACGGATATTTTTCAATTTGCCGATGTATTTTGCCCTTTAATAACGAGCCTAGAAATGATTTATTGTTGTATTTTTGAAATAAAAATTGTGTAGTCATAATAACGGTCTTTAATCATCGTTATTCTATAGGGAAATATAAGACTTTATTACTATATAGGTATGTCTTGTAATTCTAATTGAGACTAAAAACGAAAATGAATCAATGAAAAATTGCTATTTAATCTCTCTTCTCTTATTTACAATGCATTGTTTTGGGCAGCAAAAACAATTCAACATTACCTGGAATGGTTCTAAAGTTTTAGAAACAGGTTATAGTAAAATTGAAGTTCCTGCTTTTGATGAAAATAATTTTGATTATGACGATAGTAAGGGTCTAACCTTTTTTGCACAATGGGAAAGTAATGGAGGACAAATTGATGAGAATTCAGTTGTAGTTACCAATATTGCTTATGAGACCATTTCTTCAAATGAATTAAAAGGGGTAAACCCAGAGCTTGTGCCAACCGCTCCAAAGTATAAGTTATATAATACGAATGCTAGAGGACAGTATAGTGTTTATTTTGAATTAAGTCCTATTATTAAAGATCGAGGCATTTTTAAGAGAATTACAGCTTTTACTGTAAACTATAACGCACGTTCTAGTCGCTTTACAAATAGTGTTATGGGTGTCACTGAAGTTACCAACTCAGTATTAAGTTCAGGACAATGGTTTCGATTTTATATTGAAGACTCAGGAGTATTCAAATTATCTAAGAGTTTTTTGAGTGGTTTAGGAGTGAATACAAATTCTGTTGATCCGAGAACGATAAAGATTTATGGCAATGGTGGGCGTATGTTGCCATTGCTAAATTCTGAGAACTATCCATTTGATGTTGTAGAAAATGCAGTGAGATTTGTAGGTGAAGAAGATGGTAGTTTTGATAATGCGGATTACATTCTTTTTTATGGTGAGGGACCTAAAACGTATAGTGAAGAAAGTGAAACCAACTTAAATTTATATACAGATAAGACCTATTATTACGTAAATATTAGTTCAGGGAACGGAAAGCGTATTCAAGAAATGCCTACGATTGATGCTTCTGCAAATATTGAAATTAATACGTTTCAAGATTATCAGTTTTATGAAGTTGATGAGTATAACCTTGCAAAGCTAGGTCGTCGTTGGTTTGGTGATGATTTTGATATTGAAAACCAAAGGTCTTATGAATTTGAATTTCCGAACTTAGTCACTAGCATTCCTGTAGATTTTAGAATAGCAGTTGGTTCTGTTTCAGAAGTAGCAACAACTATGAAGGTTACAATTAATGGTAATCAGGTGACGACTTTAGGATTGGGAGCCATAAGCCCAGGTTCAGTTTTGGCAACCGCTGCAGCTTACAATCAACAACAGAATATAACTTCTGATGCTATTACAGTAGCTTTTGATTATAACAATAGTGGAAATCCATCTGCTAATGCATTTCTAGATTATATTAATATTGAAGCCACTCGGAGTTTAAGATATGAAGGTGATCAGTTAGTTTTTAAAAATAAGGATGTAATTACCACACCAGGAATTGCTAAGTATAATATTACTAACACCACCAATGTTAAGGAGATTTGGGATATAACCAATCGTTTTAATGTGAGTACGATTGTCAATTCGGGCAATGCAAGTACGTTGTCCTTTAAAGCACAGTCTGGTGAGGAAAGAACGTATCTCGCATTTTCTAACGCTAACGTTTTTATTCCTAAAACAGATTCTAGGACTACAGTTGCGAATCAAAATTTAAAAGGGACAATTTTTAACAATGCTCAAGGACAATTTGAAGATATTGATTATATCATTTTATCTCCTTCTGAATTTTTAGCGCAAGCCGAACGTTTGGCACAAATTAATAGGAATCAATATAATCTGAATGTAAAGGTGGTTGACCTTCAGAGTGTTTACAATGAGTTCAGCACTGGTAGCCAAGATATCGCGGCATTACGTAATTTTATTAAGTATGTTTATGATAATGCAAGTACTCCAAGTAAACGTTTAAAATACCTTTGTTTGTTTGGGGATGGGTCGTATGATTATAAAAATAGAATACGTAATAACACTAATTTAGTGCCTTCATGGTACACAAATACGAGTTTTAGTTTAACAAGTTCATTTGTTTCAGATGATTTTTATGCCATGTTAGACGACAATGAGGGAGGCATGATAAATGCTATTGACCGAATGGACATAGCCGTGGGTAGAATTTTAGCAGAAGATGTGCAGCGTGCTAAAGAAATGGTAGATAAAATATATGCCTATTATCAACCAGAAGCATATGGTAGTTGGAGAAATAATATACTGCTGATTTCTGATGATGTTGATGAAGCTTGGGAAAAAAGATTACAAGAGACAACAGATGATTTAGGAACAACCTTAGATGAAGAAAAACCATTTTTAAATGTTATAAAAATACATTCAGATGCGTTTGAACAAGAGTCTTCAGCGGCAGGAAATAGATATCCTAAAGTTAATGATGCTATTAAAGATGCTATTGAAGTTGGGGCCTTAGTGGTTAATTATTTTGGTCATGGAGGTGAAGATGGAATTGCCAAAGAAAGGATTTTTGATAAAATAGATTCGCAAGACATTAATAATATATGTAAGTATAATTTGTTCATTACCGTTACTTGTGAGTACACTAAATTTGATGACCCAAACAGAGAAACTGCTGGTGAATATACATTTTGGAACACAAATGGTGGTGCCGTTGCTTTAATTACGACCACACGACAAATAATCGTTTCAGTTGGTGAATCGCTTAATAACGTTTTGGATGATTACCTATTTGCATTTGGCTCTAGCGATTATGTGTCTATGGCAGAAGCATTGCGGTTAACTAAAACAAATAATAATATTTCAGGTTCTAGTCAAAAACGATTAGTATTTTTTATTGGAGATCCTGCTATGAAATTAGCCTTCGCGCAACCAGATATTAGATTAACAAAAGTAAATGATGTTGAGATCACTCAACCAATCGATGTTTTAAAAGCTTTAAGTTATACAAAGCTAGCTGGTGAGGTAGTTGATACAAACGGTAATTTACTTTCTAATTATAATGGTACATTAACAGCTACAGTTTTCGATAAAGAAATCGCGCGTCAAACATTGGCCAACGATGGTGTTACAGATACGAGTGGAGAACTTATTATAATGGATTTTACAACTTTAGGTGAAGTCATTTTTAAAGGTCAAGCAAGTGTTGTTAATGGATTGTTCGAGTTCGATTTTATTGTGCCAAAAGATATTGGAATTCCTGTTGGTAATGGAAAAGTGAGTTTTTATGCACAAACAACCAATTCACTTTCAGATCAAGCAGGAGCCAATTTTGATATTCAAATTGGAGGTATCAATGAAGATGCGCCAGAAGATAATATCGGACCTGTCATTAATTTATATATGAATGACGAAAACTTTGTCTCAGGAGGTATTACAAACGAGTCTCCAATTTTATTAGCAAAGCTTCAAGATGAAAACGGAATTAATACAGCAAGTGGTATAGGGCATGATATCACAGCTATTATTGATGGTGATGAAACCAATCCAATAGTATTAAATAATTATTATCAAGCCGATGTAGATGATTATACAAATGGTACAGTATCCTATCCATTTAGAGATTTAGAACCTGGTTTGCATACACTAACATTAAAAGCTTGGGATGTTTATAATAATTCTTCTACGGCAGAAATTCAATTTATAGTTTTTGATAAAGATGAAGAATTAGTCATAAATAATGTTCTAAACTATCCTAATCCATTTGTAAGTTATACCGAGTTTTGGTTTAATCACAATAGCGTAGAGCCTTTAGATATATCTGTACAAATATTTACAGTTTCAGGTAAATTGGTACGAACTTTAAACGGTCAAACCACAGGTGGAAGCAAAGCTGTGAGTTCTTTGTCTAAAGATATTATTTGGGATGGACGAGACGATTTTGGTGATAAAATAGGAAAAGGAGTGTATGTCTATAAACTAAAAGTGAAATCTAACCGTTTAAATAAACAGGTTGAAAAAATTCAAAAACTTGTCATACTATAATAATAATTTATATTTGCTAACGAATTAATACTATTGAAGAGGTATTAATATTTCAAAAATTGAACATGAAGAAACATTTTATAACCCTTATCGCACTTTTAACAATTGGAACTACAAATGCTCAGACAACAGTAGTTTTACCAGATAGTTTTGATAGTAGAGTTATCACTACAGGCTTACCTTTTATGTTAATTGCACCAGATGCTAGATCTGCTTCTTTAGGAGATATGGGTGTCGCAACCTCAGTAGATGGGTTTTCACAACAATACAATCCTGCAAAATATGTGTTTTCAGAAACCAAGCAAGGGGTTAGTATAAGTTATACTCCTTATTTAACGCGATTGGTAAATGACATTTCCTTGAGTTATGTAACGTATTTTAATAGAATAAATGATGTCAGTGCATTTTCTGTAGGTCTTAAGTATTTTTCACTTGGTGAAATTGTTTTAACTCAAGATGCTAATGATCCTGGTACTGCCGTTAAGCCTAACGAATATGCTATCGATGGAGCATACACCTTACGATTAAGTAATCAGTTTTCTATGGCTGTAGCTTTACGTTATATGAGATCGGCATTAAGAATAGGGCAAGTAGATTCTAATGCACAACCTGGCAGTACTTTTGGTGCTGATATTACTGGTTATTATCAAAGTGAAGAAGAAGCTTATAATGATTTTAATGGACGATGGAGAGCAGGTTTTGCAATTCAAAACTTAGGACCAAAATTTAAGTATGATGATGCTGGTAATGATGTTTTTCAACCTACAAATTTAAGATTAGGAGCTGGTTTCGATTTTATCTTCGATCAATATAGTAAACTAGCTGTTACCGGAGAGGTTTCTAAATATTTAGTGCCGACACCTCCTATTTATGGTAATGAATATAACTATGAAGACGATAATGGAAATGGCCAGTATGATGAAGGAGAAGAGTATGGTAATCCAATTACTAGAGATATTATCATAGATGGTCAAGATCCTGATGTTAGTTTTTTAAATGGAGTGTTTCAATCGTTTGGTGATGCGCCAGGAGGTTTTAGTGAAGAGCTAAGAGAGTTTACTTGGGCATTAAGTGCAGAATATACATATCAAGAGAATTTTTCTTTTAGAACTGGTTATTTTAATGAAGCCGATGATAAAGGGGCGCGTAAGTTTTTTGCGCTTGGAGCAGGATTTAAATATACCACTATAAATGTAGATTTATCATACTTATTCTCAGCGTCTAAGATCCAAAGTCCTTTAGAAAATACCTTGCGTTTTTCACTAACCTTTAATTTTGGTGATGGTGAATACGATGAATATTAAAATTTATAACTAAATTGAGATATTAAAAACTATTGTTTATTAAAGCAATAGTTTTTTTGTCTAAAATAAATAGCAAACTATGAAGGAAGTCAAAATAGAAACCACATTACAAGTCTATGATGATATTAATGAGCTTCCTAAGGCTATTCAAAACTTAATGAATACAGCCATAGAAGCGAGAGAGAATGCGTACGCACCTTATTCAAAATTTAATGTAGGAGCTGCTATTTTACTCGATAATAGTATTGTGGTCATTGGAAGTAATCAAGAAAATGCATGTTTTCCTTCGGGTCTATGCGCAGAACGCACAGCAATATATTATGCTGGAGCAAAGTATCCAAAAGCCAAGATTTTAAAAATGGCAATAACGGCTTCATCTCAAAATCAAGTCACGGATAAACCTATTCCACCATGTGGAGCGTGTAGGCAATCTATAGCAGAATACGAAATAAAACAAGATCAACCCATCGAAATTTACTTCATGGGAGCGCAAGGCAAGGTGGTAAAATCAAATTCATTGGCTAATTTATTGCCACTTCTTTTTGAAAGTTCAGTATTATAAGGTTTTCGTTGCAAAAAAATCAGTAATCTTCCTTTTTTTTACGATATACTACTTCTTCATTATTGTCTAAAGTGTTATTTTTGTTATTCTATTTAAAGAACTCATCAAGAAATGCAAAAAATAACTAAAGAAGTTTACCTAAAGTGGTACGAGGACATGTTATTCTGGCGTAAGTTTGAAGACAAACTTGCCGCAGTTTACATTCAACAAAAAGTTAGAGGATTCCTTCACTTGTATAATGGTCAAGAGGCTGTATTAGCAGGAGCTTTACATGCTATGGATTTAACCAAAGACAAAATGATTACAGCATACCGTAATCACGTTCAGCCAATAGGCATGGGTGTAGATCCGAAACGTGTTATGGCAGAGTTGTTTGGAAAAGCAACAGGTACATCAATGGGGCTTGGTGGATCTATGCATATTTTCTCTAAAGAATTTCGTTTTTATGGAGGTCACGGTATTGTAGGTGGTCAGATTCCTTTAGGAGCTGGTATTGCATTTGGTGATAAATATCACGATAAAGATGCTGTTACTATTTGCTGTTTTGGTGATGGTGCTGCGAGACAAGGATCGTTACACGAAACGTTTAATTTAGCAATGCTTTGGAATTTACCAGTTGTATTCGTTTGTGAAAACAACGGTTATGCGATGGGAACTTCAGTAGCACGTACTGCAAACCATACAGATATTTGGAAACTAGGTCTTGGTTATGATATGCCTTCTGGACCAGTAGATGGGATGAATCCTATTAAAGTTGCTGAAGCTTTTGATGAAGCAATTCAACGTGCTAGAAAAGGTGGTGGACCTTCATTTTTAGAAGTGAAAACATACCGTTATAGAGGGCATTCAATGTCTGATGCACAGCATTATAGAACAAAAGATGAGGTGGCTGAGTACAAGAAAATTGACCCAATTACACAAGTAAAAGATATCATTCTTGAAAATAAATATGCGACCGAAGCAGATTTAAAAGCGATTGACAAAGATGTTAAGAAACGCGTTGCAGAGTGTGAGAAATTCGCAGATGAATCTCCATATCCAGAAAAGAATGTGATGTACGATGTTGTATATGAACAAGAAGATTACCCATTTATAGACCACAAAATTAAGTAAACTATGGCAGAAGTAATAAATATGCCGCGTTTGAGCGACACCATGGAAGAAGGAACTGTTGCCTCTTGGTTAAAAAAAGTTGGTGACAAAGTTGAAGAAGGCGATATTTTAGCTGAAATCGAAACAGATAAAGCAACGATGGAGTTCGAATCTTTTAACGAAGGAACGCTATTGCATATTGGTATTCAAGAAGGTGAAACTGCTAAAGTTGATACCCTTTTAGCTATTATAGGTGAAGAAGGTGAAGATATTTCTAGTTATTTAAGTGGAGATTCAACATCAGATGACTCTGAAGAAGACGTAAATTCTGACTCTGAAGAAAAAGAAACTGAAACCGAAACTGAAAGTTCTGATTCTAGTGAGGCGCAAGAATTACCAGAAGGAGTTATCGTTGTTACCATGCCACGTTTAAGTGATACCATGGAAGAAGGAACTGTGGCGACTTGGTTAAAGAAAGTTGGTGATGACGTTGAAGAAGGTGACATTCTTGCGGAAATTGAAACAGATAAGGCAACAATGGAATTTGAATCGTTCCAATCTGGAAATTTATTACATATTGGTTTAGAAGAAGGTGAGTCTGCTAAAGTAGATTCATTATTAGCGATAATAGGTCCTAAAGGAACTGATGTTTCTGGGATTGCTAAAAATTTTAAAACTGAAGGCTCAGAAGCAAAGAAAGAAGCCCCTAAGGCTGAAGTTAAAAAGGAAGCGCCAAAAGCTGAAACTAAAAAAGTAGAAGCGCCAAAAGCTGAAGAAAAGAAAGAAGCGCCAAAAGCGTCAGCGTCAACTTCTGGCCGTATTTTTGTGTCTCCATTAGCTAAAAAAATGGCTGAGGAAAAAGGTGTTGATTTAAATCAAGTTAAAGGGTCTGGTGAAAACGGTAGAATTGTAAAGAAAGATATTGAAAACTTTACACCTGCTGCACAGGGAGCATCTGTCGGTAAATTTGTTGCCACTGGTCAAGAAGATTTTGATGAAATACCAAATTCAAACATGCGTAAAGCGATTGCTAAAAACTTAGCAAAATCTAAATTTACGGCACCGCATTATTATTTAAATGTGGAGTTTGATATGGAAAACGCCATTGCATTTAGAAAGCAATATAATTCTATCCCAGATACTAAGATTTCATACAACGATATGATTGTAAAGGCATGTGCTTTAGCATTAAAGCAGCATCCTCAAGTAAATTCACAGTGGTTTGATGATAGAATGCAATTAAATAACCACGTTCACATTGGTGTCGCAGTTGCAGTGCCAGACGGTTTATTAGTACCAGTTGTTAAATTTGCGAATGAGCAAAGTTTAACTCAAATTGGTGGAGCTGTTAAAGAATTAGCAGGTAAAGCTAGAAATAAAAAGTTAGGACTAGACGAAATGGAAGGTAGTACTTTTACAATTTCTAACTTAGGAATGTTCGGTATTGATAGTTTTACATCAATTATCAATCAGCCTAATTCGGCAATCTTATCTGTTGGAAATATTGTTGAAAAACCAGTAGTTAAAGACGGACAAATTGTAGTTGGTAACACCATGCAACTTTGTTTAGCTTGCGACCATAGAACGGTTGATGGAGCTACAGGTGCTCAATTTCTTCAAACTTTGAAAGGTTATATTGAAAATCCTGTGACGATGGTAGTGTAATTTGGTGATATAAATAATGGCGTTTAGACTAAAAATAACCTCTATATTATTACTAATATGTATCTGTTACTCGTGTAGTGATGATGATTCTGAGAATAACTTAAGGCAAAATCAAACTATAATATTTGGCTGGTTTGGAGATGGTTTATGTAGTGGTGACTGTACTTCAATATACAAGCTAGAGGATAATAAAGTCTATAGAGATATAGATTATGCGGATATATCTGATATGCCTTTTCAGGGTAACTTTCAGGAAATGGAAAATGCAAATTTCCAAGATTATGTTGCTTTAATAAATCAATTGCCTAGTGATATTTTTAGTGAACCCAATGGCTATTTAGGTTGTGTTAACTGTACAGAAGATGTAGGTGGTTTATATGTAGAATATGATGTAAACGGTGAAACCAAAATATGGAAGATTAGAAACGGACAATCTCCAGATTATGTTCAAACATACAGAAGTCTTATACTAGATAAATTGGCCGAGTTAAACAGTCTTTAATAGATTGAACTTTATACAATGAATCCTGTATCTCCCGATTGTTATCTGGATTGATACAGGATTTTTTTTATCTTTAAACACAAATATATCTTAATGATGAAAAAAATACTTTCAATAGTCTCAATCGCCTTGTTTTGTTCTTGCGCTTTTAATGTAAATGCGCCAGATGGAACCCCTGGAAAAGAGGGTGAAAATGCTAAGCCTATAATTACACAAGAATCCATTAAAGCAAGTATGAACTACTTAGCTTCAGACGAATTAGGCGGAAGAGAAACAGGAAGTGAAGGGCTTGAAAAAGCAGCCGTGTTTATTGAAGAGTATTTAACGTCTAATGGAATTAAACCGTACTTTAAAACTTATCGCGATTCCTTTAAGTTAAAAGATATAGACGCCTATAATATTGTGGGTGTCGTGGAAGGGAATGATCCTAAACTTAAAAATGAATATGTTATTCTTGGTGGGCATTACGATCACATAGGACAAGGGAAAGTTGTAGAAGGAGATTCAATTGCAAATGGTGCTAATGACGATGCTTCAGGTACTATTGCCGCTATGGAGTTTGGAGCTTATTTTGCTAAAACAAAATCCAATAAGCGTAGTATTTTAATTACCTTATATGATGCTGAAGAAAGGGGATTAAAAGGATCTGCGCATTTAGCAGCACGTTTAAAAAATGAAGGCATAAATGCTTACACAATGATTAATTTTGAAATGATTGGTGTACCTAGAGCTTCAACCGAAGCGTTGGCTTATATGAGTGGTTACGAGCGCTCTAATTTTGCAGAAACTTTAAATAGATATGCAGGGGAGGAAGTTGTTGGTTTTTTTGAAGGCGCAAAAAAGATGAGTTTATTTATGAGATCAGATAACTTTCCTTTCTTTAAAGAGTTAAATATGCCTGCGCATGCCATTTCAACCTTCGACTTTACAAATTTTGATTACTATCACCATGTCGATGACGAAGCCGATAAAATGGATTATTTACACATGGCGAATTTCATGAATAAAATGATTCCTGCTTTAGAAGGCATGATGAATGCACCAACAAAAGAAGTGATTTTAAACGATGAGTAAGAACATAATTATTACAGGAACAAGTAGAGGAATAGGTTTTGAATTGGTTCATTTATTAGCGGATCAAGGTCACAACGTGTTAGCCCTATCTCGAAATGCAAAACCAATTTCTAATCTTCATTTTGATAATATTTCGTCATTTTCATTTGATTTATGTAATGAAGACGATTACCAAAAAGTTGTAGATTTCGTTAAAAGCGAATGGAACCACGTGGATGTTCTAATCAATAATGCGGGAGCGATATTAAATAAACCTTTTGCAGAAACAACATTTAAGGACTTTGAAAAAGTTTACCGAACCAACGTATTTGGCGTCTCAGAATTAACTAGAACGGTGCTTCCTTTTATGAAAAGTGACGGCCATGTGGTAACAATCAGTTCTATGGGAGGTATTCAAGGGAGTATGAAATTTCCGGGCTTATCTGCTTACAGTTCTAGTAAAGCGGCTGTTATTACTATGACTGAATTATTAGCGGAAGAATATAAAGAATCAGGCCCACAATTTAACGTGTTGGCATTGGGAGCTGTACAAACCGAAATGTTGGAAGAAGCCTTTCCAGGGTACAAAGCACCGACTACAGCTATAGAAATGGCACGATATATCCAAGATTTTGCTTTAACTGGGAATAAATATTATAACGGAAAAGTATTGCAGGTTTCTAATTCTACTCCTTAAAATTAAATTTTTAGCTTGAGTCTCTTGTCAATGAATACATATAACATTATTTGATCATTTAATTATTTCTATTTTAGGAAATATATCTTATCATAAGAAACGAATATTTGTCTCAAAATCTTGACCTCTAAATTGGGCATTACTACCCTTATTATCTAATGCATTTACAAACATAGAGTCAAAAAAAAACGAATATTTACCATCTTCACAGTATTGTGAGTCGGAAGAACGTAGGAGGTATTGTTGATACAGACACTACTGTTATTTGTGGGCTTGGTGGTAAGTTTCTGCATGTTGTCAATTTTATTTATGTTTATCGTATTTTTTGGATTTTATTAGTTTCTCGATATTTTGTTAGCTTTATTAACTTTTTTAAATGGTATTTCAGCGTCTTTATCGTTGAAGTTTAAATCTGGATAATACTTTCGCGCCAACGTTTAATGGTCTTTTCGTTATGCTTGTTTTTTTAGTTATTTCAAGATTTGTATTGTTAAGAAATAAGTCCTAATAAGCGTTTTAATCAACGACTTTAAGGTTTTAAAGTATGCTGTAATATGTTATTGTTGTAAAAGTTAATAGAATGTTAATGCTTATTTTTATATTTATAAAAAATTTTTAACATGATTAAAAAACTACACAATAAACAACTTTCCGTTATTCTTGGTTTTATAGTGATTTTTATAATTCAAAATGGTTATGCTCAAGTCTTTAATCATGTAGAAAACACCGTAGGATTAAGCGTGCTTCAAGAGAATAATGGAGTAGCAGTAGCAGATTATGACGGTGATAATGATTTAGATATTTTTGTTGTAGCAAAGGCAAAGGACGATCCAAGTCGTCCTAAAACTTTAAGTCGCTTATTCCAAAATAATAATGATGGCTCCTTTACCGATGTTACAGAAGTAGCTGGTTTTATTAATTTATTGTCTCAAGATGAAGGAGGTAGTGGGTATTTTGGATTAGATGGTAATAAAAGTGGCGCATTTTGGGGAGATTTCAATAATGATGGCTATCCTGATTTATTTTTAACCAATTCACTAAAAGTGCAATTGTGGAAAAATATGGGTAACGGCACGTTTTCCAATATAACCACAAGTGCAGGATTTCAGCCTACAAACCTATGTCGATATACGGGTGCAACTTGGTTTGATTATAATAACGATGGTTTTTTAGATATTTATATTAATGATTGGAATGGGTGTGGTAGTAATCAACTCTATAAAAATAATGGTGATGATACATTTACAGATGTTACTGTATTAACGGGATTGTTTACTAGTATTGGAAGACCGAGTTACACGGCATTACCATTCGATTTTAATGACGATGGATTTATGGATCTATTGGTTACAAATGACTTAAGTAAGGCTAATTACCTTTATATAAATAATAATGGTACTACCTTTACAGATAGTGCTTTAGCTTATGGTGCTAATACTATGGGTGATGATATGGGAATTACCATAAGTGATTATAATAGCGATGGTAATTTTGATATATTTATAACAACAATTGATCAAAATTTCTTTCTTCATAATAATGGTGATAATACGTTTACCGAAAGGGTAAGTGATTTTGACTTTTTTAATACGGGATGGTCTTGGGGAGCTAAATTTTCGGATTTTGATTTAGATGGTGATGAAGATTTATTTATAGTTAATGGCTTTGATTTTGGTAATAGAGATGCAGAACCGAATTTCTACTATAGAAGTAGTTTTGTCCAAGGTGAGGACAAATTTGAGGATGTGTCATCTCAATTAGGATTAAATGAAGTAGCTACCAGCGTTGAGGTTATTGATTGGGATTATGACAATGATGGTGATATTGATTTATTTGTGACTAATAGTGATAGACCATCATACTTATACGAAAACAAAACATTAAGTTTTGATATTACAAACACTGAAGTACATTTCTTTAAAATTAAATTGGAAGGAACAATTTCTAATCGAGATGCCATTGGTACAACACTCACACTAACAACTGAAAATGGAAGTTTAAAACGATATAATTCGGGTGTTGGTGTATTAAGCCAGAGTTCGCAAGCTGTTCATTTTGGTTTAGGTGACGTTACTGATATTATCTCTTTAGAAATAAAATGGCCGTCAGGTTTAATTGAAACCTTTAATGATTTAAATGCCGATACGACAATCAAAGCTACTGAAGGGCAAGGCTATGAAGTGTTGAATATTATCCCAAGTCAGAAGATTTATGGGTGTATAGATCCGTTGTCGTGTAGTTATAATCCAGATGCTACATTACCAGATAACTCTTGTACATATTTAGAATCCAATGCTATTATTGGTAATTTATCGTCATCTTTTTTACAGACTGAAGTCTATACTTGTAATATTGGAAACGAATCCATAGCAAATTGGCAGGTTGTTGGAGGTGAAATATTAAGTGGTCAAGGTACAAATACAATTACGGTAAAATGGCATTTAGAAGAATCTGGTTCAATATCAGTTATAGAAATTAGTGAGCAATGTAATAGTTTACCAACATCGGTTCAAGTTAGTTTAGGAATTGATAACCTTCCCGAAGACATCTCCATAGCGCGTTTATGGAATGAGGCATTGCTAGAAGCTATTAGGCGCGATTATGCAAGGCCAACTATTCATGCAAGAAATTTGTTTCATTCAAGTGTGGCTATGTATGATATTTGGGCAATTTATGATGACGTCGCTGCTCCTTATTTAATTGGTAATACCGTGCATGGGTTTAGTAGTACGTTGGAAGATTTTAGTCCATCTGCGAGTATAGAGGATTCCGAGAAAGAAGCGATTAGTTTTGCTATGTATCGTTTGCTAACGCATCGTTTTCAAAACTCTCCAAATATTGAAGTTACTCAAGCTAGATTCGATTTAATAATGGACAAATTGGGCTATAATACAACCTATACATCCTTGTTATATGAGAATGGAAGAGCAGCAGCTTTAGGTAATTTTGTTGGACAAACGTTAATAGATTATGGACTACAAGATGGGTCAAGAGAGGCTACAGGGTATAACAATGGTTATTATGAGCCTGTAAATGCACCTTATGCTTTAGATTTATTTTATCACCCTCCAATTAACGATCCTAATAGGTGGGAGCCACTAAGTTTAGAAACCTATATTGACCAGAGTGGAAATCTTATAGATGGTAGTGTGCCTCCGTTTTTAAGCCCAGAATGGGGAAATGTATCTTCTTTTGCATTAACAGATGAAGATAGGACGACTTATGAAAGAGATGGGAATCTATTTAATGTGTATCATGATCCTTCAAATCCGCCTTATATTAGTACGACAGAAAACACTTCAGAAAGTGAAGCCTATAAATGGGGTTTTTCAATGGTATCTGTTTGGCAATCGCATTTAGATCCTAGCGATAATGTTATGTGGGATATTTCACCAAGTTCAATAGGTAATGTAGATATTAGCACATTTCCAACAAGTTATGATGACTATCCAGATTTTTACAATTTTACAGAGGGAGGGTCAAATAGTAATGGCCATGCTATAAATCCGTATACAGGTAATCCTTACGAGGCAAATATTGTGCCTCGTGGTGATTATACTAGGGTTTTAGCAGAGTTTTGGGCAGATGGTCCAGATTCGGAAACTCCACCAGGTCATTGGTTTTCACTCTTAAATTATGTTAGTGACCATCAAGCATTTGAAAAGCGTTTTAAAGGTGAGGGCGAAATTCTAGACCCATTAGAATGGGATGTTAAATCTTATTTCATACTAGGCGGAGGTATGCACGATGCAGCGATTTCTGCATGGAGCATCAAAGGATGGTATGATTATATTAGACCTATATCTGCACTTCGATATATGGCAGAACAGGGACAAAGCACAGATCCATCCTTAATTAATTATAGTGTTTCTGGAATAGAGTTAATTGACGGTTATATTGAAGTCGTTGATGAAGAGGATCCCTTAGCTGGTTTTTTAAACCTAGATGTTGGGAAAATAAAGGTGTATACATGGAAAGGTCATGACTATATTAGTAATACAGAAACTGACCAAGCAGGAGTTGGGTGGATATTAGCCGAAAATTGGTATCCCTATCAAAGACCAACATTTGTAACACCCCCATTTGCAGGCTTTGTATCTGGTCATTCTACGTATTCTAGAGCGGCAGCAGAACTAATAACCATGATTACTGGTGATGAATACTTCCCTGGAGGTATAGGTGAATTTGTAGCAAAAAAGAATGAGTTTTTAGTATTTGAAGAAGGACCATCACAAGATGTTGTTTTACAATGGGCAACCTATAGAGATGCTTCAGATCAAACGAGTTTAAGTCGTATTTGGGGTGGAATCCATCCTCCGGCAGATGATATTCCTGGACGATTTATTGGTCAAGTTGTAGCTGAAGACACATTTAGTTTTGCAGTGCCTTATTTTGAAGGAGAGATATTACATGTCGATGAGGTGGCTGCAAAAATAGGCGTGTACCCTAATCCAACAACAAATAGAGAGCTAAATATCTCAAATACAAATACTAATGATGTTATTGCTGTATATGATATGAGAGGTCGAAAAATTGAAATACAAAACAGGCGATATGATGCGCTTACAAATACAACAACTATAAAGTTAACTTCTGCAGAGACAGGTTTGTATTTATTGAAGGTAAATGCAAATTCTAAAATGATTGTAGTTAATAATTAATCCTTGTAGCTTGTAAATTCAATTTTTATTGCGGTCTTGGTTTGCCCTTCAATTGTAAGATTATGTTTTTTTATGATGGCTTTTAACGAATCTATTTTTACAGAATTATGCTGTTTTAAAGTATAACTAAAATTAATATGTTCTGTAGAATCATTTATAGTTTCTATGTGTCCTATTCGATTTACATCAGTTATAGTTGGAGAATTTTGACTGTTTAAGCTATCTAGAATTAAATTCTGAATAATTAAAGAGCTTGATTGTAGAGCTGTTTGAAAATCTTTATTTTTTTCGGATAAGTAAACCAAGTCATAACTGTCTTGTAGTTTTTCTTCAATAATCGACAGTTCAGTGAAGTAAGGTTTTTCTATAGCTAATGTCATGGCGTCATCGAGTTCTAGACGTTCCATTTCAGAATGCTCAATAGATTTTTCATTGCTATTATTGCAACTACATAAGATTAAAACCAAAATGGTTAAATAGCGTTTCATTCTACAATAAATTTAAGTTTCACAATTTTACCATCAGTGTAGGTTTTGCTAAGAATCTTCATTTGTTTTAAACTTTGCGTTGGTGTTGTGAGTTTAGAAATGAATTCATGTTTTGTGTATAATTCGATACCTATATTATTTGGGAAAATTTGATAAATTAAAGCATCATTAGAAAAGATCTTTTCGAGATTTGCTTTATGTGCTTTCCAGTCAACAAGGTTTTTGCTAGAGTAATAATCAAGCATTAAAGCATAATCATCTGTATTTAGTTTGACTTTGCCATTGTCTATATTTTTTATCGATTTAACAATGGTATCCGTTTTATGATAAGGAGATTGTACAACAAACGTTATATAGTCAGCATCTGTCGTATACGTAAAACAACCGTTGTCATCAGATTTTATATAGATTGGAGTTTCTTCAATATTCAGAATTTTAATATCCAAACGAATTGAATTTATCGGTTGCCCTTTAATGTCATCGATAAAACAGATGGTATAGGTATGACTTCTATTGGTGAACCAAAAAGCTACTAAAATTGTAAATAGTACAATCGGTAATAGATAAAATTGTAAGGCTTTAGATTTTTGTTTGGTGACTTTGCTGTTTGCAGTTTTAAAATCAGACCAGTTTTTAAATCCAACATAAGTGCTCAGTAAATTAAGCATATCTACCCTAGGTAGTTTATCAGCATCGTTTTTAAAATAGGTATAAAACCATTTTTCGCTGACACGTGTTTTTACACGTTCAAATAAATCTTCTTGAAACACTACAATGTCATTTCCACTCCAATCTTTTACAGACTTAGAAGCATTATGTCGTTTCAGAAAGGTTTTTATAACCAATTCTTTAAGATAAATAAATAATTCTAAGTCGTTAGAAATCAATAGTTAATTTGCTTTAGTGCTTCTTTTTCAATATTGTACACCCTTTACAAGTGTTTTACAACGGCTTTACAATTGCTGATCAGTGTTTCAATATAGATTTGGTTTTAAATCTTAAAAATAAAGAATTATGAAACGTAAATCATTAAAAAGAGTATTAAACTTATGTGTGCTAGCGGTATTATTAGTGGCATGTAATCATTCAGAATCGTCTGATAATTTTGCTTTAAAAAGTGTTGATGTTGTCACCGAATTCGAAGCCGTTGAAACCGATGACATAACTACTGAGACCCCTAAATTAGAATTAAAACATTTAAAAATCATTAAATCTGCAAATGTTAGGTACAAAGTTAAAGATGTAAAAATAGCCACAGAACGCGTCAAACGTATTACTGAAGCATACAATTCTTATATCTCAGATTTACGCTTCGAGAATAATCTTTATAAGAAAGAAAACCGATTCACTTTAAAAGTACCTTCTAAAGATTTTGACGTTATTATGGATTCTATAAGCAGTGTTGCCGAATTTATTGAATATGAAAATATAACCACTAAAGATGTGACTTCCGAATTTATAGATGTGGAAGCTAGATTGAAAACAAAATTAGAGGTTAAGGAGCGCTACGAATCTATTCTTAGAACAAAAGCAAAAAGTGTTGAAGACTTATTAGGTGTTGAAGAAAAATTACAACGTATTCAAGAGGAAATTGAATCGCGTCAAGGGCAATTAAAATATTTAACCAATAAAGTGGCCTTCAGTACAATTCAGATTGATTTATATGAAACGGTAGAATATAAAGAAGAACCAGAGCATTATAAAAAAACGTTTTTATCAGAAATTAAAGACGGGTTTACTTCAGGTTGGGATATTTTGAAATTGTTTTTTATTGGTATAGTGTATGTTTGGCCATTTATAATAATAGGAATTGTAGCGTTCATTTTGATTAGAAAAAGACTTAAAAAGTAATAATTTAACGCTTATTTTTGCAGTAATGCAAATAAAGCTTTTAAATTTTATTCCTACTGCGGCGCAACCAATGATTACAGAGCTTTTAGCTATTGATCATTTGGTCGTAAAAGTGAAAAATGAGCGTAAAACGCGACACGGAGATTATAGAGAATTACCAAATGGGAAACATCAGATTACGATAAATTCTAATTTAAATGTATATCGGTTTTTAATAACATTAATTCACGAAATAGCACATTTTGAAGCCTATAAAACATACGGAAGATTTATTAAGCCGCATGGAAAAGAGTGGAAGCATACCTTTCAGCATTTAATGTTGCCGTTTTTAAGGCCGGAAATTTTTCCCTTAGAATTATTGCCATTATTAGCTAATCATTTTAAAAATCCAAAAGCGTCTAGCGATACAGATACGCAGCTCGCCTATGCCTTAAAGCAATTTGACGAAAGTAACGATAAGACCTATGTTTTTGAAGTACCTTTGAATACAACCTTTAAGCTTTATAACGGTAGAGTGTTTAAAAAAGGAAATAAAAGAAGAAAGCGCTACGAATGTGTAGAAATTAATTCGGGTAAATTATATTTGTTTAATCCCAATGCAGAAGTTGAATTATTAGAAGAATGAAGAATAAAAATTATTACGCCATTTTAATGGCAGGAGGAGTTGGATCAAGATTTTGGCCTGTAAGTACACAAGATTTTCCAAAGCAGTTTCACGATATGCTTGGTACTGGTGATACTTTAATACAAAAAACATTTCATCGCTTAGCGCAGTTAATTCCAGAAGAGAATATTTTTATATTAACTAACGAGAGTTATAATGATCTTGTTTTTGAACAATTACCAAACGTTACCAAACGTCAAGTGGTTTTAGAACCAGCCATGCGTAATACAGCTCCTTGTATCTTATATGCAGCCTTAAAAATTCAGAAAGAAAATGAAGATGCAGTAATGATTGTAGCACCAAGTGATCATTGGATTGAAGATGAAGAGGCTTTTTCTAATAATGTAAAAACGGCTTTTG
This sequence comes from Winogradskyella thalassocola, assembly GCF_900099995.1. GTDB lineage: Bacteria > Bacteroidota > Bacteroidia > Flavobacteriales > Flavobacteriaceae > Winogradskyella > Winogradskyella thalassocola. Next base: position 50,778 of record NZ_FNCZ01000007.1, read on the forward strand.
ATTATTGCGAATCTAACGATGCTTTAATGACTTTGGGAATTACGCCAACATTTCCTAATACAGGTTATGGGTATATTGAATATGATAAATCGGCAACGACTGAAATTAAGCAAGTCAACCAATTTAGAGAGAAGCCAAATTATGAAACAGCAAAGTCTTTTATAAGTCAAGGAAACTTCTTATGGAATGCTGGAATTTTTATGTGGAGTGCTAAATCCGTTATTTCGGCATTCAAAAATAACCAACCTAAATTGTATCAATTATTTGAAAGTGGTTACAGCGTTTACAATACAGAATTTGAAGACGATTTCATTCGTGATAATTACGAGAAGGCAGAAAACATATCTGTAGATTATGCCCTTATGGAAAAGAGTGATAATGTCTATGTGATTCCTGCAACCTTCGATTGGAATGACCTAGGGACATGGGGAAGTTTATATGATAAGTTAGATAAAGATGACAATGATAATGCGGTAGTTAATGCCAAAACGTTATTAGAAGATGCTCATGGGAATATGATTCGTTCTAAGGCGAATAAAATTGTTGTTGTCGATGGACTAAAAGATTACATAATTGTTGATAAAGACGAAGTTTTACTTATCTTTCCTAAGGCAAAAGAACAAGATATTAAAAAAGTACTTCAAAATGTGAAAGCCACTTTTGGGGAAGAATACGGGTAAACTATGAGTGACGAAAATAAATTTAACTTTTCTGAGGAAGAGCAGCAGCAAATTACCAATGAGATGAATAAGGAAGCTGCAGTTGAAGAAAAAAAAGCAGCTGTAAAAAAAGATGCTCAAGGTTTATTTGCTAGTATAAAGACATTTTTAAGCGAGCTGCTCGATTTTAGAGATGATACGGATAGAGATGCTACGATTACAGCCATAAAAGCCGATATTCCCTTTAAAGGAGCAACGGCTTGGATTTTGGTCTGTTCTATTTTTGTGGCTTCTATTGGTCTTAATGCTAACTCTACAGCTGTTGTGATTGGTGCCATGTTAATTTCGCCATTAATGGGACCGATTTTAGGTGTTGGTCTTTCAATCGCGATTAATGATATTGATACCTTAAGAAAATCGCTTATTAATTTAGCCATTATGATTGTGCTAAGTTTATTAACCGCATTTTTATTCTTCTGGTTGTTTCCATTAAGTGCGGATACATCGGAACTATTGGGTAGAACACGTCCTGATATTCGTGATGTGCTTATTGCGTTTTTTGGAGGTTTGGCTTTAATCATTGCGCGAACTAAAAAAGGAACTATTGCCTCAGTTATATTTGGTGTTGCTATTGCAACAGCCTTAATGCCTCCGTTGTGTACTGCTGGTTATGGACTTGCTATAGGGAATTGGGAGTATTTTGGAGGAGCCATGTATTTATTTACGATAAATACCATTTTTATTGCCTTAGCGACATTTTTAGTATTAAAGTTGTTGCGTTTTCCAATGCTTAAATATGCCAATTCGGCTAAGCGAAAACGAACTTCTAGGTTTGCAATGCTAGTTGCTGTGGTAGTTATGCTTCCTGCAATTTGGACGTTTTTAACAGTGCTGCAAGAAAGTAAGTATAAAAGAGATTTTGAGAGTTTTGTTAAAAGTGATATTGAAAATAATGACAACCTTTGGCTACAGCGAAAGGATGATGATTTAGATTCAGATAATAAAATAATTCGTTTGCATTTTAATGGAGATGTAAGTGATGAAATGGTTTCCGCTTTACAAAACGATATACTTAAATACGAAAGCATTAAAGATTTTGAATTAATAATAAATGCCAATAAAACCAGAAGCGCAGACCGTTTAATGGAATCATTAGATAGGGCTTATGCCGATCTAGATAGAAAAGATAATGTTATTGATGGCTTGCAAAAACAAATAGAGGAACTACAAGCTAATATCTCTAATTTAAATAAAGTTATAGAGTCTAAAAGCACCGATCAGAATGCTATATCGTTTAGTTCGCTCTCTCGTAACGCTAAGATTAAATTTAGTGATTTAGAGTATTTCGGATATGCTAAAATGTTAGAATCAAAGGATTTTATAAATATCGATACTATAACGGTAGCAAATGTAAGATGGAAAGTTCAATTACCAGATAGCATGGTTTACGTAAAAGAACGTAATTTGCAAAAGTGGTTGAAAAATGAATTGAAAGTAGATACCGTATTTATTAAGCGTAACTAAGAATTAGTCACTTTCTTCAAGATACATTTTACGTACTTTTCTAAATAACTCAGAAGAATAGACAAAGTTGGTTACAGCTTCGTTGTCGGTTCTAAATATTGTTTCACTAGAACCTTCCCATTCTAATAAACCGTTTTTTAGAAAAACGATTTTTTCGCCTATTTCCATAACAGAGTTCATATCATGTGTGTTGACCACTGTTGTGATATTGAACTCTTCGGTAATTTCTTGAATTAGATTATCAATAATTATTGCTGTTCTAGGGTCTAGACCAGAATTTGGTTCATCACAAAATAGATATTTTGGTCTGTTAACGATGGCTCTAGCGATAGCCACACGTTTTTGCATACCACCAGAAGCTTCGCTTGGCATTTTTTTGTGAGCATCATCTAGATTGACACGTTTTAAAACTTCATCAACCCGATCTTCCATTTCACTTTTACTTTGTTTTGTAAACATACGTAACGGAAACATTACATTTTCTGCGATAGTCATAGAGTCAAACAAGGCACTACCTTGAAAAACCATTCCCATTTCTGAACGTAAATTGGTTTTTTCATCTCGTGATAATTTGCTGAAATTTTTGCCTTCATAAGAAATAGAGCCACTTTCATATTCAAACAATCCTAGCAGACATTTTAAGAATACCGTTTTACCCGAACCACTTTGACCAATAACTAAATTCGTTTTTCCTTTTTCAAAAGATGTCGTTATACCTTTTAAAATTTGGGTATCACCAAATGATTTCTTTAAGTCTTTAACTTCTATCATAATTAGCCGAGTAATATACTGGTTAGTAAAAAGTTGACAAGTATTATCAATACACTAGTCCAAACAAAAGAGGTTGTACTTGCTTTTCCAACTTCTAATGCACCACCTTTCATAAAGTAGCCATAATATGATGGTATAGTTGCTAATAAAAAAGCAAACACAAAGGTTTTTATAAAAGCGTATATAAAATGAAAAGGAATAAAATCTAATTGGACTCCTTCTACATAATCTTCCATAGTACCATAACCACCATAAACACAAGCCATAAGTCCACCTAATATGCCTAAAAACATAGCAATAGAGATTACAAATGGGTATAGGGTTAAAGCAATAAATTTAGGAAATACTAAATAGTTAATGGCATTGATTCCCATTACTTCCAAAGCATCAATTTGCTCAGTAACACGCATAGTTCCAATACTCGATGTAATGAATGACCCCACTTTACCAGCCATAATTATGGAAATAAAAGTCGGCGCGAATTCTAAAATTATAGATTGACGCGTTGCAAAGCCTACCAAGTATTTTGGCATTAAAGGGCTCGTCATATTCAATGAGGTTTGTATAGCTACAACTCCTCCGACAAAAAACGAAATAAAGGCAACAATGCCGAGTGAACCAATAATAAGATCATCAATATCTTTTAAAATTAAAGGTCTCATCACGGACCATTTCGTTGGCCTGCGAAAAATATCCTTAATCATTATAAAATAGGTGCCTATATTATGTAGATAAGTTATGGGTGTTTTCATTAATGCTAAAGTATAAAAAATGATTAGTTATTAATGTTAATTTAAACTAAGATAATTTAAAAATTGTATTTTTGAGACTCATAATAACATCAAATTCAAATGAAAAATATCTTCTCTTTAATTGTTGTTTTATTTATGTTCTCCTCTTGTGGTGCACAAAATACAACTACTGATATAAAAAAGGAAATTTCGGTTTTAGAAACTACTGAAAGACCAAAGCTTGTTGTTGGAATCGTCGTAGATCAAATGCGTTACGATTACTTAACCCGATTTGAATCTAAATTTGGAGATGGTGGATTCAACCGTATGATAAACGAAGGCTTCAATTGTAAAAATAATCATTTTAATTATGTGCCAACTTATACAGGTCCTGGTCATGCTTCTGTTTATACAGGAACCACACCGAAAATTCATGGTATAATTGGAAATAATTGGTACGATAAAGAAACAAAGGAAATGGTGTACTGCGCTGGAGATGACGATGCACAATCTGTAGGAACTGAAGATGATGCAGGCAAAATGTCACCGCATAGAATGCAGACCACAACTTTTGCTGATGAGAATAGGTTATTTACGCAAGGCCAAGGGAAAACAATTGGTATTTCGTTAAAAGATAGAGGAGCAATTCTGCCAGCAGGTCATACGGCAAACGCAGCGTATTGGTTTCATGGAAGAGATGAAGGGCGTTGGATTTCAAGTTCTCATTACATGACTGAGTTACCACAATGGGTATTGAATTTTAATGCATCAACACATGCGGAATCTTATTTGAAAGAATGGAATACATTATATGATATTTCGACATACACAGAAAGTGGAGTTGATGAAAACACCTTTGAAGGTGGTTTTAAAGGAAAAGAAAAAGCGACATTTCCTTATGATTTAAAAGCATTAAGTAAAGATAACAGAGGTTACGATATTTTAAAAGCAACGCCTTATGGGAATAGCTTAACAGCAGATTTTGCAATGGCTGCAATTGAAGCGGAAGGTTTAGGACAAGATCAAATTACGGATGTTTTAGCGGTAAGCTTTTCAGCGACGGATTATGTGGGGCATAACTTCGGAGTCAACTCAAAGGAAGTTCAAGACACCTATTTGCGTTTAGATAAAGATTTGGAACGTTTATTTGATTATTTAGATACAACAGTGGGAAAAGGAGAATACACAGTCTTTTTAACAGCAGATCATGGCGCAATAGACGTGCCGTCATATTTAGGGTCGTTAAAAGTGCCTGCAGGATATGTAAATAATAAGGATAGAAAAGAGAAATTTAATACCTTTTTAAAAGCGACTTATGGTTCTGAATCTATTGTAGAGAATATTAGTAACAATCAAATATTTTTAGACAGAAATAAGGTTAAGGAATTAGGGTTAAAGCTTAGCGATGTGCAAGATGCTATTGCTATGGAGCAATTAAGCTACCTTAATGTTTCTAAAGTGTATACGGCAACAACAATGGGTTCAACAGGTTTTTTCGGAGGAATAGAAGATTTGTTGCAAAACGGCTTTAATCAAAAACGTTCAGGTGATGTGATATTGGTAAATGATACCTCTTTTATTTCTTATGGTAAAACAGGATCAACACACGGTAGTGGTTTAAACTATGACACACATGTGCCATTATTATTTTTTGGAAAAGGTATTAAGCATGGTCAAACGTTTAACAAAACGGTGATTCCAGATATTGCACCTACAATTTCAGCTTTATTAGGTATTAGTTTTCCTAATGGAGCAACAGGTCAACCTTTAGGATTTGTGATTGATTAATTTAATATTTTGAAAAGAAAACCAATTTTTACAATCATTGCAGTAATTATAGTGATTGGTATATACAGCTATGATTATTTTTTAGAGTCTAACGCGAAAACCGAGATTGTAAATGAAGGTGCGACTTTAAAAGAAAATACTAACGAGTATTTTTTACCGACTAGCACTACTAATCAAATCATACATCATAAAAACTATTCTTTATCGTATAGTGAGCCTCATGAACAAGCAGAGTGGGTGGCATATGAATTGAAGGCATCACATATAAGTTCTATAAACCATAAACGACCTTATTTTGAAATTGATAATGCCGTAAAAACAGGTGCAGCACATTGGCGTAATTATAAAAAGTCGGGTTACGACAAAGGGCATTTGTGTCCTGCTGGTGATAGACGATTTACGCAAGAGGCACATGATGAAACCTTCTTAACAAGTAATATTAGTCCACAAGAGCATAAATTTAATGCAGGTGTTTGGAATCGTTTAGAACAGAAAGTGCGCTATTGGGCTAAAAAGAACGATGGTATTTTTGTGGTGACTGGTGGTGTTCTTAAAAATGGATTAAAAACTATTGGTGATGAAGATGTCTCCGTTCCAAATCAATTTTACAAAATTATTTTAGACAACACAAACGGAAAAATAAAAGTACTTGCGTTTATAGTGAATCACGAAGATTCCGATTTACCATTGTATAAGTTTGTGGTTTCAGTTGATGAGGTTGAAGCTTTAACAGGAATTGACTTTTTTCCTGAATTAGAAGATAGTATCGAAAATAAATTAGAAGCATCAAGCAGTTATAAAAGCTGGAGTTTTTAACCAATTCCTGCGAAGGCAGGAATCTCTAATTCAAAAAGCAATAACTTATTGGTAAAATTGGGATTTTTATTTTAGAAATTTCCGCTTTATTCCATCCCAGCGTAAGTCTCTAATGAATTGACCTTCTTCATTAGAAACTAAAAATTCTAATTTATTAGATTTAGCTTTAAAATAGCCAGACATATAATCTTTAAATAATTTAAAACTTCCTTTTTTCGATGCTAATTTTAAAGCAGAGATTAAGGTGATCCAAAAGCCATAGCGCATTTTATACATAGCTTCACCTTGTAAATACTTAGAGGCTTTATTGTAAGATAGTCCTGTGGGTTTTAAGTGTTTTACATGAAGTGTTTCATCAGTAAGAATTTGCCAACCATTATATTTCGCTAATAATTCATCTACCGTATCCCATCCCATAGAAGGTTTGAGTTGTCCTATTTGTTTAAAGCAATCTTTTTTATACGCTTTTAAAGCGCCTCTAATATGATCTTTATTCGTTAGGTTTTCGAGAATCCATTCGTTTTGCTTTTCAATATAACAGAAACCAGAAGCCATACCTAAGTTTTTATTCGAATTGAAATGATAGGCTAACTGTTCTAAATAATTTTTAGGAAAAATTAAATCAGCATCAAACTTACAGATAATGTCGTAATCATCGTCAAGTGAGGCTAAGCCCTTATTAAAAGCATTAATAATTTTAGAACCAGGTAAATGTTTATCTGATGATTTTGAATTTAATAAGGAGATCCAAGGATGTTTTGAAACGTAATCTTCAACAATGTTTTGAGTAGCGTCGGTTGAATTATCATTTACAACAACTAAAGCTTTAGGCAGCACTTTTTGTTGTACTAAAGAGCCTAAAGTTTTACCAATGTAATCTTCTTCGTTGTGAGCCGGAATGATAATATAAAAGTTCAAAATTGAAAGCTGTTTTTTCAAAGTTAAACTCTTTCTGCATATACAATGTAGTAACGCGGCGTAAACCGTCTTAAAATAGGTCTAATGCCTAATTTATTCACAGGATTAGTCCATTGTTGTCTGTCTTTAATGGTCCAACCTGTTTTTTCTAATAGCCAATCGAGTTGCCAATCTTCAAACTCATGATAATGTCTATCGCGCATATCAGTTTTACTCCGATATGCAGGAGCAAACCATAATTTTAAAGGCACACTTATTACTAGTTTATTGGCTTTAATAGATTTTAAAATTTCATAAGGTGAAAATAAATGTTCGAAAATTTCAAAAGCCGTTACAACTTCTGCAGAAGACGTTTCAATTGCCGATTGATTTTCATCCAAATCTTCTCCAGTTGTATTTTCAACAGAAAATCCTTCAGAAATCATAATTTCAGAAAAGGGATTTTTAACCCCTAAATCCAAAATGGATTCTGATGTGTTGATGTGTTTTTGTAAAAACTGAAGCGTGAGTTTAAACCGTTTATTTGGATATGTTTTTTCGTACATAAATGGGTTTCAAATCAATATTTATATACAATAGCATTTATATTCATACCAGCGCCAACACTGGCAAACATAATAATATCCCCTTTGTTTATTTCTTGGTCTTTTACTTGACCTTTTAAAATCATATCGAATAAAGTCGGTACCGTTGCTACACTAGAATTACCAAGCCTATTAATCGTCATCGGCATAATACCTTCAGGCATTTCCATTTGATGAAGTTTGTAAAACCGTTTTATAATAGCCTCATCCATTTTTTCATTGGCCTGATGAATCAATATTTTTTTGACATCTGTAATCGAAACTCCGCTTTTATCAAGACAAGCTTTTAATGCTTTTGGAACGTTAGACAATGCAAATTCATAAATCTTACGGCCATACATTTTAATGTACCGACGCTTATCTGTAATTTCAGGGTTATTGGTTTCTCCGAAGTAAATAAAATGCGCTTCGTCCAAAGCGTAGGTTGCAGATTCATGTGCTAAAATACCGCCTTCTTCATGTGTTTCCTCAACGATTACGGCGCCAGCTCCATCACTATAAATCATAGAATCCCTATCGTACTTATCTATAACTCTAGATAAGGTTTCTGAGCCAATAACCAAACAGCGCTTAGCAATGCCAGAAGCTATAAATGCATTGGCTTGTATAACACCTTCTATCCAACCTGGACATCCGAATAATAAATCGTACCCGACACATTTTGGATTTTTAATTTGCAATAAATGCTTTACACGAGACGCAATACTCGGTACAGTATCGCTTTGTTCGGCATTGTACTTAACATCACCGTAATTATGAGCTACAATGATATAGTCGATACTCTCTTTGTCTATTTTTGCACTTTCTATAGCTTTTTGAGCAGCAAAAAATGCAATATCAGAATTTAAGAGATTATCTTCAATATAACGTCGTTCTTGTATACCTGTAATAGCTTTAAATTTTTCTACAATAATTTCATTTGGGCTATTGATAGAAGAACCATCAGCATTTAAAAACTGATGATTATAAAAATCTTCATTTTTTTCGATAGTATTAGGGATATAACTCCCTGTACCTGTTATTTTAATTGCCATCGCTAATTGTTTTCATAGTTACGAAACTAACTAATAATATATACATTTTTATAATTTACAGTTCTAAAGCAATAATTTTTAAAGAATTCATAATTATAGTCATCTATAATTTATAAAAACCAAAAAAAAGTATTCAAATTGAATACTTTTTTTTAAATAGTTATCGATTAAAACTAAGCATCCATATAAGCTTCAATTGGAGCGCAACTACATATTAAATTACGGTCTCCATAGGCATCATCGACACGCCTCACACTTGGCCAAAATTTATTGTCTCTCACAAAATCTAATGGAAATGCTGCAGCCTCTCTGCTATATGGTAATGACCATTCATCAGCGGTAAGCATACCTAAGGTATGAGGTGCATTTTTCAACATGTTATTAGATTCGTCTTTTGAAGAGGCATCAATTTCTTTTCGAATTGAAATCATAGCATCACAAAAACGATCCATTTCCGCTTTACTTTCGCTTTCAGTAGGTTCAATCATCATGGTTCCTGCAACAGGGAATGACACAGTAGGTGCATGAAAACCATAATCCATTAAACGCTTTGCAATGTCGGTTACTTCTATACCATTGGCTTTAAAATCACGACAATCAATAATCATTTCATGTGCAGCTCTTCCCATTTCACCAGAGTATAAGGTTGGGTAAGATCCGCTTAAACGCTCCTTAATATAGTTGGCATTTAGAATGGCAATTTCGGTTGCTTTTTTCAAACCTCTATAGCCTAACATTTTTATATAACCATAAGAAATAAGACATACTAATGCAGATCCAAAAGGTGCTCCTGAAATAGCCGTAATAGCTTGATGACCTCCAGTTTTTATAATTGGGTTTCCTGGTAAAAATGGTACTAATTGTTTGGCAACACAAATTGGCCCAACTCCTGGTCCACCACCTCCATGAGGAATCGCAAAGGTTTTGTGTAAATTTAAGTGGCAAACATCGGCTCCGATATTTCCTGGATTGGTTAATCCAACTTGCGCATTCATGTTGGCGCCATCCATATAAACTTGGCCACCGTTATCGTGAATGATCTTTGTGATTTCTTTTATAGAAGCTTCATAAACACCATGGGTTGATGGGTAAGTAACCATTATAGCAGAAAGATTATCTTTATGTAATTCTGCTTTTTCTCTTAAATCCTCGACATCGATGTTTCCGTTTTCTGATGCTTTAGTGACAACCACTTTCATGCCAGCCATAACAGCACTCGCAGGATTTGTACCGTGTGCCGACGAAGGTATTAAACAAATATTTCTATGATGATCTCCACGAGATTCGTGATACGCTTTAATAACCATCAATCCGGCAAATTCTCCTTGAGCACCAGAATTTGGCTGAAGCGATGTCGCTGCGAAACCAGTAATTTCTGATAACTGATTTTCTAATTCTTTAAGCATTAATTTGTAACCCGTAGCTTGCTCAGTTGGTACAAACGGATGCATGCTTCCCCAATTTGGCCAACTTAATGGTAACATTTCTGCTGCTGCATTTAATTTCATGGTACAAGATCCTAACGAAATCATAGAATGGTTTAATGCTAAATCTTTTCGTTCTAAACGTTTTATATAACGCATTAATTCCGTTTCAGAATGATAGGTATTAAAAACATCAAATGTTAAGAACTCTGATTGACGTTTTAAGTGATCTGGAATGGTTTTTAAATGTGAAACAGCCTCAATTTTATCTGTAGTCTTTCCTGTAACAGTTTCAAAAATTGAAATAATTTCATTAATGTCTGAAACGTTAGTAGTTTCATTTATAGAAATAGTTACCGTATTGGTATCTGGATAATGAAAATTAACTTCATTTTTCTCAGCTTCATATTTTACTTTAACAGCATCCGCTTTTATTTGAATAGTGTCAAAGTAATGTGAGTTTACTTGTTCTAATCCTAACTTCTCTAAAGCAAGAGCTAGGGTAGAGGTAGAGTTTTTAACTTTGTCTGCGATAAAAGTTAGGCCTTTTGGACCGTGATATACCGCGTACATACCTGCCATAACAGCTAATAGAACTTGCGCTGTACAAATATTTGAGGTTGCTTTATCGCGTTTAATATGTTGTTCTCTGGTTTGCAATGCCATTCGCAAAGCTCTATTACCATTAGAGTCTTTTGTAACCCCTATTATACGACCAGGGATATCACGTTTATAAGCGTCTTTTGTTGCGAAATAAGCCGCATGAGGACCACCATAACCCATCGGAATTCCGAAACGTTGTGTAGTACCAACAACAACATCAGCTCCAAATTCACCAGGAGCTTCAAGTTTCACTAAACTTAAAATATCTGCAGCAACAGCGACTTTGATATTTTCAGCATTTGCTTTTTCAATAAATGATTTAATATCTGTAATCTGTCCATTTTTACCAGGGTATTGAAGTAAGGCACCAAAGTATTCATTAGACAGGTTATAGTCTGCTTCGTTTCCTATGATTAATTCAATTCCGATAGGGTTTGCTCTAGTTTCAAGTAAGTCTATAGTTTGTGGTAATACTAAATCTGAAACAAAGAATTTATTGACATTTGCTTTCTTTTGCCCACGATCTCTAATGGCAAACAATAATCCCATAGCTTCAGCAGCAGCCGTACTTTCGTCTAAAAGAGAGGCATTAGCGATTTCCATACCCGTTAAATCAATAATCATGGTTTGGAAATTTAACAAAGCTTCTAATCGACCTTGTGCAATTTCAGCTTGATAAGGTGTGTAGGCTGTGTACCAACCTGGATTTTCTAATACATTACGTTGAATAACAGCTGGTAAATTAGTTGGGTAATAGCCTAAGCCGATATAGGTTTTGTATATTTTGTTATGTTGCGATAGTTGGTTGATATGAGTAAGGTATTCTTGCTCACTCAGCGCAGCATCAAGATTTAAATCTTTTTCTAGGCGAATGTTATCTGGAATGGTTTCCGTTATTAATTGTTCAATATTTTTAACACCTATAGTGTCTAACATGGCTTGTTGTTCGTCTGAATTTGGGCCAATATGTCTGAGTGCAAAAGAAGTTGTATCCATTAAGAAAAATAATTTATTTAGTTCTGCAAAAGTACGGATTTAGCCTAATTTTTTAGTTAATGAAAACTAAAGTTTTTAACCGATATCAGAGGTTATTAACACAATCCTTACTTTTGCGTTATGGAAGTTTTAAAACGCATCTTTAACTTTTATTTGAATAGTAGTATTCATGTCGCCATTGCCGCTTATTCCTTGGTATGGGTAACATTAATTGAGCTCAATTTAGATTATGATAAATACCTACTATGTTTTGTGTTTTTTGCATCAATAACGGGGTATAATTTTGTGAAATATTTTGGAGTCGTTAAGTTTCATCATCGCAGTTTGGCAAGTTGGTTAAAGGCCATACAAGTATTTTCTTTTATAGCTTTTTTAGCTATGTGCTATTATGTGTTGAAGCTTGAAACAGAAACGTTAATACTCATTCTAATTCTTGGTATTATTACATTTTTTTATGCCATTCCTATTATGGTTCCAAAACGTTATTTATTTGATGACCATAAGAATTTACGCCAAGTCAGTGGGTTGAAAATATATCTTATTGCTCTGATTTGGATGTTTACAACTGTGATTTTACCAATAGTGAATCACAATGTTTTAATTAATTCAGATATGATGATTACAAGTATTCAACGATTTAGTTATGTACTTGTATTAATGCTACCATTTGAAATTAGGGATCTAAATTTTGATAGTCTAAAATTGGCTACGATTCCTCAGAAAATAGGTGTTGTAAAAACTAAAATTATTGGTGTTATACTTCTAGTTGTTTTTTTGATATTAGAATTTTTTAAAGATGAATTAATAGAAGAATCTATAATTGCAACACTAACAATTACGTTTATCACGCTGTTATTTCTGCTCTTTTCAAACAAAAATCAATCAAAATATTATAGTGCGTTTTGGGTAGAAAGTTTGCCTATTGTTTGGCTATTAATCTTGTTGTTGCTTGGCTAATTCTTTATCAAATTCTGATTGAAGCTTACTGAGTTCTTCAGTTTTAAGACACTGAACTTTTGATTCTTCAATCGTTTGAGATAGTTTGGTGTTATTTTTAGAATACTTCTTTGTAATGTGGCAATACACAAGACGTAATCTTAATTTGAATTGTTCCCAAGCAGAAGCCTCATCATATTGTACTTTATCACAAATATGTTTTGCTTCATCACAGCTTATAAATAAAAAACTTTTTTTCATCTTAAATGTCCTTGTAAACGGAATATTATTTATACCAATTATCTTGCATACATTCTGCTAATGCAGTTCGTGCTCTGTGTATAATAACCCATAGGTTAGACGCAGTAATATCCAAATCATTACAAATGGTTTCTGTATCATAACCTAAAATGGTTTTCATTTTAAAAACGTCAGCTTGTTTTTCTGGTAATTTTCCTAAACAATCGTAGATAGCATCGCCTAATTCTGAATTTACCAAAGCGTCTTCAGCAGTTTTAACAGTAGAGTCTGCCACGCGTTCTTCTAGCCAATCTCCTTCAGTATCTGTATCATTGTTGTAAGTCATTCTAACTTCGGCTTTACCTTTATTAGAATTTATTTTACGGTAATGATCTATGATTTTTCGCTTTAATATTGAAATTAGCCAAGTTCGTTCGCTAGCTTCACCCTTAAAGTTTTTCATGGATTTAAGACCGGCTAAAAAAGTTTCAGATATTAAATCTTGTGCGATTTCTCTATCATTAACACGAGTAATCGTATAATTGAAGAGGTAATCTGAATATAATTTCACCCAATTATTTGGGTCTATTGTATGCTTAGGCATCGTTCAATTTCATTGCTGGTTCAAAAATAGGTTAAAAATTCGAGATATAATTTAGTTATAAACGTTAAACCTTATTAGCGTGAGATTTATATTAGCCTTCATTTTTTGTTGCACTAATTATATAATACCCAAAACTTTTAATGTGCAATCCTGTTAATAATGCGAAGAATGAACCCTTCAAATTATGCAGGCTTTCTCTTTTTATAGATTTAAAACTTAGTAATTTTTTTAGAATAAATCCTGTAATCGCAAATGGAACATGTAATACAGAAGGGGCGACGCTATGTGAGGTGTCTTCAATTTTAATATTTATGAACCCTAAGTCGTGTAACTTTTGTTTTATAAAAGTATGAGTTTCTAGTTTTTCGAGGCTCCAATGGTTGCATAAACGATTATATGCGTAATGGGCTCCTTTGCAAAGTTCTGATTGTTCTTTTTTTAAGAAGGCATCAGCGATGACTAATGTGCCACCGGGTTTTAAAATTCGATAAGCTTCTTTTAATGATTTTACACCATGTCCGGAATGGCAAAAGCTTTCTATGGCTACAGCCGAATCAAAGGAATGAGATTGAAAAGAGGTGTGGTTATAGTTTTCTTTTAGAATAATACCATTTTTTCCTTGTAATAAATCATTGCCATGTTTCACTTGAAAATCAGAAAGTGTGACTCCATAAGTGATTAAATTTTGATGTTGCTTTAAGGCATAGCGCATTGTGCCGCCCATACCACAACCTAAATCAATGAGTCTATGTTTTTCATCTTTTATTTGAAGTCTTTTTATAACCTGAGCGTTCATTTGGTTAAGCATGCTGTCGCGTTTAAAAGGATTAGTTTTAAACGGTGCATAATAACCGAAATGCATGTTAAAATCTTGACTCCAAAATTCGTAATCTTCTGAGGCTTCGTTATAGAAATCTATCATTTCTATTTTGTTTTTTTCAGAATAGCTGTTTATAGGTAGTGCTTGTGTGTTCATGATAGTTGAGATTATGAAATTAAATTCTAGGTAGTTTCCAGTTTAAGGTTTTGTGAAGTATGGCAGTTGACTTCAGGTTCCCTCTTTGACTTTTTACCTCTGTTATTATTTTGGCTTTAGATAATAGCCATATAATCGACCAGCCAAAATCTATTTCATACCATTTCATTGAAAATTTCGCAGAAGTGGGGTGAGAGTGATGATTATTGTGAAACCCTTCTCCAAAAGAAATTAATCCTAAGATCACATCATTAAATCCGCTTTCGTCGGCATTTTGAATTGTATATCTTGAATAGCCGTATTTGTGCGAAGCATAACCAATATACCAATGCCCTAAAATAATTATTGATGTTCTTAAACATGTTGCTATTAGCATACTATTTATTCCAATAAAAATGGAAAGTATTAGCATGAAGATTATGTAGTGCAAATACCATGTTTTATTTAACCACCTCATCATCGGATCATTTAAATCTACTTTAGGAATATGATATCTGTTGATGTTGTTTGGTTCAAATGATAAATGAAGATTCCACCAGTAATCTGTAGATAATGAATGGTTGTACTGAAAGTATTTTGGACAATCTTTTCTGTTTTGCCAGTAGTCCCTGTAATAGTGTTGTTTTAGCCAACTTATGGGACTGCCGAGTCCAGTTAAAACAAATAGGTAAAGACTTAGGTTTTTGAAAAATTTAGAAGTCTTATAAGATTTATGAATAATACCTCTATGCAAGCCAACAGAATGACCTATTCCAACCGTTAGAAATAATAATATAATGTTAAGTCCAATATCTTCGATAGTTATTTTAGAGAATTCTATAAAAAATGTTGGTAGTATCATTAAATATAACCAAATGCATTTTTTCCATGAAAAAGTAATCTTGCCGACGTTTGTTTTGAGTTTATTATTCATGATAATTTAATTTTATAAGTGATACAAAAATGTAATAGGGGAAATGGCATTGTAATGATTAGCGATTTGTTAATAGCGTTAAAATATTTCATGTTTCTTTTGTTTTTAAACTTTCAGAAAAAATTGAAAGTTTATATTAAAAAAATATACGGCTACTTCATCAGTTTTAAAACCGACTTTGTTAACCAATTTTGCTTTTGATTCACCATCTTATTCATTAAAGTATCTAAATCTTGCGTTAATTGATTTAAAGCTTTGGTTTGTTTAATAAGCTCTTTTGTTTTTTCAGTGCCATCATCTTTTATTGTAGAGACCTCTTCAAGAACTTTAATCACAGGTCTAATTTCTCTTCGGCTGCGTTCTTTGGCGACGATGCGGGCTAATTCTTGTACGTCTTTTTCCGTGGTAAAAAACTCTTTACGTTCACCAGAAACTAATACTTTGGTTACAATGCCCCAATCCATCAATTGTCTTAAATTCATACTGGTATTACCACGTGAAATTTTAAGATCTTCCATAATGTCTTCCATAGACAAAGGCTGCGTGGAAATAAAAAGTAAGGCTTGTATCTGCGCCATCGCTTTATTGATGCCCCAAAGTGAGCCTAAACTTCCCCAAGTGCTAATAAATTTTTCTTTTGCTTCTTGATATTCCATAATACAAATATATAATAATTTTTAAACTTTCAATAATCTTTGAAAGTTTATTTGATTTGATAATGGATATGGTCATCGTGTCGTACCGCTTTACAACCGTGAAATCGAATTTTAGATTCATGACCTAAACCGAGTGATTGTTTCAAGTGTGGCTCAATAAATAGCTTTTGAGTTGAAGGCGCAGAAAGCAATTGTTTAATTATAAGCGCTGTTTTAGGTTTATCTAGTTTTAGTTTATGAATCGTTCCAAGTGTGAGATACTTTGTAAAATCATATTGCCAATTGCCTTTATCTATACAAGATTTAGAGGTGTAATTTTTATCGGTATTAGCATAAACACCATAACCAGAGATTGAAGGTTTGTTAGATGTTGAAATGCCATTGTGATCTAAATACATAAAAGATAAATCTATCTTTTTACCGTCATTATGACTTAAATGCGGCAATAAGGGAAAGCCATCAATAAAAGGGAAATTAGCATCTAAATAGGTAATTGCAATACCTGAAGAAGATAAAACGTGAGCTGAGTTTTCTAATTCGCTTTTCAAATTGGAATTCACATAATTCCTAAAAGCTAAGGGGTAAAACCAATTTCGAGGTTTTAAATGCTTATCAAACCATGGTAATTTTTCTCTTCCAAAATGAGTAGCAATTGGCGGAATGATAACAAGGTTAAATAGCAAGTAAAGTAAAGGGAAAACAATACGTTTTCCCTTTTTGATTTTATAAGAAATAATAATAGTAAGAAGCCAAATAATACCTCCAATTTGCGTGATTATTGTTAAAATTAAAATGATTGCGATATGTCCAATAAGTTTTAATAACCTCATAAACAGTGAACGCATAAACTTTAAGTTTTATTTCAACAAGCCTGCACGTTTTAATAAGGCTTCAGGTTTTGGTTCTTGTCCTCTAAACTTTTTATACAAAGTCATTGGGTTGTCGGTACCTCCTTGCGATAACACAAAGGTTTTAAACTTATCTGCCACGGTTTTATTAAAAATGCCTTCTTCTTTAAAATATTCAAAGGCATCTGCATCTAAAACTTCTGCCCATTTGTAACTGTAATAGCCAGAAGAATAGCCTCCTTGAAAAATATGCGAAAACGACGTGCTCATACAATTTTCTGCTACATCAGGATACAGACTTGTATCTCCAAAGGCTTCAACTTCATGAGACTTTACATTTGTAATATTTGAAGGATCAATACCATGCCACGACATATCTAACAACCCAAAACTCAATTGACGTAAGGTTTGCATGCCTTCGTGAAACGTTGCTGAAGCTTTTATTTTTTCAACCAGCTCCATTGGGATGACTTCGCCTGTTTCGTAATGTGTTGCAAATAACTCTAAAGCTTCTTTTTCGTAACACCAGTTTTCTAATACCTGACTTGGTAATTCAACAAAATCCCAATACACACTTGTACCAGAGATACTTGGATAGGTTGTATTGGCTAACATACCGTGTAAGGCGTGACCAAATTCATGAAACAACGTTGTGACTTCATTAAAGGTTAATAATGAAGGTTTACTTTTTGTTGGTTTTGTAAAGTTACATACGATAGATACATGTGGTCTTTCATTTTTACCATCTTTTATCATCTGTGGTTTAAAAGACGTCATCCAAGCACCATTTCGTTTTCCGGCTCTTGGGAAAAAGTCAGCATAGAAGATGGAAACTAATTCTCCCTCGCTATCTGTAACTTTGTAGGTTAAAACGTCGTCGTGATATTTATCGATGGTATTAATTTCTTCAAATTGTAGTCCGAATAATTTTTCAGCAACCGTAAAAGCACCATTGATAACATTTTCTAATTTGAAATAAGGTTTCAATTGTTCATCATTTAAGTCGAATAATTTTTGCTTCAACTTTTCAGCATAATAACCAGAATCCCATTTTTGTAATTGGTCAATACTATCTAATTCTTTTGCAAAACTTTCTAATTCTTCAAATTCATCCTTAGCGGCTGGTTTCGCTTTTTCTAATAGTTCATTTAAAAATGACGTTACTTTTTCTGGTGTTTCTGCCATGCGCTCCTCCAACACAAAGTGTGCATGTGTTTTGTAACCTAAAAGTTGAGAACGCTTAAAACGCAATTGTGCTATTTTGAGAACAATGTTTTGATTGTCTAGTTCATCGTTTTGAAATCCTTTTCTGCCAAAAGCTTTAGATAATTCTTCTCTTAATGCTCTGTTGTCTGCATAGGTCATAAACGGAATATAACTTGGATAATCTAAGGTGATTAACCAACCGTCTTTGTCTTTGCTTTCTGCTAATTGTTTAGCGGCTTCTTTGGCTCCTTGTGGTAAGCCTGAAAGATCAGACTCGTCCGTAAGGTGCATTTCAAATTTATTTGTTTCCGCTAAAATATGTTCTCCGAATTTTAATTTTAATTGACTTAATTCTTTGTCAATGGCACGAAGTTTTTCTTTTTTATCTTCAGGTAAATTAGCTCCATTACGAGAAAATCCTTTATATTTTTTATCGAGAAGCGTGTCTTGCTCTGTAGTTAAATCTAAACTAGATTTAGCATCGTAAACTGCTTTTACGCGTTTAAATAAGGCTTCATTCAATGTGATATCATTGCTGAAATCTGAAAGTAAAGGTGAAACCTCTTGTGCAATTTTCTGAATTTTGTCATTAGTTTCAGCAGAATTCAAATTGAAGAAAATACTAGAAATACGATCGAGCTCTTCTCCAGAAAAATCTAAGGCCTCAATGGTGTTTGCAAAACTAGGAGTTTCTGTATTTGCTGTAATGGCATCAATCTCAGCTTTTGCTTTTTCAATACCTTCTTTAATCGCAGGTAAAAAGTCCTCTGATCTAAGTTGTGAAAAAGGAGCTGTATTATATAAGGTGTTGAACGATTTATTAAGAATTGTCATATGTAGTGAATTTGTATTAAATGTTTGATTATCTGAATTTTAACTTTTAGTTATGATAATCTGTAATGCGATGTTTTGTACCTTTGCAGTATTATTTTACATTATAAATAATGTTAAAGTAGAATTGATTAATAGCTGAAAAGCCTTAACGAGAGTTGAGGCTTTTTTATAGGTCTTTTGCAGAGTCAATAACCTTTGCTTTCAAGCCTTCCTTATAGACCATAATCTTATCTAAAACACATTGGTCTGAGCAACCTAAAATCTGAGCTGCTAAAATACCAGCGTTTTTTGCTCCATTAAGCGCAACTGTAGCTACAGGGACACCACCAGGCATTTGCAAAATGGATAATACAGAATCCCAACCATCTATAGAATTACTACTTTTTACAGGCACTCCAATAACCGGTAATGGAGACATTGACGCCACCATTCCTGGTAAATGTGCAGCTCCACCAGCACCAGCAATAATTACTTTGATGCCTCTGTTGTGAGCGTTTTTACTAAATTCATATAACTTTTCAGGTGTTCTATGTGCCGAAACGATATCAACTTCAATTTCAATATCAAAACTGTTTAATATATCTATAGCGTCTTGCATTACTGGCATGTCGCTTTTGCTTCCCATTATTATGGCTACTTTACTCATTTTTTATTCACTAATTACTTCGATTGTACGTTTTACTTGTTCTGCAATTTCACGAGCTACAGCGATATCCTTATTAACTATGGTCACATGACCCATTTTTCGGAAAGGTCTGGTTTGTTTTTTGCCGTAAATGTGTGGTGTCACTCCATCCATTGCAAGGATGTTTTCAATATTTTTATAAACCACATTACCAGTATGATTTTCTGCACCAACAAGATTCACCATCACTCCTGCAACTTTACTTTCGGTATTGCCTAATGGTAAACCTAAAATACATCTAATCTGCTGTTCAAATTGTGAGGTGTAGCTGGCTTCAATACTATAATGACCAGAATTGTGTGGTCTTGGTGCGACTTCATTAACTAAGATGTCATCAGTTTCAGTCTGAAACATTTCAACGGCTAATAAACCAACATGTTTAAATTCTGCTGCTACTTTTAACGCAACTGATTCTGCTTTTTTTGCAATAGCATCAGGAATTCTAGCCGGGCAAATTACATATTCAACTTGGTTAGCTTCAGGATGAAATTCCATTTCAACAACAGGGTAGGTCTTAACATCTCCTTGGGCGTTTCTTGCAACAATAACCGCTAATTCATTTTTAAATGGAATCAATTTTTCAGTAATACATTCCACATTTGGTAAATCCGTTAAGTCAGAAAGATTTCTAACCACTTTAACACCTGTACCATCGTAACCAAATCGAGCGCTTTTCCATACAAAAGGATAGCTTAAGCCTCCATGATCTATAGCTTCATCAATTTCAGAAGTATATGCAAATCTTGAGAAATCTGCTGTCGGAATATTATGATCGCGATAAAATAATTTCTGTGTCGCTTTATTCTGAATGGTTCGTAATGTTTTAGACGAAGGAAACACTTTTACACCTTGTTTTTCAAGTGTTTCTAAAGCATCTACATTAACATTTTCTATTTCAAAAGTTAATACATCAACCTGTTTTCCGAAGTTAATTACGGTGTCGTAATCTAATAAATCGCCTATGGTAAATTCATCGCATGCCAATCGTGATGGTGCATCAGCACTAGGATCTAAGACACAAGTATAAATATCAAATTTACGTGTATCGTACAACATCATTTTGCCAAGTTGGCCACCACCAAGAATACCGAGTTTAAAATTGGAAGAAAAATAGTTCATCAACTTTTACATTGTTCCCAAGTTCATGGGAAACTTTTTAGGATTAAATATCTGCTTTTCAATAGCAAAAATACGCTAAAAATGAGACATACTTGTAAATTCGTAAATCAAAAATCCCTCAAACAGCAATCAAATATGTATCTTTGCAATTCTAAAATAAAAAGAAAGTGATTAAGCTTCACGATTTATACTTTAAACCTTTTATCTCTGAACAAGAAATAGATGCTGCTGTCCAAAAGATGGTAGATGGTATTGCAGACGATTTAGGCGACGAAGTACCTGTGTTTATTGGAATTTTAAATGGTTCGTTTATGTTAGTAAGCGACTTTGTAAAAAAGTATCCGAAACCTTGTGAAGTCACTTTTATAAAATTAGCCTCTTACGAAGGGGTGAAGTCTACCGAAGATATTCAGCGCTTAATTGGTTTAACCCAAGATTTAACAGGAAGAACGGTTGTTATTTTAGAAGACATTATAGATTCAGGAAACACTTTGGAAGAAGTGCATCGCATTTTTGAAAACGAAAATGTAAAACAATTGATTATTGCAACCTTGTTTTACAAGCCTGAAGCTTATAACAAAGATTTTAAACTTCATTACGTAGGTATGGAAATTCCTAATAAGTTCATCGTTGGTTATGGACTTGATTATAACGGATTAGGAAGAGATTTACCAGATGTATATCAATTAAAAACCACACAACACATGACAAACATAGTGCTATTTGGCCCTCCAGGTGCAGGTAAAGGAACACAAGCTAATTTTCTAAAAGAGAAATACGATTTAATACACATCTCTACAGGTGACGTTTTTAGATTTAATATTAAAAACGAAACGGCTTTAGGAATGTTAGCTAAGTCATTTATGGACAAAGGGGAGTTGGTGCCAGATCAGGTAACTATTGATATGTTGAATAAAGAGGTTGAAAAAAATGCTGGTGCTAACGGTTTTATTTTTGATGGTTTTCCAAGAACCAACGAACAAGCTAAAGCATTAGATAAATTAATGGAAGGGAAGGATTCGCAAATCGATGCTATGGTTGCCTTAGAGGTTGACGATGAGGTTTTGGTACAGCGTTTACTTAAACGTGGAGAAACTAGTGGAAGAACTGATGATGCTGATGAGAGTATCATAAGAAACCGAATAAAACAATACTATACGAAAACTGCTATTTTAAAAGATTACTATACCGATCAAAATAAATATTTTGGTGTTGATGGTGTTGGTAGTGTTGAAGATATTACAGTGCGTTTAAGTACTGTGATTGATAAGCTGTAGATAGGTTAAACTGTTTAATTGTTTATTCGTTTAATTGAAACTAAATTATTATGTATCAACATTCATTTGAGAAATTAAACGTTTGGCAAGATTCAATTGATTTAGTTGAGTTAATTTATAATACAGTGAAAACATTTCCGGATGATGAGAAATTTGGTATTTCGAGTCAGATGAAAAGGTGTTCAGTTTCAATTTCTTCAAATTTAGCAGAAGGAACTTCTAGGACAAGTAATAAGGATAAAGCTCGTTTTTCGACGATAGCATTTAGTTCAACAATGGAGTTGCTTTGTCAAATAATTTTATGCCAAAGATTAGGTTTTATAAATAATAACGAGTATTCAATATTGAGAGAGAAAGTTTTAAAAATTTCTAATCAGATTAATGCTCTTAAGAAATATCAATTAAACACATAAACAATTAAACTTTTAAATCTATCTAATGACTGAAGGAAATTTTGTTGACTACGTAAAAATGCACGTCTCTTCTGGTAACGGAGGAAAAGGTTCTGCGCATTTACATCGCGAAAAATATATACAAAAAGGTGGCCCAGATGGAGGAGATGGTGGTCGTGGAGGTCATGTTATTTTGCGTGGAAACTCTAATCTTTGGACACTTATTCACTTAAAGTTTAAAAGACATTTTAAAGCTGGTCATGGATCTCATGGTAGCTCAGGAAGAAGTACAGGAGCCGATGGTGAAGATATTTACATTGATGTGCCATTAGGTACTGTAGTTCGTGATTCTGAAACCGATACTATTATGTTTGAAATTACCGAAGAAGGTGAGGAAAGAATAGTAGTTGAAGGTGGAATGGGAGGTCGTGGTAACTGGCATTTTAAAAATTCAGTGAATCAAACACCGCGTTATGCACAACCTGGAATTCCACTTGAAGAATTAGACATCACTTTAGAACTTAAAGTTTTAGCAGATGTTGGATTAGTTGGGTTTCCTAATGCAGGAAAATCAACCTTACTTTCTGTATTAACCTCTGCAAAACCTAAAATTGCAGATTATGAGTTTACAACTTTAAAACCAAATTTAGGTATTGTAGAATATCGCGATTTTCAGTCGTTTGTAATGGCAGATATTCCTGGTATTATAGAAGGTGCAGCAGAAGGAAAAGGTTTAGGGTATTACTTTTTAAGACATATTGAACGTAACTCTATTCTATTGTTTTTAATCCCTGCAGATGCTAAAGATATTGTAGAGCAGTACGAAATTCTAGAAGATGAATTAAGACGTTACAATCCTGAAATGTTAGATAAGGAGCGCCTAGTTGTAGTTTCAAAATCAGATATGCTAGATGACGAATTAAAATCTGAAATATCTATGATTTTAGATAAAGACTTAAAGGCAGAATATATGTTTATCTCTTCGGTTGCGCATCAAGGGCTAACAGAGTTAAAAGATAAACTTTGGAAGTTGTTGAATGATTAATGTTTAAACATTCTCATGAAAACCTATCTTAAAAACTTAGTCGAAATAAACGAATCAAAACAGAGTAGACGATTTGCATATTTCATTCAGTTTTTAATTATTTTTTCGGTAATTACATTTTCAATAGAAACCTTACCAGATTTAAAACCTCAAACAAGAGTCGTTTTAAATGCTATTGAGGCATTCTGTGTTGTTGTTTTTACTTTTGAATATGTAGCACGTATTTATGTTGCAGATAGTAAACCTAAATTCATTTTTAGTTTTTTCGGAATTGTAGATTTTTTAGCCATTCTACCTTTTTATCTCTCATTCGGAATCGATTTACGCTCGTTACGTCTATTGCGTATGTTCCGATTATTTAGATTGTTTAAACTCGTTCGTTATAATAAAGCGATGCGTCATTTTGCAAATGCTATGAAATCGGCTAAAGAGCAAATTGTTCTTTTTATGATCATAACTTTAATGCTCATTTATTTTACAGCAGTAGGAATCTATTATTTTGAAAACGAAGCGCAACCAGAACATTTTTCTTCTGTGTTTTCAAGCCTTTGGTGGTCCATAGTTACCTTAACAACTGTGGGATATGGCGATGTCTACCCAATTACGGTCGGTGGTCGCGTTTTTACTTTTTTTATGCTCTTAATCGGATTGGGAATTGTAGCAATACCAACAGGTATTATATCATCTTCTTTAACCAAGGCCGTTGAACCTCATGACGAGGAAAAAGAAGACAAGTTAAAATAGGGATGGCATCTTAAATTTTTAATATCTTTAAATAAAAAAAGATGAAAAATTTAAAATTCTTATTAATAACACTTATCATAACCTCGTGCGGCACCAAAGTCAACTACGATTACGAAAAGACTACCAATTTTAACGAATACAAAAGCTACAATTATTTTGACGGAATGAAAACAGGCTTGTCTGAATTAGATACCAAACGTTTAATTTCAACAATGGATGCGAAGCTCAAAACCATGGGTTTAATACGATCCGATAATCCTGATTTTTATATTGATATTCAAAGTCAAGATGTTCAAAACCGCAACAATAAGAATGTAGGTATTGGAGTTGGTGGAGGTGGTGGCAATATTGGTGGAGGCATTTCTTTAGGCTTACCAATTGGAGCAAATAAAAACACAAGAGAATTGGTAATTGAGTTCGTTGACGATACTAAAACCGGTATGTTTTGGCAAGCGATTAGCGAAAGCAGTTATAACCCAAATGATACTCCCGAAAAACGCGAAGACAGGTTTAAAACAGTAATAGAAAAAGTGTTCTCAACATATCCACCAAAATCCGAATAGTGGTCTTTTAACCTAATTCTTAATAAGCTTTTTACTAGCAATTAAAATACCCTTTGCATAAAAGTTAGTAATGTATAATCCATTACTTAATGTGCTAATGTCAATTGATGTATTTTGATCATTATATATCTGAGCTGATTTTATTTTTTTTCCATCTAAACTAATAATCTCAACTACGACATTTTCATTTAATACGTTTTCAAGTTTAATATTTACTATTGAATTTGCCGGATTTGGAAACATAGTTAGACTAAAATCATTGGCACTAACCTGTTGCACTCCTAAAGTATTATCTATAGTCCAAGTAACGGTTGCAACATGAATCGTTTCATGGTTATCAATATCAATTAAAGACGTTGCGTCTCTCACCACAACGGTTAAATTATTTGTGTCAGTAGTTAAATCACTTTCTTCAATTGCAACAGTTTCCTCGTTGGTTGCAATGTCGTTACCATTAAGTGTCCATGTGCTTTCTAAGGTGTTCGTAGGAAGTGTTTGTATGGTGTTTAATTGAAAGTTTAGTGGAAAGTTAGGTTCCGTAATTGTAGCCTCCGTTGGCATATAGGAATCTATTGGGGAAATTAAATCGTGAATTCTTTCAATAATTCCTTCCTTACAAACCGCGCAAAAATCATAACCCAAATAGCGCATTTTACAACTTTGATGCGGTCTGTTCCAGGTTGAAGCGGTACCCGACGTTGCGTAAGGGAAAATACTAACACTATTACTGCCAATCCAGTTTTTCCATTTAACTAAAGTTGGATCTGTTTCTTGGGTCATATTAATACCTTCTTCAGCAAGAATATCTCCGGGATAGTATTCATCTTTTAAATCGACAAAGGAATGCCCTAACTCATGAATAGCAATTTCGCTTGCATCTTCACCTGTGGAAGTAATAGGAAATTGGCCTCCGCTGCCGCCATAATATGGTGAGTTTACTAAAATAAGCGCTTGGTCGTATAGTGGAAAGTTATTCGCCAAAACGGTGCTAATCAAAGCCGCATTTTCCGTGTATAATAATCTGTGAATATCATAACTGTCGTATGCAGTTCCAAAATAATTGTCAACAGTCAATGTAGGAACTATAGGATTAGGTTCATCTGATGCTGTTCCAGGATGTGTAGCGCCACTTTCATTAGATGGTACTTTTATAATGTGAACATTGAAGTAATTTTCATAATTAACGAAAGGTACTTGAGAAAACATATCATTCATAAAATTAGTAGCATCTGTTTCAAATTGAGACATTTCACTAGCTTGATACCCTTCACTTAAAATGACGAGGTTAATTCGTTTTACATCATCACCAGAATTTTTGATAGCCTGAACATCAAAAGTTTGAGAAAAAACAAGTTGAACAGTAAGGGAAATAAGTGCTAAGAGTAATAGTTTTTTCATGTTTATTCTATTTTTGTGGTGTTCAGTTTTGTAATACCTTCTGAAGTGATTTCGTTGATTACAATGTATTCAGCTTTAGACTTTAGTTGTAATCTTAATGAAAATTCGGAACGGTCTAAATCTAACAATTTTTTTTCAAAATTTCCTGAGTCGTTTATAAATTCTATAACTTTTTTTAAAGGATTTTTTATATAATGTTTTTCTAATTGGTTGAGGTCTTTATCCAAAATCAAATATTCTAAGTCTCCAATGTCTCCTTTAGATTCTTCGCTCGTATGTCCTTTTAATTTACCATCGGTTTTAATTTGATTGATTAACGAAACACTTTTTATGTCGTTTAATTTTGTAATTTCAAAATTTAAGAAAAGTAGTTTAGGTTGTGTTATTATAGGTTCTTCTTCAGTTACGATGTGTTGTTTACTAGCGCAAGAAAGTAAAGCTATTAAAAGTGTTAATAGGTAAGTAATTCTTATGGTTTTTGAAATTTTCATTCGCGAAATTAAATGTTTTTTAGAATGTTAAAGTTAGTTATAAAAAAGGTCGTGGTAAAATAAATATTATAGGTGAGTAAAATTCTATCTGTTAATATTTGTTCGTGGTTTTATCATAATCCTAACATTCTAAAAGTTGAGTTTTTAGTCTTGTTTTGTAAATTTGGTAAAAACAACACATATGGAAAATTTAAAAGGAAAAGTCGCCTTAATTACAGGTGGAACAAAAGGAATAGGTTATGGTATTGCAGAAGCATTACTTAATAAAGGAGTGAAAGTTGTGATAACGAGCAGAGCTAAAAGTGCAGCAGAAAATTCAGCTAAAGAATTAGCATCAAAAACAAATGCCTTAGATGCTATAATCGGCGTCGAAGCAGATGTAAGAGATTTAAAGAGTCAGGAAGCAGCCGTACAAAAAGCGATAGCTACATTTGGTGCGTTAGATATTGTAATTGCAAATGCAGGATTAGGACATTTTGCGAGTATTGAAGATTTAACAGAGCAACAATGGAAAGATACCATAGATACAAATCTTACAGGTGCCTTTAATTCTATAAAGGCGAGTGTCGCAGAATTAAAAAAATCGAAAGGCTATTATATCACGATTTCGAGTTTGGCTGGTGCTAATTTTTTTGCAGGAGGATCTGCGTATAATGCCAGTAAATTTGGAGTCACAGGGTTTACACAAGCGGTAATGCTAGATTTAAGACAACATGGAATTAAAGTAAGTACGATCATGCCAGGCTCTGTATCCACACATTTTAATGGAAATGAACCGAGCGACGAACAAGCTTGGAAAATTCAGAGTGAAGATATAGGAGAGTTGGTGATCGATTTATTAAAGATGAATCCTAGAACTTTACCAAGTAAAATAGAAGTGAGGCCCACAACTCCTCCGAGTAAATAAAACAAGTACTTAGTTAAAGAAAGGTTTCATTTATGAAACCTTTTTTTTTGTTTATGATTTTTCCGACGATATAGGGAAGACGAGATTTATAGGTGTTTGTATCTAATCTAGGTTTTTAAAGAATTTTTTTCAGGTCTTTTACTTCTATAATTGCGATTGGTAATTCAAATTTCCGTTTAGCATATTCTAATGACCACTCATCATATTTTCAATTTTAAACGACTAATGTGGTTATATATTTAGACTATCAATTAAAAATCGAATAGTAATCATCAATCAAAAAACAACAGTATTATGATCCATTTAGTTAAAGTAGTTACCGAATTTATTATTGTAATCGTATTTAGTTAATCAATCAATCAATCAAACAATCAAACAATCAATCAAACAATCAAACAATCAAACAATCAAATTATGAAAAATTCAAACCAAACAAAACAAGACACTTTTCAAAAGCAATTGAAAACATTTGAGAAATTATTAATAGGAGCAAAGATGGCTAAGCTTTCATCGTTCATCCTAATTGGAGTATCAATAGGACTTGCCATTCGCTTTAGAGATAATAACCTTTATGTTATGCTATTACTTATGGGTATTTTAGCCATAGTATTTTTTATAGATAAATTTTTATCCCTAAAAGATATTAAGCAAAAATCATATACACAAACCTCTTTAGTTTCAAGTATCTCTAAATTTAAAACCTACATGGTTAATCGTAAAAAATACGAAATGTATTTTATGGGATTTTGGATGTTAACCTTAATTCCCTCAGCATCATTATATTTTGACTCTAATATTTTAGGCATTTTGGGTATGTTAGCTTATATCACTTTTGTAAGTGTTTTTGGATATTTAGCTTACAAAAAGACAGACAAAGAAATTGCATTATTAGAAAGCACAATGGAATATGAACTACAGTTGCAATAAACACCTATTATCTCATATCTTGCATTTAATTATAGAAGAATAAATGAAGCTTTTAACAAACTATAAATACTGGATTATTAATTTTTTTGGGTGGATTTTATTCGCGCTTTTTATGCTCACTATAGACAAGATATCCTATGGAGGTGGAGGTGAAGAATCAGTTAATAGAGTTTATTACTTATTAACCGAAGGTGTCTTGTGTGGCTTATTAGGTTTTATATTATCGTTTATTATTCTATACTTTATCGAAAATTACTTTAATATCGGTGATTATTCTAAAAGTGATGTTTACAAACTTATAGCCTTAGTCATAGGAACTCAAATTATTTATCATAGTGTACTTTGGCCTATGTTAAATATTCCTGCCAATTATTTTTTAAATGTAGATATCGAATTAACTTTACTTCAAAAGTTAACAAACGTGCCTCATTTTTTAGCCTATTTTGTGGTTTGGTTGTTTGTTGTTTTAACATTGAAGTTAGTGTATTACATTAACACCATTAAAGTAAAACAACTGGCGTTAGAGGCGAATTTAAAAGAAGCGCAACTCAATACTTTAAAAGGGCAGATTAATCCACATTTTATGTTTAATAGTTTGAATAACATTCGTGGGCTCATGCTTGAAGATGCCGATGTGGCTAGAAACATGTTGACTAATTTATCTGAAACACTGCGGTATTCGCTTACAAAAAGTGAATTGAATTCTATTTCTTTAGAAGATGAATTAGAAATGGTAGAAAACTATGTTGAAATTTCTAAAATTCAGTTTGAAGACCGTTTACAATTTGAAACCCATATTGATGAAGCGTCTTTAAACAAACAAATTCCACCAATGATTATTCAAATGTTGGTTGAAAATTCGCTTAAACACGGCATTTCAAATATAAAAAGTGGAGGTGAAGTGACCTTATCAACGCTTGTAACGGATCATCAATTACAAATTGAAGTTACCAATTCTGGGAAACTACAAAAAAGCGAAAATTCTACGCAGTTAGGTTTAAAGAATATAAAGAAACGTTTAGAATTACTTTATGGTCAAAATGCGACCTTTACCTTAAAAGAAATTGAAAATAAAGTGGTTGCCACTATAAAAATGCCAATCGTATGAAAATTTTAAAAGCTGTTATTGTAGAAGATTCGCGTTTGGCTCGTAATGAGTTAAAAGAACTATTAAAAGCTCACCAAGACATAGAACTTATTGGTGAAGCCGAAAATGTAGATGAAGGTTTTGAGCTGATTACTAATACAAATCCCGATTTACTTTTCTTGGATATTAATATGCCAGAAAAAGATGGTTTTGAACTTCTCGAGATGTTAGATGACGTCCCTGTAACAATTTTTACAACGGCTTTTGATGATTATGCTATTAAATCTTTTGAGTACAACGCATTCGATTATTTATTGAAGCCTATTAGTCAAAAACGTTTTTCGAGTTCTATCACTAAAGTTCTTGAAAAAATTAATGCGACATCAACTACCACAGCTGAAAAAGAAGAAGGTCTGCGTTTAGATAAGCAGATATTTATTAAAGACGGTGAACAGTGTTGGCTGGTTAAAATTCAGGATATTTCGTTGTTTGAAATTGTAGGTAATTATACACGTGTCTTTTTTGATTCGAATACTCCCCTAATTTATAAATCACTCGCTCAAATTGAAGAAAAATTGCCTTCAGATGTGTTTTTTAGAGCCAACCGTCAGCAGATCATTAATATCAACCATGTTAAGAAAGTCGTCTCATGGTTTAACGGGAAACTAAAAATAGAAATGAATTCTGGAGAAGAAATTGAAATCTCCAGAAGACAATCCTATATATTTAAAGATCAATTAAGTTTTTAGTCCACCGTAATCCTAACACCTTCGCTGTGACTAGAAAATTCTGGTGCATACATACTCTGAATGGTGCTAATGCCATTACTCATATCGCCAGCGTTATTCACTCTTAAATCGTATTCAAATACATAAACACCTTTTGGTAAATAGTCCATAAAGAAATTGGTGGCTGCATCTTTTGTGCTTTCATAATAACCTAAACCATCTTGCCATTTGTAATGTGATAATACGTTTACAGGTTCTAAACCAGCAGCACGCATATCTTTAAGATGTACAAATTCCATAGTGCGGTCGGTTCTCAATTCAATCCTAACTCTAATTAAATCTCCTACTTTTAATTTGCTTGTTGAGGTGATTTCGGTAATTTCTTCACCTTTGTCAGTATTTGATTTTAAGAACAATTTCTTACTCAATTTTAATGGTGTCTCAGCTGAAGTTATTTTGTCTAAATCTTCAAAATATTGCCAGTATAAAGCTCCCCAAGCAATACCTTCACCTTTTTTAGTAATGGTAACATCGGCTTGTTCTGGTTTAATTTCAGAACCATTCCAAGAGGTTTTATAATACCCTGTGCCAGCTTCTACTTTTACATTTTGTAATGTTGAAGGTGAAATCGTTTCACTACCTACTTTAACGTCTACTTGTTCTGTAACACTTAGCCAATCGCTGCCTTGTAACAATAGCGCATATACAGCTTCTGTGGTGGCTTTAGTCGTTTTCCAACTGTTGGTTTGCTTGTTTTTAAGTAACCATATTTTTAGATTGTCTACAACTTCGAGATTCTTTGCTTCACTTTGTATACTTGTACCAATTTCAGAAAACACCTCCACCATTAAGGCTTGTGTTTCAACTGGTGCTTGGTACCAGTGCCATGAGTTGGTATTGGTTTTCCAGTACATGCCTAATTCCTTTGAAGTAATACTGTTTTCTTTTAATGATTTTACAATTTTACCAGCCGTTTTTGAGTCGTCTGTTCTATGCATGGTTAACGCCATTAAACCTTTCGCGTATAATGAACGACTTAACCAATATTTCTGAATCTGACCTTGGTAATAATCCATAATGTTTTGAACTTCTTTCGAAGGTGTCATTTCAGGGTGAAAACTTCGTGTATATAAATAATGCAATTGGGTATGTGACAAATGATCTTTGCTCAAATCAGTATCTTTGTTGTACTTTCTAATGTCTTTATATTCTTTAACAAATTCGGCATCTAAATAGTCTATGCCGTTTTCGATCATAGAACCTTCGACTGCGCTCAGGCTGACATTTAGTTGTTTTAAATGTCCAAAACCAGCAATAATATGTTGGGTGATAAATCGATTATCACGCCCGCCGTTAAACCAAGGCCAAGCTCCAGAACCATGTTGATTGTTCTTTAATTTACGAACAGCAGATTGTAATTCGTTGTTCATTTTATTAAGGTCGAATAATAAGGCAATACGTTTTTTCTGTTCTGTTTCCGATTCTGCATCGCGTAACCAAGGTGTTTCTTCAATCAATAATGATTTTAATTCTTGGTTCTTTTCTAAGTTAGACAATAAAGCGTCAGTGGATTTCCATTGGTTAAAAACAGCTTCAATTCTTGGATTCGATTTTACAATATGTTGTGCTAAGGCATTCGCATAATATCTTGAAAATGTTTGCTCGTTACACTCATAAGGATATTCCATTAAATAAGGTAAGGCTTGCACAGCATACCACGCCGGATTCGATGTCATTTCTAAGGTCAACTTATGGTGACTGAGCGTCGTGGAGGTATCATTCTTCAACTTATCTAAAGTAAACGTTTTGGTTTGGTTAGAACGAACCCACATTGGTAGCGTTTCTGTAACTAGCATTCTGTTAGATAAAACAGGCAAAGCGTTTTGCTCGCCATCGCTAAAGTCTCCTGCTTTTGCAATCACTTTATATTGTACCGCTTCAATGTTTTTTGGAATATTCAAACTCCAAGACACTTGCGTATTGCCTTTCGCATCAACCATAAAAGGAGAGGTGTTACTAGAATTTGAAAGTTCTGTATCAATAGACTTTCCTGTCACAGCATCAGTCAACATCAATTGAGCCACTCCAGATAATTCATTGTCTGTAAGATTTGCAATTTTAGTGCTAATTGTAATTTGATCTCCTTCTCTTAAAAAACGGGGAGCATTTGGTATCACCATCAATTCTTTTTGCGTCACTGTTTCTAATTGGGTTACAGCACTTTCTAAAGTTTTGGTGTGTGCCAATAATTGTAACTTCCATTTGGTTAAGGCTTCTGGTGCCGTAAAATTGAAACTCACATTACCTTCCTTGTCGGTTTGTAATTGCGGAAAGAAGAAGGCGGTTTCGTTTAAGTTTTTTCTTATTTGGATGTTGTCAGTATTTAATTCTACATCTTTTGTGAAATTACCTTTAAGAATGCTGTATGCTGAATCTGAATTTCTTGTATTCCATTTCTCGTCACTTTCAATTTTTGTTGCAGACCCAGTATAAGCTTCTTTGGTTTTTGTTCCGTAGCCAACAACTACAACTTCTTCAAGTTCTGCAGAATCAGAAACCATTGCCACCGCTTCTGGAGAAGAAACTCGTTTGTTTTTTCTTAAGTACCTATAATCATTCCCAAAGTAAAATCCAAACCAATTCAATTCATCATAACCTTGATATGGGGCTTTGACATTGGTATAAAAATTATTGAATATTCCAAAACTAGTGTTCCTAAAACTTTGATTAGAATTTTTGTAAATGGAGTTAACATAATCCCGATTATAAATAGGTTTAAAACTCCAGTCATGATATCTAAATTCATCTAAAGAGGCATCATACATGCTTGCTAATAATTCAGCAGATATTTTGTCACCTTTTGGTCCTTTAATTTTGAAACTCCAGGTTTCATCTTGTCCTGGTTGTAGTTTGTCTCTGAATGTAGTCGTCTCAATTTCTAAATCCGTTGTGGGATAAGGGACGTTAATGTCAAAGCTTTGATATTGAAATTCATTGAATGCTGCAAATGAGGTATGAACAGTAAAACCACCTAAATCACTTTCTAAAATAGGAATACTAAGTGTTTCTTTTGAATTATGAAGTTCCACTAATTGTGTCATTATAATTTTATCGTCTTTTTCAATTTCGAGAGTAATGGTTATATGTTCTGCGGCAGAACCTAAAGTTAATTTTGCCATAGAATTGATCTCGTAAGTTTTTTTGTCTAATTGCGCTTCGTACAATTGGTGGTCTGCAACCGTTTTGTCCTTATCACTAAAAAGAGATGTAAACACTTGGTCTTTTACCGGTTGTCCAAATTTATCTTTGCTTTCTACAACAATAATATACTGACCAGAATCCCATTTGTGAAGACGTTTTAGAATGATCGTTTTATCTTTTTCGGTATCAAATTCAGTATTAAAAACCGCTTTGCCTTTTGTCCAATTGGTTAATTGACCTTCATTGTTATAAGGGTCATGAGGAAATAGTGTTTTAAATTCAGTTTCAGAAAGCGTTTGGTAATCTGGTGCTTGCCAAGACCGTGTTCTTAAAACACGATCTGGCGCCTTTAATTTATAAATTATTAATTGTCCTTTTGCTGGTGCGAATTCACCATTAAGATTTTGCGACGCTAAAGTGAGTTCTATTTCTTTTTGCGTTTTATCAATTTTCTGAGGAGCAATAATATTGAGTGTCATAGCATGATAACCAACATTAACAATGGTAGTCGTTGAACGTGTTTCCCCATTAATATCCGTAACATCTGCTGTGATTTCATAATTAAAAACAGGAAGATTATCTTTAGAAACACTTGCATCCGGAAGCGCTTTAAACATAATTTCAAACTCTCCTTTAGCATTTGTTTTAGTCTCACCAAAAGTGATTTCTTGGGCTTCCACATTAAAATATGGACGTCTCCAATAATACCAGCTCGGAAATTTTACATTTCGTTTTACACGATACACCACTTTAGCATCTGTAATAGTACTCCCCGCAAAAGCGATTGCCGTTCCGTTTACCGTAATGCTATCGTTTACTTTGTAAGATTCTGTTATAGGTTGAAATTCTGGTTTAAACTTTGGTCGCTTGTATTCTTCCACAGAAATATTGGTATAACCATTACTATTGCTATACATATTAATAGTATAATTACCCGTTAATCCATCATTTGGTATTATAAATTCTCCATGTAGCGAACCGAATTCATTAGTTAATAAATTTATTTCACTGACGACCTCGCCATTAACATTCATTAATTTGACTCTTGCGGTAGCACCAGCTGAAACCGTTGTTTTTCCGTCTTTAGACTTTATAGCAATGCCTTTAAAATAAACAGTTTGTCCTGGTCTATAAATGCTTCGATCTGTGAATAAGAAGTTACGGTATCGTGTATCGCTGCTTTCATCTTGGTTGTAGGTTCGGTTGATGTAATAGTTGCCAAAATAAGCCGTATCGTCTTTAGAGTTAACTTCTATTTGAATGCTATTGTAATACGTATTGTCTTTTGTGAAATGAAATTTCCCAAAACGATCAGAAGTGAGTGATTTCGTAAATTTCTTGTTATTTGGATCGGATAGTTTCGCTTTGATGTTAGCTTGGGGTTTACCATTATGTCTATTAATAACTTGGTAAAACTGAACGTCATTTTGAGAACTTTCTACCAACGCTAAATTTGTGATTTGAATATGCGCTGTAGCAAAAACATTTGTATAAGTGTCTGTATTGGTGTCTGCTTTAATGATGTATAAACCATTATTTAGATTTGGTAATACAATTTCAGTACTATGATTTTGGTAATCGCCTTCGGATTTTAATGTGCTCGAAAACGTTTTAACTGGATCTAGCTTTTTGAAGAACGCCATCTTTTTATCATCACTATACGTGCGGCTATAAAGCTTTAATTGGTTTTGTGAAACTTTATAAACTTTAAAGTCTAAGTCTTCTAAATTCTTATATGTCACTAATAATTTAGAAGGAGAATTAATGCCAATAAATTCTTCGGCTTGAAGCTCTAAGCTGGGCTTACCAATTTGCGCTATTAAAAACTCACATTTTTGAGCTCCAATGCTAGTTGGGAATTTAGAAATTGCCGCATTACAAACTGCGATCGCTTCTTTTAATTTCCATTGGTTTTTGCTGTTGATTTCATTTTCTCCTAGTGTATGATTGAATAAATTACCTTGTTTTTCATACAGCTTAGCAATTTCATAATCATATAACGTCGATAATTCTGAAGCTTTTAATTTCTTTGATTTCGATTGTAATGTATTCAGAAGCTGATCTTCTAAATTTGAAAACGTGCCATGCTGCGCTACAAAATTTAAGCGTTCAATATCTACATCTACAAAGGCTTTTGAAGTTTTGTCTTTACGATGAAATTTCAATAAATCTTGATAAATTTTTAACGCATTGCGTTGAAGCGATAAAGTGTCTTTAGAGGTTAAATCTATACTTGTGAAAATTTCACTATCAGCAATAAAGTGATTGTTATCAATACTAAATTTGTAAGCGGGTTGTGTAATACTGTTTTCATCAGTTTTATAGAATTTGAGTGCATTATGGCTTAATAAATCAAATAGTGTTGGGCGATAGTCTTTAGAATTTTTGGATTCATTTAAAAGTACAGCATAGTCGTTTAATGATTGGTGTTGAAGTAAATCCGCATTTTCAAGTGAACGCTGATAGTAGGTTTGAATTTCACTAAATAACGTTTTTAAATCCCAAGTTTTTAGATCTTCACTTACTTTTTCAGATGTTGTAGTTCTGTAGTAGAATTGAAAACGATTCTGTTCATAATATTGCCAATACATCGTCGCTAACAAATT
The DNA here is from genome assembly GCF_900099995.1 of Winogradskyella thalassocola. Classification (GTDB taxonomy): domain Bacteria; phylum Bacteroidota; class Bacteroidia; order Flavobacteriales; family Flavobacteriaceae; genus Winogradskyella; species Winogradskyella thalassocola. The sequence goes on from NZ_FNCZ01000007.1 coordinate 87,009, forward strand.
CTCTAAAATGCTTTTGGTAACGCTGCTGTTAGTTGTATCGATTTCGGCTTTATACCTATTTACAATAGAGAGCTGTGCATCCTCTTCTAATATTAGCATATACTTACTGATATGTAATAATGCTTTGATGCGCTGTTGGGTATTGTCAGCTTTAACGGCATTTTTATAAATAGTTTCAACCAAATCGGCAGCACTTTTGGTAAGGCCATCATATTGGAGTTTGTCCACCTCTTTCCATTGATTTTCAAAATCATTTTGAGCATTAGAAAAGGAAGCAAAGCAAATTATCAGGAGCATAGGTATATAGTTTTTCATAGTACTTGCCGCAAAAGCGGTAATCTTTTATCGAATCTGTTTATGTTAACTTGGATACAAACAGATTCTGTTAGTTTCTACAAAATACATTCAAAATGTATTCCAAAAAAAGGACTAAGTAGTGAACGTCTTATTTCAATGAGTGAAGTTAAACAATTTGTAAGTGAAAGGAAACGTTATTAAATTAAGATTTTACGACTAAGTCTTAAATTGTACTTTTGCTTAATAACCGTATTTCTATGTATCGTTTCTTCTGGATTTTATTACTGACTTCAATGTGTTTTTCTCAGACTTCAAAGGAAAAGGCTGAAGCTTTTATTGCAAATAAAGCGTATAAAAAAGCGCAAAGCGAGATGCTTTTGTTTTTAAAAACGAATTCTGGTGATAACGATGCTATTGAGCTTTTGGGTGATGCTTATGGGTATCAAAAAAAATGGGATGACGCTATTGAGCAATATAAAACCTTAACCCAAAGACAACCGAACAATGCAAATTACCACTATAAATTTGGTGGTGCGTTAGGCATGAAAGCGCTAAGTATAAGTAAGCTAAAAGCATTAGGTATTATTGGTGATGTTAAAGAGGCATTTTTAAAGGCTGCGGAACTCGATCCGAATCATATTGAAACACGTTGGGCTTTGGTAGAGTTGTACGTATCCTTGCCAGGCATTGTAGGGGGTAGTTTCTCTAAAGCCTTAAGATATGCCGAGCAGCTAGAGCAATTATCTAAAGTCGATGGTTATTTAGCAAAAGGCTATGTTTACGAGTACGATGACGAACCAGAACTGGCCGAAAAATATTACAGACTAGCTATAAAAATTGGTGGCTCTGTAACCTGTTATGAAAAATTGACCAATTTCTACGAAGGTCAAAAGCAACCAGAAAAAGCCATCGGGAATCTAGAAGAAGCTAAGGATAAACACCAACGTAATGCAATGCATTATCAGATCGGAAAAGTTTGTGCCGATTATAATATTCAGTTAGATAAAGGCGAAGACATGTTGAAAGTTTATCTCGCGAATCATTCTGCTCAAGATGGAGTTCCAAAAGAATGGGCTTATTATCGTTTGGCGCAAATTTATAAGCATAAAAACAATAAGGTAGAAGCCTTGATTTGGATCAATAAAGCAATTTCTGGTTTGCCAGATATTGATGTGTTTATAGAGGAGAAAGCCTTGATAAATAGCCTCTAACAATCTGTTCTAATTTTGCTTAATCTTATTATACTAAAATTTTTGAACTAATAAATTCTTGTTAATTATTTAAAATTAATAGTAATACTATTATATTTGCAATTAAATAATGTAATTATGAAGAGTTTACTTTCAAATTTAAAAATTTCAGTTCCAGATAAAATCTATATTAAAGATCCGGAATCTTCAAAATTAGGTAAGAAAATCATAGAACATTGTATTCTTTTAATAGATGAAATTGGTTTTGACAGCTTTACCTTTAAGAAATTGGGTGTGGTAATTGGATCTAATGAAAGTTCAATCTATCGGTATTTTGAAAGTAAGCATAAGCTACTTCTTTATTTAACCTCTTGGTATTGGGCTTGGATAGAATACCAAATGGTATTTGAAACGTTTAATATGCCAGATGCTAAGCAACAACTTTTCAAGGCCATTGATGTTGTCACAAAAACCATTGAAGAAGATGTGATGTTTTCACATATAAACGAGATTGTTTTAAATAGAATTATTATTAATGAGTATTCAAAATCGTACTTAACGAAAGAGGTTGACAGCGAAAACAAGGAAGGCTATTTTGTTATTTATAAGCGAATGATTAAACGCTTACGAGATATGATTCTCAATATCAATCCCGAATATAAATTCGCCTCTAGCTTAGCAAGTACTATTGTTGAAGGCGCACTACATCAACATTTTTTAAAAACGCATTTTACATCAATTACAGATTGCAATAACGATGTGACTCCAGCAGACTTTTTTAAAGAACTCACAATTAACGCCATAAGGAAGTAAGTTATGAAGAATGTTAAAGAAGTGATGTCTCCGTGGGAAAGACTAATTGGTCTTTTGAAACTTGAAAAAAGAGACGTTAGGCAAGTGATTTATTATGCCATTTTCTCTGGGGTTTTGGCATTAACATTGCCCTTGGGTATTCAAGCCATTATCAATTTAATACAAGGAGCTCAAGTGAGTACATCTTGGATTGTTTTAGTTATTCTTGTAACTGTAGGTGTTGCATTTGTAGGAATCTTACAATTGATGCAAATGCGTATTATTGAAACGATTCAACAACGTATTTTTACTAGAGCATCATTTGAGTTTACCTACCGTTTCCCTAAATTTAAAATGAATGAATTACGTGATAATTATCCGCCAGAACTAGCAAATCGTTTTTTTGATACTTTGAATATTCAAAAAGGATTAGCTAAGATTTTAGTAGATATTCCATCTGCAATTTTACAAATTGTTTTTGCATTAATTCTATTGTCATTTTATCACCCATTTTTTATTGCTTTCGGGTTTTTGTTACTCATTTTAATCTATATCGTATTTAAGTTTACAGCTAAAAAAGGAATGGAAACAAGCCTTATGGAATCAAAATCTAAATATAAAGTGGCGCATTGGATTCAAGAAGTCGCAAGAGCTGTCGTAAGTTTTAAATTATCAGGAAAAACGAGTTTAGCCCTAAATAAAAATGATGATTTAGTTAATGATTATTTAATTGCCAGAGAAAGCCACTTTAGGATTTTGGTCATTCAATTTATTCAAATGATAGGTTTTAAAGTTGTCGTTACAGCGGGTCTATTACTAATCGGAGGCTTATTAGTTCTTAATCAAGAAATGAATATTGGTCAATTTGTAGCCGCCGAGATCATAATTCTTTTAGTTATTGCCTCTGTAGAAAAACTTATTCTTCGCTTAGAATCGTTTTATGATGTGCTTACGTCATTGGAAAAGGTAGGACAGATTGTAGATAAAGAGTTAGAAATTCAAGATGGGGATAGGCCAGAATTTAAAGACGATTTTGATATAGAACTCGACAATGTCTCTTTTAAAGTGCCAAATAAAGAGGATCATATTCTTAAAAATGTGTCCTTAAGAATTAAACCAAAAAGCAGATTACTCATTAAAGGGGAAAGTGGTGCAGGTAAATCAAGTTTATTACGATTAATTGTTGGTGTTCTAGAACCAACTAGTGGTAAAATTTATTTAGATAAATACATGCTAAGTAATATCAATCTCAACCATTATAGATCGCATCTAGGTTTATCATTAGCAGACGAAACACCATTTGAAGGCACTATAAGAGAAAACATCACTTTTGGAAATCCCGAAATTTCAGATGAACAATTAATGTGGGCAATTGAGAATGTAGGATTGTACCAATTCATAAAAGAAAGCCCTAAAGGTTTAAATACGATTATTTATCCCGAAGGTAGACAGATTTCATACACTATAGCGAAGAAAATAGTACTCGCAAGAGCTATAGTTGATAAGCCAAAGGTTCTTGTTTTAGAAGATCCATTAGATCAATTTGAACCGACTGAAGTTAAACGTATTACTGAATTTTTAACAGACGAAGCTAATCCATGGGCATTAGTCGTTGTAAGTAGAAACAATGATTGGTCAGCAAGCTGTACGCAAGTAATTACGCTGAAAAAAGGTGAAATAATCTAAAGAAACAGAGCATGTTAAATATATCTCATAATCAATTACATAAATCTGTGGACATTACTGATTCTAAATCAGGTAAGCGTGTATTTCACGGTAGGTATTACAAATATTTTAATCGGTTTTTAGCGGCATTTGCTATAGTTGGCTTCATCATTTTACTTCTGCCGTGGACGCAAAATATTACAGGCAAGGGTAATGTCACCACATTAACACCAGATCAAAGACCACAAACAATTCAATCTCCCATTCCAGGTAGAATTGAGCAATGGTTTGTACGCGAAGGTGACTTTGTAGCGAAGGGAGATACTATTATGAAAATCTCTGAAATTAAAAGTGAGTATTTCGATCCTAATTTGGTAGCACGTACAGGTCAACAGCGTGATGCAAAAGCACAATCTGTAGGTTCTTATGAAGAAAAAGTAAAAGCTTTAAATCGGCAAATTGGTGCGCTTGGAAGTGATCGTGGATTAAAACTAGAGCAAGCGAAGAATAAATTATTGCAATCTAAGTTAAAAGTGCAAAGTGATAGTATAGACTTTGAAGCCGCTAAAACGAACAAGGAAATTGCCCAACGTCAGTTTGATAGAACAGTAACCTTGCAAGAAGAAGGGTTTAAAGCCACTAAAGATGTTGAAGACAAACGTTTAAAACTTCAAGAAACAGAAGCCAAGCTTATCTCTCAAGAAAATAAATTATTGGCAAGCAAGAATGAAATTCTTAATGCACAATTCGAAATTTCAAGAGTTAATGCAACCTATACAGATAAGATTTCCAAAGCGCAAAGCGACAAGTTTACGGCACAGTCCAGCCAGTTCGATACGGAAGCGCAAGTGAGTAAATTAGATAATCAATATTCAAATTATCAAATGCGAAACAGTTTACAATTTGTTACAGCCCCTTACGATGGCTACATCAATAGAGCTATACGAGGAGGTGTTGGTCAGACTTTCAAAGAAGGTGAAGCTTTGGTGGGTATTATGCCAGCAATGATAGATTTAGCCGTTGAGACTTATGTAAAACCAATTGATTTGCCACTTCTTTATGTCGGTGCTAAAGTCCGTGTTCAGTTCGATGGTTGGCCTGCCATTATATTTAGTGGGTGGCCCAATGTGTCTTATGGTACCTATGGTGCAAAAGTCGTAGCTATTGAGAATTTTATTAGCACTAATGGTAAATTTAGAGTGCTATTAGCACCAGATGAAAATGAAGAAGCATGGCCAAAAGAAATTAGAGCAGGTTCTGGAGCATTCACCATGGCATTATTAGAAGATGTGCCTATTTGGTATGAGCTATGGAGACAGCTCAACGGTTTTCCTCCTAATTATTATAAGCCAGAAAGTGAAGCAAATACAAAAAATAAATAACAGATGAGATACATATTAACAGTTGTTCTTATTGGTTTCAGTGTTATTGGTTTTTCACAGACAGGAGATTTATCTAATGTTCTTCAATTTGATGAGTATTTAGGATTTGTAAAGAAATTTCATCCCATTGTAAAGCAGGCCGAACTGGTCATAGACGAAAGTCAAGCAAAACTTTTAAAATCCCGAGGAGCTTTCGATCCCAAAATTGAAGTGGATTATAATCGCAAGGAGTTTAAAAACACGGAGTATTATAAAAGGCTAAATGGTACGTTCAAAATACCAACTTGGTATGGAGTGGAGTTGAAAGCCACTTTCGATGACAACACTGGTCAGTATTTAAACCCTGAAGCTTTCGTTCCCGATGATGGCTTATACAGTGCAGGAGTTTCGGTTTCCTTAGCTCAAGATTTATTGATTAATAACAGAATGGCAGCTTTAAAACAAGCAAAGCTATTTAGAGAACAAGCCAAAGCAGATCGCGATATCTATGTCAATAACATCTTATTTGAGGCATCTTTGGTGTATTTTGAATGGTTGAAAGCATACAACGAGTTAGCATTATTCGAAACTATTTTAGTTAATGCAGAGTTACGTTACAGAGGTGTTGCGAAAGGAGTTGAATTAGGTGAAAATGCCGAAATTGATGCTACAGAAGCGCGTATCGCGGTTAATAATAGAAAGTTGGGTTTAGAACAATCTAAGGTGAAACTAATCAAAGCGTCTTTAGAATTGTCAAATTTTTTATGGTTAGAGAATAATATTCCTGTAGAGTTACAACCTAATATTATTCCAGATGTTAATACCGAATCGATTGTGGATGCGACGTTTAATATGAACCAACTTCAAGATAAGGATATGCTGTTAGATGAGCACCCTAAAATGATGTCTTTAGGTTACAAATTAGAAGGTTTGGAAGTCGATAAACGACTAAAAACGAACAAGCTATTGCCAAAGATAAATGCAGAATATAATTTCTTGTCTGAAGCGCCTGAAGTTGCCAGAGGCTTTAATACTGCCGAATATAAAGGTGGATTAAATGTGAGTTTTCCATTATTTCTTCGGAAAGAACGTGGTGATTTAAAACTGGCAAAACTTAAAATGCAAGATGCGGAATTCGAAATAAATGCCACACGTGTTAACCTAGAAAATAAGATTACTGCATTACAGCAAGAATTAGAATCTTACGTCATTCAAAATGAAATCACCACAGAGATGGTTTCGGATTATCAGCGTATGCTACTAGCGGAAGAACGTAAATTTCAACTAGGTGAAAGTTCATTGTTTTTGGTGAATTCTCGTGAGTCTAAATTGATTGATGGGCAGCTAAAAGCTATAGAAATTCAGAATAAGTTTTTTAGTACTAAAGCGAAGCTTTTTAATAGTTTGGCTGTAAATCCTGAATTATAAATAGTATTTTTACGGTATACATTTAAGGATACTATGAACGTACATTTTATCGCTATTGGTGGTGCAGCAATGCACAATTTGGCCTTAGCACTTCACAATAAAGGTTATAAAGTTACAGGAAGCGACGATACCATTTTCGAGCCTTCAAAATCGAGATTAGAAGCTAAAGGTTTATTGCCTGGGGCTTTTGGTTGGTATCCTGAAAAGATTACTTCAGATTTAGAGGCTATCGTTTTAGGAATGCATGCTAAAGCGGATAATCCGGAATTGTTAAAAGCCCAAGAACTTGGTTTAAAAATCTACAGTTATCCTGAATTTTTATACGAACAAGCCAAAAATAAAACACGAGTTGTTATCGGAGGAAGTCATGGAAAAACAACTATTACCTCTATGATTTTACACGTCATGCATTATCACGATCGTGATGTGGATTATATGGTTGGTGCACAATTGGACGGTTTTGATGTGATGGTAAAACTTACAGAAGACAATGATTTTATCGTTTTAGAAGGTGATGAATATTTAAGCTCACCAATTGACTTACGACCAAAATTCCATTTGTATAAGCCTAATATTGCCTTGTTGAGTGGTATTGCTTGGGATCATATTAATGTGTTTCCAACGTATGAGAATTACGTAGATCAGTTCAGTATTTTTGTTGATTCTATTGTGACAGGTGGAAGTATTAATTATAACGAAGAAGATTCTGAAGTAAAGCGTGTCGTGGAAGCTTCAGAAAATCAGATTCGAAAAATAGCATATAAAACTCCAGAATACACCGTTGAAGATGGCGAAACATTATTAGAAACTCCAGAAGGTCCAATGCCAATTGAAGTTTTTGGTGCACACAACTTAAATAACTTAGCAGGTGCCAAATGGATTTGCCAACATATGGGCATTGATGAAGATGATTTCTACGAAGCCATTTCTACGTTTAAAGGTGCAAGCAAGCGTTTAGAGAAAATTGCAGAATCTAAGACAAGCGTAGCTTATAAAGATTTTGCACACTCACCAAGTAAAGTAGAGGCGACGACAAAAGCTGTAAAAGAACAATACAGCAACCGAACTTTAGTGGCCTGTTTAGAATTACATACCTACAGTAGCTTAAATGCCGAATTCCTTAAAGAGTATAAAGGTGCTTTAGATGCCGCAGATGTAGCGGTCGTATTCTATTCGCCACATGCTGTTGAAATAAAAAAACTAGAAGAAGTTACAGAAACGCAAATCGCGAATGCTTTTGGGCGCGATGATTTAATCATTTACACCAATCCAGAAGATTTTAAAAACTTCTTGTTCTCTCAGAAGTTTGATAACAAGAGTTTGTTGTTAATGAGTTCTGGTAATTATGGTGGTTTGGATTTTGATGAGGTGAAGAATTTGATTAAATAGATTTGTCATTCTTATCCTTTTTCAGAATTTCATAATCATTTGATTTTTAAATCGTAGGACGTAACAATTATTCTTTTTGTAAGACTGATATGTTAGAACTTATCACTTATGAAATTTAATCGTATTTTCTATGATTCACATGTAACCTTCAAATCAATTTCTAAGAAGAGAATTGTTTTGTCATTTATTATTGGATTATTATCTGCGATTATACTCTACAGTTTTTATGATGTTTTGCGAGAAACGGATAGGATGCTATTTCTTAATTTTGAGAATAGACCCATTATAATTCCTGAATCTGAAAGACAATTATACAATTTATTCTTCGCTGCAATTTCTATGGTTATAGGTAATTCTATTGGTATTAGCTATTTGTTTTCTAGGCCTCAAAAATCATTTTCAAGAAGAAACAATAAGCGCAATAGAGTTCTTAATGACCAAGCTTTTTTAGGACCAACTTTTCTTCATTGGTTTACAAAAATTTGGTTTTTATTTTGCGTTTTTGCTTCTCAGTTTATGGGCTCGAAATTTATCGATAACTTTTTATGGCCTTCAATATTATTGGTTATTGTACTTTATTTAGATTCATGGAAAACGCTCATAACCATTATTAAAAAGAACCGTTGGAAAATTCAAAGTATTCATTTGATAGTTTTTGTAGTGCTTACTTTTATGCTTAGTCGTGTTAATTTTATAGATTATAAATCATTGGACGCGTCTATGATAGCTTCAAGCCCAACAGTGGATGTGCCGTCTAGTGTATACCTAAATGATAACTATCGTAGATATTATTATGATAATTTAGTCATTAAAATGGATTTTGATTCGAAGCATCGCGTTTGCTTATTTAATGAAGCAAATGAACAAATAGAATGGTCTGATTTATATAGATTAATATTAGATTTTAATGAGGACCAGTATTATTCTAGTCGAACGCTAGTACGATTACGGGCAAATAGAAATATACCTATTAAGTATATTAAAGAATTTGAAGTTCAACTTTTGGAAATGAATCAATGGAGATTGGTCTATGAAGTAGCTAATAATGATGAATTGACGGCAAGCTATTATAATAATGAATTGGACAAACGTATTTCACCTTCCTTACAAGAAGCTTTTACAAGAATCGGAAAACCACCTAGAGTTCCAGGTTGGGATTTTTATAAAGATCAGAAGTTTCAAGATACATTAAGCGTTTATATTTCAGAAGGGATTAAAATTGATAATCGAGAGATTCCACTAAATATGCTTCCTGAAAAGCTCAAAAGTCATATTAATGAATCATCTATAATTGAATATATTTATGGAGATAATGTAACCTATCAAGATTATATTGATGTGTTGTCTGCTCATAAAATAGCAGCTTGGGAATTGAGAGCAACTGAAAATTTTGATAAGATAGATTCAGTAATTCGTAGAAATATATTCAGTCGTGATAAGAAACTTTCTGCAGAAAAAAATCGAATTATAAGCAAGTATCCTTTTCGTATTACCGAGCGCTTCGAATAATTTCGTGTAATTAGAAAGGTTAAAATTTTAAAGCAACAAAGGAGCTTTAATTAAAGCTCCTTTGTTATTTAGTATATATTTCTCTTTTTCAATAAACGCTTTATTTATAAGTCACCAAAACATCAGCTACCTTTTGTAAATCTGATTCTACTATTTCAGTTTTTGGTGCTAATGGAAATAATTGTTGACCAGGTCTGCTGATAAATGCAGCTCGCCAACCAGCCCAAACGGCTCCGGCAACATCCCAACCATGCGCTGCAATAAGCATACATTCTTCAGGTTTTACACCCATTTTACGCGCTGCCCAAGCATAAGTATCTGAAGATGGTTTAAATTTTCCAATATCTTCTACACTTAGTCGTTCATCAAAATAATCGGTTAATCCAGCACTTTCAAATTGTTTTTTTACACCTTCATTAGATGAGTTGGTAAACGATACCAATTTATAACCGTCTTTTTTTAGTTGAGCCAATGCGGCTTTTACATCAGGATGCGCAGGTAAGCCTCTCAAAGAATTTACAATGACGGTTCTGGCTTCTTTTTCAGAAATTGTAATACCATTATTTGCTGCAACCATTTGTAAGGCTGCAGCGCCAATATTACCAAAGTGTTCGTATTGACCACTTGCGGTTGTTACTAATGAATACTGTAACATCGTCGTAAACCAAAGTGATAATAAATCCTCTCTACCATTAAGCGCTTCACCAACTTGCTTTTTCATTTGGGTGAGATCTAAAAGCGTTTCGTTAACATCAAAAAATAATACTTTAGGTCGTGTTGTGTTTGTCATAATGTTTTTATTTTCTTGTGTGTTTCCTAAAACTATGTTTGGCATCAATAGTCCGGTTGTGCCCATAACACCTAAGTTTTTAATAAAATTTCTCCTGTTGTTTTTCATTATTATGCTTTCGGTTTTTATATAAATAATTTGAATATACCCAACTGCTGCGTTAGATGGATTTCTGTTCAGCAATTAATTCAAATAACACTTGTTTAAAGGTATCTACAGGTTGCGCACCGGTAACAGCACTTTTTCTGTTAAACACAATTGTTGGCACAGAGTTGACTCCTAATTCTTTCCAATAATTCTGTTTGGTTCTTATTTCCAAACGAGCGTCTTCGCTATCCAATTTTGCTAAGGCGTCCTCTGCGTTTAAACCAACACTTAAAAGTGTCTCTTTTAAGACATCTTTTTTAGACACATCTTTTCTGTCGCTAAAAAACGCTTTAGTGAATGCCATTTTTAATTCGGTTTGTTTTCCGAAGTCTTTAGCATATTCTAATAAAATATGAGCATCAAAGGTGTTAACCATACGCATCTCATCAAAATAATCGAATTTAAAACCTAATTCTTCACCAGCATCTGCCATATGTTGTTGAGATGCTCTTTGTTGATCTAAAGTCGAACCGTATTTTTCAGTAATGTGTTCTATTACATTCTGACCTTCGGCCGGCATATTCGGATTCAACTCAAACGGTTGCCATTCTATGTCTATTTGGTCTTCTATTCCTAATTCTGAAATCGCTTTTTCGAGACGTTTGTAACCAATGGTACACCAAGGACACACCACATCTGAAACGATATCTATTTTTAATTTCTCTTTCATATTAAAATTGTATTAAGTCACTAATTTGAAGTTCTGCCTGTACATTACTATAATTTTTCACATCAGCAGCAAAGGTCGCTGCATGAGGGCCAAAAGCCTCTTGAAAAGACGCTACATCATCAAATACTAAATGTGCAATAGCAACATAAGGAGCTAGTTCTCCTGGAACTCTACTTGCGATACCCAAATCTAACTCTAATCCTTTTAAGGCGTTACCAACACGTTCTGCAATCATTGGTAAATGCTTATTTTGGTAGTAGTCCGTATCAAATTGTACGTCTTTACGGTTAGGGTACATTACAGAAACTTTTATCATAATTGTAATTTTTAAAGATTATAAACCTTCCGAATTAACGGAAGGCTTATTGCTATTAATCAACCTGTGGCTTAGTTTATAGGGATTATTTAGCCACATTCTCTTTAGACCATGTAAATGCTTTAAATCCGGCATCTACTGGTGTATTTGCAATATGATTTACATAGTTACTTATTGTTTTTTGAGATAATCCTAAGATGATCTCTAAGACTTGTGCTTCACCATAACCAGCAGCATAAAATGCATCTAAATCGTCTTGGGTAACATAACCACGATTTCTAACAATAGTTAATGTTAAGGTACGTAAAGCTTCTAATTTTGAACTTTCAAGTGGTGTTTCGTTACGTAAGGCTTCTGTGATAGCATCATCTACTTTCATCATTTTTGCGATACCTGTATGTGCAGGAACACAATAATGACAAGCGTGTTCTACGTTGATGGTTTGCCACACCACTGTTAATTCTTCTTCGTTAAATGAAGAGTCAACAAATAATTGGTGTAAAGCTTGATAAGCCTCTAATATTTTTGGTGCTCCAGCTAAAACGCCATGTAAACCAGGAATCATTCCGTAAGCTTTTTGAGAGTTCTCTAATAATGCTTTACTTTCTTCTGGTGCACTTTCGATATTGTGAATTTTTAAAGTTGTCATAATTTTTCTTTTTTATTAGTTGTAAATGTTAAATTTATCTAAACGTTCGTTTAGTTATTTGTCAAAAAAAAGGATTATAAATTTTTGAATGTCATTTCAATATAATCTTCAATTTCTTGTGCTGTGTTCACTCTTGCTGCAGCTGCTAAGCCGTGTTTTGCTAAGAGTAAGTAATTTGCTTGTTTTATAACGGTGTCTTCATCTTTTGAAGCATCCATCTGTAGTTTTTCTATAATAAGAGCTTTTAAATTCCCCATAAAAGATGTCATTTCGTCTTTTATAAGTTGGTCTTCGTTCTCAGAAAATTCGTTGTACGTATTAGTCACCAAACAACCTTTTTGATTGCCAACTTTAAAATTAGAACTTATAGAGTCGTAAAAAAACTGTTTAATGTCTTCAACTCCATTCGTGCCATTTTTAAATTTTAATAACGTCGCACTCACTTTCGTTTTATAGTGTTTTAAACTTTCAAGAAACAAACCGTGTTTGTTACCAAAACTAGAATATATCGAAAACTTATTAATGCCCATTTCTTTTTCGAGCATTTGCATTGATGTCGCTTCATAACCATTTTTCCAAAAAAGGTTCATGGCTTTTTCTACGACGTCGTCTTCGTTATATTGTTTTTTTCTTGCCATTATTTCTAACTACGGTACAAAACTAAACAATCGGTTAGATATAAAATAGTATTTAACGTTTATTTATAGTTTTGAAGCGATTTTTCCGGTTTTGAGAGTCATCTATTTTCCTAAAAACGTTAGGTTTAGTCAAGAAAGTGCTAATCTTCGTTTTCAATTTTTTCAATCATCTCTCTAAAAAGATTCAATAGAAAAGTCAGTTTGCTAGCGTCACCAGCTGCCCTAAATCGTTGGTTTTGAATTTTAACTCCATACCAATCTTGTTTTCCGTTTTCGTTAAGAATCCATTTGATCTCAAGATTTGCAATAGATGTTTTTGAAATATCAATTTCAACATCCCAACCTAACGGACTGTCTATAGTGGTAATTTGAACGGCATCGCCTTTTTCCCATTCGCCATCAGCATTCTCTTTAAGCCAATTTTGTATCCAGTCTAAAATTTCCATTTGTGTTATCGTATTATATGATGTCATTCTGAGTGCAGCGAAGAATCTCAATGAGAAGAATCTCAGTTATCTAAAGTATTTAGAATACATATAGATTCTTCGGTCATGCTTCCCTCAGAATGACAACTGGTAAATTATTAAAATTTTAAATCTTAGAAACAAATTCCAAAAACACCGCTTTGTGCTTTTCCAAATCTAAATCTGGAGATAAGGACACACGTGCAATATAATCTTTGTCACCTTCTTTTGTGGTACCTTGTGTTGAGGTTGCAGGAATCGTCCAATAACAGCCTTTTAACTGTCCGTAACTCACGCAATATTTGCTTTCGTTAGGGATTTCGGTTATCATTAAATTGATTAATCTATGATTTAAAGCACGTTTGTAGGTTTCTTTTTCTTCAGGAGTATTTCCTTTTGTAGGAAGGTCTAATGAAAACACTGAAGGAGTAAATCCTTGTGCTGCCAATTCTTCCGACACAAAATTGATTTTCGCTTCTGGTAAAGTGTCATGAATAAAATTCACAAACTCACGTGTATTTTTATAGGCATCTGCAATACGCTGATTCATGGATGGTAATTGCTTAGCCAAAATCTCATATTGAAGCGCAGTCGCCTCATTATCGCAAAGCGTCAAATGCAATGCAATTTTATCCATTAAAGCATCTGCTTTTGCATTTCCTACAATATAACCCGCTGTACATTTCCCACCACTTGGAAATTTAGAACCACTCGCATAAGAAATCGTACGCACTGTAGATAATATTTCACCTTCACCTAAAAAGTGCACATTAGGACAAAAGGTTTGATCTAATATAAATACAGGATCTATCGCGATGTCTCCAGAAGCCGTTTTACGTTCTTTGCTTAAGGCTTCTTTTAATTTTTGTAAATCCGGAACTTCAACACGCGGGTTGGTTGGGATTTCAGTAATGATATAAGGAATGGCATCGTCGTGGGCAATTTTATCTAAAACGGTATGGATACTTTGCACCATATCATTATCACCATCTACAGGTAAATCAACCACTTCCACATTATCTAAACAGGCCGCAACACGTCTGGCTTGGTCATTGGTGCCTCCATAACAATTTGGTGGTACTACAAATTTAATCGCTTTGCCTTTATGGTGTTCTAAGGAATAGTCCACCAAGCCCATCATAATGGCATATTGCACCGACAATCCGCTAGAGCCAACTAAAGGCTGAGACGTTGTCCCATTAATCTCCTTTATAGAGTTTAAAACACTTGCTTTATTTGCTTCAAAGTCACTGTCTTCATTGGTAATCGGAGTGTGTTCGGTTAACGCTTTTAAAGCCACTAAACAATTCGCAGGAGTAATAGCAATCGTTTCGCGACGTCTCACATGCTGAATGTCTGAAATATAACCATGGTTTTGCTCGCCATTAACTATTAATACACTTCCTAAATGGGCATGATTATTAATATAAAAGTCAATATTTGGGTTGAGCTCAGTTGTAGAGAATTCATGTTGTTCTGAAATGAAAACCGTACTGCCTTTAAACTCTAGAATAGCGTCTGCACTATCCACTTTTATGACATCAAAATTATAACCATAAACTTGCTTGATGATATCAGCATCAAAAAATTCTGGAAGTTCGCCTGTATATACAATTTGGGTCTTTTTGTTTTCTAATAAGTTAGTTCTCAAAATAGACAACACAGGAACCGTTTGTGACGAAAAACTAATCACTTGCTCTGGTTGTAGTCCATGTAAGTTGGCAATGGCCCATTCTAAAATACAAGATAAAGGATGTCCTAACCGAATATAATCGTAAGCGGTTGGTAATTCGCTTAATGCCGATGGCTCAGTGCTATTGGCATTAAATAACAACTCAAACTCATCTAAAAACTGTGTTTTAGCTAATTTCTCGTTGTAAATATCTAAACGATGTGTAGTTAGACCTAACCAGTCAGTTGGCATGTTGCTTAGAACGTCTTTTATGTAATTTAGGGTGTTATTGTCTTGCATAATTCTCAATTTTCAATATGCAAAAATATGGATTAATTAAATGGATGAAGAAGGTTTAACATGACGTTTTGATATGAGGTTTAGAACAGAATTATTAATTATAGGTTGTATTGTGTGCCGTTATTTTCTTTTTTTCTTCGCAATAACAAAAGAAGCTATAGATTTATCTAAAATGTTTCCTCTTGATGATACTAATCCTGCCCAATGTCTTATTTCATCACTTGACAAAATTATAGCAGAGTGTAGTATTGCTCTTTTATCCCATGGACCTAAAACATCTAACCCATCTTTATGATCTTTAATCCATGTTGTATCATTTAATCTCTTTGCAATAAGAGCTTTTTCTCTAACCCTTAAAATTTTTGAATAGTCTAATTGTAATTCAATAAAATTGAAAACCGGATTTTGTAGTAAAGTATAAATCCAAATATTAACAAAAGGTAATTGTACTAGCTGATCATCCAACATTGCTTGGAAACTCTCTTTATACGTTTTGACTGATTTTTCATTTAGCACTCTTTCTAAGTACACAACTATTTCTCTGATTATTGGTAGTAAAGTTCTAAAATTTGAAAACACTAATGGCAATATGCTACGAACTTTATATTTTCCTGCTTTTCTTAATAAATGCCGCATTATACCTAAATCAATTTGTTCAAATTGGAGAGCTCTTTCAAAAATTTCTCTATAAGTTTCAGAACGTACAGAAAACTGTGCACTAGATTCTAAATCTTCAAATTCAGGTATTTCAGGTATGTAAAAACCATATGGGTCATAATATCTAGATTCTGTTGTATCCGCTAGATTTTGATGAATAGCCTCTTGTTCAATACTTTCTTCATCTTCGAAATAATTTTCTATAAAATTTTTATTATTATCAATGAAAGTTTTTTCGGTTGAAAGAACAAGTCTATGGTTAGAATATAAATATTTAGTCAATTCATGAAGGAAAAAACTAGCTTCTTCAAAAGTGTCAAAATACACATGCATATCATCAACATATCGAGTGAATGACGTTGTATTAGATATAATTTTCTTATCAATATCAGCCATAATAGCTTCTGAAACTAATATGCTAGCAGCAGGACCTACAGGAACTCCTCTTGAAATATTTGAATTAAGAGCAGATAGAAAATTTTCTAAAATTTTAGGTGATTCGACTCCGGCTTCTTCCAATACATTTGTCACTCTGTGAAGATAAATTTGATTATAAAAATCAGTAATGTCGCATACAAGTACAAAGCCATTTTTGTTTTCCCTTGCTAGTTCTAATGATTTTGATTTAAATCTTGCATAACCATCTAAGTCAGTCCCAAAAAATGAGCCATGAATATCAGGCTCAATTCTATATGAACAAGCTATACTTTTTTCATTAGGAATACGGTAATTCTCGATTTTCTCAGAAAATTCATAAAGAATAGCAGTGTAGAGTAAAGTATCAATTGGGTCAAGTTGATGAACAACACGATATGTGAAATTCTTTTTTGGTGCTAAACATATAAATGGAGTTTGAGGGGCATATTCATCCAAATCAATGTTCAATAACTCTTCCTTAACTTTTATCCAATTGTGTTCAATAGCTTCAAATTCAAATAGTTTCGGATAGAAATCAGAGTCGTAAAACTTCCTCACATGTTTTAATGCCCATTCAATGGATGTTTCTTTTAGATTTCTCATTTATATTAATTAAAAATAATTTAATTATCTAAATATAAGTGATTTATATCTATGGTAAAACGAAGTGCGCTTAAATTTTTCAGAATGTCAAATCTTACAACAACTAATGTAAAATTTTAATAAACAGAGATTCAAAACCTATTCCCCAGAATCAAAAACCCTCTGCCACACCACAACAACCTTACGCTTAATTTTAGTAGAGTTTGAGACTACAAAGGCAAAACCCATAGTGGTAAGTAGAGCAATAAAAGCAAGTGCTCCAAGTGCACCGCCATAACCATCAAAGACATGGTTTTTCGTAATGTAAATAGCAGTGAATATTGCTCCTGCTATGGCAAGCAAAGTATAACGTTTCAAGGTTTTAGAAGATACCATGCCTATAAACGAGGTGCCAACAAATACAATAGGTAGATGTTCTGTTAAATAGCCATTGAGTAGGTTAGGGAAGGCATAAAAAAACAAACCTACAATGAGCGAGAGTAAAGCAGAAGCTTTTACAGCGCCAAGGCGTAAGTGTTCGCTAACAAAGTAGGTGAGTGTGGCGCCTAAAATTCCGGTGATGATGAGGATAAATGTATTCATACCATTAACGAATAAATTAGAGTTGCTGTGATGACACCAGCAAATGCCATGGTGCCTAATTTTCCGCCAACACCGAGAAATAAGTTTTTAGAAATCATAAAAAACAAACCTGCCAAAGTGCCTGCAGCAAGAACAAAACCAATGGATGGAGTGGTTGCTACACTAGACATCCCAACAAAAGCACCACAATAGATACTTGCTGGTAGTTGTTGTAAGTAGTTCGATTTTTTATTAAGCGATGGTATAAATGATGCCAAAGTACCCACAATACCCATAGCTAAAATACTTCCTAAGCCACCATGGATATTTAAGAGGTAACACAATACCGCACCAATGGGCACCCAAATAACGACTGATATTTTTTCGTAAGCGTAATCTTCGTGGTGTAAATCTAAGTAGCGGTATCCAAACACGATGGTGAGTATAATAACAAGTGCTGCTATAATTATAGCTGCGTTGGTTTCATAATGCGCGTTTACAATCATGGTTAAAAATGTAACCTGTGTAAATAAAACAGTAGCGACCATTAAAAATCGAATGGCTTTATGTTTCCTCATTAAGAAATTTTAGATGTTTTGTTTTAGGGCTAATTAGGCCAATACTGTATTAGAAGATGCAAAGGTCTAAGAAAATTTTTAAGAGGCAAATTGTAGGGTGGAAATTTAGAGTTTAACCGTTATAACACCAATAAGCCAGAATCACGCAGAACATTTATAGGTTTAGCATACCAAAACAATTCGAAATCTTCAAATTGGGTTTCAAAACTGGTTTTTAACTGCTTAAACGATTGTGGCTTATGTTGAGGTGTGATGGCTTCTAAAATATCTAAAAGCCAAAGGCCTTTCTCTTTTTCTAGTGTAATTTGAAAGCTGTCTGCCGTATCATGAAACGTGAATTCTAAGAAGTCTTTAGTGGTTCCTTTTTTCGTTTTTGAAAATTCAGACACTAAAGGCATGCTGCCTAACCACACAATTTTTGCGGTTGGTTTAATGTTGAAAACCGGTTCTTGTGCTAAGGAATTATAAATAAAATCGGGATCGATATCGGTTTCTGGAATGTCGAAGTCGAACCAATCTTGCAAAGGAATGTCAAATCCAATACCATGCATAAAATTAAAGAGTGATTTCTTCAACCCGAAACTAAACTGCGTATGATCGATACCTGTAGAATCGGTGAAACCGACATCATTATTCGCAAAACTGATGTTTTTATAATTTGGAGTAATGCCATACTCTTCGGGATGTAAACCCACAGGACTATGCGCTGTTAAAGCAAATTGATGCCAAAAACCAGATTGTAATACACCAACTTCAAACAACTGACGCACCATTTCTAAACTATCTACCGTTTCTTGAACCGTTTGCGTTGGGTAGCCGTACATTAAGTACGAATGCACCATAATATTCGCTTCAGTAAAATTGCGAGTTACTTGCGCGACTTGCTCAACGGTTACACCTTTGTCAATGAGTTTTAACAAACGATCTGAGGCGACTTCCAGTCCACCAGAAACGGCAATACAACCAGAGGCTTTCAATAAAATACAAAGATCTTGTGTAAAGTTTTTTTCGAATCTAATGTTGGTCCACCAGGTGACGCTGAGGTTGCGTTTTAGGATTTCGAGCGCTAAAGCTTTCATCAACGATGGAGGAGCCGCTTCATCTACATAGTGAAATCCGGTTTCGCCAGTTTGGGCAATCAGCGTTTCCATTCGGTCTACTAAAAGCGAGGCAGCAACAGGTTCGTAAATTTTTATATAGTCTAAAGAGATATCGCAAAAGGTACATTTTCCCCAATAACAACCGTGTGCCATGGTGAGTTTGTTCCATCTGCCATCGCTCCATAAACTGTGCATGGGGTTGGCAATTTCTATAACAGAGATATAACGATCTAACGGTAAATCGGAATAATCAGGTGTACCAACATCTGCCTGTTTGTAATCTGGTGAGGTGCTGTTGTTTTTATAAACGATGGTTCCGTTTTCGAGGATAAAGGTGCGTTTGTATTCCATTTCTGAGATTCTTCGCTTTGGCTCAGAATGACAAACGTTTTCATAGAGTAACTCAATTGGCAATTCGCCATCATCTAAGGTTATAAAATCGAAAAATTCAAATACGCGAATGTCTGTTACAGACCGTAATTCGGTATTTGGAAATCCGCCTCCCATCGCAATTTTTATCTCAGGATAATTCGCTTTTATAAATTGTGCACAGCGAAAGGCACTGTATAAATTCCCCGGAAACGGTACCGAAAAGCAAATGAGTTTGGGTTGTGTGTCTTTAATCCGAGTCTCTAATAATTCTAATGTAATTTGATCGATGTACGTTTCATCATCTTGCAGCTGCGCATAAAGCTCATCAAAGGCATTGGCACTTTGTCCTAAACGTTCTGCGTAACGACTGAATCCAAAATCGGGATCAATACATTCTACAATAAAATCGGATAAATCTTCAATATATAGGGTTGCCAAATGTTTGGCTTTGTCTTGCATGCCCATCGCACCAAACGCATAATCCATATCGTCTAGCTGTGCAAAACGCGAGGCTTGTGGAAGAAAATTGGTGGTGCAAATCTGTCTGGCAAACGTTTGATTTTTGCCTTGTAGAAATAAGATAATATCATCTAAAGACTTTAAATAATGGTCTTTTAAAGCATAAATGCGTTCGCAATTTTCGGATTGAATACGATCATTTTCAAAAGCAAGCTTAAAAATCTCTTCAAAAGTTTCTTTTTTGAACAACTCTAAAATCACTTCAATACCCAAATCCATTTGAAACGCGCCAATCCCTTTGGTGTTCAGAAACCCTTTGAGGTAGGCTGTGCCAGGATACGGAGTGTTTAATTGGGTAAATGGAGGTGATATGAGTAAGAGGTCTTTCACTTGTTGAAATTGAAGTTGAAACTGAAAATGAATTTGAAATTGATGATTGCAAATATAGTTGTAAAATGATTGGTTTTTTGAGATTCTTCGGTCATGCTTCCCTCAGAATGACAGTTCGGTTTGTCATTCTGAACAAGGTACGAAGTGAAGAATCTTTTAATTAATAATTATTTTTTTAGAGATTCTTCGCTTTGCTCAGAATGACAAAATAGTTACCCATTCTTCAAAATCTCACTAACAGCTTGTTGGTATGCTCTCGGATTATTCGCTTTTTTAATTTTCTTAAATGCTTTCTGTGGATTAGAAAACGACTGGGCGAAGTATTCCCAAAACCCTTGCATTTTCATTTTAATTGGAGTTGGTCCGGACAATGCAGCATCGTATTGCTGATATATGGTATCATGAAATTTTCTAAAAATATCCCATCGGTTTTCTGGATATTCAGTCGTGTCGTTTTTAATCATGCTTGGTAAAAACGGATCAGCGATTAATCCTCTGCCAATCATAAAATGATCGATACTTGGAAAACGGGCTTGCATGTCTTTTAGCTTAGTAACAGAGGTAATGTCACCATTGTAATACAATTTGTGTTTGGTGCTTTCTATACACTTTTCAAACGCTTCAAGATTCACTCCTCCTTTATAAAGTTGTTTGCCAATACGTGCATGAATGGCAATATTCTTAAGAGGGTAAGCGTCTAGAATAGGGAAAGTGTCTAAAATTTCTTCAGGGTTTTCGTAACCCATTCGCATTTTCATAGAGACCACAATGTCTGTTTCTTTATGTACACGCTCTAAAATATGATTGATTTTTTCAGGGTCGCAAATGAGTCCAGAACCCATACCGCGATTTGTTACCATTGGATAGGGGCAACCTAAATTCCAGTTCAACTCTTTATACCCTAATTCCTGAATATAATCGACCACGAATAGAAACTCATCAGCACTATTGGTCATGATTTGTGGAATGACTTCGAGTTCTGTATTGTTTTCGAGTTGTAAATCGAGTTTATAAGAGTTTTTAATAATTAACTTATTATTAAAACGAATGTAAGGAGCATAAAACGTATCGATGCCACCAAAATAGTGGTTAAAGGCATTCCGAAATCGGAAGTCTGTAAACCCTTGTAAAGGTGAAGATAATAACGTTAATGGCATTTAGAATTGTGTTTTATTAGTCTTATAAAACGAAGGTGGTTTATTTTTTTGGGACTGTCAAATAAAATGAGGATATGCTATAAAAAAAAATAATATTCAAATTATAGCATCTTAAAAAAAAGAGTGAATTTACGTACTAAAACTCTTTAATAATTTGAATAATATAGACGACAAAAATACTAACAGCCAAACCAATATTTACTTTTGCAAAATCTTTAGCTATAAGTTTATAGGAATTTTTTAGTTGTTTCTTATTGAGCATGTAGTTTATTGCAATTTCACGTCCAGCAAGGATACCAATAAATGTCCAAGTAGTGCTCATCGGGATGGCATTATAGTTTCCGTATAAAAAGAGAATCATGCCATAACAAAAATCAATAATTGTGGCAGAACGAATATTTCTAGTATTTACCTTTTGGTTAACAATTTCTTGAATTTTTCCTCCACGGTTTTTAAACAAATATGCCATTATGGCTAATATCGTTAAGAGCGATCCAATGAACTCATAGATGGACAGTCTTCGCGGCAAAAAGACAAAGATATTAGCAAAATCTTGTATTAACCATTGCGACCATAAAAAAGCAGTAGAAACCCATTGTGCAAAGATCCAGTACTTTTTTTGTTTGGCTTCATTTACTTTAGCAATAGATTTTTTAGATTCGAATCTTTTCGCAATTATAATATAAAGCAGAAAGGCAGAGATAACAGAAAGACCATATCCATAAACAGATTTTATTATCATTTTTTCGATGATCTGCTGGCTCGAAAAAACACTTAGAATCATAAATGTCGTACTGACGGGGATTCCCAATCGCGTTATTATTAATAGTGTAAGTGGTGCTAATAAATGCCACCATCTCAATGTTTCAGGAAGCGGAATTTTATCTAGTCTATTGTATGAGACATCTCCATTGTAGAAATACCAACCATAGAATAAAGTTACAGTTAAAATTGTGGATGCAAAAGCCCATAGTATAAGCCAATGCGTTTTGTCATTAGACGTGAGAAATGTGCCTAAGGTCTGTATTACATCATTACCAATTACTGCATAGGCTGCAAGTAAAAATCCGATATAAAGAATTAACATTTCCATCGGCAACTTAAATTAAAATTATCACTTAAGACGTTTCTTAAAAAAAATAATAGTGCGTTCCCAAGATAAAGTTGCCGCTGGTTTATCATATCTTGGTGTGGTGTTATTATGAAAGCCATGATTCACTTCAGGATAGATATATGCTGTATATTCTATGTTTTTGGCTTTTAATATTTTTTCAAACGCTGGCCAACCCGCATTGACTCTGGTGTCTAATTCTCCGTATTGGAGTAGAAGCGGAGCTTTAATTTTTACAGCATCTTCAGCTTCTGGTTGTCTGCCATAATAAGGTACTGCTGCTCCTAAGTCTGGTAAGCGAACTGCCATCATATTAGCAATCCAACCGCCAAAACAAAACCCTACAACTCCGACGTTGCCATCACAATTATCATGATTTTTAAGATAATGATAAGCTGCAATAAAATCTTCGAGCATTTCCTGTTGGTTACGCTCTTTTTGCATTGTTCTACCGTCATCATCATTTCCTGGATAACCACCAAGTGGACTTAAAGCATCTGGCGCTAAAGAAATAAAACCTTCTTTTGCGGTGCGTCTACCAACATCTTCAATATATGGATTTAGGCCTCTATTTTCATGTACTACAATAACACCCGGTAGTTTGGTTTTGTTATTCTTTGGTTGGGACAGTAAACCTTTTATGGTGCCACCTCCTTTTGGAGATTCATAAGTGATAAAATCAGAATCTAGTGTTGGGTCATCTGGTTTTACCATTAAATTGGTGATATAATCTGGCGACATAAAACTCATTAAAGACGACAATGTGATACCACCAACAGCATAGACTCCAAGTTTTTCTACGAACTGTCTTCTGTTAAGTTTGTTGTGGGCATAGTCATCGTATAAATCGAAAACTTCTTGTTTGATATCTTCTTTTTTTAAGTCGCTCATGATGTTGCCTTTTAATTAAAATAGTGATGGTATTTTATAATATAGACGTTAGATTACTTACGTTATTGCACGCGTTTTAACACCATAGTGTCTTCGCCAAATTCAGTAGGTCTATCGGTGTCAAAACTCATATTAAAATTTAAGGTATTCTTATCCGTGAATTCTGCGATACCAAGAATTTTTTTAGATTCTCCACTTTCAATCTTAGTCAACGTAAAATCGACTTCAATAGGAGTCGTATCGTAATTAATAGAATAAGTCATTTTTCCCTTTTTACCTTTCATGTAAAATTCTTTGCCTCCCATGACTTGTCCGTTGATTTCAAAAGCAGCGTAGCCTTCATTATCAAAAACTAAATAACCAATTTCGTTTTGGTCTTCACCAATCCATTTGCCAACAAAAACTTCTTTTTGGGTTGTAGTGCTCAGTAGTAATACCGGAATAATAAAAAATGTAAATAGATACTTCATGGTCTTTGGGTTTAAAATATATTGTTTAAAAATTGTTTAATACTTTCTTGATTTGATCGCACTAACTCTTCACGAGCAGCGGCAATATCAGTCGGCTTCTTGTCTTGCGACAGTTTAAATTTACCTTCCCAATGGGTAATGGCAATTTCGAACATTACAATATAATCAAGATTTTTATCTAAACGCGGATTTTTGGGATTTAATATATACCTGTGTTCTGGCGCTTCTAAAAATTCAGTCATAGTAATTAAAGATTGTTTTAATGCCATTTTATCCGGATTCGTATCAACTTTTCCTTTAAGGTGAACTTTAATATAATTCCAAGTTGGGAGTTGTGTTGTAGAATAAATACTTGGAGAAATATAGCATTCTGGACCGCTAAAAATAAGCGTAACATCATTGCCTTCTTTTAATAATTGAGCTTGCGGATTATTAATGTCTATATGACCAATTAATTTTCCATCGTCATACATTAATGGCAAATGTGTAATTAAAGGCTGATTGTTATGTACAGAAATTACAGTCGCTAAAGGATACGTTTTTATGACTTCAACCATATGATTGTTGTCGTTGTCTTGATGGTGCTGCGGAGGATAATTCATATTTTATCTGCCTAAATAGGTTTTAAATCCCTGTTTTAAAATTTATACTAATTTAATGACATTCGAAATTTACAATTTTTTATCTTTAGTGCATGTCAGGGAAACCAACTTCATTTTCAATTAAAAATTGGTCGCAAGACGATCAGCCGCGAGAAAAACTAAGAGACAAAGGTAAAACGGTACTTAGTGATGCGGAATTGATTGCTATTTTAATTGGATCAGGAAATAGAGACGAGAGTGCTGTTGCACTATGTAAGCGTATTTTTGCGAGTGTTGATAACAACTTAAATGCATTAGGAAAACTGTCTATTTCACAATTAATGGAATTTAAGGGGATTGGTGAAGCAAAAGCGATAGCTATAGTGGCGGCCTTAGAGTTAGGACGTCGTCGTCGGCTAGAAGATGCCATGCGGTTAGATAAAATTACATCGAGCCGTTCTGTTTTTGATGTGATGCAACCCATAATTGGTGATTTACCACATGAAGAATTTTGGATACTATATCTTAATAATTCTAATAAAGTCCTTCATAAAAATCAATTAAGTAAAGGCGGTATCACTGGCACATTGGTTGATGTTCGCTTGGTGCTAAAAAATGCTTTGGAAGTTGGAGCTATAGCTTTAATATTGTGTCATAACCATCCTTCGGGTACGTTAAAACCCAGTCAAGCCGATATAAACATTACTAAAAAGTTGAAGCTTGCAGCTCAGAGTTTAGATATTTCGGTTTTAGATCATCTCATTATTACAGAAAATGCCTATTATAGTTTTGCTGATGAAAATCAAATGGGTTAAATAATAAATAACAAAACTTATATTGACTGCGCAACACATAGAATTTGTTACTTTTAACCTTTGCAATTTACGACACCTATGCTATTAGTCTATACTCATAAAATAACACCACGCGTTACGTATACGTTTAAGCATATATGTAAACGTATTTTGGGTATAGATGTTCTTTTTACGTCTAAAGTTGAAGATTTTATTGCTCACGATAGTCTTAAGATGTCTTATACAAAACAGCCATTGAGTAATGAGTTATTTATAAGAAGTAACGATTTGTTATTTGAAACTGGACTATCAGACATCGATATTAATGTACAGCAATGGGACAATACAAAAGGATTTTTTCCGACTGGAGAACGAAGTGATTTGCCTTTCGACATTTTTGCAGCATCCTTTTATTTATTAAGTCGGTATGAAGAGTATCTGCCGCATGTAAATGATGATTATGGTCGGTTTTTGGCTTCTGAAAGTTTAGCGTTTGAAAACCGGTTTTTACATCAGCCCGTTGTTGATATTTGGGCGTATAAACTTAAGGAGGTTTTAAAAGTGCGCTTTCCAGATTATGAGTTTCCTATACGGACATATAGAGTGCAACCTGTAATTGATGTGCCAATGGCATATTACTTTAAGTACAAAGGTTTTTTAAGAACCATAGGAGGTACATTAAATGATTTGAGACGTTTGCGTATAAAACAGTTGTATTCTCGTTATTTAGTACTTTTTGGTTTTAAACGCGATCCTTATGATACATTTAAGTGGATTATTAGAAAACAGAAACAGCATAATTTTAAATTTATGGTACTGTTTTTAATCGGGGATTATTCAACCTATGATAAAAATATAAACACGAATAAAAAAGACTTTGTTTCGCTTATTAAATCCGTTGCCGATTATTGTGATGTTGGCTTAAAAGCATCCTATTTTTCTTTGAATGATATTTCTATTCTTAAAAAGGAAAAGCTCAAAATGGAATCCATTACACACACCGATTTAAAAGCGGTACGGCATTCATTTTCGAAGTTGAATTTACCAACATCCTATCGTAATTTGGTTGAATTAGAAATTCATCAAGATTTTACCATGGGGTATATTAATACGTTGGGTTTTAGAGCAGGGACTTGTACTCCTTTTCAGTTTTACGACTTAGATTACGAAGTACAAACTCCATTGCAAATTAACCCATACCATTGTTTGGATTTTGGCTTGTTAAAATATAACTCGCAATTAGATAAAACAGAACATTTACAAAAAATAATTAAGGAAGTAAAAGCTGTAAATGGTACTTTTACTCCTGTATTTCATAACTATACCTTTAGTGATTTAGACCGTTGGAAAGGGTTTAGATCTCTATTTAATTTAATATTAGAATCTACAGAATGAAAAACCAAATAAAGCATGTTTTTTTCGATTTGGATCATACGCTTTGGGATTTTGATAAAAACTCAGGATTAACGTTTGAGAAGATTTTTAATGGCAACAAGATAGACATTGATCTCAATGATTTTTTACGGGTTTACGAACCTATAAATTTTCAATATTGGAAACTTTACAGAGAAGAAAAAGTTACAAAATCGGCATTGCGGTATGGAAGATTAAAGGAGGCTTTTGATGGAGTCGGAGTTCATGTCGAGGATGATATGATTCAACTTCTATCTGATGCTTATATCGATGAGTTAACAACATTCAACCATTTGTTTGAGGGGACATTTGAAATTCTAGATTACTTAAAAGGTAAATATGAATTACATATTATAACCAATGGTTTTGAAGAAGCACAAGAGAAAAAGATGACAACCTCTAATATCCGATCGTATTTTCAAACCGTTACCAATTCGGAAATGGTTGGCGTTAAAAAACCAAATCCTAAAATATTTAACTTTGCGTTAGAGTTAGCTAAAACAAAAGCAGATGAGAGTTTAATGATTGGAGATAATATTGAGGCCGATATTGAAGGAGCTCATAATATAGGGATGGATACCATTCATTTTGATTATAAAGATTCTGATAATAACCATGATTTTAAGCGAATTACGAATTTAAAAATGCTTGTAAATCACCTTTAAAAAATAATATAATGTTTAAGAAAATATGTTTTACCGTTTTATTTGTCATCATAAGTTTTTATGGAAATGCACAAAAAAGCCTGAATGATTATAAATATATAATTATCCCAAAGGCATTTGAATTTTCTAAAGGTGATGATCAGTACCAATTAAATTCACTTACTAAGTTCTTATTTAATAAATACGGTTATGAAGCTTATTTTATTGATGAGTTTTCAGATGATCCAACCAAAGATCGTTGTTTGGCATTAACAGCTAATGCGTCTAATGAAGAAAGCGGTTTATTTAAAACTAAGGTAGAGTTTATATTGACAGATTGTTATAACGTAGAGATTATAAAATCTAAAATAGGCGAGTCGCGATTAAAAGAATTTGATAAGGCTTATAATGAAGCCATCAGAGAAGCGTTTGAAACGTTTAAAAATTTGGATTATAAGTATGCCCCTAAAGAACATGTTGAAGCCAAACCTAAAGCAGAAAAACAGCCTGTAGTTGAACATATTGAAGTTAAAGAGAAAAGTAAAATAACAGAGACTAAAGCACAGCCTGAAGCTAAGCTAAACGAAGCGGTTGCAGACACTAAAAAGCCAACATCTACAGAGTTAAAATCAGAATTGTATTATGCGCAGTCCATAACAAATGGATTTCAGTTGGTAAATTCAGAGCCAAGAGTTGTTATGATTTTGTTGAATTCGTCAGCTAAAGACGTTTTTATCGTTAAAGATAAAAATGCCATCGTCTATAAGAAAGAAGGGCAGTGGATGTATTCTGAAAATAATGGAACGTCAACCTCAGAGAAAGTTTTGAATATTAAATTTTAATACTTTCAAGAACCAAGAACCAAGAACCAAGAACCAACAATCAACAACTAATACCCATACTTATCTTTCCACAGCATCTTTAAGTGATTACGTTGGGCTTGCTCACGAGCGTTATTTCCTGGATTGTATAGTTTAGTATTAGCTATTTCTTTAGGTAGAAATTCTTGTGCTGCAAAATTGTTTTCGTAACTGTGCGAATATTTGTAGGTGTCACCATAACCGAGTTCTTTCATAAGCTTCGTTGGAGCATTTCGCATTGCAATCGGAACCGATAAATCACCAGTATCCCTTACCAATTGTTGTGCTCTACCAATAGCTTCATAAGCCGCATTACTTTTTGGGGAACTTGCTAAATAGGTGGCACACTGACTTAGTATAATTCTAGATTCAGGGTTGCCAATAACGGATACAGCTTGAAACGTGTTATTAGCAATGACTAAAGCAGTAGGATTAGCATTACCAATATCTTCACTAGATAATATTAATAATCGTCTAGCAATAAACTTAACGTCTTCACCACCTTCAATCATTCGTGCTAAATAATACACTGCTGCATTTGGGTCGCTACCACGAATCGCTTTTATAAATGCCGAAATAATATCATAATGTTGCTCGCCAGCTTTGTCGTAACGAGCCGCTTGGTTCTGAACCTGTTTAGTTACTAAATCATTAGTGATTATAATTTGATCACCTTCAAAGGAAGTCACTAATAATTCAAAAATATTAAGCAGTTTCCGAGCATCACCTCCAGATAATCGGAGTAAAGCTTCGGTTTCTTTTAATTCAATATTTAATTTAGAAAGCGTTGTGTCTTCCTTAAGTGCACGTTGTAGTAAGGCTTCTAAATCAGCTTTGTTAAAAGCATTTAAAGTATAAACTTGGCAACGCGATAATAATGCAGAAATAACTTCAAAGCTAGGGTTTTCTGTGGTTGCACCAATTAGCGTTACCCATCCTTTTTCTACGGCTTCTAAGAGTGAATCTTGCTGCGATTTGCTAAAACGATGAATCTCGTCAATAAACAATATCGGATTTTTTGTAGTGAACATACCACCACTTTTCTTGGCTTTATCTATAACTTCTCTAATATCCTTAACTCCAGAATTTATAGCACTTAACTTAAAGAAAGGACGGTCAGATTCGTTAGCAATGATATTGGCAAGTGTTGTTTTTCCTATCCCAGGAGGTCCCCAAAGTATAAGAGAAGGAATCACACCGTTTTTAATTTGCTGATAGAGCACACCATCTTTGCCCACTAAATGTTGCTGACTTAAGTAGTCGTTTAGGGTGCTTGGTCGTAGTCGTTCTGCTAATGGAATATTCATAATTCAAAATTACAAAATGCTTTTGTGATGGATTAACGAAATCTATGAAATTCATGTTAAAAAAATCAACAGATAAAAACTTTATAGTTCTGCCATTATTTCAGACAATTCAATTTTGGCTACAAATTTGAAAGACTTTATTTAAATTTGAATATGAGCAAACCACAACACTTTAAATACTCTAACAACATTGTCATCTATCCATTGATGATTCTGTTTGTTAATTGGTTAGTGTTTTGGTATCAAATAAGGATTGATAGTGGTATAAAAGCTTTTGGTATTAGGCCGCAAAAATTAGAAGGTCTCATAGGAATTGTTACAAGTCCGTTTTTACATGGAGATATTAATCATATTTACAATAATTCAATTCCACTTTTTGTACTCACAGTTGCTTTATTTTACTTCTATAGCAAAATAGCATGGAAAGTCATTGGCTTTGGTGTTGTGCTTTCTGGATTTATGACTTGGCTTATCGCGAGTTCAGGGAATCACATAGGAGCAAGTGGATTGGTTTATGTCTTAGTTAGTTTTATATTCTTTAAGGGCATATTCGCCAAACATTATCGACTTATAGCATTATCGTTAGTTGTTATTTTCCTTTATGGAAGTATGATTTGGTATGTATTTCCGATAAAAAGTGGAATGTCTTGGGAAGGTCATTTGAGCGGCTTAATTACCGGGTTGGTATTCGCTTTGATATTTAGAAAACAAGTAGCAAAACCAGACCGTTACAAATGGGAACAACCCGATTATAACGAAGATGATGATCCGTTTATGAAACACTTTGATGAAAACGGAAACTTTATTGAGTTGGAACCTGAAGTCGAAATCGAAAATGAATCAGAACTCGAAATTGAACCTGAAATAAATCAAGCTCAAACCATCAATTACATCTTTAAGAAAAACGAAGATTAACTTTTAGAACTTATAAACTGACCTACTGTGACTGCGACAGAAAACTTAAGAACGTTGTCTAACGGCTTCATATAAAAACGCACCACAAGCAACAGAAACATTTAGAGATTCAATCTCTCCTAATATTGGAAGTTTGGCTTGGTCGTCGACCACTTTTAAAACTGAAGGATTAATTCCTCTGCCTTCAGAACCCATAATGATGGCACAGGGTTCTTTAAACGATACGTCATATAAAAAGTGCTCTGCTTTTTCTGTTGCGGCAATAACTTTTATACCTGAAGATTGCATATGAAATACAGCATCTTTGATATGATCTACTTTGCAAATAGGCATTTTAAAGATAGCGCCAGCACTCGTTTTTATAGTGTCGCCATTAATTGGAGCACCACCTTTTTTCTGAATAATTATACCATTAACGCCGGTGCATTCTGCTGTTCTAACAATAGCGCCAAAATTTCTTACATCGCTTAATTGATCTAATAAAAGGAATAACGGAGTTTTTCCAGATTCAAGAACGCTCATTACTAACTCGTCAATATCATGAAATTCAATTGGTGATATTTGAGCCACAGCTCCTTGATGATTTCCACGTGTTAAACGATTCAATTTTTCAACAGGAACGTATGATGAATTAATGCCTGCAGAACGTATGGCTTGCTCCAATTCTTGAAACAATTCGCCATGTAGCCCTTTTTGCATAAAAACTTTATCTATAGTCTCTCCCGATTTTATAGCTTCAATAATTGCTCTGGTTCCAAAAATGGTAGTTTCGTTTTTCATGCTGCAAAGTTATGTAAAGTATTCTTTAATAAATAAAATATATATAATTTAAGATTACTCTTTTTAAAATAAAAATCCCCAACGATAAATTGTACCGTTGGAGATTTTAGATTTAATAGTTTTGAACTATATATGTTATAATTTAATTCTGATCTGACGACGTTAAATTAGGATTAGCATCAATTTCTGCTTGAGGGATTTTGAAAAGCCAATCGCTATTAACAGATGGTTTTGCTTGTGTAAATCCGTCTTGGTATAATGTAGCAGATGCTCCTGATCCACCGTTAGCACCATGATCAACACCTAAGTCCCAACGGATCATATCTGAATATAGAAAACCTTCTCCCCATAATTCGATACCACGTTGAAATCTAATATGCTCCATTAAGGTTGCTTGTGTATTGTAGATAGTCGCATCGTAAGCACTATCTCTAGCGCTTCCTAGTGGAGTTAGTGCTGCTTGAGCACCAGGAATGTCTGTTAACATGGCTTTTGCTTCTGCTTCAATTAAATACATTTCTGATGTACGCATATAAATGATATCATCTGGATCTGTACTGCCTGGATTAGCATTTCTAAGTTTAACATGCATATAAGGGTGTAGGTTAAAACTAGAAGATAAGCCATATAGAGAGCGAATTTCATCTCTTCTATCTTCAAAAGCATCTTCATCTGTGTAATTAGGGTCATTTCCAAATCCACCTTCGCCATTTGCAGCAGATGTATTGGTATTAGGTGCGTCAGCTAAGAATAAATCTTTTCTGTAATCCGTATCAGGAACTTGGTTGTATAATCTTTTATCTATCAGTTTAGGATTGTTTCTAACCTGACTTCCGTTAAACGTATTACTAGCTAAATAGAAATATGAACGGAAGAATGTGGTTTCCGTACCAATTACGTTACTACCCCAAATTACTTCAGATAAACTATTGGTGTTAAATCCAGATTTATAATCTTCTTCGTTCATTAGTGGATAATTTTGACGTGCTTGTGCAGCTGATGCTGCTGCAATTGCCCAATCTCCTTTGTTTAAAGCTATACGTGCTTTAAGACCATATGCAACATCTATATTTATTTGTGACTTATGCTTTGGGTCGCCTGTTGGTCTCGAAGTAGCATTTTCAAAGTATTCAATAGCAGTGTTAATATCCATCTGGCATTGGTCGTAAATCTCTTGTACTGTAGATCTTCCTTCACTTTCATAAGGAGCTTCAGAAGCAAATAATAATGGCACACCAGGATCGGTTGAAGGGTTACCAATTAAATAACCTTTAGCATAATGAGTAACTAAATCATGGTAAGCGAATGCTCTATAAGCGTAAGCTTGTCCAATGATTTCATTTAATCTTTCACTATCAGGAATACTACCATCAGTACCTTTCTTTATAATGGCATTGACGCTAGCAATAACATGGTAACGCTGATACCATAATTGTTCAGTTGTGAGTGATGTTTCTAAATTGTGAGAAGTCCATCTAGCCTCATCTTGCCATCCTAAATTATTAGCTGAAGCTGAATGAATTAATCCTCCAGGTATATTATCACCTAACGGTACCCAATATTGGTTACCAGATCTATTACTATCACCACCAGAAATTAATGTTTGTGGTTGTGCGTATTGTAAACGATGTAGGCCATTAAGTATTAACGCCATGTTTTCAGCAGTAGCTAAAGCATCTGCAGAAGAAATAGCATCCGTTGGTTTGGTTTCTAAATATTCGTCTTCACACGAGGCTATTGTAAGTGCTAGACCTACCAATAGCGTTATTTTTATTTTTCGTAACATAATTATATGTTTTTAAATTGTTTTAATTAAAATGATACATTTAAGCCAACAGAGAATATTCGTGCTGGGCTATAGTCAATACCAGAACCTGTTCCGCCTAAATTATATTGAGGATCTAAACCAGTTCTCTTACTTTTAAGATAAAGATTTTCTCCCGACACATAAATTCTTAAGCTATCCATATTAAGTGCATCAGTAATACTACTGTCAAATGTGTAACCGAGGTTTACATTTTTCAGAGACCAAAACGAAGCATCTGTTAAAAATCGTGTTGACTGTGTTAATACCAAATCAGTGTTTCCGTTTTCTAATCTAGGCACATCAGTGATGTCACCTGGTTCACGCCATGCATTTAAAATGTCTGGGTGAAGAGAACGTCCGTAACTGCTAGTTAGCATCATAGACGAATACCCGTTGTCTAAGACTTTTCCTCCGATACCATAAGTAATTAAAAAATCTAATGAAAATCCTTTATAGCTTAAGCTGTTTGATATAGAACCCAAGAAATCTGGAATTGAACTATCTCCTGAATAAACTCTTTCTGTTTCTTCCCAGTCATTAGTAGTTTCTATATTTCCATCACCATCTCGTACGGCAACACTATTACCATTGTCATCTAATTCATAAAGGTAGAATAATTGATCTCCATTATCTGGATCTACACCTGCAGTTGGAAGTAAGTAGAAATCATATCTAGAACGCCCTGTTTCCCATCTCTTAGATCCGTTTACAAAAGGATCTGGAAGATCTGTAATCTCGTTTTTGAATGTTGACCCTTGTAAAGTCATATCCCATTTTAAATTTTGATTATTTACGAGGTGTGCAGTTAATCCAATTTCAAAACCAGAGTTATACATGTCACCTATATTGGTAGGAAACTCATTTAAACCATTACTCAATGCAATTGGTAGGTTGTAAAGAAGGTCAGTAGAGTTTTTCTTATAATACTCAAAAGAACCTTCTAAGAAATTATTGAATAAAGCAAATTCTAAAGCAATATCGAAACTTACAGAAGTTTCCCATTGTAAATCTGCATTACCAATTTCCTGCCATACAAGTGCCGGATCAGCTGCATTTGAAGTTAAACCATATCTAGGCTGTGATAAGAAAAAGTCTAATAAATTATCATTTCCAACTTCTCCATAAGATCCTCTAAGTTTTAAACGATCAATAAAAGAAACATTTTCCATGAAATCTTCTTGGTCAATACGCCAAGATGCACCTACAGAGTAAAAAGTTCCCCATCTAGATTGTGAATCAAATACCGAAGTAGCATCTCGTCTAATTGAACCACTTATATAATACTTATTGTCGTAATTATAATTGGCACGAAATAAATAACCTTCGAGTCTTTTATTAGTTGTAGACCCTCCTAAGGTTACAGGCTCAGAGAAATTATCAAATTCATAAATTCCTTCTACAACTTGAGTGATTGCAGTACCATTGTTACTCGAGTATTTTCTAGCACTACTCTCATGACCCGCAGTAAAATCTAAATTATGGACATCGCCTAAAGTTTTGGTATAAGTAAAAAGTTGATTAAAAGTCTCAAACTCTCTTCTATATCTAGTTTCTCCATATCTACCTGTTGGTTCTGCGTCACCAATGATGTTATTTTCATAGCTTTTATTGATGCCTTCGTTAATATCTCTACCGTAATTTACTCTAAAACTTAATCCATCAAATATTTTAGCTTCTGCATAATATCTAAAGCCATAAGTGTTATTTCTATTCGTTTCGTCATTTAACAGAAGTTCTTGTAAGGCATGTCGATTTTGATTGGTTGGTCTCGAACCAATGTTGTATTCTGGGTATCCAGATCCATTATCGAATACGCGTCTTCCAGCAGCATCTCTAACAATGTTTCCATTTAAATCATTTACATATACAGGGTAGATGGATCCAATATTTTTAGCAAAACTAAACGGGTTAACAATGCTAGATTCTCCACCAGAATCCGGACCATTAGACTCTGATATAGATATATTAGCACTACCACCCATTGTTAACCATTCGCTAACATTGAAGTCTCCATTTAAACGTGTTGTTAAACGATCGTAATCTGATGTGATGACGTAGCCTTCTTCATCTAAATAAGAAGCAGAAAAGAATACTTTATGATTTTCCCCACCGCCAGCTACATTAACATTATAGTTTGTTCTTATACCTGTTCTACGTAATACATCGTACCAATCTAAAGACTGATAAATTACTTTAGCATCAGGATTAAGTTTTCCATCGACTCCTACAATTTGATCATTAGGGACATTAAAAGGATTATAACCTAATTGATTGTAAATATTTGCAGAAGCAAAAGCTGCGTCTCCACCACCAGCACTTGAATTTTTAAGCGCCTCCCACATAGATTCATAATATTTTCCTGGGCCTAAATAGTCATATTCAGGAATTGCATTTGATACAAATCCCGTTTGAATAGAAAGGTTTGTTTTAAGCCCCCCTTTAGTCCCACTTTTTGTTGTAATTATTACAACACCATTCGCAGCTCTAGAACCGTATAACGATGTGGAAGCTGCATCTTTAAGTATAGTGAAAGAAGCAATATCTTCTTGGTTGATAGTACTTAATGCCCCTTCATACTGAATACCATCTACTATAAAAAGAGGGTCTGCAGATCCATTAAGTGTTCCTACACCACGTATAACTATATTTGGTGAAGATCCTGGTTGGCCAGATGGTGATGTAAATTGTACACCAGTTGCTCTACCTTCAATGGCCGCAATAGGCGATGTTACAGATCTAAGCGCTAAATCTTTTTCACTAATTACACTAGCTGAACCTGTAAAAGCCTCTAGACTTGTGGTACCGTAAGCAATAACCACCACCTCGTCTAAAGAAGATGAATCTTCTTGTAATGTTACATTAATAGTATTTGAACTACCTACTTTAACTTCTTCAGTTTTAAGGCCTATATAGCTAATTACTATAATGTTACCTACACTAGCTGTTAGCTTAAATTTACCGTCAAAATCTGTCTGTGTACCAGTCGTGGTTCCTTTGATAATTACATTAACTCCAGGCAAGGGAAGCCCAGATTCATCGGACACCACTCCCGAGATTGTTTTTTCTTGCGCAAACGTAAGTTGAACAAGAAACACTAATAAAAGTGTTAAAATTCCTTTGTAGTTTGATTTCATATTTTTATGGATTAGTTGTTGTTATTATCAAAAATGCTAATTATTTGTTAAATATCCTATATTTTGTTAATAAATAATGAATTATGTTGATGAGGATAAGTTTTACGATTTTTATTGTAGAAAGCTTTTATCGCTAATACGGCAATACTGTTTTCTAGAAAGTTATGCAAATGGGAATACTGCTATATTGTTAACTATAATATGCTATTTGTATTAGTCATTGATTATAGAAATATAACTTCTGATTTTAAATGGGTATTTTTTATTTAAAAATAGAGGAGTTTTTGGATTTGGGATTGGTGCATATAAGTAAAATCCTAAATGTGTCTGTATAGTTTCTTTGAAAACGTAAATACACTGTATTCCTTAGATGAAAATCACTAATTAATTCATAACAAGTATTAGAACGATAAGTTTCTGTAGCTACTTTAAATAATGTAAAGCTGTCATAAACTATGTCTTGGTATTGTCTTTGTGCGGACAGTGTTTAGTTTCTGATTAAAGTTTATAATGCATGTAGCAATTTATTAACCGTAATAATTAATTTTTTATGGGCCTAACAAGCCTACTGTATAAAACTGTAATACTTAAAAAGTAGCTGTTAAACTAAGATGAACTTTTGAATCTGATAATTTAAATTGTCGATTTTCTGTTTTTCCGCTAGAGTAATTTAAACGGAAAAGGCCGGCATTGGTAAGTAGGCCGAGTCCAAAACCAAAACCGAAGAGTTTTTCTTTATTATCTGTAAGTTTATTTTCAAAATAAGCCGCATCTAAAACGGAATGGATATATATAGTAGAGCTTAAGCGGTAGCGATATTCTGTGCTCAGCACTCCGTATAAATTAGCAACTAAACTGTTTTCTTCAAATCCGCGGATAGAATTGATACCTCCAAAACGAAACAACTCATTATCTAAATAATTATCAGAAGTGAGTGTAGCACCATTTAATCGTGTGTAAATGCTGTTCATATTATTAAGGTTGAAAATTTTATAGGTATCTAAAGTAAATACATTTTGCTTTTGTTTACCAATGTTATTGGTTCTGCTGCCAAAACCAGAAGAAAAATCAAACCAAAAATTCACTGGGAATAATGGGTCGTAAAACTGTGGTTTAGTATAATTATAATGAAGTGTATAGTAGCTCGATTTGTAATCGTTTAATATGTCAGTATCATTTTCTAATAAGTTGGTGGATGTGGTTGAGGTAATCCCAACACCAACTTTATGTTGTGCATTAACTTGATAATTAATCTTAGCATATTGCTTCGCATTCAAAAATGTAGAATCTTTTTTAAAAAGATTTAAACCAAATTGTAATCCAATAGGGGAGCTAAATAGATACGGTAAATCAGCGTCGACTTTAAACGTTTGTTGATCTATTTCGTCACTTTTATAAAACAGATTTAAGGTTTCACCATAATTAAGATTGTTTATTAAGCGTAAATCTAAATAGCCATCAAATTCAATTTTATTAGTGTTTTCGTTAGTGCCAAAACCTAAAAAACCATCAAAATTATTAGTTCTAGTTTTTTCTACATATAGATATAGTGAAGTTGAGTCTTGCGTAAATAATACTTCGGGGTCTTTTATCTTAGATGCAAAACGTAATTCGTTTAATAATTCTATTTTTTCTTTTATGGCATTTAGGTTGAAAGATTTTCCGGTTTTTAACTTCATAAAATGTTTTACGTAAGACTTCGGAAACTTCTCGTAACCTTTAATAATGATCTTATCGATGCGCCGTTTTTGATTAGAAACAACTTTTAAATCTGCCGACATTAATTCAGAATTCAATTTAGAGATATTAATAAGTTGTAATGTCGAAAACGGATCACCTTGCTCAGCTATTCTAGAGTTTAAGCTTTTTAGGTAGGTTTCTAATTCTGTTATATATAGTTCGAAGAAACTGTCATCCGAATTATAATTTATAGATTTCAGTAATTCAATATTAAAAGCTGAATCATAATAGATTTT
This sequence comes from Winogradskyella thalassocola, assembly GCF_900099995.1. GTDB lineage: Bacteria > Bacteroidota > Bacteroidia > Flavobacteriales > Flavobacteriaceae > Winogradskyella > Winogradskyella thalassocola. The sequence continues at coordinate 125,263 of NZ_FNCZ01000007.1, forward strand.
TATTTTATCTATTCTTTTCCCTAATATAAGTTGTGCTTCAAAAAGCGTGTCATTTTGTTTGGTAAGCTTTTCAATATTGGTATCAATAAAACCTTGCTTGGTTAATTTTTCTTTTAATAGATTAGTTTCTGTTTGTAAGCCAATGTAATTAGTAAACGTTTTTGTGTAACCTATAGAATCAATAGTTTTGGTTGAAGTTTCATTTTCTCCAATAATTTTTAAATTAATAGATTGTGAAATGCCTTGATTTGAAAAAATCATAAGGAGAATAATGAAAATAATTCGGCTGTAAAACGGCATGTAAGCGATATAAAAGATGTCTTATAGTAACGTAAAAATAAGTGATATTATATAGTGATGAAATTAAACTTTATAATTCTTTTAAAAATTAATTCTCAAGTATTTGAATTATAGATATAAATTAGTACATTTGCACCCCTCAAAAGTGAGGATTAATAAATTTTTATATAGAAATATATGCCAACAATTTCACAATTAGTACGAAAAGGAAGAGCCAAAATAACCAAGAAGAGTAAATCGGCTGCTTTAGATTCGTGTCCTCAAAGACGTGGTGTATGTACTCGTGTTTATACAACGACACCTAAAAAACCTAACTCAGCAATGCGTAAGGTAGCAAGGGTTCGTTTAACAAACGGAAACGAAGTAAATGCATACATTGGTGGAGAAGGTCACAATTTACAAGAGCACTCGATAGTATTGGTTAGAGGTGGAAGGGTAAAAGATTTGCCAGGAGTTAGATATCACATCGTTCGTGGTGCTTTAGATACAGCAGGTGTATCAGGAAGAACACAACGTAGATCTAAGTATGGTGCAAAACGCCCTAAGAAGTAAAAACAAGTTGAGAGTTGTGAATTAGGAGTTGTGAGTGTGTAATATACAAGCAATTAATAGTAAGCAACTATAGACTAAAAAACTCAAAAAGAAGACATGAGAAAAAGAGCAGCAAAAAAGAGACCGCTTTTACCAGATCCAAGATTTAACGATCAGTTAGTGACACGTTTTGTTAACATGATGATGTGGGATGGTAAGAAGTCTATCGCTTTTAAAGTATTCTATGATGCAATTGATATTGTTGAAGAGAAAAAAAATGATGACGAAAAAACAGCTTTAGAAGTTTGGAAAGAAGCTTTATCTAACGTAATGCCTCACGTAGAAGTACGTAGTCGTCGTGTTGGTGGTGCTACATTCCAGATTCCAATGCAGATTCGTCCAGATCGTAAGGTTTCGACTGCGATGAAATGGTTAATTAGCTTTTCACGTAAAAGAAACGAAAAATCTATGGCGCAACGTTTAGCGGCAGAAGTTTTAGCAGCAGCTAAAGAAGAAGGGGCGGCAGTTAAGAAAAGAACTGATACGCATAAGATGGCAGAAGCAAATAAAGCATTCTCACACTTTAGATTTTAAGAAATGGCAAGAGATTTAAAACTTACAAGAAATATAGGGATTGCTGCTCACATTGATGCTGGTAAAACAACAACAACAGAGCGTATCCTTTTTTATACGGGAGTTTCACACAAAATTGGTGAAGTACATGATGGTGCTTCTACAATGGACTGGATGGAGCAAGAAGCAGAAAGAGGTATTACAATTACGTCTGCTGCAACAACTTGTGATTGGACATTCCCAAAAGAAAATGGTGAACCAACAGCAGAAGCTCAAGATTACCATTTTAATATTATTGATACACCTGGTCACGTAGATTTTACGGTAGAAGTTAACCGTTCGTTACGTGTATTAGATGGTTTAGTATTCTTATTTAGTGCAGTTGATGGTGTTGAGCCACAATCTGAAACTAACTGGAGACTAGCCGATAACTATAAAGTGCCAAGAATCGGTTTCGTTAATAAAATGGACCGTCAAGGCTCAGACTTTTTAGGAGTTTGTCAGCAGGTAAAAGACATGTTGAAGTCTAACGCAGTGCCAATTGTTTTAAACATTGGTGATGAAGATGATTTTAAAGGTATTGTTGACTTAGTTAAAAACAGAGCTATTGTATGGCATGATGATAACTTCGGATCTACATTTGATGTAGTGCCAATTCCTGATTCAATGAAAGATGAAGTACGTAAGTATCGTGCTTTATTAATTGAAGAAGTTGCAGGTTATGATGAGAACTTATTAGAGAAATTCATGGAAGATGAAGATTCTATAACAGAAGACGAGGTGCACACTGCGCTTAGAGCTGCTGTAATGGATATGGCTATTATTCCTATGGTTTGTGGTTCTTCATTTAAAAATAAGGGTGTTCAGTTCTTATTAGATGCTGTTTGTCGTTACTTACCTTCTCCAATGGATAAGGAAGGTGTTATAGGTGTTAACCCTGATACTGATAAGGAAGAAAGACGTAAGCCTAGTGTAAATGAACCATTTGCAGCTTTAGCATTTAAAATTGCTACAGATCCTTTTGTTGGTCGTTTAGCATTTTTTAGAGCATATTCTGGTCGTTTAGATGCAGGTTCTTATGTTTTAAATAACCGTTCAGGTAAAAAAGAACGTATTTCTCGTATCTATCAAATGCACGCTAATAAGCAAAATGCAATTGATTATATAGAAGCTGGAGATATTGGCGCTGCTGTTGGATTTAAATCTATTAAGACAGGAGATACACTTTCTGATGAAAAACATCCTATTGTTTTAGAATCAATGGACTTTCCAGATCCGGTAATCGGTATCGCAGTAGAGCCTAAGACTAAAGCAGATGTTGATAAATTAGGTATGGGATTAGCTAAATTAGCTGAAGAAGATCCTACATTTACAGTTAGAACTGACGAAGCTTCAGGACAGACAATTATTTCTGGAATGGGTGAGCTACACTTAGATATTATTGTAGATCGTTTAAAGAGAGAATTTAAAGTTGAGGTTAACCAAGGTCAACCACAAGTTGAATATAAAGAAGCTATTACACAATCTGCTGATCATAGAGAGGTTTATAAGAAACAATCTGGTGGTCGTGGTAAATTTGCTGATATCGTATTTACGATTGAACCAGCAGATGAAGGTGTTGTAGGTCTTCAATTTGAATCTGTAATTAAAGGTGGTAACGTTCCTAAGGAATTTATACCTTCAATTGAAAAAGGATTTAAAATGGCAATGCAAAATGGACCATTAGCTGGTTTTGAAGTAGACGCTATGAAAGTGACATTGAGAGATGGATCTTATCATGATGTCGATTCTGATCAGTTATCATTCGAATTAGCAGCAAAATTAGGATTTAAAAATTCTGCAAGAGCAGCTAAAGCGGTTATAATGGAACCAATCATGAAACTTGAGGTGATTACACCAGAAGAAAACATGGGTGATATTGTAGGTGACTTAAATAGAAGAAGAGGACAAATGAGTAGTATGGGAGATAGAGCAGGTGCAAAAACTGTAAAAGCTACTGTACCATTATCAGAAATGTTTGGTTATGTAACTACATTAAGAACATTGTCTTCGGGTAGAGCTACATCAACAATGGAATTTTCACATTATGCTGAAACTCCTTCTAATGTATCAGAAGAAGTAATTAAAGCAGCTAAAGGACTTGAATCGTAAATCTTAATAAAATGAGTCAAAAAATCAGAATAAAATTAAAATCTTACGATCACAATTTAGTGGACAAGTCTGCTGATAAGATTGTAAAAACAGTAAAAAGTACAGGTGCAGTAGTAACAGGACCAATTCCATTACCAACACACAAAAAGATTTTCACTGTATTACGTTCACCACACGTAAATAAGAAGTCTAGAGAACAATTTCAATTAAGCTCTTACAAGCGTTTATTAGATATTTACTCTTCATCTTCTAAAACAATTGACGCTTTAATGAAACTTGAATTACCAAGTGGAGTAGAAGTTGAGATCAAAGTGTAATTACACAATAACATGTCCTAAGCTGCGAGCGAAGGAAAAACGGTAAAAATACAATTCAAGGCTGAAACGTATTTTCGGCCTTGTATTTTATATACGTATGGACAATTTGCGAGTTGTCCCAAAAAAACAAACAAAAAATGGCAAGTCGCGAATTGTCATAATAAAAACTAAAAATTATGTCTGGGTTAATTGGAAAAAAAATCGGTATGACCAGCATTTTCGATGAAAATGGGAAGAACATTCCTTGTACAGTAATCGAAGCTGGACCATGTATCGTTACCCAAGTCAGAACTGAAGAAGTGGATGGTTATTCAGCCCTTCAATTAGGTTTCGATGACGCGACAGAAAAAAGCGCTACTAAAGCTGACTTAGGTCATGCTAAAAAAGCGGGTACTTCTGTAAAACGCAAAGTTGTTGAATTCAAAGGTTTTGATTCGGAGTACAAATTAGGTGATGCAATCACTGTTGATCAATTTATTGAAGGGGAATTTGTGGATATCGCAGGTACTTCTAAAGGTAAAGGTTTTCAAGGTGTAGTTAAACGTCACGGATTTGGTGGTGTAGGTCAAGCAACGCATGGTCAACATAACCGTTTAAGAGCTCCAGGTTCTATTGGTGCGGCTTCTTATCCTGCGAGAGTATTCAAAGGAATGAAGATGGCAGGAAGAATGGGTGGTGACACAGTTAAAGTTCAAAATTTAAGAGTTTACAAAGTAGTTCCAGAAAAGAACTTGCTAGTGGTAAAAGGATGTGTTCCTGGTCACAAGAATTCTTATGTAATCATTGAGAAATAATGAAGATAGCAGTTTTAGATATAAACGGAAAAGATACGGGTAGAAAAGCAGAGCTTTCTAAAGACGTATTCGCTATAGAGCCTAATAATCACGCTGTCTATTTAGATGTTAAGCAATACTTAGCAAATCAAAGACAGGGAACGCATAAGGCAAAAGAAAGAGCAGATATCTCTGGTAGTACACGTAAGATTAAGAAACAGAAAGGTACTGGTACTGCGAGAGCAGGTAGTATTAAGTCTGGTGTATTTAGAGGTGGTGGTCGTATGTTTGGTCCTAGACCAAGAAATTACGGTTTTAAATTAAATAAAAACGTAAAACGATTAGCACGTAAATCGGCATTAAGTATTAAAGCAACTGATAAGTCAATTTTAGTATTGGAAGATTTCAATTTTGAAGCTCCAAAGACTAAAAATTTCCTTAATGTTTTAAAGGCTTTAGAGGTTGAAAACAAAAAATCTCTTATTGTGTTGGGTGGTACAAATAATAATGTATATTTGTCCTCACGCAATTTTAAAGGTTCTGAAGTAATAACTGCCTCAGAGTTAAGTACTTATAAAATTATGAATGCTAATAAAGTAATTCTAATTGAAAGTGCATTAGAAGGAATTGAATCGAATTTAAGTAAATAGAACAGATGAGTATCTTAAGAAAACCTATAATCACAGAAAAGGCGACCATGCAAAGTGAGTCGTTAAATGCTTTTGCATTTGAAGTGAATCCAAAGGCGAACAAGGTAGAAATCAAAAAAGCGGTGGAAGCTGCTTATGGAGTTTCTGTTGAAAAAGTTCGTACAATAAATGTCCGTCCAGATCGTAAGACCAAGTTTACAAAAACTGGTGTTCAACATGGTAAAACAAATGCTATTAAAAAAGCAATTGTACAACTGGCGGAAGGTGAAACAATAGATTTATACACTAACATGTAATTTTAGACATTAATGTCAGTAAGAAAATTAAAACCGATCACATCAGGTCAGCGATTTAGAGTAGTAAATGGATTCGATGCCATTACTACTGATAAGCCGGAGAAAAGCTTGCTTGCTCCGAAAAAGAGATCTGGTGGTAGAAACAATCGAGGAAAAATGACGATACGCCAAGTAGGTGGAGGTCATAAGAAAAGGTATCGTATTATCGATTTCAAACGTAACAAAGCTGGTGTTCCTGGTGAAGTTAAGTCAATCGAATATGATCCAAACAGAACAGCATTTATTGCGCTATTAAACTACCAAGATGGTGAGAAACGTTATGTTATCGCTCAGAATGGTTTGCAAGTAGGGCAAAATATAGTGTCTGGTGAAACAGGTATCGCTCCAGAAATTGGAAACGCAATGCCTTTAAGTGAAATACCATTAGGAACAATTATTTCTTGTATTGAGTTACGTCCTGGTCAAGGTGCTGTAATGGCGCGTAGTGCTGGTGCTTTTGCTCAGTTAATGGCAAGAGGTGATAAATTTGCTACAGTAAAATTACCGTCTGGTGAAACTAGAATGATTCTAGTAACATGTATGGCTACAATTGGAGCGATTTCAAATTCAGATCATCAATTATTAGTATCTGGTAAAGCAGGTAGAAGTAGATGGTTAGGAAGACGTCCAAGAGTAAGACCAGTAGTGATGAACCCAGTCGATCACCCAATGGGTGGTGGTGAAGGTAAATCTTCAGGTGGTCATCCAAGAAATAGAAACGGTGTTCCTGCTAAAGGATTTAGAACACGTTCTAAGACAAAGGCGAGTAATAAGTATATTGTAGAACGTAGAAAGAAATAATTAAGATAGTATGGCACGTTCATTAAAAAAAGGACCTTATATCCACTATAAATTAGATAAGAAAGTTGCAGAAAATGTAGCTTCAAACAAAAAGACGGTGATCAAAACTTGGTCTAGGGCTTCAATGATTTCTCCGGATTTCGTTGGACAAACTATAGCAGTTCACAATGGTCGTCAATTTGTTCCAGTATTTGTTACTGAAAATATGGTAGGTCATAAATTAGGAGAATTTTCACCAACAAGATCTTTTAGAGGTCATGCAGGTGCTAAGAATAAAGGTAAAAAATAAGAATCATGGGAAGTCGTAAAAAACAAATGGCGGAAGCTATTAAAGCCGAGAAAAAGCAGGTTGCTTTTGCAAAGCTAAATAACTGTCCTACATCTCCAAGAAAAATGCGTTTAGTAGCGGATTTGGTTAGAGGTGAGAAGGCAGAGAAAGCTCTTCAGATTCTTAGATTTAGTCAAAAGGAAGCGTCTCGTCGTTTAGAAAAACTTGTAATGTCTGCAATTGCAAACTGGCAAGCTAAGAACGAAGATGCTGATGTAGAAGAGGCTAAATTGTTTATCAAGGAAATTAGAGTAGATGGTGGTTCTATGTTAAAGAGATTGCGTCCAGCACCTCAAGGTAGAGCACACAGAATTAGAAAAAGATCTAATCACGTAACTGTGGTTGTAGATGCAATCAATAAAACACAAAGCTAAGATAGAGATATGGGACAAAAGACAAATCCAATCGGAAATCGCTTAGGAATTATCAGAGGATGGGAATCTAACTGGTACGGAGGAAACGATTATGGTGATAAACTTGCCGAAGACGATAAGATTAGAAAGTATATTCATGCTCGTCTATCTAAAGCTAGTGTAAGTAGAGTAATTATTGAGCGTACGCTTAAACTTGTAACCGTTACTATAACTACTGCTAGACCTGGTATTATTATCGGAAAAGGTGGCCAAGAAGTAGATAAGTTAAAAGAAGAGCTTAAGAAAATTACTGGCAAAGAAGTTCAATTGAACATCTTTGAAATTAAGAGACCTGAACTAGATGCATTTTTAGTAGCAGCAAGTGTTGCTCGTCAAATTGAAAGCCGAATTTCATACAGACGTGCAATAAAAATGGCTATTGCCGCTGCCATCCGTATGAATGCTGAAGGAATTAAAATTCAGATTAGTGGTCGTTTAAATGGTGCTGAAATGGCACGATCAGAACACTATAAAGAAGGACGTATTCCTTTGTCTACTTTTAGAGCAGATATTGATTATGCTTTAGTAGAAGCACATACTACTTATGGTAGATTGGGCATCAAAGTTTGGATAATGAAAGGCGAAGTATATGGGAAAAGAGAGCTTTCTCCATTAGTCGGTTTATCTAAACAACAAAAAGGTAAAGGTGGACGTGGTGGAAACAAGAACCAATCTCGTCGTAGAAAGTAATTTTTTAAAGAAAAGACAAAATGTTACAGCCTAAAAGAACAAAATTTCGTAAGCAGCAAAAAGGACGTATGAAAGGAAATGCGGGAAGAGGTCATTTGTTATCAAATGGGACTTTCGGTATTAAATCATTAGACTCGTCGTTTATTACTGCACGCCAAATAGAAGCAGCGCGTATTGCCGCTACTCGATTTATGAAAAGAGAAGGATCGTTATGGATTAAAATTTTTCCAGACAAGCCTATTACAAAGAAACCTCTTGAAGTACGTATGGGTAAAGGTAAAGGTGCCGTTGAATATTGGGCAGCAGTTGTAAAACCAGGACGTATGTTATTTGAAATAAGTGGAGTGCCATTAGAAACAGCTCAAGAAGCGCTTCGATTAGCAGCTCAAAAACTTCCTGTAAAAACTAAGTTTATCATAGCTAGAGATTACGAAGCTTAATAGAAAGATATTATGAAGCAATCAGAAATTAAACAGCTTTCAATAGCTGAGTTACAAGAGAAACTTAGTGAATCTAAAAAGAGTTATACGGACCTAAAAATGGCTCATACTATTTCTCCTTTAGATAACCCAATTCAGTTACGAGTTGCGCGTCGCACAGTAGCTAGAGTGGCAACAGAATTAACTAAAAGAGACGTACAATAATCGTATTCTGCTGAAAGATGGAAAAAAGAAACTTAAGAAAAGAACGTATAGGGATCGTAACGAGTAACAAAATGGAGAAATCTATTGTAGTTGCTGAAGTTAAGAAGGTAAAACACCCTATGTATGGAAAATTCGTGTTAAAGACTAAGAAATATGTCGCACACGATGAGACAAACGACTGCAACGAAGGAGATACAGTAAAGATCATGGAAACACGACCTTTAAGTAAATCTAAATGTTGGAGATTAGTAGAAATAATTGAAAGAGCGAAGTAATTATGTTACAACAAGAATCAAGATTAAAAGTAGCTGATAACACTGGTGCAAAGGAGGTTTTAACTATCCGTGTATTAGGTGGAACTAAAAGAAGATATGCTTCTGTAGGGGATAAAATTGTGGTATCTGTTAAAGATGCAACACCTAACGGTAGCATTAAGAAGGGTGCTGTTTCTACAGCAGTTGTTGTACGTACAGCTAAAGAAGTAAGACGTCCAGACGGTTCTTACATTAGATTTGACGATAACGCTTGTGTACTTTTAAATCCTCAAGGGGAGATGAGAGGAACTCGTGTTTTTGGTCCTGTAGCAAGAGAACTTCGTGATAAACAATTCATGAAAATAGTATCATTAGCACCAGAAGTGCTTTAATTGATAAATAAAATGACAAAGCTTAAAATAAAATCAGGAGATACAGTAAAAGTTATTGCTGGTGATCACAAAGGATCAGAAGGTAAAGTGCTTAAAGTATTAATAGATAAGAACAAAGCCATCGTAGAAGGTGTGAACATGGTTAAGAAACATACTAAACCAAGTGCACAAAGCCCTCAAGGTGGAATTGTAGAGAAAGAAGCATCTATTCATATTTCAAACTTATCGTTGTTAACTTCAAAAGGAGAAACAACTAGAGTTGGTTATAAAATGGATGGAGATAATAAAGTGAGATTTTCTAAAAAATCTAATGAAGTAATTTAATTATGGCTTACGTTGCAAGATTAAAACAAGAGTATAAGGACAAAATTGTTTCTGCTCTTACGGAAGAATTTGGATATAAAAATGTAATGCAAGTACCTAAACTTACTAAGATAGTAATATCTAAAGGTGTTGGTGCTGCTGTTGCGGATAAGAAATTAATCGATCACGCAGTAGAAGAACTTACAAAAATATCTGGACAGAAAGCTATACACACAATGTCTAAGAAGGATGTTGCTTCTTTTAAGTTACGTAAAGGGATGCCAATTGGTGCCAAGGTAACTTTAAGAGGAGAACAAATGTATGAATTCTTAGATCGTTTGGTAACTTCAGCTTTACCACGTGTTAGAGATTTTAACGGTATTAAAGCTACAGGTTTTGATGGACGTGGAAATTATAACTTAGGTGTTACAGAACAAATTATATTCCCAGAAATAGATATTGATAAAGTCAATAAAATTTCAGGAATGGATATCACATTTGTGACTTCTGCTGAAACAGATAAGGAAGCGAAGTCTTTATTAACAGAACTAGGATTACCTTTTAAAAAGAATTAAATTATGGCTAAAGAATCAATGAAAGCCCGTGAGGTTAAGCGTTCTAAAACGGTAGCTAAATATGCAGAGAAACGTAAAGCTTTAAAAGAAGCTGGCGATTACGAAGCATTACAAAAGTTACCTAAAAATGCTTCACCTATACGTCAGCACAACCGTTGCAAACTTACAGGAAGACCTAAAGGTTATATGAGACAATTTGGTATCTCTCGTGTAATGTTTAGAGAAATGGCTAACCAAGGTTTAATCCCTGGAGTTAGAAAAGCAAGTTGGTAAAATTATAAATTGGTTTCAGGTTTGACAAAAGTGTCGAAAACCGCTACCGCAAATTAATACATATGAACACAGATCCAATAGCGGATTATTTAACGCGAGTTAGAAACGCAGTAAAGGCAAATCACAGAGTGGTTGAGATTCCTGCATCTAACTTAAAAAAAGAAATAACTAAGATTTTATTCGATCAAGGATTTATCTTAAGTTATAAATTTGATGATTCTTCAGTACAAGGTACTATCAAAATTGCTTTGAAGTACAGCAAAGACACTAAAGAGTCAGTTATCAAAAAAATTCAAAGAATCAGTAAACCAGGTTTACGTAAATATGCTTCTTCTAACGAAATGCCAAGAATCCTTAACGGATTAGGTATTGCAATTGTTTCTACGTCTCACGGAGTGATGACAGGAAAACAAGCGCAAAGAGAAAATGTTGGTGGTGAAGTTTTATGTTACGTATACTAAAAACAGGAAATTATGTCAAGAATAGGTAAAAACCCAATAACAGTTCCTGAAGGTGTAACAGTTGAGATTAAAGACAACATGATTACCGCTAAAGGTAAACTTGGAGAATTAACTCAAGAGTATTCAGAGATTGAAATTACATTAGAAGACGGAACTATTACTTTAGAGCGTGCTTCTGATAAGAAAGATTTAAGAGCAAAACATGGTCTTTATAGAGCATTAATTGCTAATATGATAGAAGGTGTATCAAAAGGCTGGACCAAAGAACTAGAATTAGTTGGAGTAGGTTACAGAGCATCAAATCAAGGACAAAAATTAGATTTAGCCGTAGGATTTTCTCATAATATTGTTTTGGACGTCGCTCCAGAAGTAGCAGTAGAGACAATCTCAGAAAAAGGTAAAAATCCAAGAGTAAAATTAACGTCTTTTGACAAACAATTAGTTGGCCAAGTTGCTGCAAAGATCCGTGGTTTTAGAAGACCAGAACCTTACAAAGGAAAAGGTATCAAGTTTGTTGGTGAAGAAATTAGAAGAAAAGCAGGTAAATCAGCTTAATAATTAAGTTATGGCATTGACAAAGAACGAAAGAAGAATAAGAATAAAAAGCAGAATCCGTAAGGTAGTATCTGGTACTGGAACAAGACCAAGATTAGCTGTTTTTAGAAGTAATAAAGAAATTTATGCTCAGATCGTAGATGATGTAACTGGTAAAACTTTAGCTGCTGCATCTTCAAGAGATAAGGACATTGTAAAGTCTAAAGGAAACAAAACAGAAGTTGCTGCATTAGTCGGTAAGTCTGTTGGCGAAAAAGCTAAGAAGGCTGGTGTTGAAACTATTTCTTTTGATAGAGGTGGTTACTTATATCATGGAAGAGTAAAATCATTAGCAGAAGGTGCTAGAGAAGCAGGACTTAAATTTTAAGACATTATGTATCAAAAATATAAAAACGCAGAGCTTGTTAAACCAAGCGGATTAGAATTAAAAGATCGCTTAGTTGGCGTTCAGCGTGTAACTAAAGTAACAAAAGGTGGTAGAGCATTTGGTTTTTCTGCAATTGTTGTTGTAGGTGACGAAACAAATGTTGTAGGACAAGGTTTAGGTAAATCTAAAGATGTAGCTACTGCAATTGCAAAAGCTATAGAAGATGCTAAGAAAAACTTAGTAAGAATTCCTATTCTTAAGGGTACAATTCCACATGAACAAAAAGGTAAGTATGGTGGTGCTAGAGTTAACATCATCCCAGCTGCACCTGGTACAGGAGTTATTGCAGGTGGTGCGGTAAGAGTTGTTCTTGAAGCAGTAGGTATACACGATGTATTATCTAAGTCTCAAGGATCTTCTAACCCTCATAACGTAGTAAAAGCAACTTTTGATGCTTTATTACAATTGAGAGATGCTAAATCTGTAGCTAAGGAACGTGGAATTTCACTTGAAAAAGTATTTAACGGATAATCAGGACAAGATGGCAAAGATTAAAGTAACTAAAGTAAAAAGTGCAATCAATCGTACTAAAAGACAAAAGCTAACATTAGAAGCTTTAGGTTTAAATAAGATTGGACAAGTAAAAGAGCACGAAGCTACATCAAGTATTCTTGGTATGGTTAGAAAAGTTGAACACTTAGTTTCTGTTGAAGAAGCTTAATAATATAACTTAAAAATGGATTTAAGTAATTTAAAACCTGCAGAAGGTTCAGTAAAAAATCAAGGAAAGCGTATTGGACGTGGACAAGGTTCTGGTAAAGGTGGTACTGCAACTCGTGGTCACAAAGGAGCAAAGTCTCGTTCAGGTTATTCTAAGAAATTAGGATTCGAAGGTGGTCAAATGCCATTACAAAGACGTGTTCCTAAATTTGGATTTACAAATATTAACAGAATAGAGTATCAAGGAGTTAACTTAGATACATTACAGAAGTTAGTAGATGAAAAAGTAATTAAGGATAGTGTTGATTTTGAAACTTTATTAACTCTAGGATTAGCTGGTAAAAACGAGCGTGTAAAAATCTTAGGTAGAGGTGAGTTAAAAACAAAATTAACAGTAACTGCTCATAAATTTACTGCTACGGCAAAAGCTGCTATTGAAGCTGCTGGTGGTGAAGCTGTAACTTTATAGGATTATAGGATGAAAATAATAGAAACATTAAAAAACGTTTGGAAGATCACAGAGCTTAAGGATAGAATTATCTTAACCTTAGGTTTGTTATTAGTGTATCGTTTTGGTGCTCAGGTAGTATTACCTGGTATTAATATTGATGCCTTGGGTGGTTTACAAGCAGGTATGGATGGTGGTATATTAGGATTGTTAAATGCATTTACAGGTGGAGCTTTTGCTAATGCCTCAGTATTTGCTTTGGGTATTATGCCTTACATTTCTGCTTCCATTGTTGTTCAATTAATGGGTATTGCGATTCCTTATTTACAGAAACTTCAGAAAGAAGGAGCTAGTGGTCAGAAGAAAATCACTCAAATTACACGTTGGTTAACCATCGGTATTTGTTTGGTACAAGCACCTGGTTATTTAGCTAGTATTCCAGGATTATCTGGTTCCTCTTCAATGGGAGCTATGTTGGTTCCTGGTTTTAGTGAAAATATATTCTATTTTTCTTCAGTAGTTATTTTAGTAACAGGTTGTGTATTCGCAATGTGGTTAGGTGAAAAAATTACAGATAAAGGAATTGGTAATGGTATTTCATTATTAATTATGGTTGGTATTATCGCTACTATGCCGCAATCATTTATTCAAAATGCCGCTTCTAGATTAGAAGGTAATGGTGGATTTATGATGATATTAATAGAAATGGTAATATGGTTCTTAATTATATTAGCATCTATATTCTTAGTAATGGCAGTTAGAAAGATAGCTGTACAGTATGCAAGAAGAACTGCTTCTGGTGGTTATGAAAAGAATGTATTTGGTTCACGTCAGTTTTTACCTTTAAAGCTTAATGCTTCGGGTGTAATGCCAATTATCTTTGCACAAGCAATTATGTTTGTTCCTAGTTTAATAGGTGGTTCTGCTTGGTTAAAAGACACTAGCACGGGAGTTTGGATGCAGACTAATTTTCAAGACATGTTTGGTTTTTGGTACAATCTAATATTTGCTTTATTAATTATAGTATTTACCTATTTTTATACGGCAATTACGGTACCAACAAACAAGATGGCAGATGATCTAAAACGTAGTGGTGGATTTATTCCAGGTATACGTCCAGGATCAGAAACCTCTGAGTATTTAGACAAAATTATGTCACAGATAACCTTACCAGGTTCTATATTTCTAGCTTTAGTTGCTGTTTTTCCAGCATTCGTTATGAAATTAATGAGCGTGCAAGCAGGTTGGGCATTATTCTTTGGTGGTACATCACTATTAATTATGGTTGGTGTGGCTATTGATACTATGCAACAGATTAATTCTTATTTATTGAATAAGCATTATGATGGCTTGATGAAAACAGGAAAGAATAGAAAAGCGGTGGCGCAATAAGATATAATTATGGCAAAACAAGCAGCAATAGAACAAGACGGAACAATTATAGAAGCATTATCTAATGCTATGTTTCGTGTTGAATTAGAAAATGGTCATATAGTGACTGCACATATCTCTGGTAAGATGCGTATGCATTATATTAAGTTATTACCGGGAGATAAAGTGAAATTAGAAATGAGTCCTTACGATTTAACGAAGGCTCGCATAACATATAGATACTAATACGATGAAAGTTAGAGCATCAGTAAAGAAAAGAAGCGCAGACTGTAAGTTGGTGCGCAGAAAAGGTAGACTTTACGTCATTAACAAAAAGAATCCTAGATTCAAACAAAGACAAGGGTAATTATGGCAAGAATTGCAGGTGTAGACATACCAAAACAGAAAAGAGGAGTTATCTCTTTAACTTATATCTACGGAGTAGGTAGAAGTAGATCTCAAGAAATTTTAGCAGCTGCTAAAGTTGACGAGAACACAAAAGTACAAGATTGGACTGACGACGAAATTGGAGCAATCCGTGAAGCTGTTGGAACTTTTAAAATCGAAGGTGAATTACGTTCTGAAACACAAATGAACATTAAGCGATTAATGGATATTGGATGTTACAGAGGTATTCGTCATAGAGTTGGTCTTCCATTAAGAGGTCAACGTACTAAGAATAACTCACGTACAAGAAAAGGAAGACGTAAAACAGTTGCTAACAAGAAGAAAGTAACTAAGTAATAATAGTCTTTAGTCTATTAGACGTTGGAAAGAATCTGTTTGAAATTTAACGGTTTAGGATTCTAGCGACTATAAACTAATACTAAAAGCTAAAATAAAATGGCAAAAGCAAGTACTAAAAAACGTAAAGTTATAGTTGATGCAATAGGAGAAGCACATATCACTGCATCTTTTAACAACATCATTATTTCTTTAACAAACAAAAAAGGTGACGTTATTTCTTGGTCATCAGCTGGTAAAATGGGCTTTAGAGGTTCTAAAAAGAATACTCCATACGCTGCTCAGTTAGCTGCAGAAGATGCTTCGGCAGTAGCTAAAGAAGCTGGTTTAAAGAAAGTAAAAGTATACGTTAAAGGACCTGGTAACGGTAGAGAATCTGCAATAAGATCTATACACAATGCAGGTATTGAAGTTTCAGAAATTATTGATGTAACTCCATTACCACATAATGGTTGTCGTCCACCAAAAAGACGTAGAGTTTAATTTGAATTCTATTTAGTTTTCTAATTATAACAGTTAGAAATACTTACTCAAATTTATGAATAAACTAATATCTCACATTTATGTGCTGATATTAGTTTATTTTGTATAAATTTGCAAACTGAAAAATACTAACAAGTATCAACAAGAGATCAACGATTTTTGAAGGATAAGATTAAGACCTTAATTCATTTATCACTCTTAAAAAACAATTTAAAATGGCAAGATATACTGGTCCTAAAACTAAAATAGCTCGTAAATTTGGACAAGCTATCTTCGGAGACGACAAAGCCTTCGAAAAAAGAAATTATCCTCCAGGACAACACGGAAACGCTAGACGTCGTGGGAAAAAATCTGAATACTCTATTCAGTTAATGGAAAAGCAAAAAGCTAAATATACTTACGGTATATTAGAAAAGCAATTCAGAAATATGTTCAAAAGAGCAACATCTGCTAAAGGAATTACTGGTGAAGTTTTACTTCAATCATGTGAGTCTCGTTTAGACAATGTTGTTTATAGAATGGGAATCTCTCCTTCTAGAAGTGGTGCAAGACAATTAGTCTCTCACAGACATATTACAGTTAACGGTGAAAAGGTAAACATTCCTTCTTACCAATTAAAAGCTGGTGATGTTGTAGGTGTTAGAGAAAAGTCTAAATCATTAGAGGCCATTCAAAATTCATTATCTAGTTCTAGTAATGTTTTTGAATGGATTACTTGGAATACAAGCACAATGGAAGGTACTTATGTTGCTGTTCCTGCTAGAATTCAAATTCCAGAACAAATCAACGAGCAATTGATCGTTGAACTTTACTCTAAATAATAAATTAATCATATTGGTATTTGGCCAAAGGATTTATAGTCTTCTTCATACTTATAAATCGCGCAACTAAATAACAATTAAAACGAAGAATAGTATGGCAATATTAAATTTTCAGAAACCAGATAAAGTAATCATGATTGATTCTACTGATTTCGAAGGTAAATTTGAATTTAGACCTTTAGAACCAGGATACGGATTAACTGTTGGTAATGCTTTAAGAAGAGTATTATTATCTTCTTTAGAAGGTTTTGCAATTACTTCTGTGAGAATAGAAGGTGTAGATCATGAGTTTTCTACAATTGCAGGTGTAGTAGAAGATGTGACTGAAATGATTTTGAACTTAAAGCAAGTTAACTTTAAGCGTCAAATTGATGAAGTTGATAACGAAACTGTTACAATTTCTATCTCAGGACAAAATCAAATTACGGCTGGTGATTTTCAGAAGTTTATCTCTGGTTTCCAAGTATTAAATACAGATTTAGTTATCTGTAACTTAGATCCTAAAGTAAACATCAATATGGAATTGACTATTGAAAAAGGAAGAGGTTATGTTCCTGCAGAAGAAAATAAGAAAGCTTCAGCAGCAATTGGTACTATCTTTACAGATTCAATTTTTACACCAATTCAGAATGTAAAATATGCTATCGAAAACTTCCGTGTTGAGCAAAAAACGGATTACGAAAAATTAGTTTTTGAAATCAGAACTGATGGCTCTATCAATCCTAAAGATGCTTTAACAGAGGCTGCTAAAATATTAATTCACCACTTCATGTTATTCTCTGATGAGCGTATCACTTTAGAAGCTGATGAAATTGCACAGACTGAAACTTATGATGAAGAGTCACTTCACATGAGACAACTATTGAAAACTAAATTAGTTGATATGGATCTTTCTGTACGTGCTCTTAATTGTTTAAAAGCAGCAGAAGTAGATACTTTAGGAGACTTAGTATCATTCAATAAAAACGATTTAATGAAATTCAGAAACTTCGGTAAGAAGTCTTTAACTGAGCTAGAAGAACTAGTGAATGTAAAAGGTTTAAACTTCGGAATGGACTTAAGCAAATATAAATTAGATAAAGACTAAATATAGTTTGCCATTTCTATTTTTATGGGAATGGCATTCATATTTTAAACAATTATTAATAATCATATTTTGCTCCTCAATAAAGAGTTTAGTAGCAAGATGAGAAAACAAAAGTCATGAGACACGGTAAAAAATTCAACCACTTAGGTAGACAAACAGCACACAGAAAGTCAATGTTAGCGAATATGGCTTGTTCTTTAATAGAGCACAAGCGTATTAACACTACTGTTGCTAAAGCGAAAGCTTTAAAGCAGTTTGTAGAGCCTATGATTACAAAATCTAAGACAGATACGACGCATAACAGACGTATTGTTATGGCTAAGCTAAGACAAACGGATGCAGTTGCAGAATTGTTTAGAGATGTAGCACCAAAAATAGGTGATCGTCCAGGTGGATATACAAGAATCATCAAATTAGGAAACAGACTTGGTGATAACGCTGATATGGCAATGATAGAATTAGTTGATTACAACGAAATCTACAACGCTGATAAAGCACCTAAGAAAACGACTCGTAGAAGTAGAAGAGGTGGTAGTAAAGCTGCTGCGGCACCAGCTACTGAAACTAAAGCTTCAAACGAAGAAGAAGAATAGTAAATATGCTAACGAGAGTTCGAGAAGATTTTCAATTCAATGTGAATAAAAAATTTACACTGGCTTTCGTATTATACAAATCTCGATTATCGAGTGTTAATAAGCATTAATAAATAAAAAGGATAGACTGTTTCAGTTTATCCTTTTTTTTGGACTTTTGTAAAATTATTGATTGGTCATATGGGCGTTACTCTACTTCGTGAAAAAGCTACGTAGAGTCAGGCTTTCGGTAGTCGCTCTCTTTTAGGAGTTTCAACAATGCTTCAATCCTTAACGCAGAAAAGATTTTATAGGTATCGAAAAACCTTTAAGGTTCAAAATAGCTCAATAATAAACAACATAACAACAAACAACTAACGCACCAATGAAGTACATACAAAGAAAAAAGGCGCTAATCTTATTAGCAGATGGAACAATTTTTCATGGCAAGTCTATAGGAAAAGAAGGTTCTGCTTTTGGTGAAGTCTGTTTTAATACAGGTACAACTGGTTATCAAGAAATCTTTACAGACCCTTCGTATTATGGTCAATTAATGGTCACTACTAATGCGCATATTGGTAATTACGGAACCAAGGAAGATGAATCAGAATCTGATGATGTTAAAATTGCGGGATTAATATGTAAAAACTTTAGTTTTAATTATTCCAGACCTGCAGCAGATGCCTCTTTAGAAGAATTCTTTGAAAAGCATAATACCTTAGCCATTGCAGACGTCGATACCAGAGCATTGGTAAGCTACATTAGAGATAATGGCGCTATGAATGCTGTGATTACAACTGAGGTTGATAATATTGAGACGCTTAAAAAGCAACTAGCAGAATTCCCTTCAATGAAAGGTTTAGAATTGGCATCAAAGGTGTCAACTAAAGAACCTTATTTCGTTGGTGATGAAAACGCAACATATAAGATTGCAGCTTTAGATATCGGTATTAAAAAGAATATTCTTAGAAACCTGGCTAAGCGAAATGCTTACATTAAAGTATTTCCATATAATGCAAAATTTGAAGACTTAGAAGGTTTTAATCCAGATGGCTATTTCTTGTCTAATGGTCCTGGTGATCCAGAACCGTTAACTGATGCGATCAATTTAGCTAAAGAAATCATAGCGAATAACAAACCCTTATTCGGAATTTGTTTAGGACATCAAGTGATTGCTTTGGCAAATGGAATTTCAACTTACAAAATGCATAATGGTCACAGAGGGATCAATCATCCGGTGAAAAATTTACTAACAGGTAAAGGTGAAATCACATCGCAAAATCATGGTTTCGCTATTAATAGAGAAGAAACCGAAGCCAATGATAATGTAGAAATTACGCATGTGCATTTAAATGACCATACGGTTGCAGGAATAAAGATAAAAGACAAAAACTGTTTTTCAGTACAGTATCATCCAGAAGCAAGTCCCGGACCAAATGATTCGCTATATCTATTTGACCAGTTTATAGAGAATATAAAAAACAAATAATACCAAAAACGCAATAAAACACCCATTTTATTGCGTTTTTTTAGTTACGAAATCATTATCGTAATCATTAATCATAAATATGATTTTTGTCAAGTTTTGCGCCATAGATTTTCGTAAATTTGGGTACCTTATGAGGTGTAATAACCTTGTAAGCTTTAAAATTATAGATAACTTAAATTAAGAAATAATGAGCATTATTATCAATGTACACGCAAGACAAATTTTTGATTCCAGAGGAAATCCAACAGTAGAAGTTGATGTGACCACAGAAAATGGTATTATGGGAAGAGCAGCTGTGCCATCTGGTGCATCTACAGGAGAGCATGAAGCTGTTGAGTTAAGAGATGGTGGAGATACTTACATGGGTAAGGGAGTTTTAAAAGCAGTTGAAAATGTAAATTCTACAATAGCTCAAGAATTATTAGGAGTTTCTGTTTTCGAACAAAATACTATCGATCAAATGATGATTGAATTAGATGGTACTCCAAACAAATCAAAATTAGGTGCTAATGCTATTTTAGGTGTGTCTTTAGCGGTTGCTAAAGCTGCAGCAAATGAATTAGGTATGCCATTATACAGATATGTTGGTGGAGTTTCAGCAAATACGCTACCATTACCAATGATGAACATTATTAATGGTGGTTCTCATAGTGATGCTCCTATTGCTTTTCAAGAATTTATGATTATGCCTGTAAAAGCGAAGAACTTTACACATGCGATGCAAATGGGAACTGAGATTTTCCATAATCTTAAAAAAGTATTACACGATAGAGATTTAAGTACAGCAGTTGGTGATGAAGGTGGTTTTGCACCTAACTTACCAGGTGGAACTGAAGATGCATTAGATACTATAGCAAAAGCAGTAGAAAATGCTGGATATAAATTTGGTGACGAAGTAAAAATCGCTTTAGATTGTGCAGCAGCAGAATTCTTTGTTGATGGCAAGTACGATTATAAGAAATTTGAAGGTGATTCTGGTGTGATCAGAACAAGTAAAGAACAGGCTGAATATTTAGCTGAATTAGCTGGTAAATATCCTATTATTTCTATTGAAGATGGTATGGATGAAAACGATTGGGAAGGATTTAAATATTTAACTGAATTAATTGGAGATAAAGTACAATTAGTTGGTGATGATTTGTTTGTAACTAATGTAGAGCGTTTAGAAAGAGGTATTAAAGAAGGTATTGCTAACTCTATTTTAATTAAAGTGAATCAAATTGGTACATTAACTGAAACGATTGCAGCAGTAAACATGGCACATAACGCTGGTTATACATCAGTAATGTCTCATAGATCTGGTGAAACAGAAGATAATACTATAGCCGATTTAGCCGTAGCATTAAACTGTGGACAAATTAAAACAGGTTCCGCGTCTCGTAGTGATCGTATGGCTAAGTACAATCAGTTATTACGTATTGAAGAAGAATTAGGAAGTGTTGCTTATTTTCCTGGAGCGAATGCTTTTAAGGTGAAAGCATAAATTTTCAAACTTATTATAAATACGAAACCATCTAAAAGATTAAATTTTAGATGGTTTTTTTATGCGTTCTAATCAAACGAATAAACAATACCATTAGTCAACTCATATTGTGTTTTAGGTATGCCAAGAATAGGGCTTGCATCAAAATTATAGGTGAATGAGGTTTTAAAGAGTAGATTCTTTAAGACTTTAATACCGAGAGACGTTTGATTAGAAATTCTAAAATCAGAGAATTGTTTCAATAGCGGTTGGTAATATGTAGTGCTCACTATAGATATATTTTCTAAAGGATATAAACTACAAGAAAAATAGACGCTACTTCTAAAATCTTTTAGGATTTCTATACTTTGGTCTGATGATTCTTCGTGTTCAAACATTAAAAGTGTACCTAAATAAAACCTGTAATTGTCATTTTTAGAGAGTTTAAATCTTGGACCCACACCTAATAATCCTCTAAATTTTATATCAGAAATGGCATCGTATTGACTTTGAGCAAAAACTTCAAGCTTTAAACGTTCTGTGATTTTTCTGTTATATCTAAAATGCTGAATGCCTTTGTTTACAAAAGAATTGTTTTCTATTTGCTCAAGCTTTAAATCATTTATAAAAAGATAAAGATTCTTTTCAAAATTATATTGAAGCCTCAAATTGTTGGTGATTTTAAAAATGGACTGTGTGTTTTTTATGAGTCCAATATCCAAACTTGCAGACCCTGACCATTTCGATGTATCAGAAACACGTCTTAAGGATTCTACATTTACAATTTGCGCAGACACATAATTAAAGCTAAATATTAAGAAAAAAAGAGGTAAGATAAACTGTTTCATATTTCAAATTATGAGTAAAAATAACACCATTTTTTGTCTTTCAAATTTCTAAAATAATAGCAATTTAATTCAACTCTCTGAAATTGTTAAAACCGTTATAAATCTCCTTTCGAAATCGTTTGATATTTCGTAAATTTACAATCCTTATAATTTATTAAAATCCGAAAAGAAAATATGTCAGATAAAGCTACATTAGAAATTAATGGCGAAAAGTATGAATTCCCTATTATAAATGGAACAGAAAACGAAGTTGCTATTGATATTAAAAGTTTAAGAGGTTCAACTGGTGGTGTTATTACCTTAGATCCAGGCTATAAAAATACAGGAAGTTGTGAAAGTGCTATTACGTTTCTAGATGGTGAAAAAGGCATTTTAAGATATAGAGGGTATTCTATCGAAGAATTAGCTGAGAAAGCTAGTTTTTTAGAAGTTGTTTTCCTTCTAATTTTCGGTGAATTACCAACGCAAGAACAATTGTCAAAATTTGATTCTGATATTAAAGCACATTCGGTTGTTGATGATGATATTAAAAAGATTTTAGATGCATTTCCAAAATCTGCACATCCAATGGGAGTGCTATCTTCTTTAACTAGTGCGCTTACTGCATTTTACCCATCTACGGTAGATGTTAGTTCTGAAGAGGAAATGTATAAAGCTATTGTTAGAATATTAGCTAAATTCCCTGTTTTAGTAGCTTGGACATTGCGTAAGAAGAATGGTCTTCCTTTAGATTACGGAGACAATAAATTAGGGTATGTTGAGAATTTATTAAAGATGATGTTTAAGAGCCCAAGTGGTGATTACGAACAAAATCCAATTTTAGTAAATGCTTTAGATAAACTCTTAATTTTACATGCAGATCACGAACAGAATTGTTCTACGTCAACAGTAAGAATCGCTGGTTCTTCTCATGCAGGTTTGTTTGTATCGCTTGCCTCTGGTATTTCTGCGCTTTGGGGTCCGCTTCATGGTGGTGCTAACCAAGCTGTTTTAGAAATGCTTGAAGCTATAAGAGCTGATGGAGGAGATACAAAGAAGTATATGGCGAAAGCTAAGGATAAGAATGATCCTTTCCGTTTAATGGGTTTTGGTCACAGAGTGTATAAAAACTTTGATCCTAGAGCTCTTATTATTAAGAAGGCAGCTGATGAAGTATTAGCAGATTTAGGTATTGAAGATCCTATCTTAGATATCGCAAAAGGTTTAGCTAAAGAAGCTTTAGAAGATCCATACTTCGTAGAAAGAAAACTATATCCAAATGTAGATTTCTATTCTGGTATTATTTATAGAGCTATGGGAATTCCGGTAGAAATGTTTACTGTAATGTTTGCTATGGGGCGTTTACCAGGTTGGATTGCACAATGGAAAGAAATGCGCACGCGTAACGAGCCTATTGGTCGTCCAAGACAATTATACATAGGAGAAACTCATAGAGACTTTAAGTCTATTGAGAAGAGATAATTCTTTGAATTAATAAATAAAAGCTTCATAGATATTTATGGAGCTTTTTCTGTTTTTAGTCATTTGAAAATAGCGATGAAAACTAATTGAGTACACTGACTAAATTATGTTTAGGCAATAACAAATGATTGATGAAAAGCATAAAAAGTAACATATGAAACTTAATATACAAAACGAAACTTCACGTCTAAGAGCTGTTATTCTAGGTACAGCCGAAAGTATTGGTGCTATTCCATCAATTGATGAGGCTTACGATCCTAAATCTATACAACACATAAAGTCAGGCACGTATCCGAAAGAAAGCGATATGCAAAAGGAAATGGATGCTGTGGCTAAGGTGTTTGAAAAATATTATATTAAAGTGTATAGACCAGAAGTGATTAAAGATTATAACCAAATATTTTCTAGAGATATAGCTTTTGTTATCGAAGATAAATTGATAAAAGCTAATATATTACCAGATAGAGAGAGAGAGTACGAAGCGATTCATCATGTGATTGAGGAAATAGGGGAAGAGAACATTATTATTCTACCAGAGGAATGCCATGTTGAAGGAGGTGATGTGATGCCTTGGAATGATTTTGTGTTTATAGGCACCTATTCAGGTGAAGACTATTCAGATTATATTACAGCGAGGACTAATATGGATGCTGTAATTGCTATTCAAGAATTATTTCCACATAAAACTGTGAAAGCATTTGAACTTCGCAAGTCAAATACGGATCCTAAAGAAAATGCACTTCACTTAGATTGTTGTTTTCAACCTATAGGAAAAGATAAAGCGATACTTCATAAAAATGGATTCTTAATTGAAAGGGAATATGAATGGTTGCTGAATTTCTTCGGGAAAGAAAATGTATTCGAAATTACAAAAGAGGAAATGTATAGTATGAATAGTAATGTGTTTTCGATTTCGGAAGATGTTATTATTTCTGAACAGAACTTCACACGCTTGAACACTTGGTTGCGAGAGAATGGCTTTACAGTAGAAGAAGTTCCTTATGCTGAAATCGCAAAACAAGAAGGCTTATTACGATGCTCTACGATGCCTTTAATAAGGGATTAATGAGCTTCTAATAATAAATATGTGTGTGTTTTTATTTACTAACGTTAAAAAGCTATATTAGTAGCAAATTATTTTTATTATATAACTCCAATCTTACTTTTTATGAAACCTATACTATTCGTTTTTTTATTTATTACAACGTCGGTTATTGCTCAAATTAATTACCAAGAAGGCTATTTTATCACAGAAGATAATAAAAAAATTAGCTGTTTGATAAAAAATGAGGATTGGATAAAATCTCCGGTAAACTTTCGGTATAAATTAACTCAATCCGATGAAGTAAAAACGTCAACCATTAGTGATGTCATAGAATTTGCTATTTTAAATACGGATATATACTATGTGAGGCATCAGTTATCAGAGGATTTAAATACACCTATAGTTGATAAACTAGTGTTTTTAAAAGTATTAATAAAGGGAGATGGTTCACTATTAGAATACGTTAATAAATCTAGTTATTTCTTTTATCAGCTTAATGATAATCGTTTAATGTATTTATCAGTACCTACAAAAAAGGATAAATCTAAGAATGTCAAAGCATCGAATCTATTTAGAAAAGAGCTTTATAAAAATTTAGACTGTGAAACTTTTACTGTAAGCACATATAATAATTTAAAGTATAGTAGAAGTGATTTGACGAAGCTTTTCTTGGACTATAATAGTTGTAAAGGAAGTAATTCCGATAATATTTATGACAATAGATATAAAGCTTATTTAAAGTTTAAAGTTTTTGGAGGAATAAACTTACACTCATCAGTATCTAACACATATGCTTATGATTTTGGATACAATTTACCGCCAAGTGGTGGAAGTGGAACTGTGGATGTTACAAATAGCGGTACGACCATTGAATTCGGTCAACAGACCAATTATTCTATTGGCGCTGAGATAGAGGTGTTTTTAGGTTTAAATAGGAATAAATGGAGTGTATTTACCTCGCCTAATTACCAAAGTATGTCTAATTTATCTGGAAGTAAAAGAATTGATTATTATAGTTTTAATTATGTGGTAGATGTATCTTCAGTTTCATTTATTGAGTTACCCTTAGGAGTACGATATTATATGAACATTAATGAAAAAACAAAGATTTTTACACACCTAGCATATTCAAATAATGTTATTGTTTCTTCAGATTATTCTCAAGAGTTAGAAGGTGCAAGTAATAATTTTGAAGGAAAATTAGCAAGCAATACAAAGAATTTTAATGCTTATATAGGTGTTGGTTTAAACTATGATAAGTTTGCACTTGGAGTAAATTATTATTTTGAAAAAAATATGCGTCTTGGATCACACGTTAATATTAATGCAAAAAATACAATATCATTTTTTGGCACGTACACATTATTTTAGAATTATGCTAGGTATAATTGTATTACGTTCGGTACAAAAAGTAATTATTTACAAGATTAATATACTCTTGTTTGGCTTCATCTTTAGTAATGTCTTTTATTTGAAATAAAGCATTGGCCTTAAATGCATTAATTATGGGTTTACGACTGCTTGGTCGATCATAATTATTCGTTGCTTTTTTAAAGTAGGCATAGAGACGAAGTAAAAAATCAGCAGGAAAAGGTTCCGTATGGTCGTTTACACGATCTACAGCATCTTTAAATTCTATGTCTAATTCTTCGGAAGTCATTTATTTCATTTCTGCGATGATACTTTCACCACCACGAACTTTTTGATTCAGTTCTACTTTGATATCTGCATCTAAAGGTAAGAATAAATCAACACGCGAGCCAAATTTTATAAATCCAGAATCAGTGCCTTGTTCGATTCTAGTATCGACCTTAGCGTAGTTAACGATACGTTTCGCTAATGCACCAGCGATTTGTCGGTATAACACTTTACCAAAATGTTCGTTTTCAACCACTACGGTAGTACGCTCATTCTCTTCACTTGCTTTTGGATGCCAAGCGACTAAGAATTTTCCAGGATGGTACTTGCTAAATGTCACATTTCCAGAAATTGGGTAACGTGTAACATGTACATTGATAGGAGACATAAATACTGAAACTTGAATACGTTTGTCTTTAAAAACCTCATTTTCTTCAACTTCCTCTATAACTACAACTTTGCCATCTACAGGAGATAAAGCTTGTTTTTCGTTAGAATGCGTATTTCTTTTAGGGTTTCTAAAAAACTGTAAAATGAGAATGAAGAATGCTAAAATGGCTAACATTAGTCCTTTTCTTAACCATTCATTAACAACAAATTCATCAATTAAAAAAAATGAACCCACAACAATAACGAGTGTTATGAAAATAATTTTGTGACCTTCTTTATGAAACATAGTTTAAATCTCTTAAAAGTGAATAATTCTTAAAAATAAATATATAAATGGAGCGGCAAAGATAATACTATCTAGTCGATCTAAAAGGCCTCCATGTCCTGGCATAATAGCACCACTATCTTTAACTCCGGCTTGGCGCTTAAACTTTGATTCTATTAAATCTCCAAATGTACCAAACACGCTAACGATAATAGCTAAGATTAACCAGGGTGTAAAGTTAAGTGTTTCGGTATATAATGCTATAAAATAACTCGATATACAGGCAAAAAATAAACCGCCAAGGAAACCTTCAACCGTTTTCTTTGGTGATATACTTGGGAATAATTTTTGTTTCCCAAAATTCTTTCCAACCATATAAGCTGCACTATCGTTAACCCAAATAAGAATAAATGAGCCTAGTAACAACAGTGGAGTAAATTCATTAAGATAATTAGAGATGAGTAGCATGAACACAAAACCACTAGCTAAATAAAAAGCTGCTACGATAAAACGTTTGGATTCAAAAAGAGGAATCCGTTTAGAAGCAAATAAGTCTTTAATTAAAATAAGATTGACAAATATGGTAATTACTAATAGGATTTGAGTGACTTCGTCACCTATTAAGTTTGTAGAACTCTGTACGCTCAAATACCAAAACCCTCCATATAAAATAAGAAAAATAATATATTGTATATAAGATTTTAGTTTTATAAGACGACTAAACTCTGTTAGGCAAATAAACCCAAATACTCCAATTAAAATAACGGATGTAACTTCTGAGTAAAGAGAACCTATTAGAAGTAATACATAGATAGCACCAGAAATGGCTCTTGTTGCTAATTCTTTCATTATAAATCTTCTAGTAAAAGTAGGTATAGATTTTTGGAGCTACTGCCGTAAGTTAGAAAGTCTTTATCGTCAGCTGTTTTAAAATGTTTTATAGTAGTAATGTTGGTTGGTATTTTCTTTTTGCTCTTTGCTTTTATACCTTTTAGACCTTCTCCAATGGTTTCTACAAACTGACTCGTTGTGGCATAGATTATAAAATTATCTGGTAATTCTATTAACTTTTTTTCTGCAATTTGATTAGAAGAAATTAATAATGAACCATCATCTGAGATTAAATACTCACAGGTAGATAAAAAATAGGCACTTTCTGAGAGTTTTGTTGTACTGTTAAGGTTGAAATCTTTGAATAATTCAGTTAAACGTTGGTCAATTAGAAAAACTTTATCATCGTGCCAATTGTTTTCATCAAGGATAGCATTAAAACTTTCTTTAATTTCTTCAAAATTTTCACAGTACAAAAATTTACCACCATTCCCTTTGAAGTTGATTGTAAATCGTTCATCTACAGGTAGCTTTACTTCAGGCATATACTTGCCACGCTCATGATTTGGTATGTGTTCTTCAGTCTGTTCAGACTTTTTTCCGAAGAATTTACGAAATAAGCTCATTCAATAATTGCTATTAATCCTTATAATTGGTGTGATTCCCAAATATAAAAAAACTTAAATTAACATGGGGTTAATTTAAGTTTTTTATGTGATTGTATGATGAGGACGTTTTTACTCCTCCTCCTTCTTAATTTCTTCTTTGACATCGTCAATCGCTTCCTTAATCTCCTCCTTTATAATAGCAGGATTTTCAAAGGCACGCTTTCCAAAGATTTTTTCAAGATTATCTTTAAAAATAACTTCTTTGTCTAATAAGACTTCTGCCAACTCTGTTAGCTTATCCTTATTGTTCTCTAATAATTCTATAGCACGTCGATATTGTTCTTCAATAATATCAGAAATTTCTTGATCTATAAGTTCTGCCGTTTTTTCACTATAAGGCTTTGTAAAACCGTACTCTGATTGTCCAGAAGAATCATAATAAGTTAAGTTACCTACTTTATCACTAAGTCCGTAAACGGTTACCATAGCTCTAGCTTGTTTCGTTACTTTTTCTAAGTCACTTAAAGCACCAGTAGATATTTTATCGAAAATTACTTTTTCTGCAGCTCTACCACCTAAGGCAGCACACATTTCGTCTAGCATTTGTTCTGGGTGTACAATTAAGCGCTCTTCGGGTAAATACCAAGCAGCACCTAAAGATCGTCCTCTAGGAACAATAGTTACTTTTACTAATGGAGCAGCATGCTCTAGCATCCAACTCACCGTTGCATGACCAGCTTCGTGGAAAGCAACCGCTCTCTTTTCTGCTGGAGTGATGATTTTATTTTTCTTCTCTAAACCACCGATAATTCTATCAACCGCATCTAAGAAATCTTGTTTGTTTACTGATTTCTTTCCTTTTCTAGCGGCAATTAATGCAGCTTCATTACAAACATTTGCGATATCTGCCCCAGAGAAACCAGGAGTTTGTTTTGCTAAGAAATCAATATCTAAGGTCTCTTCTTTTTTAAGTGGACGTAAATGCACTTCAAAAATTTCTTTACGCTCTCTAACATCTGGAAGGTCTACATAAATCTGACGGTCAAAACGACCTGCTCTCATTAATGCGCTATCCAAAACGTCTGCACGGTTTGTTGCTGCTAATACAATAACGTTAGTATTAGTACCAAAACCATCCATTTCCGTTAAAAGTTGGTTTAGGGTATTTTCGCGTTCATCGTTAGAACCAGACATGTTATTTTTTCCTCTTGCTCTACCAATCGCATCGATCTCATCAATAAAAATAATTGAAGGAGATTTTTCCTTCGCTTGCTTAAATAAATCTCTAACTCTAGAGGCACCAACACCAACGAACATTTCCACAAAGTCTGATCCAGAGAGTGAAAAGAAAGGCACTTGTGCTTCACCAGCTACAGCCTTTGCTAGTAATGTTTTACCCGTTCCAGGAGGTCCTACAAGTAAAGCTCCTTTAGGTATTTTACCACCTAAAGCTGTATATTTTTCAGGGAACTTTAAGAAGTCTACAATTTCTTGTACTTCTTCTTTGGCGCCTTCTAAACCTGCAACATCTTTAAAAGATGTCTTCGTATCTATTTTTTCATCAAAGAGTTTCGCTTTAGATTTTCCGATATTGAAAATCTGACCACCAGCTCCGCCGCCACCGCCACCCGACATACGACGCATTATAAAAATCCATACTCCAATAATTAGGACAAATGGTAATAATGTTAATAGAAAATCTCCCCAAACATTATGTTCAGTTTCATATACTAGTTCTGTTTCGAGACTATTAGTTTTAATAACTTCGTTTACCTCTTTTTCAAAATTCTGAAGATCACCAAATTCAAACTTATAGTTTGGGACAGGTGTAACAGATGGAAATATAGAATTAGTTTCTGTTTTTTTATGTTTAGATTGTTCTTTGGCTTCTTTTGTTAAGTAAACCCTAGCTTCTCTTTTATTTACAATTTCAATTTTTGAAACTTCTCCTTGACTTAGATAATCTAAGAATTGAGCAGGAGTTGTTTGAGTGCCTGTAGAATCACCAAATCCACCAGAAAAAATCTGGATAGATAAGAATATAGCAATGATAATTCCGTAGATCCAATAGGGATTTAATTTCGGTTTTTTGTTTAAATTTTTATTGTCTTTAGCCATTCGTAGCGTTTCTCGTTTTAGTAACTTGTTTCTATTTTGGTTATTTTTGCATCTCCCCAAAGTTCTTCAATATCGTAGTATTCTCTTATGTGTTTTTGAAACACATGTACAACAACATTAACATAATCCATTAAGACCCATTCGGCATTTTCAGTACCCTCAACGTGCCAAGGTTTGTCTTTAAGTGTTTTACTAACTTGTTTTTGTATGGAACCGACGATTGCGTTTACTTGCGTGTTTGAAGAACCTTCGCAGATTATAAAATAGTCACAAACAGTATTTTCAATTTCTCGTAAATCTAATATTGTTATCTCTTTTCCTTTAACATCTTCAATACCTCCAATAATTGATGTAATGAGTTGGTCTGTAGGGATTTTATCTTTCGTCATTAAATTGTATTAATTTTGTGCAAAGTTATTATTTTTTTAGTTCTTGTATGCGCTTAATGTCATAAGAAAACTATAAAATAAAATTGCCTATTAAATGTACATAATCAAACTTAATGCCATTGACTCTACAAATACGTATCTAAAGGATATGTCAACCGCGACATTACCTATGGATTATACTGTTGTAATCGCCGAATTACAGACTAAAGGGCGAGGACAAATGGGAGCGAAATGGAGAGCAGAAAGTGGTAAGAACCTTACAGCGAGTGTGTTTAAAAGGCTCTCTTTTTTTAATGTTACGGATCAGTTTTATATAAGTATGGCTGTTTCTTTGGCAATTATAAAAGCATTAAGGAGCTTTAAAATACCTCAATTACGTATAAAATGGCCTAACGACATTTTGTCAGCAGACACCAAATTATGTGGTATTTTAATTGAAAATGTCATAAAAAACAATAATCTGCAAGGCTCTATAATAGGATTTGGACTCAATGTGAACCAAAAATTCTTCGACAATTTGCCTCAAGCCTCTTCTATGAGTTTAGTAACGGGGGTAATTTTTAATAAGGATGAAGTACTTTCAGAAGTTTTAAAACAACTTAAGGTTCATTTCGATCTATTAGAATCTAAGCAATTTCTTGAAATTAAATCGGAATACGAAGACCTCCTTTTTAGAAAAAATAAGCCATCAACTTTTAGAACTTCTAAAAATGATAGCTTTTCTGGAATTATCCAAGGTGTTACCGAAAACGGTCAATTACAAGTTTGGACAGAAGATGGTATTATTAAAACCTTCGACCTTAAAGAGATTAAGTTACTGTATTAAGTTAATCTTGATTTCTTCTTGTTGTGACTAAACTTCAGTTTTCATATTGGTAACTAAAGTCTCAATAAATTTACTGATTGGGCCTTTTATCATCATAGCCATCATAGCGTTAAATTCGCCTTCAAAATTTAATTTAACCTCAGTTTTGTTCGGTTCCGTTTCTGTGATATCTGCAACTAAAGCAAAGTCTAACTTTCCGCCTGCAGCACCTAAAACAATCTTGGTATTAGGAACGGCTTCCTTTTTCTTTAATATAATCTCTGGCATGCCTTTTAATGCGAATAGAAATTTGTCGTTTTCTAAAACTTCAAATTTACTAATGTTTTCAGGCATTAAACTTTCAAAATTTTTAACATCAGATAAAAAGTTGAAAGTTTCTTCTGCGGATTTATCTAAGGTTACTTTAGGTGATTCTAATTTCATGTGTATTGTGTTAAGATGTTTGTTGTATAGTCGTTAAGTTATTCCGTTTCGTTAAGATTTAATCCTAAAAACGACGGTATCAGCTTTACAACTCTACTATAAATATATCAATTAGCGTTCCATTCACTAGGATTGGCGTTCCATTGTGCTAAAATGTCTTGTTGCTCTTTGGTGATATAGAAGGTTTCAAGAGCTTGTTCTAACAGGTTTTCGTAATTGCCAAGTGTATGTAATTCTACATTGGCATCTTTAAAATTCTTTGAAGCAACATCAAATCCATAAGAGAAAATGGCGACCATACCTTTTACATTCGCTTCTGCTTCTTTTAGAGCTTTCACAGCATTAAGGCTACTCATCCCTGTACTAATTAAATCTTCGACCACAACAACAGTTTGTCCTTTTTCAATATAGCCTTCAATTTGGTTTTGGCGACCATGCTTTTTCGCTTCTGGTCTTACATAAACAAAAGGTAAATTCAAATATTCTGCTACTAAAGCCCCAATACCTATAGCTCCGGTTGCAACACCAGCAATAACATCTGGTTTTCCATATAGGTCTTCAATGTTTTTGGCAATTGTGGCTCTAATATAATTTCTAATAGGCGGAAATGATAGTACAATTCTGTTATCGCAATATATTGGAGATTTCCAGCCAGATGCCCACGTAAAAGGATCGTTAGGTTGTAATTTTATAGCATTAATTTGCAATAAAACTTCGGCTGTTTTTTTGGCGGTATCTTTGTTAAAAATCATGATACAAAAATAATGATTTTTCAAGGTTAGAAAATTTTAATCGAAAATAAATTTCATTTCAAATAGTTTCTCATAAAAAATAATATTTTTACAAAAGGAAAGTTGAAACATACCTAAACGATGTACACAATATATGTAGGTGATAAACCTATTATTTTAACTACTGAAACTGAGAAAGAAACTGATTTTAAATCCTTTCTTTTGAAGTCGGTAAATATTGGTAAGGTTATAAAGACCTTAAACAACACAGATTTAAAAGCTGTACACTTAATTCATAAGAATGAAGATAAGCTGCTAAGCAAGTTTTTGAAGCTTTTACCCAATGTGGTTGCAGGTGGCGGAAAAGCCTATAATTCTAAAAACGAGATTCTTTTTATTTATAGAAATGATAAGTGGGACTTACCCAAAGGAAAGGCCGAACGTAAAGAAACGATTGAAGAAACTGCTATAAGAGAAGTCGAAGAGGAGACGGGTGTTGAAGGGTTGAAAATTACCAAACCATTACCAACAACGTATCACATTTTTAAACGTAACGGAAAGCATCGAATAAAGGTTACGTATTGGTTTGAGATGATTACTGATTTTGAAGGTGAATTATTTCCTCAAGAAAATGAAGGCATTACTAAAGTAGAATGGTTAGATGCTAAAGCATCTCAAAAGGCTTTGGAGAATAGTTATGCTAACATTCGAATTTTGGTTTAAGTGTCTTTTATAGTTTTGTAAGTGTTTTTTGTTAAACCTTTTTTATTCAGAATCGACTTCTGGTCTTTTTCCAAGTTGCCACATTAATATTCCACCAGTTATAAACATCCATATGGCATAGGCACCTGTCGGAATGCCCATTTCTACATTATGTAATAATGATGTCGCAATTACAAAAGCTAATGTTCCATTTTGTATGCCGCTCTCAACTGTAATTGAAATAATGTTTTTTAATTTCAACTTAAACAATCTAGCAGTTAGGTAACCTAGTCCCATGGTTATTATATTTAATAGTAATGTCACTAAACCCACTTCTCTCATTGCTGTAGTTAGGATATCGAAATTTGCAAGAATTACAGCTATAAACACTAAAATGAAAATTACAGTAGATGCAATGCGCATAGGTTTTTTCATTCGTAAAGCAAATTCTATTTTGTATTTACGAATAAGCATGCCTATAGAAATAGGAATAACAGTTATGCCCATTATTTGAATTATGGTATCAAAAATGGGTAATTTTATTGTAGTCGCTTCGTCTGTGCCAAAATAGTTTAATGCAAATGCTAAAATAAAGGGTATGGTTACAATACTTACAAAACTAGTAATAGCGGTTAAGGTAACGGATAACGCAATATTCCCTTTACAAACCTGTGTGATTAAATTACTTGTTGGGCCACCAGGACAGGTTGCCAATATTATTAATCCCACAGCCATTATTGGACTTAAATTAAACGCAATCGCTAATGAAAAACCAATAAGAGGCAGTAATACTAGTTGATTAATAAGGCCAATTAAAACGGCTTTAGGGTATTTTACGAGCCTAGTAAAGTCTATAGGAGTTAAGGTCATTCCCATTCCTAACATAATAATAGCTAAAGATAATGGTAAGAATATATTGCTTAAGAGTTCGGCTATAGACATTGTTTATTATAATCAAGTTTAAAACGAATTTAAACTTTAAATTTTAAAAACTCAAGTGTCTAAAAGCCATGTTATAATGATTTTAAAGTCTTTATGAAATTAAGAAAATTTAAACTCTTCGTGTTTTTTATAGTAAACTTCTGATTAACCTCAATCTCAATTCCTAAATGGTTTGTTGGAAATTACTATTCTATTTCAGCAGCTTTAGAAATGTTGTGTTTTAGTTTAAAACCGCTTATTTTTTCTTTAAAATCTTTCAATTTCATTTTACTTCCATATATGATATAAAGTTTTGATTTTTTGAAAATAGCCGTAATGGCTCCGATAATAGCACCGAAAAAACCACCACCAACTAAACCTAATGACACTTTTTCATTTGCTGAAAGAGAAAGGATCCCAGAATTGTCATCACCACTTAATAATCCTATCACAGCAAGTGACCCACCACCAATTAACGCCCCTATTACAATATTATTACCTGCGGAGTGTTTGGTTTTTATTTTTCCTATGTTACTTAAAGGAACTGAAATTATTTTTCCTTTTAAGTACAATTCTATTGATGACTCAGATATAGACGTTATCTTCCCTTTATTAATTTTTTTTACCTTTTAAATTGTAAACTCGAATGAAAATATTAGCATCTACAATTTCATTTTGAGCATCAACCTTGATTAATGAAATTAAGAATATTATAATTATTAAATATTTCATAATTGATTATATATTAATTTATTGAAATCAGGATCTGTTTTTTTTATGTATTATGGCTAACAGATATACTGGCGTTTTAATATTTTAAATCTGAAATTAAAGTAAGGTAGTTAGAAATTTTTAAAAACTAAAGATTTTAGATGCTGCAATTCAGTGATTTGAATATGGTTTGTTTCAATTCTGAATTCAATCTGTTTTTAAAGACTAACTTCTGATTAACCTCAATCTCAATCCCTAAATAATTCCTTGGAAATTGCTTTCTTAAAAAAGTAGTGAAGCCATCCGCTTTTCCAAGATATGGATAATTAAATCGCACGTTTAAATTTGGGTTTTCTTGTAAAAGTTTTGCTTTAAGTTGTTTGGAAAACTCTTGTTCGTTTTTTTGACGTGAATCATAAAGTAATCCGATGTCGCCTTTACGTTCCTCTCCATTTAGATTTGGGGTGAAGCTATGGATAGAGAGATGTAGAACTTGCTGTTTGTTTTTAACGTATTCTGCTATTTTATATTCAATTTCCGTTCTATGAGGAAAATAATATGTTTCAAGAATTTCTGATTTCTCACTTTTAGATAAGCCGTTACTAAATTCTGAAAAAAGCTGTTTGCTAAATAATGACCGATTCAACTCTACCAACAAACGACTCGTAGTACTAAAATAAGATGCGTCCGACAGCGGTTTTAAATATTGAAACAGATCTAATGCTCCCAAATCATAACCACGATGGGATTCTAAAATTGCTTTATTATTGAAGTGTTTTGCGTAAGTCTCAGGAATTTCATTTCCTGCATGTTCGCATGTTAAAATCAGTTTCATGTGTTTAATCGTGTCGTTTTTTTAGGTCACATGGTTCGTCCTTATAATCATACTCTCGAAAAAAAAATCTAGTTGTGGAAGTTTCACGATTGAAATAATTCATTTGTTTTTAAACACATTTGCATATCACGATAAACCGAAATAATATGGGCTTCAGACGTATCATTCCCAACGGCTTTTAATAATCGTGTTGCTAATGTGCCTTGTTCCAAAATCAATTCAATGGCTTGGTGATGTGATGTATGTACTTTCGGTTTTACGGTTTGGTACAAATGATTCCAGACGTCTTTTACGGATGTAGATGACTTCAAATTGAATAATTTTAAATAATCTTCATCTTCAATTAAAGATTCTTCGCCTTGTTTTATCGCATCGTTTAAAAAAGGAAACAACTGATCCTTAGTCCAAACTTTTTGATCTTTTAATGAACCGAATTTTTTATTGATTAAAGCTTTTAAAACTTCAATAACCAAAGCACAAATAGCAATATCTGCCTTAGGACATTCTTGAATATCCATTAAACGAATTTCAATAGCGTTGCGGTCAAAACGCGCAATAGCTCCACGAGAGTTTAAAAAGTGTTGGTCTAGAATCTTGTTTTTATCATAAGGGCGTATCGCACGTTTTATCGGTTCAAAAATGGTAGCATGATAATCTAATTTTGAAAATACACGTTCTGGAATAACCAAACCTGTCAACTCCGGAATTTCCTTCTGATTGGTTTTGTAAAATTCTAATCGCGTGTCCTTAAAACCTGTAATGTTGCCTTCTAATATTGGCGAGCTCGCACAAAGCCCCGGTAATAATGGTAAAATTATTCTTATGGCTGCGTGTAGTTTTTCAAATTCTTTATCGTCATAAAACGGTAAATTAATATGTGTACTTTGTACATTGCTCCAACCATGACCTTTACAATTAAAAATAGTATTGTAAAGTGCATAGACTTCACTATAGCTATGTTTCCAAAGTTGTGTGTCGGTGTTTGGATTCATTAATGGGTGTGAAGCAGAACCTAAAAGTTGTAAGTTCAGCGGATTTAAAAGTGCATCGATTTCTAGAATATTCTTGTGGAATTTCTCTGCTAAATCATCCGTGTTTTTTGTAGGTCCGTTTGTTTTTAGTTCAATGACATGAGCGACCAATTCGTTACTCCATGCAATGTCTCCATTTTCAATGTCCGCTTTTAATTCTCCTGCTTTTAGGGTTAAAAGTTCATCTACTTGTGGTGCCACTTTAAAACTATCATTTTTAACAAGCATATATTCGAGTTCAATACCGTAAACTTCGAATAAATGATATTTTTTTTTCATGTATTTAATATTGTGTTTTAATAGTCACATGCTATTGGTTATTAATCGTTTTTCGGATCAATCGAAACTCATAACATGATGCTTCTGTGTGTTATTCTAATCGTTTTTTTAATGCTGAAAGGATTTCAGTGTAAACCAAATCTCCATAATGTGCATCTTCTACTCCAAAATCTATATTTGGGTTATCATTAATTTCTATAACCATCAGTTTGCCGTCTACAACTTTAATGTCAATGCCGTAAAGTCCTAATCCCATCAGTTTTGCAGATTTTAAAGCGATATCAATCACGTTTTTCGGTACATCTTCGATAGGTAAACAATCGGCATCTCCGTCTTGTTCATTTTTGTCCGTTGCTTTCCAGTTATAAATCTGCCAATGGCCTTTTGCCATATAATATTTACAGGCATAAAAGGGTTTATTGTCAATAATGCCTATGCGCCAATCATAATCTGATGGACAAAATTCTTGCGCAATAATCAAATCAGACTCCTTTAGCATTTCGGTAACTAAAGCATTGTATTCGTCTTTCGTTTTTGCTTTTTTTACTCCAAATGAAAACGTAGAGTCAGGTGCTTTTAAAACACAAGGTAATCCTGTTTGTTCTAAGACCGCATTTCGGTTATTGCTATGTACAATAACTGTTTTTGGTGTGCTGATATTAGCATTGTTCATGGCTTCTGCCATATACACTTTATTACAGCATTTTAATATAGCATCCGGATAATCAATTATTGCAATACCTTCTTGCTGTGCTTTTCGAGCAAAGGTGTAAGCTTCATTATTAACTTCTGTGCTTTGTCTTAAAAACAACGCATCAAAAGACGATAAGCGAGACAAGTCTTTAGGCTCAATAATTTCGGCGTAGATATTCATCTTTTCCGCAATTTCTATAAACTTTTTTAAGGCTTTAGAGTTACTTGGAGGTGCAGGGTCGCTTGGGTTAACTAATATGGCTAAGTCGAAGTCGTAATTAGTAACTTTTGCGGTATCGTAACGCTTTTTTGCGAAATATTGATTCGCAAATTCGCGGACGCTAGATATGTGTTCTACTGGAATTTCGGCTTCAGAAATCGCCTTTATACTTTGTATATTCCATTTTGTGGTATGATTAAAATTCACACGTAGAAATGGGACTTGAAAATGCTTGTAAAAAAGGGCACTTAAGTTTTTGTACTTCTGTGCTACGTTTTGCCCAAAATAGATACTCAACGTAAAATCTTGCGACTTTATATTTTTTAGGCTTTGCTGAATAACATCATCAAACTCGTCAGAAACGATTCTAACTAATTTTAAAGCTTTAAGATCTACAATGTTTTTTGTAGTTGGAATCGGTAAGTGACCTCTGGCTTCTGCCAAAAGTGATACGTAATAGCCTTTGGATTGGTACGAGTAATCCTTGCATAAATTAAAAATTCGTGCATTTTTTAATAAGGAATACTTAGGATTTGTAAGGTAATCTTGAGAGGAAATTACGGTTATATTATCAATTGAAAAGTTCCATTTTTCAGGCTGATTTACAACAATATATTTGTTCATTTAGAGCGCGTTACGCTATTATAATTTTAAACAAATGTATATTATTTTTTGATTGGTTTTACAGCTGTTGAAAAAATGTTTTTTATATTTTTATTTATTGATTTGGCTTCATTTTTAAATGAGATAGGTCAGCAAGAATCGTGCTTTACATAGACATTTAAGGATGTGACTAGTTAAATAAAATATCTCATACTGATTTTGTTGTATCTAGCAGTCTCATATTTGGACGAATTGCTTAAAATTAGTGTGCTAATTAAGCGTATAATCTGAGGCTGCATACTCACCACAATACGCAGTCGAAATTCCAGCGGCTTTAGCTTCTTTGATTTTTAGAATAAATTCTTGAATAGATTTGTCAGAAGCAGCGTAATGGCCTCTAAATAGTGGTAAAATGAGAGCTACTTCTGCTTCTTTGAGTCTTGTATTAAAGTCTTGTATTGATTTGTCAGAAATAGCGTAAATACCTCTATACATTGGTTCAATCGATGCATCTTTTGCTTCGTTAATTCTACTAGAAAATTCTTCTAAAGACTTGTTTGAAGCGGCATAATGTCCATAGACTATAGGAATAAGTATTGATCGTTTCGCTTCATTAATTTTATTATTGAACTCATCTAAGGACTTGTTAGATGTAGCATAAAGACCTCGAAATGCAGGTAGAATGGCGGCAGTTTCGGCTTCTTTAATTCTAGTTGAAAAATTCGTGCTATCATTTGATGTACAAGACACAAAAGGAAATACCATTAAAAAGGTTAATATTAAAATTAATGTTCTCATAATAAATAATTGTTTTTTAACTGTAATAATTCTAGGGCACCTAATGTTTTAATAAGAGGTGTAATTGCTTAAAAGTTTAAGGTTCTAATTGATATGACTTATTACAGATTTTGAACGAAGTTAATTTAAAATGTTTATAAATTCAAGTCTATTTTGCTCTATAAACAGGATACTGCATATGCGCCTTTTCGTAATTTTTACTCTGCTTATGTAACCAGTCTAATTGTTTATACCAATTATTAGCAAAATCTTCATCGTAGCTAATTTTTATATTATATTCTATTTGAAGTTTTGGGTTGTTCTTTAAAAGCTGTTCAGCTTTATCTTCCCATACATAAGGTGAGAATCCTTCTTTTTGTTGTAGGATCGTGTCAAAGAAATTCCAATTAAAAAATGAATCAGGAGCTGAAGGTTCTAAGGTCTCTAATAGATAACGAATTGATTTTTGATTCGTAGAAATTAGATAATCTCCTTTTCTAAAAGAGACTTTGTCTATTGATCTGTTGACGCTTGTTTTGTAATGTGCATAATGACCTTCGTAAGGTGATTTTCGAGTTTCGTAGCTTCCAATTTTATAAGATTCAACGGTAAGTGTGGTATCGTTTTTAAATTGTGTAAATTCTACATTATTCAACTTTAATAAATTAATAACAGTGTACCAACCTTGTGGGATAATGTAAGCTTTCGGAATGGTGATTGAATCCGTTGCTTTAAAATAATTTTGATATATAATGTCTTTAGTAAATGGTTTTGAACGATCGTATTTTAAACGTTTGGCACCTGTAAATTCACTCGGAATCATTTCACCTTCATAACCTTTAAATTTTAGGGTAGAGGTTAGGCTTGTATCTACAGCCCAAGTTAATGGATAGGTGTCGCCTGCTGTCCATAATTTGGCTTGTGCATTTCTAAGTTGAGTAATTTTTTTACCTTGTTCTTCGGTGATTTCTATTATGCTTTTCATTAATTCGTAGGTGCCTTCTACGCGCTGTTTGTATGGCTTTAGCATGTGTGTTTCAATCATCATACCCAAGGTGTTAAACAAGGTTGTATACCCTGTGGAATATCTTGGTGTGTCTAAAAATTGTGTAAATCCAGAATCTGGTGTGCGATTAAATACATTAACATAAGGAGTAATGTCCCAAGATTTTGCCTCTAGTTTTTGTTCTAAAGTGGGCATCATTTCGGTATGTATAAATTCACCAAGACGACCTCCTAATTTATTGTGCTGTGTAAATAAATGTGTCAAGGTGTATTGATAATCCGCTCCATTACTCACATGGTTATCAATAAAGACATCAGGCTGCACTAAATGAAATATTTGAGTAAAAGCTTTCGCATTTTTGGTGTCGGCTTTTATGAAATCCCTATTCAAGTCATAATTTCTTGCATTGCCCCTAAAGCCATATTCTTTTGGACCATTTTGATTAGTTCTAGTTGTTGTGTTTCTATTCAGACTGCCACCTACATTATAAATAGGTACGGTCACTAAAACGGTGTTTTCTGGTGCGTTCATTTTTCTTTGAGCCAAATCTCTATAAAGCATCATGGTCGCATCAATACCATCAGATTCCCCAGGATGAATACCATTATTTATTAATATTATTCTGTTGGTTTGTCGAAGGGTCTCAAAATTATCACCAGAACCTTTCATGTTTAAAGTGACTATATGAAGTGGTTTTCCAGAATCTGTAGAGCCAATTTCTTGAATTGAAATCTCAGGATAACTATCAGCTAGGTCTTTATAGTATTTTATGGTTTCATGGTAAGTAGCAGTTTCAAAACCTTCACTTTTTTCGAAAACAGTAGTGAAATCTATTTCGACATTCTTGATTTTAGAATTTTGTTTTTCGGTATTGTTACCACAAGCCACTAATAATAAGGCTAGTACTAATAGTTTTTTCATAGTTTAGAAATTTAGCTAAATTTACTTATATTTATTA
Organism: Winogradskyella thalassocola; assembly: GCF_900099995.1. Classification (GTDB taxonomy): domain Bacteria; phylum Bacteroidota; class Bacteroidia; order Flavobacteriales; family Flavobacteriaceae; genus Winogradskyella; species Winogradskyella thalassocola. Next base: position 166,455 of record NZ_FNCZ01000007.1, read on the forward strand.
ACATGAAAACATATAAACTTAGCTTTGGTGTTATAACCCTACTGAAAGCTAATCTTGCTGAGGTTATTATAGATGAAGGTGTAGTTATGGATATGAAAATGGTAGAGCAATACCATACTTTTCTTATTGAAAAATTAGAAATTCCGATGTCCTTATTAATTAATAAAAAGTATTCTTACACTTACACCTTTGAGGCACAAAAATCTATTGTAAATAAAGATATCGTGAAAAATATGGCTGTTGTAACGCATGCTTATGTTTCTAAATTGGCTACCGATGTTTTAATAAATATGAATCGTGATAATGGTTGGAATATAGAGATGTTTAAGAGTCGCGAAGAAGCCTTAGAGTGGTTAGAAAATCAGGACTGATTTTATAGCTGTTTTGCCATAAAAAAATAATAACTTTGCATTTCATTTTACCATTCTATTCGTAATTAAATGCAACAAACTACCGATACCATTTTAATGATTCGCCCTATAAACTTTAGGATGAACGAGCAAACAGCTGTCAATAATTATTTTCAGGAAGATTTAGATTTAAAAAATGCAGAAATCAATGCAAAAGCACAAGAGGAATTTGATGCTTTTGTGCAAAAATTGAAAGCCGTTGGTATTAATGTTATTGTTGAAGAAGACGATAGAATAAATGACACTCCAGATTCTATTTTTCCAAATAATTGGGTGAGTTTTCATGCTAATGGAGACATCGCAAAATATCCAATGTTTGCAGAAAATAGAAGACGTGAGCGTAGAGATGAAATTTTTATTAGACTCGAAGACGAAGGTTTTAAGATTGAAAATATCGTTGATTATACGTCAGCCGAACATGAAGGTGTCTTTTTGGAAGGTACAGGAAGCATCATATTAGATCGTGTTAATAGAAAGGCGTATTGCGCTTTATCTCCAAGAGCAGACGAGGATTTATTTATAGAATTTTGCGAAGATTTTGAATATAGCCCTGTGATTTTTACAGCGTTTCAAACTGTAGAGGGTAAACGCTTGCCAATATATCATACCAATGTTATGATGTGTATTGCTGAGAATTTTGCAGTGATTTGTTTAGATAGTATTGATGATAAGAAAGAGCGTAAAAGTGTCGTAAAGCATCTCAAAAGTGATGGTAAAGAAATTATTTCAATTACCGAAAAACAGATGCATCATTTTGCGGGAAACATGTTGCAATTGCGAGGAGACAATGAACAGCTTTATTTAATAATGAGTGAGGCTGCGCATAAGATTTTAACTCCAAACCAAGTTGCAACTATAGAAAAGTATTGTCCTATTATTTCGAGTTCTTTAGAGACTATTGAAACTTGTGGTGGTGGAAGTGCACGTTGTATGATGGCTGAGGTATTTCTTCCAAGAGTTTAAATAGCGAATTATTTAATGGGTGCGTTAAGGTCAATCGTTTCTAAATTTTAATCTATTTTATTAAAGATATAACCACTTTTCTCAGCTCCCCAAACATAGTTTCCATCGGCATCAAAACCGCGATCCCAAGAAATAACTTTATCTTCTAAGATTTCTACTTCGCTGCGTGCAAACGAAGCTCCTCTCATAGTACTAGAGCACGTATTATCACCTGTTTTTCCCATAAAATGATTGGGTCTGATACGTTTAAGAATAACGTCGCAACCTTCTTTTAACGAAATATTTTTTAAAGCGATAGAGTCGAATGCTTTTGGGGTTTTCCATTTGCCTACCCAAATAGAATCTACATCTAATTTGTAGATGGCAGAACTAAAAGTACTGTCAGATTCTCTGTTAACTTCATAAATACGTTGACGATAGGGCTTTTCAGGCGTGCTAGTTAAAGCTTGTTCTACATAGAGAAAGTTTCCTTTATCTTCCCAAATCGGATACATATGTAGAGAAATATTATAGTAAGACGAATCTATTTGTGCTTGTATCTCGGAATTAAAAGATCCTTGCATAAGGCTAAATAGTTCTTTAAGTTCTGTGTCTTCTTGGATTTCTGGTTTTGTTTCGTTTTTACAACTGAAAACTGAAATTAAAAGGATTACAAATGGAAGTAGACGTTTCATAAATTTATATTTGAAATCAAATATAAATTAAATTATGGCATCGGAGCTCTTTTAGGTAGCTCAACAAAGAATTTACTGCCGACATTCTCTGTGCTTTCTACCCAGATTCTACCGTTATTCAATTCTACTAAATCTTTAGCAATTGACAATCCTAAACCAGTTCCTTTTTCATTCTTAGTACCAGCCGTTGTAAAGTTTTTGTGTGCAGCAAATAACTTGTCAATGTTGCCTTTAGAAATACCAACACCTGTATCTTCTATACAGATTAAGGATTTTCCATTGACATCTTGATTTGAAATGGTAATGACATCTCCAGTTCTGCTAAACTTAACAGCATTTGTAATTAAATTCTGAATTACAATTTCTACCATGCTACGATCTGCATATATGAAATCATTCTGAGATTCGTCAATTAAAACAATTCGTTTGTCTTCAACCTTTTGTTCTACTAAGGCTATTTTAGAATGGAAGACATCTTGAATATTAAAACGTTCTGGTTTTGGTTCTAAATTTTGCATTTGCGACTTAGACCAATTCAATAAATTAAATAATAGTGAAGATGCATTATTGGCATTTTCACTTAATTCTGGAATTAACTCATAAAATTCATCTTTAGAAATACTGTCTTCTTTCAATAAATCTAAAAATGCTTTTATTGAAGAAATTGAATCTTTTAAGTCGTGAGAAACAATAGAAAAAAGTTTATCCTTAACTTGGTTAACCTCTTCTAAGTGATGTGTTTGCTCTAAAATAGCTTCTGTTCTTATGTGTTCTTCTGCTAATATATTTTTTTGTTTTTCTAAGGCTTCTTTATGAGCTTTAGTTTTTAAAAGGCTATAAATAAGAAGTCCAAATAACAGTGCAAATGCAGCTATCGCGCCATATAAAACATAAGGGTTGGTAACCGTAGTTGATGTCACATTAAACTTCTGTTCTCCGTTTACTGAACTATCTTTATTTATAGAGTTATTCTCAATAAAATCTATAGGTTCTAAATCTGTTGGAAAAACAGGCTGGTCAATTTTAGACAGCGAGTCTTTTAAATTATAGAATTTATTTTGCCAGAAAAACGCATTTTGATAATACCCGCGAGTAGAATCTAAAGCAATGTGAAGTTTGTAGTTTTCTAAAAGTTCAGTTTTGTTATCTATTTTCTGTGCAATCTTATAAGCTTCGTTCAATTGCTTTTCTGCGAGTTTAACCTTTTTCTTTTGAAGATTTAAGTGTCCAATAGCATTTAAAGCTCTTAAAAGACCTTCTTTATTGTTTTGTTCTCTATTGTACTTTAAACCTTCTACTAGGTATTCTGAAGCCTTATCGTATTCATTAAAACGTAAATATTCGCTACCTAATTTAGGAAGTATTTCACCTCGTAAATCTTGATCTGTTTTTGGATTTAAAATATCCAGAGCTTTTTCATAATACTCAATAGCCTTACGATGCTCTTTTAATTCTGAGTAAAGACTTGCTATGTTTTTAGTAGATATTTTTACGCCCTCTTTATCATTAATCTGTTTGCGGACTTCTAAAGCTTTAAAATTATATTCTATGGCTTTATCAGTTTGATTGGTTTTATGATAAGCCTCAGCAAGGTTGTTGTATGCCGAGCTTAGCTCATCTCTTAGGTATTGTTTTTCAAAAATATCTATTGCAGATAATGAGTTTTGTAAACCAACCTTGTAATTACCTCTTTTAATTTCAATTAGACCAATACTATTGCTCACTTTGGCCACGCCAAGAGTATCACTTATTTTTAAATATAAATTTCTAGATTTATTGTAGTTATCAATGGCATTAAAATAATCGTTGCGTTCGGTGAAAATTAATGCTCTGTAGTAACTGCTCTCTGCTTGTCCTTTTATGTAATTAAGATCTTCAGAAAGTTTAGAGGTTTCATTGATATAAAGTAGGGCCTTGCTAAAATCTTTATTTTCATAAAGTTCATTTATAAGCATAAGAGACATATCCACTTTTGTAGAGTCTGCGTTTAGATAGGCTATTTGTACCGTAAGTTTATCTATTTTTTCATTTTGCGAAAAAATGGAAAACGATATAAGACAGACAGCTAGTATAAGTAACTGTTTCATCTTAAAATAGCGTTAAAACGAATTGCGCTGTTTTGGATTGAAAAACTTTTAGGGAGGGACGAAAAAAGTAAGTTAACACAAAACAAAAACAAAGGGGTTAATGTTTGATTATTAAGCCTCATTAATGTTTGGGACATTGATTAATAGCCTTTCAAAAGTGCTATTATGTAAACAAATATGCTAATATTTAGGATTTAATACCAATATATTAGTTGAACTGACAAATATAATATTTTTTAAAAACCACTTATCGATTAAAGGTAAATTTAACGGTAGTAATACGCTTTTATCGATGAAATGCACACTTGATTTAAATTACTGATTGTTAGTTAGTTATAATTAAACGAATCTAAAACAGGTAATGCTTTTAAGTTAAAATCGAAGACACATTGGTTCTCCCAAGACGTCCCATTTGTGGAGGTATTTTCATTGCCATTAAAAGCCACCCAGTCTGGAGCCCAATAACAAAATCCGATACCTTTTTTATTTGGGATGTTTTTAATTGTAGTAATCAACCATTCCATATATGATTTTTGCCCTTGAGGTGTCGGCGCAAATTCTGGAATGATTTGATTCAAGCTTCCAACATAGTTCGACAAGTTGTCATTCCATTGCAACGTAAAAGGATAAGCAACCTCTACCATTAAAATTTCTTTATCGAAGGTTTCTGCTAAAGTGTTTAATTTTGAGGTAATTAAATCTAAATCTTTAGTTTGAAATTGGGGATAATAAGAAAGTCCTATGATATCAAAATCGAGATTATAAGCTTCAAGTTCATTAAAGAAGTAAATAGAATGCTCTACGTTAGAGTGATGTAGCATTATTTTAATCTTATTTTCGGTATCCAATTCTCGTATCGCTCTTACAGCCTCCGAAACTAAACCAGCGTAATTTACCCAGTTATCATTAAACTCATTCCAAACCTTTCCGTAATCCCATAGAAAGCCACTATCGGTTTCATTACCAATTTGAATTATATTAGGTAGGGTGTTTTGTGCTTTTAATTGTTGAACAACACTTTTTGTGTAATTGTAAACCGCAGCTTTTAAATCTAATAAAGAAAGGTTTTGCCAAGCTACAGGTGGTGTTTGTTTTCCTGGGTCGGCCCAAAAATCACTATAGTGAAAATTAAGAAGGAACTCCATGTCCTTAGCTTTGATCCGTTGCGCATAAGCCTTAACGTCGTCTATTCCGTTTTGTCCATCTTGAGGCGTGTGCCAAAGTTTTAAACGCACCAGATTTGTGCCTTTAGATTTTACAAAGTCTAGAAGTTCTACGGAATTGCCATCAGCGTCTTTGTAATCTACATTATAGTTTTCTAATTCACTTTGAAACGACAAATCCATGCCTCTATAGAAAATTTCTTCATCAGGACCATCAACGTCATCATCTGAGTTTTCGTTTTTAGAACACGATGTTGTAATTATGATAAAAATCGAAAAGAAGTATTTAATTAATTTCATTTTAAGATTAGGGTTTATTTCATGCGACACACTTTACATTTTTTCCAACAGCCCATAAAGTTAAACAATTATGTCTCCTTAGAATCCTAATAAAACAATAAAACTTCTATCTTTGCCAACGTTTTAAAACACCAAAATAAAGCAGAATTATGACCCTTCAAGAGACTTTAGAATTACATGTAAAAGCAGCAATTAAAGCGTTGTTTCAATCGGAATTAGAATCAGTAGAATTTCAAGCGACTCGTAAAGAGTTTGCAGGAGATGTTACGGTTGTTGTGTTTCCAATGTTACGTGTTGTTAAAGGAAATCCAGTCGTAATTGGTGAGCAAGTTGGTCAGTATTTACTAGATAATGTTGATTTGGTAAAAGGATTTAACGTGGTTAAAGGCTTTTTAAATATTGAAATTAATGATTCTTATTATTTCAATTTCTTTCAATCTGTAAAAGATCAAATGAATTACGGTTTTGTGGAACAAAAGGATGACAAAGCTGTTATGGTAGAGTATTCTTCGCCAAATACCAACAAGCCATTACATTTAGGACATGTTCGGAATGTGCTCTTAGGCTATAGTGTTGCTGAAATTTTAAAAGCCTCAGGAAAGAATGTTTACAAAACTCAAATTATTAACGATAGAGGTATTCATATTTGTAAGAGTATGTTAGCTTATCAAAAATTTGGTGAAGGTGAGACTCCAACTGAAGATTTAAAAGGAGATAAGTTAGTCGGAAATTATTATGTGAAATTCGACCAAGAATACAAATCAGAAATTTCAGAATTAATTGCTCAAGGACAATCTGAAGAAGAAGCAAAGAAGAATGCTCCTTTATTATTAGAAGCACAAGAGATGCTTATTAAATGGGAAGCAGGAGATAACGACGTCGTAGCACTTTGGAAAAAAATGAACCAATGGGTTTATGATGGTTTCGAAGTCACTTATAAAAACATAGGAGTCGATTTTGATACGTATTATTACGAAAGCAATACCTATTTATTAGGAAAAGAATTCGTTGCCGAAGGTTTAAAAACAGGTGTTTTTGAGCAAGATGCAGATGGTTCTGTTTGGTGCGATTTAACCGAAGATGGTTTGGATAGAAAAATTGTGCTTAGAGCAGATGGTACTGCTGTGTATATGACACAAGATATCGGAACAGCGATCCAACGTATAAAAGATTATCCAGATGTTGGCGGTATGGTTTATACCGTTGGTAACGAGCAAGATTATCATTTTAAAGTTTTATTTTTAATCTTGAAGAAACTAGGTTTCGACTGGGCTAAAAATTTATTTCATTTAAGTTATGGTATGGTAGATTTACCAAGCGGAAAAATGAAGAGTAGAGAAGGAACCGTTGTCGATGCCGACGATTTAATTCAAGAAATGGCGGATACTGCTGAAGAGATTTCTAAAGAATTAGGAAAGCTTGAAGACTATTCGGAAGACGAAAAACAAGCCCTTTACAAAACTATTGGTTTGGGGGCTCTAAAATATTACATCTTAAAAGTAGACCCTAAAAAACGAATTTTATTCGATCCAAAGGAATCTATCGATTTTCAAGGAAATACTGGACCTTTTATTCAATATACCTATGCCAGAATTCAGTCTATTTTAAGAAAGGCTAATGTGGATGGGAATGTCACCCTGAGTGCAGCTGACGTGTCACTTCACGATAAAGAAAAACAACTTATCAAACAATTAGAGTTGTTTCCAGAAGTTATTCAAAATGCAGCAGAACAACATAGTCCTGCATTAATTGCAAATTACACTTATGATTTGGTAAAAGATTTTAATTCGTTCTACCAAAATGTGTCTATTCTTGGTGCGGATTCAGATGAAGAAAAGAGTTTTAGAGTGGCCTTGTCTAAATTGGTTAGTCAGACGATAAAAAATGCATTTCAGGTTTTAGGGATTGAAGTTCCTGAGCGTATGTAGTTTTTGCTATTAACAGTGTTACTTTTTTTAGCCGGTTTTGCTATCAATTTTAAGAATTGAAAACGCGACCTAATAGCTGATATTTAGAATTTAACATATTGAATAGAAGAGTATTCTACCCTTTTTTGTATCTTAGGTAAGGTTATAATGTTCATTAAATCTTATTGTTATGGAAAAATCTCACACTTTAAAACGCTACACGAGTACATTACTATGTATGGTATTTGTACTATTTTCTTTGAATGCTCAGACAGATTTTAAGGAGTATCAAGGTAAAGTTATCGATGGTAGAACTAATAAAACATTAGAAGCTGCTAGTCTCAGTATTAATAATACCAATATTAGTACGATTACGAATTCTGAAGGTCAATTCACGCTCAAAGTACCAAACAACTATTTAGATTCAAAAGTGGTGGTTTCTCTTTTAGGCTATAATACTTACGTTGTTCCATTGTCCGAACTACTCAATAACAAATATGTTATAGAATTATATGAGGCTGTAACCGAGTTATCTACGGTTAACATCGCGGCTTTTAAAGATGCCGAAAGCTTAGTAAGAAAAGTATTTGATGATAAAAGTAAGAACGTCGGTGGTGAATCTGTTTATATGACAGCCTTTTACAGGGAAACCATTAAACGTAGAAATAGAAATGTATCCTTAACAGAAGCTGTGGTTAATATTTTGAAGCAGCCAAATTCATCTAAACAACGCGATGCTATTCAACTTGGAAAAGCAAGAAAGAGCACAGATTACAAACGACTAGATACCGTTTCTGTAAAGTTGCAAGGTGGGCCATTTTCAACTATGTATTTGGATATTATGAAGTATCCTGAGTATATTTTTACAGACGAAAGTATTAGTGGGTATAATTTTACGTTTAATAATCCTTCAACTATAAATAATAGAACTGTTTTTGTTGTTGATTTTAATCCGAAGAATAATCAACTTCAAGTCAACTATAGTGGAAAACTTTTTATCGATGTGCAATCGCTCGCCTTAGTAAGTGCTAATTATTTTTTAGATGTGAGTAATATGGACAAGACTAAAAATCTCTTAGTTAAAAGAAAGCCTAGCGATATTGAAGTTTATCCTTTAGAAGCTATTTATAAAGTAGATTATAAAGAAAAAGGCAATAAATGGTATTACAGTTATTCTAACTTAAGCTTAACGTTTAAGGTGAATAAAAAACGTCAACTCTTTAATAAAGTCTATACATTGTCTAGTGAAATGGCAGTAACAGATTGGGAGGTCAACAGTGCGGATAAGAAAATTAAGAACAAAGATAAACTTAGACCTTCGGTGATTATTACAGATGCTATTTCCGGATTTTCAGATCCTAACTTTTGGGGTGAGTATAATTTAATAGAACCAGATAAATCTATTGAGTCTGCCATAGATAAAATAAAGAAAAACATAGAAAAGCAGAAAGAAAGAGAAAAAACTGCTAATGGTTAATTGTAAGTTTTTATAAAATAGTAAAACCCTGAATTTAGTTTAGGGTTTTTTTATGAGTCAGTTTAAAAATTGACTCTAAAACTTAAATTTGGTGTAAATTTTAAGGACTTGTTATTAATCTCTACTATAGCATTGTCAGTATTAAAGGTGTAGTAGCGGTTAATGATATTCGTTTGATTGAAAATATTCCAAACAGAAGCACCAACTTCGGCATTGATGCCTTTTGAAGGTTTAAATTTATATATCGCGGAAATATCTGTTCTAAAGTAATCACCCAAACGAGAACTGTTTGGAGTGTTATATTCTATTGTAGAATTACTATTGTCTTGAAGATCTAAGGGAGACGTAAAAGGTCTGCCCGAATGCCAATTAAAGCCAATGGCGATTTTAAAATTAGCACGATTATAAGTAAAAGATGTATTAACGACATGTCTTAAATCAATCGTGTTAGAAAATGAGTTACTGTTATTAATCTCATTAAAATTGTAATCATTTTTACTGTAGGTATAGCTCAGCCACGTGCTAAAATCACTAAAGCGCTTATTAATAAGGAAGTCAATACCTTTAACCGTATAGTGCCCAATATCGTTGGTAAATTGAAACTGATTTTGAAATCCTTGGCTACGTGCCGTAATATTATGGACTCCTTTGTAATAGCCTTCAATAGAGACCAGTAAATTATTTTGGTTATAACTGAGACCAATGGAGGCTTGCTCACTTGTAATTAATGGAACGTCATTACCATTGGCGAGTTGCCATCTTCGTTTTTCGATCCCAAAAAAATCTTGTTGTAAATCAATAATCTGGGTAATGGATTGGCTTTTTAATTCGCCTAAAGCTTCTAGTCTAAAATAATCTAGAAATTTATAATTTACCGTAAATCGAGGTTCTATTAAAAATTCTGATAATTTGCCAAAATAACTGATTCTAGAGCCCAATCGTATATAAGTATCGCGAGATGTTGAGTACCATTCAACTTCTCCAAATAGGGCATGTGTTCTTATAATTTCTTTGACTAAACTGGTGTAATTTGGATTGATGACATCTTCAAAGTTGGTGACTCCAACCTCATTAAATTGATAGCCACCATTAAATTTAATGTCTTTGCTAACTGTTTTTGAAACGTCTAATCGAAGACCGAAATCTTCAACTTTATTTTCTTGAGTTAATAATTGATTATTAGTGACATTGTTGTTCTTTGCATCTAAATCGTAATTAGAATAATAGAGCTGAGCAGACAAATTGGTGCCGTTGTTAATCACTTTAGAATAGGTTGCGCTAGCTCCATAACTCGTCTGATTCAATTCACTTTTAGTCTCTTGAAAATTATTATCTATTGTGGTGAAAACCTGATTAAAATTCAAATTATTAGACATATTCATCACATTAATTCGCAACTTAGAAGTGTTGTTTATATCATATAAAAATTTAGCATTAAAGTCGTAAAACAGAAAACGTTCGTCTTGTGCTAAAAGCGTATTCATATTAGTGGAAGCATTGAGTTCAGAATCGTTGAAAATACGATCAAAATAAGCATCGTAAGTTTTAGAAACCAGAATGTCAGTATATGAACGTCTTGCTGATAGTTGTAATTCTGTTTTTTTCGATAATGGTATTTTTGCAAAACCATCTACACTTAGCATATTTCCACCAATGCCGACATTGATTTTTTCATCTAATTCATCTGCATTTTTTATAGCAATAGTGCTAGAAACAGCATTGCCAAATTTGGAACTAGTTCCATTTTTAGAAATCGTAATGTTTTCGGATAAATATGGATTAAAAGCAGATATTAAACCAAAAAAATGTCCCGACTGGTACATTCTTATCCCTTCATATAAAATGAGGTTTTGGTCATTAGTACCTCCTCTAACGTTGATGTTTGAAATGCGTTCATCAACACTCATTATGCCTGGCAGATTTTGTACTATTTGTAGCACATCTGGCTCAATTAATCCAGGTAAAATATCAAATGCTTTTGTGTTGGCTTTAATAGTTCCATTATTTGTTTTAGAAATACCTTTGGTAAGATAATTTATAATTATAACCTCTTCTAAATGCTGAGTTTGACTTTGCAGTTCTTCCGTATCTTTTGGTGTAATGACAATAAACCGATGACTCAACATTTCAAAATTAAGATCCGTAATACGATGTAATTGGTTTAATGCTTGTTTTATGGAAAGCTCATGAGATAATGAGCGCATTGAAATACCTTCAATTGTTTTGGTTTCAAATGAAAATATAACGTCGTATTTTTTTTCTAATTCTTGAAGAATTTGAACAAGCGGTTTTTCGACCTCTTGTTCCTGACTATATGTGAGGTTACAAAAGGTGATCGATATAAAGTAGAAAATTAAGCAAAGTAATTTTTTATTCACGCTTTAGTAAAATAGATTTTTCTGATTTGCTGTAGCTTAAATTTAATGGTATTGTAACAGACTTCAATGCTAAATCTAAATTATTGTGTGTAAAACTTCCTGTGAATAAACGAGAAAGATCAATGTTCTCAGTAATTATCGTTTGGTTGTATTGACTTTCAAACTCCGCAATAACATGTTTAAGTGGCACACTTGTAAAGCTACTTTCACCATGCAACCATTGTGGTTGCACAGCGTTTTCTTTTTCATTTGCAAGTAGTTTCCCATCTATAATTACGAAAGTATGTCCTGGTTTTAATTTTGTTGTTTTATTATTGTGAGTTACAGCAACTAGACCTTCGTAACACGTCACTTCAAAATACGAGTCGCGTTGTTTTACATTAAATTGTGTCCCTAAAACGCTAACAATACCATCCGCAGTAATGACATCGAATTTTTGACCTTTAGCAACTTTAAAAAATGCTTCTCCTTGTAGTTTTACTTCTCTAGTTTCACCCCAATGACTTTCATTAAATGATACTGTGGAATTAGCATTAAGATCAACTGTAGAGTGGTCTGGTAATTCTATTGACGTTTGTTGAGCTATATCTGTGACAACTGTAGTATCTAAAGTTGTAGTATAATAATAAATGCTAAATCCGATGGCTAAAATAGCCGCAATTCTAAGCAAAGGTTTTAACCATTGTTTTGAATTTGTTTTCTCAGGTTTAAGAGTTTTGTAGGTTTGGTCGCTAGAAAATTCTGGGGCTTTAAAATCTTTTAAAGCGGCATCCAGCTTAATCAATTCATTATAATCCTCTAACTGCTCAAAAGCATTCTGCTCTTGAGTATTTAGATTATGATCTAACCATTTTTTTATAAGTTCTTCTCGCTTCATAATATGATTTCAAGTATATAACAGCTTAGGTTTAAAAACTCCTACTTATTTTTAGTTTCAAAGTTTCAAAGTTTCAAAGTTCATCAATGTCCTCTCTTAATTTTTTCAACGCTCCATAAATGCGTTTTTCAACTCCTTTTACAGAAATATCTAATAGCTCTGCAATTTCTTTAAACCGTTTGCCTTCAACTCTATTCATTAAAAACGCAACACGCTGGGCTTCTGTTAGTTTACTTAGTGCTGTTTGGATTTTTTGATGGTACTCCTTTTCTTCGAGTACAAATTGTGGGGTTTCGTTAGTGGAACTTTTTTGAGGTTTCTGACCATATTTTAGTACTACTTTTTGATGTGCATAGGCATTGAGCATTAAATTATTAGCGGTTGTAAACAAATAACTCTTCGCTTTGTTTGGTGCAACTTTGCTACAATTTTGCCAAAGTTTTATAAAAGCTTCCTGAACTTTATCTTCCGGATTCAATTGATCTCCAAACTTGTAGTATAAAAAATCATGCAGGTTTTTAGCATGCTTTTTATAAAGGCGCTCAAATAAGAGCGATTCGCAGATATTATCTTGTAAGGGTTTGTTCATGGTTTTGAATAGGCCCACAAATTATAAATAATATTTTAGATTATTGGGTAGGAAATATAGAAGGCTAACTGTTTTATAATAAATAGAAAAGCATTAATGCCATGAAAATCAAATCTAAATATCTATTTATTAATTTCCTTTTTGTCCTTTTTTGCTTTACATCTTGTCAGGACGAGATTACTCAAATTGAAAATCCAAACGATCAAGAAACCATAGTTTCAAATTCTACTTTGGCAAACCTAATGAGCAGAACAACAGCAAACTTTGGTGCTGCTGACGATATTTTAGACAGTGCAAGTTGTTTTTCTGTTGAATTGCCTGTTACAATTGTGATTAGTGATATTACTATAGTTATTGAAACACAATCCGATTTACAACAATTAGAGAGTCTATACAATGAGTCATCTATTAATGATGATTTTTTAGATTTTGTATTTCCAATTTCTATTATTTTTAATGATTACAGTCAAATTGTGATTGAAAATGAAGACGAACTTCAAGGGTTTGTGAGCGAATGTGGAAGTGAAGAAAACGATGCTATTGAATGTGTAGATTTCGTTTATCCTATTTCTTTTTCTGTATTTAATGCTGGATTTAATCTTATTGATACCGTCATAATTGAAAGTGACGAAGCTTTATATGGGTTTTTAAATGGCTTAGAGGAGGATGAGAATGCAGTGGTTGTTAGTTTAAACTTTCCGGTGACTCTAGAATATGCTAATGGTGATACTGTTGAGGTTAATACGAATCAAGATTTAGCTGAAGCCATTGAATTGGCCAGCGATGATTGTGATGAAGATGATTGTACTGCAGAATCTGTAAAATTAAATTTAAAAGAATGTCAGTGGAAAATAATGACCTATTCAAGTTTTCCTGAGTTTGTGGGAATTGATTTGGTTTTTTATTCAAATGATACATTTGCTATTTTTCAAGATGGTAGTTCTTTTAATGTTGTGAGTAATTGGTCTGTAATTTCAACAGATGGTGAAACATATCTTTACTTAGAAACAGAGTTTGAAGATTTAGGAGGAGACTGGAAAATTGTAGAATGTGATGATAATACCATACAATTTACAAAAGGTGAACAAACTATGGTTATTAATCAGGTCTGCGAAGATGATTTAAATTGTTCGCTCACTGATATTAGTAGTATTTTACAACAATGTCCTTGGGATTTTAGTGATGGAACAGGCAATTTTGAGAATGATAAAATGATTTTTAATGCTAATGGCGACGTGCAAATTTCGGAAGGGATGGCAACTTCAGCAATTGGTGGAGGTTGGAATTTATCTGTTTCAGACGAAGGAATCCTATTAACCTTTTCAGATTTAACGGCTTTTCAAGAAAGTTTAGAAGGAGATTGGTTAATTGTTGAATGCGATACAGATCGGATTGTATTACATAAAGGTGATCAAACTTTAGTCTTAGAACAAAACTGTAATGGTGATCTTTTTAGCTGTTTTGGAGATTTCGAAATTGTAGAATGTACACAAACCAACAATGTTCCTGTTTTTAATTTAAGCGCCAATACCATTGGACTTGTAATTTGTACAGAATCTTTCGTTCCATCGTTTCATGAAACTTTAAATGACGCAGAGAACAACACAAATCCAATTGAAATTACTGAAACTTACGGTTCATTAGTGGCACAGGTTTATTTGAGAATTGAAGCTAGTAATGGGGATTATGAAGTCTTTAATGTATATCTCAATTCAGAAAGTTGTGCTAATTTTGATTGTTTTATAAACACCCAAATTACGGCATGCGGTATCGATGGTTTTGCCACATTTAATTTAACTGAAGCCAATCAAGAATGTGGACCCGATTTAGCGATTTATGGAATTTATTATTACGGATCTGAAAGTGATTTACAAAACAATGTGAATCCTATTAACCCTCCGGAAAGTTATACTAATTTGTATAACCCAACTGTAATATACGCTGCCGTACTAAATGTTTATAGCAATATTATAGAGCATATTTTTACTATCGATTTAATTGTGGAGGATTGTAATTATTTTGAATGCTTCGAAAGTTTTGATGCTGTAATAGAAGTTTGTGATGACGGTTCTGATGGTCCATATGAATTTAACCTTCCAATAGCATTTGCAAATTGTACTCCAAGTGCAGATGACATCACTTATTATGAAACTCTCGCGGATGCGAATTCGGATCAAAATCTAATTGCGAATCCATCAGCTTACAGTGCTTCTGATGTTTCCTCTATAGTTTATGTCAGAGTTGAAATTCAAAATCAGTTTGAGATATTTCCAATTCAATTAACCGTTGTAACCTGTAATGTAGGTAATTGCACAGAAGGAGATATTAATGGTATTTTAACTGAGTGTCTTTGGAACGTGGCCAGCTATAATGGAAGCGATAATTTAAGTAATTATAATTTTCATTTCGAACAAAACTCAGGTATTGTCGTGATATATACTGATACCATCACAATTGATGCGACGTGGTCAACATCGCAAGCAAGTGATGGTGTTGTAATTGATTTTTCAAATGTAACAGGCCCGAATATTCAAGCGATAAATGGTAGTTGGTTGGTTGTAGAATGCACAGAAAACCAATTGGTGTTGCATAATGTTAATGATAGCAGTATAGAAATTGTTCTAGATAGAACTTGTGAATAAAGAAGCTAGAGGTTAGTAATTTTAGTAAGTTAGTTAAGTTGTTAAAAAGAGTCATTCGCCATGAGTGGCTCTTTTTGTTTGATATCACTTGAAAGTTGGATGCTTATAGTCGTTAGACTTGAAAGATGAGACTAAAGAAGTGAGATTGTGTTTTTTGTGAACCTCTGTGTATTTTTTCATTGAGCATTGTACGATTTTATTTCATATTTTATTAACTAAAAAGTAATTTCTAAACCCATTCATAATTCTCTCATAAATTCTTAAATTTGCAGCTTATTAAAATATTGTAGATTACAATTGTAGTCTGCAAACTGAAGACTAAAAAACATGTTCAATAATTTAAGTGATAAGTTAGATAAAGCGTTACACGTATTAAAAGGTCATGGTAGCATTACAGAAGTAAATGTTGCTGAGACACTTAAAGAAGTAAGACGAGCGCTTTTAGATGCCGATGTTAACTTTAAAATTGCAAAAGAATTTACCGTTCGTGTAAAAGAAAAAGCACTTGGTCAAGATGTATTAACAACATTACAACCAGGTCAGTTAATGGTTAAAATCGTTAAAGACGAATTAACTGAACTGATGGGTGGCGACGTAGAAGGTATTAATCTTTCAGGTAATCCTAGTGTGATTTTAATGTCTGGTTTACAAGGGTCAGGTAAAACAACCTTTTCTGGTAAACTAGCCAATTATTTAAAAAACAAAAAAACTAAGAAACCATTATTAGTAGCCTGTGATGTCTATCGTCCGGCTGCAATCGATCAGTTACATGTTGTAGGAGATCAGATAGGTGTTGAGGTTTTTAGTGATAGAGGAAATACAGATCCTGTTGCGATTTCTAAAGCAGGTATCGCTCATGCCAAAGCAAATGGTCATAATGTGGTGATTATTGATACCGCTGGTCGTTTAGCTGTGGATAAAGCGATGATGGATGAAATCTCTAACATTCATAAAGCCATTCAGCCACAAGAAACCTTGTTTGTAGTTGATTCTATGACAGGTCAAGATGCGGTAAATACAGCAAAAGCCTTCAATGATATTTTAAATTTTGATGGTGTTATCCTTACCAAATTAGATGGTGATACACGAGGTGGAGCAGCAATTTCGATTAAATCTGTAGTTAACAAACCAATTAAATTTATTGGTACGGGTGAGAAGATGGAAGCGATTGATGTTTTCTATCCATCACGTATGGCAGATCGTATTTTAGGAATGGGAGATGTCGTTTCTTTAGTGGAACGTGCTCAAGAGCAGTTTGATGAAGAAGAAGCAAGAAAATTACAGAAGAAGATTGCTAAAAACCAGTTTGGGTTTGATGATTTCTTAAAACAGATTCAGCAAATCAAGAAAATGGGTAACATGAAGGATTTAGTAGGCATGATTCCTGGTGCAGGAAAAATGATGAAAGATATTGATATTGACGATGATGCTTTTAAAGGTATTGAAGCGATTATTCATTCAATGACTCCTGAAGAGCGTTCTAATCCATCTGTTATAAATGCAAGTCGTAAAAAACGAATTGGTAAAGGTTCTGGTACATCTGTACAAGAAGTAAATCAACTCTTAAAGCAATTTACGCAAATGAGTAAGATGATGAAAATGATGCAAGGTGGAGGCGGAAAGCGTATGATGCAGATGATGCAGAATATGCCTAAATAAGTTTGCAGTGTTCAGTCTTCGGTAGGCAGTTTTAGTACGCAGTCTTCAGTTGGCTTTTAAAAAATAATAAATTAATTAAAGCTTCGCGCCATAGCGTCTTTGCAAGAAAACAATAACCAAAAGCATGACAATTTTAGACGGAAAAAAAGTAAGTAACGACATTAAAAATGAAATCAAAGCCGAAGTCGATAAGATGAAAGCTAATGATGAAAAAGTTCCGCATTTGGCAGCTGTAATTGTCGGTAACGATGGTGCGAGTTTAACGTATGTTGGTAGTAAAGTTAGAGCTTGTGAGCGTGTTGGTTTTGAATCTACAATGGTGCGTTTGTCTAATACAACAAGTGAAATTGAGTTGTTAGACAAAATTGAAGAATTAAATAATAATGACGATATAGACGGTTTTATTATTCAGTTGCCATTGCCTCCTCAAATTAATACTCAAAAAGTATTAATGGCTGTTGATCCTAATAAAGATGTAGATGGTTTTCACCCTATGAATTTTGGAAAAATGGCATTAGATATGTCAACATTTATTCCTGCGACACCTTTTGGAATTTTAGAATTGTTAGAGCGTTACGAAGTAGATACAGATGGTAAGCACACAGTAATTATTGGTCGTTCTCATATTGTAGGTCGCCCGATGAGTATTTTAATGGGCCGAAAAGGTTTTCCTGGGAATTCTACGGTTACTTTAACTCATAGTCATACCAAAAATATTACACAGATTACTTCGCAAGCGGATATTATAATTTCAGCATTAGGAATTCCTAATTTCTTAAAAGCTGAAATGGTAAAAGATGATGTGGTTATTATTGATGTCGGCATTACACGTGTTGAAGACGAATCTGAAAAAGGATATCACATTACAGGTGATGTAGATTTTGAACACGTCAGTAAAAAAGCGAGCTTTATTACACCGGTTCCAGGTGGAGTAGGACCAATGACTATTGCGATGTTATTGAAAAATACGTTATTGGCAAGAGAACAACACAGAAAAAATCATAGATAATTTTTAGATGGGTTTATTGACGCTATTTATCGTTCTTTTAAACGTCACGATAGGTAGTTTTCAACATATAATTCCGATTCTATTTGCAACTATATGGACTGTTTTTCTGGTAAACTATTCTAGTAAGAATTTCAATGAATTTCAGAAGCAGAAAGCCGTACACTACTTAGGATGGTTTGTGTCTCTTACACTTATAGGGTTTCATGTATATCGAATGCTTTACGATAACTACAATTTTAAGACGGATTTACCGCTTTATCTCTGTAGTTTAATGGCTTTATTGATCCCGGTTTTTACATATTATCGTAAATATTGGATGTTCGAGATTTTAGTATTTTGGATTATTGGTGGTACTTTACAAGCGGTCATTACACCAGATATAACCCAAGGATTCCCGAGTTTTGATTATTTTAGGTATTGGGTAGTGCATTTAGGATTGCTATCCATCATTTTCTATTTCATATTTGAATTAAAAATGAAACCAACATTTAAAAGTGTTTTCAAATCCATTTTGGCACTTCAAGGATATGTTGCACTTATGATGATTCTGAATTATCTATTAGATGCGAATTATTTTTACTTAAACGAAAAACCTAAATCGGCTTCTGTATTAGATTACTTTGGGGAATGGCCTTATTATATCTTAGTTGGTCAGTTGATAATAATTCCTTTGTTTGTACTGATTTATTTGCCTTTTTATTTTTCAAGTCAACGACAAAAATTACTTAGCAAATAACTGACTCATATCTTTAAACGCTTTAAACTCTAAAGCATTTCCTGACGGGTCTTTAAAAAACATCGTGGCTTGTTCTCCTACTAATCCTTCAAATCTAATATAAGGTTCAATGATAAATTTTAAGTCTTTCGACTTTAATAATTCTGCAAACTCTTGAAATGCTTCCCATTCTAAAACCACACCAAAATGCGGAACAGGTACAGCTTTACCATCTACTTCATTAGTGGTGTCTTCTTCTGTTTGTTTTGCTTTAAAATGAATAACCAATTGGTGTCCAAAAAAGTTATAATCAACCCAGTGGTCACTACTTCTTCCTTCTTCAAGGTTTAATAAATTAGTATAGAAATTTCTACATAATTCTAAATTATGAACAGGAATCGCGAGATGAAAAGGTGCTAAAGCCATAATTAACGTCTGGTATGTCTTGCGGTATTCGCCTTGTTTGCTTCGTAAGTCTTGGTGGAATCAGCTATTAATGCATTCAAGTTTTTAAATTCTTCTTTTGTTAATTCTCTATATTGACCAGAAGACACATCGAGCTTTATATTCATTATTCGAACTCGCTTTAAAGCTTGTACTTCATAATTACAATACTCACACATTCTTCGGATTTGTCTATTTAAGCCTTGAGTTAATATAATACTGAATGTGAATTTATCAATCTTTTTAACTTCACACTTATTAGTGTGTTTATCTAAATCTTCTAAATAAATGCCGCCTGCCATACGCTCAATAAAGGTCTGAGAAATTGGTTGGTCTACGGTGACGATGTATTCTTTTTCGTGATTATTACTCGCTCTTAAAATCTTGTTTACAATATCTCCATCGTCAGTGAGTAGAATTAAACCTTCACTTGGTTTGTCTAATCTTCCAACAGGAAAAATACGTTTAGGGTAGTTAATGTAATCAATGATATTGTCTTTTTCAACGCGTGTGTCTGTAGTACAAACAATACCGACAGGTTTGTTAAAAGCTAAATATACAAAGTCTTGTTTGCGTTCTCCAATTATTTCACCATCTACTTTAACCACATCTTCAGATGAAACTTTAGTTCCCATTTCTGGTACAACATCGTTAATGGTTACTCGTCCTGCTTCAATTAATCGATCTGCTGCTCTACGAGAGCAATATCCAGCTTCGCTGAGGTATTTGTTTAGGCGTTTTAAATCTTCTGACATGGTGCAAAAATACAATAAAGATTAATCATTAATGAATTCAATAATCTGAGGAGTTAAAGAAACATCCTTTAAGCCATGCCCAAATCCTGTAGTCGAAATTAATTCAGCATTTTTATAGCGATTTGCAATTAATTGAGCATCCTCATAAGGAATTATACGGTCTTTTTTATCGTGAATAATTAAACCTTTTGCGGTAATGGATTCTGTGAAGTTTGCAGCAGAAAAGTAAGCGACTGGCTGCCCAAAACGTTCAATAATTATATTATCTAATCCATTTGAAACTTTATTATTAAAGCCCATCATAGATTTGTATCGGTCAAATACACCAGTAAAATGTGCAGGTGCTCCTAATAGAACCATCTTTTTTATAGATGGTAATTGGTATTTATGCATATAAAAAACACAAGACATACCACCAACGGAGTGACCAATTAAAACGTCTGGTTGAAATTTTTTAGCGACTATATTTATAAATTCAGAATATAAAATCGCATTGAACTGTTTGCCATCAGATCGTCCATGAGCAGGAGCATCCAGCGCAATAATGTTGTAATCTTGAGATCTTAAGTCTTTTAATATGTACTCCCAGCGCGATGCATTACTCTCCCAACCATGAGCAAGTAAAACCGTTTTACCTTTTCCTACCCAACGATAGGTTGCGATATCCAAATTGTCGTAACTTATTTCTTCGTAAAAAGCCGAATCAATAATACGTTTTTGCTCGTCGTTATAACGTCCCTTTCTAGGTGAAGCAAATAGGTTTATAGCTTTTTTAGCGGCATATTTAGATGAAATTAAGCTCGTCGCATTAAGTGCGCTACCAATAGATTTAATAACAAAACTACTCATACCTTATTGCTCTTCTCTATTAACGGCATCAATTGAAAATGCAGGTAAACAAATAGCTAAATACTCACAAGGTTCTGTGAACGGATTAGAATATTGTAAACGCGTATTTTTCTCCACTTTAATAGATTGTCCTGCTTCTAGTACGATAATTTCATCGTCTATAATAAATTGTTTTTTTCCTTTAATGATAAACGTATATTCATCAAATTTTGGAGTCTGAAAAGGTTCTGACCAAAAAGCCGGGGCAACCATATGGGCCATGCTTATTTCTGAGTTGCCATCTGTAGCATTTCCAAAATGCTCTTTTATAATCTTACCATCTTCTGTAGGAACTACAAATGGGCTATTTTGGATTGTGTATTTTTGTTTTTTCTGCATATCTATTTACTAATCTACCAATGAACCATAAAATATTTAATCTTTGCTTTTCCTGGGATTTGAATCGGATCAATGGTCATATCCATATCAAAACGCATACTAGCAGGTAATTCTTTCTTATCAATAGTAAAAGAGGCATTAATTTCATTTACAGAAACCACAATAACATTAATAAGATTATCAACTTTTGAAATTTTATAAGCTTCACTTATATCTTTATAAGTGCTTAAATTAGATATGTTCTTATTGGTGTTGTAACGTGAATCAATGATGTTAATACCAGAGATTACTGAAGTCGAATCTAAAGCTTCTCTAGGAGATAAATCTAACAGTTTTTTACCGCCTTTTTCAAAAATTTCAATAGTGTTTACTGAACCTATAAATTCATCTCCAGAAATGTATCTTACAATAGAGTCATTGCTAAAAATAGAGTCTAATTGTTTTACCTGAGTAGAATCTGTTAATGAACCAATATGAGTTTTAGCAACTTCAAACGGGTTTTGTGATTTGTCTTTACCACAACTGGTTATTATAAAAGCACAGATTAGTGCAAATAAGGTGTTTTTCATTTTAGATTTAGGTATTATTTATTTAATCATTTTACTTAATATGCCTAAGACTCCTCGTATCACGGTTGCGCTCGTTAAAACCTTAAGAATAGGATTCATTCGTGTGCTTTGTCTTCTCGTTGAGCTTGTTTTTCTTTTACTTTCTGCGCGTTTTAAGGCCTCTTTTTCTTCTTTCGCTTTTTGTATAGCTTCTTCTGCTTCAGCTTCCTCAATCTTTTTATTCAGCATTTCGTAAGCACTTTCTCTGTCAATTTCTTGATTGTACTTTTTAGCCAATTTTGATTCCGCTAATAAACCTCCTAATTCAGATTCGGTTAAAATATCCATTCTGCTCATTGGAGCACGCAACATTGTGGCAGCCAATGGTGTCGGTTTCCCTTTTTCATCTAATGCCGAAACTAAGGCTTCTCCAATTCCTAAGGACGTTAATACTTCGGCTGTGTCGTAATAATCGGTATCAGGATAATTCTGAGCCGTTAATTTTATAGCTTTTCTGTCTTTTGCAGTAAAGGCTCTTAATGCATGTTGTACTTTTAAACCTAACTGTCCCAAAACGGCTTCTGGGACATCCGTTGGGTTTTGAGTTACAAAATAAAGTCCAACTCCTTTACTACGAATGAGTTTTACAATACTTTCAATCTGATTTAATAAAGCACTAGAAGCTTCATTAAAAATTAAATGTGCCTCATCAATAAACATAATCAGTTCTGGTCGGCCACTATCTCCTTGTTCAGGAAATGTAGAGTAGATCTCCGCCAATAAACTCAACATAAACGTTGAAAATAATTTAGGCTTATCTTGAATATCTGTCAGTCTAATGATATTAATATAACCACGACCATTTTCGTCAATACGTAATAAATCCTGCGTGTCAAATGAGGTTTCACCAAAGAAAACATCACCACCTTGTTGTTCAATTTCTACGAGTTTTCTTAGAATTGCCCCTGTTGAAGCGGTTGAAATTCGGCCATAAGCTTCTTCAAATTCTTCCTTCCCTTCATTAGTCGCGTATTGTAGAATTTTCTTAAAATCTTTAAGATCTAATAATGGTAAATGGTTATCATCACAGTATTTAAAAATCACAGAAATTATTCCAGCTTGGGTTTCTGTAACATCTAATATTCTCGAAATTAAAACAGGACCGAATTCACTTATTGTAGCTCTTAGACGCACTCCATCTTGTTCAGATAAGGTCATTATTTCTACAGGAAATGCTTTAGGTTCAAACGGTAGTCCAATTTGCGCATGACGTTCATCAATTTTTGCATGTCCAGGACTTGGTTTTGCTAATCCACTTAAATCCCCTTTGATGTCCATCAGTAAAACCGGAACGCCTTTTTCAGATAAATTTTCAGCTAAAACTTGCAATGTTTTTGTTTTTCCAGTACCTGTTGCGCCAGCAATAAGACCATGTCTATTCATGGTTTTTAATGGAACATTTACAAACGTATTGGTAATAGTTTTGCCGTCTAACATGGCAGAACCTAGAGTAATATAGTCGCCTTTACAAGTGTTTCCTTCGTTAATCTCTTTTACGAAAGCTTCAGTCTTATTCATTGATCAGAAAATTTCTATAAAAATAATGTAATTTTAATCAAGTATGAAATAGTTTTTAGTATCAGTTAGCAGTGATAGTATTCAGTCGTAATCTTCAGTCATAGTTTGTAGTTGCTGTTTCAGTATTCAGGTTTATATTTTAAGTTTTCAACTTTGGGTCTTGGTGAGTTAAAAAAGATTTTAATAGGCGAACTTCTAATCACTAAAATTACTGTAAACTGAGACTGAGACTGAAAACTAAATAACTATCTTTGCACCCTTATGACAAGAAGAGAACGACAAGAGTTAATAGATAAAGGATTATTGTTACCTTTAATGGAAGAATTTTACACCATTCAAGGTGAAGGTTTTCATAAAGGAACAGCTGCATATTTTGTGCGAATCGGTGGTTGCGATGTAGGCTGCCACTGGTGTGATGTTAAAGAAAGCTGGTTAGCAGAATTACATCCTCCGACAGAAACAGAAAAAATTGTTGAAAATGCTATAAAATATAGCGACACGATCATTGTTACAGGAGGAGAGCCTCTAACTTGGGATATGGGGCCTTTAACGGCACAATTAAAAGCGAAAGGTGTACAAACACATATTGAAACGTCTGGTGCTTATAAATTGACAGGACAATGGGATTGGATTTGTCTATCTCCAAAGAAAATGAAATTACCTACAGAAGAAGTTTACGAAAAAGCCCATGAACTTAAATGTATAATTTATAATAATGACGATTTTAAGTTTGCCGAAGAACAAGCTGAGAAAGTTAATGACAATTGTATTTTGTACTTACAGCCCGAATGGAGTAAGCGCGATAAAGTAATTCCAAAAATCGTTGATTATGTAATGGCTAATCCGAGATGGAAAGTGTCATTACAAACACATAAATATTTGAATATTCCTTAGTCGAGCCTTTAGCCTTTTAATTTTGGGTTTACTGCTTTTAAAATTAAGAAATCATATAAAATAAAAAGTTCCGAGAAGATTTACACTTCTCGGAACTTTTTTGTTTTTCGGCTAACAGCTAACAGCTAACAGCTAACAGCTAACAGCTATATAGTAAAAGGTACAGCAACTCTAGTTGTTCCCCAGCCGATATGCATTACGACACTTTTATCTGCTTTATCAAAAGCAATAGAAAAAGCTTCTAAAGATTCTTTTCCTTCTGTTACAGGAACAGTAATACTTGCTACAGTGTTATCATCTTTGTATCCAGAAGATCCCCAATTATTTACATCAGAACTTAGAATAACAGTCCATTCTTTATCTCCAGGAACTGTAAATAATGAATATGTGCCAGCTTTAACCATTGTTCCTCCAAGTTTCATATCTTTAAAAAGTATCAGTTCAGTTGCTTCATTTGCACCTGTTCTCCATACTTTATCTTTTTGAGTTAATTCTTTTACTGTTCTACCTTTAAGTTGTGGTCTTCCATAATACACTTTTATCAATTGATCGCTACCTCTTCCAAATGAAGCTGCGTCTAAAGGACTTTTGTCTAAACCAGAGAATTTTTGTGCTTCGGCATTAAATGAAATAAGCATCATAAATGCAAAAGAAATGGTTGTTAATAGTCTTGATGTTTTCATAATTTGTTTTTTAATTTTTTGTGAATGCGATAAAGATAAAACTCGTCTGTCTTAATTTTATATTAAATATTTAAACTAGATGTTAAAGTTTTTATCTTATTTAAGAGTAATTGGAAATTCAGCAATGGTCGTATCCCATCCTATCTTTAAATTCACAGTGTTATCAGAAGTTTTATATAGTGCTATAGATAAGTTTTCAATCTCTTTTTTACTTTTTGTTACAGGTACCGATACGCTTGCAATGTCTTTAGTTTCATCATAGCCGTAATTTCCCCAACCGTCAAGCTCAGTGTTTAATTTTAAAGTCCATTCGTTTTCCGTAGGAATAATGATAATACTATAACGACCTGCTTTAATGTCTTTACCACCAAAAGTAACATCATTTACAAATAATATTTCTGTAGACTCATTAGCGCCAACGCGCCATGCTTTTCCAAATTTTAAAAGCTTGCCAAAAACTTCTCTGCCCTTTTTAGCTGGTCTAGAGTAAGTCACTCTAATTTGTGGTTCTGCTAGTTTCTTGGCTTCGTCAGTTTTTTCAAATGTTCGTTTTGGTGCGTTTGCAGGATAATAAGCACGATCCATTATACTCTTGTCCATTTTTTCAAATTCCTGAGCATTAACATTTAATGATATGAGCATTATAAACGTTAAGCTAATAGAGGTAAGTAATTTTGAGGTTTTCATAAATTGAATTAAGTTTTTGTTTGATTAGATTAGAATGTAATATAGGGGCTAAGTCGTAAATAATAATTAAAATTTACAGATTAATAGGTAAACCGTTTATTTAATGTCATCTTAGTTTTGTTTTATTATATATTTATGTTTTTAAGTTTCATATTGAAACTGTTATTGCTATTTGTGTTTTTAATATGAAAGTTTAAGTTCATATTTGTTCTGTAATTAATAATATACGGCTGAAAATAGTTAAAGCCAAATTCAAAAAAGATAAAAGTTATGTGCGGAATTGTATGTGCGTTCGATATAAAGCAAAAAGTTGAAGATTTAAGACCTCAGGTTTTAGACATGGCAAAAACCATTCGTCATCGTGGACCAGACTGGAGCGGAATTTATAGTGATGATAAAGTAATTATGGCGCATGAGCGTTTAGCGATTGTAGATCCAGCTTCAGGAAAACAACCTTTGTTGAGTCCAGATAAAAAATTAATCTTAGCTGCCAACGGTGAAATTTATAACCATAGAGATTTAAGAAAACAATTTGAGGGTAAGTACGATTTTCAAACACAAAGTGATTGTGAAGTCATTCTAGCATTATACCAAGAAAAAGGTGTGGATTTTGTAGATGATATGAACGGTATTTTCGGATTCGCTATTTACGATGCTGAAAAAGATGAATATTTTATTGCTAGAGATCATATGGGAATTATTCCTTTATATATAGGGTGGGATAAAAATGGAACATTCTATGTTGCTTCAGAATTAAAAGCACTAGAAGGTATTTGTACTAAAATTGAATTATTTCCTCCAGGACATTACATGTCTAGCAAAGATGGTGAATTTGTAAAATGGTACAAACGCGATTGGTCAGAGTATGATGCTGTAAAAGATAACGAAACAAGTATCGCAGAAGTAAAGCAAGCCTTAGAAGATGCCGTGCATAGACAGTTAATGAGTGATGTGCCTTATGGTGTATTATTATCAGGAGGTTTAGATTCTTCAGTAACCTCTGCCATTGCTAAAAAATACTCTGAAAGACGTATTGAGGCAGATGACAAGGAAAAAGCATGGTATCCGCAGTTACACTCGTTTTCAGTTGGACTAGAAGGTTCTCCGGATTTGGCAGCAGCAAAAAAGGTTGCTGATCATATCGGTACGGTGCATCATGAAATTAAATTCACTATTCAAGAAGGTTTAGACGCTATTAAAGATGTTATTTACAACATCGAAACTTATGATATTACAACGATTCGTTCATCGACTCCAATGTATTTAATGGCAAGAGTAATTAAATCCATGGGAATTAAAATGGTATTATCTGGAGAAGGAGCCGATGAGTTATTTGGTGGGTATTTATACTTTCATAAAGCGCCAAGCGCACAAGAATTTCATGAAGAAACGGTTCGTAAATTAGATAAGTTACACATGTACGATTGCTTAAGAGCCAACAAAAGTTTAGCGGCTTGGGGGATTGAAGGTCGTGTGCCATTCTTAGATAAAGAATTTATGGATGTCGCCATGCGCATCAACCCAAAAGATAAAATGATTAACGGAGAGCGCATGGAAAAATGGGTGGTTCGTAAAGCATTTGAAGACATAATACCAGAAAGCGTAGCATGGAGACAAAAAGAACAATTTTCGGATGGAGTAGGTTATAGTTGGATTGATACCTTAAAAGAGCTTGTAGCAAGTGAAGTAACAGATGAGCAAATACAAAATGCAGCATTCCGTTTTCCAATTAACACACCTCTAAACAAAGAAGAATATTATTACAGAAGTATTTTTGAAGGTCATTTCCCGAGTGATGCCGCAGCATTAAGTGTGCCTCAAGAAGCTAGTGTGGCTTGTAGTACTGCAACGGCTTTAGAGTGGGACGAAGCATTTAAAAACATGAACGATCCTTCTGGTAGAGCGATTGCTAATGTGCATGATAAAGCTTATTAATTTTTGAATATAAATTTATATTTTTAGGAAAGACCAATCGCTAGATTGGTCTTTCCTTTTTTTTATTAACTTGTACGCTGATGTAACTTAGGCCTTAAAATCCTTATAAAGACTGAAGGAGTCAGTTAGGTGACATTTAAATGGCGTTTTAAAAACCAACATAACGTCATAGATTTGTACCAGTAAAAAGGATATAAAATGAAACAGCAAACATTAAAAGATAATTTATTATATCAACGTAAGTTAAAAGGTTTTACACAAGAAGAATTGGCTGATAAAACTACTGTTGGTGTACGCACAATTCAACGTATTGAAAAAGGTGAAGTACAACCTCATTTACAAACCGTAAAATTATTAGCTGTGGGTTTGGGTGTTGAGGTTAATGATTTAATTGTGCTTGAAAACCCTAAAGAGGAGACCATAAAGCGTAAATGGATGCTTTTGTTGCACGCATCACCCTTTTTTGGTTTAATCATTCCATTTGCCAATGTACTATTTCCATTGTTCACATGGATGAGTAAGGCAGAAGATAATATGATTTATGATGAACACGGTCGTAAGGTTGTTAACTTTCATTGCACTATAAACTTAATGTTAATAATATCCTTGCTGTTATTTTTTCCTTTTCCGGGTTTTAATTTTTTTGGAACAGGAGCTGTGTTTCTTTTTGGTATAATTTTTAGTATAAAAAACACGATGTCTGCGTTAGATTCAGGGACATGTTATTATCCACTTTCTATCCCATTCTTAAAACCTAAGATTTAATTAATTTCAATTTAGAACCTGTTTAATTTCCAATTATATACTTGGCTAAACAATTTAATGTCTTGTATTATGAAAAAAATAATATCTAAATATCCAACACTATTCCGATTTGTTTTAGCAACCGTTCTTTTCGCATTAGCATTATTTTTAAGTGGCTTAATTAATAAAGGTGATTTAAAAGCGTATTTCCCATATGCATCAGCTATTTTATTAGGCATTGCAACTTGGTTATTGTATAAGACTGAAAAAAAATCATTGCGTGAAATTGGCTTAAATTTTAGTTTAAGAAATAGCTCTTTTTTACCACTTGGAGTATTAATAGGAGCTATAACTTTTTTAGCTGCTAAATATGCAAGAGCTTTATATACAGGTGAATCGTTCAATATAACAGAAACTATAAATTACTCAGCTATTTTGTATGGACTGTATGTTATTCTACCGACAGTTGCGGTCGAAGAATTCTTATTTAGGGGTTATTTATTTAAGAAAACTATTGAAAAAAGTAATGTAATCATCGCTAATATTATTTTTTCTATTCTCTTTATGTTAATTCATGTTTTAGATGAAAATACGATGAATAATAAAGGAATGATGATTTTCTTAATCATAAGTATTCCTGTTGGACATTTATTATTTGCAACAGCCTTATTAAAATCGAAAACGCTGTTTTTTCCAATAGGACTTCATTTAGGGAATAATTGGGCGACACAGCATTTAATAACAGATAGTAATACAGGAAATAGTTTTCTTTATATAACCAATAATGCATCATTTGATACTTGGTCTGCGTTTATGGGTTTTATTCTTATTTTTAATGGAGTGTTTCTGTTGGTCACTTCTATAATTTGGAAATGGGATTATTTTTTTAAGACTAAAGGAATCAAAGAATAGAATTCAAAAGCGCTTTTATAGTCGTTTTTTTATATCTAGTATTATCGTAACTTTATTATCTTAAATAGAGTTATGCAATTACCTAATTTTAAAAAATTTCTTATTGAAAAAGGCGGATTATCTGAAAAGGAATTTGTTCAAATAACTCCTTTCATAAGAACAAAAAAAATTCCTAATAATGAGTTTTTATTAAAATCAGGGGAGGTCTGTTCGCATTCTTTTTTTGTTGAACAAGGTGTGCTTCGATTTTATGCATTAAATGAAGAAGGAAAAGAAAACATCCTTCAGTTTGCTACCGAAAATTGGATTGTTAGCGATCGCGGAAGTGTCTTTTTTCAAGAACCTTCAACCTATTATATAGACGCCATTGAAGATACATTAACAGTATTGTTAGATGAAGAATTTGTGACTAACGTCGTTAACATTAATTCAAGATTTAGAACACAAAACGAAAAATTATTACAAAATCATATTCGCCATTTATACAAACGCATCAGCTTATTAATTGGAGCTTCGGCAAAGGTTAGATACTTAGAATTTGTTAGTATGTATCCAGATATTATGCTGCGCGTTCCGCAATGGATGATTGCTTCCTACTTAGGGATTACTCCAGAAAGTTTGAGTAGAGTGCGAAAAGCATTAGCAAAAGAAAACTTTAAGCCTCAGTGATTTTTTAATCCTATTAATTTCTAGATTTTCACTTCTTATCAAATGTCAATGCACACTTCTTTTTGTTCCTGTAATTTTACAGTAAATAAAAGAAAGGATATGGATTATGAGACATTTAGAAGTATTAGTCGTCAGTAAAGACACTACAGTTTCAAGAATTTTAAATTGGA
Organism: Winogradskyella thalassocola; assembly: GCF_900099995.1. Lineage (GTDB taxonomy): Bacteria > Bacteroidota > Bacteroidia > Flavobacteriales > Flavobacteriaceae > Winogradskyella > Winogradskyella thalassocola. Next base: position 196,551 of record NZ_FNCZ01000007.1, read on the forward strand.
AAATTTCTACAGTATATACTATAGAAATTGCTATCGAAAAAATGCAACAGCGACCTTATAATGTCGTTGCTATTTCAAACAAATTTAATATTGAAGATAAAGCTAGGTTAAGTCAGATCATATCGATTTTATACGACGAAGCCATTTTAGTCGAGTATGATGACGATAAAACTTTAGCCGAAACAGTTAAAGCCGCCTATTGGAGGGCAAACAAGCCAAAAAATCAAAACAATTACTTAGACAATTCGTTCGAAATAAAATTGGCAAATAGTATCAATTTAAAAGACTAAAACTATGAAACATTCATAACTAAGTTTTGATACCCAAAGGCATGGTTATATAGATTTACCATGCGACCGATAAAAAACAATAAATATAAAAAACATGAAAACTAATAACGAAAGAAGCATAGAAAAAGTAACCCAACCTGGAACACCTCATTTTGTAGGTGATGGATTTAGAGTACACAATTTTATTCCGGGAACATCAACCATGCAACGTATGGATCCGTTTATAATGTTAGATTACAATTCTAAATATAATTTCCCCGCAACCGATAAACCTAAAGGTGTTGGTGTGCATCCTCATAGAGGTTTTGAAACCGTGACCATTGCTTATAAAGGTCGTGTAGAACACGATGATAGTTCTGGTGGTGGAGGTATAATCGGTGAAGGAGATGTGCAATGGATGACAGCTGCTTCAGGTGTTTTACACAAAGAGTTCCACGAAACAGAATGGAGTAAAACAGGAGGTGAGTTTCAAATGGTACAACTTTGGGTAAATTTACCTGCAAAGGATAAAATGAGTCCACCAAAATATCAAGCGATTGTAAATTCTGAAATCACAAAAATCACTTTAGCTGATAATGCCGGAGAAGTAGAAGTAATCGCAGGAGATTATCAAGGTTATAAAGGTGCTGCATCTACATTTTCACCAGTGAATATGTTTAATTTGAAAATAAAAAAAGGAGCGAAAACGCAATTGTCATTTCCGGCAAACTATACAACTGCGCTTTTAATGGTTGAGGGTGATGCTAAAGTAAACGGCAGTACAAATGCACCGCAAGATCACTTTGTGATGTTTAGCAACGATGGAGAGTCGTTTATAGTTGAAGCATTAAACGATGCTGTAGTTTTAGTGTTGAGTGGTGAGCCGATTAACGAGCCGATTGCTGCACATGGACCTTTTGTAATGAATACACAAGAGGAGCTCATTGAAGCATTTCAGGATTTTAATACCGGAAAATTCGGTTATTTAGAGGATTAGTGATTATAAAAAGTAGTTCATTTTTTTGAACTATTTTTTTTATATCTTTAAGACATGAGGGACGAGTTTAAAAATATTCCACTTCGTAAAAACGAAGATAAAAAGTGTTTCGAAATAGAAATCGACGGTAGTTTTGCTTTTATCCGATATAAGGAGATGGCCGATCAAATAGCATTAATTCATACGGAAGTTCATTCTGCTTTAAATGGTAAAGGAGCTGCAGGTGCTGTAGTTGAGAAAACGTTAAATTATATTGAAAATCAAGGCAAAAAACTATTACCATTTTGTCCTTATGTTTTCGCATATTTAAAGAAGCACCCTGAGTATAAATCTTTAGTTGATCCAAGTTTTAACGGTTACGATAAATTATAAATATGTCAAATACAAAATTAATAATAGAGGAACGCGCTGCCAATATTGGCAATTTTATGGTAGGACGTTTATTGCCGTTTCGACAAAAACGAATGGTTGGGCCATTTATATTTATCGATCACATGGGACCTGCTAGTTTAAGCAGTAAGGAGAATTTAGATATTGCCATGCATCCACATATTGGTTTATCTACACTCACCTATTTGTTCGAAGGAGCCATTATGCATCGCGATAGTTTAGGAACAGAAGTAGAAATAAAACCAGGAGCAGTCAATTGGATGACAGCAGGTAAAGGTGTTGTACATACAGAACGTACACCAGAGTATTTACGTCATTCTAAAAAAATGCTTCATGGGTTACAAATTTGGGTGGCATTACCAAAAGAAGATGAGCAATGCGAACCGTCGTTTACACATGTTGCAGCTGCGGAAATCCCTACATGGAAGGAGAACAATGTACAATTTAAATTAATTGCAGGAAAAGCCTTTGGGAAGCAATCACCCGTACCAGTATATAGTGCGTTGTATTTTATTCAAATTACATCTTCGGACACTAAAACGATTTCTATTGGTGACCATTTGTTTGGTGAAAGTGCTTTGTATATTCTTGAAGGTAGTATTACGAGTGATGGACACACTTATGGTCCTAAGCAAATATTAGTCGCTAAGGATAGTAGTTTATGTGCTTTTGAAATCGAAGCGAATTCTACACTTTACATTTTTGGAGGTGAATCTTTTGAGGAAGAGCGGTTTATAGAATGGAATTTTGTGGCAACTGATAAAGCTCTTATCGAAAAAGCAAAAGAAGATTGGAAAGCGGATAAGTTCCCAAAAGTGGTTAATGAGACTGTACGTATTCCATTACCAGCACCAAAACGCTTTGGTGGTTAATTTAGAATTTAGTAGAATCAAATTGATTAAAATTAAGTTATGAGAACAGGAAGATTAGAAGCGTTTAGCGATGGTGTTTTGGCTATTGTAATTACTATTATGGTTTTAGAACTGAAAGCCCCAGAAGACACCACTTTTCAAAGTTTATTATCTGTGGCACCAGTATTTATAAGTTATGTGTTAAGCTTTATTTATATCGGAATTTATTGGAATAACCATCATCATTTATTTCAGATTTCTCATAAGGTGAGTGGAACCGTCCTTTGGGCAAACTTACATTTGTTATTTTGGTTGTCCTTAATTCCGTTTACTACAAGTTGGTTGGGAGAAAATGAACATTATGATGAAGCGTTGCCGGTAGCGACTTACGGTTTTGTGTTATTGATGAGTGCTATTGCTTACTTTATTTTAGAACGTACATTAATTAAAAATCACGATGAAAATTATTTATTGGCTCTTTTAACTGCGAATAAAGTAAAAGATTATGTCTCTTCGACGTTTTATATTGGGGCTATTCCTTTGGCCTTTGTAAACACATGGCTTGCTATTGTTTGTTATGCGATTGTAGCTTTAATTTGGTTAGTGCCAGACAAAAACATGGAAACCTTAATAGATGAGGTAGAAGCCTAATTCATTTTAAATAAATTGATTTATAGAAAGTAAGTTTTAAAATTGACTTTTTATGCTTTTACACGACAAATTTGTCAAAATGGTGCACTTAAAAACGACGAAATCTATTAATTTTGACGCGCATTCAAACTTCAAAATTCGACTTGTAAAGCGTTTTTGGATTTTGGCGATTGTGAGTTGACTTTCAAATTAGTTAAATCAAATTTAAGATGCTTTTTAGTCGTTTTAAGGCATTATTGAGTAATTAACAAATGTTGATAATTATTGAATTGAATTGATAAAAAGCTTTTAAAAAGCTCTTTAATTTCTTATATTTGTTAGTATTCAAAAGTGATACAATAGTGTCACTTTTTTTATGTCAATAAAGCTCTAAATTTTAAAGACAAAGTCCCCGAGAATTTAGTAGGCTGAATAGATTTCGTAGAAAAACGGGATTTTTAAATATTAATTAAAAAAAACAGAGTTAATAAATTAAAATTTATGAGCGAAAAAAGAGAAGAGTTTAACAAGGATAATTATTCTGCAGATAGTATTCAGGCCTTAGAAGGGATGGAGCATGTACGTATGCGTCCTTCCATGTATATTGGTGATACAGGAGTAAGAGGTTTGCACCATTTAGTATATGAGGTAGTAGATAACTCAATTGATGAAGCTTTAGCTGGTCATTGCGATAATATTACGGTAATTATTAATGAAGATAATTCTATAACCACTGAAGATGATGGTCGTGGTATTCCTGTAGATTTACATAAAAAAGAAGGTGTTTCTGCATTAGAGGTTGTAATGACTAAAATTGGTGCAGGTGGTAAATTCGATAAAGACTCGTATAAAGTTTCTGGTGGATTGCATGGTGTTGGTGTAAGTTGTGTTAACGCATTATCAGATAACTTAAAGGCAACAGTTTATAGAAAAGGTGAAATCTGGGAACAAGAATACGAGAAAGGTAAAGCCATGTATCCTGTTAAAAAGGTTGGTATAACTGAGAAAAGAGGAACTATTGTTACTTTTAAGCCAGATGCAACAATCTTTACTCAAACTTTAGAATATAACTATGATACCTTAGCAAGTCGTTTACGTGAATTAGCTTACCTTAATAAAGGAATTACGATTCATTTGATTGATAGACGTCATAAAAAAGATGATGGTGAGTTTGAGGGCGAAACATTTCATTCTAAAGAAGGTCTTAAGGAATTTATCAAGTTTTTAGATGGTAATCGTGAGCCTTTAATAAAAGAAGTTATTGCTTTTGAAGGTGAAAAGAATGGCGTACCAGTTGAGGTTGCTATGATCTATAATACCTCATACGCAGAAAACTTACATTCTTATGTAAATAACATTAATACACATGAAGGAGGAACACACTTATCAGGATTCCGTAGAGGTTTAACACATACCCTTAAAAAGTATGCAGACGAATCTGGAATGTTAGACAAGTTGAAGTTTGATATTGCTGGTGATGATTTCCGTGAAGGTTTAACCGCTATTATTTCGGTAAAAGTACAAGAGCCACAATTTGAAGGGCAAACAAAAACGAAGTTAGGAAACCGTGAAGTTTCAGCTGCTGTAAGTCAGTCTGTTTCTGAAATGCTAACGGATTATTTGGAAGAAAATCCAGATGATGCAAAGACTATTGTTCAGAAAGTAATTTTGGCTGCACAAGCACGTCATGCTGCTCAAAAAGCGCGTGAAATGGTGCAACGTAAAACCGTGATGAGTATTGGTGGTTTACCTGGTAAATTATCAGATTGTTCGGAACAAGATCCTGCAAAATGTGAAGTTTATCTAGTCGAGGGAGATTCGGCAGGTGGAACAGCAAAACAAGGTAGAGATAGAATGTTTCAAGCTATTCTGCCATTAAGGGGTAAGATTCTTAATGTGGAAAAAGCCATGACACACAAGGTTTTTGAAAACGAAGAAATCAAAAATATCTTTACCGCTTTAGGGGTTACTATCGGAACAGAAGAAGATAGTAAAGCACTTAACCTTTCAAAATTAAGATACCATAAGATAGTTATTATGTGTGATGCCGATATCGATGGTTCGCATATTGAAACTTTGATTTTAACCTTCTTCTTCCGTTACATGAAGGAGCTAATTGAAAATGGACATATTTATATTGCAACTCCACCTTTATTCTTAGTGAAGAAAGGAGCTAAAAAGGAATACGCATGGAATGATGAAGAGCGTTTAGCTTTAATGGAGCGATATGGTGATGGTGCAAAAATTCAACGTTATAAAGGTCTTGGGGAGATGAATGCAGAACAACTTTGGGATACGACAATGAATCCTGAGTTTAGAACATTACGTCAAATTCAGATTGATAATGGAGTAGAAGCAGATCGTGTATTCTCAATGCTTATGGGGGATGAAGTTCCACCACGTAGAGAGTTTATAGAGAAGAATGCTATTTACGCTAATATTGATGCGTAATAATTAGTTTATAAATTTTAGATAAAAAGCACTCAGAAATGAGTGCTTTTTTTGTTCTAGTATAGTTTGTTAAAAATGTTAGTTTTGTCTTCTCATTTCTAAACCCAATTTACTATGAAAAAAGGATTACTATGTATTTGTGTATTTATTTTGTTTCTCGGCTGTTCAAAAGATTCTGAAGAAGCGGGAGAATGCGGAGTTGTTAGTTTAATTAATGTATCTCAAAATGGAAATACTTTAATGTTTGATTATCAATCTCAAGACACGTTTAATTATTATGAGATAGGCTATGATCAAAGTACGAGCGTAAGCGGAGGAAGTAATAGTGATCTTTATTTTAATTATGGATTTACAACTACAGATGTAGGATCTACGAGTATTATTGACGATGATTTATATGGGTTTTCTGAGTACAATACTACACTTAGTTTTTATATAAGAGCACAATGTAGTAATGGAGAACTTACCTCTTGGCAAGGCCCGATTGTGTTGCAGGTAGAAGATTACTGTGAACAACCTTCTAATATTGGGGTGTCAGGCTCAACTGTGTACTGGAGTTATGATAATAACCAAACAACAGCATCTTATTATCAAGTGGAATACGGAGTGCAAGGTTTTAATTTAGGGTCCGGTACTCAGATTGTAACTAATAATACATATACCTCTGACACTGTTATGGCCGAAGGGAATACATATGACTTTTATGTTAGAGCGTATTGCGAAGATAATTTAGGGTATAGCAGTTGGTCAGGTCCAATATCAGCTTATGCAGATCAGGATTATAACGTATGTAATGCACCTTCAAATGTATTGCATCAAATTGAATATAATTTCTTTGGAGAACCTGTTGGAGTGGTATTTCAGTGGGACTCTAATGGAGAATCTTCATTTGAGCATGTTTTAATTTCTGATGGTTACAATCCAGATAATTCTACTAGTGTAAATACATCAGACGGTAGTGGTTGGCCATTATATAGTCAAGGTTTAACACAAAATACGCCTTATGACTTTTATATAAGAGCAGTTTGTCTAGATGGTTCTAAAACAGAATGGGTTGGCCCAAAAAATGTGATTATAAATTAATACCATAAAATTAATTCTAATATCATTTAAAGCATAAGATTTACTCTTGTGCTTTCTTGGTTTACAGTATTTCTTCGTAAATTTACGAGCGTTTTAACGCTTAGTTGATATTGATAAAACACATAATTATGAAATGAACTTACATACTATTTATATTTAAATAATAGTTTTAAGCGCATTCCATTCGACATTAATTTAAATAAAAAACAAATGAAAATTACCGTAGTTGGCGCTGGTGCAGTAGGCGCAAGTTGTGCAGAGTATATTGCGATTAAAAATTTTGCTTCTGAAGTTGTGATCTTAGATATTAAAGAAGGTTATGCGGAAGGTAAAGCAATGGACTTAATGCAGTGTGCATCTTTAAATGGTTTTGACACCAAAATTACAGGAAGTACAAACGATTATTCTAAAACAGCAAATAGTGATATTTGTGTAATTACTTCAGGTATTCCTCGTAAGCCAGGAATGACTCGTGAAGAGTTAATTGGAATTAATGCAGGTATTGTAAAAACAGTATCATCTAGCTTAGTAGAACATTCTCCAAACACAATTATTATCGTTGTGAGTAATCCAATGGATACAATGACCTATTTAGTACATAAAACTACAGGTTTACCAAAGCATAGAATAATTGGTATGGGTGGAGCATTAGATTCTGCACGTTTTAAATACAGATTGGCAGAGGCTTTAGAAGCGCCAATTAGTGATGTAGACGGAATGGTAATTGGTGGTCATAGCGATACAGGTATGGTGCCATTAATATCTCATGCGACAAGAAACAGTATTAAGGTATCTGAGTTTTTATCAGAAGAGCGCTTAAATCAAGTTGCAGAAGATACTAAAGTAGGTGGAGCGACGTTAACTAAATTATTAGGAACTTCGGCTTGGTATGCACCAGGTGCTGCAGTAAGTGGTTTAGTTCAAGCAATTGCTTGCGACCAAAAGAAAATTTATCCTTGTTCTACATTACTAGAAGGAGAATATGGTTTATCTGATCTTTGTATCGGTGTGCCAGTTATTTTGGGTAGAAACGGAATAGAGAAAATCGTTGATGTATCTTTAAGTGATGCTGAAAAAGAACACATGAAGGCAAGTGCTGAAGGTGTTAAGAAAACGAATGGTTTATTAGAATTATAAACTATAATAACACATGTAATTTTTAAAAACCTTACTGACATATTTTGTTGGTAAGGTTTTTGTATAATACCAATTAATTAAAAATAAAATTATGAAAAAAATACTATTATTTAGTTTTGGGTTAATGTTAAGTGTGGTTGCGACTGCACAAGATGCAATTACCGAAGGAGTTCTAATTGCTAAACAAACCTTGGCTAGCGATAATGAGCAGATGAATGCACAGCTCAAAGCTATGGGAGACTCGCAAGCTATAACCTATTTTAAAGGAGCGAAATCGCGTAGCGAAACAAGTAGCCCAATGACTGGCGATATGGTCATTATTGTTGATGGTGCAGAAAAGCAAATGTTAATGCTAGTAGATCAGCCAGGAATGGGAAAGAAATTTATGTTACAATCTATTGTGCCTAGTGAAGAGGACTTAAAAAGTGTAAGTGTAGAAAAAGGTGATGAAACAAAAACTGTAATGGGATATGAATGTCAGCAATATTTTGTTAAAATGAAACAAAACGGACAAGATGTAGAAATGCAAATGTTTACAACTAATAAGATTTCTGCATTCAGTCATAATACGACAGCAATGGGAGATAAAATTGAAGGTTATCCACTGTATTTTATAATGACCTTGAAGCAAATGGGAGCAAATATTGAAGTGACATCAGAAGTAACAGAGATTAAGCAAGAGTCTGTTTCAGCAGATAAATTAAGCTTAACTCCACCAGAAGGTTATACCAAAATGGAGGGGATGTAATAAAATACCATATTCGGATATTATTTAAGATAAGACTGTAGAAATACAGTCTTTATTTTTTGTCTATATTTGGCGCATGAAAACCAAACTGCATTTTGGGCTGTTAATTATACTCTTAGCGTTTTTAGGAACGTATTTGGAGCAAAATGCGCTACCCAATCAACAGATTGTGATTCAGTTTTCAGATACTGATATTTCTACGGAAGACTCAGAGAATGCTATTGAAGCTATTCAAAATAAACTGCAAAGCATTGGTGTTACACATATTCAAATCGGTCAAAAGAACGAAGGTCAACTTAGAATAATTTATCATAGTAATACCGATGTAGAATATATTCAGAATGCGCTTTTTAATCTTGAAGATATAAATATAGCCTACGATTCAAACCAAAACGAATCTGATAATTTTCCGGACCATAAAAACCTTAAAGATTACGAACTTAATATTTCTGAAATTAAGGCGAGTAATGATGTTAATTGGGATTTTGAACGGACTCAAGTTGTAGAGGTTAACCAGAAAACAGATCGTTTTTTATATTCAAAGACCAATAGTTTTGGTAATCACTATTATAATATTGAAAATCATTTCAACATTAAAGTTGCTGTTTTTATTAGTAACAATGCTACGACAGCAATAGATAATATTTCTTATATCATTCCTGAAGTTAGAGCAGGTCCGATTGCATAAATGGAATTATATAATCTGAAATAAATTCCACTTCACGTAATATAGCTTTTATCAATCAAAAGGCTAAAAATCAATTTATAAAAAAATATTGTCGAATTATAGTGTAAGCTCTATATTTGCGCGTTCAAAAAAATCGACATTAAACAAAAATCACAATGCAAAACAAAGGAATAATTAAGCTTTTTGCGCTTTTATTTGGTTTGGTAAGTATCTACCAATTATCATTTACTTTCAAAGCGAATCAAATAGAAGCTAATGCAGAACAAGCAGCAATTGTAAAATATGCTGATACGGAAGAGGATTACCAAACGAAAAGAAATATTGAAGAAGCTCGCTATTTAGATTCGTTAAAAACCTCAAAAATTAAAGTAGGTGACAACTTTGAGCCTATCGAAGTTTACAATTTAGGTGTTGCACAATATACTTATGCTGACGTTGAAAATAATGCCATGAATTTAGGTTTAGACCTTAGAGGTGGTATTAATGTAATTCTTCAAATTTCAGTAAAAGACATCTTAAAAGGTTTAGCAAACAAAAGTAAAGACCCAGTTTTTAATAAAGCTTTAGATGATGCAGATGAATTACAAAAAGATTCACAAGATTCTTATTTACAATCTTTCTTTACGGCGTTTGATGCTATTAAAGGAGATACAAAATTAGCATCTCCAGATATTTTTGCAAATCGTACGCTAAGTGACGAGATTAAATTCGACATGTCAGATAACGAAGTTAAAAGTATCATTGAAACAAAAATTGATGAGTCAATTGTTTCAGCTTTCGAAGTATTGCGTAAACGTATTGATAAGTTTGGTGTAACATCACCTAACATTCAACGTTTAGGAAACTCTGGTCGTATTCTTTTAGAATTACCTGGTGCAAAAGATATTGAGCGTGTTACGGATTTAGTAACTAAAACAGCGCAATTACAATTTTGGGAAACATACAAGACTCAAGAAGTTGTACCTTATTTATTAGAGGTTAATCAAAATTTGGTTGAAGCTAATAAAAGTAAAAAAGAAAAAGAAGAAGTTGCTGACGTAGCGGATGATCAAGAAGAAGCTGCTTCTGATGCTATTGATGAACTTACAGGTCAGATAGAAACAGATTCTACAAATGTAGCAGAGGTAAATCCGTTAGGGATTCAAGGTTACGGAAATGGTGGTTCTGTAGTAGGTATGTTCTTATCTAAGGATAAAGAAAAAGTGATGGAGCATTTAAATTCATCAAAAAACAGAGCTTCTTTACCAGCAGAAATGCGCTATGTAAAGTTTGTTTGGGGATTACAAAATGAAGAATCTGAGTTTTCAGAGCTTTATGCTATTAAAGGTAACAGAGATGGTGAGCCATTATTAAGTGGAGATGTAATTACTGGTGCAGATCAAGATTACGATCCACTAAGTAGACCTGCAGTAAGTATGCAAATGAACTCTAAAGGAGCTAAGATTTGGGAAGAAATGACCAAGAAGGCGTACGAAACTCAAGGTAATATTGCTATTGTGTTAGATAATACAGTGTATTCTGCACCAAGTGTATCATCTGGTCCTATTGCTGGTGGTAGATCTCAAATTTCTGGATCATTTTCATTAACTGAAGCTGTCGATTTAGCAAACGTTTTAAGAGCTGGTAAATTACCTGCTTCTGCGGAGATTGTTCAATCAGATATAGTTGGACCGTCATTAGGACAAGAAGCTATTGATAGTGGAATGAAATCATTTATGATCGCTTTAGCGTTTGTATTACTTTGGATGATTTTTTATTACGGAAAAGCTGGTGGATTTGCAGATATCGCATTAATGTTAAACATCTTATTAATCTTTGGTGTTTTAGCAAGTTTAGGAGCGGTATTAACCTTGCCTGGTATTGCTGGTATTGTGTTAACGATTGGTATTTCGGTCGATGCGAACGTACTGATCTTTGAGAGGATTAAGGAGGAGCTAGCTAAAGGAAAATCACAGAAGGAATCTGTAAAAGATGGTTTCTCTAACGCATTATCTTCAATCTTAGATGCAAACATTACAACAGGTTTAACAGCTTTAATCTTATTTGTATTTGGAACAGGACCAATTAAAGGTTTTGCAACAACATTAATCATTGGTATTTTAACATCTTTATTTACTGCGATTTTCATTACGCGTTTATTAGTAGATTGGTATGTAAACAGAGGAGGTAAATTAGATTTCTCTACAAGTTTAACTAAAAACTTATTTACCAATGTAAATATCGATTTCTTAAAGAAACGTAAGATTGCTTATGCTTTTTCAGGAGCATTAATTTTAGCAAGTTTAGGATCGCTTTTTACCACAGGTTTAGATGAAGGTATTGACTTCGTTGGAGGTAGAACGTACCAAGTACGTTTTGATCAAGACATGAGTGTTGAAGAAGTAAAAAATGATCTTCATGCTGTGTTTGAAAGTGCTGAGGTAAAAACGATTGGTGGTCCAAATCAATTAAAAATTTCTACGAAGTATTTAGTAGAGGACAGTTCTACTGAAGCAGATGAAAAGGTAGAATCTTTATTATTTGAAACACTTAGAAAGTATCTTCCAGAAGGGATGACTTATGCCGAGTTTTTAGATGGTTCTGGTGATAAGGCAATTGGTAAAATGCTATCTAGTAAGGTAAGTCCAACCATTGCAGATGATATTAAAAAATCATCTATTTGGGCAATCTTAGGATCGCTAGTAGTGGTTTTCTTATATATCTTATTTAGATTTAAGAAATGGCAATTCTCTCTTGGAGCTGTAGCTGCTGTTTTCCATGATGTTTTAATCGTATTAGGTATCTATTCATTAACATGGAGATTTATGCCATTTAGTATGGAAATTGATCAAACATTTATTGCGGCAATCTTAACCGTTATTGGTTACTCACTGAATGATACGGTTGTTGTATTCGATAGAATTAGAGAGTACTTCAATGAAAACTTAGGTTGGAAATTAAATACTACAATTAACAAATCTATAAACAGTACGATTAGTAGAACATTAAATACGTCGTTAACAACTTTAGTGGTGTTATTGGCAATGTTCTTATTTGGTGCAGATTCACTTAAAGATTTATTATTCGCTTTAATTGTCGGTGTAATAGTTGGTACATACTCTTCAGTATTTATTGCAACACCAATAATGTACGATACTGCTAAAAAGAGTAATGTCGCAGAAGCACTTAAGAATAAAGTAAAAGAAGAAGCTGAAGAAGCTTAAGTCTTTTTAATAAATTCTATTCTGAATTAATTCAGAGTTAAAGATGCCCTTCTTAATTGAAGGGCATTTTTTGTTTTCTAAAACTTTTTAACCAATCTTTTTATGGTTTATGTATATTTAAGGAAATATGTATATCTAACTATCACTAATAAAATCAGTCTTCATGAAAAAAAATCTAATTTTATTCTTTTTTATTATCTCTTATCTAAGTTATGGGCAAGATATACTAATGCAAAATGGAACGTTTACAACATGTTCTGGAATACTTTATGATTCTGGAGGTGAGTTTTCTAATTACGCTAACAATGAGAGTTTCACTGTAACGATATGTCCGGAGGAAATAGGGCAACGTACGCGATTGAATTTTCAAGAGTTTTCTGTACAACTCAATGCAGATAGTCTTACAATCTACGATGGCAATGATGTATCTGCGCCATTTCTTGGAGTATATTCAGGAGTTGATTCACCAGGTTCCGTAATTGCTACTTTCGATAATCCAACGGGTTGCTTAACGGTTCAGTTTATATCTGATAATATTGGACATACTACAGGTTGGGCGGCAGCAATATCATGTACAACTCCATGCCAAGATATTACGGCACAATTAGAATCAACGTTACCTGTAGCTAATGCAGAAGGTATTATTGAGGTCTGTGTTGGAGATAACATAAATTTGAGTGGTAGTGGGATTTTTGAAACTGATGGGGCAGGTGCAAATTATACATGGGATTTAGGTGATGGAAACATTGCTTCGGGTCAAACAGTTAATGTATCATATAATACACCAGGCGTATATTTAGTGAACTTAGATATTAGAGATACAAACACAGACGATATAATACAAGGCTGTACAAATACGAATTCAATAAATTTAGTAATTCGTGTTTCAAGCGAGCCAGATTTTACAGGGACCCAAGCTGCAACAGACGTTTTATGTTTTGGTGGAACGACAACGATTGCAGGTGTAGTGAGTCCTTTAGCTATTGTTTACAATTGTCCTCCTCCGGAAAGTGAAGTCACTTTTTTACCAGATGGTAATGGTTCGGCTTATAGTACGTCTATAAACGTTACATGTTTTGACGATGCGCAAACCTTAACAGACATTAGTCAGATTGAAAGTATATGTTTAAATATAGAACATTCATATTTAGGGGATTTAGATATTGATATTATTTCTCCAAACGGACAAGTGGTAAGGCTTCATAATCAGGGTGGTGGATCTGCTAATTTAGGAATACCATGGGCTACAAATGCTGTCGATGGAAACAGTAATATTATAACACCAGGAGAGGGGTTAGATTATTGTTTTGTTCCAAATAATGGATTTCCGACATTAGCTTCAGGTATTCAAACAGGAGGAGCTTTTCCTGTAGAAGATGGCACAGGGACTTATACAGATAGTTTTGTTCCCGCAGGAAATTATAGTGCAGTAGAAGCATTGGATGGTTTAATAGGGTCTCCTTTAAATGGGAATTGGACGATTCGCGTTGTAGATAATCTTGCTTTGGATAATGGATATATGTTTTCTTGGGAACTTAATTTTGATCCCAATTTACAACTACAAGATTTTGATTATATACCATCAATAGTATCTCAGTCGTGGGATTCTGATGCTAATATTACTGAAATAAATGGAAATACAATTACAGTAGCTCCAGATGCAGCTGGTGATTTTTGTTATACTTTTAGAACAGTAGATGAATTTGGATGTGAATATTCCAAAACAGTTTGTATTAATGTAGCAGATGAAGGTACTACAGCTATAACTTATTATGAAGATACAGATGGTGATGGTTATGGTGATGCAAATAGCAGTATAACGGTTAACTGTAACGATAATGTTGGTCGCCCAGCAGGTTATGTATTAAATAATTTAGATTGTAATGATGCAGATGATAATATTAATCCAGATGCTACTGATGAAGAAGGTAATGGTACAGATGAAAACTGTGATGGTGTTGATGGTTATTTGCTTGGAATAGCTGAAATTGCTGCTAACGATATAAAAATATTTCCAAATCCATTTAAGAGTAGTGTTGTAATTAATGTGCCAACCATTTTAGTAGGAAGTCAGTTAAATATTAATATTTATGACTTAAAAGGACGTTTGGTATTTAAAAACTCACAGACAAGTTTAAGTAATGAGATTGTTATTAATAATCTTGATGTATTAGGTAGAGCAACTTATTTCTTGGAAGTGTCTAATAAAGAAGTCGGTTTTAAAGTTGTAAAAAAATTAATTAAATTATAGATTTAGGTTGTTTAAGCCTTAAAATGCCTTTCTTAATTGGAAGGCATTTTTTTATTTGAAGATTTTCAATATGAAAGAACAATAGAGATTATACCTAGAAATTTAATTCTTATGCATGTTTGTCTATCCAATCATGGGTCATTTTCCAAAGTGAATCTTTAAATGTACTTCTGAAGAATCCAAAATGACCAATATTTGCAATCCCAAAATCTTCAGGGATGATATGTTGTCTGTCTATTTTTGCTTTGGTGAATTGCTTAGCTAACCAATCTACAGAAGCCTTTGATGCAAACTTATCTTTTGTAAAGCTTAAAGCTAATAAGTTCTTATTGAAGTTTTTAAATTGAAGGTCCTCAAAATTAAACTCACTCAGCATATAATCTTTATGAGTTCCCCAATGTCGCCATTGGTAAGCCATGTGCTTGGGTAAATTTTCGAAGAGTTTTATTTTTTTAGCAGGAAAGTATCCGAAGAAAGGAGTTAATGTCGGAATCAGTACATACCAAAATGTGAACATTCTAAAACGTTCAAAACCATTCCAATGTTTCCAATAGCCACTTTGTGAAGCGATAGTAATTATAGCATCAACTTGAGCGATCCTTTTGTTAAAAGCTAAAATTTGGCCACCAATACTATGAGTTATAACAATAATTTTGTGAGTTGGGTTTTGAGATTTGGCATAACTAATAATAGAAGCTTGGTCATTGTCTCCCCAAGATTTTAAATCAATTGTATTTTGTTTTAAATCTGAAATATTCAAATTAGATTTTCCTATACCAGAATAATCGAAGGTGTAAACGGTATAACCTAATTCTGAAAAATAAGTAGCGAATTTATAATAGAAATGCTGTAAAACACCTGTCGCTGAAGAGATGACAATACTTTTGTTATTTGTGGTATTTGGTTTAAAAACCGAAACACCTACGCGATGTCCTAAAGGAGTAGTGATATCTAAACCTATCGGTTTAGTCATCGGTGGTTTGTTTGAAACTAATCTTATCTCCAACAGCAAGTTGCCAAGCATCAGAAAGTCCGCCGTAAATCTCTAAAACATATTTAGCGGGTGCTTCAGACGGAAGAGAAGTTTCATCCATAGGCTTAGCATTCTTTTTAAAGCTGACTATGGTTTTGTCTTCATCAATATAAATAATGTCTAAAGGAATCTTGGTGTTTTTCATATAGAAACTTCGCATTTCTATATTAGGAAATATAAATAACATCCCTTGATTGGCTTCAAGTTTTGTTCTATACATTAAACCCGTTTGAGTAGTGTATTCGTCATCAGCAATTTCTATATCTATAGTCTTTATTATAGAATCAGAATCTGCTTTTTTCAGCGTAAGCGTACCTTCTTTTTTAAAGTTAACGACAACTTTATCTTCTGTTATTGTTTTCTTTTCTTCTTTGCAAGATGAAAGAAGTGCAAGTCCTGAAACAATAACTATAGATTTTAAAAACAGTTGAATACGCATTTAGCTCAGTTTTGTTTTGGGTTTATAGATAAACATAAAGTAAAGACCTATAATAATAAAAGGAATACTTAACCACTGTCCCGTATTTAAAACCCAATCAGCGCGTTCAATATTTTGAGCTTCTTTAACAAACTCTACAAAGAATCTTACAGACCAAAGTAATACTAAAAATAGACCGAATAAGAAACCTTGTTGTTCAGATTTATTTGTTTTCCAATAGAAGTAAAAGAGAATTAAAAAGACAAAGACATAAGAAAACGCTTCGTATAATTGTGCAGGATGTCTTGGAGCGGTTTCGCCCAATTGTTTAAACACAACACCAAAATCACTACCTGTATATTTTCCAATGATTTCTGAATTGATAAAGTTTCCGATCCTAACAAATACAGCACCTAAAGCTACAGGAATCACCACACGATCTAAAATCCAAAGGACCGTTTTGTGTAGTACTTTTTTATTGTAGATATACATTGAAATGATCATGGCAATAGCAGCACCATGACTTGCTAAGCCTTGAAAGCCTGTAAATTCAAAACCTCCTTTAAATTTAAAAGGCAAAAAGATGCTGAAAAAATCTTCCGAAATCAATTCTGGTTGATAAAAAATAACATGGCCCAATCTTGCGCCAAGCATAATACCTAAAACAGAATAAATAAATAAAGAATCTAATGATTCATCAGATAATCCCTCATTTTTGTAAATACGCTTGGTGATGTAAAAGCCTAAAATAAAGGCAACAATCCACATTAAGCTGTAAAAATGAAGTTTAAATAATCCTAAATCGATAAACTTAATAGGATCCCAATCAATCTGTAATAAAAACATAGTTATTCTCTTTATGCTGTAAATATAATATTTTGATAGCGATTGAAAATGAGATTAACGTAATATTAATTCTCTTTAGGAGGAACCGGGTCAAAACCACTACCTCCCTAGGGCGACGGAACGTAAAGAAAATGTACGGAGTACATTTTTGGAGAATGGGCGAGCTGGTTCGTTGGCAAAATTTTTAGTTGTCATCCTTTTTAGGAACAGGGTCGAAACCACTACCTCCCCAGGGATGACAGCTAAAAATCCGCTTCACAGCTAACCAGCCTCCTTTAAAAAAACCATGAACTTCTAAAGCTTCTTTAGCATAATGTGAACAGGTGGGTTGGTACCTGCAAGTTGCAGGTGTCATTGGAGAAATAAACGTTTGATAGATTTTAATCAGTAATAAAAACGGATATGTTAAGAGTTTCTTCACGATTAGTTTGTCGTAAACGTAGTACCTTCTCTACTGTCATTTAGTTGAATTCCAGCTTCAGCCAATTCATCCCTAATTTTATCAGACAATGCAAAATCTTTATTTAATCGGGCTTCCTTTCTAAGATTGATTAAGATTTCAACAGCGCCAGTTAGTTTATTACCTCCAGTACTTTCTTTTGAAATATTTACCAAACCAAGAACATCAAAGACAAAAGTTTCAATCGTTTCTTTTAAAAGTGCTAAATCTTCAGGTGTAACAGTAGCACTTCCATCCTTTATTTGGTTGATGAATTTTACAGCTTCAAAAAGCGACGCAATTAAAATTGGAGTATTAAAATCATCATTCATCGCATCGTAGCATTTCTGCTTCCAATCTGTAATGATGAATGACGATGAAGAACTTGTCTTTAAATTATCAATTATACCAATAGCATCCATAAGTCTATGGAATCCCTTTTCGGCAGCTGATAAGCCGTCATCAGTTAAATCTAAAACACTTCGATAAGAGGCTTGCATCATAAAAAAGCGAATGACACTTGGGTTATAGGCTTTAGACATAATATCGTTGTCGCCAGAAAGTAATTCTGCCGGGTTGATATAATTCCCTGTGGATTTACTCATACGAGCACCATTAAGCTCTAACATATTGGCATGCATCCAATACTTTACAGGAGCCTGACCTTTTGAAGCTTGGTTTTGTGCAATTTCACATTCGTGATGTGGGAATTTTAAATCCATTCCACCGCCATGAATATCAAAATAATCACCCAGATATTTAGTACTCATTGCAGTACATTCTAAATGCCATCCGGGGAAACCATCACTCCAAGGAGAAGGCCAACGCATAATATGAGTGGGTTCAGCTTTCTTCCAAAGGGCAAAATCCTGAGGATTTTTCTTATCGCTTTGTCCGTCTAGTGCACGTGTGTTATGAATTAAATCTTCAAGCTTACGTTTGCTTAAAATACCGTATTCGTTAGATTCATTGTATTTATGAACATCAAAATAAACAGAGCCATTTACAGTATATGCAAAGCCATTATCTATTATAGATTGAATTAATTCAATTTGTTCTATAATATGACCTGTTGCGGTAGGCTCGATACTTGGTGGTAAAAAATTAAAAGTGTTGAGTACATTATGGAAATCAACGGTATAACGCTGAACAATTTCCATAGGTTCAATAGCTTCTAGTCGTGCTTTTTTTGTGATTTTATCTTCTCCAACATCAGCATCATTTTCTAAATGTCCAGCATCTGTAATGTTTCTCACATACCGCACTTTATAACCTAAGTGTTTCAGGTAACGAAAAATCATATCAAAAGACATAAACGTTCTCACATTACCTAAATGTACATTGCTGTAAACTGTAGGTCCACAAACATACATTCCAACATAGCCATCAGTTATGGGTTGAAAAATTTCCTTTTCACCAGTAAGTGTATTGTATAATTTTATGTGCTGTGTATTGTATAATGACATGATGCGATTTTTGAAAAATGAATCAATATAAGGTGTCGTATAATTTAGTGAATACGACTTAAAATTGTGTATCTAGTTTTATGTAGTCCAAAAGTTCTCTTCGTGTTTCGTTTTCTTTGAATTTTCCACCGAATTCAGAAGTAACTGTACTGCTTTCGATATCTCTAATTCCACGAGAGTTTACACACAAATGTTTTGCGTCTATGACACAAGCAACATCTTCAGTATTTAAAACTGCTTGAAGTTCTTTTACAATTTGAATTGTTAAACGTTCTTGTACTTGTGGTCGTTTCGCATAATAATCGACGATTCTATTCATTTTAGAGAGACCAACTACCGTTCCGTTAGAAATATAAGCAATATGTGCTCTTCCTACAATAGGTAATAAGTGGTGCTCGCATGTAGAATAAACCGTAATGTTCTTTTCCACTAGCATTTCTCCATACTTGTATTTGTTGTCAAAAGTAGAAGCGCTTGGTTTTTTATCAGGGTCTAAACCTCCAAAAATCTCATTAACAAACATTTTTGCAACGCGGTTAGGAGTGCCTTTTAGGCTGTCGTCATTTAGGTCTAAACCTAAGGTTTCCAGAATGTGTTTTACATCATCTTTAATGATATTTATTTTTTCGTTGCTAGATAATTTGAAAGCATCAGCTCTCAAAGGAGTTTCACTAGATGAGCTTATGTGGTCTTCACCAAGAGCATCAATATCATTAAAATCACTTTCAATTTTCATTATAAAATAATTTGTTATCAGTTTTTAAAAACAAGATGCAAAGATAAACAATAAAAATAGTTTCAATAAGGTAGGGGTTTTATAATTATGGCTGTTATATAAGTAAAACCGTTAAAACACCATTATCCTTGATGAATTAACAATTGGTTTGCTAAAATTTTCTTAATTTTCGAAATTCTAATATTCTGAATTACCTATGAAAAAACTACTATTTATTTTGTCATTGATACTTATGCCTTTATGTGTATTTAGTCAAGAATCGAACCATAAAAATCCTTTGCCATTGGCAAAATATAACGATAACGTTAAGTTACCATTAACGGCTATAGAGCGTGCTCAGATTATTGAGGTTTATGGAGAATCTGCAGATAAACTTGTTTTTAGCAATCCGCATCGACTTAAAAGTATTAAACATATTCTTAGAAATAGGGTAGTGATTAAGTTGATTACTGACGAAGGTCAAAAGAAACCATGTCCTCTATTATCTGATGTTACTAATTCTGATGATTTAGACTCTAAAGTAATTGAAACATTTAATCCTGATAATTTTAATCCGTTGAAATATAATTTTGATTTTTATTCAAGATCTGCAGGTATGTATCAAGTAGATAATACTAATTACTATATAATCATTAAGTCTCAATATCAATAAAAGTATACGCTTAAAACAATCGTATTACAACTATATTATTGGGATGAATTATGAAATGAGAATAGCATACGTCCCTTAAAAACAATAAAATTAATCCCATGAAATATTTAATTACTATAATCCCTCTATTATTTTCATCGTTTTTATTAGCTCAAGATGTTAATATGCAAACCGCAACAGTAAATCAATGTGGTGGTATATTTTATGATTCTGGTGGAGAATTTGGTAACTATGACAATGACGAAGATTTTGTATTAACGATTTGTCCTGAAACTGCAGGTCAAAAAATACAAATAGATTTTATAGCATTTGCAACGCAATTAGGAGCAACTCCAGATACAATGGATATTTTTAATGGTGATAGTGTTGCTGCACCTCCTTTTGGTTCTTTTTCTGGAACTGCAGGTCCTGGTTTAGTTCAAGCTACTGAAGATAATGCTTCAGGCTGTATTACAATTCAGTTTGTTTCTAATGATGCAGGAAATACTGATGGTTGGGTCGCAAATATATCGTGTTTAACACCTTGTCAAACCATTAATTCTCAATTGGATTCAGCGAGTCCAACACCAAATGCAGATAACTATATTAGGGTTTGTCCAAATGAAGAGATTACACTGACTGGTAGTGGTGATTTTTCTATAGATGGAACTGGAGCGACCTATGAATGGGATTTAGGTGATGGTAATACGGTTGCTGGTCAAACTGCAACATTTTCATATCCAGATCCTGGTGTTTATATCGTGAATTTAAATATCCGTGATGCTAACATGTCAATTGATCCTTTAGGATGTAAGAACAATAATTTAATTAACCAAGTAATACAAGTTGCTACCGAACCAGATTTTACGGGTACAGAAGCAGCTGATACAATACTTTGTTTTGGAGAAAGTACAGATATAACTGGTGTCGTACAAGCAGTGGAATATATTAATGATTGTACTCCTCCTGTGAGTGGTGTAACGTTTTTACCAGATGGAAATGGAGTTACCTATGAGACATCTATCACTGTAGATTGTTATGATTCAGATCAAACTATAACTGATGTTAGTCAATTAGTTAGTATTTGTTTAACCATGGAGCATTCTTATTTAGGGGATTTAGAAATACAGATTATTTCGCCTAATGGACAAGTTGTAACTCTTAAAGATTATCCAGGAGGAGGGGCTGCTAATTTAGGTGTGCCTTGGGCTACAGGTTCCGTTGATGGAGGTGGAGGTAGTTCAAATACAATACCAGGAAGAGGAAGTCAATATTGCTTTGTGCCTGATGGTGGTTTTCCAACTTTAGTTGGCGGTATACAGACAGGTGGTGTATTTTTAAATGGAGATGGCCCTGCAACTTATACCGATTCATTTGTGCCTGCTGGGAGTTATAGTTCTCAGGAATCTTTAAATGGACTTATTGGCTCTCCTTTAAATGGAGATTGGACGATTAGAGTTGTTGATAACCTTGGTCTAGATAATGGTCACGTTTTTTCTTGGGGTATTGAGTTTGATCCTAACCTTCAACCGCCAGAGCTTTCATTTACACCTATAATTACTTCTGCGGATTGGGATGCAGATCCTACGATCACAAATACAGCAGGAAACGTTATTACAGTTCAGCCTCCGACTGCAGGGATATTTTGTTATACATATAAAGTTACAGATGATTTTGGATGTGAATATACAGAAGAAGTTTGTATCGATGTATTGCCTGAGTTTATTACTGAGAATCCAAATAATTTATATGTTTGTGATACTGGTATTCCTCCTTATATTTTTAATTTAGAATCTAATACAGCTGTAGTTCTTGCGAGTGCTACAAATGCTTCCGATATAGTAGTTACATATCATAACTCACTTATTGATGCAGAAGGAGATTTGTCAGCGATAGCAGACTCAGGAAATTATACTGGTACCGATGGTGAAACGATATTTGTTAGAATAGAATATTTAGATTCTGGATGTTATGAAGTATTTCCTTTTACTTTAAATGTATCAGGTCAACCCACTATCAACCCAGTTTCAGATTTAGAGTTATGTGATGATGAGAGCAATGATGGTTTTGCGACTTTCGATTTAAGCTCACAAACCTTAGCGATTTTAGGAACACAATCGGCCACAGATTTCACGGTCACTTACCATTTAAGTTTCGAAGATGCCGATTTAGGAGAAAATGCCTTACCTTCAGATTTTACCAACACAGAAAATACACAGCCAATCTTCGTAAGAGTAGCGAGTTCAGGAGATTCTAGTTGTTATAATGCCTCAGCGACGCCACTTTTCAATTTGGTGGTTAATACCAGAGCTTTAGCAACAGCACCAGAGGATATGGAAGTCTGTGATGATGTGACTAACGACGGCTTTGCGACCTTCGATTTAAGCAGTCAAGACGCTATTATTCTAGGAGGACAAGACGCTACGGTTTATGATGTATCGTTTCATACGAGCCAAGATAATGCAAACACTAATACTGGAGCTTTACCAACCAGTTACACTAATAACACCGCAAATTTAGAGACAATCTATGTTAGAGTAGAAGACCCTTTATATCCAGATTGTTATAGCACCACAAGTTTTGATTTAATTGTAAATGCATTGCCAGCGGTCACAGCGGTAACGCCCTTACAAGTTTGTGATGACGATGAAGATGGATTTGTAGGCTTTCCATTAAGCACAAAAGTGGCTGATTTATTAAATGGACAAACCGGAGTAGAGGTTTCTTTTCATGAAAACCTAGTCGGAGCAGAAACGGATAGTGCAGAAGTATTTGATGGTTATATCAATACCACGATGACCAACCAAATTATATTTGTACGCTTAGAAAATACAACAACAAACTGTTACAATATTATGAGCCTTGCGCTCGAGGTTTTAGAAAACCCAATAGCGAACACAACCACACCATTAGAAGTTTGTGATGATAATGCCGATGGCATAGCTGTATTTGATTTGAGTATAAAAGATACAGAAATTGTAGGAGCACAAGCAGGCATGACAGTTCGCTATTATGCCAATCAAGCCGATGCAGAAGCAGGAGGGAGTCCATTACCAACCACGTACACAAACACCCAAGCAGGATCCCAAGAGATTATAGCACGTATCGAAAATGGAACAACAGGCTGTTATGATACCACGCCACTTCTACTGATTGTAAATCCAAAGCCAACAATTATAGCAGTAACGAACTATGAATTGTGTGATGAGACGACACCAGGAGACGACGAAGAAGCCTTTGATTTAACAACAAAGACTGCAGAGATTTTAAATGGTCAGGTAAATATCACGGTAAGTTATTATGCTAATGCAGCAGATGCAAGTACCGGAACCAACCCAATAATAGGAGGTTATACCAATACGAGCAACCCGCAATCAATAATAGCCGTACTGACTAATACACTAACAGGATGTACTTCAGACCTTACATTTGATTTAGTTGTAAACCCATTACCAGCTTTGGTTGTACCAACAGCTTTAGAGGTTTGTGATGATGGTACACCAGATGGTCTAACAGAAATGGATTTAAGTCTAAAGAACACAGAAATCACAGGAAACAATCCAGCCTATTCTGTAAGTTACTATGAGACTTTGGCAGACGCAGAAACAGAAATGAATCCATTACCAACCTTATATACCAATACCAGTAATGGACAAATCATTTTTGTACGTGTAGAAAATATCAACACAGGCTGTTATGATACTACTAATTTAGAATTAATAGTACAACAAGCACCAATAGCCTTTACACCACAACCACTGAGATATTGTGATCCAGACAATGATGGTTTTGGAGTCTTCACGCTTACCGATGTCGATAATGAGATCACGGGAGGAGCATCAGGACTAGAAGTGACCTATCATGAGACAGAAACTAATGCAGAAAATGGAGTTAATGCTATAGACACCACAGTGAACTATAACAACATAGTACAAGGTGAACAAATCTTATATGCCCGAATAGAAAGTCCAACGATAGCGACAGACTGTGCGACTATTGTCGTGTTAAAGTTAATCGTAGAGCCAACACCACAGTTACTAGAACCAACAGCACTAGAGGAATGTGATGATATCTCAGCAGATGGATTTGCTACTTTTGATTTAACAACCAAAGCCGCAGAATTACTAAACGGTCAAGATCCGTTACAGTACATCGTTAGCTACTACGAGAGTGAAGCGAATGCAGAAGCAGACAACAACCCTATAGCTAATCCACTAGCTTACAC
>NZ_FNCZ01000030.1 GCF_900099995.1 Winogradskyella thalassocola
GCGTGTATATTAACCTTATTCCTCTCTTTTGTTCTTTCTAATTTATCCTTAAATTTAATGAATTGTAAACTTAAGCCGTGTATAATTAATTGCTTTGGCAAGTGCTTATTTGGAAAATTCCTTCGGAATTTTCTCGGGTTCGTATTTGTTTACTAATTTAGTTGCTTGCACGCGCAACTAACCATACACAACAACGTTGTAATGCATTTGCCTAAACCAACTAACTGAATTACTCATTGAATTAATTCTTAAACTCATTTAGACTTTTTTACTGAAATAAAACCCAATAGATTTACCATAAAAACAATGAACAAAACCAACCTGATTTTAGCTTTATCATTATTGTGGTTTTCATTTTCCAATGGTCAACAAAAAGACACGATATATGGACAAGTAAAATCTGTTAGAGAGCAACTCAATTTTCTTGATGAAAATCAGCAGAATATGAAATTATTTAGTGACGAAGGAGATTATGGTCATCATGGTTTTTCAAATCCAAAATTTACTAAAAGTAGGTTTTATAATTGGTGGTATAATACGCCTTTTGTACATTATTCTAACTACCATAAGGAATTGAATGAAAAAGGTAAACCAACTTACGAAGTTTGGTTTTATAAAAATGGTGATACAGTTGCTTTTTTCAATTATAAGTATGATAAGAATGACAATCTAATACAAGAAAAAAAGTATTATGAAAAGGATGATTATACAGTTAGAAATTTCAAATATGACAAAAAAAATAAGTTAAAATCAACAATTTATTATGCATCTGATGACCCAAATCTATATTCATATTCAGAATTTGTTTATGATGAAAATGATAACTTAATACAATCTCAAGACTTTAATGATGATGGAGAAACTTATGGCACAAAATACACTCACTATCCAAACGGAAAAATTAAAGAAGTAATTAGCTACTCACCTTTTAAAGTTATTGAAAAAGACAATAAAAGAACATTATTTAAAGATGGAAATGGTTACAATAAGTTAGACCGTAAATTTATTTACAATGAAAATGGAGATGTTATTGAAATACAATCTTACGACGGAGAATTTTACAGTGAGACATCACCTAAAATAAAAGGGAAAATACTTAAAGAGTACTTAAACGGATTATTAGTAAAAGAGACAAGTTTGAACAGAGCTGGAAAGATTGAGAGATATACTTCATATTCTTATAACAAAGAAAATCAAAAAACAAATGAAAAGTATTTCGTCCCAGAATATCCTGAAAACAATCTTTCCTTTGAATACCATTACGACAAGAACGGGAATCAAGTAAAATTAATCTATACCGAAAAAAATAATCCCATATTAGTAGAATTTGAATATGAATTTGACAATCAAAATAATTGGACAAAACAAATCAAGTCTGTTAATGGAAAGAAACTATTTGTTTGGACAAGAGAAATTGAATATTATAAATAAAAACGCATTACAACAAAGTACTGTGCTAAAAAACAAGTAAAATCCCATTAATTTTTCACTAGCGTACTTTTATATGTTGCATCAAATATTAACCCAGATTTT
>NZ_FNCZ01000008.1 GCF_900099995.1 Winogradskyella thalassocola
GAGCATTGCAGGGTAGCTACGTTCGGAAGGGATAAGCGCTGAAAGCATATAAGCGCGAAACCCACCACAAGATGAGATTTCTTTAAAGGGTCGTGGAAGATTACCACGTTGATAGGCTATAGGTGTAAAGGCAGTAATGTCATAGCCGAGTAGTACTAATAACCCATAGGCTTATTGTCACTTCGACTTCGCTCGACAACCAGCAATGGTTAACGAGCGAGTCAGTTTTTTTATAAAGTATACATTACGATACATATTCATGTCATTTTTTCAATATGTCAACAATATTAGTGTTGATTATTTATAACAACCCAAGTTCTGATATCTATCAGAATAAAAATTTAAGGTGGTTATAGCGACGGGGCTCACCTCTAACCATTCCGAACAGAGTAGTTAAGCCCGTTTGCGCCGATGGTACTGCTTTACTGTGGAAGAGTAGGTCGCCGCCTTTTTTTATCGATGATAAATCGATATGTATTAAACCCTTACTAGTTATCTAGTAAGGGTTTTTTTGTTTTACACCTTTTTTTAAGCTCTATTTACAACTTGAAATAAAAAATCCCATCGAGAAATGAGATTTTTTTGCGTATAAGCACTTTTGATTTATAGATTTTCTTCAGAAACCTAACTTCTCTTTGTTTAAGGCTTAATCAATCTTGACATTATTAAACCAGTTAATCAGAAATGTGTTTTTCTACTGAATTGTGTTTCGTAGAATTGAGTAAGTAATAAGGGAAAATTAGAATTATTCTTTTTAGTTCACTAAAAGAGAAGCTGATTTGTTGATCCAGGAACTAAGAATCTAGATCATAGATCTGGTTAACCGCGCACAAAAGAATACGTGTTACTTTTTCTTCTTAAATATACTATCTAGAATTGTATTAATCCCAAGAAATAAGAACACTACAGCTGCGATACAAAGTATAAATGCTGTAATTAAAAGTGGTATATACAGTGGTTTCTCGCTATTGTCTAAGGCTAAATGCAATAACGTAGGTCCTGAAAACATAAACGCTAAACAAATTAGTAATCGTTTGAGGCCTTTAGCTAAAATGTCTCTATCTGTGCTATTATCTTCTTCCATGAGTGATACTTTCTCTAACGTTTTTATGCTTACTTAATAAAACCGATGCTTCTGTTTCAGAAACATTAAGTTCTGTCATAATCATTTTTATAGCTCTATTAACTAACTTATCATTACTAAGTTGCATGTCTACCATTTTATTACCTTTAACTTTATCCAATTTAATCATGGTAGTGGTGGTAATCATATTAAGCACAAGTTTTTGAGCAGTTCCTGCTTTCATTCTTGAACTTCCTGTTAAAAATTCTGGACCAACAATAACTTCAATTGGGAATTTGGCTGTTAAAGATAATGGACTATTAAAGTTACAAGTTATACAACCTGTTATGATATTATGTTCGTTGCATGTTTCTAATGCACTAATAACATATGGCGTAGTACCAGAAGCAGCAATACCTATAACAACATCGTTTTCAGAAATGTTATGGTCTACTAAGTCTTTCCAGCCTTGTGTAGTAGAATCTTCGGCATTTTCAACAGCTTTTCTAATGGCTATATCACCACCTGCGATTAAACCTATAACTAAATCGTGAGTAACTCCAAAAGTTGGTGGGCATTCCGAAGCATCTAAAATGCCTAACCTTCCACTAGTTCCTGCACCGATGTAAAATAGTCTCCCTCCATTTTTGAGTTTTGCAACAATTTGCTGGATAAGAGATTCTATTTGAGGTAATGCTTTTTCTACAGCTAAAGGAACAGTTTTGTCTTCTTTATTTATAGAGTTTATAATCTCGTTGATTGACATGTTTTCGAGATTATTATAGTTTGAGTCTTGCTCTGTTGTTTTTATAAAAGTCATGCTTTAAAGGTAAGAAATAATTTTGGCGGATAGGTTGCATTAGCGGTAGTAACGGCATCCTTTTTGCAAAAAAAAAATATTAAGGTGACGGATTGTATTATTGATAACAAAAATGTTATAAAGAAATCAGAACTGTCATCGCAAAAAGATATAGTGGATGACGCGACCCACTTTTTTGTGGGTAATGCCCAAGTGATTAATTTATTCAACAATATAAATTAATTCATCTACTTCTGATAATCTAAAATAACCATAAGGATAGTTATCGGGATTAGTTGTGTTTATGCAATTACCTCGCACTGTAGCGGGTTGTGTTTCAAACGGACCACCACCAGAATCACCGCCTTGTTGTAAAAGAATAAACATGAAATCGTAAAATTGGCTTGATATACCATAGTTTCTTATGGTAACGCTATCGCCAGATTCTAAATCTTCTTCAGTGTAGAATCCAAAAATTTCATTTCCGTCAGTAAACCTGTCGTCGTAAACGGATAAGGATGGTACAACTGGAATATCACTGATAAATTCGAAAAAATAGTAATTATTTATGCCTGATGGATCTGTATAATAGGCTTTAAGCTCTATGTCTTCGCCTGAAAAACCACCTTCATTATTTTGTTCTATATAATCAATAGGAACGACAGAGGTTAAGATTTCGGATGCCGTATAGATTTCGCCATTATAATTTATAATTAAATTATATGTCTCGTTTATAACAGGAATAAAAGTGTTGTTGTAATACATACCAGTATTATCCGTTTCTATAAAATTGAACGTATTGCCAGCAGTATCTGAAATTTGTACTGTTGCTCCATTGGCAGGTGGAATGCTATCCTCGAAAAAGGGGGCAGATAAGGATAATTTTATGCTTTGTTCGTTTCCTGTTGTATTTTTAAAATAATTTATGGATGCCTCAATGACTAATTTTGGTTCTGCATTGTTTAAATCAACGTCAATGACATCTTCACAATTTGTAAAAAGTAACACTATGAAACTTATATATATTAATTTTTTCATGATTTAAAATTTGAAATTATATGAGAAAGAAGGCACAATACCAAAAATGGATAAGCGCGTAGCTTCATTATTTCCTGTGTTTCTATTTTCACTAAAAGATATGCTTGCTGCATTTTTTCGGTTGTAGACATTGTATATTCCAAAGACCCATTCTCCTTTAAAGTTTTTTGTACTCTCAGGGTTAGGATTGTAATTTACAGCTATGTCTAAACGATGGTAGGATGGCAGCCTACTTGAATTTCTTGCTTCGTAATTTGGAATGATGATATCGTTGTATTGATATTGTCCGTTTGGAAACGTTGTGGGTTGGCCCGTTTGAAAAATAAGATTAGAACTAAACGACCATTTTTTGTTTAATTCATAACTTGCTGTCAGTGAAATGTCATGGGTTTTATCATATGGTGTGTTATACCATTCTCCATTGTTAATTCCGGTTTCTATGGCAGTTCTTCCAGGTGTTCTTTGTTCAGATTTTGAAAGTGTGTAGGCTAACCAACCCGTAAATTTTCCTTCATTTTTTTTAAGGAGAACTTCTAATCCGTAAGCTCTTCCTTCTCCATTTAATATAACTTGCTCTATGGCATTATTGGCAATTAAATCTGCACCATCAATGTAATCGATGCGATTCTGAATGGTCTTATAAAAACTTTCGACCTCTAAAGAATAAGCATTGTTTTTAAATGTTTTAAAATAACCAATAGCCACCTGATCTAATAATTGTGGCTTAATGTATTTTCCACTTGGAGTCCAAACATCTAAAGGTGTTGGTGAGCTTGTATTAGATAGTAAATGTAGATATTGACTCATACGATTGTAACTCGCTTTTACTGAAGAGTTATCATTTAATTGATAAGCTACTGCTAATCGAGGTTCGAGGTTGGCAAATGATTCTATAACATCGCTTCCATTATAAGTATATGTACCATTGGGTTCTGTTTTTTCATAAATTCCGATGGACTCGTTAAATGTTAGTGGGCTGTTATCTTCATAACGATTTAATTCATCTTGACCCATTCTGTGGAACATACTTAAACGTGCGCCATAACTCACAGATAATTTATCGCTTAATTTATGTTCAGCATCAATATATATAGCATTTTCAAAGGCATATTTATCTATAAGTTTAAAAGGATTAATACCTGAATCGTCGTTAATAGGTTTTATATCTCCAGGATTAAATTTGTAATACATACTATTTATACCGTATTCTAGCTTAAAGTTATTACTTATATAATGCTTAAAATCGTATTTGAGATTGAAGTTTTTGATTCCAGAAATCCAATCAAATCCAACAAAGCTTAATTTTAAACCATAATAGTAATCGGAATAAATAAGAGATAAATTAGAAAATATTTTGTCTGAATACAAATGGTTCCATCTAAAATTTAAAACTGAGTTTCCAAATGAATTTTCGAAACTATCAGAAATTTTAAACACATCGCGACCAAAGTAACCCGACAAGTAAATATTGTTATTTTCATTTATATTATAACTTAGTTTTGTATTTAAATCATAGAAATAAGCCACATTATCTAAGTCAATAAGAGGTAAGAAAAGGTGGGCATAGCTGCTACGACCACCAATTAGAAACGAACCTTTATCTTTTTTTATCGGACCTTCAGCTAATAAGCGACTTGAAATTAACCCAATGCCACCATTCATGTGAAACGATTTACTATTCCCTTCTTTTTGATATATATCTAAGACAGAAGACACGCGTCCACCATATTTTGCTGGAATACCACCTTTATATAATTTTAAATCTTTAATAGCATCAGGATTAAAAACGGAAAAGAAACCAAAGAGATGTGATGAGTTAAATATTGTTGCTTCATCTAAAAGAATTAGATTTTGATCTGCAGCACCACCTCTAACGTTAAATCCAGAAGAGCCTTCACCAGCATTGGTAACACCAGGAAGAAGTGTAATGGATTTTATAACATCGACTTCGCCTAAAACAACAGGCATATTCTTTATCGTTTTTATAGATAACGAATTGACGCTCATTTGTGGTTTTTTGATGTTTACTTTTTCAATATCTTCGGTAACAATGACTTCATCCAAGCTCTCGGCGGCTTCATCGAGTTTATAATTTTTAGTAAGATTATCATTAAGAATTATAGTTTCAGAAATGGTTTTATAACCTAAATAACTAATTTGAATCACATAGGTTCCTGCTGGTAAAGTAATAGAGTAGAAGCCATACTCATTTGAAACGGTTCCAGTTTGCTGATCAGGTAATATGATGTTAACTCCAATGAGTGTTTCATTACTTTGATTATCTGATACAGTTCCACTTAAAGTAAATTTATCTTGCGCTTGAAGGCCTAAAGTGTTCAATAAAAAGAAGATAAAAAATCCCCTTAGAAGTATTACCATAGTTGATGTTTTAATTGCTTGAAGTAATAATTGATTATTTTGTTTCACCAAATGTAATTTAAATTAAACAAAAAAAGCTTCCCGAAGGAAGCTTTTTAACATAACATTAATCTAATGTTATTATGAATTTATAATAGCATTAAAAGAATCACTTGGTCGCATTGCTTTAGAAATTAAATTTTCGTTTGGAAGATAGTACCCTTCAATATTTACAGGCTCTCCTTGGCAATCTATAAGTTCTTTTAAGATAGTATCTTCATTCCTAGATAAGGCATTGAAAACCGTTGTAAATTCAGTTTTTAATGCTGCATCTTTATCTTGGTTTGCAAGTGCTTCAGCCCAATAAAGTGCTAAGTAAAAATGACTTCCTCTGTTGTCTAATTCATTAACTTTTCTTGAAGGTCCTTTTCTGTTTTCTAATAATTTATCTGAAGCATCATCTAATGTTTCACCTAAAATACTTGCTTTTTTATTACTGTTGACTATAGAGAAATGCTCTAAAGAAACAGCTAAAGCTAAAAATTCGCCTAAAGAATCCCAACGTAAATGATCTTCTGAAAGAAATTGTTGAACATGCTTAGGTGCAGATCCACCAGCTCCGGTTTCAAACAAACCACCACCATTCATTAACGGAACAATAGACAGCATCTTTGCACTAGTACCAACTTCTAAAATCGGAAATAAATCAGTTAAATAATCTCTAAGGACATTTCCTGTTACAGAAATGGTATCTTTTCCTTCTTTGATTCGTTTTAATGTGAAATTAGTAGCATCAACTAATGATAAAATTCTAATATCTAAACCTTCAGTATCATGATCTTTTAAGTAAGTATTTACTTTTTTAATCAATTCTGCGTCATGTGCTCTTTTCTTATCTAACCAAAAAACAGTTGGTGTTTCAGTTGCTCTCGCTCTAGTTACAGCAAGTTTTACCCAATCTTGAATTGGTGCATCCTTAACTTGGCACATTCTCCAGATATCACCAGCCTCAACTTTATGACTTAATAAGACATTACCATTAGTATCTATGACCTCTACTTTTCCTTTAGAAGCGATTTCGAAGGTTTTATCATGAGAACCATATTCTTCAGCTTTTTGAGCCATCAATCCTACATTAGGAACTGTTCCCATTGTTGTTGGATCAAATGCTCCATGTTTTTTACAGAAATCAATCGTTGCACTATAAACACCAGCATAACTACTATCTGGAATTACTGCTTTTGTATCTTGTTGTTTTCCTTCTGCATTCCACATCTGACCAGAAGTTCTAATCATTGCTGGCATAGAGGCATCAATAATAACATCACTTGGTACATGAAGATTTGTAATCCCTCTATCAGAATTTACCATTGCGACATCTGCACCATGAGTTAATTCATAACGAATATCAGCTCTTATTTCATCGCGTTTTTCCTCTGGAAGTTCACTTAATTTTTCTAATAAGTTTCCAAATCCATTGTTTACATCAACACCAATTTTATCGAAAGTTTTTCCGTGTTTATCAAACAAATCTTTGAAGAACACACGTACAGCGTGACCAAAAATGATTGGGTCAGAAACTTTCATCATAGTTGCTTTCATGTGTAATGAAAACAATACACTTTTATCTAAAGCATCCTCAACTTGTTCCTCTAAAAACTCTAATAATGCTTTTTTGCTCATTATCGTTGCATCGATAATTTCGTCTTTAAGGATATCTAAACCTTCTTTTAAATAGGTCTTATTACCTTTAGCATCCGTATGAACAATACTTATAGTTGTTGCTTCTGGAAGTGTTATAGATTTTTCGTTGTGAGCAAAATCTCCTTTAGACATGGTGGCTACATGTGTTTTTGAATCTGAAGACCAAGCTCCCATGCTATGTGGATTCTTTTTCGCATAATTCTTAACGGCTTTAGGGGCACGTCTGTCTGAATTACCTTCTCTTAATACTGGATTTACAGCACTACCTTTAATTTTATCGTAACGAGATTTAATTTCTTTTTCAGAATCGTCTTTTGGTTCATCCGGATAATTAGGGATCTTAAAACCTTTTGATTGTAACTCTTCAATTGCAGCCATAAGTTGTGGAACGGAAGCGCTGATATTTGGTAATTTTATAATATTAGCTTCTGGTTGTTTTACCAATTCTGCTAATTCAGCTATGGCATCCGTTACTTTTTGATCGTCTGATAAAAAGTCTGGAAATGCTGCTAAAATTCTAGCAGCTAATGATATATCTTTTGTCTCTATAACAATACCTGAAGACTTCGTAAATGCTTCAACAATCGGTAAAAATGAACGCGTTGCTAAAGCTGGTGCTTCATCCGTTTTTGTATAAACAATCTTTGCTGTTTTTGTCATATGTCTTGTAAATAAAATGAATAAAAATTTGCTCGAAATTGAGCAGTGCGAATATACGAAAACGTTTGATTTTTATAGGTATAAGATTAATACTAAACACGATGAAATTTTAAGAAATTGATAAATAAACACTTAAAGTTCTTATTTAATCTGTTATCTTAATATTAAAGCTCTCTAATAAACCCGAAAGGTTTTCTTTTGAAAATGACGCTTGTTTAATTTGGTTTAAATTAGGATTAATATTGAAACTATATGCTGAAGTAAAATTTGAATGCTCAAGATTAGTTCGGTCGAAGATGGATTGGAATAAATCACAATCTTTAAAAGTGACATATTTTGCTTCAGTTTCATTGAAATCAACTTGATGCATTATGCAATTTAAAAAGCTCGTACGGTTAATTTTTAATTGATAAAAACTACTCAAATTTAATGTGCAGTTTATGAACTTGAAAGACAGTAAAAACGTATTACAATTTTGAAATAAAACACCTAAAATTTTACAACCAGTGAATGTTATATTGTCAAGTGTCGTATGCATAACATTGGCATTGCTAAAATTACAATCTACAAAATCACATTCAGAAAAGACAGTATTAGAAAGATCTGAATTTTCGAAATTACAATTGGTAAATGTACAGTTCGTATATTCCGCTTTATGTAGCGAATTTATAGTGTAATTCTGTGTTTTATAGTGCTGCTCTTCTATTAATTGTAGATTCATTTTACAAGAATACAAAAGATATTGGTCAATTTAAAAGAGTGATTACATTGAGTTTTACTTTATTCCCACTCAGAAATGTAAGAGTATATTTCTAGCTACTGAGATTCACATGTGTTATTACGTTTTAAACATGAATAAAATAAAAAGCCATATCACTCAGAAAAATCTGTGTTGACATGGCTTTCATAGAAACAGTACTTACGTGACCTATTTAGTTTTAGCTAACTCAGCTGAATGACCAAGGTCATCATCTTTTTCGGTTCAAGTGTTTCCGTTTCAAATCGAAACATTTCATATCTTTCAAAATGTATTGACCTGATATTACTGTGCTTCTTAGGTTTGTTTTTCTTGATGTTTTTCCTATAATCTTCAAATGAATGAATGTTAGGTCTAAAACATTGCTCGTCCTTTTCGTGTTCACTTTCGATTCCACTACTTCTTCGGAGCTTTTCACTTTACTAGGTTAACCTACTAAGCATGTTAAACCAATAAAGTTTCATGATCGTTTCACAAACACTTACCAACGTAAGTTGTTACGCAATCTCAAAAAACAACCTCAATACATAAAGAACGAATCTCTAGTAACAATTTAACATTAATTTGAAATAGAATTCAAAACCAAACGAGGTTTGTTGTTAATTGTTTTACTAAGTTAAGTAATTATTTTGAGTTCTACTATGTTTTTAACATTTTAGATATCAACACTTTATGAGCTAAGGTTATTAACAATTGTTAATAACCAAAAAAGCCTTCTTTATCAGAAGGCTTTTTATGGTAATATATAAGTTGGAATTATCTTCTAACTTCTTTGATTCTTGCTTTTTTACCAGTAAGACCTCTAAAGTAGAAAATTCTAGCTCTACGTACTTTACCACGTTTGTTAACTTCTACTTTTTGTAAAGCAGGTAGGTTAACTGGGAAGATACGTTCTACTCCAATTGTTCCTGACATTTTACGGATGGTAAACGTTTCAGAAGATCCACTTCCTTTACGTTGTAATACAACACCTCTAAAAAACTGTGTACGTACTTTTTCACCTTCTCTAATTTCGTAGTATACTGTGATTGTATCACCAGCACCAAATTCTGGAAAGTCCTTACGAGTTACAAATTCGTCTTGTACAAATTTTACTAAATCCATTTTGTTTTATTTATAATAGTTAATTCAAAGCAACATTCACGATTCTCGCCAGAGGTTGGTCTAAATTGGTTTGCAAAAGTAATACTTTTTTGTTTATTGGCAATACTTTGATTGGTAAATTTTATTGAGGTAATTTTAGGTTAATTCGTTGCGGTTATCTCAACCTTTTGAGGGGCTTTGATTTTGTTTTTTCGAAAATTCAGATAGTGCTAATACTATTAAACCAATTGCAAATATTAAATAGGATATGCTTTGAGCGATAGATGACATACCTTGAGTTAATAATAAGGTATCTATACTCTCTCTTCCTGCGAAAATATTTAGAATTAGACTACCTATATATGTAATGCATATTAGAATATTACCTATTAAAATTAGCCATGTTGCAAGAGTTCTTTGCTTTGTAAAAAGGATAATTGAGGCTACTAATACAATGAGCGTTGAAAAACTACTGATAATTTGGCCTATGGTAAAAAGAATCTCTGTAGAACTATCCATTATTTATAGTTTATTTTATTAATCTTCAAGTAGATCTGGTCGTCTTTCTTGAGTTCTTTTATAAGCTTGTTCTTCTCTCCATTTTTCAATTTTACCAAAGTTTCCGCTGAATAATACTTCTGGGACTTTCATTCCATCATATTCTCTAGGCTTCGTATAAATTGGAGGTGCCAATAAATTATCTTGAAAAGAGTCGGTTAGGGCAGAGGTTTCATTTCCTAAGACTCCAGGTATTAATCGGATCACAGCATCGCACAATACGGCTGCACCTAATTCACCGCCAGATAAAACATAATCTCCTATAGATATTTCGCGTGTTATAAATCTATCACGCACACGTTGATCTACTCCTTTATAATGTCCACATAAAATTATGATATTCTCTTTTAAAGACGTTTGGTTCGCAATACTTTGATTAAGCTGCTCTCCATCTGGAGTCATATAGATTATTTCGTCATAATTACGTTCTTGTTGTAATTTAGAAATGCACTTATCAATAGGTGCTATGGACATCACCATGCCTGCACCTCCACCAAACTGAGTGTCGTCTACAGATTTATAGCCACCGGTAGCATAATCTCTTAAATTATGAAAGTGGACTTCTACTAAACCAGCTTCAATTGCTCGCTTTAGAATAGAAGCTTCAAACGGACTTTTTAAAAGTTCAGGTAATACAGTTATGATGTCTATGCGCATGATTTCATTCTATGAGTTTGCAAAGATATGTTTAATTGATGTATTTTTTAGATAGTCTGTTGCACATGTTTTTAGTCTGTTATATTTTACAAAACATAACTCGTGGTAAGACATAAAAAAATCCGTAATTTAATTACGGATTTTATATGTTTAATAGGATGAACATTTATCTAAGACTTCTGCTTATTTAATTCGTCTTGTAATTGACGTCTTACTTTTTGCTCGCGCTCTAAGGCATTACGTCTGTGTTCTTCAAATTCAGATTCTACTTCTTCTAGTTTGTGTTTAGCTTCTCGCGTAGCGGAGTTACTTCCTTTAAATTTATAGATAAAGAATAATAGCAAGACTAATAAACCTCCAATAATGCTCCACATTAAAATCTTGTAGCTTGCTTTATTTGTTTGAATACCAAATAATGAAATATTGTCTTTTTCATCATTTGTAGCGTTTAACGTTGATTCTGTATTAGACAAGCTACTTTTTAAACTTTCAATTTCGCCAGCTTGTTTCTTTACAATTGCTTGGGTATCTACTAAATCTTTATGAACCGCTTTTAACGAATCTAAAGTGTGAGCTTTTAAAGCATATAACCATGTTTTTTTTACGGTTTTGTAGTCTTGCCAGCTATTTGAGCGTCTAATTACAAATTCGAATTGATTATCTATTGTACCACTGTTAAGAGATAATTTCTCTTCGTCGTCGTTATCGGTTTGTGCGATTACTGTTTGAAAACTAAATGTAACTAAAAGAATTACAATGACTTTTGTTAAGAATTTCATCTTAGAGGTAATTTTTGGTTGTGTTAGATTAATTGGTTGCCAAGATAATAATTTTATGAGGATATCATAAACAAATTATCAAACAAATAGCCTTTCAATAGTGAAAGGCATTTAATATACGGAAGAAAATATAGTTTAGATGTTCAATACTATAAGTCTATCCTTAGTTTTATTTCTGTTGCGTTATTAATTCACTATAAATCATATCGCTAATAATTAAGAAAATCTTGCCCAAAGACAAGATTTTCTTTTTTCCTTTTTCAGAACGTTCTAATAGTAAGCATAGCGTCTTACCTTAGAAATATACTTTGCGAGTCTAATGACTTGTTGGCTATACCCATATTCGTTATCGTACCATATATATAGTATTGCATTTTTTCCATCTTTTCTAACAATGGTTGCTTTACTGTCATAAATAGCAGGTGCAGAACTACCAATAATATCGCTAGAAACTAATTCGTCACTCATTTCGTATTTAATTTGCTCTACTAAATCACCTTCGAGTGCATACTTTTTCATAATTGTATTTAAACTAGCAACTGTAGTTTTATTATCTAGTTCTAAATTCAAAATAGCTAAAGAGCCGTTAGGTACAGGTACTCTAATGGCATTAGATGTTAATTTGCCTTCTAAAGCAGGTATGGCTTTACTTACCGCTTGACCAGCACCAGTTTCTGTAATGACCATATTTAATGCTGCAGCCCGACCTCGTCTGTATTTGCTATGGAAATTATCTACTAAGTTTTGATCATTTGTATAAGCGTGAATCGTTTCTAAATGTCCGGTTTTAATACCAAAAGAATCTTCAACAGCTTTTAAAACAGGTGTTATGGCATTGGTTGTACAAGACGCAGCCGAGAATATGTTAACCTTATCTGGATTATGCTCTAAATGATTAACTCCATGTACAATATTAGGTATACCTTTTCCTGGTGCAGTTAATAATACTTTCTCTACACCTTTGGCTTTTAAATGTCTGCTTAAAGCTGCTTTATCTCTAAACGCACCGGTGTTATCTATAACTAAAGCGTTATTTATGCCATATTTTGTGTAATCAATATCTTCTGGATCATTTGCTGAAATTACATTTACAGTCGTACCATTTATAATTAGCGCAGAATTTTTAATATCTGTACTTACCATACCAGAAAAATCACCATGTACAGAATCGTTTCTTAATAATGACGCACGCTTTTCTAAAACTGTTTCGTTGATATTTCCGCGTGTAACAATCGCTCTTAACCGTAATTGATTGCCTTTTCCTGTTCGTGTCATTAATTCACGCGCTACTAAACGACCAATTCTTCCAAAGCCATAGAGTATAACATCTTTAGGCTCAATGGCTTTGTTGTCTTTAGCTTTGCCTAATTTAGAAGCTACAAAAGCAGTGGCGTTACCATATTTCTGATCTTCTAAGTGAAATTCGTAAGTTAACTTCCCAATATCTAATTTTGCAGGTGGTAAGTTTAATGTGCTTATTGCTTGTGCAATTTCAACTGAATCAAAAATAGAGATTGGTTTCTGAACAAATTCACCCGCATACTCATGCAAGTTTAAAATTTCGCTCACATTTCGGTCTATTAATTGATTTCTGAATATGACAAGCTCAATAGACTTATCGTACCATAAATCGCTGATGATTTTAATAAATTCGACAGTTGCTCTGCGACGATCGGCTTGAAACGCTAACTCTTTTTCGTAAGTATCGTTAAATCCCATGTTTTCTTGGTTTAAGTGATTTAGATTTTGCGCAAAAGTAATATATTTCAAACGTTTTCGTAACACCTTTTGTCGAAAATAAAAACCCTTCAAAGAAATATACTTTGAAGGGTGATTTAAGGACTAAATTAAGGTTTTTTATCTAAAATGATAAACCACTTTTTCACCTTCTTTATTGATAACTTCAATTTGAAGCGGTTCATTAACACCACGTGTTTTTATAGCATTTTGAGCATCATCTATAGAATACAATTTTTTACCATTAATTTTAGTAATGATGCTGCCTTCTTCAACTCCATTTTTGTTCCAAGAAGTTTTATAATTTTCATCTAGTTTATTAATTTTTACTCCGTATTCTGTATTATGGCGTTTTAGTTCCTTTTCTGAAGCATTTTTAATAAGACCAATGGTTGGCAATGTATATATTGAAGGTTTTAATAACGTAACAGGAAGTATTTCTTCATCACCGTTTCTAAGTAAAGTAACATTTACGACATCATTTGGACTCT
The DNA here is from genome assembly GCF_900099995.1 of Winogradskyella thalassocola. Taxonomy (GTDB): domain Bacteria; phylum Bacteroidota; class Bacteroidia; order Flavobacteriales; family Flavobacteriaceae; genus Winogradskyella; species Winogradskyella thalassocola. Next base: position 13,685 of record NZ_FNCZ01000008.1, read on the forward strand.
TAGTTTTTAAATATCCCGACAAATCAGAGAATTTATTAATTTCTACATTATCAATCTTTCTAATAATATCACCAGATTGAATACCAGCTTTTTCTGCACCTGTGCCTTCTTGTACCTCACTAACATAGAAGCCTTCTGTAGCCTTAACCTCTAATTTTTCTGCAGCTTCACTATTTAGTGCACCACCAGAAACACCAAGGATACCGTTTTGGACATTACCATATTCCATTATATCATTAACTATTTTGCGAGCAATATTACTTGGTACGGCAAACGAGTAACCAATATAAGAACCAGTTTGTGATGAAATCGCAGTGTTAATGCCTATAAGGTCTCCATTGGTATTAACCAAAGCACCACCTGAATTTCCTGGGTTAACGGCAGCATCAGTTTGTATAAAGGACTGCATATTCTGACCAGATAAATCTCTAGATTTTGCACTGATAATACCAGCGGTAACTGTAGAATTTAGATTAAATGGATTACCAACAGCTAAAACCCATTCTCCAATTTTTGCATTATCAGAATCCCCAAAAGCCATAAATGGTAAATCTTCATCAGCTTCAATTTTCAATAAAGCAATATCCGTAGTTTCATCTGTACCAATTAATTCAGCCATATATGATTTGTTGTTATTTAACGTAATGCTAATCTCGTTTGCATTTTTAATTACATGGTTGTTGGTGACAATATAACCTGTCGGCGAAATAATGACACCACTACCAGTACCAACTTGGGCACGTTGAGAACTACGACCATAAAAATAATCGCGCATACTTATTGGTGCATTTACAATGGCTGTGTTTTTTACATGCACAACAGAGTGTATCGACTTATCAGCAGCTTCAACAAAATTAGGGACTAATGTAGTGTTACTGTTTAAGGTATTTACGGTATTGTTAGTGGGCACAAACATGGGAAACTCAGACGACTGCTCAACAGCTATAGATTGTGTCTCATTCTCAACAAAAAATTTGTAACCACCCAAAGTCAATAGGCCACCTAATGCAGAAACAAATACCAATGTTATTATCTTCTTCATAATTTTCAGATTTAAGTTTAACTATTTAATTATTATTTTATGTTCAACTAACGATTAAAATTAGAAATTTATTGATTTCGTTTTTGATTTTAACGACTATTTAACGTCAAATTTAACGACCTCTTAACACCACAGAATACAGTCTAATATTCTTATATTTGTGGCTTATTAATTACTATGACATTTTATAAATATCAAGGAACAGGTAACGATTTTGTAATTGTAGATAATCGTTTACAGTTTATAGACAAAAAGGATACCAAACGTATTGCAACCATATGTGACAGACGTTTTGGCATAGGAGCTGATGGTTTTATACTGCTAGAAAATGATGAAAATGTAGATTTTAAAATGGTTTATTACAATGCAGATGGTAACGAAAGTACAATGTGTGGTAACGGTGGACGTTGTATTGTGGCGTTTGCAAAATTTTTAAATATCATTGAAAACGAAACAGAATTTATAGCTATTGATGGTCTTCATAAAGCTAAAATCGAAGAGGGTTTGGTGCATCTTCAAATGCAAGAGGTTTCGGAAATTGAATCTTTTGATAATCATTTATTTTTAGATACAGGCTCTCCACATCATGTAGAACTAGTTTCAGGATTAGCAGATTTTGAAGTTAAATCAAATGGAGCAAGAATAAGAAATGGTGCTCCTTATAATGAAGCCGGATCTAATGTGAATTTTGTAGAACAATTATCTGCGGAAAATTTTGCAGTGAGAACATACGAACGCGGAGTAGAAGATGAAACCTTATCGTGCGGTACAGGTGTCACAGCAGTTGCATTAGCCATGCATAAAAGTGGTAAAACAAAGGCTGATAAAATTAGTCTACAAACCCAAGGTGGTCCTTTAAATGTAACTTTTAGTACTAATGATAACGGTTATGATAATATTTGGTTAATAGGACCAGCTGAGCAGGTTTTTAAAGGTGAAATTGAATGGTAAACTTAAGAGGAGAACATATTTATTTAAGAGCTTTAGAACCTGAAGATTTAGACTTTGTTTACCGTATTGAAAATGATACGTCACTTTGGGAATTAAGTGATACACAAACACCTTATTCAAGATTTTTAATAAAGCAATATCTTAAAAATGCACAGCAAGACATTTTTGAAGCGAAACAATTGCGATTAGCTATTTGTGATTCTAAGGATAACACTATTGGTTTAATTGATGTGTTTGAATTTGACATTAAAAATAAACGTGCTGGTATCGGTATCCTTATTCAAGATGAAGAAAACAGAAATCAAGGTTACGGTAAAGAAGCCTTAGAGTTATTAGTAAATTATTGTTTTGAAACCTTGCATTTACATCAGGTTTATGCTAATATTTCTGAAAGTAACTTAGCAAGTTTAAAACTTTTTGAAACTAATGGTTTTCAAAAAATAGGATTAAAAAAAGATTGGAGTTTCGATGGTAAAATCTATACCAACGAATATATTTTACAACGAATTAACGATTAATTATGTACATTAAAAAAATTCTTTGGGCTGTTGCTCTCATTGGTTTAGCAGTCTGTGGCGGATTTGCTTACTATATTTATGGAACGATGTTTTCGCCAAATACCACTTTCGAAAATGAAGCAGCCTATATTTATGTGCCAACTAACGCAACGTATTCTGAAGTTAGATCGCAATTAGAACCACTTTTAAAAGATATTGGGGCTTTTGATGCTTTAGCAAAACAGAAAAAGTACGTCACCAATATTAAGGCTGGTCGGTTTGCTATTACAAAAGGCATGAATAATAATGATATTATTAATTCTATCCGAAGTAAAAATCTTCCCGTTAAAATAGCATTCAACAATCAACACAGTATAAAAGATTTAGCGGGAAGAATAAGTATGCAGATTGAAGCTGATAGTTTAACCTTAGAAAAGGTAATGATGGATGAGTCATTTCTATCTGATAACGGATTTTCAAAAGCGACAGCATTAGGTATGTATTTGCCAAATAGCTATGAGTTTTTCTGGAATACTTCAGCTGAAACATTCAGAGATAGAATGTTAGTAGAGTACAATCGTTTTTGGACAGAGGCTAGAAAAGCGAAAGCTAAAAAATTGAATTTAACTCCAAATGAAGTTATTACCCTAGCATCTATTGTGCATGAAGAGTCTAAACAAGCAGACGAGCAACCAAGAGTGGCAGGTGTGTATTTAAATAGACTACGAATAGGTATGCCATTACAAGCCGATCCTACTTTAAAGTTTGCTGCGTATCAGTTACCACAATATCAAAACACCATTATTAGACGTGTATTAAACATTCATAAGGACATTAACTCTCCATATAATACATATAAAAATACAGGTTTACCTCCTGGGCTTATTGCAATGCCAGATTTGTCTGCGATAAAAGCCGTTTTAAACCCAGAATCTCATAGTTACCTTTATTTTGCTGCAGATGCTAAGCGTATAGGTTATCATAAGTTCGCGAAAACATTGGGGCAACATAATAACAATGCGAGAGAATATCATAGGTATTTGTCATCTCAAGGGATTAATAAGTAAGATTTGAAGCGAGCTTTTGTCTATATTATAGTTATCTTTTTGGCAAATGCGTCGGTTTTTTCACAATCTAAACTCAATAATTTTTTAAAGCCTAGCGATACGTTAAACGCATCGCGTAGAAATGCCGTTGTAATTTCTGAAGCTGCATTAGCGACAACAACCTTAGTTGGATTAAATCAATTATGGTATGCCGATTATCCACGTTCAAATTTTAAAACCTTGAACGATAGTGGAGAGTGGCTGCAAATGGATAAATTAGGACATGCGTTTTCTTCATATCAATTAGGTAGGCTAGGTGCTAACACGCTAAACTGGGCTGGAGTTAGTAAAAAAGATCAATTACTTTATGGTTCTACACTAGGTCTAGGCTTTTTAACGGCTGTTGAAATTATGGACGGGTTTTCTGAAGAATGGGGATTTTCTTGGTCAGATATGGCAGCCAATACAGCAGGAACAGGATTACATGTTGGACAAGAGTTACTTTGGGAAGAACAACGTATTGTACTAAAGTATTCGTTTCATAGAACATCATTCGCAAAGCAACGACCAAATAAGCTAGGTAGTGGTTTGGCAGAAGAGTTTTTAAAAGATTATAATGGACAAACGTATTGGTTAAGTGCAAATATCAATTCATTTTTAAAAACAGAATCGATTCCTAATTGGTTGAACGTCGCTTTTGGGTATGGTGCAGAAGGGATGTTAACTGGTGAAGCTCAAGATCCGCTATTTTTAAACCAAAATAGAACACGTCAATATTACTTAAGTTTGGATATTGATTTAACCCGAATTGAAACAAATTCTCACTTCCTAAAAACATTATTTGACGTTTTTAACGTTATTAAGGTGCCATTTCCGACACTAGAAATGAACGGCAATGGTCGGATAAAATGGCACTATATCTACTTTTAAGTTAAAAAATTAACACTTAATCGGTTGATTTTCAGTAATTGAAAAAATGTCGTATATTTGCACGCGAATTTTGTATGATAGTTTTGGGGAACTATTTTACTGTAAAAATTTAGCTGTTATGATTAAAAGTAGCGTTAAGAATATAGTAATACCATTTTCAATTTGTGTACTTATGGCATTAGCCTTGTATCCAAGTTCATCTCTCAATCCTGAGTCGTATTCTACGGAAGGATTAGAACTCAACTATAATATTTCTGAAGATTTTGCTATGGTTTCTAAAGACCATGCTGTTAAGTACAATATGTTTACTCCGTATTTAGGTAAATCTTTTGAAGGCTTTAAGGAAGCTTTAGCTTTTAAAGAATCTGGAGGAGATTATTTTACAGTTAATACTCTAGGGTATTTAGGTAAATATCAGTTTGGTGCAGAAACCTTAAAATTAATAGGTATATATACGCCTAATCAATTTTTGTATAATCCAGAATTACAAGAAAAAGCGTTTATAGCAAATGCGGAACGTAATAAATGGGTGCTTAGAAAAGACATTAAACGTTTTGAAGGGAAGCATATTTCAGGTGTTAAAATTACTGAATCGGGTATATTAGCAGCAGCACACTTAGCTGGTCCAGGAAATGTGAAGAAATTTTTACGTAGCTATGGAGGTCATAATCTTTCGGATGCTTATGGTTCTTCTGTGAGGTACTATATGAAAAAGTTTTCAGGTTATGACACGTCTATGATTGCCCCAGATAAGAAGGCTAGAGTTACTTTATAAATTATTCATTTACTGTTTAAATTGGAGTTATTAAGGTATTGTATAGGTCTGTCTTTCGATTTAAGTTTTTTGTTTAACTCTTTTCTGCTCTATACATTTGGCTAAAACATATTGCAACTTAGTTATTCTGCCAAGTCACATAGAACCTTTAAAGAATGGTTTAGTAACTTGACGTAACTAATTTAATCTTTCTGAATAATAAATATAGCAGGTCTTTTTTGAAGATCTTCTTTATTGTGTTTCCAATCGTTTGCTGTTTTTGTTTTTATAAACTCACTGGGTAACGTTAAATCGCATGCGACACAAACTCTTGTGCTAGGGTGAAGTATACTCGTTAAGTCTTCGAGCATTTTCATATTTCTATAAGGAGTTTCAATAAAAATCTGTGACTGGTTATGGTCAGAAGATAAACGTTCTAAAGTCTTTAGTTTTGCTTTTCGTTCAGTTTTATCAATTGGTAAATAACCATTAAAAGTAAAACTTTGCCCATTCATTCCTGAAGCCATTAAGGCCAGTAATATTGACGACGGACCAACAAGGGGTACGACTTTAATATCCATTTGATGCGCTAAAGCCGCAATATCTGCTCCTGGATCTGCAATTGCCGGACAACCAGCTTCAGAAAGTAAACCGATTGACACTCCTTCTAAACAAGGGTTTAAAAAGGTATTACGTTCAGCTTCGGTAGTATATTTATTAAGGACTTGAAGCTTTAGTGAGGGTTGTGATTTACCAGGTGAAATACGTTTTATAAAACGACGTGCTGTCTTTTCGTTTTCAACAATGTAAAAATCAATATCCTCAACAATTTTTTTAATTGAAATAGGTAAAACTTCTAATGGTGGATTATCACCTAATCGTGTAGGTATAAGATATAATTTTCCTTTGGTGTTGCTCATTAATGTATAACTAGTTTATGTGTGCTTTGTTTTCCGTTTTCAATATTTATATTTAAAATATAAATTCCGCTAGATAATTCTATGGTATTAACAGTTTGTATAATTTCTCCAGTACGATTAATCGATTTTACCTTTTTACCGTGTATGTCGTAAATAGATATGTCAGTTAATAAATCTGAATTATTATTGGTACCAAAATTAATATGAAAATTGTTTTTTGTGGGATTCGGGTAAACCGTTATCTCTGATAACAAAAGATCATTACTACTCAAAGTAGTGTCTGTAAGTTTATAAATTTTACCTTCAGCGAGATCTGAAACATAAATTTCACCATTCACATCTTCACCAAATGCCGACCATTGTCCAGAAAATTGCTTAAAGCTTTTATTCCAAACGTCATTAGTTTCATCATAAATCAAATATCCAATTTCCTGACTGCAAAAGTCAGCAAAAAAATACCAACCATAAAGATTCGGATATTGGGTGCCTCTATATCTATAGCCGCCAGTAATTGAGCATTTAGGTTCTCCATCACCAAAATGGTTATAACCATCAATAGGAAAAGTAAAAGTACTTTGATCTGCACAACCAGTAGTGTCATAAGGCTCATTGCCTTCGTAGCATCTCCAACCATAGTTTAGCCCTGTTGCTGCGTTTTCAGTAGAAACTTTGTTGATTTCTTCGTAGGTGCCTTGTCCAACATCCGCTATCCATTGATCGCCATTTAAACGATCAAAAGAAAATTTCCAAGGATTTCTTAGTCCGTAAGCCCAAATTTCGTGTCTTGCATTAGAATCTTCAATAAATGGATTATCCGCTGGTATACTGTAGTTTTCAGTCTCAGTTGGAATATCAATATTTAACCGTAAGATTTTGCCTAATAAGCTTAATTTATTTTGTGAGCGGTTTTCAGGATCTCCTCCAGAGCCACCATCACCAGAAGATATATAAAGATAACCGTCAGACCCAAATGCTAAATCTCCACCATTGTGGTTTGAATACGGTTGGTCGTAAGAAATGATTACGGATTCAGAATCAGGATCTGCGACTTCAGGATTTGTTGAGTCCGTTGTAAACCTTGAAATTACAGTATCTCCTGAATTATTGATGTAGTTTATAAAAAAATAGCCATTGGTTGCATAATCGGGATGAAAAGCCAAGCCGAGTAGGCCTCTTTCATTTCCAGAGTTAATTACAAGATCATTAATATCTAAAAATGGTGTCTCTTGTAATGCGCCAGAAGCATCAATTATTTTTATGACACCTCCTTGCTCTACTATAAAGAGCCTGTCATCACCTGCGTGTTTAATATTAACGGGATTGTTTAAATTAGAAGTAATCAGTTCCAACTCTAGTTCTTGAGCATAAGAATACGTAATGAATAAGAATGCTGTAAATAAAAACGCTGTAGTAGATTTCATAATTTACGAATAGTTAAGGTACTAATTTACAAAAAATGACGTCTATTAGAGTTGAAAAGGTTAAGTATTAGTCAATTAGTTTCTTAATCAATATGTCACACGTTTCATTTATAAGATTAAAAACATACTCAAAACCGTCTTGGCCTCCGTAATAAGGATCTGGCATATTTTTGTTTTCAATCAAAGTATTGCCTTCAAGAAACAGTTCTACTTTGTTTATATCCTCCGCGTTTCTAGCTAAATGAATAATGTCATTATAGTTAGATTGATCCATGACGTAAATAAAATCAAAAGTATCAAAATCGGACACTTTAAATTGTCTGGCATTTTGAGCGCTAATATCTAAACCATTTTGTTTAGCAACAGAAATGGAGCGTTTATCGGGTGCATTGCCAATATGATAAGCAGCTGTACCAGCAGAATCAATATAGAAAAGGTCTTCAGGAAGTTTAGATTGCATGATGCCATGAGCTAATGGCGAACGGCAAATGTTACCTAAGCACACCATTAAGATACGAGTCATACTAAAAATGTAATTAAAGGGCTAATTTTTTAGATAAGTCTTCAACGTATTTTCTGAATTGCTTATCTGTTGAAGATAAATTATCTACAGTTTTACAGGCATGTAATACAGTGGCATGGTCGCGTTGTCCAATTTGAGAACCAATACTAGCTAAAGATGCTTTTGTGTATTTTTTAGCGAAAAACATGGCTAATTGACGTGCTTGAACAATGTGACGTTTACGTGTTTTAGATTGAAGTGTGTTAACATCCATTTGAAAGTAATCGGAAACCACTTTTTGAATGTAGTCAATAGAAACTTCACGCTTCGTATTCTTAACAAACTTCTCTACAATATCTTTTGCAAGATTAATTGTAATTTCTTTTTTGTTGAAAGACGATTGCGCTATTAGTGAAATAATGGCACCTTCAAGCTCTCTAACATTAGTTTTAATATGCTTAGCAACATATTCTATAATGTCATCTTGCATTTCAACACCGTCTCTGTAAAGTTTATTTTTTAGAATAGAAACTCTAGTTTCAAAATCAGGCGTTTGTAATTCTGCAGAAAGTCCCCATTTAAAACGCGATAATAGGCGTTGTTCAATATCTTGCATGTCTACAGGAGCTTTGTCACTTGTTAAAATAACTTGCTTTCCGTTTTGGTGTAAGTGATTGAATATATGAAAGAAGACATCTTGCGTACCTGTTTTACCAGATAAGAACTGTACATCATCTATAATTAGAACATCTATAATTTGATAGAAATGAATAAAATCGTTTCTATTATTCTTTTTTACGGAGTCTATATATTGTTGTGTGAATTTTTCAGCAGAAATATATAAAACTGTTTTTTCAGGATATTTATCTTTAATATCAACACCAATAGCGTGTGCTAAATGTGTTTTTCCTAAACCAACACCACCAAAAATTAAAAGCGGATTAAAAGATGTGCCTCCTGGTTTGTTAGCAACTGCAATTCCTGCATTTCTTGCTAAACGGTTAGAGTCACCTTCTAAGAAATTTTCAAAACTATAACTTGGATTAAGTTGCGATTCGATTTTTACATTTCTAATTCCAGGAATTATAAATGGATTTCTAAGTTCAGGGCTTTTATTATTAAAAGGGACATCTACATCTTGAGATTTTAAAGCCGAGCGGTTTGCGCTTGGAATCTTTTCTGTAAAAGGTTGCTTGTTGCCATAGGTGTTTTCCATTTTAATAACGTACACCAATTTAGCATCTGCACCTAACTCTTTTGTTAGTGAAACCTTTAATATTTTTACATAATGCTCTTCTAACCATTCGTAGAAAAATTTACTTGGAACTTGAATGCTCAATGCATTACCCGAAAGTTTAACAGCATCTATAGGTTCAAACCAAGTTTTATAGGCTTGTGGTTGTATATTATCTTTTATAAAAGCGAGACAATTACTCCATACAGATTGCGCTGTGATCTCCATTCGTTAAGTTAGGTTTTTCGTTGTTAGTTATATTAGCAAAAAAAAAGAGAATTGGAATTCTCTAGTAGTTTTCAACAGGACAAATATGTGAACAAAATTCTTAATAAAAAAATCAAATAACATTGAATATTTAGAATTTTTTCCTCATGTTTAAAACATTGAAATTTACAAAATTTTTTCTTAATCAAACCATTTATATATGAATTATAATGAAACAAGTATTAGAGTACGCTACGGAGAGACTGACCAGATGGGAGTTGTGTATCATGGGAATTATGCAGTGTATTTTGAAGTGGGTAGAACAGAGTGGTTACGCGAGTTTGGGCTGAGTTATAGCGGGATGGAGGCAGATGGAATTATGTTGCCTGTAGTTTCTTTAACTATAAATTACAAAAATTCAGCACGTTATGATGATGTGCTTAAAGTAAAAACTACATTAAAAAAATTGCCCACAGCTTCTATTGAATTTGAATATGAATTAAGAAATGAATCTGACGTTTTATTAGCTACTGGTAGTACAATTTTAGCTTTTATTAACATGGAAAAGAATAGACCTACGCGTTGTCCAAAATATCTTTTAGACAAACTGCGAAATTATTCGTTATAATTCTTTGATTTCGACTCCAAAAAATTGACTGAATAGTTCAAATACTTTGGGACTGTTGTTTTTTCTGACAGATATTTCTAGCAAACAATCGAGTTCTAAAGTCTGATTTATAATTTCAACATCATTTTCTTTTAATAAACGCATCACTTTACTCATATTTTTATATTCGAAATTGAGTTGAAATTTTTGATTTATGGTGCGTTCAACAATTTTTGAAGCTTCTAAGGCTAATTGTGCTCCTGTTCTGTAGGCGTTTATTAAACCACCTGCACCAAGCTTTACTCCTCCATAGTATCTAATCACTACGATTAGAATGTTGGTGACTTCAAAAGATTGAATTTGACCATAAATAGGCATTCCGGCAGAGTTATTAGGTTCTCCATCGTCATTGGCTCTATATTGAATGGTTTCAGTTCCTATTTGATAAGCATAGCACCAATGCCTAGCGGCATAATGTTCTTTTTTTAAGTCTTCGATATGTTGTTTTATCTGTTCTTCATTTGTTACCGGAAAAGTAAAACCGTAGAATTTGCTATTCTTGTCCTTAAACAATTCGCCTTGTGCTTGTTTTGTAATTGTTTTATATGTGTCGATTTCCATAATGTTAATTTGTAAAAATAAACCTATAGAGTTTCTATTTATAAATTAGAAAGACTTAGTTTTCTATAATAACAAAACTAAAGGTATTATCTTAAACCTTAAAACAATTCAACTGGGCATTAGTAACTCTTAAATATTTTTGTTATTATTTAAGGGGTGTATATGTATAGTGATTTGTTAACAGAGCAATTGTCGAAATAAATATCTTATATTATTAATTATATTTGTTAAAAAAAAGACATGAAGAAAATTCTATTTTTAATTGTAATAATCAGCTTTAATTTAATAAAAGCTCAAGAAACGGTTGGCTTAATTTTTAATGATGACACCGAAATAAAGTCTAATGGATATACCTTATTTAATCCTTCTTCTGATAATAGGGTATTTCTAATTAATAATTGTGGTGAAGTTGTAAATCAATGGGAGTTTGATAGTCTTGATAGTAGAAACGGTTATCTCTTAGAGAATGGTAATCTTTTAGTCGGTAGTGAACTAACCACCGAAATTAAAGATTGGGACGACAATTTAATTTGGAGTATTAACTATCAGGATTTCCTTGGGACTTCAATTCACCATGATATTGAGCCACTACCCAATGGTAATTATTTAGTATTGGTGAGAGATGTATATAGTAAAGTGGATTTATTGGAAGAAGGTTTAGATCCTTCGTATAATCTGGACACCATGGTTCTTGATAAAATTTTAGAAATTGAACCTGTAGGTACAAATTCTGCTAATATAGTATGGGAATGGAAGTTATTTGATCATTTAGTACAGGATTATGATAGTTCTAAATCTAATTATGGTGTAATCTCTTCAAAACCTCATTTATGGAATCTTAATTATGATGGTGGTCAAGGGTCTAATCCTATACATGTTAACGCTATTGACTACAATGCAGAATTAGATCAAATAGCAATTTCATCTAGGCACTTAAGCGAAGTGTTCATTATTGATCATAGTACAACAACATATCAAGCATCTACTAATAGTGGAGGTCTGTATAATAAAGGGGGTGGATTTTTATGGAGATGGGGAAATCCTCAAGTATATAATCAGGGAACAGCTTCTGATCAGAAGCTTGGTAGACAGCATGATATTAAGTGGATTACTGAAGGACCTAACCAAGGTAAGTTGTCCGTGTTTAGTAATGATGGCTATGGTAGTAATCTATCCGCTTCTTCTGTTCACATCATTGATCCAAACGCTACGGATGGTGTTTATAGTTTAAGTTCAGGTAAGTTTTTGCCACAAAGTTATTTTTGGTCTTGGGATGGTACCATTATGAATGAAGTTATGCATGGAGGAGCGCAATGTGGTGTGCAAATTATGTCTAATGGAAATGCTTTAATTAATGAATCCGATATCGGAAGACTTTCAGAAATTGATAGTTCAGGAAATGTAATATGGGTTTACATGATTCCGGTTAGTAATAATTCTGATTTCAATCAGTTTGAATCTCCAATAGGCAATGGTTCTTTTAGAGCGCATAGATATTCTGGAGATTACAGTGGTTTTGATAATGTGGTTTTTAATAATACCGGAATTATTGAAGATGTAAATTTAATTTCTGAAGAATGTATAGATTCAGGGGAGTTGTCTGTTGATGATTCTTATTTAGTGGGTTTAAATGTGTATCCTAATCCTACAAAAGACCTCTTGAATTTTAACCTACTGATCAATGAGATTGAGGTCTATGATTTATCAGGGAAAACGGTATTGAGCAAAACAGATTCTGAATTTATAAATTTAGAAAATTTAGCAGACGGTTTATACCTCATTAAAATTTCAGCTAACGAAAATTCTAGGATCATTAAAATCACAAAAAATTAGGACAACATTACTGTGTTCAAAAAAAGTATAATTTGCTGTTCTTATTATTAAAGCGGTATAATTAGGGTTTTTTTTTAATTGTCTTTGGTTTCTATTATGTTAACGTGACTAGAATAATAGAGACTATAGCGATTAAAATACCAATCCAATTTTTCTTTGAAATACGTTCTTTAAATAGTAACAAGCCTATTAGTGTTGAAACTGCTACAATAATTACATTATTGATTGTAAATATTGAAGAGCTCTCAAAGCCATCTACACGTAGGGCTTTCAAAAGAAAATAGATGGAATAATAATTAACAATACCCAGAGCAATTCCAAAGGGTATACTTTTTAAATCAAAGTTATTCTTTTGTTTTACTGATTTTAAGCTTAAAATAATAAACCCAATAATTGCTGAAACAGCAAATATGGTTGCTGAAAACAAAGGTATATTATCATCTGGGGCAAAATGATTAATAGATGTATCTATAATTCCTGATCCCAAGAATAGCAGGATAGGTAAATAAATTGAGTGCGTTACTACTTTATCTTCTTTTACTTTTAAAGAAGTTAGATAGACTGCGAATAATGCTAGTATAATACCAATGATTTTCTGAGTGCCAATACTTTCGTTATAAACATATATGCCAAATACAATAGGGATTATAACACTCATTTTACTAGCGACAGAAGCAACGGAAAGACCATTTTTTTGAGCGGTTAATGCCATAACATTAAATATTGCTATAAACAGAAATCCTAAGCCAAGTGCTGCATAGAACCATTTAGCTTGTGTTATTTCTGAAAAGACAACCTCTCCATTATAATAAAATAACCCAACGGTGCAGGCCGTTATATAGTTTACAACAATAGCTTGAAGTGTATTAACTTTATACTTGTCATAAAGTTTAAATAATACAAAAATTCCGGTAGATGATAGAATACTAAGGATTAGATAAATCAAAAGAGCTCTTTTTTAGTTTCAAAAAGAGTTATAACATCCTCTTTTGTTTCGTCAATATTCCAAGTTTTAAAGCCCATTATAGCAGCTGTATCTGTATTGTCCTTTGTGTCGTCTATAAAAAGACATTCTTTTGGTTTTAGATTGTTCTCGGATAAAACAAATTCAAATATATCTGTATTTGGTTTTCTAAGCTGAATTTCTTGAGATAAATAAAAGACATCAAAGCAAGCTTTAAATTCTTCGTAAAATGAAACGTTCTGCTTAATAAAATTGATATGCATATTATTGGTGTTACTTAATAATATGAGTTTGTATTCTTTTTGGATAGCTAAATTTTTAATAAAATCTAATCTGTGATTAGGAAAATCTTTTATAATAAAATTCCAAGCATCGATAAGTACTGCTTCACTAACATGAGGAAATTTAGTTTTATAAAATTGAATAAATTCTGAAGTTGAAATTTTTCCAACTTCATAAAGTTCATTGGTTTTAATCATGTCAGCTTCAAAAGTCTCTAGTTTAAATACATCTAGAGCATTTTGCATCGCGCCTGGTTTATCTAAGTTGATAAATACATCTCCAAAGTCGAAAATTAGTGTTTTAATCATTTTTATGTAGTGTCGTTTTGAGGCCTTAAAGGGTTTTATGACCTGTGAGGTCTTAATATCTTAAGCGTATCGTTTAAAATTTTGTCTTCTGAAATTAATAGTCCGTTAAGTTCTGGTGCTGTTATGCCTTCTTTAAATTCTGTATTGCCGATAAAAACTCTCGCTTCATCCCAAAGGTTTTCATCAATAAAAGTTTGGAGTGTTTTTGCTCCTCCTTCAATAATAATGGAGTTGATGTTTTGTTTGAATAATAAATCTGCAATTTGAATGGCTATCGGTTTATCGAAATCAATATCTTTATTTGTAAGTCGTATTGTTTTTGCGTCATCATTAAAAATAGTATAATCAGAATGCAACTTCGAATTCTTATCTATAACCACTCTAATTGGGTTTTCTCCTGTCCAATCTCTAACTGTTAAACTCGGGTTGTCCTCAATAACGGTATTAGTCCCTACTAAAAAGGCTTGTTCTTCTGCTCTCCATTTATGTACTAGTTGTCGCGAATATGTATTTGTGATCCAAACCGGCTTTTTCTCGTCCTTCTTCATCGGAGCAATAAAACCATCATAAGTTTCAGCCCATTTCAATATGATATAAGGACGCTTTTTATTGTGAAATGTAAAAAAACGTTTGTGATGTGCTTTGCATTCCGCTTCCAATATACCAACGGTAACATTACATCCCGAAGCTTTAAGTTTAGCGATGCCTTTTCCTGCGACTTCCGGATTATCATCAACACATCCAATAACCACATTCTGAATTTTATATGAAATAATTAAATCGCTACAAGGAGGTGTTTTTCCATAATGACTGCAAGGTTCTAACGTAACGTAGATAGTGCTTTTTGATAAAAGCGCTTTGTCTTTCACAGAATGTATTGCATTAACTTCGGCATGGTTGCCTCCATACGCGCTTGTAAAACCTTCTCCAATAATAGTGTCGTTATAAACAATAACAGCACCAACCATAGGATTTGGTCTTGTGGTTCCCAATCCGTTTTTGGCAATTTGCAAACAGCGTGTTATATAAATATCGTGGTTAGTCAATTAGAACTTTATTTTTACATCTTGAATTTCATCTACCGAATATGTTGACGAATATCCCATAATCTTATACTTTATATTCCCTTTAATATGCACCTTTAGGCTTTGCGAAATTAAACTTCCTAATAGGCTTCCGAGATTTTTATTATTTGTAAAACTATCGGTTTCAACCTTAATAGTCAACGGAATAGTAAACTTCTCACGTTTAGGGACATCAAATTCTTCTGAAACTACAGATGCGAGCTCTAATTCATTAATATAAACTTTAAGGTCATCTGTTTTTAAAGTACCTCCTACATCATTTTTGTTTAGAAATAAAGCTTCCGCTCTAATCGTTATGTTTTTAGAATTAGAGTCAATAACCTCAAAATCCTCTAACCTAACAAACTCTGGTTTTTTTGTGAAAGAACAGTTGAAAAGTAATGTAAAAGTTAGGGAAAACATTAAGAGTCTTTTAAACATAAAATTGTTTTTATATGTATTTTTGGTTTTGACTAAAAAAAAGAGAATTTAGTGCGTAAAGATACTATTGTTATTCGAGAAATTGAAGCCAAGGATAATCCTAAAATTGCAAAGGCAATTCGTTCAGTTTTAATAGAAATGGGAGTACCAAAAGTTGGTACGGCATATGAAGATGTTGCTTTAGATTGTATGACAGAAACGTATAGTCCATCTCAGAAAGCCTATTTCGTGGTCGAAAATGGTAATGACATCATTGGTGGAGCAGGAATTTCTCCATTAGATAATTACGAAGGCAGTGTGTGCGAATTACAGAAAATGTATTTTATGCCAGAAGCTAGAGGTAAAGGCTTAGGATCTGAAATGATGAAAAAATGCCTAGACTTTGCTAAACAAGCTGGTTTTACGCAATGCTATTTAGAAACCTTGCCATATATGGAAGATGCGCGTAAACTTTACCGAAAAGTAGGTTTTAAAAGTTTAGAGAAGCCAATGGGAAATACGGGGCATTATTCATGCACAGTCTGGATGCTTAAAGATTTGTAATTATGTTATTAAAAGACCTTCAAATTATATTTCATAAAGAATTAGATGTTATTTACGGTGAAGACGAGGTAAATAGTTTTTTCTACTTGTGCACGGAACATTATTTAAACGTTCCGAGAATACAGTTGACATTAGAGCCCGAATTTACAATTACAACATCTGAAACAGATACGTTTTTTAAAACCTTAGAAGATTTAAAACAACAAAAACCCATACAATATATACTGGGAGACACAGAGTTCTACGGATTACCATTTAAAGTGAATGCGAATGTTTTGATTCCAAGACAAGAAACAGAAGAACTAGTGGATATGATAATTCGATGTCAATCTGAGCCTTTCGACTGCGCTCAAGACAGGCTGCGCGAAGAATCTCAAATTAAAATCCTAGATATAGGAACAGGTTCTGGTTGTATCGCAATTTCGCTGGCTAAAAATTTACCAAATGCAAAAGTGTATGCTTTAGACGTAAGTAAGGAAGCTTTAAAAGTAGCAACCCAAAACGCAAAATCAAATAACGTAGAAATAACCTTTATTGAAGCAAATATTTTAATCGCGTCCACTTGGAATTTATATTTTGAAAATTTAGAATTTGATATTGTGGTGTCTAATCCGCCATATGTAAGAGAATTAGAAAAACAAGAAATACAATCCAACGTTCTAGATAATGAACCACACTTAGCATTATTTGTAGAGGATGACAATCCATTATTGTTTTATAAAGCTATTACCAACTTCGCTATTAAAAAGCTAAAATCAAAAGGGAGTTTATACTTTGAAATTAATCAATATCTTGGTGAGGAAACTAAACAATTATTAGTGGATGCTAATTTTGAACATATTGAGTTGCTAAAAGATTTAAATGGGAATTATAGGATGTTGAAAGGTGAAAAGATATAGTATGAGAGTTTTGATTGTCTTTTTGATTTTAGTGCTTTGTTTTTCTTGTAAAGAGAAAAAAGAGGATGTTATTGAGGTTGAGTATGACATTAAAATCGATACGCTTACAACTATAAATAAGGAAGACGAATTGGTAAAACAAAAACTTCAAGAATTAAAAGAAAGATTTTACCATATTAAACTTTATAATTCAGAAATAGTAACAGATACTATTGTTGGGTTTGACTTTTTAGAAAGTGATTCAAGTTTAGATTACAGCTTCGATTACGAACCTTTTCTTAAAAGAGGTAATTCAGATTCTATTAGTTTATATACCAAAAATATTGAAGTTGTAATCCGTAAATCTAAGTTTGAAAAAACGAAATCAAAACTCACTTACGACAGTGATAGTTTAAACATTATTCAAATAGATAATCACAATGTTATAGGTGCAGAAGATGTTCCGAACACCTATATTTCTAAAATATACTTAGATTTAAGTAACAACTATGTTGAAATCGATAAACGTTATTATGAAGACTTATACGAGCCAAATTTCGATTTAACGGAGGCGTATTATTATGATAAAGAAATTATTATTACAATGGGAAACAGTGATGGCTATTTAGGCTATGTGGTCACTTTTTTTATTGATGAAGAATTAAACATAAAGCGAATAATTTACATTCCTTAGAAATGAATACAAAACAACAAATAGAATCGCTCAGAGAAGAAATACGTCAACATAACTACAATTATTACATCTTAGATGAAGCAACAATTAGTGATTATGAATTCGACATAAAACTCAAAGAGCTTCAAGCTTTAGAAGAAGCTCACCCTGAGTTTTTCGATGCTAATTCACCAACACAACGTGTAGGAGGAGCCATTACCAAGAATTTTAAAACGACGGTTCATGATTCTAGAATGTACTCTCTAGATAATTCCTATTCTAAAGAAGATTTATTGGATTGGGAAACCCGCGTCAAAAAAATGGTTGATGGTGAGGTTAGTTATACATGCGAATTAAAATACGATGGTGCATCTATAAGTTTAACTTATGAAAAGGGTAAATTATTAAGAGCCGTAACTCGTGGAGATGGTGTGCAAGGTGATGAAGTAACCGCAAATATAAAAACCATTAATACAGTTCCGCTTCAATTAAAAGGTGATTTCCCAGAACGATTTGATATTAGAGGTGAAATTGTGTTGCCTATCGCTGGCTTCTTAAAAATGAATGAAGAGCGTATTGAAAATGATGAAGAACCTTATAAAAATCCTAGAAATACAGCTTCAGGAAGTTTAAAACTGCAAGACAGCTCAGAAGTCGCAAAACGTCCTTTAGAATGTTTATTATATAGTATAGTAGGGAACAATCTTAATATCACATCGCAATTTGAAGGTTTAGAAAAAGCTAGAGCTTGGGGTTTTAAAGTACCACAAGAAGCAAAATTGGTAAATTCTATCGACGACGTTTTAGAGTACATTAATTATTGGGATGAAAACAGACACAACTTACCATACGAGATTGATGGCGTAGTAGTTAAGGTGAATAATTTATACCAACAAGATGAATTAGGGTTTACAGCTAAAGCACCGCGTTGGGCAATGGCATATAAGTTTAAAGCCGAACAAGTGTCTACGCGATTAAACGAAATCACTTACCAGGTCGGACGAACAGGCGCCATTACACCCGTTGCCAATCTAGAGCCTGTACAATTAGCGGGTACAATTGTAAAACGAGCTTCACTTCACAATGCAGATCAAATAGAAAAGTTAGACATTAGAGAAGGTGACGAAGTGTATGTAGAAAAAGGAGGAGAGATCATCCCAAAAATCATTGCTGTAGATTTATCTAAGCGTCCTGAGAATTCTGTACCAACACAATATATTACAGAATGTCCCGAATGTAAAACAGAATTAGTTAGGCTAGAAGGGGAGGCTAAGCATTATTGTCCTAATTATTCGGCTTGTCCACCTCAAGTGGTTGGGCGAATTCAACATTATATTTCTAGAAAGGCAATGGATATTGATGGTTTGGGTGGTGAAACAGTCGCTTTATTGGTTAAAGAAGGATTAATTAATAATTATTCTGATTTATATGAATTAACCGTTGAGCAAGTTATTCCGCTTGAACGTATGGCTGCAAAAAGTGCTGAGAATTTGATTAATGGTATTGAAAACTCAAAACAAATTCCGTTTGAACGTGTACTATTCGGATTAGGAATTCGATATGTTGGTGAAACCGTAGCTAAGAAATTAGCGAAGCATTATAAATCGATTGATGCGTTAATGTTTGCATCACTATTAGATTTGGTTACTGTGGACGAAATAGGAGAGCGGATTGCAGAAAGTGTTGTTGAGTTTTTCTCCTCTGAGGAAAACAAACGAATTATAGAACGTCTAAAATCTTTTGGTGTACAATTAGAAATCTCTGCTGAGAAGTTAGCAAATCAGACAGATAAGCTAAAAGGATTATCTATTGTGGTATCAGGTGTTTTTGAATCCATTTCTAGAAACGAACTTAAGAAGCTTATTGAAGATAACGGAGGAAAAGTGTCGTCATCTATCTCTTCTAAAACATCTTATGTCGTTGCAGGTGATAAAATGGGGCCAAGTAAACGAACAAAAGCCGAAAATTTAAATATTGAAATACTCACCGAAGAAGCCTTTTTAGATGGTTTGAAGTAATTTCCTACGCAAAAACAGCTATTTATTCGACGAAATGCTTGATTTATACGATTATATGTAAAAAAAATGTTTATATTTGCTTCAGTTAATAAGGGAAGATTAATGTTGGTAAATAAATTTTTAAAGATCGTATTGTTGCTTTTAGGCGTCAGTTACATTATACTCCAAGGTTTTGTTTTGGAAATAGAAGGTGATGCTGTAAGTGCTGTAGCTTTTATTTTGCTTACATGGCTTTATATGGGTTGGACAAAGCATAAATCAAAATTATTCATATTATTTTTAGTAAGTTTTACTGCGGCACAAGTGCTAGGTTTTTTGGCTTGGTTTCGTTCAATACCAGTAGAAGGACAAACTGATTATTTGTACTACATAGTGAACATTCTTAGTATTATTTCTTATGTTTTACTAATTACTAAAATGTTCATCCATTTAGATTTTAAAACAGTCTTCTCGGAATTAACAGTACCTATAATAATACTAGTGATTTTAGATGTTTTTTGTGTGACGTTAATATCTGGTACTACAGAAAATGCGTTTAACTATTCGGAGTATGCTTTAGAATTTACTTATAACGCTGTTGTAATGATATTACTGTCATTTGCGCTCATTAATTATATGTACCGAAATAATTATAAATCAATGCTGTTTTTATTAGGTTCTATCTTTATTGTGTTTTCGGAGATTATTCAGTTAGCATATTACTATATTCTGAGCGATGATGCCAATTTAGGATATATTTACTCTTTCTTTTTAGTAGTGGCATTTATCTTTTACTACTTACAATCACAGCACATAGTAAGTGAGCCAACTCCAGCTTATACAGACGATCCAATAGAGGGTCAAGCCTTAAATTAGAAAAGAATTTAATCACTAAATGTGTTGTTTTGATTTGTGCTTCTAAGTGAAACTTAAGCGCTAATTACACTATAATTGAAGCGCCTTCTGCAGTTACCTTTTTCCCTGGTTCGAAATAAAAATCAATTCTACCAAGATATAAACCAAAACAACCAACTTGATTAACTAGTACATTTTTACCAACACTATTTTTTTCGATAGTTGGTTTCGGTAAGAATGTATGTGTGTGTCCACCTATAATTAAGTCAATATCTTTTGTTGCTCTTGCTAATGTTATGTCACTCACTTTATCTGGACTATTTTTGTAATAATACCCAATATGAGACAAGCAAATCACCAAATCACACGATTGTTCTTCTTTTAAAATACGCGACATGTCTTGTGCAATTTCAATCGGATTATGATAAACGGTTTCCTTATACATATCCTTATTTACTAGACCATCAAGTTCAATCCCTAATCCAAATATGCCAATTTTAATACCATCCTTAATAATAATTTTATAAGGCTTTACATGCGTATCCATTACAGTATTGGTAAAATCGTAGTTGGCAGAAACAAACTCGAACTTCGCATGTGGCACCTGTGCATATAATCCATCAATACCATTATCAAAATCGTGATTACCAATAGTGGCAACATCATACTTTAGCATACTCATTAGCTTAAATTCTAATTCGCCTCCATAGTAATTAAAGTAAGGTGTTCCCTGAAAGATATCACCAGCATCTAATAATAAGGTGTTAGGATTTTCCATTCTAATAGATTCAACTAAAGTTGCACGCCTTGCAACACCACCTTTATTGGCATTTCTTCCGTCATCAGGCCCAAAAGGATCAATGTGGCTATGCACATCGTTAGTGTGTAGAATCGTGATTTTTTTCGTTTTAGAGGGACTAAAAGATTGTAAGCTTAGACCTCCAACACCAGCTAAAACTGTTGCGGCTGTAGATTTTTGAATAAAGTGTCTTCTCTTCATAATTTAATCTTCTAATTTTATAAAACGTTGATCTTGTTTAGGGTTTAAAGTATCTTTCTTTTTAAAGCTATCGATTAATACATCTCTAATTTTATAATTTAACACATATAATCCTTCATTAGGATGAAAAAACGTCATTCCATCACCGCCATTGTAGAGGTAATCATTAGTCGCTACATAGTAGGTTTTATTGATGTCTATAGGTTTGCCGTGAACCGTAGCAGATTTGACTGCTGCATTCTGATCTAACGTTAATTGTAATTGATATGAAACAGGATGTGCACGTTTAGCCTTAGAAAGGTATTCCATCATGTCATTCATTTGTGTTCCTTTTATAGCAACGACAACAACAGAATTTTCAAAAGGCATAATCTCATAGGCTGTTCTAATGCTAATATTTCCTTTAGAAATAATAGAACGAATACCTCCATGATTAAGTAATACTAAATCAATATTTTTTTGAGTTCGTTGATTAAATACAGGATTAGTTTCACTGTAAACAGCATCAGCCATTAAATTTCCAATAGCAGTGTTTAATTCCCCATCTGATTTAGAATAGGTTTCTGGAGCATAAGAAATTATACTATCCATGTTTTTATTAACATGTAACCTATAAGGTAATATAAAATCTTCTATTGCTTGGTTGGCTTTTAGGCTATCATCTATAGCGATTCGTTTACCTTCAATTTTAGAAACATTTGATGATGCACAAGAAAAAATGAGCAACAATAAACAGAGTTTTAGAATATGTTTAATAGTCATTGAATAACTTATAAGAAGTTTATAATAAAATGTTAGTGCTTTTGTTAAATTTGCACAAAGGCTAAAGGTAAATGATTTTAAAAGCATTTAAAGAAAAATCTAATCGAAAATATGTCAATAATTTATTGGCTACACGTCAACCTGCAGTTAATAATAATAAAATAAAGACGATTGCGGTATTGCTTAATACGAGCGAATTTCATGAATTTGAGGTGTTTAGGGTCTATTTTAAAGAGTTGAATTTATCATCTCCAAAACATAAAATTGTAGCATTTACGTTAGACGATAAATTAGAGCATAATAAGTGGAACACTCATTTTAGTCCAAAGGATTTTGGATGGAAGGGCAAAATTAAAAATCTTGATTTACAGTCTTTTATAGACGAGCCTTATGACATGTTGATTTGCTTTTTTAAAAATGAAGTGTTGCAATTAAATATGATTACTGCGGCATCTAAAGCTAATTTTAAAGTCGGAATATCGAGAAATGACGAACGTTTATATGATTTAATAATAGACGTAAACCTGAAGGATATCAATGTTTTTAAACAAGAATTAAAAAAATACTTAAATATTTTAAATAAATTATAATGACCAAATTTATAGGAACTGGTGTTGCATTAATCACACCTTTTAACGCAGATTTAACCATCGATTTTGATGCGTTAGAGCGTTTGGTAGAATACAACATTGCTAATGGTACAGACTATTTAGTTATAAGTGGTACCACTGGGGAAAGTGTAACGGTTACACCAGAGGAGAAAAAACAATTAATAGCGTTTATTAGTAAAATTAATAATGGGAGAGTACCATTAGTTTTAGGTATTGGGGGGAATAACACAGCCAATGTTATTAGTGAAATAAAAGCCACAGATTTTTCTGCAATAGATGGTGTTTTGTCGGTATCGCCTTATTATAGTAAACCAACTCAAGAAGGTATTTACCAACATTTTAAAGCGATTGCTGCGGTAACACCAAAACCAATTATTTTATATAATGTTCCAGGTAGAACGTCATCTAACATGTCACCTGAAACAACGTTGCGATTAGCAAAAGATTGTGATAATATCGTTGCTGTTAAAGAAGCTGGGAATAATGTACATCAGTATTTAGAATTATTAAGAACTAAACCAGATGACTTTCTAGTATTGTCTGGTGACGATGATCTAGCTTTAGGTGTTGCTTTAGCTGGTGGGTCTGGTGTTATTTCGGTAATTGGGCAAGCCTTGCCGAAGGAATTCTCTGAAATGATTCGTTTGGGAATAGCGGGTAAAGCCAAAGAAGCTTATGATATTCATTTTAAGTTAATGCCAATTACAGGTCTCATTTTTTCTGAAAACAATCCTTCTGGAATTAAAGCCGTATTAAGTGCTTTAAATATTTCAAAACCACATGTGCGTTTACCGCTTGTTGAAGCTACAGATGGATTAAAAGAAACTATTAAATCTGAACTAAAATTTCTAGGGAAAAGTTAAACTTAATATAAATACGTATTCTACCTAGATACAACGCTTAATTTAGCAGATAATAATTGTTTTTTAAATCCGTTAATAATGCTTACTTTTGCATTCTGTTTAAAATTTATGAAGAGAGGACTTTACATACTACTAATTAGTATTCTATTTATTTCTTGTAGTGACTTTCAGAAAACATTAAAATCTGAAGATACTGCTAAGAAATTTGAAATGGCAACTGAATTATACGACGCTGAAAAGTGGAATAAATCTTATCGATTGTTGGATCAAATCCTTCAACAGTATAGAGGAAAACCGCAAGCTGAAAAAATTACGTTTATGCATGCAATGTGTTCTTACCAGTTAAAGGACTACTACATCGCAAGTTTTCACTTTGATAAATTTACAGATATTTATCCTCAAAGTGAAAAAGCAGAAGAGGCTTCGTTTTTAGCAGCTAAAGGGTATTATTATAATTCTCCCGTGTATTCTAAAGAGCAGAAAGAAACTGTTGAAGCCATTGAGAAATTACAAATTTTTGTAAACGAATATCCTGAGTCGCAGTACTTAGGTGACGCTAACGAATTGGTTAAAGAACTAGATTTTAAATTACAGAAAAAAGCATTCGAAATAGCAAAGCAGTACAATACAATTCGTGAATATAAAGCGTCAGTTAAGGCGTTTAATAATTTTATGCTCGAGTTTCCTGGTGCGACTTTAAAAGGAGAAGCTTTTTATTACAGATTTGATTCAGCTTATAATTTAGCTGTTTTAAGTATTGAATATTTAAAAGAAGAACGTTTAAAGGATGCTTTGGCTTATTTTAAAGCCTTGCAAAAAGCGTTTCCAGATTCAGAACATATGGAAGCGGCAACGTTAATGAATGAAGAATTACAACAACAATTAAATACGTTTACGACTAAAAGTTAAACATTATAACGATGGATTTAAAAAAGACAGATGCGCCGGTAAGTACAATTACTTACAACAGAAATGAAATTGATGCTGCTACAGATAATATCTATGAGGCTATTTCAGTTATTTCAAGACGTGCAGAACAAATTAATACAGACATCAGACGTGAGTTGATAGACAAATTAGAAGAATTTGCTACTTATAATGATAGTCTTGAAGAAATTTTTGAAAACAAAGAACAAATTGAAGTTTCAAAATTTTACGAAAAATTACCAAAACCACACGCTTTAGCAGTTAAAGAATGGTTAGATAATAAGATTTATCACAGAAATACTGAGGATCCTCAGCCATAAACAAAAAGCCTTAGATGTCTATTCTAAAGGATAAGAATATTTTATTGGGCATTACTGCTGGTATTGCCGCATATAAATCTGCTAGTTTAGTCAGATTATTCATAAAAGCAGGCGCTAACGTCAAAGTCGTTATGACGCCTGCTTCTAAAGAGTTTGTAACTCCACTTACGCTTTCCACCTTATCAAAAAACCCGGTATATTCTTCTTTTGTAGATGAAGAAGATGATAACCAAATATGGAATAATCATGTCGATTTAGGCCTTTGGGCAGATATCTTTGTGATAGCTCCAGCTACAGCCAATACTATGGCAAAAATGGCAAATGGGGTTTGTGATAATATACTTCTAGCAACATATCTTTCGGCGAAATGTCCCATATATTTTGCGCCAGCAATGGACTTGGATATGTATAAGCACGAGTCCACCAAAACATCTTTTGAAAAACTAACATCTTACGGAAATAAATTGATACCTGCAGGAACAGGAGAACTTGCAAGTGGTTTAGTGGGCGAAGGTCGTATGGCAGAACCCGAAGAGATTATTTCCTTTATTGAAAATGATATTTTAGATCAACTACCATTACGAGGAAAACGTGTTTTAATAACAGCTGGTCCAACCTATGAGGCTATAGATCCTGTACGTTTTATTGGTAATCATTCAAGTGGAAAAATGGGTTTCGAAATTGCTAAGGCAGCATCAAACTTAGGAGCTGAGGTTATTTTAGTTACGGGGCCAACACATCAAAAAATTTCTAATAACTTTATAACAGTAAAACCTGTTGTGAGTGCAGAAGACATGTATAATGAAGTGCATAAGCATTTCAGTACATCAGATATTGCTATTCTTTCGGCAGCAGTGGCAGATTATAGACCAAAGAATGTGGCCACTCAGAAAATAAAAAAGAAGGAAACGACGTTTACTATTGAGTTAGAAAAAACTAAAGATATTTTAAAATCCCTTGGGGACATTAAAAAAGATCAGTTTTTGGTCGGCTTTGCACTAGAAACTAACAATGAATTAGAACATGCTCTAGGAAAGCTGAAGTCTAAGAATTTAGATCTCATTGTACTGAATTCATTACAAGATAAAGGTGCAGGTTTTGGTGTGTCAACAAATAAAGTTACATTTATAACGTCTTCTAACGACATTATTGAAAATGAATTAAAATCAAAAGCAGACGTTGCTCAAGATTTAATGCACTTAATATTAAAACAAACTCATGCGTAACCTATTTTTTATATTTGCTTTTTTATTGACGTCTGTAACCTTTTCTCAAGAGCTAAACTGTACAGTAAATGTTATTGCCCAACAAACCGGAAACGAAAACGACGTTATATATAAAACCTTAGGAAATCAACTTACGGAGTTTGTTAATAATACCAAATGGACAAGAAGGACTTTTACACAGCAAGAACGCATTAACTGTAGTATGGTTATTAATGTCTCCCAACAAAGTAACAACTTGTTTTCAGCGTCGATTCAAGTGTCTTCTTCAAGACCTATTTTTAATTCTACCTATAGTTCTCCTGTTTATAATTATAACGATAAGACTTTTAATTTTGAGTATTTAGAATTTCAAAATTTGGTTTTTAATGAAAGCCAGTTCGAATCGAATTTAATTTCGGTGTTATCGTTTCATGTCTATATGATTTTAGGAATGGATGCAGATACATTTGAGCTTAATGGAGGCGATGAGTATTTTGAACAAGCACAAACTATTGCAAGCTATTCGCAACAACTTAACGGACAAGGCTGGAAATTAGAAGACGGATTACAATCGCGTTTTGCCTTAATTAATAATTTAATGTCACCGTCTTATAAAGACATGAGGTTAGCCATGTATAACTATCATATTAATGGTTTAGATATTATGAACGAAGGAGCCAAGGAAGGAAAGTCACAAATAATTTCGGTACTAGATGATTTACAAAAGGTGCATAGAGTAAGACCAAATTCTTTTTTAATGCGCGTCTTTTTTGATGCTAAAGCAGATGAAATAATGGATATTCTTTCAGGTGGTCCAAATGTTAATATTACAGATGCTATGGATATCTTAAATAGAATTGCTCCAATGCATTCTCAAAAGTGGAGGAATATTAAGTATTAGTCTTTGTTTTACAAACTGTTTTCCTAAGGTATTGCATCAAGCCGAAGAGCTTTAATAACACAAATATTTTTCCAATATAATTTCATATTACTTAGCCTTAAAAACCTAATTTTGTATTACATAATTATAAGCGCTTGTTAACATCACTTCACATAAAAAATTACGCACTCATTGATGAGTTAAACGTAGCATTTAATAATGGTTTAACTATTATTACAGGCGAGACGGGAGCTGGTAAATCTATCTTATTAGGTGGTTTATCCTTAGTTTTAGGAAAACGTGCCGACTTAAGTCAAGTTAAAAATGCAACCGAAAAATGTATTATAGAAGCCGTTTTTGATATCGCGAATTACGACTTAAAGGAGCTATTTCTATCCTTAGATTTAGATTACGATGTGCAGACCATTATTAGAAGAGAAATTTTACCTTCCGGGAAATCTAGAGCGTTTATTAACGATACACCTGTAACCTTAGAGAGTTTGGTCGCTTTGAGTAGTTACCTTATAGATATTCACTCACAGCAACAAACACAACAGTTAACGCAAGACGATTACCAGTTTAAAGTTATTGATGCTTTGGCTGAAAATAAATCGAATTTAGAAGATTTCACTAAGCAATTAGGAACTTATAAAAAACTTCATAAAACTTTAGTTGAATTAAAAGTGTCTAAAGCAGAATTGGTAAAAGAGTACGATTATAATCTATTCTTATCTACTGAATTAAATGAAATTAATCTAGAGAAAATTAATCTCGAAGATTTAGAGATTCAGTATGAAGAACTCAATAATGTTGAAGTCATAGGAGAGAAACTAAGTAGTGCCAAAGCAATTTTAACGGCAGAAGATCTTGGAGTGATTGATCAGATTAATTCAGTGAAACAAGAATTATCTAAGATTTCAAGTTTCGGAAAACCCTATGAAACTTTAAAAGAACGTATCATCAGTGTTGGCATTGAATTAGATGATATTTTAATTGAAATGGATAATCTTGAAGATAATTTATCTACAGATCCACAAGAATTAGAACGTATCAACAGCAAACTTCAAATTGTAAATAATTTATTTCAAAAGCATTCTGTTTCAGAAATTGAAGACTTAATTGCAATCAAAAAAGATTTACAATCTAAAATAGATGACACTGAAAGTTTAGACCAAACCATACTCGATAAAGAACAAGAGATTTTAAAAATAAACGAAAAATTGAATCAAATTGCCTTAAAGATTCATAAGAATAGAAAAAAAGTAATTCCAATTTTCGTTTCAAAATTAGAAGCGATACTTTCAGATTTAGGAATGCCAAATGCCAAGTTTAAGGTTGAATTAGAGCCAACAGATCAGTTTGTTAAAAACGGAAAAGATAACTTACAGTTTTTATTTATGGCCAATAAAGGGTCTAGTTTTAATGAGCTTAAAAAATCAGCTTCAGGTGGAGAATTGTCGCGTATTATGTTAGCTATAAAATCTATTTTAGCGGAATACATTCAGCTGCCATCCATTATGTTTGATGAAATTGACACTGGAGTTTCAGGTGAAATTTCAAATAAAATGGGAGACATTATGAAGCAAATGAGTAGTAGTATGCAAGTGTTTTCTATTACACATTTACCTCAAATTGCGGCGAAAGGAAATTCACATTTCAAAGTGTTTAAAACCGATATTGAGGATATGACACATACACAGCTCAAAAAACTTAATGAAGACGAGCGTATTGTAGAAATTGCGCAAATGCTAGGTGGTTTAACCATTACAGATTCTGCAATGGCACATGCTAAGCAATTATTGAATTAATAGTATATTTGAATTCATAAAAGCGTTGATTTAATGAATGATATAGAGGGTTTATTCTTTGAAGCAGATAAGTTACTTGTTGATAATAAAATAATTGAAGGGAGAGATTTACTACTAGAGATATTGATGGATTACCCTGATTATGGAAGGGCTCACAATCACCTTGGTTGGATTTATCATTATAAATTAGTGGATTTTGTAAAAGCTCAGAAACATTATAAGCTCGCTTTGAAATATGAAAAAAATTATTATTCCACATACACAAATTATGCCTATTTCTTAACAGATATAAAGAGCTATGACGCTATGTTGAAATTTGGTGAAGATACTCTCAAAATTAATGGCGTTGATAAAGGCATAATATATAATCAGATGGCAAGAGCATACGAACTTAAATTTAAGCTAAAAGAGGCATATCGTTATTATAAGACGGCTAAAATGCATTCCACTGCAGGAAATTATATTGAGGAAATTAATGCATCATTACAAAGAATTCAAGGGAAAATGAATTTTTTTCAAAAAATATCAATCATATTTAAATAATTTAAACATGTCATACAACTTACTAAAAGGAAAGAAAGGAATCATATTTGGAGCTTTAGATGAAAATTCTATTGCATGGAAAACGGCAATCCGTGTTCACGAAGAAGGTGGTACGTTTGTATTAACCAACGCACCTGTTTCTATACGAATGGGCCAAATAGATGAATTAGCTAAGCAGACAGGTTCTCAAATTATTCCTGCAGATGCAACTTCTGAAGAAGATTTACAAAACCTGGTAGAGCAATCTATGGAAATCTTAGGAGGTAAAATTGATTTTGTTTTACATTCTATAGGGATGTCTATAAACGTTAGAAAAGGAAAACATTATACCGATCAAAATTATGCTTGGACGCAAAAAGGAACCGATGTTTCTGCGATGTCGTTTCATAAAGTTATGCAGACCCTTTATAAGGCAGATGCTATGAATGAATGGGGAAGTATTGTAGCCTTAACTTATATGGCAGCGCAACGTGTCTTTCCAGATTATAATGATATGGCAGATAACAAAGCCTATTTAGAAAGTGTTGCACGGAGTTTTGGCTATTTCTTTGGTAGAGATAAAAAAGTACGTGTGAATACCATTTCGCAATCACCAACACCTACAACTGCTGGTACAGGAGTTAAAGGGTTTGATGGCTTTATTGCGTATGCAGAAAAAATGTCGCCATTAGGAAATGCTACAGCTATGGACTGTGCTAATTATACGATTACATTATTCAGCGATTTAACCAAACGCGTAACGCTTCAAAACCTCTATAATGATGGAGGTTTTAGTAATATGGGAGTCAGTGACGCTGTTATGGAAGCATTTGTAGATTATCAATGATATACCCATAAATAGTATATTTTTAAGCCGTTATGTGATTTACATAACGGCTTTTTTTTGAGTTTTAAAATGCATGAATTTTGAAAGTCTAGTTGAAATAAAATGGAGCACAATTTAAAAATGCAAGCTTAATGTTTTTTGTCGGTATTTTGGACATTTCAACGATTTGAAAGACAAAGCCAACTATAATGTGAATAATTAACATATTTTTAAAGAATTACTAACTTAAATATAAATTTTATGAAGAAAATTACATTAATGTTATTTGCGTTGATTGCCTTTTGCTGGCAGTCCAATGCGCAATTTACCGAGAATTTTGATGCAAGTACTGATTTACCTACTGGTTGGTCAATCATCAACCAAGGTGGTGCAAATGAGTGGACCATATTTAATCAAAGTACAACTGCTTTTTCTGGAACTAATTATGCCAGAATACAATATAATCTCGCAGCTCACGACGATTATTTAATTGCACCTGCTATTACTGTTACTGCTGGTGTAAACGATAGGGTGTCGTTTTATATTAAATCGATGAATAGTGGTTATTTAGAACCTTATGAAGTAAGGCTATCTACGGACTCAAACACTTTGGATACTGATTTTAGTGTTGTGCTACAAGCTGAAGAAGAAGCAAGTACTACTTGGACAATGAAAGAGTTTGATTTAACTGCTTATATTGGGCAAACAGTATACATCGCTATTAGAGCAACTGGAACTAATGAAGATCGTTTAGCTGTAGATGATTTTGTAAGTGATGCAATTCCTTCTTGTTATGCTGCTGAATTTGCTAGCGCAGTTGCCGTTGACGATTGTGATAATTCACAGTTTTCTATTTTAGTAGATATTACCGATTTAGGAAGTTCTGTAAATCTAGAAATCACTAACGATGCTGGTGTAGCTTCGACAACAGTTACAGCAACAGGTGAAGTTACGGTTGGTCCATTTCCTGCAGGAACACCAGTAGTATTAACACTTGAAAATGAAAATGAAGATACGTGTGATGTTGTGTTAGACTCAGTTTTAGATTTTTGTCCAACTGCAGCTAATACATTAGATTATTACAACTTACAATGGCCTGCTGCATTAACATTTCCTGAAAATGAAGCGGCAGATCAGATGGTTTATGCTCAAGCTTACGAAGCTGGCTTAACTGATATAGCGGTTGGTGAGGCTGCTGCTGGTATAGAAGCTTGGATTGGATATAGCACTACGGATACGGATCCTTCTACTGAAGATTGGACATGGGAAGTTGCTCCATTTGTATCAGAAGAAGGTACAAATGGTAATAACGATCAGTTTGCTGTAGCTATGCAAGATCTTGGTTTAACCGAGGGGACTTATTATTATGCGAGTCGTTTTACTTTAAACGCAGGTCCATATATGTATGGAGGTTTTGAAGGTGCATGGGATGCAACAACTAATCCATCAGGTGTGTTAACTATTACGGCTGCTTTACCACCTGCAAATGATGATTTTGCAAATGCTATTGCTGTAGCATGTGGTGATGTTGTTAGTGAAGATACAACATTTGCTACATTAGATGAAGATGATGCTACGGTTGATATAACTACTAATGCAGATATAGATTCACCGAATGTATGGTATAGTTTTATGGGGACAGGGGATATTGTAACTGCGTCTACTTGTATGAATACAGACTTTGATACAGAATTATTTGTTTTCACAGGAACTTCTGGAAGTTTAGTTGCTGTTGCTGCGGGTTATGATGAGTGTGGTGGTTCTGCTGTAAATTATACTGCAGAAACGACTTTTACTTCTGTAGCAGGTACGCAGTATTACATTTCTGTAGAAGGTTACAATGTTGGTAGTGTAGGTACATTTGAATTAGCAGTTACTTGTGAAGCACCTCCAACATGTACTAATGCAACGGCAACATACAGTGTAGTTAGTGATTGTGAAACTAGTGGTGGATTTAACATTGAAGTAGATATTACAGATATGGGAACAGCTACTGCTGTTACTATAACTGACGACCAAGGGAATGATGCTCAAGCAGCAACAGAGGCGACAATGTTAACATTTGGTCCATATACAAATGCTACAGATGTAATTATTACAATAGCTGATGATAATGATGCAACGTGTGAGCAATCAAGTGATGCTATGACTCAGTTGGCATGTCCACCAGCGAATGATGATTGTGCAGGAGCACAAGTATTAACTGTTGAAAATGAGATAGCCGATTTAGCATCTGCTACTCAGATTGCAGGATCTATAGTTGGAGCGACAGGTTCTGGTATTGACGTATGTACATATGGTGGCACAGCAAATGACGATGTTTGGTTTAGCTTTGTTGCAACTTCTACAGATATAAATATTAATGTAACTGATGATTTCGATGGTATGATTGAAGTGTTTTCAGGAGCTTGTGGTAGTTTAGTAGCAATTGAATGTGATGACTATGGAGGGCCATCTGGAAATCCAAGTATCAGTCGTACTGATTATGTAGTTGATGAAACTTACTATTTAAGAGTATATAATTATTCCGCAACTGTAAGTGCTACACCTGATTTTACAATTGCATTATGGTCTTCTGAAGAAGCTTTAGGAATCAATGATTTTGAAACTGAAGCAGCATTCACATACTATCCTAACCCAGTTAAAAATACATTAACATTAAATGCTCAGAACACAATAGAGCAGGTGGCAATGTATAATATGTTAGGTCAAGAAGTATTAAGAGCAACTCCTAATTCAGTTGATAGTGATTTAGATATGTCTCACTTACAAACAGGTACTTACTTTGTTAAAGTAACTATTGCAAATGTGACTGAAACTATACGAGTGATTAAGCAGTAAGCTTATTAACTTTATAATTTTTAAAAAGCCGCTAATTTTAGCGGCTTTTTTTTTGCTCTAAATCCAATAGAACTCACTAGGTTGGTTTTCTGAATTTAGAATTAATTTTAAGCTACAGTAACTGTTAAAAATTGTATTTGGTTTAATTACCTTTGTGATATATGGAGACTATAGATTTTTCATTTATTATTCCTGTTTATAACAGACCCAATGAAATTAAAGAACTGCTAGAAAGTTTTTCAAATTTTGAAGGTCAGCATACCTATGAAATTGTAATTGTAGAAGATGGCTCAACTGAGACATCAGAACCTGTTGTAGACTTGTATAATTCTCAGCTCGATATTTCTTATTATTTTAAGGAGAATTCAGGGCCAGGAGATTCTAGGAATTATGGCATGCAGAAGGCTAAAGGAAATTATTTTATAATTTTAGATTCAGATGTACTGTTACCTTCAAATTATTTAATAGAAGTGAAAACGTTTTTAAACACATCATATTATGATTGTTTTGGTGGTCCGGATGCGGCTCATAGTTCGTTTTCTAATCTTCAAAAAGCTATAAATTTTGCTATGACTTCTTTTATTACTACAGGTGGTATAAGAGGAGGGAAGCAAAATGTGGAAGATTTTCAGCCACGAAGTTTTAATATGGGGTTGTCTAAAAAAGCTTTTATAGCTTCTGGTGGATTTGGTAAAATTTATCCTGGAGAAGATCCAGACTTATCCTTACGATTACAAAAATTAGGCTTTAAAACAAACTTAATAGAAACTGCTTTTGTATATCACAAACGGCGTATCTCGTGGTCTAAATTTTATAAGCAAGTCTATAAATTTGGTATGGTAAGACCTATACTAAACCAATGGCACCCAAATTCTAAAAGTATAGTGTATTGGTTTCCTACGGTATTTAGTTTAGGCTTTATAATTTCCATACTATTGGCAGCCTTTCAATTTAATCTGCTGCTATATTTTTACGGATTGTATTTCGCTTTAGCGTTCATACTAGCATTAATTACAAATCGAAACTTAAGTGTTGCATTTCAAGCTCTATTGGCCATTGTTATTCAGTTTTTTGGATATGGTTATGGTTTTTTGAAATCGACATTTAATTTAGTTATCTTAGGAAAAGATCCTGAAGACGCATTTCCAGAACTATTTTTTTAAATTTTAAATGAATCAAAAAAAGCGTTTGAACATACTAGACCATTTAAAAAAGAAAAACGTTAAGCTGTTTATTCTATTTTTTGTCATAGCATTTGTGTTTTTAATTTTTTCTAAATTATCTAACGACTATAAGCAAACCATAAAGTTAAAGGTTAATTTGGTTAATGTTGATGACGAAATCTTATTAAAAAATGATTCTGCAAACTATATACAAGCGTATGTAGAAGCCAAAGGGTTTTCATTAATGCCGTTTATCTTTAATAACTCTAAAGCTTTAGAAATAGACGCAAAAAGTGATGTAACCATTAAACCTAATAGCTTCATTTTTGATGTTATAAAACACAAATACCTTATAGAAGGTCAGCTAGGTAATGCTTACGATCTCATTTCTATAATGCCAGATACGCTGTTAATAGCGTACTCTAAAAGAGCTTCAAAATCCGTTCCGGTAACTTTTAAAAGTTCCATTAATTATGCTGTAGGTTATGATTTAAAAGGGGAGTTCAATTTTAATATCGATAGTGTAAAAGTTGTAGGTTCTCTAGAAGAAGTAGATGCAATCAGTTCAATAGCTACGGAAGCGTTAGTCTTAAACGATTTAAAAAGTGACATTAATAATATTGTAAGGCTCGATATCTCTGGCTATGATCATATTGATGTTTTTCCTAAAACGATGGAGGTGACGGGAGAAGTTGTTCGCTTTACGGAAGGTACAATAGAAGTCCCTATACTAATAACCAATCAGCCAGAAAACGTTATAATTAATTACTTTCCTAAAACGGTAACGTTGTCGTATTACGTAGATTTAGAAAATTATAATGCCATAAAAGCGTTGGACTTTAAAGTAGAATGTGATTATGCCGAATTAGAAGAAAATCAAACGTTTTTAATTCCGAAAGTGGTTAAAAAACCAGATTTTGTAAAGCACATTAATATCAAGCAAAAACAAATAGATTTTATTGAATTGTAATATGGTAGTAGGATTAACAGGAGGAATAGGAAGTGGTAAGTCCACTATTTTAAAGTGTTTTAAATCTTATGGAATTCCGGTATATATTGCTGACGACGAAGCTAAAGCTTTGATGAATCGTTCAAAAGTAATACAACGAAAGCTCATCCATTTGTTTGGTGAAAAGGCCTATATAGATGATCACTTAAATAGACCATATTTAGCTTCAAAAATCTTTAATGATAAGACGCTACTTGCTAAAATGAATGCCATTGTACATCCAAAAGTGGCATCGCATTTTAAACGATGGCTAAATAAACATGATGCGGCATACGTTATAAAAGAGGTCGCAATTATTTTCGAAAATAATCTACAAAGTCAATACGACTATATTATCACGGTCGTTGCGGACGAAGACTTACGCATTAAACGCGTTATGCAACGCGATGCTGTTTCAGAAGAAAAAGTAATGTCTATTATTAAGAACCAATGGTCGGATGCTGATAAAATAAAAAAGTCAGATTTTGTTATTATCAACAACGATTTAGAAGATGCTAAAAAGCAAGCACTTAAAATTCACAATACACTACTTAAAAAGTTAAAACACTAATTATTGACATTGTTTTGTTAACGTTAGGTTAAACCTAATTTATACTAAATGTTAAAATGTTAAATTTGACTGATGGGCAAAAAGCTATTTGTGTTATTAGTAATCCTAATGAGTTTATCACTTATAGGTATAATTTTTGTACAATTATTTTTTATAAACAACAGTTTAGAAAATGAGAAGAAGAATTTTACCTTTAGTGTAAAACGGTCATTAAGTTTAGTGTCTCAAGCTATTGAAGAGTACGAGTATCGCGATTACTTTATGAAACTTCAACCTTATTTAAGTAAGGATAGTAAAGCAGATTCTGCAATAATAAAGCAGTTGTTTATAGCTACTGAAGATGAAGGTGATGATAAAACCATAATACATCGTAATACGGTTTTAGAAGAGCGCTTTAAAGTACCATCATTGTTCTTTGAAATTGATGCAGACAGTTTTAATATTAGTAAGTTGTCTAGTGAACGTATTACAGAAACGTACAATAATACTAGTATTGATGGTGTTAGACGGATAGACCCAGAAACAAGATTGAGAGAGTATTCTTCCTTGAGTGCCTTAGACAAGCAAGCTTATGAAGATACATTTCAAACCTTATTAAAAGATAAGCCCGTTTATAAACGTGTTACCACTAAGCAAGTTGAAACTTTACTAAGAAGAGAACTTAAATCTGAAGGAATAGATCTCAATTTTGAATTTGCTATTTATGACGATGATTTAGCGACTAAAGTACGAACTGAAAATTTTGAATTAGTTGATGAAAGTGCTTATGGTGTATATGTGTTTTTAGATAGTAATAACGAGAGTAGTTATAAGCTGTACGTAGACTTTACAGATAGAAAAAAATACATATTAGAATCTATATTATGGATGATAGTGCTTTCAATAATTTTTACGAGCATTATAATTATTGCTTATGCCAGTGCTATTTATCAGTTAATTCGACAACGACAAATATCACAGATTAAGACTGATTTTATAAATAATATGACGCACGAGTTTAAAACACCAATTGCGACTATTAATTTGGCTTTAGACTCTATAAAAAACCCTAAAATAATTAACGACCAAGAAAAGGTATTGCGTTATTTAGGAATGATAAAAGAAGAAAATAAACGTATGCATGCACAAGTAGAAAATGTGTTGCGTATTTCTAAACTAGATAAAAACGAATTAAATATTAGTAAAGAGCGTTTAGATATAAACGATTTGGTTGAAGATGCCGTAACACATGTTGAATTAATAGTAGAAGATAGAAAGGGTTACGTAAAAACACATTTAAACGCTGAACAGACATCAGTTTTAGCAAACGATACGCATTTTACAAATGTGATTGTTAATATATTGGATAATGCTATTAAATATTCGGATGATGCACCAAAAATAGATGTATATACCGAAAACGTAGGAAATAGCATTCTTATAAAAGTTACAGATCAAGGTAATGGAATGTCTAAGGCAGTTGCCAAAAGAGTGTTTGAGAAATTTTATAGAGAACACACAGGAAATGTACATAATGTAAAAGGTCATGGGCTAGGTTTAGCCTATGTAAAGAAAATAGTAGAAGACCATCAAGGTCATATATCAGTAGAAAGTGAAAAGGGAAAAGGCAGTACTTTTATTATAAAGATGCCGTTAATATCATAAAAACGAATTATGGAAGAACAAAACAAAAAAATTCTTTTGGTAGAAGACGATCCAAATTTTGGAACTGTTTTAAAAGATTATTTAATGATGAACGATTACGACGTTGTCCACGCAAAGAATGGTATGGAAGGTTTTGAAAAGTTCAAAAAGGACGATTACGATCTATGTATTTTAGACGTCATGATGCCTTATAAAGATGGGTTTACATTAGCCAAAGAAATAAGAGAAAAAAACGAAGATGTGCCAATTATATTCTTAACGGCTAAAGCCATGAAAGAAGATGTACTTAAAGGGTATAAAGTAGGTGCAGATGATTATCTTAACAAACCGTTTGATAGCGAAGTTTTGTTGATGAAAATAAAAGCTATAATGCAACGTAAAGCTAAAGATACCGTTGCAGATAGTAAACAATTTGAATTTAAGATTGGTCGTTTCGATTTAAATTCTAAACTGCGTTTCCTTAAGTTTGATGGAGAAGAGCCTTCTAAATTATCACCAAAGGAAAACGAATTATTACGTTTATTGGCCTTACACGAAAATGATTTAATGCCAAGAGAATTAGCATTAACAAAAATCTGGAGAGACGATAATTATTTTACCTCTCGTAGTATGGATGTGTATATCGCTAAATTACGTAAATACTTAAAACCAGATCCTAATGTTGAAATATTAAACATTCACGGAGAAGGCTTTAGGTTAGTGATTAATAACAAATAAATTTTTATTTTATATATAAAAAAATCCAGCTCAAAAAGCTGGATTTTTTTGTTTTTATATAATTTGTGTATTACTCCATTTGAGAGTTTATATAGTCTATGATGCTATCAACATCCGTTTCATAATCAAACCACGTAATAGAATCATCTTTTCTAAACCAAGTAAGTTGTCGTTTCGCAAAGCGTCTGGTATTTTTTTTGATTTCAGATATGGCAAATTCTAAAGTAGAGTCTCCTTTAAAATAGGCGAATAACTCTTTATAGCCAACGGTATTTAATGCATTAAGATCTTTATAAGGCAATAACGCTTTAGCTTCTTCTAGCAAACCGTTTTCAATCATCATATCTACTCGTTGGTTAATTCTATCGTAGATAATAGGACGATCTGCTTTGAGTCCAATTTGAATGGTTTTAAATGCTCTATTCTTTTCGGAATTGGTTAGAAAAGAGGAATAGGGCTGACCAGTACCGATACATATCTCTAAAGCTCTAATGACACGTTTAGGATTATCTATCGCAATGGAATTAAAGGCATCAAGGTCTAAGCTTTTAAGTTGTTCTTGTAATGGTATTAAGCCTTCATTTTCAAACTGAAGATTAAGGGTTGTTCTAATGGTAGGATCCACTTCCGGAAAGTAATCTAACCCATGGGTTACAGCTTTAACATAAAGTCCAGAACCTCCTGCCATTACAACAATAGGGTTGGTTTGATGTAATTCTTCAATTTTAGAAATAGCATCGCGTTCAAAATCGCCAACACTAAAATGTTCTTTAATAGATTTATGTTGAATAAAATGATGTGGAGCTGCATCTAGCTCTTCTTTTGAAGGGACCGCAGTGCCAATAGCCATTTCTTTAAAGAATTGTCTAGAATCAGCTGATATAATTTCAGAATTAAAATGTTGAGCGAGCTTTATACTTAATGCGGTCTTACCAATGGCAGTTGGACCAACAATAGCGATTACAAAATTTCGGGATGTCTTAAGCATTATAATAACAGCAATTTAATGGTGTAGTGGATGTCCGCAATTATAACAGAAATCAGAATTATCTCTATGATTGGAAACGTTACAATTAGCACAATGCTGTGAGTTGAGATGAATCGTTATATTATCATTTTGATGTTCAACCATTTTATTATCATTATTTTGAGCTAAAGCTTCATTTTCTTTATCTGCTTTTTGGCTAGTTCTAACATATTCAGCAGACACAATACCCGTAGGTACTGCTATAATTCCATAACCTAATATCATTATAAACGTTGTTATTAGTTGCCCTAATGCAGTTTGTGGGGCTATATCACCAAATCCAACTGTAGTCAGTGTAACCACACACCAATACACACTTTTAGGGATGTTGTCAAAACCGTTAGCTTCTCCTTCAACAAGGTACATAATGGTACCAAAAATTACTGAAGAAATCATAACGGCAAATAAAAATACCATGATTTTTACACGACTTGCAATAATGGAATCTTTAAGCTGATTTGAAGCTCCTAAATATCTTGCTAATTTTAAAATTCTAAAGACTCTAAGTAATCGTAATGCTCTTAAGGTTACTAGCGCTTGAGATCCTACAATAAAGAATGATAAGTACATTGGTATTGTAGATAAAAAATCTATAATACCAAACGGACTAAAAATATATTTAAAAGGTTTTTTTACAGAAATAATTCTTAGAATGTATTCAATAGAAAATAATATAGTAACAACCCACTCGCCAATATACAAGAGTTCGTGATATTCTCGATCTATGCTAACAACACTTTCGAGCATCACTAAAACAATACTAAGTATTATGAATACTAACAAAAGTATATCAAAAAGTTTTCCAGAAGGTGTGTCAGCCTCATAGATGACTTCGTGAAGTATCGTTTTCCAATTATGTTTCTGATTCGATTCCATATTCTAAATGTACGAAAAGTTAAATTATTGTTTCTCTAAAGCGATTATAGTATTGTTTTGAAGTTCGACAACTTTATCCATAAACGATTTTAAATATGGATAATATTCTGGTGGATAAATGGGTTGATTAAATTTGACTTTAAAATAGAGAACAATTTCATCATTTAATAACTCTATATTAAATAAAAGACTTCCAGACTTATTAGGTAAGGCATAATTAACTGGCTTTGGGAGTTCTATAACTTTTAAATCTTCATTAAGGCTTATTTTCATGCTATAGTTATAAATGTCTTTATAACCGAAATCAATAGGATACGTTCGTTCTTGAAGTTGAAAAGGGTTTTTGTCAAAGAATTTAATGATAAAAGGATTGAAGTAAATTTTATTGCCTATAAATTCGGGTTGAATACTAATATTTAAAGTTTCATTAAAATTGGAGGTATCTGTGTCTAATACATCATGATCTTCAATAATAATGTCTGTATAGTCATTTATTTTTTTCTCTAAATAATCACTTGGATTTTCATCAAACTGACGTTTAGGTGTATGGGAATGATAGCCTTGAAATATACTTTTAATAGTACCTTGAAACTGATCGTCTTTAAAC
This sequence comes from Winogradskyella thalassocola, assembly GCF_900099995.1. GTDB lineage: Bacteria > Bacteroidota > Bacteroidia > Flavobacteriales > Flavobacteriaceae > Winogradskyella > Winogradskyella thalassocola. The sequence goes on from NZ_FNCZ01000008.1 coordinate 54,413, forward strand.
GAAGACAATTCTACACGATGTATACGCCCAGAAAAATTATTGATATTAATATCTTCCCAATAACTACCTTCTTCAAAATCAATTAGCCTTCCGTACTGATTTAAAGCTTTAAAGGGCAACTCACCAAATGAAAGATATGGGTCAGTAGCATCTAAATAATAGCTTTTGTTATCTATTATCGTTTTTAAAATCACATAATTAAAATCTGAAAGCACAGGATAAACTTTGGTCGCCAAACCATTGTTTCTAGTAGACATTAAAATTGGAAACACTTTGATACCTTCATTAGATAAAAGGTTTTCTAGTAATAAATTTATTTCAAAAGCACTACCAACTTTATCTTTAGTAATGGTTTTTATAGACACATCATAACGTTCAGATTTCCCATTCCATTTATAATTATTAAGAACATAATTATATAGCGCTTTGGCTTTTTTGAGTTGATCTGAAATTGCTAAAATGGAGTCTGGTAAAATATCTTTTACAAGACTCTTTTTGCTAATTTGTCTTCCAAAATCGGAATCTGTTTTCAGTTCATGATCAGCGTCTTCCCATGTTTTGGTAATTTTATCTGTTCTTCCGTCAAACGTTTTAATGACACTCATTTCATATTCTATTCTAGACGTATAGTTTAAGGACGTAGTAGTGTAATCTTCAGGTTTGTACGCTGGTATGTTTTTCATAATGTATTTAGAAATACTGCAATCCGCACTTGCACCATTCCCAAGGACTAAACATTGTTTTTTTAAGCTGATATCATGAGTATCAAAAGGAATAGCTCCTACTCGTTTTATATGGTATTCGTAATTGGCAGGGATACTAGTATTGTACTCACTGTATAAAACGGGATCTTCACCTTGGAAATACCAAGGTTGATATTTGGCCATAAATCGCGATTGCGTTTCGTAACTTACTGTAATTACACTTCCTACTTTAACATTAGGCAATACAAATCTAACAAGTGTATAGTTCTCGTTTTCCTCTTCAAAAATAGCTGTTTTTGTTAAGTGCGTTTTTCTGATTTCACCATTTTCCAGGTTATAGGTTGTACCCTTAATATTTTCAATTTTTTCTTTAGATGTTTTTCCTTTGTATAATTTAACCTCAAATTGACCTCTATCGATACCTTCAGTTCTTAAGATTTTAATTTTTTGTTCATTTTGTACTCTAAGCCAAAAGGTTTTGTCATCTACAAAGCTATTCCCATAATCGTATATAACTAAAGCATTCGCTGTAGAATCTTTAGAATAGGAAGTGAGTTCTAAATCACTTTTAAAAACTTCCATAGCCACATTATAATTTTGTGAAAAACCTAAAAAAGTAACCAATAGTGCTACAATTGTAAACCTATAAATCATGTATGTTATTTTAAATCAACAATTTTGAGTCTTTTATTTCGCCTCATATAACTCTGAATAATATGTTGCGTATCTCTATTGTTTTCCATTGGTGTAATTAACGATTTTAGAATCGCTCTATTATTTATTTGATGATTAAGGTCAAAAAAGCCCATCCCTTTAAAAATACCATTTTCTATTAAAAACACACTTTTTTCTTCAATAGTACGACCTTTATCAATGACAAGCATGTCTTTATTAGCGTAGCTGAATTTTTCAATAAGTACATGAACCCGTTCATTATAAGATTCTATAGGCTCTTCATTAATGCAAGCTCCAAGACATTCTTTTACTTCATATTTAAAACAACTTATTTTTGTGTCATATAAATCAGTAAGTTTTTGACACAAATTATAATCTTCTGCGGCTTTAAACATAAAATGTTTCGCACTAGCTCTATTGCTAAATGTTGTAATAGGATTTTCTTCTCTATTAGATTTATCAATAAAAAGAGTAACATAGCCATTTTTATCGGTGGAGCTATATAAGGCGTGTGTAAAAACAGTTCGTCTTAAGGCTCTATTAAAAATAGGTTTGTTTGCTTTAATTTCGGCACTTTCTTTTAACAATGCCGCTAATTCACTTCCTGTTTTTTCATAGGTTACAGTGCTAACTAATCTCTGAATTTTTTTAGACTTAGAATTTGTTCCAGTAAAATGCTGTATAATGCGTTTTCTAATGTTATTGCTCTTGCCTATGTAAATGATTTCACCGTTTACATTATGAATGTAGTACACACCTGTATCTGAAGGTAATTGCTCTATAATATCCTTTAGATTGGTAGCGATGTTAGATTTCTTTTCAATCTTAATGGCATCCTTTACAATAACCTTATCAAGATCTTTGTTCAGTAACATCTTAAACAACTTTACGGTAGCCATAGCATCACCATTAGCTCTGTGTCTATCACTCATAGGAATTCCTAAAGCACGTGTTAGTTTACCTAGGCTATATGATTCCATATCTGGAATGAGTTGTTGAGAGAGTTCAACAGTACAAAGTGTTTTTCTTTTAAATGGAAATCCTAAACGTTTAAATTCAGTTTTAAGGATTCTATAATCAAATGATGAGTTGTGAGCCACTAGGATGCAATCTTCAGTAATCTCAACAATGCGTTTGGCAACCTCATAAAATTTAGGTGCATTTTTAAGCATGTTAGAATTAATACCTGTAAGATTAACTACAAAAGGCTGAATTTCACGTTCCGGATTAACTAATGAAATAAATTGATCTGTTACTTTATGGCCATCAAATTGGTAGATTGCAATTTCTGTAATGCCTTCTTCGTTGAACTTTCCACCAGTAGTTTCTATGTCTAGTATTGCGTAAATGTTGTATCGTTTTTAATGTTTAGTTTTCGACTGAAAACTGATATTTAAAGCGCTCGGGTGCTAATGCAACTGAGAGCTAATTAATTATAGTTTCTTGTTCCAAAGATACTACTTCCAACGCGAACCATAGTACTTCCACAGTCAATTGCCAGCTTATAGTCTCCACTCATTCCCATACTAATGATGTGGAGCTCAGAATTTATAGCTTTAAGTTCTGTGAATGTGTGTTTTAGGAATTTAAATTCATTTTCAACTTGTGTCATATCATCAGTAAATGTGGCCATTCCCATAACTCCAACGACTTTTATATTCTTTAATTCTGAAAATTCATCGGATTGTAAAAGGGTAGAGGCGTCAGAAGCAGACATACCAAATTTACTATCTTCTTCAGCAATTTTAATTTGAAGTAAACAGTCTATAATTCTATTGTGTTTTTGGGCTTGCTTGTTAATTTCATTTAATAATTTGAAGCTTTCCACTCCATGAATTAAACTCACAAATTCAGCCATATATTTTACCTTATTTCGCTGAACATGGCCTATCATATGCCATTCAATATCTTTTGGCATTTCGGCATATTTATCTGCCATTTCTTGGATTTTGTTTTCTCCAAAAATGCGTTGTCCAACGTTGTAAGCTTCCATTAAATCACACACAGGCTTTGTTTTAGAAACAGCTACAAGTGTGACGTGTTCTGGTAAGTTTGATTTTATACTATTTAGGTTGTCTTTAATGCTCATTTTAACGTTTATTATTTAATTGTCCTAATTCAAAGAAAGAATAGTTGGTCGAGTTTTTAATATTCATAAATAGTGATCCCACTTCTCAATTTCGGTAGAATATATGTGCTTTTTGGAGGCATTGTTAAACCTTCGTCTGCAATTTGTTTCATTTGTTGCACATTAGAAGGACACATGCCAAAACCAACGACATAGTCGCCACTATCTACACCACTTTTAATGGTAATCATTTCATGTTGACCGTTAACATACGAAATTCTAGTATCGTGTCGCAAATCGTTAATTCCCAAGATAGATTGAAGAATCGTTTTATACAACAGTTGTGCATCTAACTGATCTAAGGCCGTATTAAAATCATAAGCTGTTTTTCTTAAATAAAGCGAATAAAACTCACCATCCAAATACATGCTAAAATGATGTGGTTTTGTTGGCTTATAAGGCATAATGCCTCTGTTTTCTATGCGATAGGAAGCATCAAGCTTTATCAAAAATTCTTCTTTGGTTAAGCCGTTTAAATCTTTTATCAATCTATTAAACTCATGAATCACTAAATCGGATTCCGGAATTAAATACGACATAAAAAAGTTATAAGACTCACTGCCATGATGATTAGGATTCTTTATTTTTTCATCTTTATATAAAAGGTAAGATGAAGCCGATCTATGATGGCCATCAGCAATATAAACGGTTTTCATTTTTTCGAATTCACTTTGAATCGTTTCGATCGTCTTTTCATTATCTATTTTCCATAAATAATGGGTGTCTCTATACGTCATGGTAAATTCAAACTCAGCATGTTTTTTTTGAACTTCCTTTATAATATCCGCAATTATTGCATTATCAGGATAGGTTAATAATACAGGCTCAGCATTAAAACCGACGGTTTGCAAGTAGCTTTTAAAAGTTTCTTCGCGTTTGGCAATGGTGTCTTCATGCTTTTTTATGATGTCGTTTTCATAATCTTCTGCACTTGTAGCAGCGATAATGCCGCTAAATTCTTCACCATGTCGGTTCACAATTTTATACACATAAAAAGATGGTTTTTCATCTTGAATAAAAACCCCGTCTTCTTTAAATTCTAAATACCTGTTTTTAACGAGCCTATAGCGTTCTTCACCGGTAACTTCTTGGTCGTATTTATAACCAGGATTAACAATGTGTAGAAAACTATAGGGATTATAAGCCATTCGAGATTCGCGTTCATCAATGGTGTAACTTTGATAAGGGCGTGCAGCGACAAGTCCGACAATGGCTCTTGTAGGTCTTACGGCTTTGAATGGGATTATTTTTGGCATGTAAAAGTATTCAGTGTTCAGTAATCAGTGTTCAGTAATCAGTGTTCAGTGTTCAGTAGCTTCAAATTTTGTGAGATCCGAATTTTTCTGGATTTCGAATCATGTAATTTATAAGTTTTCCTACTTCAATACTTTGTTCTGTGAGTTCATTAAATTGTTCTGTACTAATATAATTTGATGCTAAAGAAAACTCTAACCATGTTTGCGTTTCTGAATTTTCAGCATCACAATCGGTTAATTTACTTATGAAATGTTTTGGGTAAAGGCGTTTTCTGTATGCTTCTGCCATATTTGCACAAACACTTCGTGACGAACGTCTAATTTGATCAGTTAATGAATAGGTCTCTTCCTTTGGAAAAGATTTCGATACGCTCAATATTTTCATAGCTAAATCAAATCCTTTCCTATAAGCAAGTAAATCTTGAAATTTCATAATGTTTTATTGTTCAATAAGCATATCTTCAATTTACTGACCACTGACCACTGACCACTGACCACTGACCACTGTTTACTTCAAAAACTGCCCAGCAACCTTCTCAGCCTTTCGACTTTCAGCATAATCATAAAAACCTTCACCTGATTTAGCGCCTAATTTACCAGCCATAACCATATTTACCAATAACGGACATGGAGCATATTTAGGATTTTTAAAACCGTCATACATTACGTTCAGAATAGATAAACATACATCTAAACCAATAAAATCCGCTAATTGCAATGGACCCATTGGATGTGCCATACCTAACTTCATCACGGTATCGATTTCTTCAACACCAGCAACTCCGTTGTAAAGTGTTTCAATAGATTCGTTAATCATTGGCATTAAAATACGGTTGGCTACAAAACCAGGATAATCATTAACCTCCGTTGGTACTTTACCTAAGGTTTTAGATAAATCCATAATCGTAGTCGTTACATCATCGCTCGTACTATAACCTCTAATGATTTCTACCAATTTCATAATTGGTACAGGGTTCATAAAGTGCATGCCTATTACTTTGTCTGGTCTAGACGTTACTGCCGCAATTTGAGTTATAGAAATTGAAGACGTATTTGTCGCTAAAATGGTATTTTGACTACAAACGGCATCAAGCTGTTTAAAGATTTTTAATTTTAAATCGATGTTTTCTGTAGCTGCTTCAACCACTAAATCTGCATTTTTAACACCGTCTTCAGTGCTTGTAAATGTGGTGATATTTCCTAAAGTATTCGATTTATCAGCCTCGCTAATTTTTTCTTTAGCGACCATTCTATCTAAATTTCTGGCAATGGTATCCATACCTCGTTTTAGAGAATCTTCACTAATATCTATAAGTTGAACTTTAAAACCTGATTGTGCAAAAGTATGAGCAATACCATTTCCCATAGTACCTGCACCTATTACTGCTATATTTTTCATTAAAAATTTTAATTTTTATTCCTGTAAAAACAGGAATCTGTTAATCATATATTTATATGACTTGTTACGATTTTCGTTTTTGAGGGAATTAAAACTGATTAATAATCATGTTTGCTACGCGCAAGGCTTCAGTACCATCGTGCAAAGTAACTATTGGTTTTGTATTGTTATTAATGGCATCTGCAAACGTTTCTAATTCGTCTAAAATAGCGTTGTTGTTTGCGATCTCTGGATTGTCAAAATAGATTTGCTTTTTAATACCTTCAGCATTTTGAAGAATCATATCAAAATCACCAGGATTTTCTGGAGCATCTTTCATTTTAACCACTTCACATTTCTTTTCTAAAAAATCCACAGAGATGTAAGCATCTTTCTGAAAGAAACGCGTTTTACGCATGTTCTTTAATGAAATACGACTTGCAGTTAAATTAGCAACACAACCATTTTTGAATTCGATACGTGCATTGGCAATATCTGGTGTTTCACTAACTACCGAAACTCCACTTGCCGAAATATGCTTCACCGGAGATTGCACTACAGAAAGAATAATATCAATATCATGAATCATTAAATCTAAAACCACAGGCACATCCGTACCACGAGGATTAAATTCCGCAAGTCTATGACATTCTATAAACATCGGATTTTTAATCTGATCTTTAACTCCAATAAAAGCAGGGTTAAAACGCTCTACATGTCCAACTTGACCTTTTACGCCGTGTTCTGCGACCAAAGTTCTAATCGTTTCAGCCTCTTCAACCGTATTGGTAATCGGTTTTTCTATAAAAATATGTTTTCCTTTTTTGATGGCTAGTTTAGCACAATCATAATGGGAAAGGGTAGGAGTTACAATATCAACGACATCAACGGCTTCTATTAAATCATCAATAGAATCGAAATATCGATAACCAAATTCCTCTACAACACGTTTAGCGTTTTCAGAATCAGCATCATAGAAACCAATAAGGTCGTATTTATTGGATTGGTTGAGTAATCTCAAATGAATTTTACCAAGGTGACCAGCACCAAGCACACCAGCTTTGAGCATATTTTTTATGTTTTTAACAAAAATAGTGGATTTGTATTAGATAATTCGCAAAGAAAGTCTAAAAGTTCATTGTAAGAATTATCAGTATTTAAATTGATGCTTTCTATAGGGTACATCACACAAAAAAATCTTTAAAAAACGAGTATTCATAAAGCTTTAATTTTGAAGACACGTAGGGAATTTGGATTAAGTTTTTTGCGGATTTGAACTTTAAGAGGTTGCAATTTGCCTTTCTTTGAAGTATTTTAGCGTAAACTAAACTACGCTTTGAAAGATACATTTAAGCATCAAGGGATGCGCCAACAACTTGTTGAAACACTTATTAATAAAGGCATTAAAGATAAAGGTGTCTTAAAAGCGATTGGTAAAATTCCGAGACATTTATTTATGGATTCTGGTTTTATTGATCATGCGTATCAAGATAAAGCGTTTCCTATTGCTGCGGACCAAACGATTTCTCAACCTTATACTGTGGCTTTTCAATCTGAATTATTACAAATTGAACCAGGACACAAAGTATTAGAAATTGGGACCGGAAGTGGTTACCAAACAGCGGTGCTTTTAGAACTTGGAGCTAGAGTTTATAGTATTGAACGTCAACAAGAACTCTTTAAAAAGACGTCTAAATTTTTGCCTAAATTGGGTTACAGAGCCAAAAGTCTCATTTTTGGCGATGGTTATAAGGGCATGCCTGTTGAAGCTCCTTTTCAAAGCATTATTGTAACAGCTGGTGCTCCTTTTGTACCAAACCCATTATTGAGTCAATTGGCTATTGGAGGTCGACTTGTGATTCCTGTGGGAGATGATGTGCAAGTAATGACCTTATTCATCAGAAAAGGACCAAAGGATTTTGAAAAACACGAGTTTGGTGATTTTAGATTTGTCCCAATGTTAGAGGATAAGAACTAGTTTTTTTATTTTAAGGGCAAGGAGCAAAGAGCAAATAATTTATATGGTCATGAGTTTATTTGAGAAATGATTTTAAGTAGAATTAAAAGTTATAGAAACAGATAAATTCTAATATAAGATTACTAATTAGTCGCTTCCTTAAATGCATTAATTCCACCAACGATTGGTAATGTTAATTTAGTACTACCTAAATGTATCATTAGTTCTGTGCCTGCTTTTGGATGTAATGTAAATTCTTTATCACTTGAAAAAATCATAAAACCAATTTGTTGTCCTGCTTTTATAATTTGATCATCGGGTTGTAAATCAAAAGTTATAGTATAATCTTTCCCAATTACTAAATTTTCTTCTTTAGTTAGTGATTTGTGGTTTTTTGGATCTGCCCAACCACGAGTTATAATATTATCTGTAATCTTTACATCTTTCCCGTCTTGCCAAGGCAATGACACTAACCAAACCGATAAATTTGCAGCTGATTTACTACTTGCTAATGTGATGGTTACTTTTGGTACACCAGAAATATGAAGATCATTTTTTTACTTAGGCGTTACATATAATAGTCTGTTTTTTGAGTAAGCTATTTTAGCAAGGTCACTACCAGATATTGTTGCATCGTCAGATAGAGTTTCAACTTTTTCAGAACCAGGATTAAGTGTTAAACCACCAGACATTACTCCTCCTGCTGTTAGATTAAAGGTCACATTAGAAGCTTCAGGATTTGGATAATCTTTATAAGCCGTTGGTTCTTGTGGATCATCGTTTTCTCTAACGATATAAGCTTTGTTTTCTATTTTTTCGACACCATTATCTATACCATGAAGATACTTTGTAAACCATTTATTCATCATAGCCGTTGGAGGTGGTCCACCATGGCCATTTTGGTGATAGTAAATCTGAGTTGGTAAGCCTTTTTCTTTTGCTGCTTTGTAAATGCGGTAACTGTGCACAGGCATCACATTCCAATCGTTAAAACCATGAGACATAAGTAACGCAGCTTTCATATTATCCATTTGGTTTAAGTAATCTCTTCCTTCCCAAAATTCGTTATAATCGCCAGTTTCTCTATCCATACCGTTTTTCATTTCGGTATCTCTAATGGTTTTATTATTGTATGGTCTGTTTACTTCTTTGCCACTATGCACAAAATCATAAAGGACATCAATATCTTCAACTAAATAACCACCTGGTGAACGTACCAATCCGTTAGAACGGTAATAATGATAATATGAGGTATTTGGCGCAATAGGAATAATAGCTTCTAAGCCTTTAACACCAGTTGTTGCCGCAGCTAAAGGTAAAGTACCATTATATGACGTTCCAGTCATTCCCACCTTTCCTGTGGACCAATAAGCTTTAACTTCTTCCTTTCCTTCACGTTCAGTATAGCCTTTAACTCTGCCACATAACCAATCGATTACGGCTTTTGGTGCTAAGGATTCATTTTTTCCTCCTATGGTTGGTGCTCCGTCTGATAAGCCCGTTCCAGGTGAAGAAGAATGGACGACTATATAGCCTCTTGGAACCCATTTTCTTAAGTGAGAATTAGAGATGATTGGTCGTTGCCCTCTGCGTGTAACTTCTGGGTGAACACGTTCTTTTGCGGTGTCTCCTAATTCGATGTTCACATCCCACATAACTCCGGGTAAATCTGCGGCAACTCCAGCAAAATAAGGACTTGTGACGTATATTATTGGTAGTTTTAGATTTTCGGTTTCTGTTTGTTCCGGACGTGTAACGGCAACATGCATACGGTCTGGCTGTCCATCACCATCGGTGTCAAACTCTGTTTCTACCCATAAATCGTGGCGAATCCATTTGTCCGAATCACTAAAGGCTTCAACAATTTGAGCTTCTCCATCTTTGAAAATAGGTGTTGCTTTTTTTATTATGTCTTGTGCGCAACTTAAGATTGAAATTGATAAAGCAATAATTAAAGTTGAAATGGATTTTGGTGAAATGATCATAAGAGAAATAATTTGTAATATGTTTTGATAAAAATAGCTCGAATAAATTAGAACCCAAATAAGTAGAATCTGTTTTTTATTCTTAATTCAGATTTTTATCATGACTTTTGAAAATTAAAACTCCTAAAACTATTAGCAAAAGCCACAATTTCAGGAGTGGTCATATTGAAATTCTATTTGATGATTCGGTGCTCCCAACTTGCACCACTAATATCTGTCATTTTTAAAGTGTACGTGCCACTTGGTAACTTCAGAATATCGGAAGAGTTAAATATCATTTTGGCTTTGGCGCCCAAAGGTGCGATTAAGCTATGCTTCCCCGGTTTTACTTTTGCGATATAATAATTCTCAATAGCTTCTTTTGGTAATTTAGCCAATTGATCTTGAGTATAATTCATAACCACATTGTTTTGGTCATTTTTAAGTTCTATACCAATAATCCAAGCACCATAAACATCAACTCCTTCAACTCTAAAAACATCAAAAGAGAGTCCGTTTTTATCCAATTTACCTTCTGTAATTTCAAGTTTAGGTTTTACAGATTTGTTGTGCAAAGTTCCCCAAACTCCACCATGAAACACTTGATTGGTATATAAGGTTAACCCAAAAATTAAGAATGAACCCACAATAACAACCTTAGCAAATAGGCTGTCTTTAATAGGCATTAATCCGGAGCCTAACCATGCAAACCATTTCTTTTTTGTGAAAGCTACATTTCTATTCATTAAATAATTATCTAATGAAACGCGTCCACTTCCTGTTAAAAACAAAAGGAAACCAGTGGCTATACCAAGGACTCCAATTTGCCATTCGTCTAAACACGTGGTTCCAATCCAGCCCGAACCTAAAAGGATGCCCATTGCTAAACCAAAGACTCCGATACTCATGAGTCTAGTGAATAATCCGAAAATAATGAACAAGCCTACAATACCTTCAATAATGGTAAATGCGACCATATTGTAGTATAATATATCTGGGTTTTCGACTAAATATTGAATGATAGGTTTTATACCTAAAGCATTTGGAAGGAAATGGTTAAATTTTTCTCCAATATAACCAGGTAATTCTGGGTCTAATTTGTTGGCTAAAATGGTGCGTCTAAAAAATGCAGAAAAATACGTCCAACCGATGACCATTCTGACTGCAAGGGCTAAGAAACCCGAATCGTTTTTAATATGTAAATTCATGTAGTATATCTATAATGTAAATAATAATTTTCTCCTAGCGGAGATTGCTAGACTTCAGTTTGAAGAAAATTAATTATAGGTACGCTTTATTGTTTTTGAAGAGAATATAGAAAGGAGCTAAAGGCGGAATATCTGCCCTAGCCTTGTAATATTGTGTTATGGGTCTATCAGAAAGTGGAACAGTATTTCTATTGAAATGCGGTAGTTTAACCAATACTGCTTGCGATAGTTGCATGCTATGATTAAACTTTGTAATTGCCAATTCCGCATCTGTAGAAATATCACAAACACTACTTTTTAATGAGGACATGCTTTTGTTTGAAACTTCCGTTTTGGGAGTTTCAAAAATATCTTGAATAGAATTTCGGACTTTACAAGGTGAAAACATCAACAACACAGCCAAACCTATGATGGATAGGATAGAAGTCAATTGTTTTATGTAGTTTGGGATTTTCACTGGGTAAATATGAGGTTTAGAAAATTAAAAACTTTAAAAGATTTGTTAATTATAGTTCTTGCAAGAGTTTACTGAACACTTTTCTCTAAACTAAAACGGAAGCGACTAGTTCGAACTTTTTGGTAAATAATCTTCAGGAATAGGCGATTCCTTAGATTCTTGATTCCAATAGAGATTAACAATCCACCATCGTTTTCCATCGTTAAATAATTGTATACTGTTAATGCCACGCATTAAAGGTGTATCGTCGTCTTTACTATTATAAGCTTCATACGTACTAAATACATGTGCAATATTTCCGAAGGTTTGGGTTTCTCTTTTTATTTCTAACTCATGAAAACCATTATCCATTAACCATTTTTCAGAGAACTTAATGTAATCTTCCGACGACATATAGCGCAACGTGGTTTGCTTTTTTTCATTCTTACCGGTTGCAATCAGCTTTGCATCTTTTCTAAATAAGTGCTTAAACAATTCCCAGTTTCGTGCTTCTCCCTTATTTCCGGAAATCACAAAATATAAGGTTGCGATTGTACTATCTATGGTTGTGACTTTACTAGAGTAGTCTATTTTTTCTTGAGCTGTGAGGCTTAGGGTTAGGAGAAATAAAAGTAATGTGATTTTAGTTTTCATATTAATTTTGTTCTAATCGGTTTTTTGAGTTTGTTTCGGCTGGACTAAGTTAATCATTCTTTTTGTTGGTTCTATTATTTGCCCATTTTCATCCCAAAAGGACCAGTTTTCAAGAGCAATAGAATTCGATATATACTCATAAGTACATCCACCTACATTGTCTACTTTAATTATAGAAGTATCATATTTGCCTTTTGCTATTTTGTGTCCATTAGAACTTTTAAAAGTCCAATTACCAACTCTGTATGAATACTCAACTTCAGTAGGTATAATTGAACAAATTGAGTAAGATGCAAATTTTGTTGCTCCTTCAGAAGTGAAGTTTTTAAACTTTAAGCTATCATTTTTACAATTAAAAGAAAGGATGGTAATTAGGAATACTATGATGTGTTTATACATAATGAACTCTTAAAAGAATTTTAATCCAAACAAAATGGCATCACTTTGGAATCCGCTTTGGTAAGAACGAAGATAATCAACTCTTAAGAATCTCCATTTTCCCCAACCAATATTATCGACACCAACAGAATATTCCTGATACGGTTTAAAATCTGGTGTGGCTAATACATGTGCGCCAATGACTAAGTTAAAATTCAATTTGTTTAATAATGGCATTTTTCCGAGTAAAAAGCCATTAAAATCGTGTTCTACATGTGCTTCAAAATACGACTCATTCGTGCTCGCCGCATAATAATCTAAATTGTTGAATACATTGGTGTAATTTCCTTCTGTACTAACATGCGTTTGGTTACCATTAAAATGTTGGTAGTCCATGAATGCAATATCGTCTGCATTAAAAAACTTCCCGGCTTTTAAGTTATACATCATTCGGCCTTTGTCTTTTACGTTAAACGATTGTCTAAGACTTGCTTTAATTTGGTCAAAATTATAATTGCTATTGGTGGCACCAAAACCTTTTTCGTAACCCAAATATAAGGTTGGATAATCGTCATTACCTACATTATATTTAGCATCGGGATAACTTAAGTATTCCTGTCCAAAATTGATTCTAGCATCAATATTCGCTTTAATAATATTATGGGTTTGAAAAGGCGCAATGTCAAAAGCAGTTTCATCTAGTGGATTGTTACTCGTATATACATCATTCTCTTCATTAATAAATGTTTGATCTGTGGTGTTGAAAAGTGCTTTTCGTCTTTCGTAACTTACACCTGTATATAATCTGAAGCCGTTAAATAGTTCTTCCGAATAATTTAAAGCAACATGACTCTTGTCATATAGCTTCATGTAATTATCTTCAAAAAAGAGTGTGCTTACGGAATTGATTAATGGGGAAATAGGATTCGAAGGATTAAACTGTTCTGCAGAGACTCCACCCGATAAGCTTAAAAATGAATTACTAATACTATTAAATTTATAAGTTAATGAACCTGTTGCGCGCAAACGTTCATCAGAAAATCCATATTGAATGTCGCCACTAGCTCTAAAAAAGCGTTTAAAATCATCATAATTCTTAGTGTAAAACACATTTGCATTAGCGGTGTAACCTTGCACAGTATTGAATTGAACTCCTAATAATGGAATATCATAACCAAGGCGATAATCGTTATGAGAATTTTGATAGGTGTAGCCTAAGATATTTCCTAATTTGAATTTGTTTTTTACACCATCAATAGAATCTAAATACGGTTTAGACTCCCGTAAAACTTGAATACTATCTTTTCTTATATAATCTGTACGTTCTTCAGATGTTAGAGGGACAGGTCTAATGGCATTCCAGAATAAAGAATCTTTTTTGTTGGCTTCTTTTTCGTAGGCAACGATTTCTCGACTGAAATCTTTACGGGTTAATCCTGTATTGAATTCGTAATTGCTGTAAACAGCAGTAAAACGCCCTTCACCTTTAATTCCGAATAAGGCATATTTAAAATCTATACTTTGAGAAATTTGAGCCCAAATATCATCAGATTCTGAATATGAAAAACTCTGTTGTAGTGAGATGACATCAACCATCGGAATACGCGCTTGAACGCCTGTAATATCTAATTCAATGGCAAAAATATCCCATTGGTCCTCAACAATATAAATGAAGCCCGAGAACACAGGGTCATTTTCACGTTTTGGCGTGACTTTTACTTTATTGATAAGGTTTCCTCTGTCGTCGTAAAACACACCTTCAAGCTTATAACGATAATAACCAAAGGCATTATTGGCGATAGGTGAAATAATTTCGTTACCAAAACTAATGGTGTTATTGTAGAAGTTAAAATCAACATCTAAAGCACTATTGAAGCTAAAACCATTGCTATCTCCACTGATTTTTGATGCTGTAATTTTTTCTTTAAGCTTATCAGGATTTAGAAACTGAATTTTAGAAATCGTTTCAGATAAATATATAATTCCACTTCGTGTTGAATCTAAACCTCCACCTAAATCACCAACATCTTGACCCATTATTTTTTCTGGAGCATCTTTAATTTTAATTAGGCCTCTAGAGTAGAAATCGGCTTTAAAAGAATTTATTTTTTCGAGATTAGCTTGTCGTTGGGCAATTGCTTGGCGCATTATGGCATTTGCCGAATCGTTTTCAGAATCGATAACAACTTCATTAAGTGAAACTGATTCTTCTGTTAAAATGATATCTAATTCAAACGGGAATTTTTCTATCGTAATCGTCTTTTTCACCGTTTTATAACCAAGATAACTATAAACAATAGTATAAGTCTTTGGTGTTAAAATATTGAGTTCGTAATAACCGTCATCATTGCTTGTTGTGCCTTTATAAGTATTCTCGATTAAGATATTTACAAATGGAAGGGGGGCGTTGTTATCGTCTGTAATATTACCAGTAATTTGTGCGGACACTAATGTACTTATACAAATTAGGAAGGCGCTGAGTAGTTTTTTAGTCATAGAGAGTGATTGATGAAAATAAAGTTTGATTCGAATTTAACTTCTATTCACAAATTTTGTGCCTAAAGTTGAAAAATTCTTGTGTTACATATTTATAACAGACGCAAATAAATTGCAAAAGGTTGCATCAAACTTAGACTAAAAATAGAACGGTAAAAGTTATAGGAATCTTAAAATTATCGTTTTTGACTAATTAAAATTACAAAAAACTGATATTATATAGACTAAAAGTGCCGTTGAGAACTATTCTTTGTTGAGGTTTTCGGTAATGGTTTTTGGATTTGGTTGAAGCGCGTTGTTAACCCATTTTAAATTCACTTTAGTTATGCTAGACTTTTCCCAAGTAGGTTCATTTTCGGGATTATCCGTTTCTGAATATTGTCCATGTTCCTGAAAATAAATTATTTTGTCTTCTTCTCCTTTGAGGTCATTAGGAAAAATTAAATTCTCTGATTCCCAAAAACCAATATCTGCACTAGAAAAAACGTCAATGACTTTGTATAGGTTGTTACTGTCTAGAAAGAGGTAGTATCCTCCAGAATTTGCTCCACAAGATTCTGGGAGGTAATTAATAAATAGAATATTATCAATGCTTTTTAAGCCTTGATTATTATAGAGGTTTATCTTAAAACCGTAATTGCTTCCAAGAAATTCTGATTTATTTTCAAAATATTCAGTCTTAGAATTAACGAGTGCCCTTGTAATAATATACAATTTCTCTTCAACCATTTCTGTTGTAAATAGAAATCTAACATTATCACCTTTCTTTTCTACTATTGAAATTAGACCACCTACAACATAACCTTGTTGGTTGTTGTGTTCTACTTTATACCATGGAGAGTTTATGCCGTTATATACAAAAGATTCGGAACTCTTTTCTATAATTCTTAGAGGTTCTCCTATGGTTAATAATTTAACAACATCAGAGTTAACAGAAGGGGAGTTTCTTAATTTTACATTATCACCAAATAAATATACAATCTGGTCTATTTTAAACTCTTGATTAATTTCTAAATGGTTGCTGTCTTGAGCGAAGCTGAAGTTTAATGCTAAAACAAATAAAATTATAAACTTGTTCATTTCTAATAAGTACTATCGGAAATCTTTTTTAATTCGATCTAAGTTTCGCTTATTGTCACGATCTTTAATAGTCTCGCGTTTGTCGTAGAGTTTTTTACCTTTTCCTAATCCAATAATAAGCTTAGCTAATCCTCTGTCGTTAAGAAATAATTTTAAAGGAATGATAGCATTACCTTTTACATCCATTTCTTTCTTCAGTTTTTTAAGCTCTTTTTTATTAAGTAAAAGTTTACGTTCGGCTTTTGGCCTGTGGTTGTAATAGGTGCCGTATTTGTATTCTTCAACCGTCATATTAATAACAAACAATTCACCCTTGTCATTAAATTCACAAAAACTTTCAGCAATAGATGCTTTACTAGATCTTATGGATTTAATCTCAGTTCCGGTCAATACAATTCCAGCGGTATATTTATCTAATATCTCGTACTGAAATTTTGCTTTCTTATTTAATATGTTAATCTTTTTTTGCATCGGTGTCAAAGATAACAAAGTAAGATAGAAATTTGAGGGTCGGAGTACACAAAAAAGTTTAATGCTTATAGAATGCAGAACAACTGTTATATGTTTCGTTATACAGAGGCCATTTTAAGAAAGGGCATACGTGCGTAATGAAACATTTAATTTCTAAAAATCAACCGTAGTTATTTAGAGAAGCTTATCCTTCAGTAGGAACAAATTTCAACGCATCTCCATTAATACAATGACGTTTACCTGTCGTTTCTCTTGGGCCATCATTAAATACATGTCCTAAATGCCCTCCGCAAGTCGCACAATGTTCTTCGTCTCTAGTATAACCAATTTTGGTGTCGGTTCCAAAGGCTACATTTCCTTCAATTACACGATCAAAGCTTGGCCATCCTGTACCTGAATCAAATTTGTGCTCGCTTTTGAAGAGAGGTGTGTCACACGCAGCGCAATGGTAAACACCTTTCTTGTCGTTTTTATTTAAAGGACTAGAAAACGGACGTTCTGTTCCTGCCTCTCGTAAAACGTGATATTGTTCTTCAGTGAGTTGTGCTTTCCATTCGGCTTCTGATTTGGTAATTGTAAAGACTTCTTTTTCTTTAGTCTCCTTTTTTTGAGCTGAACTATTACAACTAAAAAACAAACTAATAACCGCTAATAATACTATCTTTTTCAAAATCTAATTTTTTTAAATTGTTGTTTGTTGGTTTGGTCGTTGCGCTATTTTATACATTACAAAATATTTTAAATTACATTCAAAATAATGCCTGACTTTATTTTTATTATTGTTAAATTTAACAGCATCAACAATAAGTTTATATATGTCAATGAAAATAATACATATAAGTGCAGAATGTTATCCAATTGCTAAAGTAGGTGGTTTGGCTGATGTTGTAGGCGCTTTACCTAAGTACCAAAATGAAATTGGTGCAGATAGTTCTGTTATAATGCCTTTCTATAACAATAAGTTTACACAATCGCATAAATTCACTTCAGTTTATGAGTCTAATTTAAAATTAGGTAATCAAGACTTAAATTTTAACATTCTAAAAATTGTAGAACCTGTTTTAGATTTTAATATTTTCTTTGTTCATGTTGGAGATTTACTTTACACCGAAAGTGTATACACCGATAACGATACGAATCGCTTTTTAGCATTTCAAATAGCGGCTTTAGATTGGATATTAACTTTAAAAGAAAAACCAAATATTATTCATTGCCATGATCATCATACAGGTTTAATCCCCTTTATGGCTCAAGAAAGTTATAAATATGAATCTTTAAATAAAATTCCTGTTATTACGACCATTCATAATGCGCAATATCAAGGATGGATGGCTTATGATAATCTATATAAGATACCAAGATTTAATATTGAAAAAGTAGGTTTACTAATGTGGGAGGGTATGATTAATTCATTAGCGGCCGCTATAAAATGTGCTTGGAGAGTGACGACGGTATCTCCGAGTTATATGGAAGAATTAAAATATAGCGCTAATGGTCTAGAGTCCTTACTATCTCATGAAAACTTTAAAGCAGTTGGAATTTTAAATGGTATAGATTCGGATGTTTGGAATCCAGAGACGGATAAATATATCATTAAAAATTATAAGAAATCCACAGTAGAAGCTGGTAAAAAAGCGAATAAAAAGTGGTTGTGTTCACAGTTTAATTTGGATGAAAGTAAACCTTTATTTGCATTTATTGGGCGTTTGGTAGGCGAAAAAGGTGCTGAACTTTTACCTTATGCATTAGATTATGCTTTACGTTCTAAAGACATATCAGTCATTGTTTTAGGGTCTGGGTCTAAAGACACAGAACGTCAATTATTCGATTTAATACCAAGACACAGCGGAAATTACAATGCTTACATTGGTTATGATGAAAAGCTTTCGCATATTATTTATGCCGGAGCAGACTTTTTATTAATGCCATCTCGAGTAGAACCTTGCGGATTAAACCAAATGTATTCTTTAAGATACGGAACAGTGCCTATAGTAAGACGTATTGGAGGTTTAAAAGATACCGTTATAGATATTGGTGATAAAGGTTTTGGTATTTGTCATAATGAAGTGTCTATACAAGATATTGTTCATTCAATTACCAGAGGTAAGGAGTTTTATGGACAACAAAAAGAATTCAAAATAAACCGAAAACGTATAATGAACATTGATCATTCGTGGAAGGTCTCCGCTAAAGCATATGTAGATTTATATAATTCAATAAACTAAAGAACTAAAAAAACGAAGCTAATCTAATCTAAACAAAAGCTATGATAAACGATAAAGTATTGTCAATTATACTAGGAGGAGGCCAGGGGTCTCGATTATATCCATTAACAGAAAAACGTTCAAAGCCAGCAGTGCCAATAGCTGGTAAATATAGATTGGTTGATATACCTATTTCAAACTGTATAAATTCTGATATTAAACGCATGTATGTTTTAACACAGTTTAATTCTGCATCATTAAATAGGCATATCAAAAATACGTATCACTTTAGTTTTTTTAGTTCGGCATTCGTAGATGTATTAGCTGCAGAACAAACACCCGAAAGCAAATCTTGGTTTCAAGGTACAGCAGATGCGGTAAGACAAAGTATGCAACATATTAAGGGGCACGATTTTGAATATGCTTTAATTTTATCTGGTGATCAATTGTACCAAATGGATTTTAATGAAATGATTAGAGCTCATATTAATGCCAATGCAGAAATTTCTATAGCTACAATACCTGTTAATGAGAAAGATGCGACTTCTTTTGGTATCTTAAAGACAGATAAAGATAATGTAGTGACCTCATTTATAGAAAAACCAGGGCCAGAGTTATTGCCAGAATGGACGTCGGAAACAAGTGATGATATGAAAGCGCAAGGCAGAAATCATCTAGCTTCCATGGGTATATATATCTTTAATAGGCAGTTGTTAATTGATTTAATGAATAATCCCGAAACTAATGATTTTGGTAAAGAGATTATTCCGCAATCTATAGACAAGCATAAAACTTTAAGTTACCAATATGAAGGTTATTGGACAGATATTGGAAATATAGACTCGTTTTTTGAGGCTAATCTAGGGTTTACAGATGATTTGCCACAATTTAATTTATACGATTCTAAACAACGTACATATACCAATGCCAGGATTCTTCCAACTTCAAAAATTACAGGTACAGCTTTAGATAGAGCCGTTATAGCCGAGGGTTGTATCATAAATGCAGCTAAGATTGAAAAATCTGTTATCGGTATTCGATCTAGAATAGGCAAGGATTCTACAATTATTAATACCTATATGATGGGTAATGATGATTATGAGTCTTTAGATGATATCAATAATAACAAGACAGAAATACTCTTAGGAATAGGAGAGCGATGTTACATAAAAAATACCATTATAGATAAAAATGTGCGTATCGGTGACGATGTAAGAATTAATGGAGGTGCTCATTTGGCTGACACAGAAACAAATGAATATGTAGTTAAAGAAGGCATCGTTGTGATAAAGAAAGATGCTATAATTCCTAAAGGGTTTGTACTTTAATATATGGCAGAAGTAATAGCACATAGTCGTTTTACAGATTTTGATGTAGACCTTTTTAAATCTGGAAAGCACTATCGTTTATATGAGAAATTTGGATCTCATATTACTACTTTAAACGGAGTAGAAGGTGTTTACTTTGCTGTTTGGGCACCAAGTGCTAAAATGGTATCTGTAATCGGAGACTTTAATTTCTGGACAGAAGGAGAACATAAATTGAATGTACGTTGGGATTCTAGCGGTATTTGGGAGGGGTTTATTCCGGGTGTAGGAAAAGGAAGCAAGTACAAATATAAAATCCTTAGCAGTAACAATGATTTAAAAACAGAAAAAGCAGATCCTTACGCAAGGCGTGCAGAACACAATCCGCAAACGGCATCCATTGTTTGGGATGACCACTACAAATGGAAGGATACCAAATGGATGAATAAGCGTAAAAAGAATAACGCTTTAGACGCACCGTTTTCTGTTTACGAAGTTCATTTAGGATCTTGGAAAAAGAAAATTGAAGAAAATCGTTTTATGTCTTATGTAGAGATGGCAGATGAATTGGTCAGCTACGTAAAAGAGATGAATTTTACACATGTAGAATTAATGCCAGTTATGGAGTTTCCTTATGATCCTTCGTGGGGTTATCAGGTTACAGGGTACTTTGCTCCAACATCGCGATTTGGTTATCCTGAAGAGTTCAAATTATTAGTAGATAAGTTTCATCAAAATGATATTGGGATTATTCTCGATTGGGTACCTTCACATTTCCCAGAAGATGCACATGGACTTGGTTTTTTTGACGGTTCAGCGCTTTATGAGCATCCGGATAAAAGAAAAGGCTATCACCAAGATTGGAAGAGTTTAATTTTTAATTATGGCCGTAACGAAGTCAAATCATTTTTAATTAGTAATGCCATATTTTGGTTAGATCAATATCATGCTGATGGTTTTAGAGTAGATGCCGTAGCATCGATGTTATTTTTAGATTACAGTAGAGAAGAAGGAGAATGGGAGCCAAATATGTTTGGTGGACGAGAGAATCTAGAAGCCATGTCATTTTTAAGAGAAATGAATGAAGCGGTGTACTCCGCTTTTCCAGATGTACAAACTATCGCAGAAGAATCGACAGCATTTCCTATGGTTTCTAAACCTGTTTTTATGGGAGGCTTAGGATTTGGAATGAAATGGATGATGGGGTGGATGCACGATACACTAGATTATTTTAGTAAAGAAACGGTGTATAGGCAATTTCACCAAAATGATTTAACGTTCTCAATGACCTATGCGTTTACAGAGAACTTTATGTTGCCGTTAAGTCATGATGAAGTGGTATATGGTAAATCTTCCATTTTAGGAAAAATGCCAGGTGATGAGTGGCAGCGTTTTGCGAATTTAAGATTATTGTACAGTTATATGTTTACGCATCCTGGCACCAATTTATTGTTTCAAGGTTCAGAGTTCGGACAGAGTAGCGAGTGGAATTTTAAAACCAGTCTCGATTGGCATTTATTACAATACGATCCTCATAAAGGAGTGCAAGAATTAGTTAAAGACTTGAATACGCTTTATAAAAACGAACCCGCATTACATCAGAAACAATTTGAAATAGAAGGTTTTGAGTGGATAGATTACGGGGATTCTAAGAATTCTGTATTTACGTATATTAGAAAAGGAAACGCAGAAAAGGACGATGTGATTATTGCTTGTAATATGACGCCTGTTCCTAAAGAAAACTACAAATTAGGTGTACCGAGAAAGGGGAAACTAAAAGAAGTTTTTAATAGTGATTTAAAGAAATACTTTGGAACCGGAGAGTATAATAACAAAGTAAAAACCACAAAAGCCGAAGCTTGGCATTATAGAGATTATTCGATGGAGATTAATATTCCGCCTTTAGGGATGGTTGCTTTTAGGTATGAAAATCGAGTAAAACCTAAAACAAAAACTGTAACTAAAGTTAAGTCTAAAGTAAAGACAGTGGCTAAGCCTAAGAAGGCAACTAAAAAGAGCTAAAGTATCAACAAGCTTTATATGTTAGAAATCAAATAATGTTATTATAGACCTCAAAGTATTAAAACCTTTGAGGTCTATTTTGAATTATGATGATGTAATTTAAATAACACCACTAATAAGTAAGACGCATGGCATCTAGTAGAAGCGCATTTTTATTAAAATATGGTATTCCAAGCATCGCTGTTGTTGTTATTATCATACAGGTGTATTTTGTAAATACACATAATCTTAGTAAATGGAAAGGTGGTGGTTATGGTATGTACACTGAAATCCATTATTTTTATAATCAAATATATATTCCTGGGATGTCAGTTGATTCTTTATTAAAGGATGATCCCAATATGAAATCAACTTTAGGGTATTTAATGTTAATGCCAAATAAAGATAACCTTAACGAAGCAGCCAAACTTGTTCTAAGAACTACAAAAAAAGACAGTATTCATATTCAAATTTGGAAACCGACAATCAATTCAGAAAACGGTGTTCATTCTAGAGCATTGATTGATGAGGTATATATGAAAACCTCAAACCTATGAAATATTGGTCGGACATAAAAGAGACTTTAAGCACAAATATTGAGCTTGCAAGCCAATTGTTGCTTTTAACACTTGGAGTTTATTCTTTCGTTTTGGCAGAAGATAATCGATTATCGAAGGTTCTAGTGATATTTATAGGGCTAATGATATGGTTCTTTTTTCGCAACAAAACAAAACATCCAATTATCTGGCTTATGTTTTTTAGCCTTCTTGTAATCGATCTTTTTCAATCCTATTTTTGGTTAGCAAATCATCATTTTTTGATTGTGCTTATGGTGCTTTCCTTAATATTTTACAGCTATCATAAACGTGAAGACTTTCTATTAAAAAACATTCAGATGCTCTTAGTTGTTGTATTGGTGTCTTCAGCATTTCAAAAACTTATGTCGAGCCAATTTATGAGTGGTGAGTTTTATTATTATGTGTTTAATAGAGGTGGTTTATTTCGATCTTTTCTTAATTTCTCTTCAGAAAGCTTAGAGATCGTTAATAGTAATTCTGAAAGTATTCTAATCTTACAAGACAAAGATCCAAATAGTAACGAGAATATTGTGTTGAAGGACATTGTACCAAATCTTCATGTAATAAGTTTAATCTTTGCTTGGGTTACTATTGTATTCGAATTTATTGTAGCCATTGCTATTTTATGGAAGCCAAAACATAGATGGACGCATTTGTTATTATCATTAATGATTTTGGGTATACTTTGTACAAGGTTAGAAACTGGTTTTATGGCATTGCTAGGCATATGTGGTTTGTTTTTGTGTGGGAATCTTAAATTGAGATTGCTATATGTCACTATTGTGTTAGGCTGTGTCACAATGATGATTACAAAACTCGG
Source organism: Winogradskyella thalassocola (assembly GCF_900099995.1). GTDB lineage: Bacteria > Bacteroidota > Bacteroidia > Flavobacteriales > Flavobacteriaceae > Winogradskyella > Winogradskyella thalassocola. Next base: position 78,108 of record NZ_FNCZ01000008.1, read on the forward strand.
GTTTCACTAGATTTTCAATACATTTTCATCAATAGATCAATATAAAATTACTAATAACATAAAAACGAAGACCGAAAACGAAATAGTTAACAACAATTTTTATTATGAAAGGCTAACCCTTTCAAAAGTTTAAATTTTTCCGTTTTTTTGCGGGTGGTTTTGCTTAAAAATTAACTTATGATTGTAAATACTGAATTAGAAAATAAAGGAAATTTATTTCCTTCAAAAATAATTGACTTTAAAAAAGATGTTGATAAGCTGTATTTTACAGCAGATAATGATGTCATATTAGAGTTGACTGTTGTAAGAGATAGTTTACTTCGCTTTAGATATACTACGGTTGGAAATTTTGATAATGATTTTTCTTATGCTATTACTAAATATGCAAGCATAGGTTATAATAAGCTCGAAATAGAAGATAAAAAAGAGTGTTATGAAATAGTTACAACCAAATTAGTTTGTAAGATTTCTAAGGAAGATATGACAGTATCAATCTTTGATGCCATTGATGGTACACTTATTAATCAAGATGAAGGAGGATTTCACTGGGAAGAAAGCTATGAACATGGTGGAAACATCGTAAAGATGAGTAAAGTCTCTAACGATGGCGAAAGTTATTACGGACTTGGAGATAAACCAAACCATCTTAATCTAAAAGGAAAACGTTACGATAATTGGGTAACCGATTCTTATGCGTACGGAAAAGATACAGATCCAATTTATAAAACGATTCCGTTTTATACAGGTTTACATCATGGTAAAGCCTATGGGATTTTCTTTGATAATACATTTAGATCGTCTTTTGATTTTGCACAAGAACGTAGAAATGTTACTAGTTTTTGGGCACAAGGCGGTGAAATGAATTATTACTTTTTCTATGGCCCTAAAATGAGCGATGTTGTAGAGAGTTATACAGATTTAACAGGAAAGCCACATCATTTACCACCACTTTGGGCATTAGGTTTTCACCAGTGTAAATGGAGTTATTATCCAGAAAGCAAAGTAAAGGAGATTACCTCAACGTTTAGAAAATTGCAGATACCTTGTGATGCTATCTATTTGGATATCGATTATATGGAAGGATTTCGTTGCTTCACTTGGAACAAAGAATACTTTCCAGACCCAAAACGTATGGTTAAAGAATTATTGGAGGATGGTTTTAAAACCGTTGCGATTATTGATCCAGGTATAAAAATAGATAAAGACTATTCTGTATTTAAAGAGGCTTTAGAAAAAGATTATTTCTGTAAACGTGCAGATGGTGATTATATGAAAGGTAAAGTGTGGCCTGGGGAATGTTATTTTCCAGATTTTACAAATCCTGAAGTGAGAGATTGGTGGTCTGGATTATTTCAAGAACTCATTGAAGATATTGGTATCAAAGGTGTTTGGAATGATATGAATGAGCCAGCCGTTATGGAAGTGCCAAATAAAACATTCCCAGACGATGTACGTCACGATTACGATGGTAATCCATGTAGTCATAGAAAAGCTCATAATATTTATGGTATGCAGATGGCAAGAGCAACATATCAGGGTTTAAAAAAATATTCATATCCAAAACGTCCTTTTGTGATTACACGTGCAGCGTATTCCGGCACACAACGTTACACATCTACTTGGACAGGAGATAACGTGGCAACTTGGGAGCATCTTTGGATTGCTAACATACAAGCGCAACGTATGGCAATGTCTGGTTTTTCATTTGCTGGTAGTGATATTGGTGGCTTTGCAGAGCAACCACAAGGAGAATTATTTACACGTTGGATTCAGTTAGGGATTTTTCATCCATTTTTTAGAGTGCATTCTTCTGGTGATCATGGAGACCAAGAGCCTTGGGCTTTTGATGAAGATGTAACAGCTATCGTAAAGAAATTTATAGAGATTAGATATCAATTATTGCCGTATTTGTATACTGCATTTTGGAATTATGTAGATCATGGTACTCCATTATTAAAATCGTTGGTGTTATACGATCAAGCTGATGTGCAAACACATTACAGAACAGACGAATTTATTTTTGGAGAACAAATATTAGCATGTCCTGTTTTAGAACCAAATGCTAAGGGTAGAAGAATGTATATTCCTCAAGGGAATTGGTATAACTTCTGGACCGATGACGTTATAAAAGGAGGTAAAGAAATGTGGGTAGATGCTGATATCGATAGTATACCATTTTTTGTAAAAGAAGGTGCAATTATTCCTAAATACCCAATTCAACAATATGTTGGTGAAAAGGAAATTACAGAAATCACATTAGATGTATATTATAAAAACGGTAAGGAAGAAAGTGATCTTTACAGTGATGCTAATGATGGTTTTGATTATACAAAGGGACGTTATAGTTTAAGAAATTTTAAACTTACCGGAAAGACTAATGAGTTAATCATCAATCAACACAAGGAAGGAAAATTTATTACACCTTATGAAACCTTTAATATTCAATTTCATGGTTTACCTTTCGATATTGTAGAGGTGCAATTAGATAATGAAAAGATAGAGCACAAAAGCTTAAGAGTTAATGGTATAGAATCAATTGTAGTAGATAAGAATTTTTCTGAGTTACATATAATAGGAGTGAAGTCAACTTCATAGTGACCAATTCGTTATTTTTGTGTCCTATTATTAGTGCAAAATTTATGTTTGCACGTCAATAATTTTAATTTAAAAAAATTAAGTATGAAATTTAATAAAGTAGTGTTGAGTTTTTTAATAATTGTTGTTATGGTTTCATGTGCAACAAATCCTTTTACAGGAAAAAAAACAATGGCATTTGTTGGTAACGATCAATTATTTCCATCTGCGTTTGCACAATATAATCAAGTATTATCCGAAAGTAAAGTTATAACCGGTACGTCTGATGCCGAAATGATTAAGCGTGTTGGACAGCGAATCTCAGTTGCGGCAGAGCGTTGGTTAATTGCTAATGGCCATCATGGTTATTTGGATGATTACAAATGGGAATATAACCTTATAGAGTCAGAGCAAGTTAATGCTTGGTGTATGCCAGGAGGAAAAATTGCATTCTACACAGGGATTTTACCAATTGCAGAAAATGAAACTGCAATCGCAGCTATTATGGGTCATGAAGTTGTACATGCATTAGCAAACCATGGGCAGCAACGTATGAGTGCGGCATATGTACAGCAAGGTTTAGCTGTTGTGGGTAATGTAGCTTTAGCAAATGATGAACAATCGTTAGGAATTTTTAATCAATCCTTTGGTATCGCTTCTAATGTTGTTGGAATGTTGCCTTTTAGTAGAGCTCATGAGACTGAAGCTGATAAAGTAGGATTAATTATTATGGCAATAGCAGGATATAATCCAGATGAAGCGGCTGAATTATGGAAACGAATGGAAGCAAATAGTGGAGGACAAGCACCACCAGAATTTTTAAGTTCGCACCCAGCGAATGATACAAGAATTAAAAATTTACAAGAGTTAGCACCAGAAGCAAAAGCGGAAGCTAAAAAATTTGGTGTGACATCATTTAGACCAATAAACTAAGATTATAAATATATTTGTTTACTTTAGAAGCTGCTCAATTTGAGCAGCTTTTTTTATGAAACTATTTTACAGATAATGATTTAGTTAAGTTATACTAAGACAAAATCATATTGAATATATACGAGTTAATTAACCGGCATTTATGAGTGAATTTAAAAAAGGAAGTAAAAAACTTCTCAACGCGTGGGCATTTTATGATTGGGCAAATTCAGTTTATACGTTAACTATAGCATCGTCTATATTTCCGATATTTTATTCCGCATTATTTATATCTCAAGTTGATAAGAATGTTGCTGCTTTTGGAATGGTTTTTAAAAGTACAGCATTGATTACTTATGTTACCGCATTCACGTTTTTAATGGTTGCATTTCTATCTCCTATTCTTTCTGGTATTGCGGATTACGTTGGTAATAAAAAGACCTTTATGAAATTCTTTTGCTATGTTGGTAGTGCGGGTTGTATAGGTTTATATTGGTTTAGCATTGAACCAGACAGAATTCATTTTAGTCTATTGTTTTATTTCATGGGATTGATAGGCTATTGGGGAAGTTTGGTGTTTTACAATTCGTATTTGCCAGATATTGCTTATCCAGAACAACAAGATCGTATAAGTGCTAAGGGATTTAGTATGGGGTATGCAGGAAGTGTTTTACTGTTGGTTTTTAACTTAGCGATGGTCATGTATCCTAATTGGTTTGGTTTTGATATTAGCATTTCTAGTACTATTACAGAGCGAGGTATAGATGCAGAAATAGCTGAAGCATTACAAGATGCTAAAAATAAAGCATCTTTTGAAGCGATGCGTATTTCTTTTATTACAGTAGGGTTATGGTGGATTTTATTCAGTCAATATACCTTTTATATCCTTCCTAATGGAGTTAAGAAAGGTGGTAAGGTTACAAAAGATGTCTTGTTTAATGGCTTAAAAGAGTTGAGGCAAGTGTGGATTCAACTAAAGCAGAATTTACGTTTAAAACGCTATCTAGCGGCATTTTTTGTGTTTAGTATGGCAGTGCAAACTATTATGTTAGTTGCCGTTTATTTTGGTGAAGAGGAGATTGCTTGGGGAGATTCTGAGGCAAAAACTTTTGGGTTAATTGTCAGTATTTTAGTAATTCAAATAGTTGCTATATTGGGAGCTTTTTTAACGTCTCGTGCATCATCGAAATTTGGAAATATTAAAACACTTATTGTCATTAATTCCTTATGGATGGCACTTTGTTTCTATGCATACTTTATGGAAACTCCATTTCAGTTTTATATTGCAGCGGGTTTTGTAGGATTGGTTATGGGTGGAGTACAAGCCTTAGCGAGATCTACGTATTCTAAATTTTTACCCGAAACAGAGGATACCACGTCATATTTCAGTTTTTATGATGTCGCAGAAAAAATAGGAATTGTTTTTGGAATGGTCATTTTTGCAACTATAGATCAGGTTACAGGAAGTATGAGGAATGCTATTTTGTTCTTGGTTGTCTTTTTTGTTGCAGGAATTATACTCTTGTTTAGAGTCCCAAAATCAGAATTGGAAAATAAATCGTAAATTTATCATGCTATGATAAATAAAATACCAGTCCTATATTCACTTATAGTACTCACCTTGTTGGTTAGTTGTGATAACGAAACTTTTGAAGGAAAGTCTATGGTTGATAACAATTCTTGTCAGTTGGCAATGCAGTCTAGTGCTACTGCTTTGGAAAACTTAAACTCCGCAACCACAACTAGTTTTAGCCTTTTATGCCAAGTTTATAAAGATGCTTTACAGTATCAGATTGATGTTTGTGGTGATACCAATAGTATATTACAGCTTACAATAAATAGTTTAGGTGATTGTGCTGTGTCGGATGGACTTTGTGAAGAAGCTACGGCCTCCTCGCAATTAGCACAAAACAGTTATAACTCAGCCAATAGTAGTAATTTTGAGGAATTATGTAATGCTTATAAAAATGCACTAAACAATCAAATTGAGGTCTGTGGAGACAATGGATCATTGCAAATTATAATCGATAGCTTAGGGGATTGTGAACTCTCTACTGTAGAAACGACGGGCTCATGGAAATTGGTAAATTGGAATACAGATTTATTTCGAGATATAAATAACGATGGAATAGAAACAGGCTTCTACCTAGATGAAATAGACTGTTATAATAATGAAACGATAACGTTCAATCCAGATGGGACTGGTACGTTCTTTTTTAGATCAAAAGCTAATATTACATACACACCAGTTGAAGGATCTGATACGGATGTTGATTTCTCTGTAGAATGTATTGAAATTAGTGAAGACAATTCCTTTAATTGGATACAAATTGGAAATTCAGTTAATATTACCATGCTAGATGGTGAGATTATAAACTACTTTAGAAATGGTAATTCGCTATTTGTCGCTTTTAATGATGGTTTTTTTGCAGCAAGCACTGTAGAAGGTGGTCCAAATATTTCTGAACGTGTTACGTATGTTTATGTAAAATTATGATGGTTAAATAGTTAAAGCACACAAGCTAATGTTTGATTTTTAATCAAAGAAAGGACAAGCAAATGCTTGTCCTTTTCTATAAAAATTATAATTATAAATTTTAATTGCTAACACTACCAGACCCTGAGATATTGGTATTCTTTTTTGTGGGTTTTCCTGAATATTTTAAATCACCAGAACCTGCTATTGCTACATTGAGTTCACCGTTACAAACCACAGATATATCTCCAGAACCCGCAATTTTAGCGTCTACATTCGTGCTTTTTAAAGCATCCCCATCAAAATCACCAGAGCCCGCTACAACGGTTGTTAGATTACTCGTTACTCCTTTAAGCTTAATATCACCAGAACCGGCTATTTTGCTTTCTATCTCTTCCGCATCAATAGTTAAATTAATATCTCCAGAACCAGCTAAAGCCACTTTAAATGTATCTGCTTTTATGGTACCAGAATTTTCAACGTCACCAGATCCTGCTAGAGACACAGAACTAATAGATTCATAAGGTATAGTGATGACGATGGTTTCGCTAGGTTTTAAATTATACCCATCTTTAATTTTAATGTGGAGCGAATTACTTTTAACTTCAGTAACGATATAGTCCATTAAATTAGAATCTCCTTTAATTGAAATATTGCCTTCTGTACCTTTAACTAGTTTAAAGTCCATAGATCCTGAGGCTTTTATGTCATCATAAGAATCTGTAGAAACGGTTGTTGTGGTAATGTTGCCATCTCCTTTAATTTTTTTAGATTTTCCCCACTGTGCAGAAGCTAATGTAGTACTTAAAAGAAGCGTTAAGATTGTAATTGATTTTAATAGTTTCATAAGTTTTTGATTTTAATTGATTGATGTAATATTTATTTTCTTAATTGTTTTTAAAAGTGATGCTACCATATTCAGATTTTATAAGTACTGAATTGTTGGAATTTGGAGTGCCGTGATAGCCAATGTATTTCTTTCCAAAGTTGTCTGTATTTTTTTCTGTAAAATTGAAACCATCGGATTCTCTTAGCGACCCAAAGTCAATATCAATATTAAAATCGAAATTGTAATCACTATCAATTCCGATAGTAATACCAACAAATTCAGTATCAATATCTAATTTTTTAGTGTTTGGAGTTAAGCGGTCAATTTTTATAGAACCATAATCGGCCCTTATTTTTGCTGTTTTATAAATGGTGCCAAGTCTTAAGGATAAATAATCACCTTTTCCGTCTAAGTTGTTGATGCTGTTTATTTTGAGAGAGCCATAGTCACATTCATAGACAACATTTTCAGCAATTTCAATTACGGATGTGGTATAATCTGCTTCTAAGTTTAAATCTTTAGCTTTTGCAACTGTAAATTCGCTATAATCTGCTTCAATGGTTCCGTTGTTTATATATTCAAAATAACTGTTTCTAGTGTAATCTAAGTGTAGTGAATTAGATTTACCCATGAGTTCTTTAGTAGTTACTTTTCCATAATCACATTTTATATAGGCGTTGCCTTCAAGCTTGTCTAAATTTATATAGCCATAATCGTTAAACAAACTAACATGATTTGTAATGGGCATTTTAACCACGTAATTCACTTCTATTTTTACATTGTTGCCTAATTTCTTATTCCACCAAGAGGTATCCCAACTATTACCATCAATTGCTGTAATTGCAGAAACTTTATGAGGTGCAGATTGAAAAGCAACATCTAATTCGTTCAATTTTTCATTGACTTTACTTTCATTATTACCTTCTACTTTTATGATGACTTGGATATCAATGCGGTTTTCGCTCCATGTGATGATATCAATATTCCCATAACGATTGGTAATGTTAAATGTAGCGTCAGCATTGACATTAAAAGATTTTTTAATGGTTTTCTGTTTTTCGTGCTTTACGACTTTTGGTGTCTCATTTGATGCCGAGATAACGGTTGGCATCAGTAATAAAAGAAAGCATATGTTATAAAATATTTTCATTTGAATTGGATTTGAATTGTTTAACGATTTCAATTTGTTCTAATACGGTATTTAAAATATCTATTCTAGTTTGAAAGTTGGAAATCATCGCATAAATAACACGCTGGTTTTTTCCGCTTTCGGTTAAATCTGTTTTTAATTTTTTGTAATCAGTTTCTAAAAGTTGAATTTGGACTAATGCATCATTAATAATTTGTTCAGTTAATGGCGAACGTTCTTTATTAAGTCGCTTTAATTCACTTTCAATGGTAATCGTGAAAAAGTCTTGTGTTTCGGACATTTCTGGAGATACGCTTGCTAAATCTAAATCTTCAGGCTGTTGTTGTTGTAATGTTGTAAATAGCCCGAAACAAATAACGATAGAAGCGGCAATAGCTAAAAAAGGTTTCCAGTTAAACCCAGATTGTTTTTTGGTTTCAGTTGCACCGGAGTCTTCAGCTTTCAGTTTGTCTAAAAAGCGTTGCTCATGATTATTGTGAGGTGTTTCAATATTAAATTCACCTTTTAAATCATCAAATAAGCGTTCTAAATTATCGTCTATCATAATTAATTTAGTATTAATTTTTTGCGTAAACTATCTTTTGCTCTCGATATTAAGGTTCTACAATTGGCATAAGAAATGTTCATAATCTCACAGATTTCTTCGTAATCGTAACCTTCAATTAGATGTAATGATAAGCCCAAACTGTAATTTGGTTTTAAGGTTTTCATAGTGTCTAAAATCAGTTTTACTTTTTCGTTATTTTGTTCATTTTCATTAATGCCGTTATCGTCTTCAACTTTATAGATCACACTATCTAAAGGCACTTCATTTTGCTTTACCGCTTTGTTATAATAGCCAATGCTGTTGTTCACAACAATACGTTTTAACCATGCGCCAAATAAATTAGTGTCTTGTAGCGTGTCTAGTTTTGTAAAAGCCGTTAAAAACGACTCCTGCATAATGTCCTCAGCTTTAAAAGAATCCTTTACAATTCTAATGGCTGTGTTATACATAGCTTTATTATATCTGTTGTAAATTTCCAACTGTGCACGTTGGTTTCCAGATTGACAAAGCTGTAATAACTGTTCGATATTTTGATTGGTTGATTTCAAAAAAACAATTGCTTTTACTTATAGAGCGCTACTTTTATGTATTGTTACAGTTCATATGAAAAAAAATTATACGGATATAAAGGTAATGGCATAACAATTGAAATTACAGTAGTGTGAATAACTTTGAATATCTTCTAATGTTTTGATATTCAGTATGAAGTTAATTATTAATACATTTAAAATAATGTTGTTCTGTTCATTATAATGACAGAATGGCTCAAAAATATATATGGCAAAATCAAATTTTTTAAACTTAGACAATCTGTCATTTCAGGATTTTGATGAGAATTCAGAATTAATTCCATTAATGACTCCAGAAGATGAAGAATTAATAAACAACGAATCGTTACCAGAATCGTTACCAATTTTACCCTTAAGAAATACCGTTTTATTTCCAGGTGTGGTCATTCCGATTACAGCAGGTAGAGATGCATCTATTAAACTAATTAATGATGCGAATAAAGGCGGAAAAGTAATCGGAGTGGTATCTCAGAAGGACGAATCTGTTGAAAATCCAACAGCAAAAGACATCTATAAAACAGGTACTGTTGCCCGAATCTTAAAAGTGCTAAAAATGCCAGATGGTAACACAACTGTTATTATACAAGGTAAAAAACGATTTGCTATCAATGAAGTGATTTCAGAAAAGCCTTATTTAACGGCTACAATTTCTGATATTCCTGAAGCAAAACCAGCGAAAGAAAATGAGGAGTTTAGAGCCATTATAGATTCTATTAAGGATTTATCTTTAGACATCATTAAAGAAAGTCCGAACATTCCTTCTGAAGCAAGTTTTGCGATTAAAAATATTGAAAGCGATTCGTTCTTAGTCAACTTTGTATCGTCTAATATGAATCTTAAAGTAGAAGAGAAGCAAGAATTGTTAAAGATTAATGATCTTAAAGAACGTGCGCTTCAAACTTTAAAGTTCATGAATCTTGAGTTTCAAAAATTGGAGCTTAAGAATGATATTCAGAATAAGGTTCAGAGTGATATGAACCAACAACAACGTGAGTATTTCTTACATCAGCAAATGAAAACCATTCAAGAAGAATTGGGTGGAGGAGTATCTTCAGGTGAAGAGATTGAAGATATGCGTGCACGTGCTAAGAAAAAGAAATGGTACGATAAAGTAAAAGAACATTTTGATAAGGAGTTGGCTAAAATGCAGCGCATGAATCCTCAGGTGGCTGAGTATTCTATTCAACGTAATTATTTAGATCTCTTTTTAGATTTACCATGGAATGAGTTTAGCAAGGATAAATTCGATTTAAAGCGCGCGCAGAAAATCTTAGACCGTGATCATTTCGGACTAGAAGATGTAAAGAAAAGAATCATTGAATATTTAGCGGTTTTAAAACTTCGTAACGATATGAAGTCCCCAATCCTATGTCTTTATGGGCCTCCAGGTGTTGGTAAAACGTCTTTGGGTAAATCTATTGCTGAAGCTTTAGGAAGAGAATATGTAAGAATTTCATTGGGTGGTTTACGTGATGAAGCAGAAATCCGTGGTCATAGAAAAACCTATATTGGTGCTATGCCAGGACGAATTATTCAAAGTTTAAAGAAAGCTGGTACGTCGAATCCTGTATTTGTATTAGATGAAATAGATAAATTATCTACAGGTAGCCAAGGTGATCCGTCGTCTGCGATGTTAGAAGTGTTAGATCCTGAGCAAAACAATGAGTTTTACGATAATTTCCTAGAAATGGGGTATGACTTATCTAAAGTGATGTTTATTGCGACGTCTAATAGCATGAATACCATTCAGCCAGCATTAAGAGACCGAATGGAAATCATTAATGTTACAGGATATACTATTGAAGAAAAAGTAGAGATTGCTAAACGTCATTTATTACCAAAGCAATTAAAAGAACACGGTTTAGATGATAAAGCTTTAAAAATAGCAAAGCCACAACTCGAAAAAATAGTTGAAGGGTATACACGCGAATCTGGTGTTAGGGGCTTAGAAAAACAAATTGCAAAAATGGTACGTTATGCAGCCAAAAATATTGCAATGGAAGAGGAGTATAACATCAAGATTTCTAATGAAGATGTTATTGAAATTCTAGGAAGCCCAAGAATGGAGCGCGACAAATACGAAAACAATGATGTTGCCGGAGTTGTTACAGGTCTAGCTTGGACAAGTGTTGGTGGGGATATTTTATTTATAGAATCTATACTATCAAAAGGAAAAGGAACCTTATCTATTACAGGAAACTTAGGTAAAGTAATGAAGGAATCTGCCACTATTGCCATGGAATACATTAAGGCAAATGCAGATGAATTTGGTATTGATCCAGAGGTTTTCGGAAAATATAATGTACACATTCACGTGCCAGAAGGAGCAACTCCAAAAGATGGTCCAAGTGCAGGTGTTACTATGTTAACTTCTTTAGTATCTTTGTTTACACAACGTAAAGTTAAAAAGAGCTTAGCGATGACAGGCGAAATTACGTTAAGAGGTAAAGTGTTACCTGTTGGTGGTATCAAAGAAAAAATCTTAGCAGCGAAACGTGCTCGTATTAAAGAGATTTTACTTTGTGAAGATAACCGAAGAGACATTGAGGAAATTAAACCAGAATATTTAAAAGGTTTAACGTTCCACTATGTTAAGGATATGAGTGATGTTTTAAAACTAGCACTTACAAAGCAAAAAGTAAATAATGCAAAAAAGCTTTAAACTAATATTGACATTTTTAATAAGTTTTACTTCGTTAATGAGTGCATTTGCTCAAGACGAAGTAAAATTTAAAGATGTTATATTAGATGGAAAGCCTGCAAAATTAAATATAGTTACAGGGGAGATTACCCTTGTGAAATTAGAAGATAACGTGGTTGAGACCAAAATAGATTCGGTGCAAACACAACCTATATTGGTTACTGATTCTAGGACCATTAAGGCGTCGAAGCCTACAGATGTTGATTCTGATAATGATTCTGATTTTCATATTGTTAAAGAAGGGGACAATCTATTTCAATTATCTATTAAGTATAAGTCGAGTTTAGGAGAATTGCAAAAAGCCAATAATTTAGAGACAACGCTCATAAAAAAAGGACAAAAATTAAGAGTACGAAACTTTGATAAAGTTAATGTCGACGAAAACCATTTGGTTTGGGTTGTTAAAAAAGGTGATAATTTATATAAAATTGCCATCGAAAAAGGAACAACGGTTAAAGCACTTAAACGCATTAATGACTTAAAGAGTGATGTGATTAAAATCGGTCAAAAGTTGCAATTAAAATAGAAAAGAACAACACTCAAAAAATAAAAAAATCATATCATCGTTTTAAGATAGATTTAGTTATTTTGCAAAATCTATGATTAAGAGGATTACCACCTTATTTTTAATGCTTTTAACACTGCCAATGTTTGCACAATTGGGTGGTGAAGCGACCTATCAGTTTCTTAATCTAGTATCCTCACCGAGACAAGCTGCCTTAGGCGGAAAAATAATTACCAATTTTGATCATGATGTAACGGAAGCACTTTATAATCCTGCGTCTATTAATTATAAAATGAGCAATCAATTGGCCGTAAATTATTCTAGCTATTTAGGAGGTATAAGCTACGGAACTGCTGCCTATGCCTATACTTGGGATAGACATGTGCAAACCTTTCATTTTGGCGTTACCTATATTAATTACGGTTCCTTTGATGGGTATGATTTAAGTGGAAATTCTACAGGAACATTCACTGGTAACGAAACAGCCATATCTGCTGGATATAATTATAAAATTCCATATACTGATTTTTACGTCGGAGCTAATGTTAAAGTCATTACATCGGCTTTAGAGCAGTATAACTCCATAGGTGGAGCACTAGATTTTGGTGCTATGTATATTAATGAAAAACTCGATTTTCATGCCGCATTAACGATTAGAAATGTAGGAACTCAGTTTTCAACTTACGCCGGACAAAAAGAACCATTACCACTAGAAGTTAATTTTGGAATGTCTCAAACCCTAGAAAACGTGCCATTGCGCTGGCACCTCACTTTAGAGAATTTACAAAAATGGCCTATAGGAGTCTCCAATCCTGCTAGAGTCACTACGGATTTAGACGGTAATCAAACCGAAGAAAAAGTTGGGTTTTTAAATAAAGGATTACGTCATTTAATTTTAGGAGCAGAGTTATTTCCAGAAGGAGGTTTTAATGTGCGTTTGGGTTATAATTTTAGACGTGCAGAGGAACTACGAATTGAGGATCAAAGAAATTTTTCTGGTCTTTCTGTTGGTATCGGAATTAAGTTGAATAAAATGCGTTTTAATTATACGCATGCAAGATATACAGGAGCTTCAAATACTAGCTTTTTTGGACTTCAAATAGATTTAGATGGTCGAAGACGATAAATTAAATAAAACAACATTGAACAAAATCATTATTGCTATAGACGGGTTTTCATCCACAGGAAAAAGTACAGTTGCTAAGCAGCTCGCCAAAAATCTAAATTATATTTATGTAGATACAGGCGCGATGTATAGAGCTGTGGCTTATTTTGCTTTAGAACACGACTTAATAGGCGATGATTTTTTTAAAGAGGACGCTTTAGTCAATAGACTTGAAGATATTAGTATTAATTTTAAGTTTAATATAGAGGCCGGTTTTGCGGAAGTTTATTTAAACGGAAAAAATATTGAATCCGCTATTAGAACCCTTAGAGTTTCAAAGTTTGTGAGTCCTGTGGCAACCTTATCTGCTGTAAGACGAAAGTTAGTTGAGCAACAACAGCTCATGGGAAAAGATAAAGGTATCGTAATGGATGGAAGAGATATTGGAACCGTTGTTTTTCCTGAAGCAGAATTAAAAATCTTTATGACCGCCTCAGCAGAGACTAGAGCCAAACGTCGTTACAAAGAATTACTAGATCGTGGTCATAATTTAAGTTATGATGATGTTCTAGAAAATGTAACGACAAGAGATCACATAGATTCTACACGAGAAGATTCTCCTTTAATAAAAGCAGAGGATGCTATTGAAATTGACAACTCTGATTTGACGATAGAAGAGCAGTTGGAAACTATTGTTGGTTTGGCTAATCGGTTAATTATATAATAAAAAAAGCGACCAGTTGGTCGCTTTTTTTATTTTATAAGAATTTAATTAAAGATTAGGAATAATTAATTCTTGATCTGGATGAATCATATCAGGATTCTTTAAAATATCCGAATTCGCAGCAAAGATGTCTTTGTACTTCATCGCATCACCATAATAATGCTTTGCAATTTTCCCTAAAGTTTCACCAGAAGCAACGGTATGTCTTGCATACACAGATTCGTCTGCAACTTTAATATCTGCCATAATATCTGAAGGGTTGTCGCCCCCAGTTGCTTTTATTTTGTCCCAAAGTAAGTTCTTTTCGTATTGCGTTGCAGCAGTTCCTACTACTTTTAATACTCCATTTTCTTCAGTAACATTTCCGTCTTGAATGTTCAATTGTTCTCCTAAATCTAATACATCTTGATATTTAGCTCTAACCATTTTTTTTGTTTTTAAATATTAATACTCTCGTAAAGATACCAATTTATATGCTAAATTTTATGATTCAAAAGCATCATTTCGATATCCACATATATTGGACACAAGGTTAAAATAAAAGTCACATGATTTAGTGTTTGGTTATCAGAATAATATATAGTACTTTTGCACTCCTTTTTAGCGATGTTAAGAAAGTAGTAAAGGGACAAACAAATTTAATAATAACTTCTGTAGATTTTTCGCTAATCTTTCATAAGATACAGAATACAAATTTTAATTCAGCACACATGTCTGAAAAAGAAACAAATCAAGCTGAAGTTGAAGCAACTGAAGCAGTACAAGCTCCAGTAATTTCTGAAGCTCAGTCAAATCCAGAAAAATTCTTAAAAGAGTTCGATTGGCACAATTACGAAGAAGGAATTGAGCAAGTTGCGGACACTAAATTAGAAGAATTTGAAAAATTAGTATCAGAAAATTTCGTTGACACTTTAGATGACGAAGTTGTAGAAGGTACTGTTATCACAATCACAGATCGTGATGCAATTATTGATATTAACGCTAAATCTGAAGGTGTAATTTCTCTTAATGAGTTCCGTTACAATCCAAACTTAGCTGTTGGTGACAAAGTTGAAGTATTAATTGATGTGCGTGAAGATGCAACTGGTCAATTAGTATTATCTCACAGAAAAGCGAGAGTAATCAAAGCATGGGATCGTGTAAACAATGCACATGATACTGGCGAAATCGTTAACGGTTTTGTAAAATGTAGAACTAAAGGTGGTATGATTGTAGACGTATTTGGTATAGAAGCTTTCTTACCAGGTTCTCAAATCGATGTGAAGCCTATTAGAGATTACGATCAGTATGTAAATAAAACTATGGAATTTAAAGTTGTGAAAATCAACCACGAATTCAAAAACATAGTAGTTTCTCATAAAGCTCTTATTGAAGCTGATATTGAAGAACAAAAGAAAGAAATCATTGGTCAACTAGAAAAAGGACAAGTATTAGAAGGTATTGTGAAGAACATTACTTCTTATGGTGTGTTTATCGATTTAGGTGGTGTAGATGGTTTAGTTCATATTACAGATTTATCTTGGTCACGTATTAACCATCCAAATGAGATTGTTGAGTTAGATCAGAAATTAAATGTTGTAATCCTTGATTTTGATGAAAACAAATCAAGAATCCAATTAGGTCTTAAGCAATTATCTAAGCATCCTTGGGAAGCTTTAGGAGAAGGTGTGAAAGTTGGAGATAAAGTAAAAGGTAAAGTAGTAGTTATCGCTGATTACGGTGCTTTTGTTGAAGTAGAAGAAGGTGTAGAAGGCTTAGTTCACGTAAGTGAAATGTCTTGGTCTACGCATTTACGTTCTGCTCAAGATTTCGTATCTGTTGGAGATGAAATCGATGCTGTTATCTTAACTTTAGATAGAGAAGACAGAAAAATGTCTCTTGGTATTAAGCAATTAACACCAGATCCATGGACTGATATCACTACTAAGTACCCTGTAGGTTCTAAGCATTCAGGTATTGTACGTAACTTTACAAACTTTGGTGTTTTTGTTGAATTAGAAGAAGGTATCGACGGATTAATTTATATCTCAGATTTATCTTGGACTAAGAAAATTAAGCATCCATCTGAATTCTGTAATGTAGGTGATACTTTAGACGTAGTTGTATTAGAGTTAGATGTTGATGGACGTAAATTATCTTTAGGTCATAAACAAACTACTGAGAACCCTTGGGACAAGTATGAAACTGAATTCGCTTTAGATACAGTTCATAAAGCAGCTATCACAGAGATGGTTGATAAAGGAGCAACAATTGATTTTAACGAAGATATCGTTGCCTTTGTACCAGCACGTCATTTAGAGAAAGAAGATGGTTCTAAACTTAATAAAGGTGAAGAAGCAGAATTCAAGATCATTGAATTTAATAAAGAATTCAAACGTGTTGTAGCATCTCATACAGCAGTATTTAGAGAAGAAGAAGCTAAAATCGTTAAGCAAGCTGTTAGAAAACAGGAAGCTCAAGCGGCAGAAGCTAAACCAACTTTAGGTGATGCAAATGATGCTTTACAAGCTCTTAAAGATAAAATGGACGGGAAGAAATAATAAATTCCAGCGAAAGCGGGAATCTCATCCTATATATTATAAAGCCTTTCGATTTTCGAGAGGCTTTTTTTATTCAATATATGATTTTATGAAAGCAGTATTTTCTTTAATCGTTACAATAGTGTTAAATAAAAAGTAAGCTTTTGAAACTTAGTTTTTATGATTTAGCTTATACAAGCCCAGTTTAATTATAACATCTCTCTTAATAATTTTCTTATCGTATTTTCATCTTCAATTTCATTAATAATATAATGCTGTAGTTGTGCTTTGGTAGTTTAAGTCTTTAGACAACGTACGTTAATCATGATATTAGTGAAAATAAAAAAGGCTTCCATTATGGAAACCTTTATCTTTTTACGATTAAGAACTCGTTATTAAATCATCAGTAAGGATTGGGCTTTATTTAATATTTAGCCGATTTACCATTAGAAAGTGAGTTCGCTATAAATTCACGTAAATCGTCATTTGCTTTAATTAAGTCTTCATTTCTTAAGTACATCATGTGGCCACTTCTATAACCCTTAAATGAAAAACGATCTTTCATTTTGCCACTAGGATCAACTTGCCATTGCGAATATTTTGCAGAAAAATAGGTAGTTGCACCATCATAATAACCAGATTGTGTTAATACTTTTAAATATGGGTTTTGCGCCATGGCTTGGCGTAAATCATCTCTAGTAGTATCATTAGAGTCATCCCAACGACCCGTATTTCCAAAGACATTATATTTTACGTCCGTTTTAAAACCCAACTCATTCTGAATATAATAATTAATCGCAGGTGTAAAAGAATGTAACCAAGAGGTGAGTTCTGCACTATAATCTGGACTTGTTCCTGTTTCAACTTTGTCTATACCGATATATCTAGAATCTAATCGCCCAATCGTTTCTCCGGTTTTATCGCGCAATAATTCTTTCCAGAAAAAACGTGTTGGGACATCTAAGTTTTGTTGTAAAATAACTTTTTCGGACAAACCAGAATAATAACTCATCTGTTTTGCAATTGCATTCTTTTCATCATCTAAAATAAAACCTCCTTTAGCAATAGCTGGTATTAAATCGTTAATGGCAAAATGTTCTACTTCTGGTAATATATCTAATAAATCTCTATTTTGAAGCGCAGGAGAAAGCATTTTATGATACCAAGCAGCAGCTGTATAGTAAGGTAAATTCAAACTTGAAGCTAATGGGCCGCCAACACGAAGCACCTTGTAATCTGCAGGAGATACCATAATGACACCATTAAGATACATCCATTGTCTATTTTGAAGTTCTAAGGATAATCCCATAACACGTGTGCCACCATAACTTTCTCCAATAATATATTTAGGGGATTGCCATTTATTATGTCTTGTGGTAAACGTATTCATCCAACTTGCCAGATATTTGATATCTGCATTGACACCAAAGAATAATTTATCGTCTGGCATTTTACCTTCTTTATCAGCTACTTTTCTAGAGTATCCTGTATTTACTGGGTTTATGAATACGATATCGGCAACGTCTAAAATCGAATTTGGATTATCCTTTACACCATAAGGTTGCGTTGGATAACCCTCATTATCAATATTTAGAACCTTGGGGCCGGTATAGGCAATATGCATCCAAAGGGATGCTGAACCTGGTCCTCCATTAAAAGAATAGACGATTGGTCTGTTGCTGTCTTTTGTGTCATTAGTGCGTTTGTAATAGGTGTAATAAAGCGACGCAATCATTTTACCTTCTTCATCCCAAACGGGCTGAAATCCTGTTTCGGCTTTGTAGTTGATTGGTTTGCCTTTAATCGTAATCGAATGATTAGTAACGTATGCAGTATCTGTGGGGATTTTTAAATTTTGAGAAAAGCTAAATGTAAAACTGATACAAAAAAGGATGATAAGACGATGATTCATATAAGATGGATTTTATTTGGAAAGTTTAAAGATACTAAAATGAAAACTGAAATTAGAACCCTTAAACAAGCCTAAAATATATGTGTTTGTTTTGACTGTTAATACTATACAGCAAACATTCTAACCATTATAAACCTGATTTTCTTGCTCGGCAACACGGATAAATGTGGTGCGTTTAGTTAATTCTTTTAGGCGTGCGGCACCAACATAGGTACAAGTACTTCGCAAACCTCCTAAAATATCTTGTAACGTATTTCTAACATCTCCCTTGTACGGTACTTCAACACTTTTACCTTCACTAGCTCTGTATTCTGCAACCCCACCAACATATTTTTCCATAGCAGTAGAAGAGCTCATGCCATAAAATTGTTTGTATTGTTCTCCATTGCGTGTTATTAGTTCGCCTCCACTTTCAGTATGCCCAGCAAACATGCCACCAAGCATTACAAAATCAGCACCTGCACCAAAGGCTTTAGCAACATCACCTGGTGTAGAACAGCCACCATCGCTAATAATTTGTCCTCCTAATCCATGCGCCGCATCTGCACATTCTATAATCGCAGATAATTGCGGGTAACCAACTCCAGTTTTAACACGCGTCGTACATACACTGCCGGGACCAATACCAACTTTTACAATGTCTGCACCAGAAATTAGTAACTGTTCTACCATTTCGCCAGTAACCACATTGCCAGCTATTATCACCTTATCAGGATATTGCGCTCGTGTTTGTCGTAAAAATTCCACAAAATGTTCTGAGTATCCATTAGCAACATCAATGCATATAAATTTCAATTCAGGATGACTTTTAAAAACCGTTTTTAGTTTTTTTGAATCCTCTTTTCCGGTTCCAGTGCTTATAGCAATATGATTGGTAATATCTTTAGGAGCCGCATTTAAAAAGGTGTTCCACTGTTGTGTAGAATAGTGTTTATGTATAGCTGTAAAAAGTTTTTGTTCTGATAAAACCAGAGCCATTTCGAAAGTGCCAACAGTATCCATATTAGCAGCCATAATAGGAACGCCTGTCCAAGTTGATTTGCTATTTAAAAATGTGAAATTTCGCTCTAATGAGACCTGAGATCTACTTTTTAATGTAGAACGTTTTGGGCGAATCATGACATCTTTAAAGCCTAATTTAATATCGTGTTCTATATACATCTTTGGAGAAGTTTGGTTATATCCAAAAATACAAGTTCTTAGAAGGAAGGATGTTTACAATTGCATTTGTCTTAAAATGTTTTATTAACAATTGTTTATAGCAAGACTGTTAGAATGTAAAAAGCGTCAACTTTCTATTAAAGAAGTCTAAAGTAGAATGGACGCCCTAATTGTTTTTTTGTTTTAAACACAGAATAGAATATCAATTTAAAAGTCTTCAAAAACCCCCAAACCAAATAAAGCAAAATCATATTTTACGGGATCTTTTGGGTCTAAATGACGTAAGGCTTTGTCTAATTCTGCTAATGCTTTTCCATCATTTTGTTTGCGATTAAGAAGGCCTAATTTACGAGCGACATTACCAGAATGGACATCTAAAGGACAACTTAATTGCGAAGGTGATAGTGATTTCCATATTCCAAAATCGACACCGTTATTATCGTTCCTTACCATCCAACGTAAAAACATGTTAATACGTTTTGCCGCAGAATTTTTAAGGGGATCACTCACATGTTTTTGTGTGCGCTCTAAATGTGGAATTTCAAAAAATACGTTTTTAAACTGATGAATACTGTATTGAAGCGAATCCTTTTCAGCATATTTACTAAATACAGCTTCTAAGCCATTATGGTTTTTGTAGAGGTGTTGTAAACTTTCAACGAACTGCATAAAATCATTTCCGTTAAATGTACGATGTACAAAAGGGCTTAGTTTTTCTAAATCAGATTCTTGGTGCTGCATTATAAACTCAAAAGGGGAGTGGTCTAATAACTCCACCATTTGATTAGCGTTTTTTATAATACTTTTTCTATTTCCCCATGCAATGGTGGCCGCTAAAAAGGCAGCAATCTCAATATCTTCTTTTTTAGAGAATTGATGTGGAATTTGAATAGGATCGCTTTCAATAAATTTCGGATTATTGTAGAGATTAACTTTTTCGTCTAAGAAATCTTTAAGTTCTGATGTTTTAATTTTCAATTTTACCTTATGAATTTAATGTAAAAATACAGCTTCTTTATAAATTGGTTAAATGTTAGAATGTGATGAATCTAATAAAAAAGTTAACTTCGTTTTTGTGTAAATTGGAAAATCTTACTTAATAGGTTTATGAACAACAAAGACATTAGAAAACAAATAACAAAAGAAATTAGTGAAGGAGCTGGGAAGTCAGCACTCTATAATCAATATAAAGACCAATTAAATGATGAAAACCTTAGAGCTATGTTGGCATCTAGACCATCGTTTAAGCTTTGGAAAAGATATAAAAACGTCCATTTAATTCTTTCTTTAATTTGGGGATTTTATATCCTAGTTGAGTTAATTGGCATATTTGAATTAATGATCGCATTTAATATTATACATCTAATTTCTCTTTTACTTTCAATTTTCGTAACGATTAATATCTGGAAATTTGATGGTCGCTTTTTTTTACCAGGAATAGTATGGTTCTCTGTAACTATAATACGCACGTTTAGTGAATTAAATTCAGTCTTTAATAGTGATGTTGATTATAAGGCTGCTTTTATATTCGTTATGATATATGGTTCGATTCTTATATTAGGAATATACCTAATGGTTTATATAAGGAAACATGTGTTTTATTATATGACGTGGTTTAAGCCTATTTTAAATGAAGAAGGTGAAATTCAATATGAATAATTAAACCAATCAGTACATTTTTATTAATACTGAAATGAAATTATTTTTTTAAGGTTTTCTTATTTATGTAATTCAAATTAGTTTTTGTCAACAAGGTAAAAACTATTTAAAATTAATGGAAGAATTAACATTGATTGATTCCATTTTGGTTAAATAATGTCATAAAGACGGAAAACCGAAATTATGTGGCCTTATAAAAATTTATAAGCATGGATATTTCTATTATGAAATGAACGTAGGGAAGCATACACGGTTTTACAAAAATGCTCAAAAACGGTTTCGATTTATGATGATTACTTTTAATGTTTACTTTAATAACTATAGTTATGATTTTAAATTATGTAGTATTATTTAAGAAAAGAAGGTGAGTATTCTAACGGTAAGAAAGTTGGAGAGTGGAAATTTTATCTACCAACAGGTTGTCTTTAAAAGAAAAAATCATATAATAATACGCGCTAAACTTTAGTCTTAGTGACTACTTTGGGTCTACGAGTTTTGATTCTATAAAAAATACAATCTGCTAAAACTGAATAAACATTAATTCTACATCAAATAAAAAAGAGATATCGGATTATATTGGTGCACGATATGCAGGAAAGTAGCCTTTATCTAGATCTTCGTTTTTTAATTGAGTTTTTAGATGATTTTCAGCTAAAATTTTATAAATATCTTCGTTAACAATATACTTCCATATTTTAAAAGTTTTATAGTTTTTAGAGAAGCTGCTTTTAAATTGAAAAAGGGAGTCTTCTTTGCTGCCTAGTCCTCCTCCAAGATTAAAGTGAGTAAAGCCTTTATGTGTAGCTTGAATGCGCATTTCATCTATTATAAGTTTAATAGGGTTAAGATCAAAGTATTCCTCACTAAGTCCCGATAAATGATATTGAACAATATTTCCCGTCTTTATAAAAATAGCTCCTGCAATGACTTCTTGTGTTTCATTATGTTTACAAAGCATTAAGGAAGAATCAATATCTTTACTTGATAACAGTTTATGATAATAGTCTGTTTCAAAAAAGTAGCAATCGTCCGCATCAACTCGTTTCATATTTTCATTGTACAATTCAATAAATAATTCAAGGTGTTCGCTAATGTTACCTTCTATTACTGTGCAAGATCTGCGAGATTTGTTTAAATATGTTTTTAATCGTCTATTAAATTTTGCTCTTTGGATTTCAATGCTATCGGTCAAATCTATATTTACCACATATCCAAGAGACGTAATTTTACCTAAGTCATCAAGAATTGATTCCTCCGTTTCTAAAAAAGGATGAAGTCTCGAAAATACTGCAATAATGTTATTTTCATTAAAAAGCTGAATGATCTCTTTATGAAAATTTTCTTTTTTGAATTGCTTGTCTATGCTTAAAATTAATACTCCTGCATAACCATAGACTGATGTAGCATCCTTATATTCTGTATTTTTAATGCTTCTTAAAAGAAGAGGTAAAATTAGAGTTGTAAATCCATCAGTATATTTAATAAGTATAGGTGATTCATCATCATTTTTTGATAAATGGTGATAGTCATAGGTATGATAAAAGTCAAAATGTTGAGCCATAGATAATTGGGTGCCCCATTCTTTCTTATCATTTATGATTTCAATCATTTCGATAAAAATTTAATTAATAGCAAATTAACGGTATAAACATAATGAATTATTTATGTTAAAAGGTAAATAATTTAAAAAAAACGATAAAATTTCAGTTGCTTTTAAATACGAATTAAATGAACTTCAAAAACAGAATGATTTATTTACTTCACAGCAATCATACTAATTTCAACATTTACAAACTTAGGTAGATTGGCAACTTCAACAGTTTCTCTAGCAGGTGCAGTGGCTTCTTTAAAATATTTTCCATAAACCTCATTGATTTGCTTAAAGTTGTTCATATCACTAATAAATATAGACGACTTAATAACGTTTTCAAATGTCATATCAGCAGCTTCTAAAACCGCTTTCATGTTTTCCATAACTTGCTTGGTTTCGGTTTTAATATCGTCTATCACTAATTCCATAGTTTTAGGATGTAAAGCTATTTGCCCTGAAGTGTATAGCATATTTCCTGATAAAACGGCTTGATTGTATGGGCCTATTGGAGCAGGCGCATTTATAGTATTTATTATTTTTTTCATGTTTTAGTTCCCATGAAAATGGGAATTATTATTAAATTATACGTAACACAAATTTAGTAATACAAATTTACTTCAACAAGCATGATATTCTGCTGTTGTTAACAAAATGAAAATTTGTCGAGCTTAAGCAATTACGGAAGACAATTGGGGCATTACACTTTGAGAGCTTTATGTTCTTAAGCGAAAATTAGTCGTGTTGAACTCTTTTAATTACCAACTTGTTGATCTGGTTGTTTACGTTTATCGTATTTTAAATCTTTAAGTAAGTTAGATTTTATACCAATAAAGAAGTTCCATGAGGTTCGATCGCTAAAAGGTATCCAAGAAAAATTCATACGCCAACTTAATAAGTCGCGTTCAAAACGTAATTGTGTATAGGTGAATCCTTGGTTAAGGAAATCGTACCCAGAAGATGCTCCAAGACTCCATTTAGGTGATATATCAACATCACCAGAAAACATTAATGAATGTGATGATATAGCATCGTCACGTTTTGTATTTGTATAATTTGCAGAATAGGCCAACCTTAAACTCCAAGGCATTTTATAATTATAAAATTCGTTGTTTTCGTCTTTATCATCATCATTCTCTCTGTCTGAAAGCCGTTTATCTGCATAGTCTTCTGACCTACCAAATAAGTCGTCGGTTCGTCCTCCAGATCGTGCAGATTCTTGTGCAGATGCTCTTTTTTCATCCGATTCACCACCAGAAAAACTATCATTAGATAAGGTGTAGCTCATATTTACATTGGCAGAGGTCAACCTAAAAAGACTTCCTCCATTATCAATATTGAAGGTATTAATAACGTTATTATTACTATCTAAAGCATACGGATTAAGCGTCATACCAAAGTTAATACTCATCTTTTTATTCAAAATTTGAGTACCACCACTCATACGAATTGGACTCCAGTTTAATGAATCTGCAGCAATATCATAAGAGGTAGAGAAATTAAGGTTATTTAATATAAATATTTTTTCAGGTTCTGTATTCGTCGAATCCTTAGAACGAATTTTAGCTTCAAGATTATTACCTAAAGAGATACCAACACTACTAGAGTAACGATTACCGGGGCTGCCAAATAATGAGTTTTCAAACCGTGTATATTCAACCTCGTCAGAAGTGGTGCCATCTGCATCAATGACCTCATAGGTTTCATAATATTGATTAAACGCTGGGCTAATAGAATAACTTAAAGACGGTCTCATAACATGCCTTATCGCTTTTATCTTGGCCGTTTTATCTTCATTCTCTAAATCGTACATTCCATATATAGTTGTACCAACACTTGCACCAACATTATACGTTAAGAAGCGGTCAAAACCACTTTGGTCTACAGATACAACTTCTTCTAAAGATTGGTCGTAGAATTTTTTAACAGTTTTAAGTGTCCATGTTTCTTCCAAATTAGCATTGGCACTAACACTAAAATAATCGAAGACCTTAAAATTGGTAGTGACTGGTATGCTATGTTTCATTCCGGTTATGGCATCATCAAACATTTCGCTCTTACCAAATATGGTGTCGTTAGTTTTAATACTGTATTCTCCTCTAGAGGTTACCTGAAAGTTTATATTATGAATAGCTCCTTTTTTAGTCCCAGTTTTTGGAGCAAATGGATAAACTCTGCCCATGGATGCTTGCATGGTTGGTAAGGTTAAATCAATATCACCTGTGTTGGTGTTTTGCCTATGTGTTGCTGTTAAACTTAGGTTGACTTGTGGTTCGCCCGAAAATGTTTTAGAATATGAAACAGAAGACGCTAGGGTGTTATTTAAAAAATTAGACTGGTTCATTTGGTTAATAGACTCTTGGTAGTATGAGCTACTTCCTAAGTTAACAGAGGCCGAAAAACGAGCATTAGGATTTGCCTTGCTATCTTGGCTATGTGACCATCGAAGGTTATAAACCGTGCTTTGCGTAAAATCTGGAAACCCACGTTCTTTATTTAGTAAATTTTCATACCTAAAACTTAGGTTCCCTTTAAATTTATAACGTAACGCATAATTGTTTTCTACGCGCAAACCGTAACTACCATTTGTATAGTAATCACCAAGAAGAGCTAAATCTAAATAATCACTTATTGCAAAATAGTAACCACCATTTTGTAAATTATAACCTTTGTTACTATCTTCTCCAAACGTCGGAAAAATAATACCTGAGGTTTGTTTTTGTGTCATAGGAAAAAACGCAAATGGTAATGCAATAGGAGTAGGGATTCCATAAATCTCCATATACGTTGGTCCAACAATAACCTTCTTGTTAGGGACCAATTTCATTTTGGTCGTTACAAATTGATATTCTGGGTCGTCTTCATCTTCAGCCGTTGTAAATCGACCGTTCTTCATAAAATAAACCGAATCGTTTTCTTTCTTAGTTAAAGGGGAATACACTTTAAAGCCTTGTTGTTCTGTTCTAGAATTAAAAACTAATGCTTTTTTAGTTTCGGTATTAAAAACAATCGAATCGGGCTCAATAATATTCTCTCCTTGCTTAAAAACAGGACGTTGCGTGTAACCCGTAGAATCTTTTAACCGACCAGCATAAACCAAATTTTTACTGTAATCAATAACAATCACTCCGGCTTTAATTTCCATATCTTGGTAAATTACTTCCGCTTCATTGTATAGATATATTTTTTTCTTTTTTTGACTTAAGGATACATAATCGGCAGCTTTATATTTTACAGTACCTTCTAATAATCCTTTTTGTTTTACAGAATCTTTTTTAGTAGAATCAATCTCCTTAGTATTTATAGGAGGTTTAATAATTGTATCGACTACAATAGTGGTAGAATCCTTACGTTGTTCTGCGGGAATAGCGCCGTTCTTTTTTGGTAATTCTTGGGCGAAGCTAAAAGTGTTAATAAACACTGTAAAACTCAAGAGAAAAAGTATGTGTAAGCTTTTTGTATGCAATGCTTTTAAATGTATTTTTGTAAAAGTATGGCTCGGTTTTTGAATCGCCAAAAGTACAGCTATTTTTTTGTGATTAATTTATTAAAATTAGAAATTAAAAAATACTGCTTTACTAAATAGCTCTTTATAATAAACCGAGTTTATAAACCGTTAAATTTAATATGCAAACGACACTAAAACCTACAATAGTATTTTTAAGCTTTTTATTTATAAGTACTTTAACATCTTTTACAATTCTACAAGCGCAAGAAGAAAAGTTTGTTGTGGTCTTAGATGCAGGTCATGGAGGGCACGATTCTGGTAATGTAGGTAATGGGCACAGTGAAAAAAATATAGCGCTTAAAGTAACTTTAGAAGTCGGAAGAGAGCTGGAGAAAAATCCAGATATAAAAGTTATTTATACGCGAAAAACGGATGTCTTTATAGAATTACACGAACGTGCAAATATTGCTAACAAAGCAGATGCTGACTTATTTGTGTCTATCCATTGTAATGCACATAGCTCACAAGCTAGCGGAACAGAAACGTTTGTTTTGGGTGAAAAAAACACAGGACGTAATTTTGATGTGGCTAAGAAAGAAAATGAAGTCATCTTCCTAGAGGATAATTATGAAGAGAATTATGCAGGCTTTGATCCGAGTTCTCCAGAATCTACAATAGCCATAGGTATTGAGCAAGAAGTCTATGTTGAGCAAAGTATTGTTTTAGCTCGTAAAATAGAAGATAATTTTATAAGTAAAGCGAAACGTAAAAGTAGAGGATTAAAACAAGCGAGCTTATTAGTTATTAGAAATACCTATATGCCAAGTGTTTTGGTAGAAGTTGGGTTTTTAACGAATAATAGTGAAGGGAGTTACCTTAATACTAAAGCTGGGCAGTCTAAAATGGCAAATGCTATAAAGACAGCTATCATTGATTATAAAAAAGAACTCGATCAAAACGTTGGGAGCCATATACTACAAGTTGATGCAGAAACTATGGAAGAAGCAGAAGAAACTCCTAGAATTATAGAAGGCATTACATTTAAAGTTCAAATTGCTGCAAGTTCTAGAGAACTGGAAGCTAAATCGTATAATTTTAAAGGGCTAACTGATATTTCACGAGAAAAATCGGGCAATATTTATAAGTATTTTAGCGGGAAAACTTCCGATTACAATAAAGTAAAACAACTTCAAAACGAAGCCAAATTATCTGGGTATTCGGGTGCTTTTATTGTAGCTTATAAAGATGGTAAAAAAATTGACGTCGCAGATGCGTTAAAAACAGAATCAAATTAGAAACATTATTAGTATATTTATTCCTAATTTTGTTTACGAACTAAAGTAAAGCCCATTGAAAATTTCAAGAGAAGTAAAAACAGCAATATTAGTCATAGCTGGTATCGCCTTTTGTATATACCTATTTACATTCCTTAAAGGTGAGGACCTGTTTGATAAATCAAACAGCTATTATACAGAATTCGACTATAATGCCTTAAAAATGTCGTCACCGGTAACCATAAAAGGGAATAAGGTTGGTGAGATTGAAGACATTAAATACGATTTCGATTCTGGTAAAACACGTATTTCGTTTACAGTAACTCCACAATTAAAATTTTCAAAAAACAGCACAGTTCGTTTATACCAAGATGGTTTAATGGGAGGCAACGCCTTGTCTATTGTAGAAGCAAGTGATGGTGAAATAGCACAGCCAGGTGATTTTATTAAATCTGAAGTAAAACCAGGAATGATTTCTACTTTAGAAAAGAATTTCTCTGGTATTAGTGAAGATTTAGGGACAACGCTACGTTCTTCAGATACTTTAATAACTAATTTAAATGCGTTGGTTGTTGATGAGTCGGATGATGGTTTAAAACAAACTATAGCTGAATTAAACGCAACTTTAAAAACATTTAAAAATGTAGGTTTTAAGGCGAATAATCTTCTCAGTAAAAATGATGAGAAAATTGCTTCCGTATTAGAGAATTTTGATAAAACAAGTGCAGAATTGGCCATTTTAATAAAAGATTTAAACGACGCAAATCTTTCAAATACCGTTAAGAACTTAGATGACATGATCTTAAAGCTTAACCAACTCGTAACTGGTCTTGCCGCTGGTGAAGGCACAATGGGTAAACTGTTAAACGACGATGCGCTTTATGATAATTTAGATAATACATCAAAAGAACTTCAACTCTTACTGTTAGATATAAAATTACATCCTGCGAGATACAGACGTATTTTGTCTAAAAAAGAGATTCCATACGAGGAACCTACACAAGAGCAATTAAACAATAATTAGATCCATCCATCATGGAATACTTACCAAATATCATTTTTGCTATTCTTTTAATTGCAGGTATTGGCTATTTTTCAAGTAATGTAAAAAAGCTAATCCGTAATATTAAATTAGGTCATAAGGTTGATGCCAGTGATCACAAATCAGAACGTTGGAAAAACGTCGTCAACATAGCTTTAGGGCAAAGTAAATTGGTGAAACGACCGGTGTCGGGATTTCTACATGCCATTGTTTATGTCGGTTTTATCATTATTAATATCGAAGTCCTAGAGATTATTATCGATGGACTTTTTGGAACACATAGAATCGGACAACAAGTTTTACCAACATCGTTATATGGTTTCTTAATCGGATCATTTGAAATTTTGGCCGTTTTAGTCTTGGTTTCAGTCACTGTATTTTGGATACGAAGAAATGTGATTAAAATTAAGCGTTTCTTGAGTCCTGAAATGAAAGGTTGGCCAAAAAGTGATGGTAATATTATTCTTTATTTTGAAGTTGTATTAATGTGTTTATTTTTAGTTATGAATGCAACAGATACAATCTTTCAGACTGCAGGATCTGGTAATGTAATTTCACAATTTATTGCGCCATGGTTTGAAGGTTTTTCAGAAGGAACACTTCATCTTATTGAGAAAGCAGCTTGGTGGATACACTTTGTTGGTATTCTTATTTTCTTGAATTATTTATACTTCTCAAAACATTTACATATTCTTTTAGCATTCCCAAATGTGTATTATGGAAAAGTTGAACCAAAAGGAAAATTCAATAATCTTGAAGCTGTTACGGCAGAAGTAAAGCTAATGATGGATCCGGATGCTGATCCTTATGCAGCACCGGCGGAAACGGCAGAAGATGAAGTGCCTGCTAAATTTGGAGCAAGTGATGTAATGGATTTGAGTCAAGTGCAATTGCTTAATGCTTATACCTGTACCGAATGTGGACGTTGTACAAGTGAGTGTCCTGCAAATCTTACCGGCAAAAAATTATCGCCTCGTAAGATTATGATGGATACCAGAGATCGATTAGAAGAAGTCGGTAAAAATATTGATGCCAACAACGGAGAGTTTAAAGATGATGGCAAGCAACTTTTAGGAGATTATATCACTAACGAAGAACTTTGGGCTTGTACCACATGTAACGCATGTGTAGAAGCTTGTCCTGTGAGTATTGATCCATTATCAATTATTATTGAAATGCGTCGTTATTTAGTAATGGAGCAAAGTGCGGCACCAATGGAATTAAATAACATGATGACCAATATAGAAAATAACGGAGCACCTTGGCCTTATAACCAAATGGACCGTTTAAATTGGAAAGATGAAAAGTAAGAGAGACGGAAGCTGGAAGACAGAAGTTGGAAGTTAGCATACTTGTATTGTTGAGCGTAGTCGAAACCTATTTGGAACACAATTACTGAACTTTTAAAACTTAATTAAATGAGTTATATTTTAAGTGTAAAACCACAAGTTAGATTACGGATAGGAATAATCATTTCTATTCTTGCCTTAATTTCTTTATACTTAGTTTGTAATTATGATTTTGGTGGATTTGCAGGCGGTTTTATTACAGGAATTCTAATAGGTTTAGGATTTGGTTTAATAGTAACTCATAAGAAAACAAACTAGAAAGATGAGCGAGCAACTAATAGTGCCAACTATGGCAGAAATGATGGCAGAAGGTAAGCAACCAGAAATTTTATTTTGGGTTGGTTCTGCTGGTAGTTATGATGATAGAGCAAAAAAAATCACCAAAGCTTTTGTAAAAATCTTAAATAAAGCAAATGTTAATTTTGCTGTTTTAGGAACTGAAGAAAGTAATACCGGTGATGTAGCAAAACGCGCAGGCAATGAATTTTTATTTCAAATGCAAGCCGTTATGAATATTGAAGTGCTTAACGCTTATGAGGTAAAACGTATTGTAACATGCGATCCTCACTCTTTTAATTGTATAAAGAACGAATATCCAAGTCTTGGTGGTAGTTATGATGTTATCCATCATACTCAATATATAAAAGAACTGATGAGTTCTGGACGTTTAACTTTAGAAGGTAATACGTATAAAGGAAAACGTATTACGTTTCACGACCCTTGTTATTTGGGAAGAGGAAATGGAGTTTACGACGCACCAAGGGATGTCCTTAAAAAAACAAATGCCACATTAGTAGAAATGAAACGACATAAAGGAACAGCCTTATGTTGTGGAGCTGGTGGAGCACAAATGTTTAAAGATGCAGAACCAGGAAATAAGGAAATTAATGTTCTTAGAACCGAAGATGCACTAGAAACACAACCAGAAATCATTGCTACAGGTTGTCCTTATTGTAATACAATGATGACAGACGGTGTAAAATTCAAAGAAAAAGAAGCTGACATTAAAGTCATGGATATTGCGGAGTTGATTGCTGACGCGTAATAGCTAATACAATGGAAAATTACTTTAAGAAAATACCATTGCGAAAGCGAATTATTATAGGTGTTTCTAGCGGTATCTTTTTTGCTGTTTTTATGGCATCTTTCGATTATTTTGATGGAAGTCCATTCTCTGTTGCTAAATTTCTATTTCACAGTTTATTTTTTGGATTATTTATGAGTATTGCACTCAGATATAAAGTCCCTAAAGATCAGAACTAGTCTTTTTTTTTCGTTATTTAACGTCTTTGTGAAAATAACGGAGAAAAAAATGTTCTTTTATCTAAGAATCAAAGCCGTGTTGATATTAGCAACTTACTTAAAGGAACCTATTTCATAAACATAGGCTCTTCTAGTACATTTAAGTTTCTTAAAGATTAAATACAGATAACAAAATGGATGTAAATAAGTAATATTTGAAAAACAGGATTATGAAAAAAATTTTGAAACAACCTTTATTAGTCTTAATTGCAATTTTATTATTCGGATGTTCCTCTAAAGATGACGACCACGACGATGATTGTATGAAAACAATCACCATTCCTCAAATCTATTTAATCAATAATCAATCATACAGTTATGATATTACTCAAGAGGTGCCATGTGATTTTCCAGAACCATCCGAACCCGAATTGATTGATCCACCTATGTTAGAAAATTTTTCATATGAAGTTCTAAACTTTGAATTTACACCTGATACAGGAAATAATACCTCAAGGTTGCAATTTGAAATCAAATTAAACAATCCTAATAATTTTGCGGTCTCTGGATTACCTCTTCTGACCATAGATACAGATGGCCTGCAAACCACAGGCAGTTTTTCGAACGATGCGTCAATATCGTGCTATCAAATTGATGAAAATTCTGATTGTATTCTGACTTACGATCAACAAAGCTCCTTAGATTTAGGAATAGTTAATACAATTGAATTAATAAATGTTGCGTATTTTATAACTAATTAGAAAAATTCTAAACGGATTAACGAAAAACGATAGCCAATTACGTTTATATTTAATTGCAGCAGTTAACTTTAGAAATGCGAAAAAGTCATAAATTTTTTAAGTCGATTATAATATTTGCAATTCTATTTTTCTCACAAAATGGTTTTGCAAGTCCTCAAATGCCAGATTATATAATTTATAAAGGAGATACAATTCCAATTTATAATTTAATACTTGAAAAATATTTTCAGAAAACAGAATTGGAAGATAAGGGGAGTTTGTTCGGATTAAAATTTAGGGAAGGTGCTTCTTTAAATTGTTGGAGAGGTTACCAAGCAATTTATATGATTGAAAATGATAGTTTATTTCTGAAAAACATTATTGACTGTGGAGAACGAAATATCGACCAATTAGCATCATCAAAAAGAATTATTGAAATTTTTGGCAATAAAGAAAATAACGGAAAAGTATTTATAGATTGGTTTTCAGGTGATTTCACTATACCTAATGGAAATTATTAAGATGGGACGGAGTGTTTCATAAAACATTCGAAAATGAAATATTAGTTGAAGTACAAAATGGAACAGTGCGTAAAGTTTCTAAAATTGAGAACTATGTGGATGACCCAAAACGAGTTCATAGAAAATATGGAGATACGATTTCCAAAGTCCTGTTCAATGAATTGTCTAAACTGAATTGGCAAAACAAAAAAGATTTTGATTGCTCAGAAAAATACCTTGTGACAATTGGAAAAAACGGAGAAGTGAGCAAAGTAAATATGCCAGATTATCAAACGAAGGAGGAAATAAAGAGGTTTTGGGAACCAAATGAATATAAGTATTGTATTAAAACAGTTAAGAAAGGATTGAGCGATTTGAAATTTGACATTTTGAGAATAAAAAACAAACCTGTTGAGGAAAGTTATTATTTGGACATTTGGATTGAGGATAATGGAAAACTTGAAAATTGGACTGAATAAAAAATTAAGGTCCTCATCATTTTTGTATTTAATGTTTTAAGCTAATTCAAAAGAGTATATCTGTTATAAATATCTTCTTTTACTAAACTTTTCCATTTATCATAGTTCTTTTCCCAAACTAATTGGAATTCCTTATATTCATGCACCTTATCGAACGTCTCTTGATCAGGCCAGTTGGATTCGAAAATGTATTTAAATTGACCTTCTTGACCTTCGGTTTCTTTCCAAAAGTTATAACTAATGTTTTCATATCCTAACTCAGCAACCACTTTATTAAAATCATCCGCAATTGTAGCAATTTCGACATCATTTTCAATATTTTTTAAACTTATAAGGTGAACAGTTCTAAATCCTATTTTTGCGGTTGCGTTGCTTTTAATATATTCTTGTCCCAAAATGGTATCTGGAATTAAAATAATAAACATAAAAATTACAATAACGACCGTATTTAATTTTACCATGATACTTTCCATTTAAGATGTTAGATGTCATACAATATACATAATTTTTAATGAATAATTCACCTTTGTATATGTGTTAATCTTCATATAATGAGTAGGTTATTGATATTTTGACGAGAGCAATTAAGTTGTTCTGAGAATGAAAATAAGGACTAACATCACGTATGCATTATTATGAGTGTCTCAATGATTTCAAAAAAAAAAACCCTGAATTTTATCTTATTAAATTTAGGTGCTTAACCATCACAAGAATCATATGTATATTCAATTGCTAGTTCTAATCTACTTGCGTATATTTCTTCTGCATATTCTATTCGGTTTTTAATTACTAAATAAGTAGCTTTACAATGAATTTATACAGACATAAATACGTTTCTTAAGATTTGCCAGACGAATAATTTCAGCTTAAAAACACTTAATAGATTATAATAAAAATGACATTCATAAACCCTCAAATACAGATAGAAGACTTACCAAATGTTGAAGATGCAGTATTAAAACCAATTTCAAAATCATACTTAAAAATCATAGCACTAAATGGACTGGTAGTGTATAGTCTAATTTTAGGCACTTTGTTTGGGGTGAGGCACTTAATTAAAGAAGACGGTTTTCAGGATAATTTTTGGTACGTGTTTTTTGGAGTTTTAGGACTCTGTATTATCAATTTTATCATTTCCATATTAGCTTTCAAAAAACGAAAGTATGCGGTTCGTGGTCATGACGTTATTTACGCAAAAGGGTTAATTGTACATTCTATAACCACAGTGCCTATTTCTAGAATTCAACATGTTGAAGAATCCCGAAGCTGGTTAGCAAGACAATTCGGCTTATCAACACTAAAAATTTTTACTGCGGGTGAATCTGGTAGTGACTTAAGTATAAAAGGACTTCATCATCTTGAAGCAAAAGGTATTAATGATTTTATAAGCTCAGAGGTTAATGGAAACGACTGATTTCTCACAACCCATAAGGCAATCCGCTAAAGGCATTATTGTAATTTTCGCATTCAATCTTGTTACGTTTGTTAAAAAGTTTTTTGTGCTTTTTATAGCTTTTGGTGTTTCAATACTTCGAAGCAAATCTATTGGCAATGTTACTCCAACAATGATGGTATTGGCAGTAATAGGAGTTTTATTAATTATTCTGATTATCGCTATTTTAAAATATCTCAATTTTAAGTTTTATCTCAGTAAGGATGATTTTCATTTAGCTACAGGAATCATAAATAAGGATAATACAATTATCCCCAAATCAAAAATTCAGAACGTCTATATCAAACAAAATTTTCTGCAACAAATTATAAATGTGGTTTCCGTTAAAATTGAAACTGCAGGTGATAAAAAATCTGAAATTGAAATCAGTGCTTTAGATAAACCAACGGCATTATTATTAAAGAAGAAACTGTTCAGAAAAGCAAGCAGTGTAAGTGAAGAGCTAGAACAATCAGAATCTATTGAAGAACCAGAAGTATTCTTTAAGGTGACTCCAAAACGATTGCTATTAGAGGGGTTATCTCAAAATCATTTTAAGAGTTTTTTATTGATATTTACGTTTGGTTTTGGACTGTATAGTGAATTCAAAGACTTTTTACAAGAATTAGAGTTAGAGAAACATGTTGAAGGCTTAGTAGAATTAGACGAAGCCACTATACTCAATCTAATAATCACTAATGTAATTATCCTAATAGGAGTCGTGTTGATTTCATTTTTATTTTCAGTTGTGAAAACATTTATAATCAACTTTAATCTCGAAGTCGTTGAGCATCAAAAAACAATAGAAATTAATAAAGGTCTTTTTAATAAAGTGTCTTTAAGTTTAACGCCAAGTCGTATTCAGAATTTAGTGATTACCACAAATCGTGTTAAACAGTATTTTGGATTACATACCATAGCTGTAAAGCAAGCTATGGTGAATGTAAAGCAGCAAAAAAACTTCAACATTGTGGCGTTAGAGAAGGAGCAGCTAGATTATCTAGTCAATAAGCTCTTGTCTAATTATAATGACGAACAAGGAGATGTTGCTAAGCCAAGACCTTATTTTATGCGAATTTCAGCTTTAGAAATGTTTCTTTTTGGAGTTGTTATAAATGGTTTATCATTAGCTATTTTTGGCATAGAGATGTTATGGATTAATGCTGTTTTTATGCCTTTGGCAGCGTTGTATGTTTACTTTGCTTATAAAAAAGCCTATTACAGAATTTCTGAAGACTTTGTAACCATAGGAAGTGGTGTCATTGATACCACAACGAATATCCTCGAAATTCATAAAATTCAAAGCGTAAAGCTAAAACAGACTATTTTTCAAAGACCACGAGCTATTGCTTCATTGGTAATTTCAACAGCATCAAAATCTGTAACGATTCCTTATATCTCAAAATCAGAAGCTATATCAATTTATAATCTCTTGTTATATAAGGTAGAATCTCAAGATAGAGATTGGATGTAAAACCGTATTTTTACAACCAGAAAAATGATTATTATATGCTAGTCGATTTTAATACCTTACCAGAAGAATCTAGAGTTTGGATTTATCAATCCAATCGTTCATTTTCAGATGAAGAGTTAGAACAACTTAAAACACAATTAGATACGTTTATAGAAGCTTGGACGGCCCACGGAAAAGATCTAAAAGCAGGTTATAAAATGGTTTACAAACGCTTTATAGTGATTGCAATGGATCAAAGTTTGAATAGTGCAACAGGTTGCTCTATAGACTCTTCTGTTACTTTTATTCAACAATTAGAGAAACAATATGATGTTGACTTAATGGATAAAATGAATGTGTCTTATAAGCAAGGTGAATTTATTGCGTACAAATCATTAATTGATTTTAAAAAAATGGCACAGCAAAAAGCAGTGTCTAAAAATACCGTTGTTTTTAATAATCTAGTGACCAATATTGCAGAATTCAATGAAAATTGGGAAGTGCCTGCAAGTGAAAGTTGGCATAATCGTTTTATTAAATAATACTTCACATTACTAACTTTTATATTTCTAATACATTAGTCACTTTTACGATTCGTAAAAGCTGATTAACAATAAACTTAATAAAGTGGCTACAGACATTTTCTTATTAAATATTTCAGGACAAGATAGACCGGGTTTAACTTCTAGCTTAACAAGTGTTTTAGCAGAATATGATGCTAAAGTTTTAGATATCGGACAAGCTAATATTCATGATACGCTATCGTTGGGGATTATGTTCGAAATTAAAAAGGGTAAAAAATCTTCAGCAGTTCTTAAAGATTTATTGTTTAAAGCTTATGAACTTGGAATTAAAGCCAAATTCACACCCATTTCGCTTGAAGATTATGAGAACTGGGTAAACCAACAAGGTAAAGATCGCTACATCATTACTATTTTAGGAGAAAAATTAGCAGCAGAGCAAATATCTGAAGTTACTAAAATCATTTCAGAAAAGAACTTAAACATCGATTCTATTAAGCGATTAACGGGGCGAGTATCATTAGTAAAAAAGGAAGAATATCCAAGAGCGTCTATTCAATTGTCAATTAGAGGTAAAATAGGAGATAAGTCTGATTTCACTAGAAAATTTATGGAGATCTCGCGAGAGTTAGATGCCGATATTGCGTTTCAAGAAGATAATATTTTTAGACGTAACAGACGTTTGGTTTGTTTTGATATGGATTCAACTTTAATTCAAACCGAAGTTATAGATGAACTTGCAGAACTAGCAGGAGTAGGTGCTCAAGTAAAAGCCATTACCGAATCTGCTATGCAAGGAGAAATAGATTTCAACGAAAGTTTTAAACAACGCATGAAGCTTTTAGAAGGCTTGAGTGAATCCGTTTTACAAGAAGTGGCAGAACGATTGCCAATTACCAAAGGAGCCAAACGCTTAATAGATACATTACATTATTACGGATTTAAGACAGCTATTCTTTCTGGTGGATTTACGTATTTCGGACATTATCTTCAGAAAAAATTAGATATCGATTATGTCTTTGCTAATCAACTTGAGATTAAAGATGGTGCTTTAACAGGTGGTTATCTTGGTGATATTGTCGATGGTAATAAAAAAGCTGAATATCTTCAACAATTAGCGGACGAAATGGGAATTGATATCAGTCAAACCATTGCTGTTGGCGATGGTGCTAATGATTTACAAATGCTTAATCTTGCTGGTTTAGGTATTGCGTTTCATGCAAAGCCTAAAGTAAAAGACAATGCGCAAAGTTCAATTTCTAGCATAGGGTTAGATGGCGTGCTGTATTTATTGGGGTATCATGATCGTCAGATTGATTTGTTATCTTAAACTGAATAATAAAATGTCTATTCCCTAGGTTATAAAAGTATCTTAAAGTCTTTTTACTTCCTCTTAAATATGCTAATTTGGCACAATATTCGTTATGATTTATGTGTTCAACCTATAAACGATAAAAGATTGCTAATGCGTTACCTTGCCCTTATTCTTATATGTACTTGTTTTCAATTTAGTTTTGGGCAAGACCTTTTCAATAATCCACTCCAATCTAAAGATCCTATTCAACAACAGAAATGGGTAGATAGTTTATATACGTCTATGTCTATTGAAGAAAAAATAGGACAACTTTTTATGGTGCAAGTGTTTTCAGATAAAGGAAAAGCACATGAAGTTGGCATCGCTAACTTGATAAATAATCAACATATTGGTGGATTAATTTATTCTAACGGAGGACCAGTGCGCCAAGCAAAATTAAATAACGAATTCCAAGCCGCGTCTAAAATTCCATTGCTAATAGGAATGGATGCAGAATGGGGTTTAAGCATGCGTTTAGATTCTACCTATGCGTTTCCATGGAATATGACACTTGGTGCGATTACGGATAATAAATTGGTAGAACAAGCTGGTAGACAAATAGGAGAACATTGTAAACGTTTAGGGGTGCATTTTAATTTTGCACCAGCAGTAGATATTAATACCAATCCTAAAAATCCAATCATAGGTAACCGTTCTTTTGGTGAGGATAGAGATAATGTTACGGAAAAAGGTTTAGCATTTATGAAAGGCATGCAAAGTGCTGGGACATTAGCCAATGCAAAACACTTTCCAGGTCATGGAGATACAGAAGAGGATTCGCATTTAAAATTACCAACCATTAATTTTAGTGCAAAACGTATCGATTCTATTGAGTTATATCCATACAGAAAGCTTATTAAACAGGGTTTAGCTAGTGTCATGGTTGCGCATTTAAATGTACCGAGTTTAGAGTCGCGTCGCGATTTTCCATCGTCGTTATCAAAACATATCGTTACAGATATTTTAAAAGATAGTTTAGGGTTTAAGGGCTTGATTTTTACCGATGCCCTAACAATGAAAGGTGCTGCAGATTATGTTGAAAAAGGTATAGATGGTATAAGAACTAAGAGTTTAGTAAAAGGAGGCGAAATTGATTTAATGGCATTTTTAGCAGGAAATGATGTGATGCTGATGTCTGAAGATCCGGAAAAAGGAATTGCTAAATTTGTTGAAGCATTTAATAATGGGACTATAAGTGAAGAACGATTAGCACATTCAGTTAAGAAAATATTGATGGCTAAATATAAGGTTGGTTTAAATAATTATTCTCCAATCGGAATTTACAATTTAGTTGATGATCTAAATAGGTTAAAAGACGATTTACTCTATGAGGAACTCATGGAAAACGCCATTACGGTAGTTAAAAATACTAATGAATTATTACCACTTCGAGATTTAGAAACTAAGAAAATTGCATACGTATCATTAGGTGATGATGACGGTTCTGTGTTTTTAGATGAGTTAAAAAAATACACTAAAGTCCACGAGATTAAAGCAGATAAGCTTGATGAAATAATTACAAAACTTCAGAATTATAATACGGTTGTTGTAGGCTATCACAAATCGAATGCTAATCCATGGAAAAGCTTTGAATTTTCGCAAAAGGAAATGGCTTGGTTGTATGAAATAGCAAGAACAAATACAATTGTTTTGGATGTTTTTGCGAGACCTTATGCATTAAACGATTTACTGTCTGTTGAAAATATTGAAGGTATTGTAATGAGTTACCAAAACAGCAAAATAGCTCAAGAAAAATCAGCGCAGCTTATTTTTGGAGCCATTGCAGCAAAAGGTAAATTACCAGTTAGTGCAGGGCAATTTTTTCCTGTTGGAACGGGTGAAAGTTTTAATTCATTATTAAGTTTAAGTTATGGTTTGCCAGAACGTGTTGGTATGGACTCTCAACTTTTAAGTCGAATAGACTCTGTGGCTAACCGAGCTGTTGACGGAAAAATGACACCGGGAATTCAGCTCGTAGTTGCCAGAAGAGGTAAAGTAATTTACAATAAGAATTTTGGGTATCAAACCTATGAGAAAAAGGAAAAGATAGGTTTTGATAATGTTTACGATGTTGCCTCATTGACAAAAATATTAGCGACACTACCCGTATTAATGGAGTTAGAAGAGCAAGGCTCATTATCTTTAGATGATAAATTAAGCAAATTAATACCTGAATATAAAAACACCAATAAGAAAAACGTGACGCTTAAAAAAATGCTGTCTCACTATGCACAACTCAAGCCGTGGATTCCGTTTTATTATGCCACTTTAGATTCTGTAACAAAAAAACCAAATGCTAAATATTACCGAAATTCGCGTATTGAAGGCTTCACTGTGGAAGTCACTAATACACTCTTTATGCGTGATGATTACAAGGATTCTATTCAAAAAGTGATACGTGACAGTGATTTATTATCAAGTTTAAGATATCGATATAGCGATTTACCATATTATATTCTTAAAGATTATCTCGAAGATTTTTATGATAAACCATTAAGCGAAATAGCAGAAGATCGTTTTTATAAATCTTTAGGTGCCAATTATACGACGTATAACCCACGTGATAAATTCAGCTTAAAAAAAATTGTCCCAACAGAAATCGACGATTATTATCGCTACAAAGAAGTACATGGGTATGTACATGATATGGGTGCAGCTATGCAAGGTGGAGTTGGCGGACATGCAGGTGTTTTTAGTAACGCTAATGATGTTGCTAAAATAATGCAGATGTATCTTCAAAAAGGGTTTTATGGTGGTAAGCGCTATCTTAAAAGTGAAACTATAGATAAGTTTAATTACTGTTACTACTGCGCCAACAATAACAGGCGCGGAATAGGATTTGATAAACCTCAGTTAGGCGAAGAAGGTCCAACTTGTGGGTGTTTATCTATGACCAGTTTTGGACACTCAGGTTTTACAGGTACGTACGCTTGGGCTGATCCCGAAGAAGAAATTGTATATGTGTTTTTAGCGAATAGAACGTACCCACAAGCTGGAAAAAATCTATTATTAAGAGAAAATATTAGAACTGATATTCAGCGTTTAATTTATGAGGCGATTATAGATTAAGTTTGAAAGTTGAAAAATTATTAAAGTTGTAAGTTTTCAAATTTATTTAGACTATTAATTAAATTAAAATGTCTGGTTGAGTGCTGTAGAAACCTATTTCAATAGAAATACAAAACTTTTCAACTAAGTACAAATAGACATCATAGATATATTATAAATATGAAAATTGGAATAGTTTGTTACCCAACATTTGGAGGAAGTGGAGTTGTAGCTACTGAATTAGGTTTAGAACTTTCAAAACGTGGTCACGAGATTCATTTTATCACCTATAGTCAACCTGTACGTTTAGAATTGTTGAGTAATAATGTGCATTTTCATGAAGTCCATGTTCCGGAATACCCATTGTTTCTTTATCAACCTTATGAGCTGGCGTTATCGAGTAAATTAGTAGATATGGTAAAATTGCATGGTATAGAGTTATTACATGTGCATTATGCCATTCCTCACGCTTACGCCGCGTATATGGCGCAACAAATGTTAAAAGATGAAGGCATTTTTGTTCCTATCGTAACTACGTTGCACGGTACTGATATTACCTTAGTTGGTAGTCATCCATTTTATAAACCAGCTGTAACGTTTAGTATTAATAAATCTAACGCCGTAACATCTGTTTCTGAAAGTTTGAAGAAAGATACCATGCGATTGTTTGACATAAAACGAGAGATTCACGTGGTGCCTAATTTTATAGATTTAGAAAAGCATACACATAGTTTTACGGATTGCCAACGCGCCATGATGGCAGAAGATGATGAACGGATTATAACACATATTAGTAATTTTAGAGAAGTAAAACGAATCCCGGATGTGATTAAGATTTTCTATAATATTCAAAAGGAATTACCAGCAAAGTTAATGATGGTTGGTGAAGGTCCGGAAAAAGAAGCTGCAGAGAATTTAGTTGAAGAGTTAGGGATAAGTGATCGTGTTATTTTTGTAGGAAACAGTAATGAAATCGATCGTATTTTGTGTTTCAGCGATTTATTTTTGTTACCATCGCAAACCGAAAGTTTTGGTTTAGTTGCACTCGAAGCTATGGCAAGTAGCGTACCGGTAATTTCTACGAATACAGGTGGGTTGCCAGAGGTTAACGAAGATGGTTTTTCAGGTTATTTGAGTGAAGTTAGTGCGATTAATGATATGTCTAAAAATGCTATTAAAATATTATCAGATATCGATACCTTAAATCAGTTTAAAGCCAATGCAAAAGTACAATCTCAGAAATTTGACTTGCACAATATTGTACCGATGTACGAGAAAATATATGAAGACACCTTGAAAGAATTTTTAGTGGTGAACTAAACGGCATTGATTTACTTATAAAATAAAAAAAAGTCTTCCTATTGGGAAGACTTTTTTTGTTTATGCTTAGCATCTTTTGTTTTACCACATTTCACTAACCTCTTGTTTTATATATGCAAGAGCCGCATTACTTGGTGCTGGTTTATCCATAAGTTCAGTTAAAACAACCTCTCTAAGTTTGTCAGCTGTATCTGTTGATTCTTGCATGGCAGCTTTTCTAATCAATTGAATGGTCGCATTTTTTGCAGCTAATGTAATAGACCAACATTGATCGCTTACATAAATCTGTTGCGATAAGTTATGCTCTAATTCTTGTTCTATAGTTGCAATAAGTAAGCTTTCATAATCTGTTTTATTAGAAGACGTAGGGTGAATTCTCGTTAAAAGCTTAGAAGGCGCCACGCGCTCTAAGAAAAGTGATATACGTTCGTAAGCTTGCAAGCGTAATGGAAAGCTTTCTTTTTGCAAATCCTTCTGCAATAAAAATTGTCTTCTTCTATTTTCATTTTCTACATGTTGCTTAAAAAAATAGTAAGCCACTGCACCAACGATAACAGCAGGAGCAATGCTGAAAAGTAACTCGATAATTTTGTCAATATCCATAGTGTAAATTTAGAATACAAACTTAAAACCTTTAAGTCTATTGCACAAACAAAACCGATAATTGAATGAAGTCTGTCTTTCATTCCATGAAGTCGCTTTTAAGGCATATGGTAACGTGCATTTTATAGTGTACGGCTTATTTTGCATAAGCTATTGACTTTTACGTCGTGAAAAGTATCGAATCGTTTTCGATTGCTTACACGAAATAATCTTTTTTTAAAATAATTCTAAAAAAGAAAGAATTAGAGGGTAACAATTTTAATAGTTATTTGATATAACCTCGAACGTCAGTTTTCAATGAGTTAACTGAATTATAAAAAACTAAAATATAATAATTATGAAATCAATTTTAAAAACAATTTTATTACTAGCCATTACACTTACATTATTTAACTGTGATAATGACGATGGCAATGCACCAAACATAAGTGTTTGTAATTATGAAGGACTTACGGCAGATATACAAGGCACCATAACTTTAATACCAGAATCGGACTTAATTACAGATTATTTTCCAAACAATGATGGGCCAGGTATTCCTGCAGTTGAGGTATATCACTCGGTCAGTCCAGGAAGTACATTTGTAGTAACAAGAGCACTTACGGTGGGGGCTGTAGATTCAAGTCCACAAATAGTAATCAATGGTACAACGCATTCAGGTGTGGTAACTTGCCAAAGAGCGGGAAGTGCTGTAGGAGATGAGCTTCGATTAGACATTGTACTAGCCTCAGGTGAAGAGGTAGAATTATGTGTTGTAATTGATTATGTAGCCCCTTAAAAAGCAAATTATGAAATCATTAATAAACACCGTATTGATGTCGATTATAGTACTGACTTTTTTTAATTGTGATAATAACGACGATGCGACGTCAGCAGCTTCAACAGATGGATTTACAATAAATTCAACGTTTCACGAAACTGTAAATGCATACGTCACTATAGATCAATTAGACAGCAATGCAGATGGTAATCCTGATCATTACAACTTTATGTTTACTGATGGAAGAATTACAGATTCTTTTGGAGATGTAGGTCTCGGTTATGCTTATGCCTATTCGGTTAATACCACTTCAAAATTGGCTTTAATAAAAGTATCTGTAGATGATAATCCAAGTTTAGGTTCGGGTTTAATTTCGACAGGTAATACGTATATCGGCTCTAGTTTAAGTACTGGTGTACCTAATTACTCAGCAGATTCTTTAATCGCTCATGATGGAGTGGTTCCCTATTCTTTCGGAACAGAAAATGGAATCGATTATGGTCACCTTCCAGAAACAAGTGGAGTTTGGTATACTGTAGGAACTATAGGGCCGACGGTGATCATAAATGCAATAAACATTGATACAAATGTGCCAGCAAATAGCACAATTGATGTAGACTATACGTTTTTAGCTTCAGATGGCACCTCTATTACAGGGCATTACGAAGGCACTTTAGGAATAATATTAGATTAAAACAATACTATGAAATCATTTTTTAAATCGATGCTTTTAATGGCATTAGTACTCTTGAGTTTTAGCTGCAGTAGTGACGACGATACAATAACACCAACCTTAAATACGAGTGAGTATTTTAAATATTCAATAAATAATGGTCCTGACCGTATTTTTGATGCTTACGCTAGAGGACGGTATGAGCCAAATCCCAATTCTACGTTTGAGAAATTTTATTTTAGAGCAGGTGCGGCAACGGCAGATGGTCCGACTGTTATAGTTG
The DNA here is from genome assembly GCF_900099995.1 of Winogradskyella thalassocola. GTDB lineage: Bacteria > Bacteroidota > Bacteroidia > Flavobacteriales > Flavobacteriaceae > Winogradskyella > Winogradskyella thalassocola. Next base: position 122,560 of record NZ_FNCZ01000008.1, read on the forward strand.
ATGCAGATTTTACGTTTCAAGATTTCACGTCATTCACTAATACTACTAATATTAATTGGGGAGTATCGGATGGTCTAACAGCTAATTTTTATTTCACAGAATTAACTCCTGGTCATACGTTTTTGTCTAGCTGGACGGTCATGCCAAGTAATCCTGTTGTGTGCACAATTACCGTGCACCCAGTGAATGTAGGAGACTATATAGAATTTACTTTTCAAGGTGATTATGTACTTGCGACAGATAACTCTGTTCAAGGATCAATAGTAGGAGAGGGTAGAGTGTTAAGAGAGTAAGTGACTTAAATTAATACACTACTATAAAACATGACTCTTATCGGCCTTTTTTAGTCTCGCTATGTAAGCATATTTAATAAAGAAGATAATGGAGAAGTTATTGTTAATTTTAAAAAAGGACAAAATCAGACCTTAATAGTAGAAATTATAGATGATGGAGTGGGATTTGTTAATACCAATAAAAGTCAAAATGGAAAGATAAAGTCGTCTAATGTACTAAAAGATAGACTTCACTTTTTAAACAATTCTAAAAAATGGAATATCTCTTATGCCGAAGAAGAAGTATTTCCAGATCATTTCGAAAAAGGAAATAAGTCAACTTTTATAATTCAAAAACTATGATAGATCAGATAACAGCAGTAATAGTTGATGATGAAATTACTAATATAAAAGGCTTACAGAAAAAAATCAAAAAACTGTTTCCTAGTATTCAGATTATTGGCACTTATCAAAAACCAGAATTAGCTATTAGTGCTATAAAAGAGCAGCAACCACAACTCGTGTTTCTAGATATACAAATGCCTAGAATTAATGGTTTTGAGCTATTAGAGGCTTTAGAGTTGATAAAATTTCAGATGATATTCGTAACGGCTTTTAGCGAATATGCCATAAAAGCATTTAAACAGAATGCCATGGATTATATTTTAAAACCAATAGATGATTCCGATTTAAAGAGCGCAGTTCATAAAGCTTTAGAAGCGATTGAATCACAAAATTCTGTAGAGCAAAACACAAAGCTTTTGCAATTGATTTCAACCATGGTAACTGATAATAATAAGCTCATTGTACCAACTGCCAAAGGTTTATCCTTTATTCCACAAGATGAGGTTCTACATATTGAAGGTTACGAAGGTTACACCAAAATCCACTTAGAAGATAGTACCACATTACTAAGTTCTTATAACTTAGGTAAATTTGCTAAAATGGTATCCTCTGATTTTTTTAAATGTCATAAGTCGCACATTGTTAGCCTCAATAAAGTGAGACATTTTGAAAACGAAGGCTATCTCGTTTTAGAAAATAAAGAACGTGTTCCGATTTCTAGAGCTCATAAAAAAGCGTTTCTAGAGCTATTCAATTAAAGCTGTACTTCAAAATATGACTAAAACAGAATGCAATCTCAATGCGTTGATTAGGAAGTTTCAATAATAAAATTTAAAAAATCGGGTAACAAATATAAGCTTGTTTTTATATAAGGGTGATAATACATTAAAAACACTTTTTAAATAAAACAATATGAAAACAAGACAAGCAATTTCAAAAATTTCACTAGCATTAGTTCTAGTGTTTAGCGTTCTATTTACATCCTGTGAAAAAGAGGAAGGTATAGACATTCCTTCAGGTAATGGTAATAATGAAATAGGTGCTATAGACCAAGGTATAAATATTCAAAGAGATTTTATGGGCAAAATAGTAGATGAATCGTCTATGCCTTTAAGTAATGTAAGTATTGCAATTGGAAACAAAGTAGCGTCAACTGATGCTAATGGTGTTTTTATGATTAGCAATGCACAAGTCAAAGAAAGACAGGCCTATGTAATCGCAGAAAAAGCAGGTTTTATTACAGGCTTAAAAACGGTAGTACCTACAGAAGGTATCAGCAACGTGCAAATTATGCTTGTTGCTAAAAATTTAACAGGTTCTGTGTCTTCAGGAGCAAATAGTGAAGTGTCTTTAACTAATGGCGCTAAAGTAAAGTTCGATGGTGCTTTTAAAGATGAAGATGGAAACGCTTATGCTGGTAATGTTGATGTGTATATGTATCATCTAGATCCTGCACATGCTAATGTATACGATGTAATGCCAGGAAATTTACAAGCCATAAATAGTAATGATGATGAACAATTACTAGAAACGTACGGTATGCTAAACGTGGAGTTAAAAGGAGAGTCTGGACAAACATTAAATATTGCCGATGGTCATGTCGCAGAAATACACATGCCATTAGATCCTGCGCAAAGTGGAATCGCACCTTCAACAATTCCATTATGGCATTTTGATGAGGTCAATGGTTATTGGGTAGAAGATGGTGAAGCCGATTTAATTGGAGGTGTATATATTGGAGACGTTTCTCATTTTTCTTGGTGGAATTGTGATGCGCAATTTCCAACGGTATCATTCTGTTTAAATGTTGTAGATGATACAAACACACCAATTTCTAATGTAAAAGTTACATTAGGAAGAGCTGGAGAGGTTTATCCTAGACAAGGTTTCTCTAATGTAAATGGTGAAATATGTGGATTAATTCCTGCAAACGAAACCATAACGCTAACAGCTTATGATCAGTGTGGAGCAGTCGTGTTTTCAACAATCATAGGCCCATTTTCAACGGATACTAACTATGGCGACATTGTGCTTTCAGGTGCTGTAACCGAAGTAATATCAGGTAACTTAGTAAACTGTAGTAATGCTAATGTTACGGATGGTTATGTGAATTTAAATTACGGAAATCAAGAAGCATTTGTTGAAGTTACTAATGGAGCTTTTGCAATGAATATTATTAAATGTACTTCCATAAATACGTTTTCTTTAGAAGGAATAGATTACGATGCATTGCAATCAACAACCGTTTTGCCTTTTAATTTAAGCACACCTAATGTTGGTAGTATCATGGCTTGTAGTGCGGTTACGGAGTTTATTTCCGTGCAAGTAGATAGTGATCCTGCAGAATATCTTTTAATAGATCTCTATGCGTATCAAGAAGGACCAGTAAACGGTATGTTTGTAGTGTCTAGTCAATCCGAAGATGGTTCAATTGGAGTAGGTGGTGATACAACCACATCAGGTACCTATACAACTCCAGACTTTTGGGTACAATCGTCTATGTTAGATATGGATTATAATGCACCAGATACGCTGCAATTTACTATATCAAATTTTGGACCAATAGGAGGTTATGTCGATATGACTATAACTGGGACCTATACCGATACGAGTGGTGTCGTAAAAAACTTAGCAATCACTATTCATGTTCTAAGAGATAGTTAATAGAAAAAGAAGAATAATACCTAAAGAGCCATTTCATATTTTGAAATGGCTTTTTTTGAGTTAACATAAAATGGGTATTGGTTAATACTTTTAAAAGCGTTTTGGTAAATTCATCCATAATATTTCAGGATAAGATAAAATGACAAAACCAAAATATAAAAAAGCCATCATTGTAATAGCTGTTATTACAATCGTTACTATACTACTATCATTTTTAGCAAATAGTTTTATTGAACAAAAAATAGGAGAGGAGCTTCATAATGTATCCGAATCTACTAAAATCGAATACACATCTATTAATGCTAATATATGGACAGGTAATGTTGAGGTGGAATCGCCAACAATCCTTGTCTCAGGAGAAACAACCAACAAAACCATTTTAGACGCAAAACTTAAATCTATAGAGATCAATGATGTTGGATATTGGGATTTGCTTTTTAATGATAAAATAACCATTGAATCTCTTATAATCGATGAGCTTGTTGCAAAATACAAACATAATTCAGTCGTGAAGAATGAGGATTACCAAAGTAGTTTTCTGGATAAAATTAATCAAGTTATTCATGCGGAAAAAATCGCCATTAATAAGGCCGATGTTTTAATAACGAATTATGAAAGTGACGCTTTAATTTTAAGTATTCCTAATCTTAATTTCGAAGTATTAGACTTTCAAATTAACCCGAAAGCTTCAAAAGCAAATAAGAAAATCACCTATACTGATTTTGAGTTAAATGCCGAAAATGTAAAATGGGCGACCAATACGTATGATGATCTCATGGTAAATGTTATGCATGTTACTAATCATAAAGCGACATTTAAAAATTTTCAACTAAAAACAAAATATTCCAAAGCGGAGTATTCAACAGTTTTAAAAACGGAGCGCGATCATTTCAACCTGAATGTGAAAGAAATTAATATCTTGGATATGGATTTTGGCTTTAATACGAATGATGCCTTTTACTTTACTTCAAAAAAGTTAGATTTAATTGCACCTGTAGCAGAAATATACAGAGATAAATTAGTTGCAGACGATTTAACGTACAAAGCACTCTATGGAACGTCACTCAGAGATTTGACTTTTGATTTAGGCTTAGATATGATTGAAATTACCGACGGAAGTATTTCATATCTAGAAAAAGTGAATGCCGAAGAACAAGCAGGACGTTTAGATTTTACAAACCTAAATGCCACATTTGCGAAATTAGGGAACACCTTTGGCAACGATGATACAAGTATTGAAATACAAACCACTTTTATGAATGATTCTCCTTTAAAAGTGAATTGGAATTTTAAAGTTGCTGACACTACGGACCAATTTACATTTAAAGCCGATTTAGGGTTTTTTAATGCGAAACAAATGGATCAGTTTACACAACCAAATCTTTATGTTGATTTAAATGGAGAATTACAACAAACCTACTTCACTATTAGCGGCAATCCAAGAACGTCTCGTATCGATATCAAAATGAAATATGATGATTTTGAAGTTTCAATTTTGAAAAAAGATGGCAAGGAAAAGAACAAATTTTTATCTAGCATCGTTAATCTATTCGTTTCAAAAGATAGTGAAGATGATAAAAAGAATTATCGCTATGGCCAATCCAAAAATGTAGAACGTCAAACCAACAAATCTGTATTTAACTTTATATGGTTAAATGTTAAAGCGGGCTTACTTTCTGCAATCGCAGGAGGTGGTGAACAAAAGACAGATTAATTGTGATTTAAATAATCTAATGTCAGTTGTGTGAAAGCTTTTACACCAAGAAGCATACTACTATCATCAATTTTAAAATCAGGAGTATGATGCGGAAATGATTCCGCAGTACCAGGTGTCATTCCTCCTAAGAAAAAGTAAACACCAGGCACAACTTCTTGAAAGTATGAAAAATCTTCACCACCAGTTGTTGCTTTTATAATTGAAACATTAGAGTCTCCTGCTGCTTTTTGTAAAGAAGGTAATACTTGTGCGGTTAAATCAGGATCATTATATGTAATAGAGGTGAAATTTTGAAATGTAATAGAAGCCTCACCACCATAAGCTTTAGCAATGGTCTCCACCATTTCCGTCATTCGCTTTTCAATGTGAACACGCATTTTCGGATCTAAAGTCCTAACGGTTCCAATCATTTCTGCTGATTCCGGAATAATATTAAATCGTGTGCCAGACGTAATTTTACCAACAGTAATTACCGCAGCCTCGTTAGTAAGATCCGATTCTCTACTAATAATGGTTTGCAAACCATCAATTATTTTTGCTGAAATCAATATAGGATCAACACCAGACCAAGGTTGAGAGCCATGCGTTTGTTTTCCCTTTACATCAATGACAAATCGCTCTACTGCAGCCATAATGCCACCTGTTTTATAAGTTATAGAGCCAACAGGAGTTCCAGAATCAATATGAAGTCCGAATATGGCATCTACTTTAGGATTTTCTAAAACACCTTCTTTAATCATTAATTTTGCTCCGCCTTCTTCTCCTGGAGGCGGTCCTTCTTCTGCGGGTTGAAAGATAAATTTTATAGTTCCTTTTATTTTGTCTTTATGTTTAGATAATACTTCGGCTGTAGCCATTAAAATAGAAATGTGGGTATCGTGTCCACAAGCATGCATCACTCCTGTTTCGGTATTTAAAAAGGTGGTTTTTACTTCAGACTTAAATGGTAAATCGTTTCGTTCTGTAACAGGTAATGCATCGATGTCCGCTCGTAAGGCGATAACTTTTCCGGGTTGGTCACCTTTTAAAATCGCCACAACTCCCGTTTTCGCAATACCAGTTTCAACGTCTAATCCTAAAGATTTTAAATGTTCTGCTATTTTTTCAGCCGTTTTAAATTCTCTATTTGATAATTCGGGATTCTGATGAAAATGATGTCTCCAGGCTATCATTTTGTCTTCAATAGCATTGATGTCGCTTTCTAAAGAGTTTTGAGCATTAGAAAACAGGGATAACAAGACGAGGAGTACAGATAAATTTTTCATGGAATAAATATTTCTACTAAGATATTGAATTTTAATAAACTACAATTTTTAATAGTTTGTTTATAATTTATGGCATTTCCATGAGGTAAACTATAAGACTATCCGTAATTTTACTCCTTCAAAAAAATTTAACTTGGAAAAGTATCTTAGTCAACTTAATGAGGCTCAATTAGAACCTACAATTCAGGTCAATGGACCAATGATTATCATTGCTGGTGCAGGTTCTGGTAAAACTCGTGTGCTTACTTATCGCATCGCTTATTTAATGAGTAAGGGTATCGATTCGTTTAATATTTTAGCATTAACCTTTACAAATAAGGCCGCTAAAGAAATGAAAGGTAGAATCGCTGATATTGTTGGAGATGAAGCTAAAAACCTTTGGATGGGAACTTTTCACTCTGTTTTTGCCAAGATTTTACGTTTTGAAGGGCATCATTTAGGTTACCCAAGCAATTTTACGATTTACGATACACAAGATTCGCAAAAATTAATGGGTGCGATTATTCGAGAAATGGGACTCGATAAAGATCTTTATAAAACGAAGCAAGTCTATAGTCGAATCTCATCTTATAAAAATAGCCTCGTTACTGTAAAAGCTTATTTTAAAAACCCAGAACTTATGGAAGCTGATGCTATGGCAAGGCGACCAAAAATGGGAGAAATATACAAGGAATACGTAGATCGTTGTTTTAAAGCAGGCGCTATGGATTTTGACGATTTATTATTGAGAACCAATGAGCTACTTACACGTTTTCCTAATGTGTTAGCGCAATACCAAGATAAGTTTCGTTATATTTTAGTAGATGAGTATCAGGATACTAACCACTCGCAATATTTAATTGTAAGAGCTTTGGCAGATCGTTTCCAGAATATTTGTGTGGTAGGAGATGATGCGCAAAGTATCTATGCCTTCCGTGGTGCAAATATTAATAACATCATGAATTTCCAAAAAGATTATGATGGTGTTAAAATGTTCAGATTAGAACAGAATTACCGTTCGACTAAAAATATTGTCGGTGCTGCAAACTCAGTCATTGAGCATAATAAAACCAAGATCGATAAAATAGTTTGGACAGCTAATAACGAGGGAGAAAAAGTAATTGTTCATCGTGCAATGACAGATGCTGATGAAGGGCGTTATGTTGCAAGTACAATTTGGGAAACTAAAATGAACAACCAACTTCCCCATAGTGAATTTGCTGTTTTATATCGTACCAATGCGCAATCTAGAGCAATTGAAGACGCATTAAGAAAAAGAGATCTTCCATACCGAATTTATGGAGGCTTATCGTTCTACCAACGAAAAGAAATAAAAGACGTTACCGCTTATTTACGTCTTATTCTTAATTCTGCAGATGAAGAAGCACTAAAACGTGTTATTAATTATCCTGCTAGAGGAATTGGGCAAACAACTATCGATAGATTAGTAGTTGCAGCAAATGCAAGCGGAAGAACAATCTATGACCTCATTAAAAACATAGATTCCGTTTCTATAAATATTAATGGTGGTACAAAAAATAAGTTACGAGATTTTGTAACACTTATTGAAAGTTATAAAGTGATGAATCAGACCGCAAATGCGTTTGATTTATCAGAACATGTAACTAAAACCAGTGGGTTAATTAGAGAGCTTAGCAAAGATGGTACTCCAGAAGGTATTACCAAAATTGATAACGTTCAGGAATTACTAAATGGTATTAAGGATTTTGTTGAAGGCCAAATGGAATTAGCAGATGCAGGAGATTCGCTAGCCGAATTTTTAGAAGATGTCGCTTTGGCAACCGATTTAGACGGTGATAAAGGTGATCCAGATCATGTGGCTTTAATGAGTATACACATGGCAAAAGGCTTAGAATTTGGACATGTTTTTATTGTTGGTATGGAAGAAGATTTATTTCCAAGTGCCATGAGTATGAATACAAGAAGTGAACTAGAAGAAGAACGTCGATTATTTTATGTAGCTTTGACCCGAGCAGAGAAACAAGCCTATTTAACCTATACACTATCACGTTACCGATGGGGAAAATTGATAGATGCAGAGCCTAGTCGTTTTATTGAAGAGATAGATGAAGAGTTTGTAAACATCGTGACTCCTCTAAAAGAACGATTTAATCCAATGTTAGATGCGTCTATATTTGGAGATATTGAACCTAACAGAGTGAGGTTCGCAAAACCTAAAACAGCAAAACTTCAGAAAAAAGAATCCATGAAGACCATGAAGAAACCTGAGAAATTTATTATCAGCACCCCAAAAAAGTTAAAACGCGTAAAACACGCAAAAGTTAGTGACGCTTCTAATGTGGTCGATACTAAACTTACCGTAGGTAATACCGTAAATCACCAACGTTTTGGTCGTGGGGAAGTTATTAAATTAGAAGGATCTGGCGCTGATGCTAAAGCTGAAATTAAATTTCAGAATGGTGTTACAAAGAATCTACTCTTGCGCTTTGCAAAGCTTGAAATCTTAAGAACAAAACAAGACTAAAGGTACGTTTCTATAAACACTTTTAGTTTTAGGGTTGTATCTAATAAGTTGAGACCTGTCCATCCGTGTCCTTCATTAGGGTACAGTGTAAATTGGTGTGTAACGTTAAGCGATTCTAGTTTATCTCGCATAGCAGTGCCTTGAGTTGTTGGAATCAATGGGTCTTCTCCGCCATAAAATAATATAGTTGGAGGCGATGTCGCTGTGACTCTATGATACGGGCTAATTTCTTCTAAAAAATCTGCTGAGGTATCAATTCCAAAAGTATTTAATAACTCTTGAAGCACTACATTAGTGTTATTTAAGTAGGCAGGATCTGTTAAGTTTGTTGGGCCAACAATACTACAAACCATTTTTACTTGATTTTCGGTATCAAATCCATAACTCCATAATAAGGATAAATGTGCACCAGCGCTAACTCCTACAAATCCTAAGTTATTTGAAATGGTATAATGTGCTTCGTTATTTTTTAGATAATTAATAACCCTTGTAATATCATTAATCTGCATTGGGTAAGGTGAGTTGCTTTCATCTGCTAATCGGTAATTGATGTTTACAATAGCATAGCTCGGCATTTGATCTTTAATAAAATTCTTAAAATCATTCATTTCTGTTTTATCTCCAGAAGTCCAACCTCCTCCATGAACCAAAACAATTGTTTTAGTATCCGTTGTGCGGTTTGCTGGTAAATACAAATCAAAAACCTGTTCGTCATCATTGCCATAAGAAATATTAAGTTCTTCATAGGATTCTGCTGTGTTTAAAGGAGCTAATCCATCATCATCCGAAGGTTCCGAAGCGCAAGACATCACTGTTGAAATTGACATCAAAACAATGAATACAAGTTTTAAATACTTCATATTGAAAAAAATATAGTTACTTTGTATAACGTATTTGAAAGATACATATTATGGCAGAGTTTATTAAAATATATCCAGAAAATCCGAATCCGAAAGAGATTCAAAAAGTAGTTAAAGTTTTAAAAAATGGTGGATTAATTATTTATCCTACCGATACCGTTTATGGTTTAGGTTGCGATATCACCAATATAAGAGCTTTAGAGCGCATAGCTAAAATAAAAGGAGTAAAGCTAGAGAAGTCTAATTTCTCATTCGTTTGTGAAGACTTAAGTAATTTAAGTGACTACGTAAAACAAATTGATACCACAACTTTTAAAATTCTGAAACGTGCCTTACCAGGACCCTACACTTTTATTCTACCAGGATCTAAAAACTTACCAAATCCATTCAAAAAACGAAAAACTGTCGGAATCAGAGTTCCTGATAATTCTATAGCATTGGCAATAGTTGCCGCTTTAGGTAATCCAATCGTTTCGACATCTATAAGAGATGAAGATGATGTTTTAGAATACACTACAGACCCAGAGTTAATCCTTGAAAAATGGGATAATTTAGTCGATTTAGTTATTGATGGTGGTTACGGAGATAATGAAGCCTCAACTATTATCGATTTATCCGAAGAAGAACCAATAGTAGTAAGGGAAGGTAAGGGAAGCTTAGAGATTTTTTAAGCCGTTTTATAATTTGTTCGTATGGGTTTCTTCACACTATAGAATAAAACCAACCCAATAATTCCGGTTACGAAAAAACCTATAAATAATGGTAATACAGAGGTTTTTACGAAACTACCAATATAGTTAGCGATTGGTACAGCCATTATGGTAGATATAAAACCATTAAGCGCAGAGCCTACACCAGCAATATGTCCCATAGGTTGCATAGCTAAAGCTCTATAATTTCCAAATAAAAACGCGACACTTGCAAATTGAAGCATTAAAAATAGAATGAGTATTTCTATTGGTGGATTTATACCAGACCAGAATATAATGACATAAGTTAAAGAGTTAATCACAAATACCAATAAGGCAATATTTACCAAATTCCACATGCCAAAACGCATTACAATCGCACTATTTAAAAACGTTGCGAGACCAATAGTTACCGCTAAACTGGCAAAAATATAAGGGAACATATCTCCCAAATCATACTGCACTTGAAAAATTTGTTGCGATGTGCTTAAATAAACCATAAAAGACCCTGTGGCCAATCCTGAAAGTAAGGTGTAGATAACAGCAGATTTAATTCTAAAGAACGTAATGGCACCAGATTTAAATATGGCTAATCGAAATGTTTTCTGATATTCTTTATGAAGTGTTTCGGGTTGGCGTCTCCAAAACCATAGCATAATGAAAGAGCCAAAGATAAGGTTCACAATGAATATAGATTGCCATCCAAAATGCCCTAATAAAAACTGACCTAACATGGGTGCTATAACAGGGACTAAAATAAAAGTCATAGTTACCACAGATAGAATTTTCGCCATGTGATCGCCTTCGTAAGAATCTCTTACAATAGCAATACTCATAGTTCTAGGAGATGATAACCCTACACCTTGAAGAACTCTTCCAAAAAGCATAACTTCAAAATTCCTTGTGGTAATACATATAATAGACGCAATTATAAACACGCCAAAACCAAAATAAACCATTGGTTTTCGTCCAAAACTATCTGACAATGGTCCAAAAACAAGTTGTCCAAATCCCAGTCCCAAAAATATGGAGGTAATAAGCTTTTGGTTTTCAGTTTCATTCACACTGCTTAAATATTCACCAATTTCTGGCAATGCAGGTAAAAGTGCATCAATAGATAAAGCAACAATAGACATCAATGCTGCCATTAATATTACAAATTCTAATTGCGATCTTTTTTCATTTTTCATGCCGCAAAAGTAAATTAAATATTGTCTATTTTTGGTGAGAAGTTACCCTAAAATCAGATATTAATATTTAATAAATACAAATAATGCTAACCCAAACATTACTAGAGTTATTTACAAGAGATCTTAATCTTTTAACTGAAGAAATTAGACAATATAAGAATGAATCTAATTTATGGAAAACAGAAGGTTTAATAACTAACTCGGCAGGAGGTCTATGTCTTCATCTTATAGGAAATCTTAATCATTTTATTGGTGCAATTATTGGAGGCACTGGCTATGTAAGGCAACGAGAATTAGAATTTACCTTAACAGATGTTCCTAAAATGGAATTGATTAAGCAAGTTGAAGATACTCTTGATGTAATAGACCGAACATTAAAAAAATTAACCGAAGCAGATTTACAAAAAGAATATGAGCTTCAGGTATTTAAAAAACCAATGAGCACGGAATACTTTTTAGTTCATTTGTCTACACATTTGTCTTATCATTTAGGGCAAATTAACTATCATAGACGACTTCTAGATTAAAATTAAATTTGAATTTATCGTATATCGGATTAAGAGAATTGTAAGCGTATCTTTGCACAAACACTGACTGTAAAATGCAACATTTAAAAGAGGCACCTAAACGATCTAAAACAGATAAGCCAAAAGTAACAATGAAATCGGCTTTTAAGACCATTATTTGGCCAAGACGAAAATTAGTGTTTATAGGTTTAGTACTTATTGTTATACGCAGTTTATCTGGTCTTATTTTGCCATGGCAAAGTAAAGTGTTGTTAGATGACGTGGTGCCAAACAAAGATTTTGATGGACTTTATGCACTAATTGGTATTGTAATCGTAGCAATTTTAGTGCAATCAGTAACCTCATTTTTATTAACTAGAATCTTAAGTGTACAAGCTCAATATTTAATATCAGAATTACGAGCACAAGTACAAAAGAAAGTCCTTTCACTGCCTATTAGCTTTTTTGATAATACAAAATCAGGAGCATTAGTGTCTCGTATTATGAGTGATGTTGAAGGAGTGCGAAATTTAATAGGTACAGGTTTAGTTCAGCTCGTTGGAGGTTCTTTTACAGCTATTGTCTCTTTGGTAATTTTAATAAAATTAAATGCTTGGATGACCTTATTTGTCTTTGTGCCACTTTCATTATTCGGAATTGTAGCCTTAAAAGCTTTTAAATACATACGACCAGTATTTAGAAATCGAGGAAAAATTAATGCAGAAGTCACAGGTAGATTAACAGAAACATTAGCGGGAGTTAGAGTTATAAAAGCATTTAATGCAGAAGAACAAGAAAACAAAACTTTCGAAATAGGTGTAGAGCGTTTATTTCAAAATGTAAAAAAGAGTTTAACTGCAACAGCTTTAATGACGAGTTCTTCAACGTTTTTAATTGGAGTTGCAACTACAGGAATAATGGGAATTGGTGGCTATTACATGATTGAAGGTAGCATGACCACAGGTGAATTTTTGTTTTTCACTTTAATTCTAGGTTTTATGATTGCTCCAATTGTACAAATGAGTAACATTGGTAGCCAATTAACAGAGGCTTTAGCAGGCTTAGATCGTACTGAAGAATTAATGAATCTAGCAGCTGAAGACGAACAGGAAGACCGCACCATAGAGCTAGAAACTATGAAAGGCGATATAAAATTTGATAATGTATCGTTTGCTTATGAAGAAGGAAAACCTGTCTTACATAATATAAATTTTGAAGTACCATCTGGAGCTGTAGTAGCATTGGTTGGCAGTTCTGGTTCTGGTAAATCAACAATTGCTGGTTTGTCAGCAACATTTTTAAATCCAGAATCTGGAAAAATTACTATAGATGGTGAAGATTTGTCTAAAGTGAAACTGAGTAGTTTTAGAAAAAACTTGGGAGTGGTTTTACAAGATGAATTTTTATTTGAAGGCACCATAAGAGAAAACATTATGTTTCCTAGACCTAACGCAACTGAAGCACAATTGTTAAACGCAGTAAAAGCAGCCTACGTAAATGAGTTTACCGATCGTTTTGATGATGGTTTAGAAACCTTAATAGGCGAACGTGGTGTGAAATTGTCAGGAGGACAAAGACAGCGTATAGCTATCGCTAGAGCGATTTTAGCAGATCCTAAGATTATTATCTTAGATGAAGCAACGTCTAATTTAGATACAGAAAGTGAAGGCTTAATTCAGAAAAGTTTATCAGAATTAACTAATGATAGAACTACTATAGTTATCGCTCACCGTTTAAGTACCATTAAAAAAGCAGATCAGATTTTAGTGATAGAAAACGGACGTATTGCAGAAAGAGGTACTCATGATGAGTTACTTGAAGCAAAAGGACGTTACTACGATTTATATACGTTTCAGGCTAAGATTTAAGTAATTATAGAAAATGGTTTGAATTCAAAATGATATACAAAGGGGGAAAATCTCAAAAGTTCCATTGTAAATTCAATCTATTGTATTCACGTATTTGTATTTGATTATTGTCAATAACTTATATAATATCAGTGATTTTGATTGTTAATAGATGCTAGATTTGATGTATATTAAGTAACGTTAAATCAAGTTATGAAAAAATATATAGTACTATCATTTTTCCTATTAGGATTCTCAACTATTGTGTGTTCTCAGAGTGTATCAAATGACCAGATAAAAGACTTAATATCCACTTATAAAAATGATGTGCGTGGTCCTTATAAGGACATTCGATGGTTTTGTACAGATGGAAGTTTGCGCCAACCAAAAGATCCTTGTCCAGAAAATATTGGACCAGGAGTTCAGCATGCACGCTATAAAGATGCAGTTGTCAACCTAGGCAAAACCAATCATATTTATTTAGGTCAAATATTAGCCTATACCGATGCTGCTGAGTTTTGGGATGTAAAGCATAATCATTCGCGTCTTAAACAATACCAATTAGATAAGTATTTAAGAACTATTGATAATGGATGGGTAAATCAAAAAGGACAATTTTATAGAGGCTCAATTCAGTCAGAAGATGAAGAGGTCTGGGGAATCGAGTTCTACAAATGGTTATTAGCGAATGATACTAATCTTAAACAAAACTATTTTTTAATTAGGCAGTCTTTAAAAGATATTCCACATAGTGGTGATGATAATGTTGCACAATTAATGCGCAGTCAATCTAAGGTGATTTCTGATGTGATTCCTGAGTTTATGGATTTACGTGTTAAGATTCATAGTTTGCCAGAAGCTTCAGATATTCAAAAAGTTGAAAACTTCAAGCAAGCAAATACCTCTAAAATATCTATTGCAAATGGAAAGAAAATAGATGAATTAATTGCGACGATGACTCTGTTTTTTAAACCCGTAGATGTTTCAGCATTGGCAAAACAGACTACTGCGCTTAAGAACACAGAGATTGGTTCAAAAATAAATGGCTTTATAAGTTCTAATTCTGATACTTCAGAACCATCAAAGCTTATTGAAGAATCATCTCAATTACTTTATGATATTCGTGAAGCAGTAATTACTGAAACGAGTGGAGCAAAACGGTTACAGTTATTAGATGTATCACTTAAATTAGAAGAAATCGTTTTTAAGACTGCTCAAGATTGGGAAACTGAGACCGTTGATGAGTTATTGAATAAAATATGTTATTTAGGCTTAGCAACCGCAGGTGCTGGTTATGTAGAATTATCAGAATGGCAAGAATTAGATTTAGGTGTTAAACCATCGGAAAATAAAACGATGACCTTAGATGAGTTAACCCAAGTGCTCGAAAATGCGAGGCGTCAAGTAGAATGGAGCTCGTCTATGGTGAAAGCCAATTATCAGCATGTTGTAGATCAATATACCGATTTTGAGCCCTTGGCTTATGGTTTTATTGATGATAAGATTAGAGGTTCGGTAGCTTTACACTTAGGAAAAGCAGTGAGCGATTTAGGAGATTTTATTGCAAAAGAATCATCATTGACTAACAAAGTTTTAGATGTCCCAAATCAAAGTGGCTTTAGAGGTTTAAATCCTGGTTATGCTTTGGGTGAATTAGTTGTAGTTTCAGGATCACCAGAAGATATAGAAGTATCGTCTAATAAAATATATGTTTTTCAGCGCTCACCTTCCGATCTAAAACCTATTGCTGGTATAGCCACAGTTTCTGAAGGAAATATGGTATCACATGTGCAATTATTAGCTAGAAACTTAGGCATTCCGAATGCAGCATTATCAGATGATAATCTACAGAGTCTTTTAAAATATAATGGTGAGACGGTTTTTTATGCGGTTTCAAATAAAGGAAACATCATTATGAAGCTCGAAAAGGATATGACAGAAAGCGAGCGCGCATTGTTTGTGAAAAAAGAGCGAAAGGAAGGAAAAATTGCTGTGCCCATTGAAAAAATTAGATTAGATGAAACAAATATTCTAAACCTTAGAAGTGTTGATGCTAGTGATTCCGGACAATTATGCGGACCAAAAGCAGCCAATTTAGGACAGCTCAAAAAAATGTTTCCTGATAAAGTAGTTGAAGGTCTTGTGATTCCTTTCGGGATTTTTAAAAGTCATATGGATCAGCAAATGCCTGATCAGAATAAAACATATTGGGAATTCTTAAACGCAATGTTTGCTAAAGCAGAACAGATGTCACAAGATAATAGTGATGCTGAAATTGAAGCGTATCAGTTATCGCAATTAGAAATTTTAAGAGTTGCCATAAAGAAAATGCCAATGAAACCTGAGTTTCTTTTAGAACTTGAAAACGATTTTAAATCAATTTTAGGGAATGAAATGGGTGATGTACCTGTGTTTTTGCGCAGTGATACTAATATGGAAGATTTAAAAGAATTTACGGGAGCCGGTTTAAACCTTACCTTATTTAACGTTGCAGATAAAGCTAAAATTATTGAAGGCATCAAAGATGTTTGGGCCTCACCATATACCGAACGCAGTTTTAAATGGAGACAAAAATATCTGTTGAATCCTGAAAATGTATTTCCTTCTATTTTGGTAATTCCTAGTGTAGATGTCGATTATTCAGGTGTTTTAATTACTAAAGGGATCAGTAATAGTAACGATAATGATCTTACAGTAGCGTTTAGCAAAGGTGCAGGTGGAGCGGTTGATGGACAATCAGCAGAAACCTATCTGATTAAAAATGAAGGTGGCTTTCAGTTGTTAGCGCCTGCGAGAGAATCATATTTTAACAGGTTACCAATAACAGGAGGTATGCAAAAGCAAACTTCGACTTTTGATGATTTTGTATTAAATATCCAAAATATTAATGAAATAAGAGATTTAGCGAAAACCATTAGAATTGCCATTCCTAAAGAAACCAATTCAGATTATGAAGGTGCGTATGATGTGGAACTTGGTTTTAAGGATAATAAATTATGGTTGTTTCAAATACGACCATTTGTAGAAAACAAAAAGGCATTAAGTTCTGAGTATTTAGAATCTATTACTCCAAAAATTAATAAGTCGAAAGTAATTTTACTTTTAAAAAACATAAACTAAAAGATGAAAAAATTAAGTCTTATTCTTGTTCTATTCGTTTTGTGTACGGCATTTACGACTTTAAATTACTACCCAATTGATGGTTATACACATACGGGAATAAAGCGCTTAAAACGACTAGAGTTAATTAAAAGTGGAGAACTCGTTGATGCAGCTAAATTACCAGCAGGAGCAATGAAGTCTTATATGGATATTAACTTAAATCTCACATCTAAAAAAGCGGATAGTATGGGGTCTTTTCTCGTTGTAGATGATGCTTTTCAAAAAGAAATAAGTAGTTTATTCAAAGGCTTAGATAAAAGTTATTCTATTGCGGTATTAGACATTTCTGATCCTGATAGTTTACGTTATGCCAAACGAAATGAAACTTCGGGCTACCAACCAGGCAGTGTAGGTAAATTAGCTGTATTAACAGGGCTTTTTACACAGTTAGCTAAGATTTATCCAGATGATTTTGAAAAACGATTAGACTTGCTGAGATCAAAATCTGTTAGAGCAGGAGTTTGGGGTTTAACGGATGAGCATACCATTCCTATTTATAATATTGAAACTAAAAAACTAGTAAAGCGTCAAGTTATCGCTAGTGATGTCTTTACACTTTTTGAATGGGCGGACCATATGCTATCTGTAAGTAATAATGGTGCAGCAAGTATTGTTTGGAGAGAGGTGTTATTAATGCAGATTTTTGGAGATAAGTATCCAGCATTAACACAAGACGAAGCGGATGCTTATTTTAAAACTGCTAACAGAAGAGCGTTAACGGATTTAGGTAATGATGTGGTTAATTTACCATTAAGGGAGTTAGGTATTACTAAAGAGGAATGGAGATTAGGAAGCTTCTTTACAAGAGGTGCTAATACCTATGTTGGTGGCAAGGATGGAAGTATTGGTTCTCCTTTAGGATTAATGAAATTTTTAATAAAATTAGAACAAGGTAATATCGTTGACGAAGCGTCTAGTTTAGAAATGAAACGTTTAATGTATATGACAGACCGAAGAATTAGATACGCACAATCACCAGCATTAAAAGATGCTGCTGTGTATTTTAAATCTGGAAGCCTTTATAAATGCGACCGAACTAAAGGTGAAGCTTGTGGAAAATATATGGGTAACGTTACTAATTTTATGAATTCTGTTGTGATTGTAGAACATCCTGATAACTGTAAATACATGGTGACTTTAATGACCAATGTGTTGCGAAAAAATTCAGGCACAGATCATATGATGCTGGCATCTAGCATAGATAAATTGATTACGAAGTAGTCGCGGATGCTCCTTTAAGTATCTCTTTTATGTTTTTTTTAATTTTCGGATTGTTATCAGTAATTAAAATAAGTTCTAATAACGGATTGAATTTTGGGTCGTTAGATTTGTCTATGAGATAGAGGACGGCAAGTTTTAGTTTTAAATCCTTTCTTTTTAATAATTCGCTGTAGCATTCTATTTCGCTTAATACTTTTAGATTTAATTTTTTAAGATTTTCTTCAGATCGGATGCCTATTAAAATAGATTCAGCCACAGGAATCAATTCTTTTTTTAGCTGATTGTCTAGAATGTTCTCTAAAAATTCAATAGCAAGTATACGTTGTTCTTCTTTTCCTTTTAGAATGGTATTTAAAATAGAATCCACATCATTGGGAGGATATTTTATACCCAAAAACCGAAATATACGCTGCAATTGTCGATCTAATCGCAGTTCTAATAAATTGATAAGCCCTTTTCTTGCTTCATCAATGTCTTGTGATTCTTCTGTTTGATTTTTCGATTTATAACGAATCACAATTTGAGAATGAATTACAGCAAGCGTATTTTGGTATAAATGACATTCATCCAGAATTTTATCTACTATAAATTGATCCTTAATCTGTAGGTTATTATGTTTCCATTTAAGACGCCTTAAGGCCTCAATAGCTTCAATTTTAATAGTGTGTTCGGTGTCGCTGGTTAATTTTATTAACGTATTGATGGCTTTTTGAGAAGCAAAATATTCAATAACCAAAATCGCATAATTCGCATCTTCTAATTCGATGGTTTCAGATTTAATTTTTTCAGCAAGAATATCAATAATGGGTTCACCATAAAACGTTAACGCCTCAATAGCATTTTTTCGAGTGTCTTTCCCAGAGAGATAAGAAATTATAGCATCTAGAAATTGTATATCTAAGGTTTTTGAAGCACTTAGAATCGCCATATTTAAGATTTCTAGGTTATCTGATTTTAGCTGAGTTTTTAAGATGTCATAATACCGTTCCACTTTAGCGTTACCAATAGCTTCAAGAATTGCCAATATTTTATGGTTCTTATCATCCTGAGAAGTTAATTCAGAATACTGGGTTAAAGCTGTTTTTATTTTGTCTTCTAAACTAAAGCGTTGCTGTAATAATTGGTTGTTTCTTAATTCTAATGAGAGTCCAACTAATGCAGCATTAGCAATAGTCTTATCGTCGCTATAGAGGTACTTATTAAATAATTCTTCGGTGTTTTTGTTATAATGTTTTAGTAAATATCTAAAGGCAACTGTTGTGACCTGTTGATCCGTATCGTGAATCATGGTTTCTATTTGAGCACTTAGATTTTCAGTTCTTAAAAAGTATAAATTGTCAATAACCAATGCACGTATTTTTGGAGATGGATTGTTAAGTTGACTTTTAATCGCAGTGAAAAAACGTTCATCTTTTACTTCAAGTGTTTTTTGAAGCATGTGCAAAACTTGGTTGTCATTACCTTCCTTTAAAACCCGAATAACGGTATCAATGATAGAGGTGACCTTAATATCTTTTTTAGTTGTTTTTTCTTTTTTCTCAGGTGAAATTTCTAGCAATTTTTTAAATGAAATGATGTACTCTTTTCTAAGATGATATATAAAATATAGCCAAATAGTAATTAAAACGATGATAATTAAACTGATGTAAGTTGATGCTATCTCTAGCCCATTAATAAAAAAGATAAGAATAAACCCAGCTAAACCTGTTGCAATACTATCAACCACAACATCTGTAAATGTTTTTGTTTTCTTTTTTATATCAATAGGAATAGGAATAGACAGTAGTTCCGTAGCTGCTTTATTAACCGATTGTTTTAAACTGCCATCCACAACTTTTATAAAAACAATGACCCAAAGTTGGGGAATAATCAATAACAAAATAGACCCTATTAAAATACCTGAAGGTAACCAGAGTAGAGATTTTCCAACACCAAAAGTTCCAACGATTCTTTGAGTTAAAAACAACTGAATTAATAAGGAAATTACACTTAATGTAGAAAACCAAAATCCAAAAAACGAAGTTAATTCCTCTTGATTTTCTATGAGGCGAGAGGCATAATCACTGTATTGGTAATCAACCAGTTTAGCTATTAAAACGCTGATTCCGATGACGATAGCTATCAATTTTAATAGTTTCGATTGCTTAATGAGTTTAAAAGGAGAATCTGTTTTAGGATCAGACCTCAAAGCCACTTGAAACGTGTTCAACTTAACGACTTCGTTTTTCCAGATATAGCGCGTTATGGGAATACAGATAGCGAGTAATGCACCAGCTACAAATAATAAATCTTCTGTATTCAAAAAAGTGGTCAATATTGATGTTAAATAACCACCAAAAATCCCTCCGGCAATTGCACCTGCACCAATGAAACCAAACACACGTTTTGCTTCTCTTGCGTTGTAAACCAAATTTGCAAGAATCCAAAACTGTGATGCCGTTAATAATCCAAAAATAGCAACCCAAACATAGGGTATGTATAGTAGGGGACCAGCAGCAAGATTGAAATTTAATGCGATGGAGAACAAAACAAGGGAAATGACTGACCCAATTAAAGTACGATCAATGATAATATTTAAAGGATATTTTTCTAAGGCTTTATTATAAAAAAAGGACCCAATAACCGCCATTACAGCTGTTAATATATAACCTAGTGGAAGTGCATCTGCGGTTAACTCGGATAAGAATAGGGAGTTAATTGTAGGCTTTACAATTAAGAGTGTCGTTATAATAATAAATATATTCAACTGAAGAAGAAGTGTTTTAGGTAACTCTTCTTCTTTCAAGTCAAATACTTTGAGTATATATTTTTTTAAAATCTGTAATAGATACATTTAATGGGGTCATTAGTAAAGCATATTGCTAATTTAGTCATTAGCGACTACGCATTCTTCTGTTTTAAGGATCTTTTCTATAGGATTTATTAAACACCTATTAATGTGTTGACCTTTTACAGAATTTTAATGTTTCGATCACTTAAATCAACAATACCAGTGGCCATTATTTTTTGACCGACTAGTTTCCGTTATTTTGGATTCTTGTAAAGTTCAGTTTGAAGGCCTTCCTAAAACTAGATGCAACTAATGTTTTTATAGATTGTAAGTATTCTAATCATAGATTAGAGCGTTATATTTTCTGTGGCTTAGTTAATGAACGTGCTCTTTTCATTGCTTTTTCTAAAGGCTGTACTAAATTTCTAATAATTGTTTCACCAGAATTGTCATCTATAAGTGCTACGATGATATAACGTCTTTGAGGTCCCCATACTAATGCAGAATCTGAATGGTAACTTTTCCAAGATCCAGATTTTCTGTATACGTCAGCTTTAGGTGCAATTTTATCTAAAGTGTTTACAAATTTATGATGTAACGCAGGATTTTTCATAATCTCGAGCATCTCTCTAGAGCGTGCGTCAGTGACTAAATTTCCTGTTATCATTTGATAATAAAAATTACAAACTTGTTTTGTTGTAGCAGCATGGCTTAGTTGCTTTAAGGGTTCTCTATTGGTGTCACCACCTCCTCCATAACGTTTACCAACCCAAAGTCCACCACCTGTTTCCTCATCGTAAAGTTGATTCTCTGGAGATCTTAAAACCTCTTCAATCTTTGCGTACCCAACACGATCAATCATACGAGTTGTGGCTTGATTATTCGATTTGCTAATCATCAGTTTCATATCGTCTTGGATTTCCTGAGAATCTTCTAACTCCCCGTTTTCAATGGCATCCATTGCGGCTAATAATACTGCAATCTTAGGTAAGCTAGCGGCATACATCATATTCTCATCATTGATGCCAGCGTATTTAATGCTATTTAAATCTGTTAAATCGACAATACCAATAGCCATAGATTTATTGGCTACTAAATGTTTCCAAGTTTTATTTTTATTGATTTCCTTCTCTAATATTGATTGTAACTGAATGTTTCTTAAGTCGTCTATTTTCGTTATAGAATCCTTAACCTCAATAGGCAATTGAATATTGGTGTTTTGTTGCGTAACCTGAGTTGTGTTAGAATATATGCGCTCGGTAGTTGTTTGAGATTCACAACTATAAGCTA
Source organism: Winogradskyella thalassocola (assembly GCF_900099995.1). GTDB lineage: Bacteria > Bacteroidota > Bacteroidia > Flavobacteriales > Flavobacteriaceae > Winogradskyella > Winogradskyella thalassocola. The sequence continues at coordinate 144,843 of NZ_FNCZ01000008.1, forward strand.
AAACAAGGGAAATAAGTACAACTATGTTTTTCATGAGTTTTATCAGTTTATAAATTCAATAATATACGTGCAAGGTACATACAAAGGATGTCACTAGATACGCATCAAATTCATAAATATTTCACAATATTTTAAGTGTTTTATAGACTTTAAGGTTTTGGTTGTTAGTGTTTTAAATTGAGTGTTTTGAGTTTTAATTACAAAGGAATATTCCCATGCTTACGGTTAGGTCTTACAACGTCTTTATTTTCTAGCATACTGAACGCTTTTATTAATTTGCGTCGGGTATTTTCAGGTAGAATAACATCATCTACAAAACCGCGTTCAGCGGCACTATAAGGGTTTGCAAACAACTTGGCGTATTCGGCTTCTTTTTCTTTCAATTTCTCATCTTTATCGTCAGCGAGAGCAATTTCACGTTTAAAGATTATTTCGGCTGCACCTTTTGCTCCCATAACGGCGATTTCGGCATTAGGCCAAGCAAAATTCATGTCGGCTCCAATATGTTTAGAATTCATTACATCGTATGCTCCACCATAAGCTTTTCTTGTGATTACTGTAATTCTTGGCACTGTGGCTTCACTAAACGCATAGAGTAATTTTGCCCCATTGACAATGATACCATTCCATTCTTGATCCGTTCCTGGTAAAAACCCTGGAACATCTTCTAATACTAATAACGGAATATTAAAACAATCGCAGAAACGCACAAAACGTGCTGCTTTTTTAGAACTGTTCACATCTAGAACTCCGGCTAAAAACATGGGTTGATTGGCAACGACACCAATACTTTTACCTCCTAATCTAGCAAAACCTACTATAATATTTTCTGCATAATCTTTATGAATTTCATAGAAAGACTCTTCGTCAATAATACCTTTTATAACCTGATGCATGTCATAAGGCTTATTTGGATTATCAGGCACTATTGTATTTAAAGACTCTCTAACTTCATCCTTAAGTTCAAAAGGAATATCATCAGCTTTTTCTTTATTGCTTTGTGGTAAGTAGCTCAATAGTTTTTTAATGTCCTCTAAACACTCTACATCGTTAGTTGATGTTATATGAGCGACACCAGATTTTGAAGAATGTACACTTGCACCTCCTAATTCTTCACTCGTTACTTCTTCATTAGTCACAGTTTTTACCACATTAGGACCTGTAACAAACATATAGCTGGTGTCTTCAACCATCATGGTAAAATCGGTCATAGCAGGCGAATACACAGCTCCACCAGCACATGGTCCCATTATAGCTGAAATCTGTGGAATGACTCCAGAAGCTTGAACATTTTTATAAAATATATCAGCATAACCTCCTAGAGAACGCACTCCTTCTTGAATACGAGCTCCACCAGAATCGTTAAGACCAATCAGTGGGGCGCCAACATTAACAGCCATATCCATAATTTTACAGATTTTTTCGGCATGCGTTTCAGATAATGAACCACCAAAAACAGTAAAATCTTGAGCAAAAACATATATTAATCGGCCATTTACGGTGCCATAACCTGTAACTACGCCATCTCCATAAAACTGTTGATCAGCCATACCAAAATCTTTAGTTCTATGAGTTACTAAAGCTCCAATTTCTTCAAACGAACCTTCATCTAAAAGATATATTACACGTTCACGCGCTGTTAATTTTTTCTTTTGGTGTTGTTTATCTATTCGTGCTTGTCCACCTCCAAGTTTTGCTAGAGCTAGTTTATCGTTTAATATTTTTATGTTGTCGTTCATGCTTATTTTTTTGATCCAAAACCATTAAGGATGAGGTTTTTATATGGTTTTGGTGATGTTTTAATTCAAATAATTTTATTAGGCTTAATTCATTGTTAGCTAATGGTTAACAACGACTATTTAGATACTCTTAAAATTTTCTGTTCCTTTAAAAAGTGCTTTAATGCAATTTTTGAAGCGATTTCTGCTTCTAATAAGTGCTGTTCTTTTAATAAGTTAAATGAGTAGTAGTTTTTTACAAAATGGGTATCAAAAACACCACTTCTAAATGCATCGTGCTCGCAAACAAAACGACCAAAAGGTAATGTACTTTGTACACCTTTTATTTGGTAATTATTAATTGCGGTAATCATTAATGCAATGGCTTCTTCTCGAGTGCTTCCGTAAGTGATGAGTTTAGATAGCATTGGATCGTAATAAATAGGAATATCCATACCTTCTTCATATCCATTATCTACTCTTATATTTTCTCCTTCAGGAAGTTTATAAACTTCTAGGTTACCAACACTTGGTAAAAAGTCATTCATAGGATCTTCAGCATAAACACGAAGCTCTAAAGCATGACCATTAATTTTTAAATCTTCTTGTTTAATATTTAATTTTTCACCTCTCGCTACTTTAATTTGAAGTTCTACTAAATCGACTCCAGAAATCCACTCGGTAACCGGATGCTCTACTTGAAGTCTAGTATTCATTTCTAAGAAATAGAAATTGAAGTTTTCATCTAAAAGGAATTCCACAGTTCCGGCTCCAACATAATCACATGAGCGTGCCACATTTATGGCAGCTTGTCCCATTTTTTCTCTTAATTCTGGTGTTAACACAGCAGATGGAGCTTCTTCAACTATTTTTTGATGACGACGTTGTATAGAACATTCGCGTTCAAAAAGATGAATTATGTGACCATGTGTGTCTGCCATGACTTGAATTTCGATATGTCGTGGTGAAGCCACATATTTTTCAATAAATACAGAGCCATCACCAAATGAAGACGTTGCTTCACTGAGAGCTCTATTCATTTGCGATTCAAATTCCGCTTCGTTTTCAACAATACGCATACCTTTTCCACCACCTCCAGCTGAAGCTTTAATAAGGATAGGAAATCCTATTGTTTTTGCGATTTTTTTGGCTTCAGGAATATCGGTAATAGCCTCATCTGTTCCAGGTACCATAGGAATATTATAATCCTTGATAGTTTCTTTAGCGGCTAATTTATTACCCATTAGTTTGATCGCTTTAGAACGTGGTCCGATAAAAATGATATCATTGTCTTCGCACAATTCTGCAAAATCAGCATTTTCACTTAAAAAACCATAACCAGGATGAATGGCATCAACATGAAGTGATTTTGAAACTTCTATTATTTTATCGCCTCTTAAATACGACTCGTTTGATGAAGCAGGACCAATACAAACGGCTTGGTCTGCATATTTTACGTGTGGCGCGTTACGGTCTGCTTCAGAGAATACAGCAACTGTTTTGATGCCCATTTTCTTAGCCGTTTTCATAACTCTTATGGCAATTTCTCCTCTATTTGCTACTAATAATTTTTTCATCTTTATGTTCCGTAAAAACGGAAGATCTATTTAATTATACTTACTTTTTTAATACACATTGAAGCACTCAGTGTGATATTAAGAAAGGCGCTTATTTAGCTTTCAAATTCAATTAAAAGTGAATTTTTATCAACGGTTTCGCCATATTTTACATGAATGGATTTTATAATTCCTTCTCGAGGTGAATGCATTACATTTTCCATTTTCATGGCTTCAAGAATTAATAACGTATCATTTTCTTTAACTTCATCGCCAACTTTTACGCTAACTTCTAATATTAAACCTGGCATAGGAGCTTTAATATCATTGACTTGTTTTAGAGCACCAATTTCAAAACCTAAAGCTTCAATTTGTTGGTCTATAGTGTCATTAATAGTAACGTCGTAGGTATTGTTATTCACTTTAATAGAATAGGTTTTCTTATTAAAGTCGGTTTGTAATATTTCAGCTTTTACTGAAGTATTGTCTTGAAGAATATGATAGTGATTTGTTGATGTTTCAACAACATCTAATGTCTCCATGCTTTCTTTAGTAACTTCGAAAGTATGGGTAGCATTAACTTTTATTTTGTACATAATATTGCGTTTATTACATGATTAGCATGTAATCATTAAATCCATTGCAAAATATGAAATTATAAACTTTTATTTTATGAATTCTATAAAGATTTGAAGTTTGAATTCTTTTGATGAGCTTTGATGGCTTTCTTAGCTAGAATAATACCAATAGCTAGCGAAATAAATGCACCAAGGGAAATTCCTGGGATAAAATTAATGAACAAGAAGAAGTCATACGCTCCATGGAATATGGTTGCTAATAATAAACCTGTTAGATTAAGCATTAATCTGTTATTAGAGAATTTTGCCTTACCCATGTAATACCCCATTAAAACTCCAAAAGTTGCATGCGCAGGAACAGCTGTAAAAGCTCTTAGAATAGCAATTTGATAACCACCATCAATCACGTACATAATGTTTTCTGTACAAGCAAAACCCATAGACACCATTACGGCATAAATAATACCATCATAGGGTTCGTTGAATGCTTTTTTTGGTTGTGCATAATATTTTACAATGACATATTTACTGAATTCTTCGGCTAAAGCTACGACTATAAAAGCCTGAATGAATTGTTGCCAAATACTGAATTCATCAGTGATAGGAATTAATCGTCCTGTAAAAAAATATAAAACAAAAACGATAAGTATACTTACAATAGCGCCAAAAAGAAAGCTTTTAATTAATAGGGCTCTAGGTTCTTTTTCGTGTTTATCTTGAACGTAGATATATAGAAGGATGGCACATATTGGTGCGATGGCTAGTAGGAGTAGATTCATAAATCAAAAATAATTAAAAAAGCAGTAAGAGCTGCTTTCTGCTTTTCGTATCTAAAAAGATATAGACGATGTTAGTGATAAAGTGACTGGTTAAAACAGCAATAGCAGCACCTGTAACGTGCCAAATAGGGATCAGTAGATAGCATAGAATAACGTTTACAATACAGCCTAGAATGAATCGGTATACGTTTTTTTGTAGGTCGTTTGTATTGATAAGATGTTTTTCGTAAATCATTCCTATAAACACAAAAAGGGGAGCCCAGCAGAAAATTAATAAAGGGGTTTTGGCTTCAGCATAGCTTTCTGTAAAATAAGTGCTTAAAATAGCATTCCCGAAGAGTGTGTATAGCACGCCAATAAGTATTGCTAAAGCACACATGATTTGTAGTAGTCGTCTTATTTTTTTGATATAAAGTGGCCTGTTATTTTGAAAGGATTCTGCTAGAGAAGGGTAGAGTGCGTTGATGATAGAAAATCCGACATTCCAACTCAAAGCGATCACTAAAAATTGAACCGTAGCAAAGATACCATTGGCATGATCTCCTAGAAAGTATTTTAAAAACAGCTCATCAATTGTGATATAAAACATAATTAAACTGTTCGAAACTATTAATGGAAATGACATTTTTAATAATGATTTTCCTAGAGGCCATGAAAACGTCCAGTGTTGAAATGAAAACTGTTTTTTATACTTTAAAATGAGTGTGTAAATTAAGCCTTGAATGAAAAAATCGAGGACGATAAGCTTGGCAAAATAATAGACATCTAATTGTTGTTTAACGCCATAATATTGTAAAGACACAATAATAATTAAACTCGTTATTTTACTCAGGAATATTATTTTTGTCTGTTTTTTGGCCAGTAAATAATATTCAAAAACATCGGTAAGCTTAAAAAGGTAACTGATAGTTATGATGTAATACAATCCCTTTAAAGGGCTACTTTCAAAGCTATTAAAATAGATAAGTATTCCGATTAAAATAACACTCCAGCTTATAAGGCGAAGGTAAAACGCAGTCGCTAATATTTGCTGACTTCGTTTGGGATGAAATACAATTTCTCTGATACAGATACCAGATAAGCCTAAAAAAAACAATGGAGTCAACATCCCCAAAACAGATTCCACAAATTTGAGTTTTCCGATATCTACAGTCCCTAACAGGCTAAAAATTTGAGGAACAATTAAAACACCTGTAATAAGCTGTATCAGTTTTTCTAAAGTAAACCATTTGGTAGCAATAAAATCTTTCTTACTAAAAACCGATGTCATGTAGCATATTTAGGTGTTCAAAGATATAAAAACCAATTCCTTTTAGTCATTTCAAAGTTTATTATTACATTCGTTTTTCAATCCATTAGATGACTCCAGAGTTTCTTCGTCGCTATTATATATTACGCATTATTTCAAATCCTAAAGTTTATGGTATTGAAAAAAATGGGTTTGTCCCTTTGGAAGATTTACAAAGGTCTTTAGATCAGTTGCGTGCCGATAATATGGACGATCCGCTTTATGATAAACTGAATTTACACAGTCAAAAAACCATTAAGCGTGATTTGGATAAAATTAAATCCTATTACCAAGCTATTATTTTACACAAGCGCAATTATGGCTATTATGTAGATGGTTATGAAATAAGTGAAGCCTTAAAAGAAATTTACGAGAAAACAGAACTTTATCTCTTGCATCATCATGCCCATGCATGGAAAACGTATGTGACTACAGCACGTAGTTCGTTGAGCTCGCAAGTGGATCTGGTACCTTTAATTCATGCTATAGAGCAACATTTGTTAATTGAAATAACCTATCAAGGGTGGTACGAGGATGGCTTTAAGATCATAAGTGGCTTTTTTCAGGCGCTTCATATTAAGGAGATTAATAAAGCTTGGTATTTAATGGCGTATAATGAACAGTATGGATTTTACGCCTTTTGTTTAGATAATAGGATAAAGAGTCTATCCATTAGTAAGCAGCACGTTAAAGAACCTGTGGCGTTTAACCCAAAACACTATTTTAAAAATGTTATAGGTATTTTAAAATCAGACATAAATGCAGAATGGATTCATATACAAGTGGCCAATCACCATTTTAAGTACTTAGAAAATAATCCATTACATCACTCTCAACAAATTGTAACACGTCCCAAAGAACTAGATACGCAAAGTTTAGATTATAAAAATCCTAATATTTGGGGTGAAATAAAGGTGTATGTTGAACCTAATTATGAATTCTTAATGGAAATCTTAAAGTACAATCTTTGGGTTAAGGTGGTTAGCCCATTACATGTTAAAGCATATGTAAAGCATCATTTGGAGTTAATGTTGAGTTATTATAAATAATCAAACAGACATATTTTGACTATTTCATATTTACTTTTGAACAAGCAAATAGTTAGGAAGGTTTTCTTTTGAAAATTGAATTCTAAGTTTATTACATATTTACGATTTGAAGCCGCTAAATACGATGTAGGGATCGCTATTTAAATATTGATTAATTGGTTTCAGTCGTAACTAGCTGAAAAAAGCCTCAACCGAATAGGTTGGGGTTTTTATTTAAATAGAAGTTCAGTTACTACAGCTTCAGTAATTTGTTTTGTATGGCCTCATGTACTTTAAGATAATAGTCATAATTGCTAGCCACAAAATGCATGTTGGTTTTACTATCTTTTAATAAGTCAATAAAGTCTTTTAGCGTGACTAATTTTAGAGCTTCAACTTCCGATTCTTGTTTTACTAAGGCATTTAATGGCACTGTTAATTCAGCGATATAAACCTGATGAAATTCATTATCTTGAACGCAGATATATAGAAGGATGGCACATATTGGTGCGATGGCTAGTAGGAGTAGATTCATTCAGGAAAAAGTTCGGAATATATTTCATGATTGACAAAATGATAATAGCCTTCATTAGTTGAAACAAAGTGCATGTTTTTACCACTATTAAGTGCCAAATCGCCAAAAGTTTCTAGAGAAACTAATTTTAAGGCTTCAACTTCGGTAGGATCTGGAAGTAAATTCTTTAAAGGCACTTCTAGTTTTGAAATGAAAATATGATGAAACTCATTATCTTGAATGGCTCCATTAAAATAGGAGGCTTCATGGTAATATGTTCCTATTCGGCGTAAATCATTTGGGTGAATTTCTAAACCAATTTCTTCTTTAGTTTCTCTAACGGCAGCGGCTTCTAAAGTTTCACCAGCATCTACATGTCCTGCAACAGAGACATCCCAAAGTAATGGGCAAATTGATTTTTTATGTGAACGTTGTTGCAAAAGTATATGACCATCCAAAGTGTAAAACCACACATGTACAGTATTATGCAACCAACCGTTTTTGTGAATTTCAGATTTTAAAGCTGTTTCACCCGTAGGTCGACATTTCTCATCTACTATGTCAAGATATTCGTCCATATATAATTAGACCTGTCAGATTTTTATAACCTAACAGGCCTTGTGTTTTTATTTAAAATAACTAAATGTTTCTCCGTCTTCTATTTTCAACAATGTTTCGTAGATTAACTTAATCACATTTTCTACATCGTCTCTATGTACCATTTCTACTGTGGTGTGCATGTAACGCAAAGGCAATGAAATCAAAGCAGAAGCGACACCTCCATTGCTATAAGCAAAAGCATCAGTATCTGTTCCTGTTGCTCTAGACAATGCAGCACGTTGAAACGGTATTTTATTGGCTTCAGCAGTATCCGTAATTAAATCTCTTAATTTTTGTTGAACAGCTGGTGCGTATGCGATAACTGGTCCTTTTCCGATTTCAGCATAACCTTGAGTTTTTTGCTCAATCATTGGCGTGGTTGTATCGTGCGTTACATCTGTAACAATAGCCACATTTGGCTTAATGGTTTGTGTAATCATTTCAGCACCGCGTAAGCCTATTTCTTCTTGTACAGAGTTCGTAATATAAAGTCCGAATGGTAACGTTTTCTTGTTTTCTTTTAATAAACGCGCCACTTCAGCAATCATAAAACCACCCATTCTGTTATCTAAAGCACGACAAACAAATTTGTCTTTATTCAGAATATGAAATTCATCAGGATAGGTAATCACACAACCTACATGAACACCCATTTTTTCAACTTCTTCTTTGTCTTTTGCTCCGACATCGATGGTAATATTATCTGGTTTTGGAGCTTGTTCTTTGGCTTTATTTCGCGTATGAATTGCTGGCCAACCAAAAACACCTTTAACGATACCATTTTTAGTATGGATATTCACAATTTTACTTGGAGCAATTTGATGATCACTTCCACCATTTCTAATCACGTAGATTAAACCGTTATCAGAGATGTAGTTCACATACCAAGAAATTTCATCAGCATGGCCTTCGATAACCACTTTAAACTTAGCGTCCGGATTAATAACGGCAACAGCAGAACCATAAGTATCTGTGATAAATTCATCTGCATAAGGCTTTAGATAATCCATCCAGATTTTCTGTCCTTCCCACTCATAACCTGTAGGAGAGGCATTGTTTAAGTATTTTTCAAGGAAATCGAGTGATTTTTTATTAAGTATGCTTTTAGAAGCCATAATATATGTTTTGAATTTCTGTAAAAATAAAAGGATTTCCTAAGCTTTTAATACCTTTTGAAAATTTTTTGTAACAAATTCTGCTATTTTTACACTAATACATCAATAATCTTAAACTAAAATTCAATACAATGAAACATCCATCCCAAAAATTTGATATTCAATCAAATGATTAAATAGGATGTTTCCTCTGGTCATAAAAAACAAATAAATATAAACTCATGAAACTAGTTATAACCAACCTTACCAAAACTTACAAAAATGGAGTAAAAGCCATTGATAATCTTAACCTTGAAATCGGAACAGGAATGTTCGGACTTTTAGGACCAAACGGAGCAGGTAAGTCTTCATTAATGCGAACTATTGCCACATTACAGAGTCCAGATTCTGGATCTATAATGTTCGGTGATATCAACGTTTTAGAAGATAAAATGGCTTTACGAAAAGTGTTGGGTTATTTACCACAATCGTTTGGAGTCTATCCAAAAATGTCGGCTGAAGCGTTGTTAGATTATTTTGCAACCTTAAAAGGCATCAGCTCAAAAACCGACAGACAAGCTTTAGTAAAAGAAGTTTTAGATATTACCAATTTATATGATGTGCGTAAAAAACATGTTGCTGGTTATTCTGGTGGTATGAAACAACGTTTTGGTATTGCACAGTTATTATTAAACAACCCAAAATTAATTATTGTAGATGAACCAACTGCAGGATTAGATCCTGCAGAACGTCATCGATTCCTAAATGTTTTACGTGAAGTTGGAACTAATTGTACGGTCATATTTTCAACACATATTGTAGAAGACGTAAAGGAACTTTGTAACGATATGGCCATTTTAAATGGTGGACGAATTTTAAAACAAGCGACACCATCTCAAGCAAGACAAGAATTACAAGGTCGTATTTGGACTAAGATTATTGACAGAGACGATTTAGAAGCGCACGAAGCACAATACAATTTATTGTCTTCTAATTATAATGAAGATAACTCACTTAATATCCGTGTTTTTAATGATACACAACCAAGTGACGATTTTAAATCTGTTGAACCACAGTTAGACGATGTGTACTTTATAGCACTAAAACAAGACGAACCCGTAAGTGCTGTTTAATTTTTAACCTAAAAAAAGTACATCTATGTTTTCTACAATATTTTTTTACGAATTAAAGTACTGGTTAAAACGACCGGCTACTTATATTTATATGGCTATTTTCTTTATGTTATCATTATTAATGGCTGCGACGACAGCAGGAATATTTGATAGTGTTACAGCCACAACAAGTTCTGCTCGAATTGTGAATTCTCCAATTGGAGTCAACAATTTGTTTAATGGACTCACTATTTTAATTTTCTTTTTATTTCCATCCATTATAGGAGCTTCTATAAATAGGGATTTTAAAAGTGAAATGCATTCCATTTTATATTCCTATCCATTTACAAAAGCCAATTATTTATTTGCTAAATTTTTTAGTGCTATAGTTATTGTGACGCTAATTGTATTAACGATTGGAGTTGGTATGTTTATTGGTTTTAGAATGCCTGGAACGAATTCTGATTTGGTAATTGCGTTCGATATTAAATCATATTTTAATGCGTATTGGCTTTTTATATTGCCTAATATTTTATTGTTTGGTGCAATTGTTTTTGCCGTTGTAACCTTTACTAGGAATATAGCTGCAGGATTTATAACAGTTATACTTTTATTGTTTGTTCAAGGAGTGACAGAAAGTTTATTGTCCGATCCAGATAATCGTTATTTAGCTGCCTTATTAGATCCTTTTGGTGCAGCTGCTTCTAATTATTATACGCAATATTGGACGGCTTACGAACAAAACGAGTTGCATATTCCTATTAAAGAAGTGATTCTTTATAACCGATTGATATGGTTGGGTGTCGCAAGTTTGGTGTTTGGTTTGGTTTACAAATTCTTCACGTTTAGCCAAAACGCGATGTCCTTTTCATTCTTTAAAAAAGTAAAAGGAGAACGTTCTACAAAACGAAATTTTGGTGGTATTACAAAAATCAACTTACCAAAAGTAGCTCATGATTATTCTTTTATTCAGAACTTAAAAGCCACATGGAAAATTTCTAATGTAGAGTTTAAATATATCGTTAAGAGTTGGCCTTTTTTAAGTATTGTATTAGTCGGACTGATTGTGATTTTCATAGTTTTAGTGGATGTTGGTAATCCATTTGGAACATCAACATATCCTAGAACTTGGCTGATGTTACAAGGTGGTGGAGAATTTGTATTCGCTATTAATATCTGTACCTTTCTATATGCAGGAATGTTAGTCAATAGAAGTAAAATAGCCAACGTTAATGGACTAGAGGATGTTACTCCAATTCCAAATTGGTCGTTATTCTTATCTAAGTTCATTGCCATAGTTAAAATGCAAATACTATTGCTCACCGTTATTATGGTTTCAGGTATTTTGTTTCAACTGTATAAAGGGTATTTCGATATTGAACTTGGTTTATATATAAAAGAGCTCTTCGGTTTAAAACTGATTAATTATGTGATTTGGGCATTCTTAGCCTTAATGATTCAAACTGTGATTAGAAACCCTTACTTAGGATTGTTTGTATTGTTAGTCGTAGTTATTGGTATCCCATTATTAACTCTGGCTGGTGTAGAACAAGCGGTATTCAAATACAACGAAGGCCCTGGATTCGGATTTAATGATATGAATGGTTACGGTGATTCACTGTCTAATTATCTAACGTATAAATTTTATTGGGTACTTGGTGGCTTAATTCTAATGCTTACTGCATCTTTATTTTGGGTGCGTGGTTTGCCGCATTCATTTAGAGAGCGTTTATCGATTGCAAAATCGCGTTTTAAAACTCCTATGGCGATTGCATTTGTGGTGCTTTTAGCTGGATTTTTCAGCATGGGATATACCATTTATAATGCCACTAACATTAATAATGATCGTTATTCTTCTAAGGAAGTTGAAGAAATGACTGTGGAGTGGGAAAAAACGTATAAGAAATATGAAGACTATGCGCAACCTCGTATAGTTGCTGTAAAAGTAAACATGGATTTATTTATTGATGATCGTAATTTTGAATCGTCTGGAGAGTACGCCATGGTTAACAAAACCGAGACTGCTATTGATAGTATTTTCTTAAATCATAATGATTATCCAAGTACGTTTAAATTTAATCGTGAAAACACCTTGGTTTCAGAAGATACGCTTTACAACTTTGATATTTATAAGTTGAAAGAACCTTTGATGCCTGGAGATTCAATGACTTTAAATTTCACGGTTAAAAACAAACCGAATTCGTTTTTGGTTTCGAATTCGCCTGTTATTAAAAACGGAACATTTATTAATAATATGCAGTTGTTTCCTAGTTTAGGTTATAATGGAGGAGAGCTGACGGATGATAAAACCCGTGAAAAATATGATTTACCACCGAATAAGTTAAAACCATTGCCTTCAGATTCCACAGCATTAGGAAATACTTATATTGCTAAGGATAGTGATTGGATAGATTTTGAAGCGACAGTAAGCACAAGCGAAGATCAAATTGCAATTGCACCAGGCTATCTTCAAAAAGAATGGGTGAAAGATGGTAGACGCTATTTTCATTATAAAATGGATAGTAAAATCTTGAACTTTTACGCTTTCAATTCCGCAAAATATAAAGTGAAAAAGGATAAGTGGAAGGACGTTAGTCTAGAAATTTACTATCACGAAGGCCATGAATATAATCTGGATCGCATGATGGATGGTATGAAAGCCTCGTTAGAATATAACAGCGAGAATTTTAGTCCATATCAACACCGACAATTGCGTATTGTAGAATTTCCAAGCGGTGGTTTTGCACAATCATTCCCTAATACAATTCCGTTTTCTGGCGATGCAGGTTTTATTGCAGATGTAGATGATAGTGACGAAGGAGGAGTGGATTATACGTATGCTATCACTGTTCACGAAGTGGCACACCAGTGGTGGGCACACCAAGTGATTGGAGCTGATGTTTTGGGAGCAACGATGTTATCTGAAAGTTTATCAGAATACGTGGCTTTAAAAGTTCTTGAAAAGGAATTAGGAAAACCACAAATGCGTAAGTTCTTGAAAAAATCTTTAGATGATTATTTATTGAGAAGAACGTTTGAACGTAAACGCGAAAAACCATTGATGTATAATGATGGACAAGGCTATATTCGTTACCAAAAAGGATCTTTAGTGTTCTATGCACTTAGCGATTATATTGGTGAAGATGTATTAAATGGAGCTTTAAAAACCTATGTTGAAAAAGTGAAGTTTCAAGAGCCTCCTTATACCACGTCTATTGATATGGTGAATCATATTAAAGCGGTGACTCCAGATAGTTTACAATATGTGATTAAAGATATGTTTGAAACCATCACGGTTTATGATAATAGAATTAAAAGTGCAACATCTACGGAATTAGACAATGGTAAATATCAAGTCGATATTGAGTTTGAAGTCAGTAAATACAGAAATGACGAAAAAGGAAAGCAATTGTTTTCTGAAACAGGAAGAGATTCCATTTCGTATTTACCAGAAGGAAAAACAAAACCGATTTTATCGCTTCAACTACAAGATTATATTGATATCGGAATCTTTACAGAGAAAGATGTTGATGGAAAAATGAAAGAAGAACAACTGTATCTTAAGAAGCATAAAATTACCGTTATTGATAATAAAATATCAATTATTGTAGATGAGAAACCGACAGAAGTTGGTGTTGATCCTTACAATAAGTTAATTGATAGAAATTCTGGTGACAACCGTCAGAAACTATAAATAGCTTCATTATTTAATATTAAAGACCTTTCAGATGACAATAATTTGAAAGGTCTTTTTGTTTTAGTAACTTTTTGAACCGGTTTCATAATATTAATACGAATTTAAGGTTATAGACTTTAAATATTATTAATTTTGAAATTGCTAAGAATCTCATATTGGAATGATTTTAGCATTAGAATAATACATGAAATACATTACCTACATAGCATTGTTTTTTTCAGTGATTATAAGTGCTCAAGAGGATCCTGTAAAACAAGATTCTACTGAAGTCCACTATATGTATATTGAAGGCGATTCTATACCTGTAACGTCTGTAGAATTAAATGAAGTTTTAGTACTCCCGAATTTAAAATTTGAAGATAGAGCAGCACGCATTCGGTATATCATTTTAAGACGAAAAACCTTAAAGGTGTATCCTTATGCCAAGTTAGCGGCAGAACGTTTAGAAGCCTTGCAAGAACGATTAGATGGATTGGAGCGTAAGCGCGATAAAAAGCGTTACGCTAAGATTATTCAGAATTACATTGAAGAAGAATTTTCAGCAGAACTTAAGAAACTTACAAAAACCGAAGGTCAGATTTTAGTAAAACTCATTCATAGACAAACCGGAAAAACAACCTTTCAACTTATTAAAGAATTACGAAGCGGTTGGCGTGCCTTTTGGTTTAACAGCACGGCAAGTTTGTTTGATATTTCTTTAAAAAAAGAGTTCAGTCCTATTGATGAAGAAGAGGACTATCTAATTGAAGATATTCTACAACGTGCGTTTCAAAATGAACAGCTAAAACGACAAGAAGCTGCTTTCGAAATTGATTTTTATAAGAGTGTTAATAAATGGTCTAAATCAAAAGGAGTCACTAATACTAAAGGTTAAACAATGCGTATTCAAACAAAATTAGAAGAACAACTCAATTCTTGGACGCATGGTTTTGGTGCCCTTTTAGGAATTGTAGCTCTAGTTTTATTGATTATAAATACCGATAGCACAACACCTTGGAGTTTATTTAGTGTAATTGTCTACGGCATCTCTATTATTATTCTGTTTTTAGCATCAACATTTTACCATGCAGTAGAAGGGGAGAAGCGTAAACACTATTTTAGAATCGTGGATCATGTGAGTATTTACCTCCTCATTGCAGGGACATACACTCCCGTTTTATTAATACTTCTTACAGATAGTTTAGGTTGGCCATTATTTTGGACCGTGTGGGGAATTGCCGCTTTCGGTGTCATTTTAAAACTGTTTTTCACCGGACGCTTCGAGATTTTTTCGACCCTTTTATATTTGGTAATGGGCTGGCTGATTGTTTTTGATTTCACCAATGTATCTGAAGCCCTCGGACCTAGAGGCATTCTTTGGTTATTTGCTGGAGGCTTATTTTATACAGTTGGTATTATTTTCTATGTCATACAGAAAATTCCATATAATCATGTGATTTGGCATTTGTTTGTTTTAGGTGGTGCTATTTGCCATTTCTTTATGATCTATCTTTATGTGATTTAAAAACGCATTCTTAATTTAAGGATTCAATTACAGCATCTATTTCAGTATGAATTCTATCTAACTCTTCATTGTAGTTTTCCGAATCATAGGTGATTAATTTTTTAAAGAGCTCAAAGGCTTCTAATCTTAGTTCTGAATATTTAAGGAGTTTTTTATTCTGTACTATGAGTTCTGATGGTAAACCTTCAATGGCATTGGTTCTATGAATAATAGCTATATTCTCTTTCCATTTAGGAATGGCGATATCATTAATTTCATTTAAAAGGGTGAGGTCGTTTTCGGTACTAAAATGTTCGTAAAACATTAATGATTCTTCTTCATTTATTGTGAATTGCTCTATCTCACTATCATAGGAATCATATACTTTATCAGGAATTAAAAAGATAGATGCAAATATAATTGCCATTAAAACAATTAGTGAAATTAGACCAATTCCTGCCGCTTTCCAACCTGAGTAAAATACGTTATTATGTGCTTCATGTGTATCGAGTATTGTGCCATGAATTTTATCAACTAAAAGGTAAACAAGTCCTGTGTAAACTGCCGGAATTACCATATTAGGAACTTTATCCATTATAGCTTCTGGAATAAGAAAAAGGGATCCAAAAATTACTACTGTTGCTATTATCGAAATAATTAAAGCTGTTTTTCCTTTATCGTTTTCATTTAAAGCTTTGTAGTTTTCTTTAATTAAATAGCCTGCTGCCAAAGGACCACCAATAAACGTAGCGATTCCTATAGATTTTTGCGAATAGAATTTTAAGTCTTTGGTCGTATTGTTTGGTTCAGTCATTTTTGGGATTTAAGGCTTTAAAAGTAACATTTTTAAAATAATAGTGTTGGCTAATGTTAGTTCTTGCTTTTTCTTGAACTAGCTCCTGCTTTTATCTTTTCTTCAAGTACAAGAATGACCGTCTTTTTTAAATCATCATAATCAAAATTTTCTTCAAATCCATATCTAAATGTAGAGTGTATATCTCCTTTATTCATGCCAAGTACGTATTTAGATCCTCCTAGCTGAATAGAGATTGGTGAATTTTCGGTTTGAATTGTAAATTCAGTTTCTCCCTCTTCATTTGGAATGTAAAATATATGTTTGTAATACAGTTCTCCTTTTTTAACTTCAAATCGTTCGTAAACAAAGATTAACTTTCCATTCCATTCAAATTGATCAAAACAAAACATACTTTTTAAACTGTCTGTTAGTTTTCCTTCTTCATAGGCTTTATATAATATATCTTTTAGTGGTTTGGCCTTTTCATATTCCTTTTGTCCATAATAAACCTGAATTAATTTAGCATAAGAACCGTAATCGGTTGGTACGTTTTCAATCAGTTCTTTATATGCAATTTCAGATTTGGTATAGTTTTTATTTAATAGTTCATATAACCCAATATTATAAAGCGCAATGATATAAGAATCTGATTCCTTAGATACAATCTCTTTAGACTTGTAAAAAGCTTCTAATGCCTTTTCGGGCTGATTCAATTCTGCATAAATTTGAGGAATCATTGTAAAAGGTCTTTCAGTGGGTTCACTCTTTTCAGTTGCAGTGATATAGGCATGGAGTGCTTTATCAAATTTTTCTTGACTTATAAAAGAATCACCTAAACCACTATAAAAGTTAGAGTTATTAGGATTCAATTCGATAGCTTTATTAAAAGACTTAATAGCATTATCAAATTGTCCCATATAATTAAAAGTCATGCCTTTAATAAAATAAGTGTCTGGGTCTGTTTGGTCTTTTTTAATGGATAAATCCATTAGTTTAAGAACATTATTATCATCAGCCTTCATGTAGTAAGCCATACCAATATAATAAATTGCTTTTGCTGGATATGAATTTGCTTTATCGGAATGCTCGCTAATGATGAGATCATATTGCTCGTTATTATAGGCTGTTTCTAAATCAGTAGTAATCTGTTCTTGAGCATAATTACTTATGCTGAAAATGCAAATGATTAAGGTGAGTAGATTTTTTTTCATATTGTGATGGCATAGTATTGTAATTGCGGCAATGCTTCCGCAATTACGTGTTCTTTGAGATTTTTAAAATTGAATTATGAATGTATTAATCATTCCCATACACAAGATCAATAAAATCGGACGTTTCTAAAGTACCAAAATAATCTTCAACTGAAACGTCTTTTAGGGCTTTACGAATCTCATTTTTATCATAAGGCACGCCAATAAGTATATCTTCGAGATCCGAAACAGGTTGTCTGCCAAAGAAATCCCCAAAGACTTTAACCTCTGAGATATGCCCTTTTTCAACAAAAATACGAAGGTCAATTTCTCCTATCGGAAAGCGTTTGTTGCGTTGGATATTAAATTTAGGTGAGCGTCCAAAATTCCAATCCCATAAATCATATTTTTCGGCTTTTAATTGGTGAACAGCTTGCCATTCGGCTTCCGTTAACTTATAGGTTTCAAAAGGTTCACTAGCTTCATATAGTCCAACGAGAAGTTGCTTTTTAAAGTCGGCCATAGGAATAGGCGTTTTTAAAAACTCACTGATATTTGCAACACGACTTCTAACAGATTTATGACCTTTAGATTGGATTTTACTCATTTTAACCTGAAGCGCTTTAGCCACCTCACTCATGTCTGTGTCAAATAACAACGTACCATGACTGATCATACGTTTGCCTGTGGAAAATTGTGCAGTGCCAGAAATTTTCTTCTCATCTACTAAAATGTCATTTCGGCCTTTAAGTTCTGCAGAAACGCCCATATCGTTTAAGACCTTAATTACAGGTGCCGTAAACTTTTTAAAGTTGCTGATGCTTTTACCATCGTGATTGGTGATAAAACTAAAGTTTAAATTTCCTAAGTCGTGATACACAGCGCCACCACCAGAAACGCGTCTAACGACGTGAATTTGATTAGCGTCTATATAGTCTTGATTTATTTCTTCTAAAGTGTTTTGGTTGCGTCCAATAATAATGGAAGGTTCGTTGATGTAAAACAACAAATAATCTGTAGACGTATCAAAATGTCTTAAAGCATATTCTTCTAACGCTAAGTTTAATTTAGGATTGGTATGGCCTTCGTTATCTATAAAAATCATAAAATGAATCTCGTTTAGTATCTAACAAAGATACTAATTTGAAATAGCTGATTTAAGACAGATTTACTTTATTTGGAAGTGTATAAGAGTACTTTAGTTAAAAATTAATGAGAATTTACTTGTTTTTTGCCACAGTACTTTGTTGGCAACTGCCCTTTTATTTGAAAATCGGTGTTGTTGAATGTGTGTCTTCAATAAAGATTAGCGAATCAAAATTTTTTAAAATCGGGATATAATAAATGTCTTCTTCCGATTCTATTGAATACCCAAGTAATTTGGTCGCTCCGAAAATTTTGTCTGTCTTTAATTCATTTTTAAGTTCTGAAGTATGTATATAAAAAGAACTACTGTTTTGTGCGAAAGCATTTTCCCATAATAACTTCTCTGTCGATTGAAAAGACGCATTTTTAAGTTTCTCTGTATAATTATGATCGTCATTAATGAATTTTTCATTCATATATGAATAATTTCCTTTCAAGGTAGTTAGTCCTATAGTATAATAATCCTTGCCAAATTCCTTTTTTAAATTTCTTCCCATTATTCCAATTTCATTATCCGCGATAATTTTGTTTGAAATATGTGCATTGTGAGCCCATATAATTATCTTATTATCAGAATTCTTCGCTATAAATGAAATTCTATCCGCCATTATTTCATCTCGACTTTGAATTGGTTTTTTGTTTTTAATGTTAACATAATTAACGTAAGTGTTTTTTCCATTAAATAAAATTTCTTCAATGGGGTCGGTCAAATTATTTATTGATTTCAAATGATCTTCGATGGCTAAAATATTATTGTAAATCGAATTATTGATTTTAAATTCTTTTTTTAAATTGTCAGTTGAACTTTTTGAGATATTAGACTCTAAATTTTTCAAGAGTATTTTTAGTTTTTTATCACCGACAGGATTTATTTTTTCTTTTAATAGTTCATAAAAAGTCCAATATGAATCGTCACAGCCCTTGAGCTGAATTTTGTAATTAGTCCGATTATCCTTGTACCATTGTAAAAAGGATTTCATTTCTTGAGTCTGATATATTGAAAATAGATGTTTACGGATTAAACTGTCCAATGGTCTAGAATTCAAATCGTTGTTTAAGATTTCAATATCATCGTAGGGATTCTCTAAAACCACAATATTGAATCCTTTTTCCGCGACCAATCTCTTTGTAATCATTTCCCTGAGTTGGAAAAATTCCGAAGTTCCGTGTGTACTTTCTCCAATCGCTACTATTTCTTTTGTACCTATTTTGGCTATGAGTGAGTCCAAACTATTGCCCATAGTTTCTTTGTTAGACAAATCTAATTGAAATGCGGATTTTGATAACGCTAATGTAAGTTCATTAGGACTATAGTCTTCCAATGATAATTTTTCAATTTCTTTCGAAGTTTGTATGTTTTTACCATCAATAGCAATCACCAAATTATCTATCCAAATTTTACCTTTACCTTCTAATAAACCTCCAATCGCAATATTGTTAGCATGATCTTCATAGTCTAATTCAATTTCATATTTGGTCCAATCGTTAGTTCCTTGGATTTTATGTGAAGCCATATTATCAAAGTCAATATTAGGGTCGATTCGCATCCATAACCCAGCAAAACCTTCAGTTACATTTTCGGTTTTTAAATAGCCTGTGAGTTTTATTTTTTTGCCGCTAAAATTTGCAGGAATATTATAAGCGAGCGCTTTATAACCTTCGGTAGAATCATCACTTTCTATGCGCCCTGACACTTTACCATTTTTTGAATGCTCTAGGTCAAAACTTATTTTATGATTGCCGTTTCCAAAATTCGTCCAGTTTGTGGCCTTATTACTTAATAAGGTTTCAAAATCTAGATTATACTTGTTTTGTCCAAAAATAATTAAAGGAAGGGTCAATATAACAACGCGTAATACGTGCAATTTTATAATCTTCATAGTTATGATTTTGTTTGGGGTGTTGCCAATGGTTAGTTTATGGTTAGTTGCGTGTTTAAGTAACTTATTTAGCGAATAAAAACAGAGTAGAAAATCTGTTAAGATTTTCGTAAGCAAGCCAGAACTACAATAAATTATAAACGTTGTTGCCCACAGTATCTATTTTTCCAACTTTAATAATTCAGTATATGGATTTCCCTCTAGTCCTAATAATTTTGCAAATGCAGGTTCTGTTTTTATTCCTTTAGATTTTAATTTTTTTATATTCTGCTTAAATTCAAAACCTTTTTCTTTTAAAATTTTATTTTCAACAATCATATGTCGATAAGCGTTTTGCTTTTCGGTTGGAATATTTTGTCCAAAAACCTCAAACAAAAAATTATCCGTTTTAAATTCTGCAATAGTTGATTCGATTCCATTTTGTTTTATTGAATAAACTTTAAAGTCTTTTTTGTCAGAAAATTGATTTAATAAATATGCTTTAAATTCAGAATGATTTTGACATTCGCAAATAATATCTAGATCACTTTCGGGTAAATCTATTTCGATTGGAATAGTTCCAGTCAAAATTGGGTGATACTTTTCAAGTTTCTCTAAAATTTTATGTTTTTTGATTTCAGAAAAAGCAAGTTTTTGTCTTTCGTTTCCGAATTTCAAATATTCTATATTTCTAAAATTTTCAATCAATTTTCGACTTTTTTATATTGTGGGCGACGGTTTTGTATATGATGCGTTGCGTGTTTAATCACCTAATTTAGCAAATAAAAACCGAATAGAAAATCCGCTAGGATTTTCCGAGTACACACAGACCAAGCAATTAGTTATACACGTCTTAAGTTTACAATTAATTAAATTTAAGCATAAATCAGAAAAGACAAAAGAGAGGAATAAGGTTAATATACACGCAGAGACTTTAGATCTCGTCAACATTGAAAATCCCCTCTCTTTTCTACACAGATTTCGTACAGTTCTGTGAGGCTTTTAGACCTCGATTTTAAGTCGTTGAAACTCGCGTAGTATGTCCTTTCAAAAAAACATTTTCTTATGAATAAAG
>NZ_FNCZ01000004.1 GCF_900099995.1 Winogradskyella thalassocola
AAGTTCATTGTTTTTAAACTGATAGTAATTACCATCAGAATCTGTAACATCAAAAACCTTTTGGCTGATGTCAATTCCAAAATATTTAATACCTTTATTCATAAGAAAATGTTTTTTTGAAAGGACATACTACGCGAGTTTCAACGACTTAAAATCGAGGTCTAAAAGCCTCACAGAACTGTACGAAATCTGTGTAGAAAAGAGAGGGGATTTTCAATGTTGACGAGATCTAAAGTCTCTGCGTGTATATTAACCTTATTCCTCTCTTTTGTTCTTTCTAATTTATCCTTAAATTTAATGAATTGTAAACTTAAGCCGTGTATAATTAATTGCTTGGTCACTGCCGACTTACGAACATTCCTGCGGAATATTCTATCTGTGATTTATTTGCTAAATTAGTTGCTTAACCACGCAACAAACCATACAAAAACACGTTAGCCACAATACCGAAAATGAGCAGAGTCAAAAACTTTCTTACTGAATTAGACGACTATGAATTAGCAAATTTTGCAAAGTTCAAGCTTCTTACTTATATGAAAGAAACTCAATCGGAAATAAAAGAATATTTAGCTGAACGGAATCTTACGGAATCTTACGGAATCCAAAATTAACCAACTGATATCTGAAAACCCAAAGTCAAAACTGACAGACGATAAGGAAAGGTGCCCAAGATGTTATTCAGATAAAATCCGAAAGGATAAAGTCGAATGGACAGACACAGCTTTGAAAAGCGGATATTCAGATGAAATCGCCACTTTGGATGGATTAGCTGGACGCACGACGTTCAAAGATAATGATATATGCAATGTTTGTGGAATTTGGATTTCTGATCCAAATAATGAAAAAGGAAAATCTATTTGGCGAACAGTATGGGATTATCTGACTGATAATCCACTTGGAATATAAAAAAACACAGTGGCTAACACCGCGTATAATTGCTTGCTTGGTCACTGCCTACTTACGAACATTCCTGCGGAATATTGCTTCGCCAGTTCGCTGCGCTCGGGTCTATCTGTGATTTATTTGCTAAATTAGATGCTTAACCATACACAATACTGTTAGGCACAATATGACAAAAACTATCGCAATGAAAAACTACTTATTTATTTTATTCATAATCAGCATTTATTCTTGCAACGCACAGAATGGAACAGAATTCGAATATGACAATTTTGAAAACCAGTTTTTGAATTATAAACCTAAACAAAATTCTCAAATTT
Source organism: Winogradskyella thalassocola (assembly GCF_900099995.1). Classification (GTDB taxonomy): domain Bacteria; phylum Bacteroidota; class Bacteroidia; order Flavobacteriales; family Flavobacteriaceae; genus Winogradskyella; species Winogradskyella thalassocola. The sequence continues at coordinate 1,221 of NZ_FNCZ01000004.1, forward strand.
CAAAGAAAGATTTTGACTATGCAAATATGATCATAAAGGAAACAAAATCTGCGACAAACAACAATTCTAAAAATTTCAACCTTGCTGATTATTTTAATGTTTTATCTGCATTTCTTACTTTAAAAGAAAGTAGAGAAAATATAAAAATTGTCTTTGAAAAATTCAAAAATGCAGAAGGAAGTTGCGAATACATCATATCTTTTGAAAAATCAGTTGAGAAAAATCCGAAATACGATATTATTAGAGAAGATTACAATAAAGAATTAGACAAATGCAAGGCTAAACCAGTTCAAGATAAAACATTTAACATTTCAGAATACAGCAAAACGAATAATTTGGATTTAGCATTAATAGAAAAGATTAATAACATTATGCTTAACGACCAAGTTTATAGAAAAAAAACAGCGGACGAAAATAAAGCAAAACAAAGGAAATTAGATATACAAAATCAAAAAGCAATTGACTCGCTTTTCAATGTATACAAAACATATATTGGAAGAACTCTCGTAGGAGAAAAATTTGAAAGTACTATGTGGTTAGTAATTCAGCACTCAAATTTGGAAATGATGGAAAAATACTTGCCAATTATTCAAGTTGCATTTGAAAATAAAGAAATTGACATAGTTCCGTTTAAAATGCTAATCGACAGAATTTATACTCAAAAAGAAAATTATCAAATTTTTGGAAGTCAAGTTGGAGTTGAACAAGCGAATGAAAAAATTAGACAAGAAGTAATAAAAAAATACAAACTGAAATAAATACTGTGCCTAACACGTATATAATCCATTGCTAGTACTAGCCTACTTACAAAAATCCTCTAAGATTTTCTATTCAGTTATTATTTACTAAATTACATGTAAATAACACGCAACAAGTTGTGCTTCATTATGATAAACCGTTAACCAATGATAACATTCTTTCGGAAAATACGGCAAAAAATGTTGAATGAAAACAAACTCAGCAAATATCTTCTTTATGCGATTGGTGAAATAGTTCTAGTAGTTATTGGAATTTTGATTGCCCTATGGTTAAACAACTTAAACACAATATCTCAAAATAAAGAAAAAGGAGATATTATGCTATTAGAAATTAGAGAGAACCTTATATCCGACACCCTATTAATTCATGAAATATCTACTTTCAACGCAGAAAAGAGCTCTGATATAAGTAAATTTATGCAGATTGCTGCACAGAAAAAAGTATCCCCAGAACTTGGTGAAAAAATGTTCTTTCTTTTATCGGAAGGTAAATTATTTACAAATGCAAGTTTCACACCTAATAGCACAGGCTACAAAACTCTAACCAATTCAGGTAATATTGAAATAATCGCTAATACAGAATTGAGAAATCAATTGACACAATATTATCTAAAAACCTCAATAGCAGCGTTTGATGAATTATTAAACTTAACTAGGTCTTTTAAGTATTATATTTTACCAAAAATTATGAATCGGGAATTTGTTAAAAAGGTTACTAATCTTGATTTTCAAATACGAAATCTCGAAGACATTAAGCTTAATGAAGATGAAAAAATGGTTAGCGATTTAATCTTAATTCTTGCTAATATCAATCAAAATGAACAAGCATCAGTAGAACTTAAAAAAGAATTGGCTCATCTCATCGCATTAATTGATGAAGAACTTAAAAAATAACAAAAGCACAACAAAGTACTGTGGCAAAAAACAAGTAAAAACTCATTAATTTTTAACTAAAATACTTTTATAGTTTCCATCATATATTAATCCCGATTTAGCAATTGCAAAAACCTGTTTTAGCAGTTTATTACACACTGCAATTAGTGCTAATTTTTTGCGCTTTCCTTTAGCTACAATGCGCTCATAAAGATCTCGGTAAGTCTTGTTGTGTTTACAAGTATTAAAACTGCACATAAATAATAAATTTCTCAGTTTCTGATTTATACTTAAATGTAATGAATTGTAAACTTAAGCCGTGTATAATTAATTGCTTGGGCACTGCCTACTTACAAAAATCCTCTAAGATTTTCTATTCAGTTATTATTTACTAAATTACGTGTAAATAACACACAACAAGTTGTGCTTCATTATGATAAACCGCTAATCAATGACAACATTCTTTAGACTATTCGAACTCAATTTTGCTTTTGTAAAATCAAAGCTCTTGAAGAAGTTTGGTGAGACTACAAATAGCACCTTAAACATAAATTAATGATCAAGTTTTTTAGAAAGATTAGATACAACCTTATGGAAAAAAATAAAACTGGAAAGTATTTTAAATATGCTATTGGAGAAATTGTTCTTGTTGTTATTGGTATTCTTATCGCTCTTTCTATTAATAATTGGAATCAGAAACGGATAGAGAAGAAACAAATCCGTAATATTTATATTCGAATTGTGCAGGACTTAAATAATACAGCTTCAGAAATTGAGAGTGATATTAAAAATATGGATATTATATATCCTTTAATGCAAAATATTCTTAATGGTGATATTGAACGCGATTCTCTTTTATCAAGTAATGATTATTTCCGTAAATACCACTTTACTTTAGGATCCCCAGACATACAAATAAATGAGACGGGAATGCGATTACTTGAATCAAAAATTGAGCTTGATTATGAACTAAATACGGAGCTCACTGAAGCCCTTTCAAAGTTGTATTCTGAAAAACTATTTGAACTTGAAGTAGATGCGAAATTTGTTGGTGATAATTTAGAAAGATTAACTAATCATATTGTAGAAGAAGGAGTTTTAGTTGATTATTTAGTAAAAAATGATCGAACAAAATATGTCAATATGATTTTTGAAGATGTCACTTATAAAAATTACTTTCACATATTCTCAGTGTCATATGACATCTACAAGAATTCACTTATAGAATTTAAAGCTGATGGCGAAGTCTTGATTGATAGGATTAAAGCAGAATATAATTTGGAATAAATCATATTTGGTTATTTGAAAACACATTAAATAACGAAAGTACAACAACCTGTATTATCAATTGCTAGTACTAGCCTACTTACAAAAATCCTCTAAGATTTTCTATTCAGTTATTATTTACTAAATTACGTGTAAATAACACGCAACAAACTGTGCTTCATTATGATAAACCGCTAACCAATGATAACAATCTTTAAACTATTCGAACTCAAATTTGCTTTTGCATTTGCTTTTGCAAAATCAAAGCTCTTGAAGAAGTTTGATGAGACTACAAATAGCACCTTAAACATAAATTAATGATCAAGTTTTTTAGAAAGATTAGATACGACCTTATGGAAAAAAACAAAACTGGAAAGTATTTTAAATATGCTATTGGAGAAATTATCCTTGTGGTTATTGGAATTTTAATTGCGCTATCAATTAACAATTGGAATGAAAATGTAAAAACGCATAGAAATCAACGGAATAATTTGCAGTTGATTAAAGTGGAAATGATCAACAATTTACAAGCTATAGTTGAAGCAAATAAGGATTTAAGCAAAACGATAACAAGTTGTCGAGACCTAATTAATTTGAATAATACAGATAACAATCTAAAAAATATTGAAGAACATCAATTGTCTTCTCTTATCGCTGGATTGGTGAGAGATGATGTTCAAGCTTTTCTCGAAAATGGTGTGATGAATCAACTTTTAGCGTCTGATGGATTAAAAAATATTGAAAACGATAGCATACGCAATATTTTAGCCTCGTGGCAGAGTAAAATCGATTATGTAAGATTGCAAGAACAGCACATTTTTAGTGCTCAAAGTCGTATCCGAGAGTATATTTCTACAAATGGGAATATGAAAGTCCTTTTTGAGGGCATAGGTCTCTCTCAAAGAATGAAATTAGATACTTCTTTAGTCAAAGTAAGCAACAAACACTTACTAATGGATAAGAAATTGGAAAACACCACGCTCATTTTGTTAGTTTCGGGAGTATCCCTTCAAGAAAATATTTATCCTGAATTTAAAAACGAAATACATTCTATCGTAGGATTAATAGATCTTGAATTGGAAAAAAAATAAAAAAAAGACCATCCTTTACAGATGGTCTTTTTAATAATATATAATGTTTTAGCTTAAAACATATCTCTTCCTGCGAAATGAAAAGCACCTTCAATAGCTGCATTTTCATCACTATCACTTCCGTGAACTGCATTTTCTCCAATAGAAGCTGCATATAATTTACGGATAGTGCCTTCTGCTGCATCAGCAGGATTAGTTGCTCCAATTAAAGTTCTAAAGTCTTCAACTGCATTTTCTTTTTCTAAAACAGCTGCTACGATAGGACCACGAGTCATATATTCTACTAACTCTCCAAAAAATGGACGTTCGTTATGAATTGCATAAAACGCTTCAGCATCTGCTGTAGTCATTTGTGTTAATTTCATTGCTACGATTCTAAATCCTGAAGCTGAAATTTTTTCTAATATTGCGCCAATGTGTCCTTTTTCAACAGCATCAGGCTTTAACATTGTAAATGTTCTGTTAGTTGCCATGTATTTTTTTTAAATGAGGTGCAAAAGTAATATATTTCTTTTATTAATCAAGTGCTGCTTTTATTAAATTAATGTTACTAAATAAGCGTCTTTTAAATTCATTTTTAATCAGCAATCACATTAAGAAAAATTCAAATTTTAGTTTCGTCATCTGTTCTTGTAAAATTGATTTTTCGATAATTTTGCATCGCGATAGGTTTTAGAACAAAACAATCTTATAATTCATATTAAAAGCCATCTTCAAAATATCTAAAAAACGTATCTTCGCCACTTATGATTAAAGCACAAATTTCAGAAATAAAAGCACTCTTAAGTGCACCTAAGAACATTGTAATTGTTCCTCATAGAAATCCAGATGGCGACGCAATGGGATCAACCTTAGCCTTGTACCATTATTTAAAACTTAATAATCACAATGCCGTTGTTATTGCACCTAATGATTATCCAGATTTTTTAAAGTGGTTACCAGGAGACGATACCGTTTTAAAATTTGAAACCCAACTAGAGGAAAGTTCCACACTTATCAATAACGCTGATATTATTTTCACTTTAGATTTTAATGCTTTTCACAGAGCAGGAAATCAAATGGCTCACGTTTTAGAACCATCTACAGCAATTAAAATAATGATAGATCATCATCAGCAACCAGATGATTATGCCAAATACATGTATTCGGATATAAGTATGTCTTCGACTTGCGAAATGGTTTATAATTTTATTGAAATGCTTGGCGATGATGATAAAATTAATGCCACTATAGCAACGTGCCTTTATGTTGGAATTATGACAGATACTGGCTCTTTCCGTTTTCCGGCTACCACGAGTAGAACACATCAAGTTATTGGAAATTTAATTGAAAAAGGAGCTGAAAATTCTGAAATTCATAATAACATATACGATACTAATAGTTATAGTCGTTTACAATTATTAGGGAGAGCCATGCAGAATTTAAAGGTCATTCCCGAATTAAGAACGGCGTATATAACCTTGTCTCAGGCCGAATTAGATGAATTCAACTTTAAAAAAGGAGATACAGAAGGCTTTGTGAATTATGCTTTATCATTAAAAGATATTATTTTTGCTGCTATCTTTATAGAAAGTCAACAAGATCAAATTATAAAGATATCGTTACGTAGTAAAGGTGAGTTTTCGGTAAACGAATTTTCGAGAGCACATTTTCATGGAGGTGGCCATACCAATGCCGCCGGAGGACGTAGCGATGATGACATGCAAACAACAATAAATAAATTTATTAGTATATTACCACAATATAAACAAGATTTGTCCCAATGAAACCCCTAAATTGGTATCGATTAAAATATAAACACATGAAAAACCTACTCATACTCACTATTGTATTACTGCTGTGTTTCAGCTGTAAACCTCCAGAAGCAAGACTACCAGAATCCGTACAATCTGGCTCATTCTTAAAAGCATCTGCAGAGCGTAATAAAAAGCTTAACGAATTAGAGCAACAACAAATCGAAGATATTATAAAGAGTAATCCTGATAAAGATTACATCGCTTCCGAAAGTGGGTTTTGGTATTATTACCAAACTAAAATTGAAAGTGACACAATTCAACCTCAATTTGGTGATGTTGTACACTTTACCTTTGATGTTTCTAATATTGAAGGCAATGAAATTTATGCTAACACCGATAAAACCTATATTATGGACAAAGAAGAATTGTTCACTGGTTTGCGTGAAGGTTTAAAATTATTAAAACCAACTGAAACAGCAACATTTATATTTCCATCTCAAAAAGCCTTTGGGTATTATGGAGATGAAGGTAAAATAGGAACCAATGTTCCATTAATTTGTGAAGTAACTTTAAACACTATAACTCAAAAAAATGATTAAAAAAGCACTTGCAGCATTCGTTGCTCTATTAGTTTTAACAAACACGTCTTGCCAAGAACGTCATTCTGATTTAGAAGATGGACTTTATGCTGAATTTATAACCTCTAAGGATACTATGGTTGCTAAACTCTATTTTGAGAAAGCTCCTGTAACAGTAGCCAACTTCGTAGCGTTAGCAGAAGGAAATCACCCATTAGTAAAAGAAGAATATAAAGGAAAGCCTTTTTATGATGGCTTAACGTTTCACCGTGTGATGAACAATTTTATGATTCAAGGTGGTGATCCAACAGCATCAGGTACTGGTGACCCTGGCTATAAATTTGAAGATGAATTAGTTCCAGAATACAGACATGACAAGATAGGTATGTTATCTATGGCAAACTCTGGTGTAAACTCTAACGGAAGTCAATTTTTTATCACTGAAAAAGTCACTCCTTGGTTAGATGGTTATGATGAAAACGGCACTTTAAGAGATTGTTCAAACCCTAGAGTTGCATGCCATGCTGTTTTTGGCGAATTGGTAAAAGGATTGAATGTACTAGATACTATTTCTAATGTTAAAGTGGCACCTAGAACTAACAAACCATTAGAAGATGTCATCATTAAAAAATTAAATATTATAAGAATAGGTTCAGCCGCAAAGAAATTTGATGCACCTAAAGTATTTACAGAAGAACTTCCAAAAATTAAAGAAAGAGCTGAAGCTGCAAAAATCGAAGCTGCTGCAAAAGCTGAAGAAGCTAAAAAAGAAGCGAAAGCAAAAGCTGATTTAGCAAAAACTGAATTCTTAAAAAAGAACGAAGAATTAAAAGGGCGTAAAATTGACTCTCCAACTGGGATGGCAATGATTTTTACACACGAAAGTAAAGGTGTGACGCCTAAGGCTACAGACCGTGTTAATATTGAATGTGCTGGTTATTTAGAAAATGGAGATTTATTCTGGACCACTTGGAAAGACGTTGCTGAAAAAAATGGCAAATACGATGAACGCACTGATAAAGCTGGTAGATATACTAGTTTTGATATGCCTTATAATGAAACTGCTGGTTTAATTGCAGGCTTTAAAGAAGCTATGCTCCATATGAAAATCGGAGATAAGGCTAGAGTATTTATTCCTTATTATTTAGGCTATGGAGAAAGAGGAAATCCTCCTACAATTCCACCAAGTGCTAACTTAGTTTTTGATATTGAATTAGCAAGCATTAAGAAATAGGTAACACCAACTATAAGACATAAAAAAAAGCAGCTATTTAGCTGCTTTTTTTTTTAATGTATTTAGACCTGTCAGATTTTTAAAACCTGACAGGTCTTTTTTTATGCAAATTAAGCTTTAGGAATATTCTCTAAAACTTCTAGAACAAATTTCCAATACTTCTGTGCAGAAGAAATCTGAGCACGTTCATCTGGTGAGTGCGCTCCTTTAATATTTGGTCCAAAACTAATCATGTCCATATCTGGATAGTTAGTTCCTAAAATACCACATTCTAAACCTGCATGGCAAGCTGCAACATGTGGCTTTTCACCATTATTTAAACGTTCATAAATAGGAACCATGACTTTTAAAATGGCAGAATCCATATTTGGTGCCCAACCAGGATAATCACCAGAAAATTCTACTTCACAACCTGTCAACTCAAAAACAGAACGTAATGTATTCGCTAAATCTAATTTTGTACTTTCCACTGAACTACGTGTTAAACAGCCAATTTTAATAGCACCATCTTTCACTATAACTCTAGCGATATTATTAGACGTTTCTACCAAGTCCTTAATATCTGGACTCATACGATATACTCCATTCCAAGCCGCATGCAAAGCTCTTGTTAAACCTTCTTGCACACCTAGGTCCATAATTTTTTCTGGAGTCTCCGTTTTAGAAACAACAATTTCTAAATCGGGTTCCATAGTTTTAAATTCGGTTTTTAAAGTATCCCCAAATTCTTTCATTTCAGCTTCAAAAGCAGCTTCATGTATCGCATCAATAGCAACAGTAGCATTACTTTCTCTTGGAATAGCATTTCTTAAGCTCCCTCCATCAATTTCTGAAATACGAAGTCCAAAATTTTCAAAACCATCAAATAATATACGGTTCATTAATTTATTGGCATTTCCTAAACCTTCATGAATTTGCATTCCAGAGTGACCTCCTTGTAAGCCTTTTACAGTAATGGTATATCCAATTTTAAATTCAGGAGTTTCCTCTTCCTTATACTCGCGTCTTGCAGTAACATCTACTCCACCAGCACAACCTACACCAATTTCATCGTCTTCTTCAGTATCTAAATTTAAAAGAATCGCACCGTTAAGTAAACCTCCTTTTAAACCTTTGGCACCTGTCATGCCAGTTTCTTCATCAATTGTAAACAAAGCTTCTAAAGCAGGATGCGCTATAGTATCACTTTCTAAAATGGCCATAATCGTAGCAACTCCTAAACCGTTATCAGCGCCAAGCGTTGTGCCTTTTGCTTTTACCCAATCCCCTTCAATATGCATTTGAATACCTTGTTCATCAAAATTAAAAACGGTATCGTTATTTTTTTGATGTACCATATCTAAATGTGACTGCATTACAATTGGCTTACGATCTTCCATACCTTTCGAGGCAGGTTTACGGATAATGACATTACCAACTTCATCTTCTATCGTTTCTAAACCTAAATTATTTCCGAAATCTTTCATAAATTGAATCACACGTTCTTCCTTTTTTGAAGGTCGTGGCACAGCATTTAAATCTGCGAATTTATTCCATAGTTGTTTTGGCTCTAAGGCTCTTATTTCTGAACTCATAAATCTTGTTTTTAGATTTGCAAAGGTACAAAATACGATTGTCACTTTGTTGACATTCCCAACTTGTTTCAGAATCGAAAATAGGGTTATTCAGAATTGAATTTGTCACGGATCCATTAATGCTTTTTCAATATATTTTTTTTTGATTCTGTAGGAAATTTACGAATTCATTATGTATCTTTAACCATTGAAAACATTAGTAAAACATCAAAATAAATGCAGACATTAAGCACTAAACAAAACCGCAAAAATTACAACAGAAAAATCACATCGTTACACGCCCTAGTTATAGCTTTTGTGTTTGTAAGTTGCTCATCTAAAACGAAAAGCGCTTACGACGATTATGTATCTGATGTTTATCAAACATCACAGGCTGGTGATAACCTCAAATTATTGTCTAGTGCTGATGCTAAAACAACTTCTACTGATGTTAAGAAAGTAACTTTAGAGGTACTTCCTAATGAAGAGTTTCAAAAATATTATGGTTTCGGTGCTTCATTTACCGAGTCCTCAGCATGGAATTTGGCTACAATCCCTGTTGAATCTCGCAAACAAGTCTTAACTAAACTTTTTAGTCCTACCGAAGGGGCTGGCTTCACGCTTACCAGAACACATATTAATAGTAGCGATTATTCAAACAATCATTATACCTATATCGAAGAGGGTGACGAAGATCTTTCAACCTTCAGCATTCATGAAGATATGAGAGGATTTACTGGTGATGAAAACGATCAAGTTCGTGATGTTGAACTCGTAGAACCTAGTTATGATATTATTCCAATGATTTTAGAAGCCTCCAAAATTCCTGGTGCAGACTTTAAAATTATCGCGTCTCCATGGAGTCCACCATCTTGGATGAAATCAGGAGAAACATCTGAGATGACGAATGGTAGTTTACTTCCTGAGTATTATGGGCTTTGGGCAGAATACATGTCAAAATATGTGACAGCATACAAAGAACAGGGCATTAACCTTTGGGGTCTTACACCACAAAACGAACCTTTACATGCCCATGATGCACATTGGGACAGTAACGGATTTACACCAGAACAAGGTCGTGACTTTTTAAGAGATCACCTTGGTCCGCAACTTGTTAAAGATGGTCATTTAAATCTTGATGATTTAGAATCTGGATTACGAGTCCTAATTTATGACCACAACAAATCAACAATGAACGACTATGTTCAAAAAACCTATGAAGACCCTGAAGCGTCTAAATATGCTTGGGGAACTGCTTTTCATTGGTACACAAATTCTGAATTGAAAGATAACAACTGGTATGCTAAAGAATTAGCTGAATTACAAAAAAACTGGCCAAACAAAGGGATGATTCATACGGAATCGAGCATAGATATTGATGCTAAGGATCCTATTGGTCAATATTGGAGAGCAAGTACTGATTACGCAGGTACTTTTGTCCCTTTTGAAACGTATGTTAACGACATCATTACAGATTTAAACCACGGCACTCAAGGCTATATTGAGTGGTGTAGCATTCTTAGTCACAAAGGACAACCAAATCCTTATGATAATTTTAATAGTGCGCCAGTACTTATCAATCCAACCACTGACAAAGTGATTTACACACCACTTTATTATTTACTAAGTCATTTTAGCAAGTTTATCCGCCCAGATGCTCGCAGAATTGCTTTAAAAGGTGATAACGTAAACGGACTAATTTATACAGCGGCTAAAAATCCTGACGGCTCAATCGCTGTTGTTGTATACAACAATAATGAAGAAGCACATGAGCTATCAATCAAATTAGAAACGAAGACTTATACAGCTCAAATTGCACCTAAAGCTGTTCAAACGATTCATTTGCGTAATAAGTAAAAACACGGCTAACAAGTGTAGGTATTTATAAGAAGAAAAAAGGTTACAAAATACCGTATACAATCAATGACCAGCTTTTGATGTACTTTAAAAATTTAGCATGACCTTGAAAATGTAATTAGAACTTTTCCCTATTTTTGAGTCATGCGTAAAAACAAAAAACTAATCCTCGTTGTGTTCTTCGGAATTCAATTGTTAGTATTATCTCAATTAAAACACTATCCTGAATTTGTTGAGCAGTTGTACAGCAACGGACTTTACGTTTTTATTTCAAAATTGATGCGCTATACGTTTGGCTGGATTCCATTTTCAGCTGGAGATATCTTTTACACCTTAGCCGGCATCTACCTCATCAGATGGCTAATTGTAAACAGAACACGTATTATTAAAGATACCGTGAATTGGTTACTTGATATTGGAGCGACCTTATCGATTGCCTATTTTGCATTTCATATCCTTTGGGCTTTTAATTATTACAGACAGCCGCTTTATAAGTCCTTGAATCTTAAAGCAGATTACACCACCGAACAACTGGTTTCATTTACAGAACAATTGATTCAAAAATCGAATGCTTTACAACTTCAATTGGCAAAAAATGACACCTTAAAAGTTGAAATACCTTATACCAAACCTGAAATTTTAACGAAGGTAAAAGACGGATATCAAACACTTTCAGAAACGTATCCACAACTTGAATATCAACCAACAAGCATTAAAACATCCATTTATAGTTTACCGTTAACCTATATGGGATTTTCGGGGTATTTAAATCCGTTCACCAATGAAGCTCAGGTAAATGGGTTGACTTTAACCTATAAGTTTCCAACAACAGCCTGTCACGAAGCAGCGCACCAACTGGGCTATGCCGCAGAAAACGAAGCTAATTTCATTGGCAGTTTAGCTGCCATTCAAAATGATGATGTTTATTTTAAATACTCTGGGTATACCTTTGCTCTTCGGTATTGTTTAGGTGAACTCTTTAAGCGCGACCCAGAACTTTATGACACTGTAATTCTAACTGTGAATACAGGCATACTGAAAAACTACCAAGATGTTCGAGAATTTTGGGATGCCTACAAAAACCCAATAGAACCTATTTTCGAAAAAACTTTTGATAATTTTCTAAAAGCAAATAATCAGTCCGCTGGCATGAAAAGTTACAGCTATGTCGTTGCGCTTTTGGTTAATTATTATGAACATCAACCTTTATAAGTTTAGCTAGATACCTTTTCTTAATTTAGAAAATGTTAAAATATTAACATTAAATACAGCCATTTAGCTATAATTCCTATCTTTAGAATTCAATCTAACCCACCAAAACATATGATTAAAGTACATCTCCGACTGCTCATTTTTATGTGCAGTTTTTCATTATTTGCACAAGATTACTTCCCGAGTAACTCAGGTGTCATTGCAAATAACTCTAACTACACCGCATTTACAAATGCTACAATCCACGTTACACCAACTGAAGTTTTAAACAATGCAACACTCCTTATTAAGGATGGTAAAGTTGTTAGTGTTGGTAAATCCGTAAACATTCCGAAGAACACCACAAAAATTGATCTTTCAGGAAAAACCATCTATCCTTCTTTTATTGACATGTACACCACCTTTGGAGTAGAAAAACCAAAACGAGGTGGCAATGGTCCACAATATGGTGCGAGTCGAAGTGGCTATTATTGGAACGACCATATTATGCCAGAGCAAGATGTTATGGCGAGTTTTAAATACGACGCTAAATCAGCTTCTGATCTTCACAAATTAGGTTTTGGAGTTGTTAATACACATATGCCAGATGGTGTCGTTCGTGGTACAGGTGCTTTAATTGCACTAAACAATAACGCTGATAATTCTATGCGTGTTGTGGATGGAGAAACTACGCAACATTTATCATTTAGTAAAAGTGTGACGTCTCGCCAATCGTATCCATCTTCTATTATGGGAAGTATGGCACTATTACGTCAAATGTATGATGATGCAAAATGGTATGAAGCAGGAAATATTGACACTAAAGATTTATCGCTTGAAGCCTTAAACAAAAACAAGAACTTACTTCAAATTTTTGAAGCTGGTAGTAGAGCTAATGTAATGCGTGCCGATAAAGTTGGTGACGCGTTTAACATTCAATATACCATAGTTGGAGGTGGTGATGAATACGAACGTATTGATGAAATAAAAGGCACAAACGCTACTATTATTTTGCCAATAGATTTTCAATTGGCGTATGATGTTGATGATCCATTCTTGGCAAGCACATTGTCTTTAAGTGATATGCGATCATGGAATCAACAACCACACAACCCTAGATTATTAGCGGAAAACGGCATTAAATTCGCCTTAACAACCCATGGTTTAAAATCGAATAAAACATTTTCTTCAAATTTAATAAAGGCTATTGAAAATGGATTATCTAAGCAAAAAGCATTAGAAGCTTTAACTACAATTCCGGCGTCCTTATTAGGAAAATCAGATGTTTTAGGGACTTTAAAAACCGGAAGTTATGCTAATTTTTTAATTACCGATGGAGACATTTTTGAAAAGAAAACAAAACTTTACGAAAATTGGGTTCAAGGTTCAGCGCATGTTATCGAAAACATGACTACTAAAGATATTGATGGCGATTACGATTTTAAACTTGCGGGTGACGACTATAAATTAACCATCTCAAACAGCACGAGTAAAACTGATGCTAAAATTGAGAGTAACGCTAAAAATTTAGGGACTAAAGCGAGTTATATAGATGACTGGTTAAACCTTACAATTAAAACGGCAGACAGTACTAAAAAAGAATACATTAGGATTGTAGCCAATACCACAAGCAACACCAGTCTTAATGGAAAAGCTATTTTACCAAATGGTGATGAGCTATCCTTTTTTGCTAATAAACTAGAAAAAGAAGATTCCGAAAAGAAAGGTGATAAAAAGAAAGATAAGGACGATGCTGACACTCCTTTTATGAGTCCTATTACCTACCCCAACTTAGCATACGGTTTTACCGAAAAGCCAAAATCAGAAACATTATTATTTAAAAACGCAACAGTCTGGACCAATGAGAGCGAAGGTGTTTTAGAGGAAACAGACGTTCTAATTAAGGATGGTAAAATCTCAAAAATAGGAAAAGACCTTTCTAGTAAAAACGCGAAAGTTATTGATGCCACAGGAAAACATATTACCGCTGGTATTATTGACGAGCATTCACATATTGCTGCCTCTTCTATAAATGAAGGTGGTCAAAACTCTTCAGCAGAAGTCACTATAGAGGATGTATTAAATGATGAAGCTATTGACATCTACCGTAATTTAGCTGGTGGAGTGACGTCGATTCAAATATTACATGGCTCTGCAAATCCTATTGGTGGTCGTTCGGCCATCATTAAATTAAAATGGGGAGAAGCGGCAGATAATTTAATCTATGAAAATTCTCCAAAGTTTATCAAATTCGCTTTAGGTGAAAATGTTAAACAATCGCGAAGTAGAAGCAATTCACGTTTCCCACAATCGCGTATGGGAGTGGAACAAGTGTTTGTAGATTATTTTACCAGAGCAAAAGCTTATGACGAAGCAAAGAAAAGCGGTAAATCATTTAGACATGATGCCGAAATGGAAACTCTTGCTGAAATTTTGAACGGAGAGCGTTTTATTTCTTGTCATTCTTATGTGCAAAGTGAAATTAATATGCTGATGAAGGTTGCAGATCAATTCGATTTCAAAATAAATACTTTCACACATATTCTTGAAGGCTATAAAGTTGCTGATAAAATGAAAGCTCACGGAGTTGGTGGTTCGACCTTTAGCGATTGGTGGGGTTATAAATACGAAGTCAATGATGCTATTCCGTATAACGCTGCTATTATGCACAACGCTGGTGTTACAGTAGCTATTAATAGTGATGATGCAGAAATGTCGCGTCGTCTCAACCAAGAAGCTGCAAAATCCGTAAAATATGGTGGAGTTAGCGAAGAAGAAGCTTGGAAATTTGTCACCTTAAATCCTGCAAAACTTTTACATCTAGACAAACGTGTTGGAAGTCTAAGAGTAGGTAAAGATGCTGATGTTGTATTATGGACAGATCATCCGTTATCCATTTATGCTAAAGCTGAAAAAACCATTATAGAAGGCGTTACTTATTTCGATTTAGCGCGCGACAAAGAAATGAGAGAAGCGATTAAAAAAGAGAAAAGCGAACTCATTAATTTAATGCTTCAAGATAAAAACAAGGGATTAAAAACACAACCTGTTAAGAAGAAAGAGGAAAAATTAATGCATTGTGACTCAATGGATTTACACAACTAAAAAACAGTTACAAATGAAAAATTTATATAAAATAAATAGTGTGTTATTGATGTTGTGTATCACTATTGGATTCGCACAACAAACACCTGCACCTAAGCAAACTAAAGATTTTGCTATTGTTGGTGCAACCGCACATATTGGAGATGGCACCATAATTGAAAACAGTGTTATTGTAGTCAGTAATGGAAAAATCACAACTATTGGACCAGAAGCTTCTACTCCACTGACCAAACAAGCTATGGACATCATTGATGGAAAAGGTAAAGATGTCTATCCAGGATTTATTGTGGCTAATGGGACTTTAGGATTGGTTGAAGTAGACGCTGTAAAAGCCTCTGATGATCTTGAAGAATTAGGAACTTTTAATCCACATATTAGAAGTATTATAGCCTATAACACAGAATCTAAAATCACAGAATCGATGCGACCTAACGGTGTATTACTAGGCCAAGTGGTACCAAGAGGTGGACGTATCTCTGGAACCTCATCTGTGGTGCAATATGACGCCTGGAATTGGGAAGATGCCGCTATAAAAATGGATAATGGAATTCACGTGAATTGGCCAAGTAGTTTTAGCCGTGGTCGTTGGTGGCTAGGTGAAGATCCAGGATTGAAACCGAATAAAAACTATGCCACTCAAGTTAAGGAATTAGGCGATTATTTTAATGAATCTAAAAGTTATAGTATGGGAAGTTCTACTGAACGTCACTTACCGTATGAAGCTTTAGCTGGCGTATTTGATGGCTCGAAGCGTTTATATATTGCAGTAGATGATGAAAAAGGAATTACCGATGCTGTAAATTTTGCAAAATCACAAGGGGTTTCTAAAATCACTATTGTTGGCGCTTATCAAGCCGGAAATATCGCAAGCTTTCTAAAGCAAAATGATGTCTCTGTATTCTTGAGACGTGTGCATTCTAGACCAGAATTAGAAGATGACGATTACGACTATACCTTTAAGCAAGCCAAAATATTAGTTGATGCTGGTATTTTAGTTGCTTTAGAACCAAGTGGACAAATGGAGCGTATGAATTCTCGTAACCTTCCGTTTTATGCTGGTACCACGGTTGCTGATGGCTTAACAAAAGCACAAGCGTTACAATTAATTACGCAGAATCCCGCGAAGATTATGGGGATAGACAATATGTACGGTACGCTTGAAGTTGGCAAAAGCGCCACTCTGTTTATTAGTGAAGGAGATGCTTTAGATATGCGAACTAACCAATTGACACATGCTTTTATTGATGGTAGACGTTTAAGCTTAGAAACACACCAAACGGAACTTTGGAAACGGTTTTCTGAGAAACCTAGTCAAGAAGATTAATAACAAAAAAAGCGAACCTCACGGTTCGCTTTTTTTTTGCTCTAATTTAATTCTGATTAATCAATCACTTTTGCCCCTTCTGGCATTGTAAATATTGCCTGATCTGGTGCTTTTTCTGAAAGTAAAATATCGGTAAACTCAACTGTGTTTCGCTTTTCTGTTGGTAAATTATTTTCATAGTTATACCAATCTATGCTTTTCGGTAATACCAAACCATTAACAGTTTGCCAATTATTATATCTTATAAAATGAAAATCTGGACTTCCTTCAGGTTTGCCAAAAGTTACCGTGTAAGCTAACCATTCCATTTGTCCTGTTTCGGCATCATAAAAAATCTTGTATTGATCATCTGATGATTCACCAACACCAGCTTCATATGAAATTAGAATTCCTGGGTACGTTTTTCCTTCGAAAACTAAAGGTTCTATTTCTTTATATTCCACACCATCATCACCAAAAACAAAAGGCATTCCATAAAAGTAAAACATTAAACCTTTATAAAATTGAGGCTTTCCTCTATATGCATTACCATCTTTTTCATTGACCCAAAGCGTTTCACCATCAAAGCCTTGCGTATATGTTGGTGTATCAATTAATTCTGCTCTAGTCATTAAATTTTTAACGGTCTTTTCGATTCCTGTTGGTTTTTCAATAGAAAAAGAAAGTGTTTGCATTTTATTCCAAGTATCAATACCACCATGTGCATTAAAAACTTTGGTTATAGATTCAGGATAAATACTTGTAATAATTTGATCTTGTTTTACCTCATCAACAACTGTAGATTCTTGCTTTGGTTCGTTTTTACAAGCTGTAATTAAAATTGCTAAGAGTAGAGTTTGTACTATTTTTTTCATGATATGGTTTTGATTAGGTTCTTTCGACGTGAATAAATACAATACATTACAAAAAAAGCTTCAGATAAATTCTGAAGCTTCTTAAAATATCAAATAAAGTTAAATTTAATTCACAATTAACTTCTGAACAGTTGAAGTGTTTCCTATCGTTAATTCTACAAAATACAAGCCACTTTCTAAACTAGAAATATCTAAAATCGTAGAGTTCCCTTCAAACTTAATGTGTTTCAAAATTACTTTTCCTTGAATGTCGAAAATATTTACGCTTCCAGTTCCAAAATTAGACGATGCCAATTGAATGGTTACGTTTTCTTTTGCGGGATTTGGAAACATACTAAAACTCGTAACGTTAAATTCATTTATACTTAAAGCTACTGAACTTTCAAGATAATCTGGAATCGTATTGCTATTTGTATCATCATCTGTAGGATCTCCATTATCATTATAATCTTCATCAATAGTTAATACGCCATCACCATCATCGTCGTTATCTAAATAATTTTCAATAGTATCATTATCGGTATCCACAAATGGATGCATCGTATTTCTTCCTAATACAATATTGATTTCAACACTAGTAGCAACACCATCCCCATCGTCATCATCGTCTAAATAATTTGGAATATCATCACCATCGGTATCATCATCTTCTAGATTACCATTGTCATTGATATCTTCATCGGCATCAATGACACCGTCACTGTCCGTGTCTGTACAAACCACTTCCTCTACGTTAATCATAGTAGAAACTGTTCCACACCCAGAAAAAGCAACAACCGTTACATAATAAAAACCAGGTTCTGATACCGTTAGAGACGATTGCGTTTCACCTGGTATAAGATTACCATTATGTGTCCATTGAAATGCATACTCAGAAGCCGATAATTCTGTATCTAACACCAATGTATCGCCAAGACAAAAGCTATAATCACTTTCAAAATCTAAATATGGTAATGGATTAACATATATATCAAAATTAGTAAGTGCATCGCAGCCGTCTAGATTTTCAACTCTAACATAAATAGTTTGTGGATTACTTACGTTTGTAAAATTAGTTGGATCTGAAATTGGATAAAAATTACTTAAAGCGTCAGCTTCATCTATAAAATAAGAGAGTGTAAAAAGCTCTCCTGACGGATTTATTTCACCCTCGGATAGTGTTAGATCAAAAGCGGTAATGCCATCATTATTATCATCGCATAGCATAATATCACTTGGAGTTCCCATAGCACTAGAAGGATTTGGCAATACACGTATGGTTAATGGCGTTATACTCACGCACCCCGTATTGGTATCCGTAACTGCTGCAAATAATGTTTGTGGATTTGAAATATTAGTATAACTAGTGTTAAGTACATTTATTTGCGTCTGAGCATCCGATTGCGTTTCATAATACGCTACCGTCCAATCAGTATTACCTTGAGTGATTTCTAAATTGTTTACTGTTAAATCAAATACAGCAGTCTCATCGACATCATCATCACATAACATCATGGATGTTGCTACAGTAACAATAGGTGTTGGATTTACAACTAAGGCTAATTCAGTAAGAGCATAATTCCCAGTAGCATTAGATTCTAATCGCACATATATGATTTGTAACCAGCTGGTAATATTAGCATAAGGATAATTAATCGCATAAACTCCATTGATTGCATCATACAGTGTTTCGTGATACGTTACCGTATAATCTGCGGAACTTTGTTGACTTCCTAAAACTTGTGCATCTGCATTAGTTAAATTGAATAAAGCAAAACCATCATTGTCATCATCGCAAACCGCGTAATCATTTGGTTGATTAGCCACCTGAGCAATTAAAGTTGTACTAATTGTTAAGAATAGAAATAGGTAAAGTAGTTTTTGTTTCATAAGAGGTTAAATTTATATCTCTCAAATATAGATTAAATAATATAGTAATGGGTAAATCCACTTTTAGCGTACAAAATCCATTTATAAAACAATTCATACTACTCAAGGATAAATTGTGACAACTTAAAATAACTGAACATTTTTCTAATTAAAGGTAAGCATGACTTGTCATTAGTCATAAAAGATGGCTATTAGATTAATTCCCTTTTGTTTTTAACTGATTTAATTTTGGAAAGCGAAGCGAAATAAGTAAGTCGTTATGGCAATGCCATAGCGATGTTTTTCAGTAATAACCTCTACTTTTTAAAACCCCTTAGTGTCTTCTTTTTTTTCTTCAGAATTATATAGAGGTTCAACATTAAAATATTTTGAATTTTTTCGCTTATAATAGTTTTTATTCTTAAGCTGTTTGAGCATAAAATCTGGTTTATTAAACACCTCATAAACAAGTAACGTATTGTTTTTTCCAACCTTAGATTTCATTTCTAATTCTATCCGATATATTAAATCATATATTTCTTCCGGAAATTTTAAACTCATTGTTCTTTGTGACGAAAACCCTGTATTACTCTCATATACTGCCCAATACATTTCGTTATCATTTAAATGAAGTTTATTAGAATGTACTTTAGCTAATGACAATGAATCAACTGCATTCTTATAAATAGTTAGATCGACATTACCCTTAATGTTAACATCAGTAGTTTTAATTCCTTCGGCTTTTAAATCTCTTTTTTCTAAATACATTACAATCCAATGCGTACCTATTTTAGCCTGTACAACATAATTACCAATAGTGAGTTGGTTTAAATTAATCTTTGCATTTGAATTATTAATTTCAATAGTCTCTAAGTAATCGGCATTTAATATATCGACTTCCTTTATCTTTTCATGCTCTGTAGCGAGTATTAAACTATCACCCGTTTTATTTAGTTTTTGAACTAATTTTAATTTTTTAGCTGCAGCGCTCGTGTTTTTTTGGAATGTAATGCTCTGACCATAAGAAAATAGGGTTAAAAACATTAATATAAGTAGGATATAATTTCTCATCATCATCAACATTTGTTTGGTCTTAGCACAAAATTAAGTTAATAAATGTTGAACCTTAGTCGCAATTCATTTAAATCTTAATCCAATGAAAGTTGAATTCTCAAAAAGAAACGATAGTTAAAGTTCTATTATTATACTAAGACTAGCTATTATGATTAAATTATAATTCTGTGAAATTAGTTTTACCTCAATAGGATTAAGTGGAATTTATGAAACTATGATTAACTTCTTCACCGTTAAACTGATTAGCTGATTTGCAACTTAAGTAAAATGTAATCGCTCCAATTAGCAAGAATAGAAATAGGGAAAGCAGTTTTTGTTTTATAATAGGTTAAATTTGCATCTCTTAAATTAGATTAAACAATATAGTAATGAGTAAATCCATCTCTAGCGTTCAAAATCCATTCATTAAACAACTTGTTCTACTCAAAGAAAAATCGAGACAACGTAAAAAGTCTGGACAATTTTTAATTGAAGGTAAGCGCGAACTATCATTAGCTATAAAGGGTGGCTACAATATTGATACCTTATTGTTTTATCCTGAATTATTTTCAGAAAGCGAAGCTCAAGCGATGTCACAATACAATATTGAGATTATTGAAATATCAAAAGAGGTGTTTCAAAAACTAGCACATCGCGATACTACTGAAGGTGTGATTGCTGTAGTGAATTCAAAAAAGCATACGCTCGAAGATTTAAAATTTGAATCTAAAAACCCACTGATTTTAGTGGCCGAAGCACCTGAAAAACCGGGTAATATTGGCGCCTTGCTCAGAACAGCTGATGCCGCAAATGTAGATGCTGTAATTATAGCGAATCCGAAATCAGATTTATACAACCCTAATATCATTCGTTCTAGTGTTGGTTGCGTATTTACGACGGAAATTGCAATGGCCAGTTCTGAAGAAGCTATTGCGTTTCTAAAAAAATATAATTTCAATATTTTCTCTGCTATTTTACAGGAGTCAGAAGCGTATCATTCACAGGATTACACCTTACCAACAGCCATTGTAGTTGGTACAGAAGCGACAGGTTTATCAGAAGAATGGAGAGAAGCTGCCACAAAAAATATAAGCATACCAATGCAAGGTGAAATTGACTCGATGAATGTTTCTGTCGCTGCAGGAATCCTTATTTTTGAAGCGAAACGACAGCGGAATTTTCTTTGAGAAAATTCGCAAATCTCAAAAACTAAAACACAAATTCCAAAACGTTACAGATTAGAACTTGGAATTTAAAATTTTCAAAATTGGAATTTTATTCTTTATGACAGCACAAACCTTATTCTACATCATCATAGCCATCATTATCATCAATTTTATAATTGATAAAGCCCTTGATGCTATAAATGCAAAACATTATAATGACCCTATTCCAGAAGCATTAAACGATGTTTATGATACAACGGAATACAAAAAATCACAAGCTTACAAAACCGTGAATTATAAATTCGGACTTGGAACGTCCTTGTTTTCGTTTGCCTTAACTTTAGGATTTTTACTTCTAGATGGCTTTGAATACGTTGATAACATCGCCCGAAGTTATTCAAACAATCCAATAATCATCGCTTTAATTTTCTTCGGTATCATCATGATAGCGAGCGATATTATTACGACACCATTTGGCTACTATAAAACCTTTGTGATTGAAGAAAAATTCGGATTTAACAAAACCACCAAGAAACTATTCATCTTAGACAAATTGAAAGGTTTAGTTATGATGGTACTTTTAGGCGGTGGTCTCATTGCTCTTATTGTTTGGTTTTATCAGGTTACAGGAAATCAATTTTGGTTATATGCTTGGGGAATTGTAACTGTATTCACCGTGTTTATGAATATGTTTTATTCTAAACTTATTGTACCTTTATTTAACAAACAAACGCCATTAGAAGACGGCGAATTGAGAACTAAAATTTCAACGTATGCGGAATCCGTTAGTTTTAATCTCGAAAAGATCTTCATCATAGATGGTTCAAAACGAAGCACCAAAGCCAATGCCTATTTTTCGGGCTTTGGCAGTGAAAAACGTGTCACACTTTACGATACTTTAGTCAACGATTTAGACGATGAAGAAATCGTGGCTGTTTTAGCACACGAAGTGGGGCATTATAAAAAGAAACACATCATTTTCAATTTAGTGACCTCTATTCTACTTACAGGACTAACGCTTTTTATTTTATCTATCTTTATTTCAAATCCATTATTATCTAATGCCATAGGTGTTGAAATTCCGAGTTTTCATGTTGGTCTGATTGCTTTTGGATTACTCTACTCACCTATTTCAGAAATTACAGGTTTAATAATGAATTACGTTTCACGCGTTTTTGAATACCAAGCAGATGATTACGCCAAAAACACTTATAAACCCGAACCATTAATTACATCATTAAAGAAATTATCTAAAAACAGCTTGAGTAATTTAACACCACATAAAGCCTATGTATTTATGCATTATTCTCATCCTACACTTTTAGAGCGTATTAAGAATCTAAAAAAATAAAAGCGCTTTTAATTATATAACCGAACATCGTTAATAAATCTCATCAACCTTGAGCGACTCCAATACAGAAGACCAGTATATAAACACAAATACTATTGAAGCACCCGAATCAGACTACTTGTTTATTCAGCCTTCACAAATTAAACATGCTGGTAAAGGTTTATTTACGGCAATAGACATTTATGAAGATGAAATCATTTCGTCGTTTAAAGGCGAAATTATCGATAACAAAGAAGCGGCACTAAGAGTCGAACAACACCAAGACAGGTACTTTATTAATTTGCTAGATGGTACTATTATGGATAGTATGCATACCGATTGCTACGCCAAATATGCGAATGATGCAGAAGGCTTATCGCAAAGTAATTTTAAAAACAATGCTGCAATTACTTTAGACGACGATAATAATGTCTGTATTAAAGCTATAAAAAACATAGAGTATGGAGACGAAGTGTTTTGCAGTTATGGCAAATCCTATTGGAAAAAACATGGCGAATAACATTTACTGATATCCAATAATTATCAATAATAGGCATCTCACACTTTTAGAACGTATTAAGATTTTAAGGCTGTAACTTCACATTATTATAACAGTAAAGACACCCAATTTTTATAACTTTGAATAAAAAGAAACATAATATAATGACAGATTTAAAAAATAGAAAAGCAATAATTACAGGAGGCGGAAGAGGTTTAGGAAAAGCAACGGCTATAGCTTTTGCTAAAGAAGGCATTGATGTCGCTATTACTGGTAGAAATGAAGCCGTTTTAAAAGAAACCGTTTCAGAATTAAAAGGATTTGGTGTAAACGCTACTTATGCTGCATTTGATGTTAGCAACTACGAGGAAGTACAAGTAAGCATTAAAACCTTAATTGAAACTTTAGGATCTATTGATATTTTGGTTAATAATGCTGGTATTGCTGCTTTTGGATCATTAAACGATATGGAAGTGGATCAATGGAGTCAAATTATACAAACCAATGTTATGGGAATGTATTATGTCACCAAAGAAGTTTTACCACATTTAATTGCTAAAAATGAAGGTGATATTATTAATGTATCGTCCACTGCTGGATTAAGCGGTAATGCGACAACATCAGCATATTCAGCTTCAAAATTTGCAGTTATCGGAATGTCTCAATCTTTAATGAAAGAAGTCCGTAAAAACAATATTAGAGTGTGTACTTTAACTCCAAGTACGATTGCTTCAGATATGTCTATAGAATTAGGTATTGCTAGCAAAGATTCTGAAGACAGCGTTTTACAACCCGAAGATTTTGCAGAATTAATTGTATCTGGTTTAAAATTACCACGACGCGCTATGATGGCAAATGCATCGTTATGGTCTACTAATCCGTAATTTTACTTTCAAAAATTAAATAACAAAACCTACATTAATTGTGGGTTTTGTTATTTCTAAACTACTCGGAATTTTAGTAATGCACACAAATATGAGACGTTTGATTATTTAAAATAAAAAGACGAACTTCATTGCATTATAAATCTTTTGGGTTTTCATTTTTCAGGAATTCCAATACAAAAAACAAAAAATCAGCATGCCATCAGTTACTGTCGTAGGATCAGGGATTGTGGGGTTAACGTCCGCAATTATACTTCAAGAAAAAGGATTTGAAGTCACTATAGTTGCAAAGGAATGTTTTGACAAAACATTATCTAGTAAAGTTGGAGCGATTTGGTTTCCATTCGAAATTGAACCTAAAGAAAAAGCCAATATATGGGCATCACTTGCTTATGAGCGTTATCAAAATGACATAGAACCTAAAAACGGAGTCACTTTTATTCCTTTTTTAACTGCTTACAACAACCACAGCAATAATGACTGGACTCAAACATTACCTAAAGGGACTGTTAGAAAAGCGAAACCTTCAGAGCTTCCTAAAGGTATAAAAATGGCATTCATTTCCATAGTTCCGTTAGCAGAACCCCGTTTATATCTACCCTATTTATTTGAGAAATTTCTTAAAAACGGAGGCCATTTTGAAGAACGAGAAATTAAAGACATTAAAGAACTAGCAGCACTAAATACTTTAGTTATTAATTGTACCGGACTAGGCGCAAAAAACCTATGTAACGATGAGGATTTACAACCGATGCGAGGTCAAATTTTACGTTGTAAAAAAATGAATACTCCTTCTTTTGCCGATTCCACAAAAAAAGGAGCTCTTAGCTATATTATTAATAGAAGTAACGACTGTGTGATTGGCGGAACAGATTATGACAACGATTGGAATAGAAATGTAGAGGCCTCAGACACCACCCTAATTTTAAATCGACTTAAAGCTATTGGTTATAATGAGGCCCCGCCAGAAATACTAGAAGAGATTGTAGGCTTACGACCAAAAAGAAGTCCTGTTAGGTTTGAATTTGATGATAATTTCTCCAATATTTTCCATAATTATGGACATGGAGGCGCTGGTTTTACGGTAGCTTGGGGTTGCGCTATTGAACTTGCAGAACTACTTACTGAGAAGAAATAATAAAAAGGAAAGTCAACATTCTAAACCCATAACTTTCACTAATTACCATTACAAACCATTATTTATATCTGAAAATTTCTAAAATTTCCTATTAAAAAAATAGTGCTCATTTACAATGGTTTTACTACTTTAGTTCTATGACTGAGGAAGCTATAGAAAAAGAAAATAAAGCCATCGCCAAAGCTTACAAGGAATTACTAAAAGTAAGCTATCAGACTTTAAGCACAGACGATAAGAAATTAATTCGTCATGCTTTTGAAGTTGCTGTGGATGCACATAAAGATCAACGACGTAAATCTGGCGAAGCCTATATTTTTCACCCGATTGCAGTAGCTAGAATTGTGGCGCAAGAAATAGGTATGGATGCTACATCTATTGCTGCAGCGCTACTTCATGATGTTGTTGAGGACAATCCCGATTACACTATTGATGATATTGAGCAGTTATTTGGAGAAACAGTTGCAAGAATTGTAGATGGACTCACCAAAATCTCTTCGCTAAAAAAAGACATGGATGTGTCCTTACAAGCAGAGAACTTTAGAAAAATGCTACTTACCCTAAATGATGACGTTAGAGTTATCATTATAAAAATAGCAGACCGTTTGCATAATATGCAGACTATGGACTCCATGCGCGCAGACAAGCAAGTTAAAATTGCCTCTGAAACCTTATACATCTACGCTCCATTAGCTCATAGAATTGGACTTTACAATATTAAGACAGAACTTGAAGATTTAGGACTAAAATATACCGAACCAGAAGTTTACAGCGATATTCTCGCAAAAATACAAGATAGCAAAGAAGATCAAGATGCTTATATCAAAGCCTTTTCTAAAGTGATTGAAGACTCACTTAATACTGAAGGTTTAAACTACGAAATTAAAGGTCGTCCAAAATCTATTTTTAGTATTCGTAGAAAAATGGTAAAACAAGGGGTTTCTTTTGATGAAGTCTATGATAAGTTTGCCGTTCGAATTGTATACAAATCAGATTTAGCTAACGAGAAATTCTTAGCTTGGAAAATATATTCTATCGTAACTGATCATTTTACACCTAATCCTATTCGACTTCGGGATTGGATTTCCTCTCCTAAATCCACAGGATACGAAGCCCTTCACATTACAGTTGTTGGTCCAAAAAGTCGTTGGGTAGAAGTTCAGATCCGTAGTCAACGCATGAATGAAATTGCAGAAAAAGGGTATGCGGCCCATTACAAATACAAAAATGCAGATGCTAAAGAAGACAATCTCGATTTGTGGATTAACCGTTTACAAGAAGCCTTAGAAAATCACGAAGCAGATGCCGTAGATTTTGTAGAACAGTTTAAACTCAATTTATATTCTAAAGAGATTTTTGTCTTTTCACCTAAAGGAGATTTAAAATCGCTTCCTAAAGGAGCTACTCCACTCGACTTTGCGTTTAGCATCCATACAGAAGTGGGCATGAGAACACGAGGAGCTAAAGTCAATGGTAAGTTAATGCCTTTGAGTCATGTGTTACAAAGTGGTGATCGTGTAGAAATTATGACGTCTGAGAATGCTAAACCTAATGCGAACTGGTTAGATTATGCCACAACAGCAAGAGCTCGTAGTAAAATAAAATCGGCATTAAACGAAGACACTAAACTAATAGCAGAAGAAGGAAAAGAGATTTTAAGACGAAAATTAAAGCAACTTAAAATTACTCTGAATGAAAATTCTATTAATGAATTGGTGAGTTATTTTAAACTGAACACCTCTTTAGATTTATTCTATCGTGTTGGTATTGGTAGTATCGATAACACAAAATTAAAAGCCTTTGCATCATCGCGTAGCAATGCTTTTATGAGTTATTTTAAAAACAAGATTTATAAACCATCTGTTTCAAAAGATATACATAAAGAAGAGATTACTTCTAAATATGACATGTTGGTTTTTGGCAAAGAAGAAGAAAAACTCAACTATACGCTAGCTAATTGCTGTAATCCTATTCCTGGAGATAAAGTTTTTGGCTTCTTAACAATTAACGATGGCTTAAAAGTCCACAAAACAAACTGTCCTAATGCAGTAAGCTTGCAATCTAACTACGCATATAGAATTATGCAAGCCAAATGGATAGATTCGTCACAACAAGTGTATACCTCTCAGATCATTTTATCTGGTATAGATAATTTAGGACTTGTAAACGACATCACTAAACTCATTTCTGGTAATATGCATGTTAACATGAAGAGTATTAGTTTTTCTAGTGATGATGGTGTATTTACTGGCAAAATAACGGTTCAGGTTAAAAATCAAGCCATGCTTAAAAAACTCATCGATAAGCTTAAACAAATTAATGGAATTGACAAAGTAACACGAGTATAAAGGTTATTAACTATTATTCGAAACTTGTTCATTTCTTTCGCTTTTAATCGCCAATTTTATAATTCATATCCTATAAAATTTGCTTAAATTTGCTGCTTAATTATGAATGCAACCACAGAAGAAAGTAACCAGGAAATTGTAAAACGTGTATTTACACAATTCCTTGAAGATAAAGGTCATAGAAAAACACCTGAGCGCTACGCTATACTTCAAGAAATTTATGATAACAAAGAACATTTTGATATTGAATCTTTATATATCAAAATGAAAAACAAAAATTATCGTGTAAGTAGAGCGACGCTTTATAATACAATTGAATTACTATTAGAATGTGCTTTGGTCCGTAAGCATCAATTTGGGCAAAGTCAGGCACATTACGAAAAATCGTATTTTGATAAAAATCACGATCATGTAATTCTCACAGATACTGGAGAAGTCATAGAGTTTTGTGACCCACGCATTCAATCCATCAAAAAAACCATTGAAGAGGTTTTTGATATTCAGATAACTAATCATTCACTATATTTTTACGGTAACCGTAAAAAAGACGACTAACTCAATTTTAAAATGGCAGTAGATTTACTACTTGGATTACAATGGGGAGATGAAGGCAAAGGAAAAATTGTCGATGTATTTACCTCTAACTACGATATTATTGCACGCTTTCAAGGTGGCCCAAATGCAGGTCATACCTTAGTATTTAACGGCAAGAAACATGTATTGCATACAATTCCATCAGGTATTTTTCACGAGAATAAGGTGAACCTTGTTGGTAATGGTGTTGTTATCGATCCTGTTATTTTCAAGAAAGAACTCGATAAGTTAGAAGAGCAGAATGTTGATTATAAAAAATCACTTTGTATTTCGCGCAAGGCACATATTATTTTACCTACGCATCGCTTATTAGATGCAGCAAGTGAAGCTTCTAAAGGTAAAGCAAAAATAGGGTCTACATTAAAAGGTATTGGTCCAACTTATATGGATAAAACCGGTAGAAACGGAATTAGAGTTGGTGATATTGAATTAGCCGATTGGAAAGACAAATACAGAGCTTTAGCAGATAAGCACGAAGCAATGATTGAATTTCACAACGTAGATATTCAATATGATTTAAAAGAACTAGAAGCTGATTTCTTTGAAGCTATCGAAACTTTAAAATCTTTAAAATTTATTGATTCTGAAGAATACATTTATCAAGCACAACAATCTGGTAAATCTATTTTAGCTGAAGGTGCACAAGGGTCTTTATTAGATATTGATTTCGGAACGTATCCTTTTGTAACATCTTCTAATACCACTGCAGCAGGTGCTTGTACAGGTTTAGGAGTTGCTCCAAACCAAATTGGAGAAGTATTCGGTATTTTTAAAGCTTATACTACTCGTGTTGGTTCTGGACCATTCCCAACTGAATTATTTGATGAAGATGGTGAAACTATGGGTCGCGTTGGTAACGAATTCGGTGCAACAACCGGAAGATCTAGACGTTGTGGCTGGTTAGATTTAGTAGCTTTACGCTATGCTTGCCAAGTTAATGGAGTTACACAATTAATTATGATGAAAGGTGATGTGCTTTCAGGATTTAAAACCCTAAAAGTATGTACAGCTTACAAATATAAAGGTGAAACCATTACACATTTACCATATAATATTGAGGCAGAAAACGTCACTCCTATTTATACAGAAATAAAAGGTTGGGCTGCAGATTTAACAGGAATGACTGAAGCATCACAACTTCCAGAAAATTTAAATGGTTATGTTGAATTCTTAGAGAAAGAATTAAATATTCCTATTACAATTGTTTCTGTAGGTCCTGATCGTAAACAGACAATTATTCGCAAGACGGTATAATTGTATGTTTCGAAAAATTGCGCTTTTCATAATTGGTCTTGTTTCAATTGTAGGTTATTCTCAAGATTCAAAACTCAATGTTGAACTGAGCTACCCTATAGTTGTGGATGATAATTTTGTTGGCAGAAACTATAATGGCATTGTTGATTTAGGACTCAAGTATCGGTTTTTAGCATTGAATGCCATCCATATTGGAGGTTCATTTCATGTAGGTTATTTAAAAAATTCTAAAACAGAACGCGTTCAACCAATTGATGTGAATCTATTCACAATTCAACCAAGAATTTTTGCTGAATTACACATACCTAGCCTTCCGAAGTTTTATCCTTCTGTAGGCTTAGGCTATAGTGTATTTGTTTTTAAACCAGTTAACAATCAACCTTCATTAAACCCAAATACAACTTATGAAAGTGAGAATGAATCTGGTTTTAATATCAATTTAGGAATAGCTTACGACATATCGCGTAAAGTACTCATTCAAATTCAATACGACTTTGTAAAATTCGGTATCGACAATGACGTTCCGGATATCACTTACAACTCAAATATCAATATTCTAAAAATTGGCTTAGGTTATAGACTTTAAATTAATTATCTGTTAAAAAAAACGTTAACACACACTAAAGCAAATCTAATAAGTGTTATTTTGTAAAAAATATATGTCTTTGAAACGATTTAAAAATCTTCTATTTATCATTTGCTTAGTATCTGTCTTTTTTAGCTTTGGACAAGAAAAGCAGAAAATAACAGTGAAATATTCTGGGAACACTTCAACGTCTCCAGATATAAAAGATGGCGCATTGGTATTTCTTAGAGACAAGTCACAACAAGTCCATTTTATTCATAAAGGAGCAGATCTTTTTTGCGATAAAGCCATTTATTATGAAGACCAAGATTTTATAGAAGCCTTCAGTAACGTGGTGATGAAGCAAGGTGACTCTATTAATATGGTTGCTAAATACCTAGAATATAGTGGAAAATCTCAATTAGCAATTGCACGAGGCGACGTCGTTTTAACAGAACCTCAATCTACGCTTAAAACCGACACACTTTATTTTGATAGAATAAAACAGCAAGCCTATTACAACACTAAAGGAACAGTTGTAAGAGACACTTCAGGAACAATTACGAGTCAAATTGGAAGGTATTATATCAATGCTAGCAAGTACCAGTTCGTTAAAGATGTAGTTCTCGTTAATCCCACTTACACTTTAAACACGGAACGTCTCGATTTCTTTACAGAAAATGGCCACGCCTATCTTTTTGGTCCTTCGACCATAGTTGGAGAAGCGAGCAAGATTTATTGTGAACGTGGTTTTTATGACACAAATAATAATACAGGACATTTTCAGCGCAACGCCAAAATCGATTATGACAATCGCACAGTAGAAGGAGATAGTTTGTATTTTGATAGAACTAAAAAATTTGCTTCTGCCACTAACAATATTACAGTTACAGATACGCTTAATAAAAGTATTGTAAAGGGGCATTATGCTGAAGTTTGGCGAGCAAAAGACTCCATGTATATTACAAAGCGCGCTTTAGCTATAACAGTTCAAGAAAACGATTCAATTTACATACACGCAGATACGCTTATGGTTACTGGCAAACCCGAAAACCGCATCACTCGGGCTTACAATAACGCCAGATTATATAAAAGTGACATGGCTGGCAAAGCAGATTCTATTCATGTTAATCACAAAGAAGGTTTAACCCAACTGATTAACCTTAATAGATTTAGCTCTACTGATGCTTTTGCTACCAAACGCAAACCTGTACTTTGGAATATTGGTAATCAAATGACTGGTGATACTATTCATTTAATTTCAAACCCAAAAACAGAGCAATTAGATTCTTTAAAAGTGTTTGAAAATGCATTTTTAATAAATAAAGACACCTTAAGTGAAGATGGCTACAACCAAATAAAAGGTCTACGGCTAATTGGATTATTTAAAGACAACCAACTTTACAATGTAGATATCATTAAAAATGCCGAAACCATTCGATATTTAAGAAATGATGAAGGTGAATTAATAGGGATTCAAAAATCAAAATCGGGTAGTATTAATGTTCAAATTATCGACCAAGAAATAGACGAAGTTCGTTTTATTAATCAAATTGATGGTAATATTTTCCCCGAGTCAGATTTCCCAAAAAGCGGCAGACGCTTAAGGGACTTCGATTGGCGTGGCGAAGAACAACCACTGTCTGTTGAAGATTTATTTAAAGATGATCCTCCATTAGATTTACCATTAATTAAAGGTTTAGACGACTATATTCCTGCTGAAGCATTTATTGATGATGACGTTACGGAACGTATAGAAGAAGCCGGAAAAGCCACTCCTAAAAAAGAGAATAAAGCGGCTCGGAATCTCCCTAAAAAAACAATATTAAAGCCATTTCAATCTACTCCGAAAAAGGCAGACTCTACAGCGACGAAACCTTTAAAACAAACAATTAAAAAAGAAGGTCAATAATTGAAAGACGAGTTTTTAAAATACCAAGCTCAGACCACGCCATATCCACTAGCGATGGAAATAAGCCATGCAAAAGGATGCTATATTTATGACACTCAAGGCAAAGCTTATCTCGATTTTGTTGCTGGAGTTTCAGCATGTAGTTTAGGGCATTCGCATCCTAAAGTGGTAACAGCAGTTAAGGATCAATTAGACAAATACCTTCATGTGATGGTTTATGGAGAATATATTCAAAAACCAGCATTAGAATTAACTAAGATATTAGCCAAACATTTACCTGCTCCTTTAGAATCTACATATCTTGTAAATTCAGGAACAGAAGCTATTGAAGGCAGCTTAAAATTAGCAAGGCGTTTTACAGGTCGTTCAGAAATTATTGCTGCAAAAAATGCGTATCATGGCAATACTATGGGCTCACTAAGCCTTATGGATTACGAAGAACGCAAGCAGCCCTTTTTACCGTTAATTCCAGACATAAAGCATATTGAATTTAATTCTATAACAGATTTAGAAAAAATCACTGATAAAACGGCTGCTGTTATCCTAGAAACGATTCAAGGCGGAGCCGGGTTTATTGAACCTACCAACAACTATCTAACTAAAGTGCAAGAACGTTGTAATGCCGTTGGAGCTGTTTTTATCTTAGATGAAATTCAGCCAGGAATTGGGAGAACGGGAACACTATTCGGGTTTGAGAACTACAACTGCCAACCAGATATTGTTGTTACAGGCAAAGGTTTAGGAGGTGGCTTACCTATTGGAGCATTTACAGCCTCTAAACACATGATGGATTGTTTAAGTGATAATCCAAAACTTGGCCATATCACAACTTTTGGCGGAAATCCTGTAATTGCAGCTGCAGCTTTAGCGACTTTAAAAGAAATCACAGAGTCTAATCTGATGTCTGAAGCCTTAGAAAAGGAGCAATTAATTAGGCAACATCTTCGACATAAACACATCAAAGAGATTAGAGGTCGTGGTCTAATGTTAGCCGCTTTTACAGATAATGCAGAGCTTACAAATGAAGTGATTTTGAAAGCTAAAGACCAAGGATTAATATTATTTTGGCTCCTCTTTGAACCCAAAGCCATCCGTATTACGCCTCCTTTAACAATTTCAAATGAAGAAATAATAGAAGGATGTCGTATCATAACTTCAATACTAGACGAAATTTAATTCCATTTACACGCTTTTAAAATACTTTAATTCAGTCTTTTACATACCTTAACATAAACGAAAATTTGAATGTTAATTAATTTGTTAAGAACATTCGTTGAAAAAACGATGTAACGCATAGGATAACTGTAATTTTATTTCAGCGAATTATTAAACTATTTATGCAATATAGTCAAGACGACGAAAATTTCCCTCTCACTCGATTTGAATCGATGCTAAAGACCAATAATATATTGTTCTTTGATTCTAACGAGTTCGAAAATATCATACACCACTATTTAGAAAATGGCAAAATCCCGCTATCTAAACGTGCCATTAAGTTAGGTTTAGAACAACACCCTACATCCATTAATCTAAGATTATTTCAAGTTGAAATTTTAGTGATTGAAAATAAGTTTAAAGAGGCGGATGATTTATTAGATAGACTACATAATATTGAACCTACCAACGAAGAAATTTTTATTCAAAAAGCAAATGTTTTATCTAAACAAGATAAACATCAGCAAGCTATAGATACGTTACTTATTGCCATAGAACTATCTCACACACCAGAAGATGATGCAGATTTGTATGCCTTAGTGGGTATGGAATATTTATTTTTAGATAAATTTGAAAATGCTATTATCTATTTTAAAAAATGCTTAGAAAGCGATACTTCAGATTACTCTGCACTTCATAATATTGTGTATTGTTATGATTTTCTAAATCAGCATTCAGAAGCTATAGACTATTTAAATTTATATTTAAACACTAATCCATATTGTGAAGTTGCTTGGCACCAATTGGGAAGACAGTATTTTACTATTAAAGATTATGCGAAAGCAAATACAGCCTTAGATTTTGCAATTATTTCGGATGACACTTTTATTGGTGCTTATATTGAAAAAGGAAAAGTCCTCGAGAAATTAGAAAAATACGAAGAGGCTATTGACAATTACAAAATCAGCTTAGCATTAGACGACCCAACGTCCTTTGCACTTTTGCGTATTGGTCAATGTTATGCCAAACTCGAACAGGAAGATTTAGCTATTCAGTTTTTCAAAAAAACAATCCATGAAGACGCCTTACTCGATAAAGGTTGGATTGCGATTACCAAGTTTTACATGAAACGTCTTAACTATCAAAAAGCACTTTACTACATTAATAAAGCTGTTATTATAGATAGTGAAAATGTTAAATATTGGAAACTTTATGCCGCTGTAAACAAACGACTAAATTTTCTTGAAGAAGCAGAGCGTGGTTACAAACGCACTTTAGATTTAGGTAATTACGAATTAGATACATGGCTAAACAGATCTGATGTTTTAACAACTTTGGGTGAGTACGAAGCTGCTATATTTAATTTACTTCAGGCTTCAGAATTTTATCCAGAAAGTGCAGAAGTAGAATTCCGATTAGCAGGCCTGTATTTCACCGTTCATCAATCTGAAGAAGGTCGTTTCCATCTTAAAAATGCAACACGACTTAATATCGATTATAACTTTATTATTTCAGAATTATTTCCTCAACTTACAGATAAACCCTTGATTAAAGCTATAATTTCAGAAGCTAAAAAGACATCAAACTAAAAAAAATCATACCTTAGCATTTCATATTTTTCTTATAAAATGCAAAGACGATTTATAGATTATTTAGTCATCACTTTTAAAGGTATTGCAATGGGAGCAGCAGATGTTGTTCCAGGTGTTTCTGGAGGAACCATTGCGTTTATATCTGGTATTTACGAAGAACTTATAGAAAGTATTGATAAGGTTAATCTCAGTGTTTTCAAAGTTTGGAAGAAAGAAGGTTTTAAAACCGCATGGAACTCCTTTAACGGGAATTTTTTAATAGCTCTTTTTTCTGGAATAGCGATTAGTATTTTATCCTTATCAAAACTCATAAAGTGGTTATTACACAATGAGCCCGTATTACTTTGGTCTTTCTTTTTCGGACTTGTTTTAGCTAGTATTTTATACATAGCCAAACAAATTAAAGGTTGGTCCTTAAAATTGATAATTGCTATATTAATAACGTCAATTATATCTTTTTATATTACCAAAGCCGAACCATTTGCCTCACCAGACAGTCCATACTATCTTATATTCTGTGGATTTATAGCGATCATTGCTATGATTTTACCAGGAGTTTCTGGTGCATTTATTTTACTAATTCTTGGAGCTTACCAAACCGCAATTGATACCATTAATAATCTAAGAGATGGTTTGTTAAATGGAAATATGGAACTTTTTAAAGATGCGTTATTAAAATTCGTACTACTTGGTGTTGGCGCTGTCATTGGACTTAAAGTCTTTTCTAAAGCCTTAAATTGGATGTTTAAACATCACAAAAATCTAACTCTAGCCATCTTAACCGGGTTTATGATTGGGTCTCTAAATAAAATTTGGCCATGGAAAGAAGTTTTAAAAACCCGTATAAATTCTGAAGGTGAAGTGGTTACCCTACTTGATAAAAGTATCTTACCAACCTCTTATGTTGGCGATAACGAACTCGTAATGGCAATCATATTCATTGTCATTGGGTTTGCAACTATCTTAATTTTAGAAAGCTTAGGTAAACATAAAAACAAAGTGTAATGCAAAGCACCAGAGCGCTTAAAGATCGCGTATTCTTGGTCATTAAAGGCTTGGCTATGGGTGCCGCTAACAAAGTTCCAGGTGTATCTGGAGGTGTTGTTGCTTTTGTTGCTGGTTTTTACGAAGAGTTTATCTACTCATTACAACGGGTTAACAAAACGGCTTTTAAACTTTTGTTTAATGGGAGGTTTAAAAGCTTTTATCGTTATATCAATGGTAAATTCTTAAGCTTACTATTTTTAGGAATGATAGTGAGTTATTTTAGTGTTTCTAAACTATTGGATTACCTCATTGTACATTACGAGCTTTATGTCTGGAGTACGTTCTTTGGAATGATTTTAGGTTCAATTTATTATATCTCTAAGGATTTTAAAGAATGGAATAGAACGACCTTATTAGCTTTAGTTCTTGGAGCCATAGCTGGTATTAGTGTTAGTTTTCTAGATCCTGCAACGGAAAACGATAATCTATTTTTTGTTTTCTTTTGTGGCATAATTAGTGTTTCTGGCATGACGTTACCAGGGTTTTCTGGTTCGTTCATTCTTATTCTCTTAGGAAATTACGTATTGCTGTTAGTTGACTCTGTAAATGCACTTAACGACACCATAGTTGATGTTATTAGTGGTGATTTTGAATTTATTCATAATGCCTATCGCATACGAATGTTAAAAGTTTTAGTGGTATTCACACTAGGTTCTCTCACTGGTTTGGTTACTTTTTCACATATACTAAGTTATATACTGAAGAATTACAAATTCATTACACTCGCTACCATAATGGGTTTTATCATCGGTTCATTAGGAGTTGTTTGGCCATGGAAAGAAACCATATATAAAACAAATACTGATGGCATAACTATTCTAGATTCCACTGGAAAACAAATCATTGCCAATTACCAGCGGTATTTACCAGAATTGAACACCCAAACTTACATCGCAATTGTTTATATTGCCCTAGGAATCCTGATAGTTTTAGGATTAGAATGGTATGGAAAACGCACAAGACAAATCAAAACTTAAATTCGGACTCGTAGGAAAAGATATCTCCTACTCGTTTTCGAGAGGTTATTTTAAAGATAAATTCGACTCTGAAAATTTACCAAATTCTTATGTAAATTTCGATTTACAATCTATAGACGAGCTTTCAGAAATCATAAAGACTACGTCAAACTTAAAAGGGCTTAACGTCACTATTCCTTATAAAGAACAAGTAATTCCTTTACTCGATAAGTTAAACAAAAAAGCACGAGACATTGGAGCTGTAAACACCATTCGATTTACAAAAAAGAAAAAACTGGTAGGTTACAATACCGATTTCTATGGTTTTAGAAATTCTATAAAACCACATTTAAAATCACATCATAAAAAAGCTTTAATTCTTGGTACAGGAGGGGCTTCTAAAGCCATTGCTTACGCCCTTAAAAAGTTAAAAATTAAATATGATTTTGTCTCGCGCTCTCAAAAGGAAAATGTCACCTATTTATATTCCGACTTAACAAGTGATATTATTTCAGAATACACCATTATTATCAATTGCACACCAATTGGCACGTTTCCTAAGGTTAATGAATGTCCCGATATTCCGTATGACGCCGTTACCAGTGAGCATATTTTATATGACCTTATTTATAACCCTGAGCAAACTAAATTTTTACAATGTGGGCAACTTAAGGGAGCAACAACCATAAATGGTCTCGAAATGTTAAGACTACAGGCTGAAAAATCTTGGGAAATCTGGAATAAATCCTAAAACACAAGCTCTACACGCATTTCCTTTGTAGTTAAACTACTAGTTAGTATCTTTAACAACTATAAAAAATATTTGACACATGTCTGAGAATGATAACCTGCAACATGCAGATGGAAAAAAAGAAGTAGAATCAACAGAAACTACTCCAACACAACCAACAGAAATTGAAATGAATGCCGCTGAAGCTGAAGTAAATAATGACCTTGATGAAGGTTCTGTAATTGAAATAGTTGAAACAGAAGCTGAGAGCATTGTAAAATCTGAAGACGATGACGTTGAGGAGACACCTGAAACTGAAGCTCCTAAAGACGACCTTGTTGACGAAATAGAAGCATCAAATGCTGAAGACGCTGAAGATGAATCTAATGCTGAGCGTCATGAGGTTGAGGAAAAAGATTATCATGCCATGACTATGGTTGAGCTCACTGCTGAAATGGGTAGACTCTTGAAAACCCATAAGATTCAAACGATCTCAAAACATGTTAATGAGATTAAAGGCGAATTTAATGCCAAATTCAGTGAGCTTCTAGATGAAAAAAAGGAAGAATTTATTGAAGATGGAGGTAACGAAATAGACTTCTATTATACCAACGACACCAAAAAACAATTCAATTCGTATTATAAAGAATACAAACAAACCATAAATGTTTATTATAAGGAGCGCGAGCAAAACCTGAAACAAAACCTTGATAATAGACTACAAATTATTGAAGATATTAAAGGTCTACTCAGTGTTGAAGAAAACATGGGTACCACCTATAAAACCTTCAAAGAACTCCAGGAAAAATGGCGTAATGCTGGCCCAATTCCACGAGACAAATACAATACGGCTTGGAATACTTACCACCATCATGTAGAGCGTTTTTACGACTTCTTACATCTCAATAACGATTTGAGAGATATGGACTTTAAGCATAACTATGATCAGAAATTAAAAATCATAGAACGTGCAGAAGAGTTAGCAGAAGATGAGAACACTAACCGTTCGTTTAGAGAATTACAAGTACTACATAAACTCTGGAAAGAAGAGCTTGGACCTGTTGGTAAAGAACACAGAGAAATAATTTGGGAACGCTTTAGTAATGCCACAAAATTGATTCACGATAAGCGTCAAGCTTACTATGCTGATATGGATAAAGCTCACGAAAAAAATCTTGAGCGCAAAGAAGAAATCATTGCACAAATAACAGCTCTAGCGGAGGACAAAGGCAATTCACATAGTGCTTGGCAGAAAAAGATTAAAGAAATTGAAGCTCTAAGAGACGCTTTTTTTAAGGCAGGTAAAGTGCCTTTAAAAGTTAATGAGAGTACTTGGGCAAAATTTAAATCAGCAGTAAGAACTTTTAATCGTGGTAAAAACAGCTTTTACAAAGATTTAAAGAAAGATCAATATGATAATCTTAAAAAGAAAAAGGATTTAATTCAAATTGCAGAAGACAATAAAGATAGTGATGACTTTGCAACGGTAACTCCGTTAATGAAGAAAATTCAGAACGAATGGAAAACAATTGGTCATGTTCCAAGACGCGATAGCGATAAAATCTGGAAGCAATTTAAAGCAGCTTGTAATCACTATTTCGATAAAATGCATACAGAGCGCAAAGCGCAAGATCAACACCTTTATGATGCTTTTGATAAAAAAGTAAAGTTATTAGACGAATTAAAAACACTTGAGCTTACTGAAGATCCTAAAGCAGATATAACAATACTACAAGACAAAATTGCTGAGTGGAAAGCCATAGGATATGTACCGCAAAATAAACGTTACATTGATGGGAAATTCTACAAGGCCATTGACGATAAATTCGATAAGCTTAAAATGGATAAATCGAAATTAGAGATGATTAAGTTTGAGAGTAAACTCGAAAACTTAGCAGATTCTGATGACACGCGATTGCTAGATAATGAGCAAAATTTTATCCGAAAAAGAATTACTGAAATAAAATCTGAAATCAATCAATTAGAAAATAATTTACAGTTTTTCTCTAATGTAAAATCAGATAATCCTTTAGTGAAAGATGTCCATAAAAATATTGCGAATCATAAAAAGGAATTAGACACTTGGAAAGCCAAATTATCCAAGGTTCGTGGCATGTATAGCTAAAATACTATAGAATTTAGATGTAACTCATTTGCTTATAACACACATCCGTTTGTTATAAGCAAATACTTTCTGTAATAAACAAAATAGTCTCAGCATCACAGATACGCTATGTACTATTTCTAAACACAAATCAATTCAATCAAACAATTTAAACACCCAAATATTATGAAAAAAACTCTACGCTTTTTACTGTTATGCCTACCAACTATTGCATTATCACAAGTTGAATTAGATCAGGTTGATGATTTTGAAGATTATACGATGAGTAACTGGACCAAAAACAATTCTATCGCTAACGAAAATATTTATAACGGAGGTCCTTCTGGTGAAGGCGATAATTTTTTACGAGTAACCTCAAGCGGTTCAGGTTCTGATCTTGAATTAATGACTAAAAATAATGCCCAATGGCAAGGTAACTACTATCAAGGTAATCTTTCGAGTCGTGTTAAATACATATCAATGGATGTTAGAAATTCAGGTGATAATGTTATTTTTTTAAGGTTATCTTTTCAAACCGATTATGGTCTTATTTATCGTTGCAGTACAACCAATGCCATAGCTGTTTTACCAAACGAAGGATGGAAACGAATTTCTTTTTCTATTCTTGAAGAAAACATAACAGCACTTTCAGATACCTTCAGCTACTCTGTTACATTTGGAAGTTCAAGTCAAGGCGTAGAAGAAATGAGAATAGTACACAATGATGTACCTGCTTGGGAGTCAGATCCCATCGAAGCGGTTTTAGATATTGACAACATCATGGCTGAAAGCCAGACTTTGAGTACAGAAGAAATCGCTGTGAAATCAGAATTAAAATTATTTCCTAATCCAACTAGCAATGTTATTACTGTGACTAGCAACGAAAACGTTACTGAAGATATTAGCTATGGTATTATTGATTTATTGGGAAGAACGGTAAAAGAAGGACATTCTAAATTAAATCAGGAAATAAATATACAAGATTTGAATAGTGGTAATTATATTGTTGAAATAAAAAATGCCAATGGAGACATCTTTAGAGAAAAACTAATAAAAAATTAGTCGGCATTCTCAATATCTCTATTTTAAAATTAAAGTCAACTTATATCTAATAAAACTAATATTAGCTAAAGCCTAAAATATCAAAACCCACTTGTACTTTACAAGTGGGTTCTGCCCTAACTAAACTAAATTAACCTTAATTACAACCGCTTAAAATAATAATTAAGATTTCCTACTAAGATTATAAAAACGCTTTTGTTTTTATATACAGTATTTACGCACAGAAATTAGTTTTGGATGTTTGGAATTTAAATTTTTTAAAACTTTAACAAATGACCAATTTTCATTGCCGTCTCTAGAAGAAAGTTAGAATTTTAATGAAGGTAATTAATTTAAGCAGAAAGAATTTCTTATAGTTTTCTCGTCAAGTTTTGACAGACAATTCTGTTATTTAGCTTTTAATTTTTTAAAATTTATTGCAAAATTAAAAAGCATAATTCAAAGTGGATTCCTGCCTTCTCAGAATGACCATAGAATTACAGTAATTTTGCCTCTTCCCAAAAGACATCCATTTCAGAAAGTGTCATGTCTTTTAAAGATTTATCTAAGTATTTAGCCTTAGATTCTAAATATTGAAAGCGTTTTATAAACTTTTTATTGGTGCGTTCTAAAGCGTTTTCGGGATTCACTTTAAGGAAACGTGCATAGTTAATCATAGAAAACATCACATCCCCAAATTCGCTCTCAATCGCATCTTGATCTCCTTTTAGGATTTCAGCTTTTAATTCGGCAATCTCCTCTTCTACTTTTTCAAAAACTTGTTCTGGACGCTCCCAATCAAATCCAACACCAGCTACTTTTTCTTGTATGCGACTAGCTTTAACAACAGCTGGTAAACTTTTTGGCACTCCTTCGAGGACACTACTTTTTCCTTCTTTAAGTTTTAGCTGTTCCCAATTGCGCTTTACTTCTGCTTCATCCTTAACCACAACATCACCATAAATATGTGGATGACGACTTATAAGTTTATCACAAATACTGTTGCAAACATCTGCAATATCAAAATCATTGGTTTCACTTCCTATTTTAGAATAGAATACAATGTGAAGTAAAACATCCCCCAATTCCTTTTTAACCTCGTTTAAATCATTATCAAGAATAGCATCTCCAAGTTCGTAAACTTCTTCAATGGTGAGATGACGCAAGGATTCCATCGTTTGCTTCTTATCCCACGGACATTGCTCTCGCAACTCGTCCATAATCGTTAACAAACGCTCAAAGGCTTTTAATTGGGCTGCTTTTTCCGACATTTTTATTCTTCTTCGTCAGAAGCTTTTTTGTCATCCTTAGATTCTTCAAGTGCCTCTAAAAGATTATTTTTTTGAAGTAAATTATACCATTGCACAACTTTCTTTATATCTGAAGGGTACACACGATCTTCATCATAATCTGGTAAAACTTCAAAGAAAAATTCCTCTAAAGTATCTTTACTATCCTTATGACTGATAGACGTTGGCTGTCCACCTTCTTTTTCTTTAATCTTCTTAAGTACGTCTCTTAAAGGTACTTCCTCAGCTAAGGTATAAATAGCAATTTCACTAAGAATGCTAATGTTACTGTGCGCACCAACTGTGATGCGTTTTTTATCGATTAACGATTCTACAACAGCACCTGATCTAGTTTGTGTAACGATTTGGTATAAACCTGGTTTTCCAGAAATGGATAAAATTTTATCTAAGCTCATATATATTATATTAACGTTTCTTGCTCATTGCAGGAAATCGCATTCTGTAATCAATTTTAATCTTACCTTTTGAAATATTGGCAAGTCGTCCTTTTATTAAACGCTTTTTAAACGATGATAGTTTATCTGTAAATAAAATGCCTTCAATATGGTCGTATTCATGCTGAATTACACGTGCTATTAAGCCATCGTATTCTTCAACGTGTGTATCAAAATTTTCATCTTGATATTGAATTTTAATTTTTGGTTTTCTAAAAACGTCTTCTCTAACGTCTGGGATACTTAAACAGCCCTCATTAAAAGCCCATTCATCACCTTCCTCTTCTAAAATCTGAGCATTGATGAATGTTTTTTTGAAGTTTTTCATTTGTTCACTTTCTTTTTCTGAAAGGTCTTCATCGTCTGCAAAAGGACTAGTATCCACTAAAAATAACCGAATTGCTAAACCAATTTGAGGAGCAGCTAAACCAACACCAAACGCACCATACATGGTCTCGTACATGTTATCAATAAGCTCATTTAACTTCGGATAATCTTTATCAATTTCCTTGGCCTCTTTCTTCAAAACAGCATCGCCATAGGCTACGATAGGTAAAATCATAATTCATTTATTTTCGGGTGCAAAAGTACCAAATTCTGACATAATATTTCAAATTTCAAAAACTAAATTAAAAAGCATTTCTCAGAACGAGACAAAACCTAAGTCGTTAGAATTTGAAATTCATTTCAAAAATTAAAAATAGCCAACCAACACTACCTATTAAATGCTAGAAAGGTAACTCTGCA
This sequence comes from Winogradskyella thalassocola, assembly GCF_900099995.1. Taxonomy (GTDB): domain Bacteria; phylum Bacteroidota; class Bacteroidia; order Flavobacteriales; family Flavobacteriaceae; genus Winogradskyella; species Winogradskyella thalassocola. Next base: position 44,345 of record NZ_FNCZ01000004.1, read on the forward strand.
AAATTAAGGTTGCACTAATTTCATCCACCAGAGCCTTATTTTGGCGTTGTTTTTTCTTCAACCCACTATCGATCATCGTTTGAAATGCCATTTTTGAAGTAAAACGTTCATCCACACGATCTACAGGAATTTGAGGAATTGCTTTTGTTAATTGCACTAAGAATTTCTGAATATAGACTTCACTTTCTGAAGCCGTATTATCCATTTGCTTTGGCAAACCAACTACTATTTTATCAACTTTCTCGGTTGAAATATAATTTTTCAAAAAAGGAATCAGCGTTTTAGTCTCTACTGTGGTAAGACCAGATGCTATAATTTGCATTTCATCTGTTACTGCTAATCCTGTTCGTTTTGTACCATAATCAATGGCTAAAATTCGTCCCATAACTACAAAGATAACGCAATAAAAAACGCTTCTTAAAAAAAGAAGCGTTTTAAAGTAAATCAATTTAACCAAATTAATCATATGAGTTATTCCCTCTAAAAAATAAATCACCGTGTTAATTATACTTAAGACACAACTTTTTTAAATACGTCACATTTTTTTAAAAAAGTGTTTTAGCCACAACGATTATAAAAGTATATTTGATGTCAAAATACTGACGAATAATATGAAACAACTACAATCTATAATAGAAAAGGCTTGGGACGATCGTTCTCTTCTAACTGATAAAGTAACCATAGACGCTATACGAAGCGTCGTTGACCTTGTTGATGCTGGCACATTGCGAGTAGCAGAACCAACCGATAATGGATGGCAGGTAAACGAATGGGTAAAAAAAGCGGTTGTTTTATATTTCCCAATTCAAAAAATGGAAACGTTTGAAGTTGGTATTTTTGAATACCATGATAAAATTCCTTTAAAACGCGGTTATGCTGCTAAAGGGATAAGAGTTGTGCCACACGCTGTAGCAAGACATGGTGCCTATATTTCTTCAGGCACTATTTTAATGCCAAGTTATGTAAATATTGGTGCCTATGTAGATGAGGGCACGATGGTAGATACTTGGGCAACTGTTGGTAGTTGTGCACAGATTGGTAAAAATGTACATCTTTCTGGAGGTGTTGGTATTGGCGGTGTATTAGAACCATTACAAGCGGCACCTGTAATCATTGAAGATGGCGCTTTTATTGGCAGTCGTTGTATTGTTGTTGAAGGTGTACGTGTAGAAAAAGAAGCTGTTTTAGGTGCAAATGTGGTCTTAACCATGAGTACAAAAATCATTGATGTAACTGGAGACACACCTTTAGAAACCAAAGGTGTTGTACCTGCACGTTCGGTTGTAATCCCTGGTAGTTATACTAAAAAGTTTGCGGCTGGTGAATTTCAAGTACCTTGTGCATTAATTATCGGAAAGCGTAAAGAGAGTACAAATAAGAAAACATCTTTAAATGATGCATTGCGCGAGTATGATGTTGCCGTTTAAATATGAAAGAGGCTAAAGTTGTTTTATGGACAGGTGGTTGGGATTCTACCTTTAGAGTTATTCAACTCTATGAGCGTGGATTAATTCTTCAACCCCTTTATGTTATTGACAAAGGCAGACCTTCTACGGATAAAGAGCTTGAAACCATTAAGCAGTTATCGGAAGAAATTCGACAAAGATTTAAAGACTCTAACGGTAAAATTTTACCTGTAAAGCTGATAAAACGAGAAAAAATACCCACTAACTTATATTTAAAGTTAATTTTTAAATTAATTAGACGTCGTCGTAGAATAGGAAAGCAATACTATTGGTTGGCTTGCTTAGCCAAAAAATATAAAGGTTTAGAACAAGGATTTCATAACGAAGATCGAGATTCTTTAATTTATTTTAATGAATTGACTGAAATCAAAGATGAAACTGGCGGAAAGAACTGGGTTGTGAATCCAAAGAAAATAGATTTTCTTAGAAAAGAACTGTTTAAAAATATTAGATTCCCAATCGCTTATATCTCTAAATTAGAAATGAAGCGCTATGCCGAAAAACATAATTTCATAGATATTATGAATAATACTTGGTTTTGTCATCGTGCTACCGACAAACCTTGTGGTGAATGCAACCCTTGTAAACAATACGTGATTGATGGCTTTGGTTATCGGTTAGAATAATGACTTTCATTTTAATGGAAAAGAATATAAAAATTGAAAATTGACACCATATTTTTGTTTTATATTTACTTAAACAACTTGAACAATGCCTAATAAAATACGTCGGAGCTTATTAAGACAGTTGCGAAAGATGCGTTTTTTACCTTCTAAGCTTTATGCACAATATCATTATGAGTATTTCTCTGGCAAAAAGTTAAACCTTGAAAACCCTAGAGAATTTAATGCAAAAATAGAATGGTATAAAGTGTTTTATAGACCAAAAATATTAAACACGTTAGTAGATAAGTATGAGGTTAGAAGCATTATTGAAAATACTATCGGCAAAAAATATCTCAACGAAATTTATGGAGTTTACGATACTGTAGAAGATATTCCATTTAAAGACTTACCTAACAAGTTTGTTATAAAAGCAACCCACTCTAGTGGTCACAATATAATTGTTAAAGACAAAACCCAATTAGACATTAAAAAAACTTCCAAAAAGTTAAAAAAATGGCTAAAGGTTAATCAATATTATAGAATGGGTCAAGAATGGGCTTATAAAGACGTCAAACCGAGATACATCATTGAAAAATTTTTAAAGGAAGATGATAAAAACACTTTAGTTGATTATAAATTTTACTGTTTTAATGGTGAACCTAAATTCATAGATGTTCATATAGACCGAGAAGAAGATCACAAACAAGGCTGCTTTGATTTAGACTTTAATTTACTACCATTTGGAAAAAGTAAAACTTACAAAACAATTTCGGCTGGGATTGCAAAACCCACTAATCTTAAAGAGATGGTAGAGTTATCTGTGATTTTATCTAAAAACCTCCCTTTTGTTAGAGTCGATTTTTACTCTGTTAATGGAAAGACAATATTTGGAGAAATGACGTTTTACCCATCTGATGCTAGAAAAGAATTTTATCCGGATGAATATAATACCATCATTGGAGACTATTTTGAATTGCCTAAACTTGAAAAAGGTCAAAACGTAATTACCAAATTTTAATAGAACGAATGGGATGCAACTTTTGATTAATTAAGTAATAATACTATGACGAAGGACATTATTGAAGAACATCCTATAGACGCTGTAATTCTGTGGGTTGATGGAAATGACGAAAAGCATAAAGCTAAAATGCTGCCTTACTTAGAAGATAAAACTAAAATAAGTTCAGAAAATTTTAGAACCCGATATGACCAAGTCAATGAAATTAAATTTACGATAGATTCCATTTTAAAGTTTGCTCCTTACATCAGAAACATTTTTATAGTTACAGATAATCAAACACCCAATTTTTTAAGCGAGACGAATAAAAATGAATCGTACGACAAAGTATCTATTATAGATCACAAGGTTATTTTCGAAGGTTACGAAAAATTTTTACCTACATTTTGTAGTAGAACATTAGAGACCTGTATACATAGAATTCCCAATTTAGCAGAGCATTTCATCTATCTTAACGATGACTTTTTTTTAATAAAAGAAACACAACCTGAAGACTTTTTTAAAAATGGATATCCTGTCTTGAGAGGTAAATGGCAAAAATTTGATGAAAACAAATTCTATAAAAAATTCAAGAAACCAAGAATCGGTCATAAATCAGCTCAACAACTTGCTGCAAAACTCGCAGGACTAAACAAGTATTACAATTTTAAGCACACACCTCATCCATTAAGAAAATCTACTTTCGAAACGTATTTTAAAGCAAATCGTGAGGTCTTTTTAGAAAATATAAAATATAAATTTAGGAATCCGAATCAATTTCTATCTCAAGGCTTAGCAAATCATCTAGAAATAAAAAATAAAACATGTTATTTTAAAGATGATCTTCAGCTCATGTATTTTCGATCCTATAAAAAACCGTTGTATTGGTATCGCTTTAAATTAAATGTGAAGACTAAAGGAAAATTGTTTTTAGGACTTCAAAGTTTAGATCGTAGTCCACCACATATTTTAGACTACATATTAAAATGGTTAGAAAAAAGAACCTCATAAATACATCACCAGCATGCCATATAAATTCTTAATATACATTTCTTACAGCTATGCTTTACCTATAGGAAACCCGCTAGAAAAAGAAATCCTAAGCAGAGGTGACACAGTAATGTGGTATAGTGATCTTAATGATGGTAAAGATGCATTAAAAGGCAAAAACAATGTTTTAAACACCATACAAGACGTTGTAAAATATGAACCTCATATTGTATTAGCAGCTACCGATGATGTACCTGATTTTATAGCCGGACTTAAAGTTCAGATTTTTCATGGTTTTTTTGCTCAAAAGCGACCAGAAGGCAACAATAAATTTGCACATTTTAGAATTCGTGGTTTTTTCGATTTGTACTGTACACAAGGTCCAACGAGCACTGCTGGTTTTGAATTACAGCAAAAAAAGTTCCCTCATTTTGAAGTTAAAGAAACAGGTTGGAGCAAGATAGATCCTTTATTCCCTATAGTTGAAACAGAAAAAAATAGTCTTCCAACCATAATGATAGCTTCAACATTTAGCAAGCGATTAAGTTTGGCACTTCACGATGATGTTTTTAATACTATTAAACATTTAGCAACTTCTGGAAAGTATAATTTTATAATGGTATTGCACCCTAAATTACCGAATGAGATCAAAGAGAAATGGAAAAACTTAAACGGCGACCATTTCACCTATTATAATACGACCGATTTAGTTCCACTGTTTAAAAAAGCAGATATTATGTTTGCTGATACGACGTCTGCAATTCAAGAGTTTTTAATTCAAAAAAAACCGGTAGTTACATATAGACATACGTTTAATCATGATTATTTAATAAATATTGAAGCTGCAAATCTTATTGAAAGTGCTTTTGATGAGGCTCTAAATTATCCTGAAGAATTGATTACAAATATTGATACTTTTATAGATCAATTACACCCCTATTTTGATGGTAAATCGAGTAAGCGCGTCGTTGAAACGTCTATTGCATTTTTACATGAAGATAAAAGCCATTTAAAAAATAAACCCCTCAATTTAATTCGCAAATATAAAATGAGAAAACGTTTGGGTTATTTTACATTGAAGAGTTACTCTAAACCTTTTACTATTAAGAAATAGTTTCATCCTTTTTAATACCGAATTGGGTATAAGTCGATTTCTGTTGCTTCGTATGTTGTCTGATCTGTTTATTAAGTTTCAAGATATCTTCATTTTTGTACGGTCGTTCGTGATGCAAATGAACACAAATGGCACTATAACGAATCTGTAAAAATCGAACACCATTATACATCATTCGCTCACCTACTTCCCTATCCTCTCCTCCATATTTCATCCGCTCATCAAACCCATTAACTGCTAGAATATCACTTTTCCAACACGATACATTCATGCCGTCAAAAGTGGCTTTTGTTGGTGTTACAAAATTCAAAAACTTAGCTTTTGCATCTGATTTTGTCAGCTTATTCATTTTAAACGTTTTTGGCTGACCTTCAGCAATAAGCCAATCCTTTTCAAAGCATTTTTGTGCACTGATAACCTGAGCATTAATTTTTCTCGAAACTTCGTCTGTTAGTTTAAAGTAACCTCCAGAAAGCGCATGTTGTAATCGTCTTAATTTTAAATGCGTTTCAACAAAATCATTACGCGCAATACAATCACCATCTGTAAAAATTAAATAGTCAGCATTTGAAGCCTCAATGGCTTTGTTTAAAATCTTTGTTTTCTGAAAACCATCATCTTCTTGCCAAACGTGTATCACTTTCAAATCTGTATGCTCAGAAAATTGATCTATAACCGTTTTTGTTTTTTCGTCAGAACCATCATCTGCAATAATAATTTCAAAATCTCTCGTGGTTTGGATATCAAAACTGAGCAATACCAGTTTAAGCCATTCTGGCTTATTAAACGTGCTTACAATTATTGTTGCTTGTAGATTAGATTGCATTTAGCAAAAATACTATTTTTACAGCATTGAAATCAACAACATGATAAAACTGTCTGGAGTCATTATCACTTTTAATGAAGAACGCAACATTGAACAATGTTTGCAATCTTTAGTTGATGTGGTAGACGAAATTATTGTTGTAGATTCCTTTTCTACAGACAACACAAAAGCCATCTGTAAAGCATTTAACGTCACATTTATAGAGCAAGAATTTTTAGGTTACATAGAACAAAAGAATTTTGCATTATCACAAGCAAGTTTTAACTATGTTGTTTCATTAGATGGTGACGAAGCCTTATCTAAAACGCTTCAAAAATCTATAATCGACCTCAAATCGAGTTGGAAATTTGATGGGTATTACGCTAATCGTTTTAATAACTTTTGTGGGCAATGGATTAAACATTCCGATTGGTATCCAAACAAGAAATTACGCATTTTTGATAGACGATGTGCAGAATGGAAAGGAATTAATCCACACGATAATGTGCAATTACACAATGCTAAGGCAAAGTTTGGACATTTAAAAGGTGATATCTTACATAAAACCTACCAAACCTATTCCGAGTTTAATCAAAAGACAGAATATTTTTCAACTATTGCGGCAAAAGCGTATTTCGATTCTGGAAAAAAAAGTTCTCTATTGAAAATTATTTGGAACCCTACATGGGCTTTTTTTAAATCCTATTTTTTAAGACTTGGATTTTTAGATGGGTTTAATGGTTTTGTAATTTGTGTACAAACAGCAAATATTACGTTTTTAAAATATTCGAAGTTAAGAGAACTAGAAAAAATCAATAGACCTTAACTACGTTCTCCAAAATCTCAATCTCTTTTTTAAACGCTGCTTTTTATGATGTTTTGCTTGAAAAGCTTCTGTAGCTTCCCACATTAAATTAACAATCTTATCATAATCTTCGCCCGAAACTTTCGCATACTCATCGCTCATCACTTCTACCATAGATTTATGAATGGTTAATCTGTCGAAGTTTTTTATACGGTCTTCAAAGTTCATGTGTTTAAACTCCATACGATTCAAATCGACTAAAAAGAACTCATAACCATCAGCTACCTTTTTTATTAAAGTGTTTCCTGGAGAATGATCTAAGAATTTAATTCCTTTTTCATGCAATTGAAATGTAAATCGTGTAAAGGCTCTTAAAATAGCCTCGTAATCTGGGTAGTTAAAATCGTGAGTAAGTTCTCTATACGTTAAATCGCAATCGACCTGTTCCGATAAATAGTAGCTTTTTTTAAATAAAAAAAACGATTTAAACTCGTAATAAGCAATTGGTTGTGGTGTACCAATGCCTCGTTTTATAAGTTCTAAGCCGTATTCATAGGAACGCTGCGCCTTACTTTTTCTAAAAAACGAATATGCTATTTGATTAACAACGTTAGGAACCTTGAACGATTTTATATTCACCTGAAAATCCTTCAACTTAAAAAGCCTAAGAGAATTCCTCTTTTGATCACCAAAAGGTGTGCCTTCAGTATCAAAATTTTTAATAAAATAATCCAATTTCCCCTGAGAATCCTTGTATTCAGTTCTAATTCTAAACGTTTTCATTTAGCAATATTACAATTTTTAATAATCTTTGGTGTGAATATTTTTATCATAATAAAAGTAAAGAAATAAATGCAACAATTTTAAAACATAATTGCTAAACCCTATATTTACAAAGCTAAGAATCGTGTTTTATATTTTAAATTATAGAACATTAGTAGCGCTAATTACACTATGAACCACAAAGAATTGTCCAAACTAAATATATTAAACCTCATTGGTAGAGAGGACGAATTGTTTGAACGCGATTTTAAAACACACCATAGCGAACTTAACGCTATCGTTGCATCTTCAAAATTCTTGGTTCTAGGAGGTGCCGGCACAATTGGGCAAGCCGTGACTAATGAAATTTTTAAACGGCATCCTAAAAAACTCCATGTCGTTGATATAAGTGAAAATAACTTAGTTGAATTAGTGAGAGATATCCGAAGTTCTTTTGGCTATATTGATGGTGATTTTAAAACGTTTGCTTTAGATATTGGGTCTATTGCATATGATGCGTTTATTGCATCCGATGGAGAGTATGATTATGTACTAAATCTTTCTGCATTAAAACACGTACGAAGTGAAGAAGACGCTTTTACATTGATACGAATTATTGATGTCAATATTTTTAATACTGAAAAAACCATTCAACAATCTATAGATAATGGTGTCAAAAAATATTTTTGCGTATCTACAGATAAAGCTACAGATCCTGTGAATATGATGGGAGCTTCTAAGCGCATTATGGAACTTTTTTTAATGCAAAAAAGTAAAGACATCACTATTTCTTCAGCTCGCTTTGCTAATGTGGCATTTTCCGATGGGTCTTTATTATATGGTTTTGAGCAACGCATTAAAAAACAGCAACCTATTGCGGCTCCAAACGATATTAAACGCTATTTTATAACACCTAAAGAATCCGGAGAACTCTGTTTAATGTCGTGCATTTTTGGTGAGAATAATGATATCTTTTTCCCACAAATGAATGAACAGTTACATTCAATTAGTTGCGCTGACGTTGCTATAAACTACATTACAGCACTTGGTTACGAACCTTATTTGTGTGACAACGAAGACGACGCAAGACAATTAGCTAAAACATTACCTAAATCTGGGAAATGGCCCTACTTATTGACTAAAACTGATACCACAGGCGAAAAAGAATCTGAAGAATTCTATACAGCACATGAAATTTTAGACCTAAATCGTTTTAAGACGCTTGGCATTATTAAAAATGAATTAAACATTGATAGAGGTGATAAACTCAAACTTTTTTCTGAGTCTATAAATAAACTCAAAGCAAATAAATCTTGGACAAAGGAAGATATAACCCAATTGTTTCACAAAATATTACCGAACTTTAACCACAAAGAGACTGGTAAATATTTAGATCATAAAATGTAATTGATGCATAACAAAATAGATGTTGTAATTATGGCTGGTGGGAAAGGTGAACGCTTAATGCCATTAACCAAAAACACTCCAAAACCCCTTTTAAAAATAGGTGACAAACCAATAATTGAATACAGCACAGATCGTTTAGCATCTTACGGAATAAAACACATAAACATTTCTACTAATTATTTAAGTCAACAAATTGTCTCCTATTTTGAAGAAAATAACGAGCATCAAATTGATTTTAATTATATTAAAGAATCGAAATCTTTAGGAACTATTGGCGCGTTAAAACTTATAGAAAATTTTAAAAATGAATACATATTAGTAATGAATGCCGATTTACTTACTAATGTAAATTTTGAAGCCCTTTTTAATGATTTTCTTTCAAAAGGTGGTGATGCCTTAATTGCGACGATACCTTATAAAGTAGATATTCCGCATGGTGTCGTAGAAACCAAAGCAGGCTTTGTTACCGATTTAAAAGAGAAACCGTCTTATACCTATTATTCAAATGCTGGAATTTATATGTTTAAAAAAGAATGTTTCGAATTTATTCCAGAAAACACCTTTTTTGACGCTACGGATTTAATAGAAGTCTTGTTAGCAAAGCACAAAAAAATTGTCAATTATCCGATTTTAGACTATTGGTTAGATATTGGAAAACCCGAAGATTTTGAAAAAGCACAAGAGGATATAAAACACCTTAAATTTTAGTTCATTGTTTTGGTTCCCAAGTAATAATGTTCCATCTAAAAAAGGGCATTATTCATTTTAAAAGATTAGCTAGGTGTCGTATCTTTGCGCAGCTAAAAAATACAGCCATTTTTCAATTAAAACGAAGACCAGCTGTAGTTTCCAATATCTTATGAATCACAAACAAGCATTAAAACTCAATATTTTTAAATACATCACACAATCTGCTGAAGAATTGCAGGTAGAAAGTTACGTTATTGGTGGCTTTGTACGCGACTATCTTTTAGAGCGTGGAGAAGCGAAAGATATTGATGTAGTTGCCGTTGGAAGTGGAATTGAATTAGCAAAACAAGTCGCAAAAAATTTACCAAACCAACCGAAAGTTCAAGTTTTTAAAACCTACGGAACTGCTATGTTGCGTTATGAAGATATTGAAATTGAATTTGTTGGAGCGAGAAAAGAAAGTTATAACGAAGACAGTAGAAATCCTATTGTTGAAAATGGTACGCTTGAAGACGATCAAAATCGTCGTGATTTTACGATAAACGCCTTAGCCTTAAGCTTGAATAAACATAACTTCGGCGAACTTTTAGATCCGTTTAATGGACTAAACGATTTAGACAAAGGCATAATTCGCACACCCTTAAATCCCGATATTACATATAGCGATGATCCATTGCGAATGATGCGTGCTATCCGTTTTGCAACACAACTCAATTTTGAAATTGAAGAAGCCTCACTTAAAGCAATTACCGATAACAAAGAGCGAATTAAGATTATTACCAAAGAACGTATTGTTGTTGAATTAAATAAAATTTTGGAGAGCGAAACACCTTCAATTGGTTTTATTCATTTAGAAAAAACAGGCTTATTAGATTTTATACTTCCTGAATTAACAGCCCTTAAAGGCATTGATGAAATTGAAGGCCAAAGCCACAAAGATAATTTTTACCACACCTTAGAAGTCGTAGATAATATAGCTAAAAATACAGATAATCTTTGGTTGCGCTGGGCGGCATTATTACACGATATTGGAAAAGCACCAACTAAGAAATTTCATAAAAAAATTGGTTGGACGTTTCATGCGCACGAATTTGTAGGGTCTAAAATGGTTTATAAACTCTTTAAGCGTTTAAAAATGCCATTGAATGACAAAATGAAATTTGTTCAGAAAATGGTATTTATGAGTTCGCGACCAATTGTTTTGGCTTCCGAAGTTACAGATTCAGCTGTAAGACGTTTGGTATTTGATGCTGGCGACTATGTTGAAGATTTAATGACGCTTTGTGAAGCAGATATCACCACTAAGAATCCAAAGAAATTCAAGAAGTACCATAACAATTTCCAAAAGGTAAGAGATAAAATTGTTGAAGTTGAAGAACGCGATCAAGTTCGTAATTTTCAACCTCCGGTTTCAGGTGAAGAAATTATGAAAACCTTCAACTTAAAACCTTCAAGAGAAATCGGGATGATTAAAGAAGCGATAAAAGAAGCGATTTTAGAAGGGGAGATTCCAAATGAATATGAAGCGGCTTTTGAGTTGATGTTAGAAAAGGGAAAGGCATTAGGATTGCGAGCTGAGTTAAAAAGCAGCAAAGATTCAAAGTAACAAAGATGAAAAACGACCATACTTATCGTCAACTTTTAGTTTGGCAAAAGTCAATGGCTTTGGTAACGGAAATTTATTCTGAAGTTAAAGTTTTTCCTCCTGATGAATTGTACGCTTTAACATCTCAAATCAAAAGATCAGCAACCTCAATACCAAGTAACATCGCTGAAGGCTATGGAAGAGATGGAAAGAAAGATTACTTAAGATTTTTAAACATTGCGCTAAGCTCCTTATTTGAACTGCAATCGCAATTAGAAATTTCTTACAATTTAAACTTTTTAAATGAAGTTAGTTTCAATAAACTTTATACAGACACAAGAGAGATTGAAAAGAATGTTAACCAGTTTCATCAGAAAAATCAAAGGCTAAACTTTGAAACTTTGAAACTTTAAAACTTTGAAACTTTGAAAGTAAAAAAAGAAAATAAGGCAGTCATCTATTGGCTACTTACAGGTTGTATTTTAATATTCATTATGGTCATTGTTGGCGGTATCACTAGGCTAACGCATTCAGGCTTATCTATATCGAACTATAAGTTAATTTCAGGAACTATTCCACCAATGAATGAGGTAGAATGGAATGAAGCTTTTGAACTTTACAAACAATATCCTGAATATCAAAAACTCCATAATCACTTTGGTTTAGAAGAATTTAAAGATATATACTTTTGGGAATGGATTCACAGAGTGATCGGTCGATTTATTGGGTTGGTCTTTATCATTCCATTTATTTACTTTTTAATTAAAAAACGACTTTCAAAATCCACTATTAAAAAATCTATAATCCTACTTGTTTTAGGAGGCTTTCAAGGATTTTTAGGCTGGTATATGGTAAAATCTGGATTAGTAGATGAGCCTAATGTGAGTCATTTTAGGTTAGCAGCGCATTTAACCACAGCATTTTTAACCTTTGCTTACACCTTTTGGGTGGCTTTAGATTTAATGTTTCCTGAGAAAAAAGTCATCGATAAGAAATTTAGAAATTTTATCAGGATTGGTTTAGCCGTTCTTATCCTTCAAATTATATATGGTGCTTTTGTAGCTGGTTTAGATGCAGGATGGATTCATAATCATTGGCCATTAATGAGTGAAGGCAAATGGATACATGAAACCGTTTATATCGAACAAAACCCCGTATATCTTAACTTTCTAGAAGGTAAAAGTGGTGTTCAGTTTGTACATAGAACATTGGCCTATGTCGTTGTGATCTTTATTCTAGCCATTTGGTATAAAGCAAAGCGAATGGCATTAACCACATGGCAAACTAAAGGTATTAACAGTCTTCTTATAATGGTTGGTATTCAATTTTTATTAGGAGTATTAACCTTAATATTCGCTGTTCCGGTTTGGTTAGGTGTTTTACATCAAGTTGGAGCATTTATTTTATTAAGTGCTATGACATTTACCTTACATCGCTTCACTAAATAATTAAAAAATCCCTTAACTTTGCAGCATGATTTATAGATTTAGAGTTATACTAGATAACGATACCGAAGATGATGTGTTCCGTGATATAGAAATCCGCGAAACTGACACGATGGAAGATTTACATAATACTATAACCCAATCTTTTGGGTTTGATGGTATGGAAATGGCATCATTTTATGTAAGCGACGATCAATGGAACCAAGGTGAAGAAATCGCTATGATGGACATGAGCGAAGCTGGCAATGAAGTAAAGATGATGAACGAAACCGTTCTAAACTCTATTATCCATGAAGCATCTACACGTCTCATCTATCTTTACGATTTTATGAACATGTGGACATTTTATGTTGAGTTAGGTGAAATTGTTGAAGAAGCAGAAGGCACAGACTACCCTAATCTAATGTTTGTTCACGGTCAAATTCCTGATGAAGCTCCTGAAAAAACTTTTGAAGCTGAAGAAGACGATGACGACTATAATGAATTTGATGATGATTTAGATTTAGACGACTACGATAATTTAAATTTTGATGAGAATTGGAATTAACTAAATCGGTTTAAATTAACATCCTCATAATTCCGCTTTACAAAGTCAAGAGCATATTTAAGCACTTCACCCATGTTTTTACTCTTTCTAAAGTTTAAATCCATGGTATAATTATAGATATCTTCTTTAAGTATTTCAATATGCTTTGGGATAGATATTTCGTCCGCTTCCATACAATTTAATAAAGCTTTTAATCGCGAGCGGTAACTAATCATTCGTTTGGCAACAATAGAGCGTTCTTCAATTTTATACTGATCTATGGATTCGTGTTGAATTTTTTCACGTACCAATTCTACCATCTTAAAGTTCTCTTTAAAAAATTGTGGTCTGTAAATCTTTAGATTGCCTTCATAAGATTGCTGATCAAAATCAATAGCTCTAATTTTAAAAACCACATGATCAAAATCGTGTGTTGGAACAATCACATAGTTATAAGAACGCATATCACCTAAAAGCCGAATTAAACAACGTTCATTAAACTTTACAAACTCTTTGGCTATTTGCGCTTTTTCAGACGAACTACAATCTGGCAACATATTCTTTATAAACTCATCTCCGGGAATACCGGCAATATGTTCTTCAATCAACGTATCCTTACAAACCAAAAAATTGATTTGATATGGTGATAACATTTGCTCAAGTTCCAATCCATAAACCCTTGAAGCATCCGCTGTTTTAACGTAAAAATAAGTGAAATTATCATTGAGAATGTTCCTCACTTTTATTCTGAAGGGTTTAGAATTTCCAAACGTGCAAAAATCAATCGCATCTACACTAAGGTACTTTAAAATACTGGTTCCTCCATCAGAAATTAAATTTGAGTACACTTGTTTTAAACTAATATCAATTTCTTCACGCTCAAAACCATTGTAATACACACGTACCCATAGCGTATCAACATCATCTTTATCATAAACAACAACAGAACCTTGAAACCGGAGTAAATCCGAATAAAAAATAGGTAAATCTATATTTCTTCTATATTTAGATAAATACGTATCTAATTTTTTAGAAATAGGGTATGTTGGTTTTCGTTTTGATATTTTTAAATCCTCACTCATGTGATAAATTTAAGGGTTTTAAAATGAATATAAAAAAGGTTACTTTTAAATTTGATTAAACTTATCTTTTAAAGCTATTGGAGCGATTTAAATCACTCAATTCCGATTCCTAAGTTATCATAAAATATAAATTCTTGTAACAAATAAAAGCATCAATCGTCTTATACACATAACCAACTTTGCTGAAGTTACTTCAGCATCTTAAAAACCAATCATTTTGGAACCAATCCTTACCATCAATAATCTCACAAAGAAATTCGGTTATCTCACAGCCGTAAAAGATTTAAGTTTCACTATTAATAAAGGCAATGTCTACGGCATTTTAGGCCCTAACGGAAGTGGTAAATCCACAACTTTGGGTATCGTTTTAAATGTGGTGAACAAAACGCAGGGAGATTTTCATTGGTTTGACGGTAATACCTCAACCCATGATGCCTTAAAGCAAGTTGGGGCTATCATAGAGCGTCCAAATTTTTATCCATATATGACGGCTGAACAAAATCTAAAATTAGTTTGTCGCATAAAAGGAGTTGATCAAAGTAAAATTGACGAAAAACTAGCTGTCGTCGGATTGCTAGACAGAAAAGATCATAAATTCAGAACGTTTTCTTTAGGAATGAAACAGCGTTTAGCCATTGCTTCTGCCCTACTCAACGATCCAGAAATTTTAATTTTAGATGAGCCAACTAATGGATTAGATCCACAAGGCATTCATCAAATACGACAAATTATAAAAGATATTGCTGCGAATGGGACGACTATTCTTTTGGCTTCTCACCTTTTGGATGAAGTTGAAAAAGTATGCTCACATGTAGTGGTTTTACGTAAAGGAGAAAAATTATATGCAGGTCGCGTAGATGAAATGATTAGCAGTCATGGTTTCTTTGAATTAAAGGCTGAAAAACATGACGAACTTATAGGACTATTAGAGTTACATTCAAATATTGGTAAAGTAAAAGTTGAAGGCGAATTAATTACTGCTTTTTTAAACGAACCTATGTCGGCTTCAGAATTTAATAAATTAATGTTTGACAAGGGTATTTTATTATCTCATTTAGTAAAACGTAAAGAAAGTTTAGAAGAGCAATTCTTACAGTTAACAGACAACCAATAAATCAATCAAAAAACAGCATAATTCTCAAAAGAGAGTGCGCAAAACCAACCACATATGTTACGTCTTATAAAAATAGAATTTCAAAAACTTTGGCTTAATAAAGTCAGTGTTGTTTTAATTTTCATATCCTTTATCTTACCGTTTACGGTACTAATTTTATCTTCGATTAAAATAAATTTTTTCGGATTTTTCACACTCGAATTAGGTGAACTCGGCATTTTTAATTTTCCAATTATTTGGCATATCACCACCTTTTTCGCTTCCTATTTTAAGTTCTTTTTTGCTATCGTTGTCGTCAGTATGATTGGTAATGAATACAGTAACAAAACTTTAAAACAGAACCTAATAGATGGTTTAAGCAAGAAGGAATTTGTACTTTCTAAATTCTATACTATTGTATTTTTCTCTTTATGTGCTACGCTACTTATTGGCATTGCGACGTTTGTGATTGGAATGTACTATTCAAGTTATACTGAAGCCACTATTATTTTTAGAGAAGTTGAATTTTTACTAGCTTATTTTGTAAAACTCGTTGGCTTCTTCAGTCTGTGTTTATTTTTTGGTATGCTGGTAAAACGTTCTGCATTTGCTTTAGCATTTTTAGTGGTGCTTTACATCTTGGAATGGATAATATTTTGGGCTGCCATTTATATATCAGGAACTGTAGAAATGGCATTTAAAGTCAAAGGCTTCTTACCATTAGAATCTATGTACAACCTTATCAATCAACCTATCCAACGTATTGTAATGACAAAATTTCCTGAAAAAACGGATATTATATACGACTACGCCGTACATTGGTATGAGATTGCTATCGTTTTAGGTTGGACAGCATTATTTGTCTTTTTATCTTATCAATTATTAAAAAAGAGAGATTTATAATAGATTTGTAAAAATTGCTTTACAATCATACAATGTTAAAACTTGGGATTTTTTATGTTCTAGTTGTTATCTTGTGTGCCTAATGTGATTGTCCACATTAAGCTTTTATGAAAAGAATCTTTTTAATTTTATTCATATTATTAACCAGTACCCATTTTTATGCACAAAGTGAAGCTTCATTTTGGTATTTTGGGCAAAACGCTGGTCTGCAATTTAATGCCGAAACAGGAACTGTAACCGCAATTACTAATGGACAAATAAGAACTTTAGAAGGCTGCACCTCCATTGCAGATTCAGACGGAAATTTATTGTTTTATTCTGATGGACGAACCGTTTGGAATCGAAATCACCAAATCATGGCTAATGGTAATTATTTTGGTGGCACCGGACTTTTAGGCGATCCATCAAGCACATCATCTGGTCTTATTGTTCCGAAACCCGAAGATCCGAATAAGTATTATATTTTTACCGTAGATGAACCACATCAGAATAATGCTAGCACCTACCCAAATCAATTTCCAGGACCTTATGTTGAAGGTACAACTGTACCACAAGATGATGATGGTTTTAACAATGGTTTCAACTACACCTTAATAGACATGACCTTAAATGGTGGTTTGGGAGATGTGGATGTTTCAGAAAAAAACATACATTTAGTAACCTACGATCCTAACATTCCTATTGAAATTCAATATAAAAGTTCAGAAAAAATTACGGCAGTTCGTGCTGAAGATTGCTCATCGTTTTGGGTAATAACACACTTTGGCGATAAATTTTACGCGTTTAAAATTGACACTAATGGAGTCCAATCCACACCCATAATCTCTCAAGTGGGACCTTATATCCCTATTGAAGGCTTCAGACGAAATTCTTTAGGTTACATTAAAACATCACCAGATGCTTCTAAACTCGTTGCTGCCAACTTTGGTGAAGCGACACTCGCAGGTGGTAATGCTCCTGGTAATGTTTTTTTATATGATTTTAATAATGAAACAGGAACAGTTACTAATCCTTTAGAACTTTACAGTTCGCAAAATGGGAATAGTCCATATGGTGTAGAATTTTCGGCAGAAAGCAAAAAAGTATATGCTACCTTAAGCGAAGGTGCTTCTGGAGATGGAACCAGCCAGATATTACAATGGGATTTAGAAAGTATAGATATCCTTAATTCGCAACAAACAATTCACTCTTCAAATAATGTTACTGCAGGAGCATTACAGTTGGGTATTGACAGACGTATTTATAGAGCAAATCTTAGTTATAATGGTCATCCTACAATTTCAAAATACTTAGGTGTTATTAATAATCCTGAAGCAGACGGGTTAGCTGTAAATTACGAAGAACAAGGTATATTACTAGATATTAATGGTCTAAATCAAAATATTAGTAGAATTGGTTTGCCCCCATTTATTCAATCTTTATTTAATTCTGAAACAGACATTATTAGAAATGGTATTAGTACTTCCGAATTAAAACTATGTACAAATGACACTTACACGTTACAAGCCGATGACATTGTAGGTGCAGATTACGTATGGTCTTTTGATGGAGTGCCATTGGCAGAAACCTCATCCCAATTAGTGATTGATACACCTGGTTTTTACGAAGTCTATATTGAACCTAATAATGGTGAATGCCCAATTGAAGGTAGTGCTGTTGTAGGTGTTTTTGAAATTCCTGAAGCACATCCACTTACGGACGTTACTGTTTGTGATGTTATAGATAACGACGGGTTTACGCGCTTCGATTTTACAAATAAAAATTCGGAAGTGTTATTAAACCAAGATCCTTTGCAATATAATGTCAGTTATTATGAAACGCTTGAAGACGCAGAATCTAATGAAAACATGTTGATGTTCCCATTTGTAAACACGGCTAATCCACAAACCATATTTGCTCGTGTAGATAATTCTAATAATACCAATTGTTTTGCTATAAATTCGTTTGAAATTGAAGTATTTAATACACCTCAAATTTCCGAATTGAATACAATTGAGTTTTGTGATAATGTTGGTGATGTTATGGACGGCATTGCAACTATTGAACTTGGAGATTTAATGCCTAGCATCAGCGGTGATCAAACAGAAATCAATATTACATTCCACGGTTCACAAGATGATGCAGAAATGAATGCAAATGCTCTACCTCTTACCTATACCAATACATCAGCGGTTAACGAAACTATTTTTGTTAGAGTTGAAAATGCGTTAAATACGGATTGCTTTATAACAGAAAGCTTTAATGTGCGTATTAATCCAATTCCTGTGGCTAATGCTATTTCTATTATTCAATGTGATGAAGATGGTATACCTGAAGGTTTCACAACGTTTAACCTAAATGAAAGTATTAGTGACATCACAGGCGGCATACTAAATACGAGTGTTGATTTTTACAGTTCTCAAACCGATGCCGAAAACAACGAAAATCCATTAAGTGCTGATGCTTTTGAGAACTATACCAACCCTCAAACCGTTTATGCAAGAGTTACAAATACAAATTCTGACTGTGACAACTTTAGTGAAATCACTTTAGAAGTTAGCACCACCTCTTCAAACAATGCCAGTTTATCATTATGTGATACAGACGACACAGAAGATGGATTTATGACTTTTAATCTTACTGATGCTAACGCAACTGTTTTAGCCAATTCTCCTTTAGGGTTAGATGTAGTCTATTATGAAACTTATGAAGATGCATTATTAGAAAACAATCCGGTTGGCTCAACATATACCAATACCACTCCCAATCAGCAAACTATATATGCTCGTGTAGAAAATGCTAATGCTTGTTATGGTATAAGCGAAATAGAATTAACTGTTTTTAATTTACCAAACATAGAGACTGAATTTGAAACGATTTATTGTCTAAATTTCTCTCCAGAGACTATCGTTTTAAATGGAGGTGTCATCGACGATTCTCCGAGCAACTATTATTATGAATGGTCCACTGGGGAAAATACTACTGAAATAGAAATAAATACACCAGGAACCTACACTGTTCGCATCTCTAACACTAATGGTTGTTTTAAAGACCGAACTATTATAGTTTCTCCATCTAACATCGCAACGATTACGCAAGTTGAAGTCGTTGATGCTTCACAAAACAATTCTATTTCTGTAATTGTGAGTGGTGAAGGAGATTACGAATATGCTCTAGATGATAATAACGGTCCTTACCAAGATGAGAATACCTTTAATAATCTACAACCCGGAATATATACAGTATATATTCGCGATAAAAACAATTGTGGTATCATAGACGATTTAGTCTCGGTTATTGGTTTCCCTAAGTTTTTCACTCCAAATAGCGATGAAGTAAACGATTACTGGCAAGTTTATGGTGTCTCTGAACAATTTCAAGCCAATTCAAAAGTTTATATTTTCGATAGATATGGAAAACTACTTATAGCGCTCAATCCATTAAGTTCGGGATGGGATGGCACTTTTAATGGCGAAAAAATGCCAACTAGCGATTACTGGTTTAAAGTCACCTTAGAAGACGGACGCACATACACAAATCACTTTACATTAAAACGATGATGAATTCCCCTAATCTTTTTACAAAATCTATAATATTACTATGTTGTATTTTTTGTTGCTCTCTGGTTTATGCCCAACAACCCAATGATTGCCAATTTGCAGTTACGGTTTGTGGAAATTCTGATTTTAGTTTAAATGTCAATGGTATTGGTTCGCAAGAATTAAATAACTCCAATACCTGCGGAAGTCAAGAAAACAATAGTATTTGGCTAGAAGTTAATATTGCCACTGCTGGTACTTTAGCTTTTACTTTGTCCCCGAGCAGTTCTAACATCAGTGAAGATTATGACTTCTTCGTTTTTGGACCTAATGTAAGCTGTGGAAATATTGGACAAGCCATTCGCTGTTCTACAACGAATCCCGCCGCTGCCAATCAAGGCAATAATAGAACAGGATTAAACGCTACATCTACAGAAACATCAGAAGGACCAGGTGCTGCTGGAGATAGTTTTGTAAGTGAAATTGACGTGTTAGCAGGCGAAAGCTATTTTATTGTTATTGATAGGCCTATTGGTAATAGTCCCTTTTCATTAGAATGGACAGGTACTGCTACATTTCCAGAAGCACCATCAAATCCGATAACAGCAAACACAATATCAACAAGTTTACCTAGTATAGATGTTTGCGATTCCACAGCTCCTTTTGATGATAATATTACTGAATTTGACTTTACTAATTTATCGCAAGATATTATTAATGGAGAATCAGATGTCATAGTAACGTATCATACGTCTGAAAGTGATGCCAATATTAGCGTAGATGCATTAGGGAATATTTTTAACAACACAGCAAGTAATGAAACGGTATATATTAGAGTCGAAAACGCAACAACAGGTTGTTTTATTATTAATGATGTGGATATTAATGTTTCAGCACTCACCAATTTTAATGAACCTACAGATTATAACATTTGTGACGATGATATAGATGGAGATGACCAAAATGGTATTTCAACTTTTGACTTTAATACTAAATCACTAGAAATTATAGATGGTATTGTAGGTGTCAATTATGATATTAGCTATTATTTAAATCAAGCAACCGCAGAGGCATCAACCTCTCCTTTATCGTTAAGCTATAGAAACACTGCACCTACTCCAACTGAAATAATTGTAAGAATTCAAGATTTGGATTCTGGTTGTATTGGTTTCACGTCTTTCAATATTAATGTTGATCCCAAACCAATAGCTAATAATATATCGCTTATACAATGTGATGAAGATGGTATACCTGAAGGTTTTACAACGTTTAACATCACTCAAGCGGCTAATGACATTACAGAAGGAGAACCAAACTCTACTATAGAATATTACCTCTCTCAACTTGATGCTGAAAATCAAGAAAACGCTATTGATGGTAGTTCTTTCGATAATTTTTTCAATCCACAAATCATATATGCCAGAGTCACCAACGTTAGCACTAGCTGTGTTAATTTTAGTGAAATTTCATTAGAAGTTAGTACAACATCGACGAACAATGTTAGTATTCAGTTATGTGATACGGACGGCACTGAGGATGGATTTATGGAGTTTAATCTCGGTACTGTAGTTAGCACTATTTTTCCAAATACGATTGACGATTTTGTTTTGGTCTATTATGAAACTTATGAAGATGCGCTATTAGAAACCAATTCTATTGCTGCAGATTTCACTAATACCATACCTTATAATCAAACCATTTATGGACGTGTAGAAAATACCAATGCATGTTATGGCATTAGCGAAATAGAATTGACTGTTTTAAAATTACCAAATATCGAAACTACATTTGAAACACAGTATTGTCTTAACTTTTTTCCAGAAACGATAACGCTCAATGGTGGTCTCATTGATGATATCCCTAATAACTATTATTATGAATGGTCAACAGGAGAAGATACTTCAACTATAGATGTTAATGCGCCAGGAACTTATACAGTAAGAGTTTCTAATACAAACGGCTGTTTTAAAGATAGAACTATAACTGTTCTGCCTTCTAATGTTGCCACTGTCACGAATATTGAAGTAGTAGATGCCACTCAAAATAACACCATCACCGTTTTTGTTAGTGGAGAAGGAGATTATGAGTATGCTTTAGATGATAGTAATGGCCCCTATCAAAACGCTTCTACTTTTGAAAATGTAGAACCTGGACTTTATACAGTATACATTAAAGATAAAAATAATTGTGGAGTCACAGATGCCTTAGTTTCTGTTATTGGATTCCCTAAGTTTTTTACTCCAAATAACGATGATGACAATGATTATTGGCAAGTAAAAGGGATATCTTCTCTTTTTCAAGAGAATTCTTCCGTATTAATATTTGATCGTTATGGGAAATTATTAAAAGAACTAGATCCTTTAAGTGTTGGTTGGGATGGTACATTTAATGGAGAAATAATGCCAACAAGTGATTATTGGTTTAAAGTAAAACTTCAAGATGGACGCTTATTTACCAATCATTTTGCATTGAAACGATAAATTAAAAATTGTATTTTCGTTTGACCAATCCAAAAAAAATTGAAAAAATATTTCTACATACACTATTTCTTACTGGTTGGTTTAACGCTTCCTGCACTAGCCCAAGACGTGTCATTATTCCAACAATTTAACGGAAGGTATGACTATACAGCGATTGGCAACACTATGAATACAGTTGAAAATGGCACTTTAGGACCTTGTACTATTTTAACGTCATCATCAGCAAATTTATCACTCAATAGTGGGCAAAATATAGTTGCCGCTTATTTGTATTGGGCAGGTACACATACGGGAGATTTCAATATTTCATTAAATAATATAGATATTACTGCAGAACGCACATTTAGTGATGCCATAGATAGTGACCGTGTTTTTTTCGCAGCGTTTGCAGATGTTACATCAATAATTCTAAATCAAGGTAATACCGATTATACCATTTCTAATTTTGACCTTAATGCTGTTATTGCCCCCTATTGTCCTTCAGGTACAAATTTTGGAGGTTGGGCCATTACTGTGATTTATGAAGATAGTAACCTTCCCCTTAATCAACTAAATGTTTATGATGGTTTACAAAGTGTTCCCGACAACTTAAGTATATCATTAGATAATTTAAACGTACTAGATAATGAAAATGCCAAAATTGGATTCGTTGCTTGGGAAGGAGATCGATCTATTGCAGTTAATGAGCAACTTACTATTAACGGAAACGTGATTAGTAATTACCCATTAAACCCCGCAAACAATGCCTTTAATGGTACAAATTCATTTACAGGAGCTACCAACTTATATAATATGGATATTGATGTGTATAATATTCAAGATAATATAAATATTGGAGATACTTCTGCGACTATTGCACTGACTTCTGGACAAGATTTTGTAATGATAAATAATATTATTACAGTACTTAATAGTCAATTGCCAGATGCTACTATAACAATTGATAATGACACAGTAAGTTGTGGAGACACTACAATTGAAGTATTCTACACCGTTCATAACACTAATAGTACAGATGTTTTACCAGCCAATACACCAATCGCATTTTATAGCAATGGTGATTTTATTGGCGCTAGTGTAACACTAAATGCTATTGCTATAAATGCTAGTGAGAGTAATAGTATTTACCTCAATTTGCCCGAAGACATCGATCCTAACGTTACTATTATTGCTATTGTAGATGATGATGGCACCATGACAGGTGTTGTTACAGAATCTAACGAAAACAATAATAGTGATTATTCGGAAATAGAATTATTAATTATTCCTGAAATAATAGTACTTCCTAACCTTATAGGCTGTAACGAAGGCTTAGAAATTTCGAGTTATAATTTATTTGAAGCACTGAAAACTTTAGATTATGAAGAAGACGATGTTGCTTTCTATCTATCATTAGAAGATTTAGAAACAGCATCTAATTCTATATTAATACCGTCTGACTATAATAATGCATCAAATCCGGAAACGATATATGTAAGCATAGTAAGTGATCCCTGTTATGAGATATTTCAGTTCGATTTAACCATAGAGAATTGTCCGCCTTATATTCCTCAAGGTTTCTCACCCAATAATGATACTAAAAACGACTGGTTCAACATTCAAGATTTATACGACATATTTACTGAGCACGAATTACAAATTTATAACCGCTACGGAGACTTAATTTTTGTTGGTAACAATGAAAAACCGTGGTACGGTAAAATAAACAGAGGGCTTAATAATATTGGCGGCCTCGCACCAGTTGGGACATATTATTATATTTTGAATTTAAATGACCCAAATTATAAACCATTTGTTGGTTGGGTATATGTAAATTATTAGAACTGTTAAAGTTTTAGCCCATTCATCTTATTTTTTTGTATTTATACTTTTGTTCTATTATTTTTATAATCGTTAGCAATATTTCGTTGCTAGTTCCCTCCATATTTTTTTTAAGAATTCCCTCAAAAAATTATAATAGTTCATTTTAATACCTCAAATTTTATTTTAGGTTTACTATGGCTATGAAATTAAATTACTGACACTTAGTTAAAGATATTTCTTACAAAATAAAAGGAAATAATCTGATTCTCAAGTGTAAGAATATTCTCTTTTCGCTGAATCTATCAGCTCAAAAGCCCATTTTTCGGCTCTAAATGTTAACATTTCGTGCATTTCAGCGTATTTTTTTGTATTTCATCTTATTTTAATATACTTTTCCGCCGTGATAAAATCACATGTAAGCGTCGACTCCAAATCTACTCTGCATTAAAACAAAAACCCTTAACCGAAACTAATGACTTATTTAAACCGCTCCCTCTGCTTATTTATAGGCTTAATTTGTAGTATTACTTTTGCTCAACAAGTTACTGTAGATAATTCAGTTTCACCTCAAGACTTAATTCAAAACACATTAATACAAGGTTGTGTTGAAGTCACAAATATTACATCACCTTCAAATGGATCTACTATCGGAATTGGTAGTTACGGTTATTTTGAACGTGCTAACTCTAATTTCCCTTTCGAAAATGGAATTGTCTTAACCACAGGAAACGCAACCTCTGCTGGTAACGGACAAAACAACGCCATTTTAAACGAAGGAGATGAGACATGGAGTACAGATGTTGATCTTGAATCGACATTAGGAATATCTGGAACTGTAAATGCGACATCTATCGAGTTTGAATTTATTTCAATTTCAAATCAAATACAATTTAATTACATTTTAGCTTCGGAAGAGTATTACGGAAATTTCCCTTGTGATTATTCTGATGGTTTTGCTTTCTTAATTAGAGAAGCAGGTACCACTGACCCTTATGTAAACATTGCTTTAATACCCGGAACTACAACCCCTGTAAATACTAAAACGGTTCATGATGAAATCGTTGGATTTTGTCCAGCTTCGAACGGAGAGTATTTTGATGGGTATAATTTAGGAGACACTAATTATAATGGTCGAACTAAAGTACTTTCTGCTACAGCTTCTATTCAACCTAACGTACAATATCAAATTAAACTTGTCATCGCAGATCAAGATGATCAAAATTATGATTCTGCCGTATTTATAGAAGGTAATAGTTTTGACGCCTCAGTAAATTTAGGAGAAGATTTCTCTACTTGTGCTAATAGTGTTGAATTAGACGGAAACATTGACAACCCAAATGCCGTTTATTCTTGGTTTTTCAACAACTCTCAAATTCCTTCAGCAAATCAATCGACTCTTACAGCTTTACAATCGGGTAATTACCGTGTAGAAATTCAATTGCCACTTGCAGGAAATTCTTGTGTTATAGAAGATGATATTGAAGTTACTTTAAGTTCTACACAAACCTCAGATCCTATTACCGACTATCAACTTTGTGATGATTTAAGTGGTGACGGAGTAGAAACATTTGATTTATCCACTAAAGATTCAGAAGTCTTAGCCTCTGTACCTTCTTCTAGTTATACGATTTCATATCACTATAACAATTCAGATGCTATTAATAATAGTAATGCCATTACAAGTCCTATTCAAAACACGTCTAACCCACAATCTATACATGTAAGAATTGAAGATACGATTAATGGTTGTTTAGCATTTTCAACATTTAATTTGGTTGTAAATTCATTACCAATAATTTCTAACCCATCAGAACTAGAAGTTTGTAATGAAGGTTCTGCAGACGGAAGAGTGTCTATGGATTTAAATGCCTATAAAGATACTGAAATAACACTTTCGCAACCGAATCTTGTGGTTAGCTATCATAGTTCGGCTGCAGATGCAATTGCAGGTATAAATGCATATTCTATGCCTTATACCAACACCAACGCTTCAGAACAAGTATTTGTAAGTGTTAAGAATACAGAAACCGGTTGTATTAGTACCACAACTTTAGATATTAGCGTCATAGAAAGTCCTGTAATTAACACAGAGGTACATTATATTGATGCGTGTGATACGGATTTAGACGGTTTTGCTAATTTTGATTTAACTTCAATTATCCCTGAAGTATTAGAAGGTTTGACTGGAGTGTCAGTAACTTTCCATATCACTTCAGAAGATGCGTTATCTGGATTAAATCCAATTGCAGACGACACTAATTACGCAAATATTGATTTTGAAGAACAACTCATTTATATTAGAGTAGAAAATGCGACTACAGGTTGTGCATCTACGACACCTATTGAATTACATACTAACCTGTTATTGACTGCAACAAACATTAGAGACGTAACTGTATGTGATGCAGGGGATGATGAAACAGAAGAGTTCGATTTTGAAAATATTGCCGTTGGTATCATCAATGAATTACCTGATGTTGAAATCGTATTTTACGAAACTGAATCGGACAGAGATAATGGAATTAATGCCATTAACCCTGCTGTATCATACAATTCACAAAGCAACCCACAAACAATTTATATTACTTTAGAAAACGCAACTTGTAACGAGGTTGCAGAGTTCGATTTGGTATTGTATCCTATAATTGAATTTGAATCCGTTGTAAACCTAATGGTTTGTGATGAAGACCAAGATGGTTTTACAACAACCAGATTATCATCTTTAAGCGGAGATGTAACGAATGGAGAAGAAGGCTTTGATGTTACTTACTTCTTAACAGAACAAGATGCTATAGACAACACTAACCCGCTTCCAAACTCGTATACAAATACAACCAATCCATTTACATTGTTTCCTAGAATTACGTTTTCTGAAACAGGTTGTTTTGATTATAATTCATTCGAAGTTACCGTTTTACCAGCACCAGAAAGCGAAAAACCTTTAGACATTATTATTTGTGACGCAGATAGAGATGGTTTCTCACCAATAAACTTAAACACTACAATACCAAATTCTATTTTAGCAACACCTAATAGAAGTGTAAGCTTTCATAATAGTCTAGCCGATGCACGTTCAGATGTAAATGAAATTCAAGATATAACGAGCTACGCAGCCCAAACAGAAACTGTTTACATGCGTGTTGAGAATAGTACAACTGGTTGTTATGCTATTGAAGAACTAGACATTATTGTAAACACCTTACCATATGTCGGAGATTTATCTAACTATGTACAACAATATACGTTTTGTGAAGATGTATCTGATGGTATTGGTCAATTTATTTTTGAGAACAAAGATAGTGAAGCTTTAGATGGCCAAACAGGTAAAGAAGTAACTTATTACCTTAACCCAACTGATGCCGATAACAAAACTAATGCTATTGATAAAACAAGTACTTATGAAAACATTACCAATCCACAACAAATTTATGTTAGGATAGAGAATCTTACAGACGAATCTTGTTATAGTACTTCATCTTTTACTATTGAAGTAGGTACAAATCCAAAATATAACGAGCCAACAAATTGGTTTGTATGTGATGATATCTCAAATGATGGTTCGGTCTTATTCGATTTTTCTAGCGTCGTTGACGAAGTCACTGCTGGTATTTCGGATATTCAAACCGTAAAATTCTATACGTCTGAAAACGATGCTCGAAACAGTACCAATGAGATTCCGCTTCAATATGCAAATACTGTAAATCCACAAGAAATTTTTGTTCAAATAGATAATGGTACAATTTGCCAATCTGTGACATCATTTGTCGTAAATGTAATAAGAGTACCTGAGGTAACACTTGTAGAACCAATGATAGAATGTGATGATGATACAGATGGTACTCTTGTATTTGATTTAACTAGCGCTCAATCTAATATTACAGATGTTAGACAAGAAAATATTGTTATTGAGTATTATGCTAATTTTGAAGATTCTGAAGCGAGTATAAATCCTATTCCGAATCCTGCAAATTATACAAACATTTCAAATCCTCAAACGGTTTATATGAAAGTGACCAATACGGTCTCTAACTGTTATGCCGCGCTACCAATAGAGTTAATAGTAAACCAACCTCCTATTATTAATGATTTTGAAGAATATACAATATGCGCAAATGAATCGAACATCGTAGATTTAACAGAAATCAACGAAATAGCAACTAATGCTTCTTATAACGTTTTATATAGTTATTTCTCAAATGAAGCAGACGCTATAGCAAATACAAATGCTTTAGATACTAATTATACATACCAGAGTAATTTTGACACTTTATTTTTAAGAACAGAATATAGTACCACACATTGTTCTACGTATTACGAATTTAATCTAAAAGTAAATCCATTACCTGTAGCCAATCAACCTAATGATTTAGAAGCTTGTGATGATGATTTTGATGGTCTTTTAGATTTTGATCTAACGCAACAAAACTCAAGTATTTTAGGAAGTCAAAATCCTAATACATTTACGGTAACATATCATAACACAGCACTTCAAGCGAATGAAAACAATTCTGCTTTAGACACTGATTATATTGCTTTTGATAGTGAGGAGATTTATGCTCGTGTAGAAAATAACAACACAGGATGTTATAGTATAACCTCATTTTCTGTAATTATAAATCCTCTGCCTGTTATAGATCTTGGAGACCAAGTGATTTGTATAGACAATATGCCTTTACTAGTATCGGCAAACACCAATTATGCAACTGATTCATATTTATGGTCCACTGGTGAAACCACACCAGAAATTGATATTACCCAAGTAGGTAATTATTGGGTGACTGTCACCACGCAATCCGGTTGCGAAGACACGCGTTATTTTGGTGTTACTGAATCTGAAACCGCGACTATAGAAACTACAGAAGTTGTAGATTTCTCAGACCCAAATAATATTACAGTTACCATTAGTGGTATTGGTAATTACCTTTATCAATTAGATGATTTTGATCCTCAAGAATCTAATGTTTTTCAGAATGTAGCAATGGGTTACCATACCGTTACAATCATAGATTTAAATGGTTGTGCAAATGTGACTAAAGACGTTTTAGTAGTGGATATCCCTAAATTCTTTACACCAAACAACGATGGTGATTTTGATACTTGGCATATTGTAGGTATTGAAACCTTACCTGGAACTGTAATTAATATCTTTGACCGCTATGGTAAACATATCAAACAGTTAACATCTAGTTCTCCTGGTTGGGACGGTTATTACAATGGTCATATACTACCAACAAGTGACTTTTGGTTTACTGCTGACGTAAAACGTGGTTCAATAGCTTTTGAAGTTAAAGGTCACTTTACATTAAAACATTAAACTCAATCATATTTTATTATAATCCCCTTACCTCTCGGTAAGGGGATTTTTTATATTTAGGATCTTCCGATTGTGAATTTCATTTACAACACATAAAGAGAACTGTATACCTTTAATCTAATTCAGAAGAATAGACAGCTCTATATTAAAGCGCACTTAAGTCTCATAAAGTGACGTCTTAACGGTTAAACTATGTCATTTCCAAAGATCTAGTTTCAAGTATTTAATTTTCTTTATATTTATCAAAAAAAAGAAAACTAGCACACTATACTATTGTGTTGATTCTTGTTTTAATGAAAGCGAAAAGTATATATCTATTTCTATTCCTTTTTGTGTATATAAATTATTCTTATGCGCAGCAAATAACTACGGATAATTCTCAACAACCAAATGAACTTATTCAAAATCTAGTTGGTAGTGACTGTGTTACCGTAAGCAACGTTTCCTCACCAATAAATGGTAGTATTAATAATGTGATTAGTTATGGTACGTTCGATAAAAGCACTTCAAACTTTCCATTACAAAGTGGTATATTATTATCTACTGGTCGTGTAAGTTCTGCAGGAAATTCTTTCAATTCTCAAAATCTAAATGACGGTAATATAGATTGGCTTACTGATCCTGATATTCTTAATGTACTTGGAATAGAACAAACTCTGAATGCCACTACTATTGAATTCGATTTTTCATCTGCGAATAGTTTTGTATCCTTCAATTATTTATTTGCTTCAGATGAATACCAGCAAGAATTTCCTTGTAATTTTCAAGATGTTTTCGCTATCTTAATAAAACGAGCCGGAACAACAGATCCTTACGTTAATATTGCCGTAGTGCCTGAAACTACAACAGAAATTAGCACCAATACCATTCACCCAAACATTACAGGCTTTTGCGAGGCTCAAAACGAAGACTATTTTCAAGGATATAACAATGGGGACACCAACTTTAATGGGCGTACAGAAGTATTAACGGCTAGAACAGATATTATTCCGAATGAAACTTACCATATCAAAATCTTAATTGCAGATCATATTGACCAACGTTTTGATTCTGCCGTATTTATTGAAGCGGAAGGTTTTGGTAATTCTATAAACCTAGGACCAGATCAAAGTATTTGTGGTAGTGACCTCACTTTAAATGCTGAAATTGATAACGTCGTTGCGATTTACACCTGGTTTTTAAACGGGAATCCAATCATTGGTGAAAATAATTCAACGTTAAACGTAGATGCTTCTGGCACTTATGATGTTGAAATTTCGATTCCTTCTAATAGTGGTAATTGTCTATTGACTGACTCCATAGAAATAGAAATTATTCCGTTCCAGGACGCTGCACCTATTGATACAATTAACATCTGTGATCCTGCTCCAAGCGATGGTGTATATCAATTTGATTTCACTGAAAAAAATGATGAAATCTATGCGTCTTTACCTTCAACAAATTATATAATCACCTATCACCTTAGTGAAGATGATGCTCAAAATAATAGTAATCCCATTATAGGAATTTACGAAAATACGGATTCATTAGAAACCATCTTTGTTAGAATAGAAAGTTTAAATGGTGACTGTCTTCAATTGGGTAGTTTTAACCTTAACGTTAAAGATTCACCTAGCACATTAGAGTTTACAATTGAAGTCTGTAACGGTGAGATTTTTGAATCTACATTTACCGAATTGAGTGCTCTTGATAGGACTGTTTCAAATTACGAATTTGACACCACAGTGACCTATTACTTAACAGAAAATGATGCTATAAATGCTGAAAATGCAATTAGTGACTTTCCTGATTTAGAACAAGAACCACCAAGATTTTTTGCAAGAGTGGAGAGTGTTTTATATGATTGTTCATCGGTAGTTCCTGTGAATTTTTCTTATACAATACCTCCAGATATAGACAGAACTATAATTAATCTCTGTATAGACCCAATGTATAGCGAACCTAGTGGTAATGACACTATTGATTATAACAGCTTAACATTAACTTATAATATAGACGACTTAATTAGTGATTTTGAGGCGCAACATCCTGAACTTATCGTAGCAATGAATTTGGAGATACTTCCCCATCCAGATTACCCAATAGTTCACTTTTCTACTCCATCATTTGTATTGCCTATAAGTGTAAAATTTCCTGATGAGTATTGTCGCAGTTTTACGTCTGTTGTAATTCATAAAAATTTGGTCTATAATCTTTTTGGTAGAGATAAAACTATCACGGAATGTGATGACCCATCTAATGATGGCTTTATAGATATAGACCTCGCTGAATTATCTGAAGAATATAAAAATGGTTATGACGATATTAACCTTGTTTTCTATGAAACCGAACAAGATCGTACCAACCTAGTTAATCCATTAGACCAAAACTCTATTTTGTCTGTTGCAGATTCACAAAGTATATTTATGCAAGCTTCCTATGGTGGTTGCTCGTACGATTCTAAATTTACAGTTAACATAGAACCAATTTATGACCTAGACCCTATTATTGTTGATTACTGTGGCAATTTGGATCCTATTACTAACCATACAACTATTTCAATAGCTCCCTTAAAAGATATTTACTTCCTTGATTTGAATGTTGTAGGCTCAGTAAATTTTTATTTAAGCTATGAGGATGCTAAAAATCAAACGAATGAAATTACAGAAAGCTACAATATACCTGGAGATCAGCAAGAGTTTTTCGTTAGAGTCGTTAATATATTTTGGGAGAACTCATGTCCTTCGATTTCAACGCTTCAAGTTAATATAACCACTGCGATTGAAGCTAGTGATCCTGAGCCTTTAATAATTTGCGACGATGACCAAGATGGAAGTGCAACAATTAATCTAGAGAGCGTTATTCCTGAATTATCTGGTGGATCTAGTAATTTAAGTTTTTCGTTTTTTGAAACTTATGAAGATGCCGTAAATGATGTAAACCCTATAATTAACCCAAACCACTATACAACGGAAAGTAGAGACGTTTTTATAAGGGGAGAAATTGAAACCTTAGAGTGTTTTACTGTCTTTACTTATAATATACAAATTTACGCTAACCCACAACTCAGCACTATTGAAGATTATATTTATTGCGCTATTGATTTGAACGACACATCAGGATTTCTATTTGTTGATAAAGATACCGACATAATAGATGGTCAAAACAATATGCAAGTTCTTTATTTTGAAACTGAAAATGAGGCTTTAAACAACATAAACCCTATTGATAAAAACACCGCATATCTGGCGAGTTCAAATCCTCAAACTATTTTTGTTCGCCTAGAAAATGAAGCTCAAAACAGTTGTTTTAAAGTCGCACCAATGCATGTTGAAGTAAGACAGGCACCGCTTTTTAATTACCCGTCAGATGTTTTTGAATGTGATGTTGACAAAACGGGCTTTGCAACGACAAATTTAATTGATAAAGTCACAGAAATAAATAGTGGCAGTACAACAGAATTAAACATTTCATTTCATCTCACTCCGTTAAATGCTGAAGTTGGAGCTAATGCCATGCCTTTAATTTACACCACTACCAGTAACCCGCAATTAATTTACACTCGCATTGAAAACATTAATACAGGATGTGTCGACATAGCCACATTTAATATTAATACCTTATCGCTTCCTGAAGTTCAATACAACAAAAAACTTACGGCTTGTGGTAATAACAATAATTATACACAAGACTGGAATTTAACACAGATTGAATTAGAAGTTCTACAAGGACGACAATATAATATAGGCTTCACCTATTTTGAAACTGAAGAGGACTTAAATATGGATACTAATCCTATTTTAAACCCTGGTTCTTACACCAATACATCGAACCCACAAACGTTATTTGCGAAAGTTACAAACGCAACTACGGGATGTTTCGATGCTGTTCCTTTTGAATTAATCATCAACCAACCTCCACAAATCAATCCATTTGGAACTTACAATATTTGTGAAAACGCTGAGAATCGTGTCGATCTTATAGAAATTAATGAACTTTTAATGGATGATACGTATAATATATTTATCAACTATTTCTCAAATGAAGCAGATGCTGAAGCTAATGAAAATGCATTAGATTCAAATTACATTCACACCAATACCACAGAAACCCTATATACTAGAGTAGAATACAGTACAACACATTGTTATATTGTTTATCCTTTTCAATTGGTGATTAATCCGATCCCTATAGCACATCAACCTAATCCTATCAGTGTTTGTGATGATGACTTTGATGGCTTAGTAGAGATCGATTTATCCGAACAGAATGCTGCTATTTTAGGCGGTCAGAATCCAAATGATTTCTTTATAACCTATTATAATTCTGAAATTAATGCTATTGAAGGAAATCAACCTATTAACACAACACACATCACTCACACAAATGAAATCATATTTGTGAGACTAGAAAATAATATTACTGGCTGCTACGCTATTACCCAATTTTCAACTACTGTACAAGACTTGCCTTTTGTATCTATTGAAGACCAGGTGATTTGTTCAAATAACATTCCTTTAATTGTAACAGCTGAAACCAATAATCCTACTGACAGCTATTTATGGTCTACAGGAGCAACCTCGTCTTATATTCAAATTAATGATATTGGAACCTATTCGGTTACGGTTACTAATCAATTTGGATGTGAAAATACCTCAATATTCAATGTCTCTGAATCGGAATCAGCAACCATCGACGTTGTGGAAACTATAGATTTTTCAGACCCTAATAATATTACCGTCACTGTAACTGGAATCGGAAATTACCTTTATCAACTTAATAATGGTCTTTTACAAGCCTCTAATATCTTCCAGAATGTACCGATAGGATACAATACACTTACTATTATAGACCAAAATGGATGTGCCAGCATTACAAAAGATGTTTTAGTAATTGACACTCCAAAACATATGACGCCAAACAATGATGGAGACTTTGATACTTGGCACATTGCGGGGGTAGAAATGCTTCCTGGTACAGTTATTCATATCTACGATAATTACGGTAAACTATTAACTGTATTAACTCATAACTCCCCAGGTTGGGATGGCACTTATAATGGCAAAAAAATGCCAGCCAAAGATTATTGGTTTGTAGCAGATGTTATTCAGAATGGAAAACAGTTTCAAGTAAAAGGTCATTTCGCATTGAGGCGCTAAACCTCATTATCGATTCATAGAAACCATTAGTAGGAGTATTTAATCGTTTTACTTATTTTTTATTACATTTATCAAAAAAAGAAAAGAAAACTTCGTTTTCGGCTATTGCTTTGATATTAAATTCTAATGAAAAAGAAAAATATACTTCTATTTCTATATCTTTTCGTGCACATATATTTCACATATGCACAGCAAATAACGACAGACAATACGCAACAGCCAAATGAACTTATTCAGAATTTAGTTGGCAGTAATTGTGTTACAGTAAGCAACTTGTCTTCTCCAATAAATGGCAGTATCAATAATATTGTTAGCTATGGTGCTTTCGATAATAATGGCACAAACTTTCCACTACAAAATGGTATAATTTTATCTACAGGTCGTGTGAGTTCTGCTGGAGATCCACAAAATCCTCAAGATCTAAGTGAAGGGAATTTAGACTGGGTGACAGATCCTGATATCCTTAATGTTCTGAATATAGATCAAACCCTTAATGCCACAACGATTGAATTCGATTTTTCATCTCCTAATAACTTTATTTCCTTTAATTATTTATTTGCTTCAGAAGAATATCAACAAGAATACCCTTGTAATTTTCAAGATGTCTTTGCTATTTTAATTAAACGTGCTGGCACAACAGACCCTTATGTTAATATTGCTTTAGTTCCAGAAACGACAACAGAAGTTAGCACTAATACCATTCACCCATCGATAACAGGATTTTGTGATGCACAAAACGAGAACTATTTTCGAGGTTATAATTCTGGTGATACTAATTTTAATGGCAGTACAGAAGTTTTAACTGCAAGTGCAGATATACTTCCAAATGAAACTTACCAAATAAAAATGATAATTGCAGATCATATTGATCAACGTTATGATTCTGCTGTGTTTATTGAAGCTAATGGTTTTGGGGCTTCAATAAACTTAGGTCCAGATCAAAATATCTGTGGTAGTGACCTAACCCTAGATGCTGACATCAATAATACTTCTGCAAGCTATACGTGGCTATTAAACGGTAATCCTATTGCTGGAGAAAACAATCCCACGCTAGAAGTTAGTACGTCTGGAACCTACGATGTTGAAGTGAGCATACCAACGGTTAGCGGTAATTGTACCTTAAGCGATTCTATTGCTATAGAAATTATACCATTTCAAGAAGCCTTACCTATTAACAATTGGTTAGTTTGTAATCCTTTTGACAGTGATGGCACCAATGACTTCAATTTTACTGAAAAAAATGATGAAATTTATGCCAATTTACCATCCACGAATTATATAATAAGTTATCACCCAACTATAGAAGCAGCTCAAAATAACACAAATACCATTACAGGACTTTATCAAAATACAGAACAAACTGAAACTATTTTTGTTAGGATTGAAAGTTTAAGTGGTGATTGTCTTCAAGTAGGTAGTTTTGAAATTTCGGTTAGCGATTCTCCAGACACTCTAGAATATACTATAGATGTTTGTAATGGTGAACTCGTAGAAGCCGTTTTTAATGATTTAAATTTCTTAGGAACTGTAGTTTCAAATTTTAATTTAGACACAACTGTTTACTTTTATCATACAGAAGATGATGCTGTAAATATAGAGAATGAGCTAACTGAATTCCCTTCATTAAGTAACGAGCCAGATTTGTTTTATGCACGGATACTAGATGACTCAAGTGTTTGCCCTGCAATAGTTCCTATTCACTTAGATTATATACCAGAACCAGATATCGGTATAGAACGCTACATATTCGATTTGTGCATGGATCCTAATTATAGCGAAACCATAGATGGAAATTCTTATAACTATAACACGATACCTGCGGATTATAATATAATTGAAATATTTGAAGAAATCGAAACCACTTATCCCGGTATTACAGTACAACTAGAAATCCTCCTTGGAACAGGTGGCAGTCCAATATTCACAACGTCCGAAACCAAATATGTGATACCTATTAGTATAAGGTATATCGATGAGAACTGTCCAAAATTTATGATCTTAGAACTTCATAAAAATCTTTTATATAATAGGGTTACTAATGTATTAGAGGTGTCTCGATGTGATGATCAATCCAATGATGGAATTGTAGATTTTAACCTTATTGAAGTCGTGGAAGAGTTTAAAGGTGACTATGATGATATAGATCTACAACTCTATGAAACAGAATCAGATCTTTTATCTGGTATCAATCCATTAGATCTAAACACACCTTTTACAGTTATAAATTCCGAAACATTATATCTAGGATCAAGTTACGCTAATTGTTCTCTTGTTTCTAGAATAGACTTAATAGTTAAGCCTGGATTTTATGTACCTCCTATGTCTATTGATTATTGTGGTAATACAAATCCTGTTACAAATACAACTAATATTGTTTTAGAGCCATTGGTTCAAACTGTTTTTCCTGGAACAAACATTAATAATCCTGTTCAATTTTATCTCACTGTTGATGACGCTGAAAACCAAGAGAACGAACTTATAGAAAGTTATGATGTTGCTGGTAATCAACAAATTTTTTATATAAGGGTTTCAAATATGTTTTTAGGTTGTTATGATGTTTCAACTCTTCAGGTAAATATTACAAACGCAATTGAAGCTAGTGATCCAGAACCTTTAGTTATTTGTGACGACGATCAGGACGGTATTGCCACTATAAATTTAGAAAGTGTTATTCCTGAATTAGCTGGAGATGCTACCAATTTAAATTTTTCTTTTTTTGAAAGTTACGATGAAGCCGTTACTAAAGCCACACCTATAATCAACCCAAACAGTTACACAACAGAAACAAATACAGTATATATCCGAGGAGAAATAGGTTCTTTAGAATGCTTCACGGTATTTAAGTACGATATTCAAATTTATGCCAACCCACATATAGATGCAATTGATGATTATATTTATTGTGGCATAGATTTAAATGAGGATCCAGAATTTTTATTAGCGACCAAAGACTTAGAGATTATCAATGGACAAGTGGGTATGCAAGTGCTTTATTTTGAATCTGAAAATGATGCTGTAAACAGGCTAAATCCTATTGACAAAACAATAAATTATCTTCCATTATCAAATCCACAAACGCTTTATGTACGATTAGAAAATGAAGCTGAAAATAATTGTTATAAGATTGCTCCTATGCAAATAGAAGCACGCCAAGCTCCTATTTATAATAATCCAATAGACATCTTTGAATGTGATATCGATAAAACAGGTTTAGTTACAGCAGATTTAAGTAATATAATAAATGATATAACCGCTGGGAGTCCAACAGAATTAAACGTTTCTTTTCACCTCACACCACTTAATGCTGAACTTGGATCTAATGCCATTCCTTTAATTTACACGGCAACAAGTAACCCTCAAATAATTTATGCAAGAGTAGAAAACATAAATTCGGGATGTTTTGAAACACCTACTTTTAGTATGAATACGCTTTCACTTCCAGATATACAATTTGGCAAATCTATTACTGCGTGCGCTAACAATAACAATTTTTCACTAGATTGGAATTTAACCCAAATTGAATTAGAAATTTTAGAAGGAAGACAATACAACATCGGATTTACCTATTTTGAATCTGAAGATGATGCATTAACAGATAATAATCCTATAATTAGTCCGGAGTTTTATACGAATACATCCTCTCCTCAAACTTTGTACTCCAAAATCATAAATAACACAACTGGCTGTTTTGATATTGTTCCTTTTGAATTAATAATTAACAGCCCTCCATTAATCAACGAATTTGAAACTTTCAGTATCTGTGAAAACACAGAAAACAGTGTCGATTTGTTGGATATTAATGAACTACTAATTGACAATACTTACAATGTCGTTATTAACTATTTCTCCAATGAAGTGGATGCTGAGGCTAATGAAAACGCCTTAAATTCAAATTATTTTTACACCAACACCACAGAAACCCTATACATTAGAGTAGAGTTTAATACAACACATTGTTATGTTGTTTATCCGTTTCAATTAGTCATTAACCCTTTACCTGTAGCCAATACTCCTGATAATCTCATTGTATGTGATGATGATTTTGACGGCTATGTATCAGTTGATTTAACGCAGCAAAATTCAGCCATTTTAGGGAATCAAAATTCAAATGATTTTTCTATAACCTATTACAACTCTAATATTAATGCGATTGAAGATAGAAACCCATTACACTCTAATTATAATGTTTTTGATAGTGAAATCATCTATGTTCGATTAGAAAATAATAATACAGGCTGTTATGATATAACCCAGTTTTCAACAGTTATTAATTCACTGCCTAATATTTCAATTCCAGACCAAGTTATTTGTTTAAATGATTTACCGCTATTAGTTTCTGCTAACACTAATACTACTTCTGATACTTACCAATGGTCTACAGGAGAAACCTCATCAGAAATTGAAATTAATGCCATAGGTTCTTACTTTGTTACCATAACAAACCAATATGGTTGTACATACACTACTACATTTAATGTTACGGAATCTGAGTCTGCTACGATTGATGTTGTTGAGACTATAGATTTTTCAGATCCTAACAATATTACGGTAACCGTTACTGGTATTGGTAATTACTTATACCAACTTAACACTAATCCTTTTCAATTATCTAATGTATTTCAAAATGTCCCAATAGGACAAAACACCATTACTATTATAGATCAAAATGGTTGTGCTAGTATTACCAAAGATGTTTTTGTAATAGACACACCAAAACATTTAACGCCCAACGATGATGGCGATTTTGATACTTGGCACATTGCAGGTGTTGAAACACTACCAGGAACTATTATCAATGTTTTTGATCGCTATGGAAAACTAATGACACAACTTAATCATAACTCTCTAGGTTGGAATGGGACTTATAATGGTACAAAAATGCCAGCAGGAGATTATTGGTTTGTGGCAGATGTGATACAAGATGGAAAAGAATTTCAAGTAAAAGGTCATTTTACACTGAGGCGTTAAACTTTTATTACAACAATTGGGTGTTTTATTCAATGGTCATTCATCCAATTAAAAAGGTTACTTATCCTTAAAAAAACTCATTATTGGTGATTTTTCAGTATTTTTTTCTCACCTAAATCGCTTTACCTAAAATTATACTTGTTTTACGTAAGCTTTTTTTTAAACTAAAACTGTGAGACCTAACTTAATTTTTTTTCTCGTTATTACCCTTTTTGGTATTAATTGTAGCTATTCACAACAAATAACAACGGACGACTCTTTACTCTTAGAACAATTGATCCAACAAAATCTAGGACAAAATTGTGTTGAAATTTCTAACATATCTTCAAGTATTAATGGGTCAATAAATGGCATTAACAGTTACGGTTATTTTGATCGTGCAGATTCTAGTTTCCCTTTTGAAAATGGCATTTTACTGACCACAGGCGACGTAAATTCCGCAGGAAACATACTCAATAGCAATCCATTAAATGAAGGTGATGACACATGGCTAACTGATTTAGACTTAGAAAACGCTTTAGGAATTACTAATACACAAAATGCCACCTCAATACAATTCAACTTTATATCCGTTGCGAATCAAATTCAATTTAATTATTTGCTCGCCTCTGAGGAATATCAACAAGAATTTCCTTGTTTTTATTCTGATGGATTTGCCTTTTTAATTAGAGAAGCTGGCTCTTCTGCCCCATATTCTAATATTGCACTTGTTCCAGGGACTAGCACTCCAGTAAATACCAATACGATACACGACCAAATTGAAGGCTTTTGTGCTGCCGAAAACGAAGCCTTTTTTGAAGGTTATAATGTTGGGGACACTAATTATAATGGACGAACAACTGTATTAACAGCTACTGCGGCAATTCAGCCAAATGTAGAATATCAAATTAAATTAATTATTGCAGATCAAACCGATAATAACTTTGATTCCGCAGTGTTTATAGAAGGTAATAGTTTTAACGCTAATGTAGATCTTGGTCCTAATATCACCACATGTGGAGATTCCGTCACCATCAACGGAGATATCCAAAATCCGCAAGCCTCATATAACTGGTATAAGAATGACGTTCTAATAACAGGTGAAAATAATGCAACTTTAAACGTATTATCTTCTGGTACATATAAAGTTGAAATTACCATACAACTTAACGCGACTTCCTGTGTTATTGAAGACACTATTGAAATCACGCTCGACTCTGAGCAATCCTCAACTCAAATTTCAGATATTGTGTATTGCGATGATGATTCTAATGATGGTGTAGAGAATTTTGATCTTTCAACTAAAGACATTGAGGTATTGGCTTCTGTACCTCCTTCAAACTACAATATTAGCTACCACTACTCGAGCGAAGACGCTGAAAATAATAGCAGTCCTATTACAGGTACTATTCAAAACACAAGTTCACCACAACCCATATTTGTTAGAATTGAAGATACTGTAAATGGGTGTTTAGCCTTTTCTACATTCAATTTAATTGTGAATGAAAAACCTGAATATGAAGACCCTGATCCTATTGTAGCATGTAAAGACGCTACTTTAGATGGTTTTACATTTGTAGATTTAAATGTTGCTAATGATCAAATTACAAACGGAAATCCCAATTTGTATGTCTCTTATCATTTTTCAGAGCCTGAAGCCGATTTAGGTCAAAATCCAATTTTTTCACCATATGCTAACCTCAATACGTCGCAAACATTATATGTTAGAATTTATGATGCCCTAACTGGCTGTTTTTCTACAACGACACTATCAGTTCAGATGCAGGACAGCCCCGCAACAAACACAGAAGATCAATGGATTAATGCTTGTGAAGAGGATGACGATGGTTTTGAAGATTTTGATTTAACAAGCATCATAGATGATGTTTTACAAGGAATTACAGGTTTAGATGTCAGTTTTCATGTTACTGAATTTGACGCACACAATAATCTTAACCCTATTGCAGACCCTGAAGATTACCAAAATACAACTGAAGGTTTTCAGCTTCTCTATATCCGTGTTGAGGACCCTACAACTGGATGTTATACCATTACGAAGCTAGGGTTGTACGCTAACATTATAAAAACAAATTTTTCTGGTCAGGTCTTTATCGTTTGTGATGACATTTCTAATGATGGTATCGCTGATTTTGATTTGAATGATGTTGAAATAGAACTTATAGATGGTTATGACGAATTTGAAGTTCAATTCTTTCTTACAGAAGATGACAGAACGAACAACACAAATGAATTGGATAAAAATATACCATTCAATGTTATAAATAATGTGACAACGATTTATGCTACTCTAGTCGATGGAGAATGTATAGGTTATGTGGATGTTGTATTACAGATTTCGCCTGCTGTAATATTAACACCACAAAGTGTTGACTATTGTGATGAAGATGATGATGGTTTTACAACTTTAATTATGGATACGTTTAATAGCGTTGCGCTACAAGGTGTACAGGCCGGAAATGTAAAATATTATCTCACAGAAGACGATGCTATAAATAATGAAAATATACTACCAGATTATCATTACAACACCGCTAACCCACAGTTATTTTATATAAGAGTTATCAATTTTCAAACAGAATGCTATGATATTTCTACGCTAGAAGTCAATGTTGTTAGTGCGCCTAGTATACTGTATCCGGAATCTATCATTATTTGCGATGATAATGATGATGGCATCTCTGTAGTAAACTTAGAATCTAAAATTCCAGAAATAGTACCATCAACGGTTGGTGTTGAAATTAGCTTTTACAATAACTATAACGATGCTATTGAAGGTGACAATGTCATTTTAGATCCTCAAAATTATTCTACGGCTACTCAGTACATTTATGCGCGCGTAGAAAATGAAACAACAGGCTGTTATAGTCTTTCTGGTTTCTATATTTATGTGAATACTTTACCCGAATTTATATCGATTACAAATTTTGAAAACTGTGAAGCCGACATTACGGGAGTTGCTGATTTTTATTTCTATTTAAAGGATGATGAAATACTCAATGGGCAGCCAGATAAACAAGTGCTTTATTATGAAACAGAAGCAGACGCTCTCGCTGGTATTAATGTGATAGATAAATATTCCATTTACAATAATACGTCGAGTCCTCAAACGATATATGTTAGAGTCGAAAGCTTTACGGATTCTGATTGTTATGGCACCTCTTCTTTTGATATTGAGGTCGGATCCATTCCTATTTTTAATGCTGCCGAAAACATTTTTGTCTGTGACGACATCAGTAATGATGGTTTTATAACCATAGATTTAAACGATAAAATTGCGGAAATGATTGCTGGTAGTCCAGAAACTTTAGATATTTCATTTCATGTATCTGCTATAGATGCGATGAATAATAGTAATCCTGTTCCGTTAAATTACACCAACTCCACAAATCCCCAAGAACTTTATGCAAGAGTCGATAACGGTAATTACTGTAAAGGCATCTCTGCTTTTGATATTAATGTAATTTCTGCTCCTATTGT
Organism: Winogradskyella thalassocola; assembly: GCF_900099995.1. GTDB lineage: Bacteria > Bacteroidota > Bacteroidia > Flavobacteriales > Flavobacteriaceae > Winogradskyella > Winogradskyella thalassocola. Next base: position 87,318 of record NZ_FNCZ01000004.1, read on the forward strand.
TAATTCGTCGACCCCAATTGCGCGATGTGATGATAATTATGATGGTATTTTAACTTGGGATTTAACCGTTTCCGAAATTGAAATACTCGGTGTAAGACAAGATAATATCGAAGTCACCTATTTTGAAACCTTAGACGATTTGGAAGCCAATATCAATGCTATTCCAGATCCCGAAAATTATAATAACATTAGTAATCCACAAACTGCTTTTGTTAAAATAAACAACACTTTAAGTAATTGTTTCGTTAACGTTCCACTAGAATTAATTGTAAATCTTCCTCCTCCTTTCAATGATTTTGAAGTCTACGAAATTTGCGATAATCCAACAACTAGTTTCGACCTTTCAGAAATTGAATCCGTCCTAATTAACCCTGGGATTGCAGCGACACTTACTTATTATGAAACGTTTAATAATGCTGAAAATAGCATAAATCCATTAGACTTAGATTACAATTACCAAACTGTGAACGACGTTATTTTTGTTCGCATTGAACATCCTGATACGGGATGCTTCTTTGTATATGATTTTATACTTCAAGTTAACCCCTCTCCAATTGCCAATACACCAAATGATATTGAAGCTTGTGATGACGACTCTAATGATGGTATAGCATCTTTTAATCTTGAATCTCAAACGGGCATCATTTTAGGCACTCAAAACCCTGATGATTTTACGGTAACCTATCATTTAAACCTCACTGATGCAGAAACAGGAGACAATCTTATTTCATCTCCTCATACAACAACAAATCAGCAAGTGATAGTCCGAATTGAAAATAACGACACCGGATGCTACAGCATTACTGATTTTAACTTAATTGTTAATCCACATCCTAATATTCCTAATCCACTTTTAGAATGTGATACTAATTATGACGCTAGCACACCTTTCAATTTAACCACTGCTGAAGATGAATTGTTTACAACACCAAATCCAGATAATATAATCTCATATTTTACGTCATTAGACGATTTACAGGTAGACAACAACCCTATTTTAAATCCTACTAATTATTATAACACCAGCAATCCTCAAACTATATTCATAAAAGTTTATAATACGGTTGCTGATTGCTTCACATTTGTGCCTTTAGAATTAAATGTCAATCTACCGCCTGCTACAAATACTTTCGAGATCTTTGACACTTGTGAAAACGATATAAATAGTTTCGATTTAACCACAATAAACGACGTTATTGTTGACACTAATTACAATGTGCTTTTTAGTTATTTTTCATCAGAAGCAGATGCTATTGCTAATCAAAATGCCTTAGATACAAATTACACCTATTTAAGTACCAATGATATCATTTTTGCGCGAATCGAATTTAGCACTACGCATTGTTATTATATTCATCCTTTTGAACTTCGTGTTAATCCTTTACCAATTGCAAATCAACCACCAAATCTAACTGTTTGTGATGATGATTTTGATGGTTATTTTGATTTCAACTTAAATCAACAAACAGCAACTATTTTAGGATTTCAAAACCCTTCTAATTATAGTGTAGCTTACTTTAACAACATTCTTGATGCCCTTGAGGGCATAAACCCACTAAATGCAGATTCATACAATGGTAATACTAACGAAATCATTACAGCTCGAATAGAAAACAATACCACTGGCTGTTACAGTCTAGTTGATTTTTCATTAATTGTAAACCGAAAACCTTACGTCAACATTCCAAATCAAGTGGTTTGTATCGATAATTTACCGTTGGTGGTTTCTGCCAATACCTTTTATGAGTCAGACACTTTTTTATGGTCAAATAACCAAATTGGTTCTGAAATTGAAATTACAGACGTTGGCACTTATTCTGTTACCGTAACTTCAGAACATGGCTGTACAACCACAAGCACTTTCAATGTAACAGCTTCTGAATCTGCAACTATAGATTTAACAGAAACGGTAGATTTCTCTGACCCAAACAATATTACAATCACCATCAGTGGTATTGGTAATTATCTCTATATTTTAGACGATAACGACCCACAAGAATCTAATGTTTTTGAAAATGTTGCCTTAGGCTATCATACAGTTACCATTATTGATCTAAATGGTTGTGCAGAAGTAACAAAGGAAGTTGTTGTTGTAGATGCACCTCCCTTTTTCACTCCTAATGGTGATACACAAAACGACACTTGGCATATTATAGGCATAGAAACCTTACCTGGTAGTATAGTTTATGTATTTAATCGTTACGGAAAGCTCATAAAACAATTGAGTTCTAGCACACAAGGCTGGGACGGAACTTATAACGGTTATAACATGCCAGCCACAGATTATTGGTTTTTGGCAGAAATAAAACAAGGTAATATTGCTTTTGAAGTCAGAGGCCATTTTGCGCTTCGTCGTTAATAAAAACCTATCATCTTTTTTAACATCGTATTACAATTTAGATAATCCATAGAAGTGTATCTTTGCAGTCCCTTAAAATGAAAATGAAGCATATACTACAGGCTATTGTCCTTTTATTTTCTCTATTGAACTATGCGCAAAATATTTCAGTAGATAGTCAAACCTATACACCTCAGCAACTTATAGAAAATATTTTAATCGATAGTGATTGCATAAGCAACATCACTGTAACCAATGTCGTTGGCGGTGACTTTAGTGGCACCGATCAAAGCTATGGTTATTTTGAAGCTTCAGGCTCAAACTTTCCTTTTGAAAGTGGTATTGTTTTAAGCACAGGAAGGTTAGTAAATGTCCCTGGACCAAATGACAACCTAAGTGATGATGATGCTACTGATTGGAATGGAGATATTGATTTAGAAAATGCTCTAAATGAATCTGGAACAACAAATGCTACTATTTTAGAATTTGAGTTTACGTCAGTGGCCTCACAGGTAAGTTTTAGGTACATTTTTGCCTCAGAAGAGTATCAAGAAAATAATTCTAACACCTGCCAATACTCTGATTTGTTTGGTTTCTTAATTAAGCCGGCAATCGGACAAGAGCAATATGAAAATATAGCTTTAGTCCCAGACACAGACACACCTGTTAAAGTGACGACTGTAATGCCAGGCGTTCAAGGCAGTTGTCCTCCAGAAAATGAAACCTATTTTGGTAATTATAATGATAGTAATGCTCCCATTAATTTTAATGGTCAGACTGCTATTTTAACTGCTACAGCAAATGTAGAACCGAACACCACCTACCATGTCAAATTAGTCATTGCTGATGAACAGAATTACAGGTACGATTCTGCCGTTTTTTTAGAGGCTGGTAGTTTTGAACTCTCTTCAGATTTAGGTCCAAATTTATTACTTGCTACAAATAATGCGCTCTGTGAAGGAGAAGCTGTTAAGTTGAATGCATATCAAGATGGTCAAAATGTATACGATTGGTATAAAGATGGTGTCTTAGTTGAATCTCAACCAAGCAATTGTATCAATTGTGGTAAATATAATGTTACCGAAGAAGGAACGTACAACGTTGAAGTTACTTTAGCCAATGGTTGTATTTCATACGGAGAAGTTCTCATTGAATATGCACCATTACCTACTGGAGTTGATTCTATTTTAATTGAATGCGATAGTAACCAAGATGGATTATCAATGTATGATTTATTTGATGCCTCTTTAGATTTAATCAACGGAAATCAAGACATCGTTGTTGATGCCTTTTTCTTATCCGAATCAGATGCCATTGCAAATATAAACCCGATTACAAATCCGGAAGCTTTTCAGAATACGATCCCTTTTCAAACTGTTTATGCTAGAGTTATAAATCAAGCGAATTGCTTTGACATTGCAGAATTAGAATTACAAACATCAAATAACACGGTATACATCCCTAATCTCGAAGCTTGTGACGGCGAAGTTATAGATGGTTTTACCACTTTTGATTTATCTAATATTCAAGCCTCTATTCAAAATCAGATTCCCATAGGTGCTGAAGTACGTTATTACGAAACAGAAGAAGACGCTTTAAGTGAATCTAATCAATTATCGGATAGTTTTGAAAACACGGTAGCCTATACACAAACGATTTACGTAAAAATCACGAATAACAATCAGTGTTATGGTATTTCTACAGTAAACCTTAATGTTCTTTATACTCCTGTTTTAGAAGCTAATGAAACGGTATTATATTGTTTAAACACGTTCCCAGAACCACTTACAATTTATGGCGGCGTGCTTAATGATTTACCTAACAATTACTATTACGAATGGCAATTTAATGGCAGTATAACGGATGTGACTACTCTATTTTATGAGGCAACAGAACCTGGTGTTTATACGGTCATAGTTACAGATCCAAATGGCTGTTCTTCTAGTAGAATAATTACGGTTTTAGCCTCAGAACTAGCGACAATAGAAAGTGTCAACGTGGTTGGTGTAGCACCAAATAACACGGTAACCATCACACTTTCTGGTGAAGGAGATTATGAAATAGCATTAGATGACATCGACGGAATCTACCAAGACAATTTAGTGTTTACTAATGTTTCCAAAGGCTTTCACACCGTATATATCAGAGATAAAAATGGTTGTGGTACTCAAGAAGAAATCATTTCGGTATTAGGGTTTCCAAAATTCTTTACACCAAATGGAGATGACGATAACCCAACTTGGCAAGTTATTGGTACTGATGCGCAATTCGACCAAATAGCAGCTATTCAGATTTATAATCGTTACGGTAAATTGATGACGCTATTAACGGCTTCAAATCGTGGTTGGGATGGTACATTAAAAGGAAAACCTCTTCCTAGTGATGATTATTGGTTCGTCGCTAAATTCATTGATAACAAAACTTATACTGGCCATTTTGCGTTACGGAGATAATTGACATTTGTGTCTCATTGTTTTCTATTCTACTTTACCACTAAAAAGATATTTTGTAACGTATTTAAAACGCTGCACTTTTATTTTATATCAATTTTGTAATAGCCCTATAAAGGTTCAAATTACAGCTATTTAAAATTGAAATTTGGTTTTTAACAAAAAAAAACTAATATCTAGCATCTTCGAAATACAAAATAACACGATAAAAGAAATCAGAAATATCTAATCAACTGATTGACTTTACACTACAAATACTATTCTTCACATTTTGAGTTATCACTTAATCTTCTATTTTTGTGATAACTAACTCAACCCTTATTTGAGCAAAAAATAAGCATAACTATTACTTAATAAATAAGAGTAATTTATTACATATTTTTGCTCACTATTTTTATCTAAACTAAATGAAGAATTATACTTTTTTATTATTCCCCCTCGTTCTAATTTTTAACGGTTATTTTTTAATTAATAACACAAATTATTCAACCTACAAAGCCGATAGCACTGCTTGTCCGGCACCAATTATAAACACTTTTAATCCTGCAAGTGGACCTGTAAATACAGAGATCACAATTGATGGAAGTAATTTTTCAACGACATCCTCTGTAGATTTTAATGGTGTAACTGCAAGCTTTACAATACTAAGTGATACTGAAATTTCAATTACGGTTCCTTCTGGGGTTACTGACAGTTCTAATATAACGCTAACGACTTCTGGTGGATGCGACACCACAACTGCTACTAGCTTTTCTTTATTAAATTCTGATTGTAATTCTGCTGACGAGATTTACATCTCAGAAGTTTATGATTCTGACGGAGGAAGCTATGGTGTTATAGAACTCTACAACCCAACCAACACCGCTATTAGTTTAAATACCATTTACGAAGTACAACGTTTTGGAGATATCGGTAATGCAACTCCAAGTGCTACAATCCCACTAGAAGGCTCTATTGCGCCTCTTAGTACTTATATTATCGAAATGGGTGGTACAGGCAATACGTGTAGTGGCTTAACTGCTGGTACATCAGTAGCTGCTGGTATTAATGAAGATGACGAAATTAAATTAGTAAAAAATGGAACTGTCATTGATGTGATGTACACCGATGATGAAATTGGTTACAGCTTTATCAGAAATGCGGATGCAGCTTCACCGAGTACAACATTTAATCTTAACGAATGGTTATTGTTAGAGGATGAAGATTGCTCAAATTTAGGTTCACATACAGCTGACTCTAGCTCTACACCAAATATTACACATCCAAACAATCAAGCTATTTGCGAGAACAGTACAGCGACCTTTTCCGTATCTGTAAATACAGGGTCGTATTCGTACCAATGGCTTGTCCTTAATACTTCTGGAAACTGGGTAAACGTTAGTAACGATAGTAATTATTCTGGTGCAACCACTAGCACATTAAACATTACTAATACTCCAGCTAGTTTTAATGGATTACAATATTACTGTATGATGTCATCTACGGGTTGTAACCTTGTTTCAAATGCAGCTCATCTTGAGGTTTCAAATCCTGAAGTAGATACGTTGCCAAACCAAACGGTTTGTTCTATCTATACATTACCTGTACTGACTAACGGAAATTACTATACAGGAACTAACGGAACAGGAACTCAGCTTAATGCTGGTGATATTATAACATCTTTTCAAACCATCTATATATTTAATACATCCGGCACTGCACCTAATACGTGTCAAAACGAATCTAGCTTCACAGTTTCTATCAGTGGTAATCCACTTGTAAGCGTATTAGAAGACCAAACGGTTTGTTCTGAATATGTACTACCAAGTATAACTAATGGTAATTATTTCACAGCTGCTGATGGAAATGGTACACCTTTAAATGCAGGAGAAATTATATCAACATCACAAACGATTTATATTTATAACGAAGTTGGAGTTGCTCCTAATATCTGTACTAACGAAAGTAGTTTCGATGTAAGCGTAACTGGAACGCCAAATGTAGATACACTTTCTGATGTTTCGATTTGTTCAGAATTTATTTTACCAAACCTTACAGATGGTAACTATTTTACAGGAACTAACGGAACAGGAACGCAACTTAATGCAGGTGCGATTATTTTAACGTCACAAACGATTTATATTTATAACGAAATTGGTACCACTACAGATACTTGTAATAACGAAAGTAGCTTTGATGTAACAATTTATCCATCAACAGATTTTACGCTAACAGATTCGAATATTGAAATCAACGGGGATTCTATAACAATAACAATGTCTGACACGTCAATTGAATACGAATATGCTATTGATGGTTCTAGTTTTCAAAATGAAAATACATTTACAAATGTTTCAGAAGGGACACATACCTTATACGTGCAAGATTCTAATGGTTGTATTGTTAAATCCATTGCTTTTGAAATTGCAACTGCAGCAGAAGAATTAATTATACCTACTGGTTTTTCACCGAACAATGACGACAAAAATGAATGGTTTAACATTCAAGGTTTATATGACGTTTATACCAACCATAAATTAGAAGTCTATAACCGATACGGAACTTTAATTTTTGAAGGAAATAACAATAAAAAATGGTTCGGAATCGCAAATAAAGGCTTAATGCATACGGATAAAGTATTACCTGTAGGCACCTACTTTTATGTCTTATATTTAAATGAGCCTAATACAAATTCTAAACCTTTTACAGGTTGGGTTTATCTAAATAAATAAAACCAATTATTTTTTCAACGTCTAATTTGAAGCAATGAAGCGCATTAATTTATTAATTCACTATACCTACGTCTTAAGTTTATTTTTTATAACCAACGCTTATGCCACAGTAGGTAGCGATGTTATAACAGACAAGAGCGTTTGTCCTGCACCAATAATTAATACGTTTACACCTTCTAGTGGACCAGAAAACACATTAATCACTATTAGCGGTAGCAACTTCAATGGTGCTGCTTCTGTCTCTATTGATGGAGTCTCTACTTCATTTACAATTATAAACGATTCTCAAATTACAGCGATTATACCTGCAGGTGCCGTCGATACTTCTAGCATTTCCATAATAAGTACTGGTGGTTGCACAGGAACGTCATCTACAGATTTTACAGTGATAGCTTCAGATTGTGAACCTGCTGATATATATATTTCAGAAATATACGATGCCAATAGTGGTGATTACGCGGTTATAGAACTTTACAACCCTACAAACTCTCCTGTGGTTATCGATAATATTTATATCATAGAACGCTATGGAGATGTAGGAAACGCGACACCCAATAATACCTTTAGTGATATTGTAGGGACAATTGCTCCATTAAGTACTTTTGTCATTCAAATGGGAAGCGGTACCAATTGCTCTCCTCTAGATGTGGATTTTAATATTCCGACAGGAATTAATGATAACGATGAATTCAAACTATTTAAAAACGGAATCCTTATTGATGTTGTAAATTCACCTGATGAGAGAGGCTATACCGTTATCAGAAATGCGGATGCTCCAATACCACAAACGACATACGACAGTAACGATTGGTCTATTGACTCTAGTGAAAATTGTTCAGATTTAGGGTCACATACGGCAGATCCAATTACGAATACCATTCCAGATATTATAGACCCTATAACACAAACCATTTGCGAGAATGGTACTGTAACGTTTAACACGACTTTAGATACTAGTATATTCCAATACCAATGGAAAGTTCTTGATGCTTCAGGAAACTGGGTAAATGTCGCTAACGCTAGTCCATATTCTGGCGCACAAACTAGCGCGTTAGTAATCACTAATGCTCCTTTAAGTTTTGATGGAAACCAATATTACTGTGAAGTTAACTATAATTCTTGTCCGTTAATAACGAAAGCTGCTCAATTAATTATCGATAGTCCCGCTGTAGATACTCTTTCTGATCAAACCGTATGTTCAAATTATACGTTACCAGTCTTAACCGACGGAGATTATTATACCGCAACAGATGGTGCAGGAACACAACTCAATGCTGGTGATGTTATTTCGACAACACAAACCATTTACATCTATAACGAAATAGGCACGGCACCAAACACTTGTCATAATGAAAGTAGTTTCGAGGTGACTATTACCGGAACTCCAGATGTAGATACCATTGCGAATCAAACTGTGTGTTCAAGTTATACGTTACCTGCCTTAACTGACGGAGATTATTATACTGCAACAGATGGTGCAGGAACACAACTCAATGCCGGTGATGTTATTTCGACAACACAAACTATTTACATTTATAATGAAATAGGCACGGCACCAAACACTTGTCATAATGAAAGTAGTTTCGAGGTGACTATTACCGGAACTCCAGATGTAGATACAATTGCGAATCAAACTGTGTGTTCAAGTTATACGTTACCTGCCTTAACTGACGGAGATTATTATACTGCAACAGATGGTGCAGGAACACAACTCAATGCTGGTGATGTTATTTCTACAACACAAACTATTTACATTTATAATGAAATTGGAACAGCACCAAATGATTGCTCAAATGAAAGTAGCTTTGATGTAACAGTAAGTGGAACACCAAATGTAGATGCACTTTCTGACCAAACGGAATGTGGATCATACACCTTACCAGCACTTACCAATGGAAATTATTTTACAGGTTCAAACGGTACAGGTACACCATTAAATGCTGGTGACACCATTTCGACTACACAAACTATTTTTATTTATATTGAAATTGGTACAGCACCAGACACTTGTAATAACGAAAGTAGCTTTGAAGTCACTATTACTAGTGCACCAGCTGTAGATACCATTGCTAATCAAGCTGTGTGTTCTAATTACACATTACCAGCACTAACCGATGGAAACTATTATACAGGTCCTAATGGTACAGGAACCCCACTCAATGCTGGTGAGGTTATTTCAACAACACAAACCATTTATATTTATAACGAAACAGGAATAGCGCCTAATACGTGTTCTAACGAAAGTAGTTTTGAGGTTACTGTAAGTGGTACACCTAATGTAGATACACTTTCTGATCAAACGGAATGTGGGTTATATACCTTACCAACACTTACTAATGGTAATTATTTTACAGGCACAAACGGTACAGGTACACCACTAAACGCTGGTGATACCATTTCGACTACACAAACCATTTATATTTATGTTGAAATTGGTACAGTTCCAGACACTTGTCATAATGAAAGTAGTTTTGATATTACAATTACGGGTGCTCCAAGTGTAGATACCTTGGCTAACCAAATTATTTGTTCAGAATATACATTACCTACACTAACCAACGGTAACTATTTTACAGGACCAAGCGGTACAGGAACCCTATTTAATGCTGGAGATATTATTACTAATTCGCAAACCTTATACATTTATAATGAAATAGGCACCGCACCAAATACCTGCTCTAATGAAAGTAGTTTTGACATTACTATTAATGACGCGGTAGATTTTACTTTAGATGAATCCAATATTTCAATAAGCAACAGTACGCTTATGGTTACTATGACAGATCAAACTTTAGACTATTTATACGCTATTGATTATTCTAGTACTCAAACCTCCAATGTTTTTAATGATCTAACAGAAGGTATTCACACGTTATATGTCACGGATCTTAATGGCTGTATCATTAAATCACTCTCTTTTCAGATTGAAGTAGACCTTTTTATTCCTGCATTTTTCACTCCTAATAACGATAATGCTCATGATACGTGGACCGTTATTGATAGAAACCGTATTGTAAAAGAAATACTTATTTTTAATAGATATGGTAAGCTTATTAAGCAATTAATTCCTTCAAATTATTCATGGGATGGCTATTACAACGGAAAAATGCTAGAATCAAATGATTTCTGGTATTTAATTACATTAGTAAATGGTGATGAGCTTAGAGGCCATTTTGCTTTAAAGCATTAAGGTATATAACTACTACTTCTAGTAAAAAAGGAGTATCTATATTGCACAATCTTTAAAAAGGACTTCAGATTTTAGATCTTGAAGTTCTTTTTATTTTAACGCAATTGTAACGCACTTCGCAATTAAATTATAAGTGCTTTATTGTAACTTTGCAGTATGCGATTTAAAATTGAGTCCGAATTTAAACCTACTGGTGATCAGCCACAAGCTATAAAAAAATTAGCTGCTGGTATTGAAGGAAAAGAAAAATACCAAACGCTTTTGGGTGTTACTGGTTCTGGTAAAACCTTTACAGTTGCCAACGTTATTGAAGAATTGCAACGACCAACTTTGGTTTTGGCACATAACAAAACTTTGGCTGCACAACTCTACTCCGAATTCAAACAGTTTTTTCCTGAAAATGCTGTTGAGTATTTTGTGTCCTACTACGACTATTACCAACCCGAAGCCTACATTCCTACGTCTGGTGTATATATAGAAAAAGATTTATCTATCAATGAGGAAATTGAGAAGATGCGTTTAAGCACCACGTCTTCCCTTCTCTCTGGTCGTCGTGATGTGATTGTCATTGCCTCCGTATCTTGTTTATATGGTATTGGGAATCCTGTAGAATTTCAAAAGAATGTGATTTCGATAGAGCGTGATCAAGTTATTTCTCGTACTAAATTATTACATCAACTGGTTCAAAGTTTATATTCTAGAACAGAATCTGAATTTAAAAACGGAAACTTTAGAATAAAAGGTGATACAGTAGATGTATTTCCTGGTTATGCGGATCATGCCTTTAGAATTCACTTTTTTGGTGATGAAATTGAAGAAATTGAAGCGTTTGATGCAAGGTCTAATGAGATTATAGAACGTTATGATCGCTTAAATATCTATCCTGCAAACATGTTCGTAACATCTCCTGATGTGCTAAACGGCGCGATAAAAGACATACAAGACGATTTAGTAAAACAATACGATTACTTTAAAGACATAGGTAAACATCTTGAAGCCAAACGCCTTAAAGAACGTACAGAATTCGATCTAGAAATGATTCGGGAATTAGGGTATTGTTCAGGTATTGAGAATTATTCTCGATATTTAGACGGACGATTACCAGGAACGCGACCATTCTGTTTGCTCGATTATTTTCCGGATGATTTTTTAATGGTGGTTGATGAAAGTCACGTGACCATTTCACAAGTCCATGCCATGTACGGAGGTGACCGAAGTAGAAAAGTCAACTTAGTTGATTATGGTTTCCGATTGCCAGCCGCCATGGACAATAGACCTTTGAAGTTTGAAGAATTTGAAGCGCTTCAAAATCAAGTGATCTATGTTTCTGCCACTCCAGCAGATTACGAAATGCAAAAAACAGATGGAGTTTATGTTGAACAAGTCATTCGACCAACAGGATTATTAGATCCTATTATTGAAGTCAGACCAAGTCTAAATCAGATTGATGATTTAATTGAAGAAATTCAAAATCGTGTTGAAAAAGACGAACGGACTTTAGTAACCACATTGACTAAACGAATGGCGGAAGAATTGACAAAATATTTAACCAGAATTTCAATTCGTACCCGATATATTCATAGTGATGTAGATACTTTGGAACGTGTAGAAATAATGCAAGATTTACGAAAAGGTGTCTTTGATGTTTTGGTAGGTGTCAACTTACTACGTGAAGGTTTAGATTTACCTGAAGTATCGCTAGTTGCTATTTTAGATGCTGACAAGGAAGGTTTTTTAAGGTCCGCACGTTCTTTAACGCAAACCGTTGGTAGAGCGGCAAGAAACTTAAATGGGAAAGCGATTATGTATGCTGATAAAATCACAAAAAGTATGCAAAAAACAATGGACGAAACGGAATATCGTCGTGAAAAACAAATCGCCTATAACACCAAACATAATCTTGTTCCTAAAGCTTTAAATAAGAGTTTAAATAGTGCTTTAACTCAAAATTCAGTGAGTACATACAGAACAGAATTGGATGCACAAATAGCAGCTGAACCAGAAAGTGATTATTTAAATAAAGGGGAATTAGAAAAGAAAATTAGAGAACGTCGTAAACTTATGGAACAAGCTGCAAAAGCATTAGACTTTTTAGAAGCTGCACGTTTTAGAGATGAGATAACTGCTTATCAGAGTAAGTTAGAGAAGTTGAAGGTGTGAAACGGTGGTCAGTAGTCAGTGGTCAGTACAAAGTGTGAAGTGTGAAGTGTGAAGTGTGAAGTGTGAAGTGTGAAGTGTGAAGTGTGAAGTGTGAAGTGTGAAGTGTGAAGTGTGAAGTGTGAAGTGTGAAGTGTGAAACTAAAAAAAAATTGACGGAAGGTTGGAAGATTTTACAAAAAGTTGCGAAAGAGGAAAAATTCCGAAACGCAATAATTAAATTTCAAGATTAAAAACTGAGACTGAGACTAAAACTGAAAACTATTACACGAAGTTACACAGAGAAGGCACAAAGATTCACAGAGAGATTGTTCTAAAAATTAAGCCTATATTCAAATAGGATAGCTTTTTAAAATTACCATTGAGACTGCAAACTGAAGACTAGATACTGAAGACTAGTTATACTGCACCTTAAAAATATCAATCAAGAAATCTGGTGGTACAATTTTATTAGGAAAACTATCCATTAAATCAAGAACTCTGTTAATTGATTCATGACTTAATCCCATTCGTAATCCAAAGTTGTGAATTTTAACCAATTGTTTTGGCGCTACTTTATGATCGAGATTCATAAGCAATATTAATCGGTGAAACTGAACAATGCGTTCGCTATGCGATTTTAAATGCACATAAGTTACAGGATGTTCAAAGAGGTATTTAAAATCTTCTTTTGAAATCTCCAATTGCTTAGCAATACTATATAAAAATTTATATTCAATAGATCTTATATTTTCATCTGTTTGAGCGAATGCAATCATCTCAGAAAGTAAACTCAATTTTTCAACACGATTAATCATGACTATACGGGGATTAATTTAATAGTGTAAAGTTACAGAGGTAGTTTATTTTATTGTCGTTGATATAATGTATCTTGTCGAAAAATTAAATGTACTTGGTCGATTTTTTTAAACTTTTGTCACACTAAAACATCATTAAAATAATGAAATTGAAGTATTTATACTTGCTAATTCTAGCATTTATAGCAACCCAAATTACAGCACAAAGCACTGCTTCACAACATATTACAAAATTTACGATAGCAGCTCCTCAACTAGATTCTGTAAAAACTATTTGGGTGTATTTACCTACAAATTATAAAAATTCTGAAAAGTCATATTCTGTCATTTATATGCATGATGCACAAAACTTATTTGATGCAGAAACATCCTTTGTTGGAGAATGGGAAGTTGATGAATATATGGATACATTAACGGATAACGAAAGTATAATTATTGGAATAGAACACGGCAACGCCAAACGCACTGATGAACTCACACCATATGAGCATGAAAAACATGGAGGAGGACAAGGGGATGCCTATTTAAGTTTTATAAAGAACACATTAAAACCGCACATTGATAAGACTTATAGAACTAAATCAGACGCAGAACACACCACTATTTTTGGTTCGTCGTTAGGTGGTTTAATATCGTTTTATGCCGTAATAAAATATCCTGAAACATTTGGTAAAGCTGGAGTCTTCTCCCCTGCCTTTTGGATAAATCCTGAGATTTTTGATTTAGTAGAAAACACTAAAATTCCAGAAACTTCAAAGTTTTATTTTTTAGCTGGTACCAATGAAGGTGAAACCATGATTCCGAAGTTAGAAGAAATGATTAAATTACTTCAATCTAAAGGTGTTCATAAATCGCAATTTGAAAGCCATCATATTGAAGGTGGACAACACAATGAAAAACTTTGGGCGACTCATTTTGGAGAGGCGTATCACTATCTAACATCCAACAATTAAAGACAAACAACGTATTATGACAAACAACGACATATTTAAAAAACTAAGAGTAGCGCACAAACTAAGAGACGATGATATCGTAAAAATCTTAGAATTAGTAGATTTTAGAATTTCTAAAAGTGAACTGAATGCGATGTTCCGAAACGAAGAGCATCCGAAATACATGGAATGTGGTGATCAAGTTCTAAGAAACTTCTTGAATGGTTTGATTATTCATTTACGTGGACCAATGCCTAAAAAAGGAGAGAAAAAGAAAGAGGAAAAGAAGAAAGATTAAATTCTATAATTATAGAGACAAAAAAAGAGCAACATTAAATGTTGCTCTTTTTTTATATGTAATAATACCTATCAGGCTTTTAAAACCTTATCGGATACTTATTTATTTAATACATCTTGCACCTTATCAGCTGCTTCTTGGAATTCAGTTGCACTCATTACATCTAAACCAGAATTATCAATTAATTCTTTTGCGATGTCTGCATTTGTTCCTTGTAAACGTACAATGATCGGCACTGTAATGTTACCCATGTTTTTATACGCATCAATGACACCTTGTGCAACACGATCACATCTTACAATTCCACCAAAAATATTGATTAAGATCGCTTTTACAGCAGGATCTTTTAATATGATTTTGAATGCTGCTTCTACTCTAGCTGCATCTGCAGTACCACCAACATCTAAAAAGTTAGCTGGCTCACCACCTGCTTGCTTAATTAAATCCATGGTTGCCATTGCTAAACCAGCACCATTTACCATACAACCAACGTTTCCGTCTAAGTCCACATAGTTTAAACCTAAAGCTCCTGCTTCAACTTCAATCTGGTTTTCTTCACGTAAGTCACGTAATTGCGCTAAATCTCTGTGTCTGTATAATGCGTTAGCATCTAAAGTTACTTTAGCATCAACAGCCATTATTTTATCATCACTTGTTTTTAAAACAGGATTGATTTCAAATAAAGAGGCATCAGATTTATCGTAAGCAGTATATAAAGCCGTAACAAATTTTGTCATTTCTTTAAAAGCCGTTCCAGATAAACCTAAGTTAAAAGCAATGCGACGCGCTTGAAAAGGTAAAATCCCTGTAGCAGGATCAATTTCTTCATTATGTATTAATTCTGGAGTTTCTTCAGCAACCGTTTCAATATCCATTCCACCTTCTGTAGAATATACAATCATGTTTCTTCCTGTAGCACGATTTAATAAAACAGACATGTAATATTCGTTTGGCTCATTTTCGCCAGGATAGTAAACATCTTCCGCAACTAAAACTTGATGAACACGTTTTCCTTCCGCTGAAGTTTGAGGTGTTACCAAATCCATTCCTATGATTTGTCCTGCAATTTCTTCAACTTCTTTAAGGTTCTTAGCCAATTTTACGCCTCCACCTTTTCCACGTCCACCTGCATGAACCTGTGCTTTTATAACATGCCAACTTGTACCAGTTTCAGCCGTTAATTGCTTTGCTGCATCAACAGCTTCTTTAGCACTTTGGGCTACAATACCACGTTGAATACGTACTCCAAAACTGCTTAATAATTCTTTTCCTTGATATTCGTGTAAATTCATTTTTGATCAGAAATTTAATGGTCTGACAAAAGTAAGCATACTAATAGTTTTTACCAATAGTTTTTAAAATTGATTTAACGCTTTTCAACACACGTTCTAGAACGTTTAATCAATTAAACGCTTTATAGCTGAAAATGCCTTATCAACTAAATGGTCCTCAACTACAATGGTAAACTCGTTAGTCGTCGAAACCACTTCATATAAGGTAATATTTTCCCATGCTAAACGCTTAAAAATTTGATAATACAGCCCCACTATCTTAGAATTCCCTTTGGGCAAATAAATACTAATGGCAGACAGTTTTTCTTGTAATCCTATTTGATTTTCTTTTTTGAATGCTTTGAGAACACTCTCTTTTTCAGAAGTGGATATTATTATATTACTTTCAAACATGCCACGCGTAAAGGCATAAAACGTTTGATGATTTTCACTAATTTTCTCTAAAACTTGAGAATGACTATGTATTAAGGTTTTTGAATTCTGAAAGGTAAAATCACTTAGATTAGAGCGTACCGTAATATCGCCTAATTCATTAAAGGTCTTCTTTAAACTTTTTGAATTTTCTAGATTTAACGGTTGTTGATAACGACGTAAAGCCATCATAATAGCTCCATCTTTTATAGGCTTCCGTAACATTTTAGAAATCGGTGCATTCAACTCTTTAGCTAAAGCAGAAAAATTTATAATTTCTCTAGATAAGCCTTCTTCTAAGAAGGGACTAGCCACAATAATATCTTGAACACAGGAGGCAATAGTTTTCACACGTTTAAATTTTGATAATTCTAAAGAAAAATAATTATAAAATTAAGAACGTGTGGAACCACTTCGTTCTCGCATTTAAAAGCTTCAATATTACTTAAATAAAATATTCAACTTTTAAATACGTGTTTCAATTTGTTAACTATTTAACATTTTGTGTAAAAATAACCATTTTTTGTCATTTTTATGTTTATTATATGGATTACATATATTTTCGCCATCTCACTTAAAGACAAAGAAAGAATGAAAGATAGTACCTTATTACAAATTGCAAAGGATTTTGGAAGTCCTGTTTATGTTTATGACGCTGAAAAAATTGAATTTCAATACAAGCGATTAACAAAAGCATTTAGTAAGGTAAAAAATCTGAAGCTTAATTATGCCGTTAAAGCATTGTCGAATATTTCTGTGTTACGATTATTTAACAAGTTGGGCTCAGGAATTGATACAGTTTCCATTCAAGAATTACGATTAGGTTTAAAAGCCGGATTTAAACCAGAAGATATTATTTTCACTCCTAATGGTGTATCTCTTGAAGAGATTGAAGAAGCTGCTAAATTAGGTGTACAGATTAACATTGATAACCTTTCAATCTTAGAACAATTTGGAACGAAGCATCCTAAAGTTCCTGTTTGTATCCGAATAAATCCACATGTAATGGCTGGTGGAAACACCAATATTTCTGTTGGACATATTGATAGTAAATTCGGAATTTCAATTCATCAGATTCCTCTATTACTCCGCATTGTAGAAAACACCAATATGAATATCAACGGTATTCATATGCATACAGGAAGTGATATTTTAGATATTGATGTCTTTTTATATGCTAGTGAAATTTTATTTGATACAGCTAAAAACTTCAAAACGCTTCAATTTATAGATTTCGGTTCCGGATTTAAAGTACCTTATAAAAAAGGAGATATTGAAACCAATATTGAAGAATTAGGAGAGAAATTATCACAACGTTTCAACGAATTCTGCAAAGAATATGGTAAAGATTTAACCTTAGCCTTTGAACCTGGTAAATTTCTCGTTAGTGAAGCTGGTGTGTTTTTAGCTAAAGTCAATGTGGTGAAACAAACCACCTCAACTGTTTTTGCGCAGATTGATTCTGGTTTTAACCATTTAATTCGACCAATGCTTTACGGTTCGCAACATGATATTCTAAACATTTCAAATCCAAAAGGACGCGAACGTTTTTATTCTGTAGTGGGTTATATTTGTGAAACGGATACGTTTGCAAATAACAGACGCATTTCTGAAATCAACGAAAACGACATTCTATGTTTTAAAAATGCAGGTGCTTATTGTTATTCTATGGCCAGCAACTACAACTCGCGCTACAGACCAGCAGAAGTATTACTTTACAAGGGGAAGGCGCATTTAATAAGAAAACGTGAAACTTTTGATGACATCCTAAATAACCAAGTAGAGATCGTTTTATAGGGCTCATTAATTGAGTTAATTATTTATTTATTTAGGGTACGTTTCCCATCGACTCGCTGTTATCTTTGAAGGACTTTTAAACTGTTTCTAAATGAATCAAATTCCTCCTAAAATAATTCGTCAAATCTTTGTTTTACTTTTAATCTTACTATTTGGTAGTTTGATTTTTCGTGAAATGCTACCCTATTTAAGTGGTGTTTTAGGAGCAATTACATTCTATATACTGTTACGGAAACCAATGAAAAAGTTGGTGAATCAGTATTCTTGGAAACCTACATTGGCTGCAATGACCTTAATGTTAGGGTCGTTTGTTGTTATAATGGTGCCACTTACTGGCTTTGGAATAATGTTAGGAAATAAAATTTCTGATGTGGCTGGCAATAGTGAAAAAGTTATTGATGCTTTTAAAGATCAGGTTAGCAAAATAAAATTTGAAACTGGATTTGATGTCAACTCTCAAATTGATACGCAAGGGATAACCACATGGCTTTCTGAAAGTTTACAAAGCATGGCTGGTAACACCTTTAACTTACTTATAGCCATAGGACTGATGTACTTCATGCTATTTTTCATGTTAACAAACAGAAAGGAATTAAGACAATCCTTACGTGATTATCTGCCTTTAAACACAGATAATGTTAACGAAATAGGTAAAGAAGTACAAGCCATGGTAAAATCTAATGCTATTGGTATTCCACTAGTTGCTTTGGCTCAAGGTATTATCGCTCTGATTGGTTTTCTAATTTTTGGTATTGAAGAACCGTTCTTTTGGTTTGTTATTGTTACCATAGGGTCCATGATTCCATTCATTGGAACCTTTATAGGAATCATACCTGTATTTATATTGTCCTTATCCGCTGGAAATTCATTTCAGGCATGGGGAATTTTAATATATGGTGTTGTTGTGGTAGGTTTAACCGATAATATTATCAGACTATACGTCTTAAAGAAATTAGATGATGTCCATCCTTTAATCACGTTGATTGGTGTTATTGTCGGTGTGCCATTATTCGGGTTTATAGGGTTAATTTTCGGCCCCTTATTAATCAGTATTTTCATGGCTTTAGTCAGAATTTACAAAGAAGAATATGGTAAGTCTTAGATAGATGGTCTTTGGAATTTATTAAATTTTAATAATGGTAACTAAGTTATTAGTAACTTTATAACTTCATCATAATTAATTTAACCAACCCTCTCTCATGACGTTAAAATTTAAAACGCAGCATCAAACTCCAATTCTTACTGTAGTATTTCTATTCACCAGCATTTTATCATTTGCACAAGGCACAAGATTACTCCGGTCACCAGATATAAGTGCGACTCATATTACTTATACATACGGAAGCGATATTTGGGTTTCTGCATTAAACTCTAGCGACTCTAAGCGCATCACTTCTACTGCTGCCGTGGAATCTCATCCTTACTTTTCACCTGATGGCAATTGGATTGCATTTAGTTCTGACAGAGCTGGAACAGAAAACGTTTATGTAGTTTCTAAAAATGGAGGAGAGCCAAAACGCTTAACATGGCATCCTAGCGGCTCTGTAGTTAGAGGTTGGACAAATGATGGAAAGCATATCTTATTTGCGAGTAACAGAGAAACAGCACCACGACCATATAACAGACTTTACACGATTTCGGTTGAAGGCGGAGCACCGCAACTCTTAACAAAACAATGGAGTAATGATGGCTCTTATTCACCAGACGGAACGCAATTGATTTTAGACAAAATGGATCGTTGGGATGAAGAATGGCGCGTCTACAGAGGAGGACAAAATACACCACTTATTATATTGGATTTAAAAACGCAGAATGAAGTTTTACTTCCTAATGAAAAAACCACCGATATACAACCGATGTGGTTAGGTGAAAGCATTTATTTCCTGTCTGATCGCGATTTAGTAGCGAATATTTGGTCTTTCAATCCGAAGACAAAATCAATTCAACAAATTACAACTTTTAAAGGTTCTGATGTGAAATGGCTAAGTGGTAATGATGATACTTTGATTTATGAACGCGATGGTTTTATACATACCATGAACATTTCAACAGGCAAGCACACCCAATTATCAATTACTGTTGTTGGTGATTTTCCTTGGTCAGAAACCAAATGGGAAGATGTTTCTAATTCCACCCGTTCAGCATCTTTATCTCCTAATGGTAAACGTGCCATTATGCAATCTCGTGGAGATATCTTTACAATTCCTGTAGAATTTGGTGATTCTAGAAATATTACTGAAAGTTCTGGCACCGCAGACAGACGACCAATTTGGTCTCCAAAAGGTGATAAAATCGCTTGGTTTTCTGATGCCGATAGAAAAAATTATGCGTTAATGATTTCTGATCAGGATGGGTTATCAAAACCTGAAACGATTTCTATTGGAGAATCTAAACTAGCTTGGAACCCGACATGGTCTCCAGACGGAAAACATATTGCCTTTGTTGATGATGATGTACGTTTACGTTTTGTAAACTTAGAAACGAAAAAAGTAAAAACCATTGATATTGGTGGAACCAACTTAGAACGTAATAGTATTGAATTAAAGTGGTCACCAGATAGTAATTGGATTGCCTATCAAAAATCGGCTTCCAATAACTTTAGACAAATTTACATCTACTCTATCGAGAAAGATACGACTAAACCAATTACAGATGCTTTTGCAGATTCTTTTTCTCCGGCATGGGATTTAAACAAGAAACAACTTTACTTTTTAGCAAGTACCGATGTTGCACTTGGATCGGGTTGGGCGAATACCAGTTCTATGACAGCAAATCCTGCCTACACTGCTTATGTTATTAATTTAGATGCTAATGATGATTCCCCTTTTAAACCGAAAAGTGATGAAGAAGACATCAAAAAAGAAGATGAGGAGAAACCTAATGATAAAAAAGACGATAAAGATTCTAAAGAAAAAAAGGAAGATGACAATAAAATAATGCACATCGATTTTGAAAATATTGGTCGCCGTACACTAGCATTACCGATACCTTCAAGAAATTATGGGTATATCATTGCTGGTCAAAAAGGATCTCTATTTATCTCAGAATATGTGCCAAATGATAGAGGCGCACTACTTCACAAATTTGATCTTGAAAAACAAGAAAACAAAGAATTTGCATCTGGTGTGCGTTCGGTTTCGGTTACCACAAATGGCGAACATATGTTAGCTCAGATTAATGGTGATTGGCAAGTGATTAGTACCAAAGGTGGAGATGCAAAAGGTGGCAAACGCCTTAAAGTTAATTTACAAATGAATTTAGATCGTGCCGCAGAATGGGAACAAATGTTTGAAGAAGCTTGGAGATATGAACGCGACTATTTTTACGATCCAAATATGCATGGTCGTGATTGGAATGTTGTTTACAAACGATACGCACCATTGGTTCCGTTTATAAAGCATCGTGCCGATTTATATTACATTTTAGATCAAGTGAATGGTGAATTATCCGTTGGTCATAGTTTTGTTAGAGGAGGCGATTATCCAGATATTGAAAGATCTACAACAGGCCTATTAGGTGCTGATATGAGTACCGACAAAAACCATTGGAAAATCGATCGTATTTTCACTACTGAAAGTTGGAATCCAGGTTTAACAGGTCCTTTAGACGCCCCTGGATTAAACATAAAAGAAGGTCAATATATTGTAGGTATCAATGGAAAAGAAATAAAAGCCAATGACAATTTTTATAAATATTTAGATGGTGCTTCAGGGAAACAAACTATTCTTCATATTAATGACAAACCAGAATTTAAAGGCAACTGGAAAGAAATTGTTGAACCTATTTCTAATGAAAACTCGTTAAGACAACGCACATGGGTTGAGGACAATCGCAGATTAGTAGACAAATTATCAAACGGTCGTATAGGATATATTTGGGTTCCGAATACCGGAGGTCCTGGTTTTGTCTCTTTCAATAGATATTACTTTGCGCAACAAGATAAAGAAGGTGCTGTTATTGATGAACGTTTTAATGGTGGTGGTTTATTAGATGATTATATGGTAGATTTAATGACACGTAGCTTAAGAGCTGGTTTAACCAATGAAGTGCCAAATGGTAAACCGTTAACACTTCCTGCAGGTATATTAGGTCCGAAAGTGTTATTAATTAATGAACTTGCGGGTTCTGGTGGAGATTTCTTCCCATGGGTATTTAGACAGCAGAATGTTGGTAAATTAATTGGTATGACAACTTGGGGAGGTTTAGTTAAATCTTCAACACATTATGCTTTAATCGATGGTGGTTCATTAACTTCGCCAGACAATGCAGTGTTTGATCCTATAAATAATAAATGGATTGCCGAGAACGAAGGAGTGGCACCAGATATTGAAGTTAGACAAGATGCAAAAGCATTGTCCAATGGAAATGATCCTCAGCTTGAAAAAGCCATCGAAGAATTAATGAAGCAATTAGGTATTAAAACAGACGTTAAAGCACCTAAGTTCCCAAGACCCGCAACAGGCAATTAATATAAAATATGACAGGTTTAGATATAGTAATGGTATTTGCCGTAATCCTTTTCGCAAGATTAGGAGTCCGGTTGGTATCTAAATACATTAAAATGAAAAAAGACGACACGAATGAAGAAACAGAATAACTAACGCTTAGCCTCTGAGGTTTCCTTTAAAGGAGAATTAACCCAATATTTATTGAAATCCACAGTTTTATTATTCAACAAACTAGTGGACAATGGCATGGATTTATTGACTAATAATAAATCTGGATTTAGTGATTTGTCTGTGAAAATTTCTTGAGTAAAAAATTCTCTAAACTGAAACCCTAATAGTTTTGATTCCTTGTAAATAGTAACACCAGAAACATCCTTAATTTTTTTCAATTTATAAGAAAAATCTTCTGAAGTCACGTCGGCTATATTTAGAGCAGTCCCAGCTGACCAATCTAAAACGTCTATCCTAACAACGTTATTTTTAACTAACTCTATATGTTTTACCATCAGCTTTTTCTCTTTAAAAAAGAGCTTAAACCTACTTTTACTTTGAATAGAAGCTTTGTCTATCGATTTATTAAACGTAATATAAAAAGCCTCATCATTAGGATCAAATTCAAAATCATCAACACTTAAAGGGTTGGGTTCTTTTATTATAAATCTATTATTAAAGGTCATATAACTCAGATACATCTTCCCGCCTATATCCTTATATTCAATATTAATTTTGAATAGCGTATTTGATTCTTCTGCTTTATTACTACTAAATCCAAAACCATAACCATTTCCCGAACGACCAGTATTATAGTCCGAGTTTTCAAATACATGATAATTTAGTCTGTTAACTGCATACGTAGATTTAGAGATATAAATTTTTCCTTTCGCCTTAAATTTTGACTGCATGCCTTCTTTAGAATAAAAGCTTATTTCATATAAAAGTTCATCCCCCATAAAGACCACTTTAGGACTCTCAAAAGTATGATTCATAATAAAATTATCCTTTAAAACGTAAATAAAAGAAAAGCTTGATTTATCATAATTCCTAATCGGATTATGGATATTTAAAATTTCTAATTCATTCCTAATGGTTGTTCCTAATCTCGCATTATCATCTGCATCTATTATTTTAGACTCACCATAAATACTATTGAGCAATAATGTATCTTGATAAAAATCCTTATTAAGTTTATATGAATAAATCGCTGTTTGATTGTCCTTATACATAAACTTATTGGTTTTAAAACCAGCATCAAAATTTTCTATAATACCCTCATTTAAGTTGTAATAATTATCATTTACAACCTGGTAATCCCTATAGTAACCGATATAAGAATGCGGTTCATTTGGGTAATTTTTTGGTATACTAGAAATAGCTTTTCTTATGATTTCTACAGATGACTCTGTCGTATTACGATTTGTTTTTTTTGACGTCACTAAAACAGCGTCCAAACTTTCAATTTTAGGTATAAGATTGATGATGTTAATACTTTTAGAATCTAAAGTATTAATACTTAACACCAACGTTTCATAGCCTATAGATGAAATAATGATGCGTTTATTGGTTTGTACCAAATGACCTGGCAGTCTAAAACTCCCCTCATCATTAGCCACAAGACCTGCTGATTCCCCTTCAAACTGAATTGTAGCATAAGACACTGGGAATTTTTCATTGCTATCTAAAATTCTACAAATTAACTCTACGGCTCCTTGACTCATCACTATTGAAGAGTAACAAAGTAAAACTACAATAGAGAAAATTGATTTTTTAGTCATGAAATTAAGATTTCACTTTCCCAGTAAAAAAATTCACTTTAGAATTTATAGGGTTTCCAGTAGTTCTTCGGTAAATCGATAATTGTCCACAGTGCCAAATAGCGTCTGCAATTGGTCCATTAACTTGGTTCCAAAACGAAATTTCGCGTTCTCCAAAAATAATTTTGTATTGCGAAATAT
The DNA here is from genome assembly GCF_900099995.1 of Winogradskyella thalassocola. Classification (GTDB taxonomy): domain Bacteria; phylum Bacteroidota; class Bacteroidia; order Flavobacteriales; family Flavobacteriaceae; genus Winogradskyella; species Winogradskyella thalassocola. The sequence continues at coordinate 112,091 of NZ_FNCZ01000004.1, forward strand.
CATCACTTGTTCTTAAAATATCTGCAGCTGTTTTTAAATTGAGTAATGTTTTAGATCTCAACTCTTCAAATGACAAATCTTCGTTTTCTCTAATATTAGGTTGCTTTAAAGTTGAATTAACAATGGTTTTAGACAAACTATAAATATGATTTATGGTTTCTTCTGAAGACCTACCTTCTTCATTAGCTTTAAAAGCTAAATCTTTTTCAGTTAAGCTGTCTGTGGCCCAATAAAACCGAAATCCTAAGGCATCAATCATACGTGCAGCCATAGTGCCTGCTGTAAATTCTTCTGAAATTTCAGGTAATTCATAATACGGAAGTTCATCGTTATTTTGAGCGTCACTAAACATTGGAACTATGATATTACAGATTAATAAAATCCTTATAATTAGAGTTTTCACCTTATTCATTTTCCAGTTGATGCTTATAAGAATCAATATTCTCTTTTTGACTTTCGGGTAATTCTGGTTCCTTAATATCGGTATAGTCTTTAAGTGTATCGTAAAGAATCTTAGCTACAATATACCGCGCCGTAGGTTTATCGTCTGCAGGAAGATTATACCAAGGAGCATGAGGCTTAGACGTTTTATTAATCGCATCTTCATAACAGGTTTGGTAATTATCCCAATGCTCACGCTCATCTAAATCGTCTGGTGAGAATTTCCAATTCTTATTAGGCTTATTTAAACGTCTTAATAATCTATTCTTTTGCTCTTCTTTCGAAATATTCAGAAAGAATTTAAAAATGATGGTACCGTTATCTGCAATATGTTTTTCAAAGTTATTAATTTGACCGAATCGTTTATCCCAAAACGCGTCATCAACATCATCTAGCGATGTTACGTTTGGAATATTCTCGTACATTAGATATTCTGGATGTACCCTCGTAACCAATACATTTTCGTAGTGTGTTCTATTAAAAATACCAAACTTCCCTCTTGCTGGTAAAGCTCTGACATGTCGCCATAGATAATCGTGTTTTAATTCTAAATCTGTAGGTTTTTTAAAACTATGAGCAATAATACCTCTAACATTAAACTCTTTAAAAACCTCACGAATCAAACTATCCTTGCCCGCTGTATCCATACCCTGAATACAAAAAAGGACCGAATATTTACCATGGGCATACATTCGGTTTTGGATGTCTGCTAAATCGCGACTAACTTTTCTTAATTCCTTTTCTATCTTCTTTTCACTCTCACCTAAATCGAATGTTGTCGGTAAATCTTTAATGTTAATTTGAGATGATATTTTGAAATCGTCTATCTTGATATCTTTCATAATAACTACGTTTTATTTTGAAGCAAAAGCTTTCACATCACTTTCACTTACTTCATTTCCACCTAAAATAATAAGGCGTTCTACCACGTTACGCAATTCACGTATGTTACCTGTCCAATCATAATTCTGAAGTAACTTAATGGCTTTATCTGAAAATGATTTCTGAGCAGTTCCGTGCTCATTAGAAATCTTTTCAGAAAAATAATTAATCAAAAGCGGAATATCTACTCGCCTATCATTTAAAGAAGGAACTTCTATTAAAATAACAGCTAATCTGTGGTATAAATCTTCTCTAAAGTTCCCCTCTTCAATTTCTTTTTTAAGATTTTTATTGGTTGCTGCAACTACTCTAACATTCACCTTAATATCTTTATCACTCCCAACACGTTGAATACGACTTTCTTGTAAGGCACGTAAAACTTTAGCTTGAGCAGACAAACTCATATCTCCAATTTCATCCAAAAATATAGTTCCTCCATTAGCCGCTTCAAACTTACCTGCTCTATCTTTTGCGGCAGATGTAAAAGCTCCTTTTACATGGCCAAATAATTCGCTTTCAATTAATTCTGAAGGAATTGCAGCACAATTAACTTCTATCATTGGCCCTTTAGAACGCTCACTTTTTTGATGTAACCAATGGGCTACAAGCTCTTTCCCTGTTCCATTAGGGCCTGTAATTAATACACGAGCATCTGTTGGTGCTACTTTATCAATCATATCTTTTATCCGCTCTACTCCATCACTCTCACCAATCATCTCGTAGTTTTTGCTTACTTTCTTCTTAAGCATTTTATTCTCAACAACAAGTTCTTTTCTATCTAAAGCAATACGAACCGTATTCAATAATCGATTTAAATCTGGCGGTTTAGAAATATAGTCAAACGCACCTAAACGCATTGTGTTTACAGCTGTATCTAAATCTCCATGACCAGAAATCATTACCATAGGTGTTTCTGGTTTTATTTTTTTTACGGCTTCTAATACTTCAACACCATCCATTTTTGGCATTTTAATATCACAAAGCACTAGATCGTAATCCTCTTTTTTAATTTTTTCAATTCCAACTAAACCATCTTCTGCTTCTTCAACTTGATAGGTATTATTTTCTTCAGAAAGTATTTTTACTAATACACGTCGTATAGCAGCTTCATCTTCAATAATTAATATTTTTGGCATAACTTTATTTTAATCTTGTTATTATTTTCGTTTAGAATGCATTCAAAAGTTAAACCAAACTTAAGAAAATTCTTAAACTTCTTATTTTTGAATAATGTGTATATCGCGTTGCGGAAATGGAATGGACACATTATGTTCTCTAAAAAGACGATCTATTTCGAACCTAATTTCGCTTTTAGGAAACTGCGCTTTAAAACTATCTATTAATGAAAACGACACCTTAAAATCTAAAGAACTGTCTCCAAAATTTGTGAAAATAACAGCAGGCTCTGGTTCTGAAAGGACATTCTCATTTGTGCTAGCTGCTTGAAGCAACAACCTTTTTACTAATTGCACATCACTACCATAGGCGACACCAACCTCTACATTTTCTCGAGTTGTGGTTCCATTTTGTGTCCAGTTATACAAACTGTTTTCTAAATATAAATGATTAGGAATGATTAAGACCTTATTATCAATGGTTATTGCTCTGGTTGTTCGTAATTTTATTTCCTCTACACGACCAACTTTACCTTCAATCTCAATGATATCACCAACATGTAACGACTGGTCAATTAATATAAACACACCAGAAATAATGTCTTGAAATAAGGTTTGCAAAGCTAAACCAATACCTATTAAAAGCGCGGCAGATGCTGCAAAAACTGCAGTTACATTGACACCTACGCTGTGCAGCGTTATTAAGAGTATTACGATATAAACAAGCCACCGAAAATACCCATATACAACACCAAATTTACCAATATTTTCTTCAGGTACATTTCTTGTGATGATCTTTAAAACTATTCTTAAGACAATAGTTGTAACAAATATAACTGTGATAATAATTAGAATATCAAGAATTGAAATACTAATATCCTCTCCTATATTAATGTGTAATCCTAGGAAATCTCGAAAGGTCTGCCAAGCACCACTTTCAGTTATTTTGTCTTCTATCTCACTTAAATCTTGGTTCATTATTTAATATTTCAACCATTTAAAAAGTTCCTTATATGTTGGTTTTTTGCCATACATTAAAATACCAACGCGATATATTTTAGCAGCAAACCATACTGCAAAAATAAATGTCCCTATCAGAAGTAATAACGATAAACCTTGTTGCCAAAGTGGTACGCCAAATGGAATCCGCATTAACATAACCACAGGAGACGTAAATGGAATAAACGAAAATACTGTTGACACAGTACCATGCGGATCTTCAATAACCGTAAATACACCGACATAAACTGCTAAAATTAATGGCATAAGAATTGGCAACATAAATTGTTGCGTATCCGTTTCATTATCTACTGCTGCACCAATGGCAGCATAAAGTGAACTATACAGTAAATAACCTCCAATAAAGAAGAATAAAAACGCTATAACGAGATTAGTTAACGGTAAGTTACTTATTGCTGCAATTAAATTTTCGGCCATCGCTTGCGAACCATCTGCTTGCATAGCTTGGTTCACCATTTCTTGCTGTGGTGTTTGTACTTGTGTTAGATCGATACCAAAAATGGCAGAAACAACAACCAACAAAACACCTCCCAAAATAACCCAAATTACAAATTGTGTAATACCAGCTAATGACGTCCCTATAATTTTCCCCATCATTAATTGAATAGGTTTTACAGATGAAATTATAACTTCGATAATTCTGCTTGTTTTTTCTTCTATAACACTACGCATAATCATGTTACCATAAATAACAATAAACATAAATAGCAAATAACCAGCAGCCCCACCAAATGCAAGTTTTACAACATTATCTATTTTAGAACTCTTTTCGCCATCAAAACTTTCTTGTGCAATTTCGATATTTGTTTGAGATGCCTCTATTTGTGCTAAGGATACTCCGTCTAATTCAAGTTTCTTTTCTTTTAGACGTTTTTCAATCTGTTGCTCTAAACCAGAGATGACACTTAAGGATGGTGATTCTTCAGAATAAAATTTCACATTACCAGAAACATCATCAAGAGAACCTGCTTTACCAATATATAATAATCCATAATCTTCTTTTTCTTTCACTAAAGCAATGGCATCGTTTAGGCTTAATCCGTTTAAGTTTGTGTATGTTGTAAACTCTGTATTTTGAAATACTTCTTCTAAGTAACCTGTTTCATCTAAAATAGAAATGGTACGTTCCTTATCGTTATTCAATTGCGATAAATAGGCAACTACTGCAAAAAGCGCAATCATTATTAACGGACTTAAAAACGTCATTACAATAAATGATTTGTTTTTCACTTTTGTAAAGTACTCGCGTTTTATAATTAATGGTAAATGATTCATTTTTAGTTATTTTTTACAGTTTGAATAAAAATATCGCTGGCTGAAGGTATCACCTCAACAAAATGATGTACTTCTGCTTTTGATGTTAAAAATGACAATAAATCATTTGGTGATGCATGTTCTCCTAGCTTTATATTCAACTTAATATCATCATTCAAGTTTTTAAAAGTTGCCGGAAGCACTTCAAATTTGTCTTGAATTTCTGCAAATACTTTTTCCCTATTTAAGGATTCTAATCCAACTTCAAAAGTGTTGGTTTTAAACTGACGTTTTATATCGTTTAATTTTCCGTCTAAGACTTTATTCGATTTATGAATTAAGGCGATATGGTCACATAACTCCTCAACAGATTCCATTCGGTGAGTTGAAAAAATTACTGTGGCTCCTTCGTCTCTGAGTTGTAAAATTTCATCCTTAATTAAATTCGCATTAATAGGATCAAAACCAGAAAAAGGTTCGTCAAAAATCAACAATTTTGGTTGGTGAAGGACCGTTACAATGAATTGTATTTTTTGAGCTTGACCTTTACTTAACTCTTGTATTTTCTTATTCCACCAATCTCCGATCTCTAATTTATCGAACCAATATTTTAATCTTGCTTTCGCTTCAGTTTTCGTTAATCCTTTTAACTGTGCCAAATACAAACATTGCTCACCCACTTTCATAGATTTATACAATCCACGTTCTTCCGGTAAATAACCAATATCTCTAACGTGCTCTGGTTTTAGCGGCTGACCATCTAATAGCACAGCACCTTCATCTGGCATGGTGATTTGGTTAATTATACGAATCAATGTGGTTTTGCCTGCGCCGTTTGGGCCAAGTAAACCAAAGATGCTACCTTTTGGTACAGCAATAGATACTTGATTTAGTGCTTTAAAATTCCCGAAGTTTTTTGAAACGGAATTAGCAACTAATAAGTCATTCATATGAAACTAAATTTTTAGGATGTGGTTATTACGTAAATATATTAAATGTTATAGATTCTAAAATAAGAATAGGTTACTATTTGTATAAATTTTAAATATTTCCATCAGTTACTTGAAAAGTTAGAATATTATTATACCAAATTTTAATGAATCTTAAGATTTCTCATGGTGTTTGAGAAGGTAATTAGAATGAAAATATTCTTTTTACTTAAGGTGTTCTTAGACTAAGAAACCACTAAACCAAGCTATGAATCAATACATTATAGCTGTAAAAAACAAAACCCACCCTTATGGTTAGACAAGGATGGGAAAAAATTGCTATGAAAAAGAAAAATTACCGCTAATTAAATTAGCGATAATTCAAATATACTAATTTTTATTAAATAGGCACCCTTTATGAAAACATATCTTTTACCTTTTCAAAAAAAGATTTATCCGAACTTTCTGGTTTAGGTTCAAAATGTTCATCTTCTTTCATACTTTCAAAAAATGCTTTCTGTTTTTTACTTAAGGTCTTTGGTGTCCAAACATTTACATGAACCAACAAATCACCTTTACCATAACCATTGATACTCGGAATACCTTTACCTCGTAATCTTAAAATTTTACCAGACTGAACTCCTGGTTCAATTTTGATTCTCACTTTACCAGTAACCGTATCTATTTCTTTAGAGTTTCCTAAAACCGCATCTGGTAAACTGACATACATATCGTAATGTAAATTATCACCTTCACGCTTTAACGTAGGATGCTCTTCTTCTTGAATCGCGACTAATAAATCACCTGCAATACCATTTCCTGGCGCATCATTACCTTTTCCAGTAACCTTAAGTTGCATACCATCTACAACACCTGCTGGTATTTTAACGGTAACTGTTTCATCAGACACTTTTAAACCATGTGCATCTGCATCATCTGGTTTTTTATCAATTGTTTGTCCTGCTCCACCACAAGTTGGACAAGCCGAAGCCGTTTGCATACGACCTAAAATAGTATTGGTAACTCTGGTAACTTGACCAGCACCATTACACGTACTACAGGTTTTATAAGTTGTACCTGGAGCTTGTATTTTACGTTTTACTTTAATCTTCTTCTCAACACCATTTGCGACATCTTCTAATGATAAAGTGACACGAATACGTAAGTTACTACCTTTAACAACTCGTTGTTGTCTTCCGCCTCCGCCAAAGCCACTAAATCCGCCTCCGCCACCAAAGCCTCCGCCAAAGATATCACCAAACTGACTGAATATATCATCCATATTCATGCCGCCACCTCCGCCAAAGCCACCATTTCCATCAAAGGCTTGGTGACCAAATTGGTCGTAACGTGCTTTTTTGTCAGCATTACTTAAAACTTCATATGCTTCCGCCGCCTTTTTAAACTTCTCCTCAGCACTTGAATCATCTGGATTTTTATCTGGATGATATTTTAATGCCATTTTACGATAAGCCTTTTTTATTTCGGCATCAGATGCTCCTTTACTTATTCCTAATATCTCGTAATAATCTTCTTTCATCAACTAATTTATTCTTGATTTTCGCAGAAATGTGCAAATTCGTATTTCAATATTATTGTCCGATAACCACTTTTGGAAAACGAATAACTTTATCACCTAGTTTATAACCACGCTCCACAACATCAATGATTTTTCCTTTAAGATCATCGGTTGGTGCAGGAATCTGAGTTACTGCTTCATGGTGATCTGCATTAAAAAGATCTCCTTGTCTTACTTCTATTTTAGACAACCCTTTTTGCTCTAAAGTATTTACCAATTTATTGTAAATTAACAAGACTCCTTTTCTTAATTCTTCGGCTTCCTTATCCTCTTCGATATGTGACAAAGCGCGTTCAAAATCATCTAGAATCGGCAACATTGACACGACTACATCTTGACTTGCTGTTTTAAACAATTCAATACGCTCCTTGGTTGTTCGTTTTTTATAGTTTTCAAATTCTGCAAACAAGCGCATGAATTTATCTTTCTCAGCAACCAATTGCTCTTGTAACTGTTCTTCAGGAGATCTTAAGTCCTTCTGCTGTGTTTCAGCTTCAGTTTCTAGTGTAGTTGTAGCCTGATCCTCTACTTGTGAATCTTCTACCTTATTATTTTTATCTTTTTTACTCATTTTGAGTTCTTTTAAACTTTCAATTATATTGGCAAAAGTACTGCCATTATTATAAAAATGTCAAAATGTCATTAACATTTTTTTATCATACTTTAAGCGCTGTATTTTATATCTTTGTTTCTAACAACTCAAATAAAAAGACATTAAAATGAAATCAAATTTTTTAAAATTTTTTACGCTAATTGCTATAGTTACATTTTCAAGTTGTGGTGAGAAAGCTAAAGAAGCCAGTACGACTGAAACTAAAGATGCTGCAGTTGCCAAATCTAATTCTATACATTACGCTGTGAATACAGATGAATCTACAATAGAATGGAAAGGTTTTAAACCAACAGGTACTCATAATGGCGTAATTGGATTAACTGCTGGAAAATTAAATATTAATGGTGGATCTATTGAAGGTGGAAAATTCATTATTGATATGGCTAGTATCGTAGTTAAAGATATTCCGCTAGAAGAAAAAGGTAATGCAAAACTTACAGATCATCTTAAGAGTGAAGATTTCTTTGATTCTAATGCCTTTCCTAATGCAATTTTTGAAGTTACCGAAATGAAAACTAGTGAAGGAAAATCAATGCTTTCAGGTAATTTAACTATTAAAAAATCAACAAACAATATCAGTTTCCCTGTCGCAATTTCTTTTAATGACGAAAACACTATGACATTAACTAGTGAAACGTTTACCATAGACCGATCTAAATGGGATGTTAAATATGGTTCAAAATCATTTTTTGATAATTTAGGTGATAAATTTATTAATAATGAAATTGAATTAAAAATTACTTTAACAGCTAATAAAGTTTAAGATTTAATTACAATACAGTTGAAAAAGCAGTCTTTAAAATGACTGCTTTTTTTGGTTACTATTAGGTTTATAGTATAAAAAACACCCAATAATGGGTGTTTTTTATTTTAATTCAATTTTAAAAACCTTTTATTATCTATATAAAGGAATATTAAGTCCTAAATAAACATCTGTGGTCTTAGAACTATCAGATAAAAGATTTGTAAAAACAGACCCAGACCCAACTGTTAATGGACCTACACGAATCCCACCTCCAAAAGAAGTATCACCATATTGTCTAAAACTAAGTGGTGCGTAAAAGCTAAACCATTTGGTTTCTAATCGTGGAGCTACAGTTACTGTATTTATAATTGAAGTACTCATTTCTGAACCTTTTTTCACCATAGATAAATTCGCTTGTGCACTTACAAACCATTTTTTTGCTAATCTATAATCTACTAGTAAATGTAAAGCTGTTGGTAATTTTATTTTTGCTTCTTCTATGGTTTCTACACCGTTATAATTATCTTCTAAAAAATCTTCTGTATCATCTTCAGAATCTGATGTATCTACTGTCGCATTCAAATCATAATTATTAACAGTTGAATTATCATAATTTATGGATCCAATATCTGTCACTGAAACCCCTACTTTTAATTTATAAGGAGTTTTATAAGTCGGTAGACTATCATTTTCGCGATTAGAATACCATTGGTATGTAAAGCCTACATCTAATCCAAAGCCAGCAGTAAGATTACTAAAATCTAAATCATCAGATTCAAAATCTTGGCTAGTACCATAGATTAAATTTCCTTGCGTCGTTAATGTTTCGGCAGATTCTGAATAAAAACCTTGCAATTCAGGACTACTCATAAAGGCACTACCTGCCCCTTGTAAGTATTTTAAAGTCACACCTCCTTTTAAGAGATGGTTGGGCTTTTCTATTAGTATTCTACCATAGGCTAACCCTACTTCTGCCCATGCATGTATGGTACCAGTTAAGTCTTTTGAATCAAAGTCGAAATCATCATCAGAGTCAAAATCATTAGAAATTGTTTCATAGAGCTCGCCGTTAATATTATTAATATTCATATTAGCTCTCACTCTACTTATAACTCCTATGCTACTTTTTTTATTTAAATTAAACATAAAAGAAGGTCCTACAACATCAACATTGACGAAAAAATTATTAGTATTACTCGGGAATTTTTTGGCGTCATCTTCAAAATCGAAGCCTCCATCTGAGTTCAGAATATCACTGACGTTAATTCCAAAATAATCACTACCTCCAAATAAACTTGCAGAAAACAAGTTAATATCAGCTCTTAAATTAGAACCAACAATGCTCGATGGATTATAAACAACTCCATGGATGCCAGAATAATTATCAATAGAATGCCCTACATAACTTTGTCCAAAAGATAGGTTTAAGGTCAGTAAAAAAATAAATAGGTTAAAAAGTTTAGTGTTTTTCATAATAAATTAAGTTTTGGTTGCAACGAAGTTAAAATTATAATTGAATTAGGATTTTTTTTCTAGTTATACGACCTTTTTCAAAGGTTAAAAATTAATTATTACAGTCACATTCCCAAAAATGAGTGCTTTTTTCTTATGGAATTGAAAACTACCAGACCACTAAAAACCTTAAAATCGATACTTCTTTTCTAAAGCATAGCGCATCAATTCTCCTTTACCATGAAGCCCAAGAATACGAATCATGTTTTTACGATGCGTTTCAACCGTATGTACACCTATAAAAAGTTCGTCTGCAATTTCACGAGATGTTTTTCCTTGTGCTACTAAACTTAAGATTTCAACCTGTCGCTTGGTTAAAATACTTTTGGCCTTTTTATTAGTGTCATTTTCTGCTTCTATTTCAATATTAGCATCAAAATAAGCATTGCCATTATACACTGCTCGTATGGCTTTCAAAACTTCCTCTAAAGGTGAATTTTTTAATAAATATCCCGAAGCCCCAGCGTCTAACATCTGTTTTATCGCATCCTTCTGATCGAACATTGTAAAGCCTAATATTTTTGTATGTGGCAACTCTTTTTTTATTTCTTTTGTTGCTGTAATGCCATCCATTTTTGGCATTCTTATATCTGTAATTACAACACTTGGCTGCTTTAAACGTACCAAATCTAAAAGTGCTTCCCCATCGTTTGCTGTACCTACAATTTTTATATCGTCTTCATACTCTAAAAGCAATTTTATACCATCTATAAAGGACTGATGGTCTTCGGCTATGGCTACTGTTATCATAATGGCAAATCGATTATTACTGTTGTCCCTTTACTTATTTCTGACTCTATTGTGAATTTACCATCTAAAGACTCTACACGTCTATCTATACTAGTGATTCCCATTTTCGATTTTGCTTTTGATAGTTGCTTAGGATTAAAACCAACACCATTATCTTCAACCATAATATTGATGTTGTCGGAATGATTAGTAATATGAATCGTTGCTTGAGTTGCTTTAGCATGCTTTATTAAATTCGTCACTAATTCTTGAATAATTCTGAAAATTGAAATTTCTAATGAATTATCTAAACGCTGATCCAAACCAAAACTTTGAACTTCAATTTCTAATCCATTTATCCCTGAAGCGTTGTTTGCTAATTTTTCTACTGCCGGAAGCAAACCGTTTTTAGCAATGACACCTGAGTTTTTTAGATGTGCCATGGAGCGAATTTCAACATAAGCATTGTCTAATAATGTGCTTATTTTTTCTGTTAGTTCCTCTGAATCTTGATTATTATTTTGATGTTTCACTAAATAATCAAATTGCAATTTAGCAGCTGCTAATGTAGCACCAACACTATCATGCAAGTCAGCAGCCAAACGTCTGCGTTCTTTTTCCTGACCTTCAATCATAGCATCAATAGTAGATAATTCTAAATCCTTTAAAATTTTTTCTTTTTCATCAATTTCATCTTGACGTTCTTTTTCCGCCTTATGTTGTTTACGCTTTATATTTCTGTAGATAACAAAAGCAATCACTGAAAGAACAGCCAAACTTCCTCCCCAAGCTAAAAACAGGTTCGTTTTCTCTTTTTGGTATGCCATTCCTGTTTTAAGCGTCTTGTTTATGTTGACAAGGCTATCCTTAGTTCGGTGATTATCAATTTTTATCTTTTCCAGTGTTTTAACTGTAATAATATCGTCTGTATTAGTTTTATTGTCTTTACTTAATTCTAGATATTTCACGGTCAAATCAAAGTTTCGTTGCCCCTTATAGCCTTCAAAAAGAAAATAATAAGCGTCACCAATCATTTCATTATTAGAAGCCTTTTGCCCATAATCTAGTAATTCGTCTGCTGAGCTAATAAGCTTTTCATAATCCATTTGTTTAAAATAGCTATGACATAGTACTCGGTAGGCATGAGACAAAATATTATAACTACTTAGTGAATCGCCAATTTTTATCGCGTCGTCTATATATGTTTTAGACTGCTTATAATCCTTTTTCTGAATATAGGAATTACTCATGTTAATTAAAGCAGAAGCTTCCGCTCGTTTATTATGAATCGCCTTAGCTAACTTTAAACTTTCAGCATAATAGCCTAATGCTTCATCAGATTTATAACGCCAATTATAGATATTACCTATAAGAACTAAAGTTTTAGAGATTAATAAAGTGTCGTTTATTTCTTTACTTAATTCTAATGATTTTTCATAGTAGAGCTTTGCCTCATCGAGATTGAAAACTTTTTTATAAGAAATACCTAAACCATTAATTGCTTTAGCCTGTCCTCTTTTATTATTTAATTCCTCAAAAATATTCAAACTCAACTCAAAGTTCTTTGATGCTTTAGAATTGTCCCCAAAAATATGTTCTATTTCACCCAGAAGTATAAGTACATCTGCCTTTTGTTTTTTTAATTGGCGTGCTTCAGCAAAATCCAATAAACGCAATGCCAAAGCATAAGCACTATCCGTTTTACTTTCAAAATAGTTTTTGTAAATAAAATCTCTGTAAGCATTAGCTCTTGTAGTATCAGATACTTTAGTATTTTCCCAAATTACTAATAAAGAGTCTTTTTGTTTTTGACTATAACATAGTAATGGTAACAGTATAAAACATAGTATAATCTTAAAATTTGTAGTCATGCATTTCAACTCCATAAAATCTCAATGGTTTTAGAAATTTTTATTTTCTAACTATTTTTTTCTATAATAAATAAATGTAATACGTCAAAGATGCAAAGTAAAAGCACACCAAAACATACCTAATAGTAGGTATATTTCTGAAATTAAGTTATAAAATTTGAATTGTGGACTAATCCTAGATAAAAAGACTAAAAATTAGACGATTACATAAAGATATACTTAATTGATGCAATCATACCAATGAAACCAATGAAAGCGATCAGTATCCAAATAGTACCTTTATAATGTTTTTTGTGAAGTTGAAGATCTTTACGATATTGAAATGCAATAACGATAACGAAGACAATAAAAAATAATATTCCAAAAATCAATTGACCAGTACTAAACATCTTCTTATTTTTATGCAAAAATAAGGATTAAAACCACAACTATGCAAGACAAAATTAATGCGGTAAAAGCGTTTCATACAGCTTTCAAAATAGGACATCGTGAAACGCCAAAAGCGGACTTAGGAATTAACAAAAATATGCTACGCTATAAGTTAATGCGTGAAGAGAATGAAGAATATTTAGAAGCGGCTAATAACAATGACTTAGTTGAAGTTGCGGATGCTTTAGGTGATATGCTTTATATTTTGTGTGGTACTATTATAGAACACGGTATGCAACATAAAATAGAAGAAGTCTTTGAAGAAATACAACGCAGTAATATGAGTAAATTAGGTGAAGATGGAGAACCGATCTATCGTGAAGATGGTAAAGTTTTAAAAGGGCCTAATTACTTTAAACCGCATATTAAAGCTATCTTAGAATCATAAAAAAAGCAGCCAGATGGCTGCTTTTTCTTTATAATATTTTAATCTTATAATTTTATTTTACTTCATATCTCCAACCATGCTTATCTTCCGATAAATTATGTTGAATATTTAATAAGGTCTGTTTAAATAATTTAGCATAAGAATCTTCAGCGTCAACACTAGAAATTTCAAATAACTCATCTTGATGCTCAAATGCTGAAATTGGACTAATTACTGCAGCAGTTCCTGCTCCGAATATTTCTTTTAGACTTCCATCTTTTGCAGCCTCTTTTATTTCCGCAACGGTTACTGGTCTTACTTCACAAGTAATTCCTAAATCTTCAGCGAGTTGAATGATACTTTTACGTGTCACACCATCCAAAATCCTATCGCTTGTAGGTGCTGTAATCAGCTTATCATTTACTCTAAAAAATACATTCATTGTTCCGGCTTCTTCAAGAAGTGTATGGGTATCTGCATCTGTCCAAACGACTTGTTGAAATCCTTTTTTCTGTGCTAAACTTGTCGGATAAAACTGAGCAGCATAATTACCTGCGGCTTTTGCAGCACCAACACCACCATTAGCAGAACGACTATAATGATCGGCGATTAAAACACGTACTGCTGAGTTATAATACGATTTTGCAGGAGAACAAATAATCATAAAACGATACATGCTTGCTGGTGATGCAGAAATGGCTGGTTCCGTCGCAATTACAAATGGTCTTAAGTATAATGAGTTACCAACTCCTGGTTTTATCCAATCATTATCTAATTTTAATAAGGTCTCTAAACCTTCAAAAAAATAATCTTCAGGAAACGCAGGCATTGCCAAACGACCAGATGATTTATTAATTCTTTCAAAATTCTGTTTTGGTCTAAATAGAAAAACCTTTCCATCGTCATCTTTATAGGCTTTCATACCTTCAAACACAGCCTGTCCATAATGAAACACACGAGCAGATGGCTCAAAAGTCATGGCTTGGTAAGGCATAATTTTTGGATTTTGCCATTTCCCATCTTCATAATCACACACAAACATGTGATCTGTAAACACACGACCAAAGTCTAAGTTGCTAAAATCTACAGTATTGATTTTAGATGTTTCAGATGTTTCAACACTGATTTTATCGGTATGTATAGCCATAATTAAATGCGGTTTTCCAACAAAAATACATAATCGATACCGTTAAAAAAAGGTTATATTCCGTTAAATTGTTTAAATTCGCAATTCGATAATAATTCAATTCAAAATGTATAAATAATGAAAAAAATCATTCTACTTCTAGCTATTAACTTAGTTGTTTTTTCTTGTAAAAATGAATCAAAAACAACTGAAGAGAAAGTTGAAGACGTTAAACAAGAGATTGCTTATGCTTCTTTCGGCGAAGAAATTAATGACACAGACGCTTTAACTCCTGAGCGTATGATGGAGCAATATAAAACCTTAAAAGTTGGTGATACTATTACCTCAAAAGTGAAAGGAAAAATCATTGAAGTATGTTCTAAAAAAGGATGTTGGATGACTTTAGATATGGGTGACGACAACGAAGTGATGGTAAAATTTAAAGACTACGGTTTTTTTATGCCTTTAAATGCTGAGGGCGACGTTGTAATGAACGGAAAAGCTTATGTTTCTGAAACGTCTGTTGAAGAATTAAGACATTACGCAGAAGATGCTGGTAAGACTGCAGAAGAAGTTGCTGCGATTACAGATCCTAAATTTGAATATGGTTTTGAAGCTGATGGAGTTTTACTTAAACAATAAACTTTTAAGCATCGTTATTCTTTCATTTTTAATGCTTGTTAGCTGTAAAAATGAAGAAAAAATAGCAGAAGAACCTACAAAGAAGGCTATTGTATACGATATGTATCAACCTTCTGAAATGGCAGGCTTTATGAATGCGATGTATGCTTACAATCAACAATTAAAAGCACAAATTGTTGCTGGTGAAACGCCAACGCGCCTACCTTTAGATTTATTAAAATTACACTCGGCTGAAATGAGTAACGGTAAATCTAGAACTCAAAATTGGCAAAGTTTTGTAAATGTATTTATAGAATCGCAAAAAGCAGTTGTAGACACGCTGTCTAATACCGAATTAAAAGAACGCTATAATGTAGCGATTAATAATTGTTTAAGCTGTCATAAAACGGAATGCACAGGACCAATTCCTAAGATTAAAAAACTATTGATTCAATAATTTTTGAAGAGAAATATAATTACCACGTCAGATGGTTCTAAAACCATACAAATAGAAGAATGGAACGAACAATACCATTCTATTCATGGTGCCATACAAGAAGCAAATCATGTGTTTTTAAAACATGGTTTGCTTTTTTATTCTGAACAGGTGTCAAATACGCAACCCATTTCAATTTTAGAAATAGGTTTCGGCACAGGACTTAATGCTTTTCTAACTTTAATTAAAGGAGAAAAAGACAACTTAAATCTCAATTATACAGGTATTGAAGCTTATCCTGTTCAACCTGAAGAAATCAGTCAATTAAATTATGTTGAATTGATTTCAGAAGCACATAAAGCTATTTTCGAAAAGCTACATGCAACTCCATGGGAAGAATCACGTGCTATCACTTCAAACTTTCAATTAGAAAAACAACAAAAATTCTTTAAAGATATATCATCAGAAAACACATTTAATATCATTTATTTTGATGCTTTTGGCGCACGTGTTCAACCCGATTTATGGACTGAAGACATTTTCGAAATTATGTTCAAAGCTCTTAAACCTAATGGTATTTTAGTAACCTATTCTGCAAAAGGAAGCGTAAGACGTGCCATGCAAGCTGTAGGTTTTGTTGTAGAACGCTTACCTGGACCTCCTGGAAAACGTGAAATGTTGAGAGCCCAGAAACAGGGCGAGTAACATTCAGTGAAATACAATGAGCTAAATGTTGAGAGCCCAGAAAAAGAACTCATAACATTCACCGAAATGCCACGAGCTAAATGCTTTAAAACCCAAAAAATCAATCTTTACATTTCGTCACTTCGAGTGAAATTCCGCATTTTAGGAATTTCTTATCGAGAAGCTTATTTGTCTCGAAGATTCTCGATACATTTCTCGTACACTCGAAACACTCGAACCGACGATAATGGTAAATAAAAACAGATTCCTTTTACTTCTTTGTTTCTTTTGACTTTGAGAGTTTGCGACTTTACTACTTTGAATCTTTGCAGCTTTTCTACTTCTCGCTACAAACACCACCCAAACGTTAAATCATATCTAAATCTCATACCCACACTTTTTAGCTTTCGTATCTTTACATAAAAAGAAAAATGACCGTTTTAATAACAGGAGCGACTGGATTAATTGGACAAAAAATTGTTGACCAATGTCATTCTCAAGGCATTAATGTCCATTATTTAACGACTTCAAAATCTAAACTGAGTACTGAACCCAATTATAAAGGATTTTATTGGAATCCAAAAAACAACGAGATCGATCACAACTGTTTTATCGGTGTGACTGCCATTATCAATATGGTTGGCGCTTCGATTTCCAAACGCTGGACGGACGATTACAAAAAAATCATCCTTGAAAGCAGAACGAAAACCGCGCAACTTCTACAAGTCACCATAAAAAAACATAATTATAACATTGAGCAAGTGGTGTCTGCTAGTGCTATTGGCATTTATCCAACGAGTTTAGTGAACTATTACGAAGAAACGAATACTGAGATTTCAGAAACTTTTTTAGGTAAAGTTGTTCACGAATGGGAGGCTGCCATTGATGGTTTTAAAGCTATGGGTTGTAAAGTGGCAAAAATTAGAATCGGGTTAGTATTAGCCAATGACGGTGGTGCTTTACCTGAAATTGTAAAACCAATTAAATTTGGTGTAGGAGCAGCTTTTGGAAGTGGTAAACAATGGCAAAGCTGGATTCATGTTGAAGATTTAGCTTCACTTTTTGTTTATGCCGTTCAAAATAAATTTGAAGGTATTTATAACGGTGTAGCTCCAAACCCTGTAACTAATAAAGAATTGACAAAAGTTTCAGCGGAGGTTTTACATCGTCCTTTAATTTTACCAAACATTCCAAAATTTGCGATGAAACTCGTTTTAGGAGACATGCATATTCTTTTGTTTGAAAGTCAACGTGTCAGTTCTCAAAAAGTGGAAGCTGAAGGATTTAATTATACTTATGTGAATTTAAGACCTGCTTTAGACGATTTATTGGGCTAATGGAAACGTCAGACTTTGTTTTTAAATTAGTGTCTTTATCACTTGTAATGTTTGTCTAAATCAAACTATGTGACGCATGTAATTTTCGACCTTCATTTATAATTATCTCAACACACTCCTCAATATCCTTTTTGGTAGTTCTAAAATTAACAATGCAGGTTCTCATACAATACTTGTCATCGATAATAGCATTAGATAAGAACAACTCACCTCCTGCTTGTAGTGTATTTACTAAGGCTTCATTTAATGTATTTAAATATTCTGCTCTTTTTTCATCCTTTACTTCAAGATTTTGTGGCATATATCTGAAGGTAGCAATACTCAAATTTTGAGTTACAGTCTCTAGTTCTGGATGCTGTGCTGCCAATTCTGCAAAATATTTTGATAAGACAATATCTTCACTTATTAATTTCACATAACCATCACGACCTATTTGTTGTAAGGCCAACCACACTTTTAAAGCTCTAAAACCACGTGAATTCTGAAGTCCGTATTCAAAGAAATTTAGAGATCCTCCTTCTTCTGTTAAACTGAAATTATAATATTCGGGATGCGAACTATAGGTATCAATGAGGTGTTTAGGATTTTTAACCAACGTACAACCCGCTTCTAAAGGACTGTATAACCATTTATGAGGATCGAGCGCAATAGAATCGGCTTCCTCTACTCCATTAAATAAAGCTTTTAGCTCAGGAATAACGGCTGCAGGAATACCATAAGCACCATCGATATGAAACCATAAATCGTGAGTTTTACAAGTGGCTCCAATAGCTTCAAGATTATCCACAACTCCTGTGCTGACATCACCAGCAGTTCCAATAACCAAGAAGGGGTGATGGCCTTGTTTTATATCATCTTTAATGGTTTGCTCTAAAGCTTCAATATTCATTTTGTTTGAAGCATCCGTCGGAATCCAACGAATAGAATTGCTACCATGCCCAAATAGAATCGCGGCTTTATCTATCCATGTATGCGTTGATTTTGAACAGTATGAAATGAGCTGTTTTGAAGTATTTGAAAGTCCATCTTCTTTGATGCTTTTTGGGGCTTTAGCGGTTCTTGCGGCTAAAAACGCCGTAAAATTTGCCATGTTGCCTCCACTGACTAAAACACCTCCATAGCTTGGATCTACTCCAATAAATTCGGCTAACCACTTAATGGTTTGTTTTTCTATTTCTGTTGCTATCGGACTTAGAATTTGTCCTCCAACATTTGGATTAACCGAAGCGGCTAACAAATCGGCTAAGGCACCAATTGGCGCTGCAGACGATGTTATAAATCCGAAAAATTTAGGATGACCGTTTAATAACGAATTTTCAAATAGCAATTTAGATGTGGATCCCAATAGTTGATCAGCTGGTACTCCTTGTTTTGGTAACGGTGAATTCCCTAATAGCTCTTGTAATTCTAAGGGTGTTTTGGTTGTTGTGACGGGTTGATTTGAAATATCATCAAGAAATTCAGATATGGTATCAATGAGCTGATAACCCATTTTTCGAAATTCTGTTTTACTAATTTCAATTGCGTTTTCTCGCTTATCCATAATCTGATTATTTAATTGATACTTATTCTATTCAGAAATTACAAAACCATCACTAAGTTCTTTTTCAGACGGTCTTTCAAACCATGTTTCCATAAAATCAAAGTTGTCTTTTGTCACTTCAAACTCAAACGTGGCGCCTTTTTCTGTATTGCGTTTCATCACTCGGTCTAACCTCTCGGCTTTAGAAACATCTAGAAAATGCAGCTTTACTTTGTAATTATTCATTTCAGCAAATTTCCTAAACTTTTCGCGATGACCGAATTTAGACAATCCTAAATCTAGGATCGCATCTGTTTTTAAATTTTCTAACTGATGAATTAGATCTAGCATCATCCGTTCTGAACGTTCAATGCGTTCTAAAAACCACTCTAAACCATCCGTTTCTTTTTTATCTGGAAGAAACAACACATTATTCCATGTATCGATTGAAAACACAACACCTTTAATGTTTCTTTTGAGTTCGTTGGCGTAAGTCGTCTTTCCTGAACCTGTATTTCCTACTATGAGGTGAATCATTTTGTTTTCAACTTTTATTCAACGATTTCGTAATCTATATCTAGCTTTCGTAAGGCTCTTAAAGCAGAGCCAGAATTTTTATCTGCAACTTCAATATCTACAGGATCTCCGTCTAAAAGAATCTCTGTAAGCTCATTAGATAGTGATGCATTCCCATTAGTAGAAATCTCAGTAATACAGTTGGCGATGGCTCTTTTGTCTGGTCGTTGAGCGTCGCATGATAATAGGTTTAATTTCATTGTAATGGATTAATAATTTGAATCAGAATAGCCTGATATGTGTGTTTATGAATGGTAAAGCAACTAATTTAGTGAATAAAGACGGAATAGAACGTCTACAAGGGATTTTCTGAATAGAAAACCTTTAATAACTAATATTGACGTGTACTACAATTAACGCTCTACTTCAAAAATAGTATTTCTTTCAGTTTTCTTATATAGGTTCTTTACAGCAATCTCACTATTTCCCGTAGAACGATAGTTTTTATTATTTGGGTTTCGCAAATAGTCGAGTTGATGTGCAATCATTTTTTCAAAAGGCATCAGGAAATCCTTTGTTTCACAATGTTCGACTTCTCCTTCCTTAAGTAAATTTAATACCGTAAAGACGGACTCAATTGTACTGAGGCAAAGTGATTCTGGTTGCTGCTTGATTATAAATTTTGATTTGATGTCATTATCAAAACTCACTCTTTTTAAGCTTTGCAAGTTCTTACTTAGTTTTAGCATTTTACGAGCACAAGGCCATGTGCCATCTAAAATAAAGAGGTGTGGATGATGTCCCATAAATGCATTCACTTCTGAACTTCCGCTTACCGATAAGTTGAAGTTCTCTTTTCCTGGATACAATAAAAAAGAACTATTGTTTTCATTAGCTAGTATAGCATTAACGCGCTTATTGTTGGTAAAATCGACACCCACTATAATTTCCGAATTCTCCAATTGAAGCTTCGTCATGTGTCCCGTTCCATTTTTTTCTTTCTTGTACTCTTTTGGGTGCATCAGAATAATAAAACGCGTCTTAGTATGTAACGGATGTATGTGTTTACAAATGCAAGTGCTTTTAGGACTCATGCATCTGTAACAGGTTAGTCTTGGGGGTTTTGGTTCTGCTTGCAAAGTGGTTAGCTTATTGTTTTTGTAGGTGGTAGCGGTTATGTATAAAAATAGTACGGTTTTGTGGGCGAGGATTTTTTAATTCGATAGTTTCTTTAATTCTTTCCTTAATATTTGATATCGTTCTTTTCCAAGCTCAGTTGATCTCAAAACAGCAGTTTTATCTTGATACAATTCGCTTTCGTCAAATTCTACTAATACTCTAGATTTGTCAGAAATATATTCATAAAGACTTTGTGAACCTTTTCTGAAATTTCTAAAACTGTATTTGTTATTCAATTCACTAAATAAGCGACTCATCGAATAGTTTTCAGTAGTTTCTAAAATTTCTTCAAAGTTATGAGTTGAACTTGCGTATTGAGATTCTAATATAATTCTTATTTCGTTTAATGTGTCATTATATTCTTTTGTGTCATCGGAATAATTCATTTTCACTCCAATTTCGTGATTGTTTACTTGAGAATATTCATAAAGATTCATAGATGAAATTAAAAGGGAATCTTCATTTAGGTAAATTTTTGAATGTAAATTTTTTATTGGGAATATCTTTATGTTATCAAAAGATTTTAGCCAATTAGCTTCATTATAATTCAGCTCTTTTTCTCTGTGTAGAATATATATATTGTCTACTCTTTTAAAAGCATCAGACAATCTAACTTTAATTCTTTGATTTAGTTTTAAATAAGGTGTTACTAAAACTAAAAATTTTTCTGCTTTATTAAGTATCTTTTCTATTTCAAAAGAAATTTCTGTTGTTCCAATTATTTTCAATTTTTATGTTTTTGTAGGTTTTAGTCATATTGCACACAACCGTTTTGTGTATGGTTAGTTGCGTGTTTTAAGCAACAAATAAATAATTAGCGACAAAGAAAGTTCGCGAGGACTTTCGCAAGTAGGCAAGAAGCCAGCAATAAATTATATACGGTGTTAGCAATCTGGCTTTATTCTAATTTTAGCTGATTAATTGGTTTATTCACTTCTTCTGCAAAATTTGGTATAGCTTGAATTCTTTTTTTCAATCTTCTATGAATGCTTTTTAAATTATCATCTTTTCTAAATGATTTAGGAAGGTGTTTCATTAATGTGTTGTAGTGAGTATCTAATATTGCTAAAATATCTAAATTAGAAAGATTAGATTTAGAAACGAGCTTGTTAAATCTGTCAAAATCAATGAAAGAGTCAGAAGCAAGAATTGAAGATATTAGATAAAGTTCAAATTCCACTTTGAAAATATCTTCAGAGCTTAATTCGTTATCGTCTAAAAGTTCAAAATTGTCATCAAAATATTCCGAAATTGGTTCTTTAAGTGTGATTGACCAATTATTATGTTGGAACCAACCACCAAATATTTGCATTAAACCATATTTAGAAAAGTTTTGCCAAAATAGTAAATCCTTTCTCTCTGGACTTGCTTTTTCTTTTGTAACAATATCAAGTACTGCATTGGTATTATCAAGGCCTCTTTGAATACCCTTCTTTCTTTGTTCAATAGGTGTATTGTATAACGCTTGAAGTAATTTTCCCATTCCACCTGTGTTTGAGATATATTCAGAAAGATTAGTTGGTTTACTCTTTTCAAGTATCTCTTCAAGAAATTTTGGTGAATCTTTAGCCATACCAGCGTAGAAAATTGCGACATTTTGCCACCATAAGTCATTAAATTTATCTATAAATAATTTTCTATCAGATTGTCTATGGTTAAATATTTCATATGCAGTAAAATATTCTTGAAATGATTGGTGCTTAAAAGAAATTTCTTCTTTATCATTCACATAAAGAAGACCGATTTGGTCGAGAATTTCTTCAAGTATTTGATTAACATCAAATTTCTGACCTCTTTCTTTTGAATATTTTGTAATAAGGTCGTGCAAGTCTGTTTTTGTTATACTTGCTTTTAAATTTGAATGTAAATCTTTAGCAACATAACAAAGGATTCTATGTTTAATTCCAACCTCTATAAGTTCGGTAGTTTCTGTTGAAGTAGTTTTTCCAATTAGAAGGTTTACGAAAAGTTCATATAAATCTGTTATGGTTGCTGGAATCTCTATTTCTTTTTCGTCAAATAGCATAGTTATTAATGCTATTGTTAATGGCGTTTTTGGAAGTTTTTCTAAAATTTCCGAATCTTTTAATGATTTGAGTAATGATTTAGATTTTGTTATGTTATCACTAAAATAATTATTTAAAAATATTTCTATTTGCTGTCTATTTAGGGCACTTATTTCCATATATCTAAACCCGATTGTCTCGCAATTATGGAAAAGATAATCAGAAGGTCTAGAAGAGCAGATAACCTTAACATTTGGGTATTTAATATTGAATTCAGAAACTGCATTTAATGCACTTTCTTTTGATTCTTTTTTTGCCAATTCATCAAGAGCATCAATAAAAATCGCACAATTTTCAGTTTTTAATATTTCTTGAGAATCAATGTTTAAATCTTCATTCCAATCTTTGTTGAAAAAATCTTCAATTGTATTTTCAAGATTAAATTTTGATTGTTCAATTTCTTTAAATGTCAGAATGATTGGATAGAAATCTTGGTTGTTTCTTAAAGAATTTTGAGTGATTATCTCATTTGATAGAGTTTTAAATAAAGTAGATTTACCACAACCAGGTTCGCCAATTATTATTGAGTTGTTCGGAAGATTTACTATGGTATCTGCTTTCTTATTAACCCATTTTATGGAACCATCATCATTAGTTATCCTTTCAGATAATTTTGGTTCAATCATATTAGTTAATAGTTTTTCAACTTTTTTACTATCAACACTTAATGATTTTATAGAACTGTCTGTTATAATTCTTTCTTGTAACCTTTCTATGTATTTTTTATATTTTTTTGAGCCTTTAATCCAAAATTTTGGATAATATTTATCTATAAAAGCAATCAGTTTCTCGCCATCCCAAAAATCAATATTTGCTCTTTCATCATTGTTACTATCAAAAATTTTATCTTTAGCTCCTGTTGAAAAATGTACGTTTGTAACGACTTTAACCTTATTAATTGGAATTTTCTTTGTTTGCTCTAAAGATTTATATGGAAACTTGAAGCATTCATAAACTTGGTCTTCAATTTCTTTTACAGCTCCTGATTTCCCTGAAACTTTTCCCTTTTTAACAACAAAAGCTAGCCAGTCTTTTTTGTTTTCTATTTCGTCTAGATAAGAACAAACTAAATCTTTTCCGAATTCAGGTTTGTTGCCTTTTTCGTGAGTGATTTTCACATCTTTAAAACCCATTTCAGGTAATAAATCTTCAAGAAGTGTATGTAAATCTGTTTCTTTTTGGATAGAATTTAAAAAATCTTGTTTTTCTATTTTACTTTTCATCTTTTATGATATCGTATTTTTTTTAGCTTGTTGCCAACTCATTATATAATGACTTTTATTTCCAATATCATGTCACATTTCAGGGTAAGCGTGCTTATAAAGTTAATTAACTTCGTAAAGCTAACCAAAACAATTTAAATTTCTATACGTAAAGTCACGTACATTTTAAACTAAAACAAACTTGTTAATTCCGCAAATTCATCAACAACTAACGTTGGCTTATAATCAGCAATATTCTCATTATAGTTATAACCATAACTCACACCAATACTGTCCATGTTTGCATTTTGAGCGGCTAGAATATCATTTTTAGAGTCACCAACCATGATGCTTTGTTCTATAGTTGTATTCAGTTCTTTTGCTAAGTGTAATAATGGTACTGCACTTGGTTTTTTCTCAGCTAATGAATCTTCACCTACCCAACATTTAAAATATTTTGTAATCTCTAAGGTGTCTAAAATCGGTTCTATAAATCCGAAAGGTTTATTAGTGCATATTGCCATTTTATAGCCTTTTTTATCTAAACTTTTTAAGGTTTCTAAAACACCAGGATACATAAACGTATCTATACAAATGGCCTCTTTATAAGCCCCCAAATAGATATCAAAGGCTTCTTTTAGCAAGGTTTCTGGCAACGCTTTATCTTGCATTCTATATTCTAGCGCTCTACGCACTAAAGGTTTTGCACCATTGCCTATATAAGGTGTAACTTGTTCTATGGTTAAAGGATGTAAATTATAATGCTTCAACATTTTATTTACGGCCAAGGTAAGATCTGGAATACTATTAATTAGCGTGCCATCAAAATCGAATATAATAAGGTCTTTGCCTTTAAAATTCACAGTGTTTAATTTGAAGCAAAGATGCGGAAGTTTTGATAAAACAGGACTTATTCACGCATAAAAAAAGCACCTACAAAACTGTAAGTGCTTTTTTGAAATTTATAATAATTTACAACTTAATTTACATCAGGAAGGTTGTTATAATCCTTACTGTATCTCAACATCTGCTCAGCAAATGCATTAGGTTGTGTGACTTTAATCGCCGTAATTTCGCCAGCATCATTCATTTCTGGAACTAAAACAGGATTCACAAAACCACTATAAGGTGGTGATGGAAATTGCTTGTTACGCTCTAAAACCTCGGCATGAATGGCTTGGTCTACTTTTACACCGTAACCTTCTACTAACGCTTCAACAGCTGCGTAATCTCCTTCAGATTTAATACGTTGTGTTTCTCTTAATAATTGTCCGAATAAATCGTGTAACTTATCATAATCATTAATATTGAAGTATGTTTTTCCGTCTCTTGTTACTTTTTCAATAACGTTGTCGGCTTTACCTTTTTCGAAAGCCCAAGCAGAAACCCATTGTCTGTTTCTCATGTGTGCTTCTTCAACATTATCACCTAGATCTAAACGAATGAGTTGCGTCATTAGACCATTTCTGATGTAACCATCAAAAGCTGCTTTACCTACTTTTTTCCAATCGTCTACTAAACCTAATTCTTGTAATTTAGAATCGTATAAATAGTATAAACCAACTAAATCTGCACGACCTTCTTCTAAAGTAGACGCGTACGTTTTAAGTGTTTCTTTAGTTTCACCAACTCCAGGATTTAATTGTCCTGAGGCATGCCCAATGACTTCGTGTAATGCGGTGTGTAATTTATCTGCTAATTGTCCGTATTCTTCTTCTAATTGTAACTCTTCTTCATCGTGTACAAACTCAGCTAATCGGCCAGTGCTTCCTGCATTGCTGTAGGCATGGATAATATTCCCTAGAGATACTGACTTACTTCCTACTGCTGCTCTAATCCAGTTTGCATTTGGTAAGTTAACACCAATCGGTGTACTTGGAGAAGCATCTCCAGACTCACCAGCAACGTTAACTACTTTGTAAGTTACACCAACAACGCTATCCTTTTTATGCGCATCCATTAAAGGTGAATTATCTTCAAACCATTGTGCATTTTCAGACAATACAGCCATTTTCTCAGACATGTCAAAATCATTGATTTGTACAATGCTCTCGTAAGACCCTCTGTAACCTAATGGATCGTTATACACTTCTATAAAACTATTAATGTAATCCACATTCCCTTCAGTTGCAGCTGTCCAAGCGACATTATAATCGTCCCAAGTTTGTAAATCTCCCGTTTTGTAATATTTAATTAACAACCCTAAAGCGTTGCCTTGTGCTTCGTTTTCAGCAACTCCTTGTGCTTTTTCTAACCACTTTACGATTTCATCTATAGCAGCACCATATAATCCGCCAGATTTATAAACACGCTCTTTCAACACTCCATTTTCTTTTACCAATTGCGAGTTTAAACCATAAGATAATGGCTTATCCGCATTTGGAGATGTTTTAGCCTTGTAGAAATCAGCAACATCTTTATTTGTAACATCTGCACCGTAAAAGTTAACCGCAGATTCCAAGACGTTATCTACTCCTTTAGCTTGGTTTACTTTTTTAGAATCTTTATCGTTAAACAAAACGTCAAAAGCTTCACCTTCTAAAGTGGTATTGGTTGCAGCTAATAATTCATTTAAATAATCCTTATTAAAAGCAGGTTCTAATTTTGCATTAGAATAGTGATGGTGAATTCCGTTACTAAACCAAACACGTTTTAAATAAGTTTCAAAACTTGCCCAATTGTCTGTCGTTTTATCTCCTTCGAACTTGGTATATACATTTTCTAAAGCATGTCTAATTTTAAGATTGTGTCTGTAATTCTGATCCCACATAATATCGCGACCAGCAAGACCTGCTTGCGTTAAATAATAGACTAATTTTTGCTCCTTTAAACTTAGATTTTCCCAACCTGGTATTTGGTAGCGTAAAATTTTAATGTCAGCAAATTCTTCAACATTAAAACTAAAATCCGTTTCAATAGTTTCAACAGTTTCTACTGGCTCTTCTTTTACTTCATTCTTACATGCCACGATTAATAAGGCAAAAAGACAAATTTTAAATACTGATTTTAAATTCATATGTTTTATTTATTTAGTTGTACACAAATGTAATGTATATATCACATATCATAAAATGACTATCTTTGATAAATACAAAATTTAATCCCAGTAAATGAAAGCAATTAAATACGTCCTTTTATTATTATTAATACTTGTCATAGGTGTTTCTATCTATATTGCAGTGCAGCCAAATTCGTTCGAAGTTACAAGAACTAAAACCCTAAAAGCACCGCCATCTGTGGTATATGATAATGTTAGTGATTTTAAAAATTGGGAATCATGGAGTTCTTGGATTGAAGAAAAACCTGAAACTAAAGTTACTTTAGGCGATACTACAAAAGGCGTAGGCAGTTTTTATACTTGGGAAGATGAAGATGGTATAGGAACCATGACAACTCTAAATACTAAAATTAATGCCTCTATTACTCAAGAGATGCAATTTGGAGAATTTCCAAAATCGGATGTGCAATGGAAATTTAAACCTAATGATGATGGTTCTACAGATGTTACATGGACGATCTCTGGCAAAAATTTACCTTTTGGATTTAAAATGGTTTCGGCATTTATGGGAGGTATGGAAAAGCAAATTGGCCCTCATTTTGAAAGAGGCTTAACCTTATTAGATAGTGTGATTCAAAACGAAATGAAAGTTTACAATATTAACGTTGAAGGCATAACACAACACAGTGGCGGTTATTACCTTTATAATACGGCGTCTTGTAAATTTAGTGATTTTGAAAAAAACATGACAGCAATGTTACCAAAAGTTGGAGCCTACGCTATTACTCATAATGTGACTATGGCTGGTCCAGCATTTATTTTATATCACAAATGGGATGAAGAAAATGATACTGTAATGTTTTCTACTTGTGTACCAACGAATTCTAGAATTATTACCGACGAAGCCGAAATTTTAACGGGTAAACTAGAATCATTTACAGCAGTAAGAACCGTTTTAAAAGGCAACTATTCTAATTTGAAAGAAGCATGGGATACAACTATGAATTATATTGCTGATAATAATTTAGAAATGATTGAAGGCGGTCCAATGCTTGAAACCTATTTAACCGATCCTATGAGTGAGCAAAATCCTGCGAAATGGATTACTGAAATATATGTAGCAGTAAAGTAGTGTGAAGTGTGAAGTGTGAAGTGTGTAGCTAAAAAAATCTTGTTAAAATGAGAATAAGAATACGACTCAATAACGTAGTAATTGAATAACTTAATTCCCTAGTTTGAAACTGATGATTGAAAATAATATACTTCGAACCAACAACTACCGACTACCAACTAAAAACTAAACAATTGAAACAACTCTTACTCGTATTTCTTGGAGGTGGCTTTGGTAGCGTACTGCGTTTTATCATCGGAAAATGGTTAAACAACTCGGAAACTGGAATTCCTTATGGGACTTTCGCTGCAAATATCATTGGTAGTTTATTAATTGGAATTATTCTTGGTTTAGCGGCTAAAAATGAAACACTGTCCCAGAGTCAGACTTTACTTTTAGCGACTGGTCTTTGTGGAGGTTTTACGACGTTTTCAACTTTTGCTTATGAGAACCATGTGTTTTTAAAATCGGGTGACTTTACGAGTTTTGCGATTTATACGATTGCTAGTTTTGTGGTTGGGTTTTTGGCTGTGTTTTTGGGGATGTTTTTGGTGAAATGATTTTTCTCTCGCTGAGGCGAAAAGACGCAAAGAAGCAAAGTTTCAGAGTTGCAGTGTAAAAAAAGTTTCTTGCGAAGGCGCTGAGACGCAAAGTAGAGATGACTTGGATATGTAAAGAGCGATTTGAGACATCAACTCAATATCAAATAACTTTTTTCCATCTTGAGACTGAACACTGAGACTAAGACTAAGACTAAGACTAAGACTAAAATCTACCCTTTCTTATAAAACCCCTTCTCTTTCACCCCTTCTACTTCTTTTAAAATTGCTATAAAAACGGCATCATCAATATCATCTAGCATTTTATAACGTAGCGATTTTACAACTTTCCGTTTTTCACTTACTAAATAAGTATCCCATTTTTTTGATAAGTGTGCGGAATGCCAAAAGCCAATATCAACATAGTCTTTGGTTTTATTAATGTAGCATATTGGTCGTTTATCCATGTAGTAACACGGCATTCTCCATTTGTATAATAAATCGGCTTCTGGCAAGGTATGCTCAATCAATACTTGCAAATGCATGAATATAGACTTGAAAGGTTCAGGTTGATTTAGGATATGAGCTTCTGCTGGATTCAAAATATAGCGTTAAAATATGCCGATTATACCAATCACAATAAGTCCAATTCCAATAATAGCCTTAAAGGGCATTAGCTTAGCAGAGAGTTGTCTTAAGCTTGTTTCTAAAGCAGGTACTTTCCCAAAGACATGCGTTAAAAGTAAAATACCACCTAAAATACTCACGATATTAAATAACAGGCCATCCCAAAATTCTAATATCGCTAAGATGATAAGACCAAGTCCTATTATGGTATCAAATGGCGCTAAAAAACCAGCAATTTTGTTGAAAAAGTTATGCTCACCATCCCATTTGTCTAAGGTTGCTAAACCAAGTAAGATGCCTCCTGAAATATTTGCTATAGCTAAAAGTAATTCAATCATGTTTTAATTATGGTTTAATTAATTGAATATAAAATTAGTCAAATCTGAAAAATAAACTTGCGCAAACCAATTAATTTAATTTACTTTGTATTTCAAAGTACTTTAACATGAGCGAAAAAGATTATCTAAAAGACATTAGTGAGATTAAAAATCTTATGAATAAATCCTCTCGATTTATTTCTTTGAGTGGATTATCTGGAATTTTGGCTGGAATTTATGCCCTTATTGGTGCAGCTGCTACGTATTGGTTAGTTACAACCTATAGTTATGGTACTTTAAAATTAGATGGTTGGATTTTTGAAACCGTATTACTCATTCTATTCTTAGTCGCATTTTTTAGTGTAGCAACTGGCATTTTACTAACTACGAGAAAAGCTAAAAAAAATGGAGAGAAAATATGGGATAACTCTTCTAAACGTTTGTTATTTAATTTTTTAATTCCTCTAGTTGCTGGTGGATTATACACCTTAATTATCTTGAGTCAAGGTAAATACGGACAAACTGGTGGCCTAATGCTTATATTTTATGGCCTAGCATTAATCAACGCCTCAAAATATAGTATTGGAGATATTAAATATTTAGGATTTATTCAGATAGCTTTGGGACTTGTTGCAGCCGTTTATCCTGGTTATGGTTTTTGGCTTTGGGTAATTGGTTTTGGGATCATGCATATTGTTTATGGCACTTGGATGCATTTTAAATATGATGTAAAGTGAAAAAATGATCTCGCAAAGGCGCAAAAGCGCAAACAAAAAAATAACGTAGAGAAGCACAAAGGTTGTACGGAAAATCACAGAGCCTTTTAAATAATTGACCTAATTTCGAAACTGAATACTGAAATTAAAAAACTAAGATTCCTGCTTTCGCAGGAAGTGAGATGAGCATAATAACCAACATAAATAAACTTTTTGATCATAGGATAAGACTTGGCATTATGTCGGTACTTATGGTAAACGAGTATGCGGATTTTAATATGCTAAAAGAATTATTGGGTGCGACAGATGGTAATTTATCAAGTCATACGAAGGCATTAGAAAAAGCAGAATACATTTTAGTAGAAAAACAATTTATAGGTCGAAAACCGAATACAAGATACAGCGTTACGAAACTAGGAAAATTAGAATTTCAAAAACATATTGAAGCCCTTGAAAAATTAATAAACAAAACTCAATAAAAACACCTCAACTGCCCTTAGCGGAACAGTTGAAAAATTAAAATCTTTTTTTTAATCATTTACTTTGAAATTCAAAGTACTTTAAAATAATCAATCATGAAAAAACTAATCTTATTCATTGCAGCCCTTTTATTTAGCACCCTCTTCTACAACCAAACTATCGGACTTAACCTCTTTTTATTCAGTATTCTTACTGTTGTCATCCTTTTTATTAATAACAAGTCTCAGTTTAAGAATCGGAAAACCCAAATCTACACTATAGCCTACCTCATCACAGGACTAACCATCTTTTTTCATAGTTCTACACTTTCTGTAATTGCAAATCTCGTAGCATTCTTCACTTTAATAGGTCAGCTCTCTGAGACTAAATCGTCTATTTACGTCAGTTGGCTTAACGGCTTATACACAACAATTGCTGGTTTTTTTCATCGCAACTTTGCTATCGTTGAATCAAAAACTAATTCTGAAGACACAAAAGAAAAAATCGACATTGATTATTTACATTGGGTTAAAATCATTCTAATTCCAGCCGTCATTGTAATCACCTTCATTGCTCTCTACAAAGAAGGAAACCCTGTTTTCAGCAACTTAATAGAAAAAATAGATTTCGGTTTTATAAATATTCAATGGATTTTAATGGCAGGTTTAGGGTACTATTTGTTCAATAATATTTATGCACCAATTGAAGTCGAACCCGCTACTGAAATTGATTTGCAAACCGAAAACAGTTTACATAAAACCGAAGCCTTTTCTATTCCAAAATTAAAACAAGAAAACCAACTTGGTGTCGTTCTTATCACACTATTAAACGCATTGATTGTAATGTACTTAATAACAGATATCACCTTTTTAACAACGCAACAAGATATTAGCGCTTCTGTTTATTCTGCTCAGGTTCATAGTGGCATTAACGCACTTATTGCCTCAATTCTTATTGCTATTATGATTCTGTTATATGTCTTTAGGGGCAATCTTAATTTTTACGAGCAAAACACCACCTTAAAACGTCTAGCCTTTACTTGGATCATTTTAAACATTCTATTAGTTCTAAGCATTGTATTTAAAAACGCTCAGTACATCTATAATTTTGGTTTAACGTATAAGCGTATTGGTGTTGTGATTTATCTTTTACTAGCTACAATCGGACTGGTTACAACACTTCTAAAGATAAATAGCGCAAAAAATAATTGGTTTCTCTTTAGGGTCAATACACAAGCTGCATTTATAATTCTAGTTGTTTCTAGCACTATAAATTGGGACTATCATATTACCAATTACAACTTTAATTATGCCAAATCAATGGACTATAATTATGTCATCGGCCTCTCTAACAACAACACTCTACTATTAAATGAGCAGTTAGACCATAAAGACCTCAATAGAGGATTCACATATCTTATTGAAGAAAAATATCATGGCTATATCGATAAATTAAAAACGAATAATTGGCAGGAATTACAGTACGACAATTTCAAAATTAACACAAAATAAAATGATCTCCTTAATTATATTTTTGTCCCTTTTGGTAGGCGTACTAACGGTAGTAATGGTAAGACTAAGTATATCGTGCGTGTTTTGGACTTCCAAATATAGACATGATAAAATACGAATCTACAAAACCTATTTCCCATATTACATCATTTGTTTATTTACACTTTGTATGGCAGTAATAATAGGACTAGACAAACGTATAGGTGCCATTTATTATTTCAGTTTTGTGTTTTTTATATCGCTTTTAATCTGGAGATATGAACTCATACAAAGTAGAAAAATACAGTCTATAAATAACAATAATGTAGAATCACATCAACCCGAATTACCATGAACAACCTATTTAAAATTTTAAAAGCAAAACGAAAGCAATTTATCATTTGGTTGTTTGAACATTCGCAACGCATTTACACCAACATGTTTAAAAATCAAGAACCTTGGAACCTCACCAAAACGGATTTACTAAATCTACCAAAACCTACATTTGGAAGACATTTAGGCGAATTCTTGGATAGAAATAATTTTGAACTAATTCCAAAGGTTGAACGTCACGATTGCTATCATGTGCTCTGTGGCTATAGTACTAAAGTTGAAGATGAAATTGCACTACAATGTCTTTGTTATGGCAACGGGAAACGCAGTCCGTATTTGTATGGAGCCATTATTCTTGGTGTTGCTATTCTTCCTGATTACTATAAGTATTACCATAAATCTTTCAAAATAGGAAAAGCGGCTAATGCATTCCATCATTTTGATTATAGGAAGCTTATGCATGTTTCCATTTCAGATTTTAGAGATGCCATTTTTCCGAAACATGACTTATTAAACCTTAATCTCATTTCAGTATGAAAACATTTAAAATATTAATTATAACAGGATTATTTATCGCATTAGGTGTTTTTACTACTTTTCATTGGGTGAGTTTTAAAGCTAAAGGATTGACTTATGACGCTATTGATAATATCCCGAAGAACAACGTCGGACTTGTACTTGGAGCAAGCAAATTTGCGCCAAGCGGCAACATCAACTTATTCTACAAACACAGAGTAGATGCTGCGGTTGCACTTTACAAAGCCGGAAAAATAGAGTACATCTTGGTCAGTGGCGACAATGGCAGAAAAGACTATGATGAACCCACTGATTTTAAAAACGATTTAATTGCAAAAGGCGTTCCTGCAGATCGTATATTTTTAGATTATGCTGGCTTTAGAACTTTAGACTCTATAGTAAGAGCTAAAGAAATATTTGGCCAAAATACGATCACTATTATCTCGCAGAAGTTCCATAACCAGCGCGCCATTTATATCGCTCAACATTATGATATTGACGCTATAGCTTACAATGCCAAAGATGTCTACAAAACACCTCCAAGAGAATATCTAGCACGTACTAAAGCACGTTTAGACTTACTTTTTAATGTTACACCTAAATTTCTAGGAGACAAAATCGCTATTAAATAAAACCTCAAAACACGACCATGAAATTTCAATTCAACAAAAAATATTTAGTACTCGCACATAGCCTATTTCTTATAGAATTAGCCATCGCTTTCATCATTAAAACAGGATTTATTCGCTACACATTTGGCGATTATCTCGTTGTTATTTTATTATATGCAATTATTAGAGGATGCATCAACTTGAATGTGAGGGCGTCGAGTTTGGTCGTCCTCTTAATTGCTTATGCTATTGAGTTTCTTCAACTCACCCCATTCTTAACCTACTTTAATTTACAAGATAGTTTTACGGCTAAACTCGTTTTCGGTAGCACATTCCATGTCACAGATTTACTCGCTTATACTTTAGGAATACTGACTGTTTTAGCCGTAGAGTCTTCACTTTTCAAATTACAAAACAAGCAAAATATAAGATTATGGAAGTTCTAAAAACATTAATTCTAAATCGTTTTAAAACCTTATCATTAATTACAGTAGCCTTACTGTTTAGTGTTATTTTACTCATGGTACGCATGAAACTGAACAAGTCCTATTTCTTTCTGTTTTTAATCTGGAATGTGTTTTTGGCCATCATACCTTATGCTATAACGATGTATTTAAATACCGCACAAAATTTGAGCAAACTAAAACTTGGATTCTGGTTTATGGTTTGGTTAGCCTTTTTGCCTAATGCACCTTATATTGTTACTGATCTTATTCATATTAGAATAGGAAACGATTCGCTTTTATGGCTCGATGTGCTGGTGGTGTTGTCGTTTGCTTTAAGTGGTTTATTATTATTCTATGTATCTATAATGGATATGCAGAAACTAGTGACTTCTCAATTTAAAAAACTTCCTATTGAAGCGCTGAGTATAACCTTGATCTTTTTATGTGGATTTGGAGTATATTTAGGTCGTTTTCTCCGTTACAATTCCTGGGAAATTATAAGTGGACCACAGTTTTTATTTATGGATATTGTCACTATTATAATGTCACCATTTCAGCATTTTGAAGCGTGGTTATTCACTTTGGGCTTTGGTACATTTTTGGTGATTGGCTTTTGGATGTTTACTACCTTAAATCAATTAGAAAAAAACTAAAATTATGAAATCAACTTTTATAACTTTATGTCTAGCCTTATTTATAATGGGCTGTAAGGAAAAATCACAAACCATCAGTCATGATGACACCTTTGAAACTAAAATCAAAAAAGACAGTTCAAAAATCGAAATCGCTGATTTGCCAATTCTTATTGACAGTACGGATTATTTAATTCATCCGATTGGTTATATAACAGAGTATGATAATTCGAAATTCTCAAGTTACAGTAAGGGAGGTGGTCATACGTCATACGCAGTGTCGCGCTATAATAAGTTTTCAATAACGGGAGAATTCAGTACTATTAAATTCCAGCACCTTAATTCGGAAAAACTCACCGCTTTATCAGATGAGATTATGGAGATTACGGCTATCAGTTTTCTTGAAAACATTAGAGCACAAACCGGACTTCAATTTTTAGTATATACCATTAGAGATGCCGACACCAACAAAGACTCCAAGCTAGATTTCAATGATATTGAAACCTTATACATTAGTACTATTGACGGTAAGAATCTTAAAAAACTAACTCCTGAATTTGCGCAAATTGTTGACTGGAAAGTTATTCCAAAACAGAACAGATTATATTTTAAAAGTATATCTGACACCAACAAAACTGGTGAGTTTGACAAAAAAGACAAAGTTAATTATCAGTATGTTACTTTAGAAGTTGGTGACCTAACTGTTATTGATTATAATCCTATGTAGATTATTTTCCATTTACATAATCCTGCAAATAACTAAATCGTTTCGTCAGTTTACCCTTTTCAGTCATTTGAGCACGTTTTAAGATTTCCCGTTCATCGTTATTAAAGAAAGCAGGAATAACGTGTTCTAAAAATGTTTCACCGAAACCTTCACTAGCATCTTTTGGTAATTCGCATGGTAAATTATCTACAGCCATAACCGTTATTGCGCCTTTTGCATCATAAGCGACTTCCTTTTCGGTCTTAGGATTGTAACCATAGAAAGGATCTTCAATAGTTGAAGGCCTAATTGTACTTGCCACTGGGCCATCGATATCACAAGATATATCAGCAACTAAATTAATTTTGAAATCGGGATGTTTGGCATCTTCCCTTGTAAATAAATAAGGTGCATTATTCCCATAGAAATGACCAGCTATAAAATAATCAGTTTCTTTAGCATAAGGCATAAAATTACTTTCATAACCCGATGGGTCTTTATAAAACTTATACTTATCTCCTACTTTACCGTCTTTTCGTTTGGCATATTCCATTACATCTGCCATAACATACACAGGCTCCGAAAATTGAGATGTTAAATACAAGGCATCGCTAATTTGCTTAATACCTAAATGATCTAAAATCTCTTTGGCTCCATAGGCCACTTTTCCTGTTCCGGAGAGTAAAATCTTAATATTTGGGATGGTGATTTTATCTAATTCTGACTTTACGGCATCTAAATCAGCAAGTGTTTCAACTTTTGGTAATTCAAACAAACCATCTCGTAACCCTAAAGCTCTAAACCCATTGTATGCACCAACCAAACCTGCGTAACGTCCAAAACCAATTAAACGCGCACCCGTTTTTCTAACAATAGTTTCGTGATCAAACATTTCTATATGTTTCTCTAACATAGCGACCAACAATTTTCTGTTGTAAGGCTGCTTTTTAATAGTATGTGAGAAATAGAAATATTTTTTATTTGAAATTAAATTTTCAATCGGCACTTCTTTGACGCCAATCATAACATCAGCATGCGACACATCGTCCAACACTTCAAAACCTAAAGCTCTATAGGCTTCATCCGGAAAAATTCTAATATCCGAAGATTCTACAATAAAAGTAGCATCCGGAAATTGCGTTCTCGCTTCTGCTAAATGTTCAGGAGAAAATACCACACGTCTGTCTGGTGGATTTTTACGTTCTTTTATGATGGCGAATGTCATAGCTATATTTTAAAATTGAGATATTTCGAAATTAAATACTTAGGCTTTCAGGTAACACATACGTTAGTGATTTGTGTAAAGAAACACTTTAAATTCAGCATTTAATATTGAAAAATGTTTTCACGAAAATAAGAGGAATTGCATGTTTTAGCAAACATTCTTCGGTTAAAATATTTACAAGATATTATGGTATGGAACACCATCAATTAAATATTACAGAAATCTGGTTTAAGACAAGATTCATCTGCATTTCTTATACTGTTTTATAACCACTAAAGGTTCATAAAGTAGACAACTATTACTCAGGTAAATTTTAAACCTTAGGTTTCAGCATAGGCTTTTCATAAAAGGTAAGTCTAATGCCAAATAGTAATACTATACCGCCAATAACCATTTGTAAAGACACTTGCTCATCTAATAACCACCAAGCTAAAATGGAAGCCAATACAGCTTGCCCTAACAGACTCACAGAAACTCTTGTAGCACGCATATGCTTTGTTGCATAGCTAATAAGTAACCACGCCAAAAGCTGACATACTATACCTTGAACAACTAATACCAACCAGCCTGCTTCTGAAAACCCAGTAAAAGGCTCATTAAAAGCATAACTAAGCGCCCCCAATGCTATGGTTGAAGACACGAGACTAATCGTCATAAAGGTCATAACCTCCATATCTTCTAAAATATTTTTACTCAACAACATATAAACGGCATAGAGCATGCCTGATAAGACACCAAAAATAAAGGCGAGATTAAAATCAAAATTCAGGAACAAATCAAAGCCGACCAAGAGCACCATACCAATAATGGCCACAACGGTACCCATCCAGAAATTCTGTTTCGGCTTATCTTTTAAAAACAAAAAGGCACCAACACCTACCCAAACTGGTGATAAATTAGTTAGCAATGTCGCTTGTGTTGCAGTAGATTGTTGAATCGCAATATTCCAAACACCAACGTCTAAACCAAATACAACACCACAAATTATGGAAAATAGGACTGCTTTTTTAGACGTTACCTTAAACTGTTTTGTGATCAATACGTAAGGCACAATAAAAACAGAAGCTATCGCCATTCTGTAAAATGCTGAAATAAGTCCTGGTGTTAGATTTAACTTCACCAAAATTGGGAATATTGAAATACAAATAATGCCAACCGCAAGTGCTATTCTTGGTTTTGTCATGAGTACATGGTTTAGTTTGAAGCCGACAAAAGTAAGCTTTAAAACCATGGTTAATTTAAAATTAATGAGCAATTTTTAATCAGTGATAATCCTTGAAATTTAGTCCACTATACTTTATAAAAACATAACTAAAACACCATAAATTTTATCACTAAACGTGTTAATCCCTTTTATCTTTGATTGGAATAATTTTTAAAATTATTACTGTCAATTTAATCCATCAATTAATAATTATTTTCTGTGTTTTTTGTTCTAAGCTATTTTTAAGATTAACTAAATACACACCAGCATTTAACGAAGCAACATGTATCCTATTTTCTAATACGGCAGCATCAAGAGGACTAGACAACACTTTTCTGCCTTGCATGTCATAAATCTCAACTACAGTATTATTTTGAATACGTCCGTTTATAAGGACATCTTTAGCACGCTTCTCATAGAATATACTTATAGCATCAAAATTATTGTCTGCAATAGACAACGCTTCTTCTGTAGTTCGTAAAAAGAAACGGCCAGTTCCTGAAAGATCTGTTGATGGTGTTATGGTATAATCGCTGTTAGTAAGTAATGTAGATGTGTTAGTTAAAACATCATCTAAAAACACGTTTATTGTTGCTGGCAATGTGGTTTCTGAAATGCTAAAGGTAATTTGTTCTCCTAAGTTGGCATGCACACCTAAAGGAATAGATACATTAGATAAACTGTTTGTGTTTAAGGCTTGTAACGCTATTGGTTTCCCTGTATTGTCTTGTACTAAGTGAGAATAAATACTAAACTCTGGCACTACGGATCCCCAAAGATCAGCATCGTAACCTTTATCTAAACCTTCACTCGCATTACCATTAAAATAGACATCTGTATTGTACGTGCTTGTGTTTGAACTTAAGCCTATTTTAAGATAAATTAGTTCTAAGTCCGCATTACGACCAGCAATAAAATCGTCTGAAGTCCCTGTGGTTTGCATTGCTGTGGTAAACTCTAAATTATGTGCTGCAACATGTGTGGCATCTGCACTTACAAAAAAGCCTTGACCTGGCGCTATAACAGTAGACGCTGTTGTATTTGCTAAGTTGTAGATGGTCCAGCTATTTTCTGTAGTAGCATTATAACCATAAATTGCGGCAGATGCATTTGTAAAAAGATCTAGGTTTGAAATACCAGCCTCTACCTCGTGGTTTAAAAATGCGTGTACATTAAGATAAGAGGGATACGGATTACCGACTAAATTCCATTGAGAATAAGCGGTTGCCGTATTCATAATATTGACACTAGCGTCTGTTGGCACTGTTCCTGAAAACGTTAAGGTTTCACCTGTATTCGTTGCAGCTCTATACCCTTTACCACTGCTTAAGATTGCTGAAGTGTTGCTATCGTAATTTTCATAATCATCTGTTGTTTTATCAAAAGGCGCAAAAGCATAAATGGTTGGTGTTCCACCATTATCTAATAAGGCTGTGGCATTTTCTGGACTTAAAAAATCGCTCCAGGTTTCACCAGATAATGGTGATGAGATTAGGTCGTTACCAAGACTATTAGAGTTAACGAAACGGTTATAGCTTATAATTCCAGATGCACTACTAGATGCTCCAGTTAGTAAACTTGAATAACTGCCTGCAGTAGAGTTTAAAGTGATATCTGTAGCTGATAAGGCTGCATCTAGAGTTAGAGATGCACCAGCTTCAACGGTTACTGAATTTACAGTGGTGTTAGAGCTTATATTAGCATTACCTGATGTAATTATCAAG
This sequence comes from Winogradskyella thalassocola, assembly GCF_900099995.1. Classification (GTDB taxonomy): domain Bacteria; phylum Bacteroidota; class Bacteroidia; order Flavobacteriales; family Flavobacteriaceae; genus Winogradskyella; species Winogradskyella thalassocola. The sequence goes on from NZ_FNCZ01000004.1 coordinate 151,920, forward strand.
TTATCTATAGCAGTAGCAACACCATTTGGATCACTAGGAGACCAAACATCATTGTTAAACGTGTAAGTTATACTACAAACAATGTTTACTGTTTGTTCTAATGTTGATTGATTTCCTAAAGGATCTGTAGCTGTCCATGTGACCGTAGTTTCTCCTTCAGGATATGTTCCTGATGCATCAGATGTTCCGTTAAAGTCATTTGTTAACGTTACTGATGATATAGGTGCATCAGAAGTAACCCAATCTGTATTTATATTCATATTCGTTAATACTCCATTAGCATTTGTAGAAGTCTTATCGCTTAAAATTGAGCTTCCTATGCCATCCTCAAAGTCGTAGTACGCTAGAAGATTTGGTGTTGATGCATCAATAATTTTCTCAAAATCATCTGCAACTTCTTGTTCTGTTCTTGGCGTATTCCAAAATCTAATTTCGTCAAGTTTACCTAAAAACCTGCTACTTACATCTTCTTGCCTTTTGCCAATGAATAAACTAGATGCATTGATTACTACTGGTGTGCCTAGTCCTATTGTAGATTTACTGACTCCATTTAAAATAATTTTATCGTAGATACTACCATTTCCTGTTATTGCTATATGGTTCCAACCAGCCGGAATAAGTTCTGTAATTGCCATTAACTGACCAAAATTTGTAACGATAGTAAAAGTTTCACCAGCAAAATCACTTGTTACATTACCTGTGCCTGCGTATTGTAATAATGAATTATTAAAATTGAATATAAAATCAAACTCTTCAGACCCATTAATTCCATTTTCGGTATACATCCAAAATTCTATGGTGCCAAAACTGCCAATAGCTTGATTGATACTTACAAAATCATCTACTCCATCAAAGTCTAATGCAAAATCATTTGTTAAACAGTCTTCGATAGCTTGAGGTGAAGGGACTAATACTTCAGTGTCACACGATTCTATTGTTGCATCTGAAGGGTTAGTAAATGACATGCTTGGTCCTGTGGAATCATTAATTATTATATTTTGTGTTTGAGTTAAGGTATTACCAATACCATCATCGTAAGTCCATGTAACTATTGTTGTGTCTTGTGTTGTAAGTGGGAAGGCAACATCTGCGGTTGCAGTGATTGCTCCACTGTTTGCTGTAGGTGCTGTTGGTGTTGCTTCACATTGCGCAGTGAGGTCTAGTAAGCTTGTGGTATCTGCTATAATTGGTGGCATAGGAATACTTACATTTCTATATAAAAATGTTGTCTCTTCGTTTACTGAATTTTTACCAGAAATTAATACATCAATATCATTATCGGTATCAATATCTGAAAATGCAAGAGAACCATTACTTACACCTTCTAAAATGGTATTTATTTCTAGGGTAAATACACCAAAACTATCATTAGTGTACAAATTAGTAACACCTCCTCCAATCATTATTAAATCTAAATCTGTATCTCCATCAATATCTGTAAAACCGACAGCTCTTTTAGTACTATAACTTTGTAAAGTAGAATCTGTGTTTAAGGTAAACCCGCCACTACCATCATTATCATATAATTTTGATATGTATTCATTTGAACTATTCCTTCCTGTAATTAAAACATCTTGGTCTCCATCATTATCAATATCAGCGAAGGCAATAGCACTAGTTCGTACATCATCAAATGGTGTTCCCAAAACATAAGAAAACACACCACTTCCATTATTAGTATATAATCTAGATATGCCATAACTCCCATAATTATCAGTAACGCCTGTAATTAAAACATCTTGATCATTATCACCATCTACATCTGCAAAGGCAATAGAACCAGCAAACACTCCTGTAAATGGCGTACCACTTACTAATTGATAATTGCCATTTCCATCATTTGAATATAATAAAGTTCTCCTGTTATTAGAACTATCTTTACCTGCAATTAGTACATCTTGATCATTATCTCCGTCAATATCAGCATACGCAATAGAACTAGAAGTTAATCCAACAAAAGAGGTTCCTAGAATTTCTGTGAAATTTCCTAAGCCATCATTCCTATATAGTTTGGTTATGGGTTGGTAAGGAAGTATATAACCTACAAAAATTAAATCCTCATCATTATCACCATCGATATCTATAAAACTAACTTCACCAAAGAAATCATTAATAGGTATAGCTTGATTTAATATATATTCACCAGAACCATTATTTTCATATACTTCTGTTATATATTGATTTAGTTTTAAACCACTAATTAATAAATCTTCGTCTCCATCATTATCAATGTCAGAAAATTTATTAGAACTTAGTCCTAAATTAGTAAATGTAGAACCTGTAACTTCTCTAAAAAAACCACTTCCATCATTAACAAATAATTTAGACACCTTATTACCACTATAACCTGAACCTGTTAAAAGTAAATCTAAATCACTATCATTATCAATATCTAAAAATGATAATGCTCCATTCCAAACTCCCTCCATAGGAGTGTTAACATCTAAGCTAAATACACCACTTCCATTATTTATATATAATTTTGAAATACCTTGACTTGAACCATTATATCCTGTAATTAATAAGTCCTGATCTAAATCTCCATCTATATCAGCAAAAGACACACCTCCTTGTTGAACACCTTCAAAAGGAGTTGCCAAAACTTCTGAAAAAACGCCACTTCCATTATTGGTATATAATTTAGATATGCGCTGTTCTAAGTTAGAACTATATCCTGTTAAAAAGACATCTTCGTCGTTATCTCCATCTATATCAACAAATACTACTTCACCACCATTAACTGGCTCAAAAGATGTTCCAACAACTTCAGAAAAAATACCACTACCGTCGTTAGTATATAATTTTGCTATTCTTTGATTTAAATTATTAATTCCTGTAATTAAAACATCTTGATCGTTATCTCCATCTATATCATTAAATGATGCAGCACTAGTACCAACGTTTTCGAAAATAGTCCCAAATATTTCTGAAAACACTCCACCTCCATTATTAGTATAAAGTTTTGCTATTTTTTGAGATGAACTATCATATCCTGTAATTAAAACATCTAGGTCACTATCGCCTTCTATATCAGCTATAGATACCGAACCAGAAGTAACACCATCAAAGGGTGTTCCTAAAACTTCTGTAAAGTCTCCACTTCCATTATTAGTATATAGTTTTGTTATTCTTTGATTTGAGCTATCAGCACCAGAAATTAATACATCTTCATCATTATCTCCATCTGCATCAAAGAAATGTACAGTACTTTGATTTACACCAACAAAAGATGTTCCTGATATCTCAGAATAATTACCTAAACCATCATTCAAATAAAGTGTAGCAATTTTTTGACCCAATCTATCTGTACCTGTGATTAAAACATCTTGATCTCCATCATTATCAATATCTGAATAATCTAGTCCACTATTAGTGACTCCTTCAAAATCATTACTAATAAGAGGTGAAGACGATTGTGGCAACACTTTTTCAAAAGCTATTTGCGCATTAAGGTTAAAAAAGGTTGTAATTAGCATTAGGGCAAGCGACAACAGTACTTGTTTTTTCATGATATATGTATTGATTGGTAAAAAATGTGTCACGCGATATTATATAATATTGTAAAGCAAAACAATACCCACTACTAGGTATTTTTTTATGTAACCAAATATAAATCAAGCAACTACATTAAAAAATACTCAAATTGAGTATTTTTATCTTTAAATGGATTAGAAAAACTGAGTATAATTAATACTGTTTTAAACATCACTAAAGTTTTGTATCCTATCTGCTATGATGATGTACAGCTTCTGACACAATTTCTGCAAATTCATAGAAAACAAGTTTGGTATAACTTTTGCGTTATTATTTTTTGTAATTTTGCAGCCCTTGAAACACCAATACAGTTTCTGGGTTTAGCGCGTTAGGGATGGAAGCGGCATCCTTTTGCTTTTTTTTAGCAAAAGATATAGCGGACAGCCCGACCTGATAAGGTAACGCCCAAAAAATTATTATCAATTTATTAAAGAGATTCCCACTTTCGTGGGAAGTAAATGGGGTCGACTGGTTTTGACAGCGAGATTAATTAGATTGTAAGCACGTCGTGTAATGGCATTGATACACGTAAAAGGCAAGACCAAATTTTAAACGGCGAGAATAACTACGCTTTAGCTGCATAATCTGAATTATAGTAAGATTAAGCCTCGTCCTACTAGGTAGGAGTGCTAAATGTCTCGAGAAAGCCTTAGTTAATGGCGTTCTTTATTAGGCATCGTAAAAATTGACTTAGATTAGGTAGTGCTCTGATACCTTTTCGAGATTAAGGAGCTAAGCTAAAAGTGGGTTGTCTTTAACCAGCTTTAAGTCGAAAAAACAAGAAAAGAATAAACGTGTAGAAAGCCTTTTGGTTACTTGTTTGGACGAGAGTTCGATTCTCTCCGACTCCACAATTAAGCACAACTTTGTTGTGATTTTAAGCATAAAAAGCTCAACAAGTTTTACTTGATTGAGCTTTGTTGTTTAAAAGCACTTGGGCTGAAAGCACAAAAAGTTGTATTTACAGGATGGGATTCACTAGAGAACAACGACGTTAATCTCACCGACTCTACAACACTCATAACTCTATTTTGAGTGAAAACAATAGAAATCCGCCAAGCTTGCTTGAACGGTTTTCTGTTTTTAATTATCGTGCTTATTAAAGCAAAACAACTAAAATTATTCTTCATTAAAGAAAATAAAAATCAGCAGACATTTTCTAAATATATTTTGTTTACTAAATTAGTTGCCTCATCACACCTAAACATCTTTTAAGTCATTCAACACAACGACCTCAACTCGACATGAAACAAACAGTAGCGCTATGCGTTATATTGATATCTCTATTTCTTTCAACACAGTTAAACGCCCAGGACACAGTAGAGTGGTCAAAAGACAGAAAATTAAACTGGTCGGATTTTAAAGCAGCTCCTAATTTAGATATTGTGGCATATGCCCTCACTTCTTATAAAATAGAAATCCTACCAAGTGATATTATGGTTGATTCTGATGAGAATATTCAAGATTATGAATCATTGACCGTTGTAGCCAATTTTTATACGGAACACTCATGGGTTTATGAAAAAAGCGCCTATTTACTTTTGCATGAACAATTACACTTTGATATCGCGGCGTTATATGCTTTTAAAATCCAAGCAGAGTTCGAAAAATTAAAAGCACAGAAGAATGCTAATTACAATTCTTATGTAAGTGTCTATCAAGAATTATGGGAGGAATGCCTAAAAACACAAAAATCTTACGATAAGGAAACACAGCATGGTCAATTAGTTACTATTAACGATACTTGGATCGATAAAATTACTGAGGGAATAAATGCTTTTGAATAAAACTTATTTATTCAACAACACTAAAACTTTGTTTTAATTCAGCAAGAGAGCTGCCTCCAACCCAAACTTCAAATGCGCCAGGTTCTACCTCCCATTTTTTATTTGCTGTATAAAACTGAAGTGTCTCCGCATTAATTTTAAACGTGACTGTTTTAGTTTCACCTGCCTTAATCATTAGCTTTTTAAAGCCTTTTAATTCTTTAATTGGCCTTACCAAACTACCAACTAAATCTCTAATATATAGTTGCACCACTTCTTCACCATTACGCTTTCCGGCATTAGTTACATTAACTGAAACTTCTATATGTTCTGAAGCATTTATCTCAGTTGTGCTCAGTTTAAAATTATCATAACTGAAAGTCGTATAACTTAACCCATGACCAAAAGGATATAGGGCCGATCTTGGTGCATCTCTGTATGACGAATACGTCACTTGTGTTGACCCGTAAGGTCTCCCCGTATTTTTTTGATTGTAATATAAAGGCTCTTGACCTACATGATGCGGAAATGATACTGGCAATTTACCAGAAGGATTATAATCCCCAAAAATAACATCTGCTATGGCATTACCAGATTCCGATCCTAAATGCCAACATTCTAAAATAGTTGGAGCCACTTCCGAAGCACGACTTAAATCCATTGGGCGACCATTCATCAGAACAATCACGATGTTTTTATTGACTTTTTGAATCGCCTCTAACAACTCTAGTTGTAAGCCTTTAAATCCAATATCTACTTGACTTCTTCCTTCTCCGGTTTGGTAAGCATCTTCTCCAATGGCTAATAAAACCACCTCAACTTTCTTAGCCAATTCCACTGCTTTTTCAATACCAGAACTATCCGTTGTATTAAATTCTAAAGGACGTGCAAACTGATTTTCACCAGGTTTGACTATAGGAATGGTTAACTCAATGCCTTTTTCATAATAAATAGCTGTGGATTTTGAAACAGCATGCTTTACACCTTCCAATAGGGATACAGCCGAATTATAATCCGCTCTTGCCCTCCAATTTCCTAATGGAGTATCTTTATCATCAGCTAATGGACCAATAACAGCAATACTCTTTATCTTTTTTGAAAGTGGTAAAATTTGATTATCATTTTTAAGAAGTACGATAGATTTTTTCGCAACATCTCTAGCTATCTCAAGATTTTCCTTAGAATAAACATCGGCTTTCTCTCTTTCTTCATCACAATATTTATAAGGATCATCAAATAATCCTAATTGAAATTTAAGACGTAAAACACGCCTAACCGCATCGTCTAAAATCGCTGTTGAAACTTTACCTTTTTCTACTAATGTTTTTAATGACGCTTCATAAGCATAAGATTCCATATCCATATCACTTCCTGCATTAATCGCTATTTCGGAAGCATGTTCTAAATCTCTTGCATAGCCATGAGCTATCATTTCTCCGATACTTCCCCAATCTGAAACCATTAGACCGGGCCAATTCCAATCCTTTTTCAACAAATCTCTTTGTAAATATTTATGCCCTGTTGCTGGTATACCATCAATATCGTTAAAGGCATTCATAAATGTAGCGACACCAACTTCGGATGCTGCTTTAAATGGAGGTAAAATAGTATTATGCAATTCAAACTCTCCAATATTCACTGTATTGTAATCTCTACCTCCTTCTGCAAATCCATAGCCTACAAAATGTTTTGCACAAGCCGCTATGGTATGAGCTGCAGACAAATCGTTTCCTTGAAATCCATTTATTCTTGCAACACCAATTTTAGTAGTTAAATACGTGTCTTCCCCTGAACCTTCCATTATTCGTCCCCAACGCGCATCTCTAGACACATCTATCATTGGTGCAAAGGTCCAATTTAAACCAGAGGCAGCAGCTTCTTTAGCAGCAATCGCAGCCGATTTTTCTATAATCCCTAAATCCCAACTCGCACTCTCGCCAAGAGGAATAGGAAATATGGTTTTGTAACCATGAATGACATCATAGGCAAAAATAAGTGGGATTTTTAATCGAGAATTTTCCATAACGATCCGTTGTGTTTCACGGATAGAAGCTACAGAAGCTATGTTGAGCATAGAACCTACTTCGCCTTTCTTTAGTTTATCGTGTTTGTACTGATCTCTTTTTGAAGTTGAAGGACCTGTTGCATTCCATTTACCACTATACTGAACTAATTGACCAATTTTCTCATCGATAGTCATTAATGCTAATACTGAATCTACCTTATGTTCAGTACTTACATTGATTAAAGTAGTCGTATTTTTCACAAGTTCTGAATCATTTGGCACTAACGTATTGCCATTTACGGGAATACTTGTAACGAGAAGAATAACAACAATTTTTACACTAATTACTCCTAATAATAAAGACTTGGTCGTTTTATTCATTATATAAAAATCATTTTAACTCAATTTCTGCATATACAGGAAAATGGTCGGAAGGAAACTTAAAATCTATAGCACTTGAAAGTACAGCATATTTGCGCACTACGACTTCAGGCGATTTTGAAACAAAAAGATAATCAATTCGTCGTGTTACGGGTTCATTATATTGAAAGCCATTGAATGTTCCATCGGACCCAAATTTTAATGCAGCTATATGTTTTGAATCTGACATGGTTGGTAAAATTTCTGCGACAACCTCACTATTAGGTTCTACATTAAAATCACCCATGAGAAGTACAGGGTAGTTTTGAGTATTTTCTGAAGCCATCTTTCTAAGAATGAGTTTCATGCCTTCTTTTTGCGCTTCTTTACCAATATGATCTAAATGCGTATTAAATACCCAGAATTTTTGATTAGTGTCTTTTGAAGTAAATAAACCATAGGTGCAAACTCTTGGGTAAGCCGCATCCCAACCTTTGGAAACTACAGTTGGCGAATCTGATAACCAAAAGGTGTGTTGTTTTTCAACTTTTAGGTGTTTTGAATTGTAGTAAATTGCAGAGAACTCTCCCTCTCCGTTGCCATCTCTTCCTTCACCTATAAATTTATAATCTCGCAAAGCGGCATTTAAATCTTCTATTTGATTCGGCCGTGCTTCTTGTACTCCAAAAACATCAGGACTAAGAAACAATATTTGAGAACTTAAAAAATCTTTTCGATTTGGCCATGCATTGTCACCATCCGAAGTGATATCTAGGCGAATGTTATAGGTCATTACCTTTAACTTCACAGACTCAGTATTAGATTCAGGCTTCATTTTCTTAGGACTACACCCTAAAAAGAAAAGACCAATAATTAATATATTAATTAGTTTCATGTAATTGTGATTTCAAACTTGAAAAATAAGCCTTTCAAAATAAGTTATCGCTAGAATAGAATAAGGTTTAATCAGCAGTATTAGACCTTGCTTTTATTCTTTCGAAAGTTAATTCAGGTTCATCCGTAGTTATATAATCAAAATCATGAGCTAATAACCAATCTATATCTTCTTCTTTATTTGCTGTCCAAGCATTTAATTTAAGGCCTAAATCTTTAGCTTCTTTAATCCAATTCTCTTTATTTTTTAGTTTCCAGACGATATAATCTAAACCTGTAATACCATCCTTTTTTAATTCTTCTGGAGGTTTTGAACCATCGAGATATAAGACTCGTGCATTGGCATCTATGTCTTTGATACGTTTAATAACATCATAACTAAAACTAATATAATAAGAAATATAAGCTTCAGCTTTTAATTCCTTAACTAAGGCTACCGTTTTGTTTGCCATTTCAATATTTCTCCCTTCAATTTTAGAAGGCTTTATTTCACAAACCAAACCAGTTGTGGTATTATTATTCATACCTGCACTAATAAAATCTTTTAGTGTTGGTAGCGTTTCACCATTTGGAAGCTTAACTTTTGCCAATTCCTCATAAGTTGAAGTTTCAATATCAACACCCTGATAATCGGCATCATGCGTTACGATTAAAACATGATCTGATGTCATACGAACATCAAACTCAGAACCTGTACATTTTAGATTAATTGCCTCATGCAATGCAGCAATAGAATTTTTTGGAAACCCTTTAGCTTTCCAGGCTCCTCTGTGTGCAATTACAGGATTATCAGCAAAAACAATTTCTGATTCGGTGGTCGTCGAATTGCATGATGCCAACCCAAGACATAAAAATAAAACTATAAAACAACGCATAAGCCAAAGTATTAAAATAAAAGTGAGCAAAAATCGTAAATAAAAAACACAAAAGGGCAAGTGAACTTGCCCAATATGTTTCTATAGAATGACTAATTCATATAATTAATTATAACCATTATTCTGAGGATAATCCGGACCTAATAGATCTAAATCATTTTGGGATATTGGCCAATTAATGAAATGCGATCTCCAATTTTCTCTAGGATCTTTAGAACCTAAATTAGCCGGAAAATATTCACCGTCACCAGCATAATTGGTCATTTGAAAATCAATAACGCTTTGTCCCATTCTTTTTAGAGTAAACCAACGTTGCCCTTCAAAAGCTAATTCTCTTGCGCGTTCATCTAAAATAGTTTGTTGATTAACAGTTACAACTGGTGCAGCACCAGCTCTAGTTCTTACAGCATTAATATATGGTAAAGGATCACCTGAAGATCTCATAATAGCTTCTGCCGCTATTAAATAAGTCTCTGCTAATCTATAAACCATAACATTACCTCTAATAGTATAAGAAGATTCATCACCGTCTGCTTGAGCAAATTTGATACAAGATGGATGCATCCTTTGGTAATAAGACCCGTAAGTACTACTTGGATTGTCTAAATCTGTAATTGGAGCATAGTTATCGATCTCCTCACCAATTCTATCTCCAGAAGTGTAATAATATTTTAATCTGAAATAAGTATCATCATCTCTTGTGTCATTTGGATCTTCTGCTAAGAGATTTAACAAATATAAATTTGGTAAAACTCTAGAAAAACCTCTACCTCCTTGTTCGTTATTGTATTCTATACCAGAAATTTGAAAAAACTGAGTTACGTAATTCGCATTCATCATGGTTGCATTTCCTCCTCCTAGGATATCATCTTTAGATTGGATAACAAATAAGGCTTCTGAATTATTTCTATCACCTGCAAATACATCTGCTGTACTACCTACTAAACTATGAGGACTATCTGGTCCTTCTATAACATCTAAAGCTTGGTTTTTTGCTTCTGTCCAGTCACCTTGCCACATAGCCACTTTTGCCTTCACATGCTTTGCAGTTCCTTTAGTAACACGACCAAAAGTATCTGTCCATTCTAAATTCTCTACAGCGTAGTTTAAATCACTATTGATAAGTGCAAAAATCTCTTGTTCAGACGATTTATCGTTGATCACATCAAAAGCATTATCTACAGTTATTGTTTCTGTAGTCACATAAATGTTATTGTACATTCTATATAAGTAAAAATAAGAATGTGCTCTAAAAAACTTTGCTTCAGATAAAATTTGTGCTCTTGTATCTTCATCAATACCTTCTAAAGTTTCAGCTGCATTTATTATGGCAGTGGCTTTATTAGCCATGTTATAATAATGCTTCCAAAATAATGAAGATGCAAATTTAGTACCTTGGTCTACTGGAGACGTTGCTCTTTCGTATCTTCCTATTAAACCTGTATAACCAGATCTTGCAAAGGTTAAATCTGCTCTAGATGACATAAGCACTGAACCCATATAATCTTCGGTACCATTATCGTAACGATCTCTTTCAAATTTATATAAACTCACTACACCAGACTTTAAACCGCCTTCAGTAGTATAAACATAATCTGCATCGATTAGCGTACTTGGTTGTTCTTCTAAGTAATCTTCACAAGAAGCTACAACAAAGAATAACGTCATGGCTAATAGAAAGCCACCTTTTATTTTTGAATTAAAAAACTTAGTTTTCATAATATTATTCTTTTTTATAATTAAAATTTAACTCTTACTCCAAAAGTGAATGACTTCGCATCTGGATACCCTGTATCAGCACTAGAATACGTAGATCTAATGTTTACTTCTGGGCTATACCCTAAATAGTCAGTTTTTGTAAATACATTTGTAGCAGTAACGTAAAGTCTAACCTGATCGAAATTTATTTTAGATGTAAACTTCTCTGACAACGTATATCCTAAACTTATCGTTCTTAATCTTAAATATGATGCATCTTTAACTGCTAACGCATTTAAGTATTGATCCGCAGAATCTTTATTTGGACGAGGGAATGATGTTGATGGATTTTCTGGCGTATAGTAATCTACTTTAACACCATTTATATCTCCTCTTAATGTTCCTCCATTATTGTACTCGTTTAAAAATGGATTAACCTTAGTAGCACCTTCTACAGCATAAAAATCTAAAAATAAATCAAAGTTTTTGTAGGCTATTGTTGTAGATAGTGAACCAAACCAATCTGGATTAGGATCTATAAAAACACGGTCTTCTTGAGTTATTTTCCCATCAGGACCAGCTATTATATTACCTTCTTCATCAACTCCGTTAATATCTTTAACTTTAATATCACCTGGTCTTAAGTTGGTTTGTGGATTTGCGGATTCTGGATTCGCTTGTGGTGCATTTTCAAAATCTTCTCCTTCTTGCCATATCCCATCAAATGCATATTGATAAATAACACCTACTGGCTGACCAACATAATAATTGAATGAATTATCTTCGGTTATAGCATCTCCATTTCCATCATTATAAAGCTCTAATAATTTGTTTTTGTTATTAGACCAGTTTGTAGATACAGACCAACTAAAATCTTCAGTATTAAAAATATTAGCCGTTAAGCCTAATTCAATACCTGTATTTTGCATTTCACCAGCATTAAAGAATGTTGATGTATATCCGGTTACGGGAGGCACACCTCTTTTTAACAATAAATCAGTAGTTCTAGCATCATACCAGTTAACACTACCCACTAATGTGTTTTTAAAGATTGAAAAATCTAAACCAAGGTTTAAGGTTGTTATTCTTTCAAACTTTAAATCGGGATTAGGTAAAATAGTCGATGGCGAAAATCCTGACCCAGTTTCCTCATCAAATATATAAGGTTGGAAATCAGCTGTAAACAGTGATGTATAAGCACGCCCTAAGTCATTAACTAAAGAACCATAACTTGCTCTAAACTTTAATTCTTGTATTTGACTTACTTCTTCTAAAAAACTTTCATTATGAATCTTCCAAGCAAATGAACCTGCTGGATTGTAACTCCATTTATTACCCTCTCCATTTAATGAAGCTCCATCCGCTCTGATGATTCCTTCAAACGTATATTTATTCATTAAGGTATATCGTGCTCTCGCTAAATAGCCTAAATATCTAAATTTATCACCATCACGCTCTACAGTGACATTACCTATTGCACTTGAAATACCGTTATACCCCAAATCTTCATTTGGAAATCCTTGACCTTCCGTAAATGTTCTAGAAAAAGCATTTTCTTGAGCCGATTGCACTAGTGTAAGATTTAATTTATGGTCGTTGTTAATCGCTTTATCATAAGTCAAAATATTCTCAACAAGATAAGATTCCCATAGTTTATTATCGATTCTTGCGATACCTCTTACAGCATCACCTGCAGAACTTAAAGACGACTGATACTGTCCTCTTTCTGATGTTCTTCTAGTTAAATTCGTTTTTAATTGATATTGTAAATCTTTAGTAATTTGCCATATCGGAGTTACATTAATCACATAGTCATTTCCTTTTTCTTCGTGATTTTGCTCACGTAAATTCCATAATGGGTTTACAGACGAGCCTTCTTCACCACTTGGATAACGTGTTATACTACCATCGTCATTATAAGCACTTCCTAATGGTGACGTTGTAATAACATTGACGTTCGCTGATCTATCGGTATCATCATTTAAAAGGTTTAAATCAAAATTCACAGAGAACTTATCAGATATTTTTTGATCTACATTTAAACGCAATGTTTTTCTAGTATAGCTCGATGATGGTATAAGACCATCTTCTTGAAAGTAGTTGATACTACCAAAAACTTTAGTCATTTCGGTACCACCACTAATACTAATAGCCTGACTGTTAACAAAACCATTTCTCATTAACTCGTCTTCCCAATTAACAAAACGATTGTTTGATAGATTTTCTAATTCAACATCTGTAAATACATTATCTACAACATCATCTGCATAGCTATCATCTGCTCTTGTGGACCTCCACGCTTCTCTTCTTAATTGCGCGAATTCCTGTCCATTATAAACATCAAAATTACGTTCAATTGTTTTTGTAGTAAGAAAACCATGATAACTTACACTTACTTTCCCTGCAGTACCACGTTTAGTTGTTATTAAAACAACACCGTTAGCACCTCTAGAACCATAAATAGCCTGAGCCGAAGCATCTTTTAAAAACTCTACAGACTTAATATCATCAGCGTCGATATCTTCAATACCTCCTTCTCTAACAATACCATCTACAACATAAATTGCACTGACATTACCTTCAATAGAACCTTGTCCTCTAAATATAATATCCGATGTTCCACCTGGTCGTAATGTACCACCACCAACATTTACTTGTAAACCGGCAATTCTACCACGCAACATCTCATTAACATCTGATGTTGGTGATAATGTTGCTTTTGATAAATCTGTTGTAGCTACAGCATTTACAATATCACTTTTCTTTTGCGTACCATAACCTACGACTACAACTTCTTCTAAAGCCGTATCATCCTCTAACATCACTGTAATTTCTCCAGAACTATAGGCAACTTCTTTAGATTTAAAACCTACATAAGACACCACTATAATAGAAGACTCATTTGAAACCTCTAAAATAAATGCACCATCAAAATCTGATTGTGTACCATTGGTTGTTCCTTTTTCTACAACAGACGCGCCTGGCAGTGGCATATTATCTGCAGAAGAAAGCACTTTTCCTTTTATTGTGGTCTGCGCTAAAAGCGAAAACGAACTGCACAATAAAAAGAGACAGAAGAATATTTCAATTCTTGATTTTTGAAATTTTAATTTCATGAATGATTGATTTAGTTAAAAATTAAAGCCCAAAACTATCATTTCAAAACATGCAGAAATGAGATGTAATGTTAAGCTTTTGTAAATTTAACCTCAAATAATTGCTAAATTGACAATATACACCTCGATAAAAAACGAACATCGTAAAATTAAGCAAAAATAAATCTTTAAAAAATCTCGGTATGTGTTATAAACATTGGCTTTATGAAGAACTTAAAATTTCTTAAGAAAAACCAAAAACTTAGTTAAAAAATAAGCTTGTCGAGGTAAAGTCGTGGTAGAAAATGTGATTGTCGAGGTGTTAGAATTTTAAGATATAGTTAACTAAACTGTCATCGTGATCTAATTGTAATCTTTTACGTAATCTGTAACGTTTAGTCTCCACGCTTTTTATAGATATATTAAGCAATGGGGCCATTTCTTTAGAGGATAAATTCAATCGTAAATAGGCACAAAACTTCAAATCATTAGGGGTTAAATCTGGGTGTGTTGCCTTAATTTTATCCATAAAATCTTTATCGGCATTATTAAAGGCTTCTTTAAAGAATTTCCAATCCTTATTATTATTCAAATTGGTATCAATTAGATCAATTGCACTTTCTATATCTTTATTGTTTCTAGTTCTTTTTAATTCCTTCTTTATTTTATTGAGCAACTCATTTTTCTTAATGATACTCATTGTAGAAATAACTAATTCTCTGTTTTTTCCTTCGATGTCTTGATTTAATTTTTCATTCTTTATTTGAATGAGTGCGCGTTCACTTTTTATGTGCTCATGCTTAAGAATTCGCTCGTAGTAAAATTTATATACTTTATTCACTAAAAATGCAATTCCAACAAGAATTAACATGTAAAGTATAATGGCTAAATTTGAAATATACCAAGGTCTATTAACCTCAAAATGATATACAATTGAATTCTCCGTAAGTTGATTTCCTACTTTTCCTTTAACCTCTAAAGTATAATCTCCAAATGATAAATTCTCGAATTGAACACTTGACACATGAGACCACTCACTCCATTTATCGGAAAGCCCTTCAATTTTATAACTATAACTAACATCTTGGAATTTATTGTATTCCGGAACAGAGAACCCGAATGACACTATACCCTTTTCATGTTCAAATGATCCACTTTCTGTTAGAGGCAAATAATTAGAACTACCATCAACATCCTTTCTCATTATGGTATTGAGATGTATTGAATAGGTATTATTAGTTTCAATATTTGCTAAATCGAGCGTTAAATAACCATTTACAGTTCCTAAAATATATTTTTCATTTTCTATATGCTGTAAGTTCTCAAATCCCAGAACCCCTTTTCTAAGATCAGAAGGAATTGCGATGTCTGTAATTTGAGGAATATTCGTAAGATTATCATTAGTTATATAACTAATATTATTTTTAAAAAACAACCACAACTTACCTGTTTGATCCACTACCATTTTCCCCGAAGTAAAGTTTTTAGACGTAATCAGATCTGTTAAAGCACTATTTTCAACAAATTTATGTTCAGCTTCTTTATAATTAAATATTCCATTTTTTGAAGTATAGAGGATATCACCTTGGTAACTCTCTAAACTTGAACTATTCCCAATGGTCAATTCCGGTACATCGACTACCTCTAAAGTTTGAGTGAAATCAGAATTCATATTTAAGACAAATACCCCTTTGTACTCATGATTCACCATGATTTGATTAGAAGCATTGATTTCAAAAAAACGAGATGAGTTTTTAAAGTTTTCAATTTTATTTCTTACTTCCCAAGTATTGTTTTTATGCTCCAAAACATATAATCCATCATAGTTACCTTGAATTAATAGGTTATCATGATTTGGAATTCTCTTAAAGTTCCAAGCGCCTAAATCTGAACTAATTTTTTCCACTTCATCCTTATCAACAATAAAGGTCCCCAAATGATGGCCACAGATAAGACTTTCGTTGTTATGATTATATAAGCTCCATACCTGACCAGCAGTACCTTTTACAAAACTGAACGGTTCATCTACAGACTTTAATGACCTATAAAACAAGCCTTGATTTGTACCAACGTAAAGTAAATCCTTAAAAATAATGGTTGAGTACACAGTTCCTAAAACACCTTCATAATCAATAAATGTTCGAATTGGAGACGTCATATTTATACAGTTGATGCCATTATCTAAACCTGCCCAAACATTATGGTTAGTGTCCTCAAACAATGCCAAAACGGTATTATTGCTTAATCCTAATTTCTGATTTATTGTATAATCAAATTCGCCTTTATTATTAATTTTTATAATCCCATTAGAAATTGTACCAATAACAAAACTATTATCTTCAAGCCTTATACTATTAAAGATATTTAACTTTTTTATACGCTCATTTGCTAAAATTCCCCATGGCTCTAACTGATTATTATTCAATTGAAAAAAGCCAGTATTTCGGGTAAGAATCGTAAGCACATCATCTACAAAGAACATATTAATAACCCGATCTTCTACGACTACAGCATCATCTATTATTAATTTAGGTTGACCATCTTTTATAAGATAAATCCCTTCATTCGCAACATGATAATAAATAAGGTCATTGATATTGAAAACCTTGTAAATTATCTGCTCTGAAGTAATCGTTTTAAAATGCTCTGTTTTTTTATTATAGAAATATAGCGCATGACTAGATTGAAAAAGCACCCATTCATTAAAGTCTAGAATGTTCCAGATTTGATCATCATTTATAGAAGCTTCTTTTAGTTTCGGAATTAGCGACGTATAGTTCAGTAGTCCTTTTTCATCCTTTAACCAATACCCGAATTCCTCATAGCAACCTGTATAAATCCGATCATCAATAACGTTCACAGCTCTCAATATCGTATTGTTTGGAGACGGATACGCCACCCAATTAGATCCATTATATTCTAAAAGGCCTTTGTTATTTGCCGCATAAATATAATTATCCTCATTTTGAGAAATCATCCAATTTTGATTGTCTCCTCCATAATCTGAAGCTGTAAATTTTTCAATAGGGGGTAATTCTTGAGCAGGAATCATCAAGAATACATGTAGAAATAATATAAATATGAAGTGTCTCATCTGTGTTGTAAAGATAGTTTTAGATAATGAACAAACAAAATGCCAGCTCTTTATGAACTGACATTAAAAATTATAAACTTAAAATACTAAACTACGACAACGCAAGCATAAAAAAAGCTGCTAACGCTCCACCAGTTAATGGCCCTAAAACAGGAATCCAAGCATAAGACCAATCACTTTTTGCTTTATTTTTTATGGGTAAAATAGCATGCATAATTCGCGGTCCTAAATCTCTTGCCGGATTAATAGCATAACCAGTAGTACCACCTAAAGATAGACCAATAGACCAAACCAAAAAAGCAACAGGCAAAGCTCCTAAAGACCCTAAACCTATAACGGATTCAGTCTCTGTAATACTGGCATCCGAAAAATAAAATATCGTAAAGAGTAAGACAAACGTCCCGATCATTTCACTAAAAAAGTTTGAAAATGTATTTCTGATAGCTGGTGCCGTACAGAACACTGCTTTCTTAGAATCTGCGTCTTCTGTTTCGTCAAAGTGATTCTTATAAGTTAACCAAACTGCAGAAGCCCCTATCATAGCTCCAATCATTTGCGCTAATATATACATTGGCACATCTGCCCAAGGAAATTTACCAGCAATTGCCACTGCCACCGTAACTGCCGGATTAATATGCGCTCCACTATATGGGCCTGCAATAACAACAGCTACATAAACAGCCAAAGCCCAACCCGTAGTAATCACTATCCAACCACTATTATTACCAATGGTTTTATTGAGGACGACATTAGCCACAACGCCTCCTCCGAGTAAAATTAAAATCGCTGTACCTATAATTTCTGCTATAAATGGTGTCATAATTTAAACGCTGTTTTAAATGTTTTTAGTCCAATACTCTAAAGCATCAATAGCTCTATACCAACCTTTAATATTGGTTTCAATTTCAGTTCTATCTTCTTTTGGACTAAACGTTTTATCCGCCTGCCAAATATCTTGAATTTCTTCAGGACTTTCCCAATAACCAACAGCCAAACCTGCCAAAAACGCTGCTCCCATAGCAGTTGTTTCTACAACTTTAGGTCTTACAGTGACCGTGTTTAAAACATCCGATTGAAACTGCATCAGCATATTATTAATGGTTGCACCACCATCAACACGCAATTCTTTTATAGATATATCGGCATCAGCTTCCATAGCTTTCAAAATATCCATAGTCTGAAAAGCAATAGACTCTACAGCTGCTCTAGCGATATGCGCATCTGTACTCCCTCTTGTTAATCCAAACATAGTACCTTTTGCATGCTGATTCCAATGTGGCGCTCCCAAACCAGCAAAAGCCGGCACAAAATAGACACCATCTGTACTATCTACCGAAGCTGCTAATCTTTCGATATCTGAAGAATTTCTTATAATTTTCAAGCTATCTCGAAGCCACTGCACAACGGCTCCTGCTATAAAGACACTCCCTTCTAAGGCATAAGTTGTTTTTCCATTAATTTTCCAAGCTACAGTCGTCAATAAGTTATTTTTGGAAACGATTGGCTTCTCTCCAATATTCATTAACATAAAACAACCTGTACCATAAGTATTTTTAACCATTCCTGGCTTCGTACACATTTGTCCAAATAATGCGGCTTGTTGGTCACCTGCAATTCCTGCAATAGGAATTTTAGTATCATAAAACGTCGATGTCGTATGACCATAAACTTCACTAGAGGCTTTTACTTCTGGCAGCATACTT
This sequence comes from Winogradskyella thalassocola, assembly GCF_900099995.1. Lineage (GTDB taxonomy): Bacteria > Bacteroidota > Bacteroidia > Flavobacteriales > Flavobacteriaceae > Winogradskyella > Winogradskyella thalassocola. Next base: position 170,944 of record NZ_FNCZ01000004.1, read on the forward strand.
TTGGGAATGGTCAATAACTCCAATAATTCATCATCCCATTCCATGGTATTAATATTAAACATCAACGTTCTTGATGCGTTAGTGACATCTGTAACGTGTTGCTTGCCTTTGGTAAAATTCCAGACCAACCAACAATCAATGGTGCCTAAAATTAAATCTCCTGCTTCGGCTTTTGCTCGTGCTCCATCAACATTATCTAGAATCCATTTCACTTTAGTTCCAGAAAAATAAGAATCTATCACCAATCCGGTTTTCTTCTTTATAAGTTCTGATTTACCTTCTTTTTTAAGTTGATCGCAATAATCTGAAGTTCTTTTATCTTGCCAAACAATAGCGTTGTAAACGGGTTCGCCTGTGTTTTTATCCCAAACCACAACGGTTTCACGTTGGTTCGTAATACCAATAGCCGCGATATGTTCTACATCCAATCCTTTTTTAGCAATAGCTTCTGCAGCAACTCCTGCTTGTGACGACCAAATTTCTCTTGGATCGTGTTCTACCCAGCCAGGTTTATGAAAATATTGTGTAAACTCTTTTTGAGCAATCGAAATAATATGACCTTTTTTATCAAAAACAATCGCCCTAGAACTGGTAGTCCCTTGATCTAGGGATAAAATGTATTTTCCCATAACTTAGTGTTTATTTAGTAGTTAACCGAAGTAGAGTTCGGAATAAATTCTTGTTATTTTAAAATATATTGATCTGCAATCTGTATAAATTCTGAAATTTGCTTAGCACGCCAGTCTTCCGTTTCATTTAATTCTACTCGTACTAATTCTCCTACCAATGGAGCAATCTCAATGGCTGCTTTTGCATCTAAAAATAGTATTCGCACACGTCTTGCTAAAACATCTTCAATGCTTCTAGCCATTTCATGTCTTACAGCCCAAACGACTTCTGCTTTTGTAAATTCTAATCTTGGATGTAAAAGTTCGCCTAATTCAGGATTTTCTTCAATAAGCTGAGCAATTCCTTTTTGGTCTGTTCCGTAAATATATAGATGATTTGCACGATCTACTTTTCCGTTAGATCCATGAATTAATAAATTATGCGTTTTACATTCCGCGTTTGGTAACTTCCTTAATTCTATTATTTTATTCACGGTATCTTGTGCCATCCTTCTGTATGTTGTCCATTTTCCGCCTGTGATTGTAACGAGTTCTGAATCTGAAACGATGATTTTATGACTTCGTGATATTTCTTTTGTTTTTTCAGATTTATCCTTTGGAGCTGCTAATGGTCTCAAACCTGCAAAAATGCTTAACACATCATCTTTACTTACTTTTTTATTAAGATATCTGTTTGCGGTTTCTAACACAAAATCGATTTCTTTATCTAATGGTTTTGGCTCTAAACTATGACTATCTAATAAGGTATCTGTAGTACCAACCACAACTCTATTATGCCATGGCACTAAAAACAACACACGTCCATCATCTGTTTTCGGAATCATTATAGCATCGTTTCCTGGTAAAAATGACTTATCAAAAACCAAATGAATACCTTGACTTGGGCGAATACTATTTTCTGCAGATACATTATCCATCTGTAACACTTCATCAGAGAAAACACCAGTAGCATTCACGACTACTTTAGCATTTAAAGTATATTCAACACTAGTTTCAGTATCAATAGCTACGACTCCATCAACGAGTCCTTTTTCATTTTTTTGAAGGTTCTTAACCTTAAAATGATTTAAAACTGTTGCTCCGTTTTCAATACAACTTTGTGCAATATTAACAGCCAATCTCGAATCGTCAAATTGACCATCATGATAAACAACACCTCCTTTTAACTTATCTGTTTTTAACGTAGACAATCTAGAAATGGTTTCTTTTTTCTTAATTCTTGTAGATTTTCCAAAACTTAATTTACCAGCCAAGAAATCATAAACCTTCATCCCAACGGTGTAGAAAAAATTATCCCACCATCTATAATTCGGAATAATAAAAGACTGATTACTCACCAAGTGTGACGCATTTTTAAGCATCAAACCTCTTTCATACAAAGCTTCACGCACCAAATCAATATTACCTTGTGCTAAATAGCGTACTCCACCATGAACCAGTTTTGTACTTCTACTCGATGTGCCTTTAGCAAAATCAACTTGCTCTAGCAATAAGGTTTTGTAACCACGGGTTGCACAATCTAAGGCGACACCCAATCCGGTTGCACCACCTCCAATGATAATAACATCCCAATTTTTGGTGGTATTTAACTGATCTACTAAAGCTTTTCTCTTGAACAAAATGTTTTATTTGTATTACAATTAGTTTCAAATGTAAACAAATTATTTCAAAATGAAACAAAACGAAACTAAAATTTGATCACAAATGAAGATTTACGAAAAAATTAACTTCACTTTCTTTCGTTTTATTATATTTGTTCTTTCCCGCTTTGAACAACCATTAGAAAAAAAATATTACATGAAGAGACATCAAGACATACTAGATCGACTAACAAAAGAGAAACATCTTGAAGTTTTAGAACTGTGTGAGATGTTAAACGTCTCTGCTGTTACCATCAGAAAAGATTTAAAATTTCTGGAACAAAAAGGATTACTTCACAGAACACACGGAGGAGCTTCTATAGAAAACCCATACATTAATGAACGTACGGTTTTAGATAAAGAGAAAATCTCGGTAGAGGAAAAAAACGGTATAGCCCAAATGGCTGCCACCCGTATTGTTGAAAATGACTCTATTTTAATTGCTTCGGGAACAACCGTACAAGCCTTTTCAAAATACATTCAACCCAAAAACAAACTGACAGTAATTACGTCTTCGCTTCATGTGGTTCTGCACCTTATAAATGATAAAAATATTGAAATTTTACAGCTAGGTGGTTATATACGCCACAGTTCTGCCTCTGTAATCGGAAATTACGCGGAATATATTTTGCAAAATGTATCTTGTAGTAAATTGTTTTTAGGTGTTGATGGAATTGATTTGGAATACGGACTTTCTACCACAAACCTAGAAGAAGCTGAATTAAACAAGAAAATGCTAAATGCAGCTCAAAAAGTGATTGTCTTAGCAGATTCTTCAAAATTCGGAAAAAAGAGTTTTGCTCGTATATGCGATCTTTCACGTGTGGATGAAATTATAACAGACAGTGGTATTTCTGATATAAAACGAAAAAAATTAGAAGAAAAAGAAATCAAAGTCACGATTGTAAATGGCTTATAAATTTGAATTAACTTAAACAACTTTTAAAATGAAACACGTCGTAGCATTACTAGTTTTTGCTTTATTATTTTCATGTCATTCAGAAAAGAAGAAAAGTGAAACTTCTTCAGAAGATATGGCAATGCAGAATGTAAAACCAAACATTCTTTTAATTGTTATCGATGACCAAGGTTATGCGGATTTTTCGCCTTTTGACAACTTTGACACCTCTGTTTCTAGTCCAAATATCGCACGATTAGGGAAATCTGGTACGGTTTACTCACAAGCCTACGTTACAGCACCAGTTTGTAGTCCATCTAGAGCAGGAATTATTACAGGAAAAAATCAATTTCGCTGGGATAAACCTGCTAGTTGGGGACCAGGTTTGCCTGATGATGTAAAAACAATTCCTGAATATTTAAAAGAAGCCGGTTACCACACAGCGCGTATTGGTAAAAATGACTTAGGTCAAAATTTTCATAAAAATGACGTTAGGGAATATCCGTTACAGCATGGTTATGATGAGTTTTTAGGCTTTTCTGCACATGCTCACGATTATTGGGCAAATTCTCAAAGTATAAAAGATCGCACTCCAGATCCTTATGGCACGAGTGCTTTACTTGGACCTTTAATGCATAATATGGGAGAAAAAAGTTACGAAGCCGGTTATCTTACCGATATTTTAACAGACGAATCCATTGACTACTTAAAACGCAAACACGACAAACCTTTCTTTTTAACGTTATCTTATAGTGCTGTTCATCATTTAATTCACGAAGTACCAAAAAAGTATTTAGACAAGTTTAATGTTAAAGAGATTGCCAACTATGATCCCGATAGTTTAGTTGCTTTTGGAAATCATAAAGCTGGGAGTTATTCTGCATACTACGACAAATACTCTCGAGTTGGCGCCATAAACACAGACGACTTACGAAAATACTACTTAGCCAATTTAAATTGTTTAGACGGTAATATTGGTCGTGTTTTAGATGCTTTAAATGAAACCGGATTAGACAAAAACACCTTAGTTGTATTTGTATCAGATAATGGTGGCTCTCCGCTTACAGGTGCAAATAACGCACCATTAACAGGTGGTAAATACTCTCTTTGGGAAGGTGGCATCAGAGTGCCGATGGCAGTAAGTTGGCCAGGGCATGTGGAGGCTGGTAAAATTGAAAACCGTTACGTGTCTGCATTAGATATTCTACCAACGTTAACGGACGCTGCAGGAATTACTATCACTGATAAGGATATTGATGGCATCAGTTTACTTGAACCCAAAGATGAACGCTTATTAGTTTGGAAATGGCAAAAAACTTGGGCTGCACGACAAGGCAAATGGAAAATAACGAATGCTAAGGAAAATCACTGGAAGAGTGAACCATCAGTACAGTATATTGCTCCAATTAGAGACGATTTAACTATCAAATTATTTGATATTGAAGCTGACCCAGGAGAACGCAATGATGTCTCAGCTCAACATCCTGAAATTGTTAAAGAACTTCAAACCGCATACGATGCATGGTGTGAAGCACACATTGCAAAGTAAATAGCCTTTTTGCCCTTGATATTTGAATAAAAAAACCTGTAAAGTTGAACTTCACAGGTTTTTTTATTCTAGGTAAGTAGGTCTTATTTAATCTCTACTAATTCTAGATCAAATACTAATTCTTGTCCTGCTAAAGGATGATTTCCATCTACAACAATATGGTCATCATTAACCTCTACAATTTTAAAAGGGTGCTCATTACCTTGCGCATCTTTAGACACTAAACCCAAACCTACTTCTGGCTTTACTTCTTCCGGAAGTTGTGCATTATCTACTTTATGAAATAATTCTTGTCTTACCTCACCATATGCTTCAGCCACAGGAATATCTACTGTTTTTTTATCGTTCACTTTCATATCAATGACAGCACTCTCAAAACCAGGAATCAACATGCCTTGACCTAAGGTAAACTCTAATGGCTCACGCTCTAAAGAACTATCAAAGACTTGTCCGTTTTTTAATTTTCCTGTGTAATGAACTTTTACTGTATCATTTTCTTTTACTATACTCATACTTCTTGTTTTCATTTATTTATGCTACAAAACTATTATTTCTAAGACAGAATAAAGAATGAAACCTAATATTTTCGGTGTATTTAAGAAAAACTTAACGTGAAATATTAACCGTTTGATGTAAAATTAGGAACATACCTAGGTAAGACACTTAAAATTTTATAACTGTAAGAAATTGAAAAACATTTCGACTACCTTTATCTTGAAAACAGTTAGACAAATCAATTATATTAAGAAAGGACTATTAACTATGTTAACTTGGAAAGAAGTCATCAACTTTTCCGTAAACGGAAATCCAACTCCAGATAAAAGAGTTGAAAAAACTGAAGCAGAATGGAGGGCTCAATTAACTCCTGAACAATTCAGAATTACGAGACAAAAAGGCACAGAACGTGCGCATACTGGCGAACTCTGTACAGCTTATGACGAAGGCAAATACAATTGCGTTTGTTGTGACACTCCGCTGTTTGATTCTACCATAAAATTTAGCTCAGGCACAGGTTGGCCAAGTTTTACGCAACCCATAAAAGAAAATGCCATTAAGTACGAAAAAGACACAGCTTTTGGAATGGTACGCGTAGAAGTGATGTGTAACACCTGTGATGGGCATTTAGGACATGTATTCCCAGATGGACCAGAACCTAGCGGCTTGCGCTATTGCGTGAATTCAGAATCCATGATTTTAGATAAGGAGATAGCCTAATGACAACTAAAAATTTACAAATAGCAACCGTAGGTGGAGGCTGTTTTTGGTGTACAGAAGCCGTTTTTCAGGAAGTAAAAGGTGTGGAAGAAGTGATATCTGGATATTCGGGTGGAATTGTCCCTGGACGACCAACGTATAGAGAAATTTGTTCTGGTTTAACTGGTCATGCTGAAGTTGTACAAGTTACTTTTGATGCTAACGTCATTAGCTACGAAGATATTCTAGTCATTTTCATGACCACGCACGACCCTACAACGCTAAATAGACAAGGAGCCGATCGTGGCACACAATACCGTTCTGTGATTTATTACCACGATGATAAACAGAAAGACATCGCTAAACTTGTACTTAACGAGATGAAGCCTTATTACGAGCAACCGATTGTCACTGAATTAACTGCTGCTCCTGTTTTTTATGAAGCGGAAAAAGAGCATCAAGATTTTTATGAAAACAATCCAGAATACGGCTATTGTAGTTTCGTTATAGATCCTAAATTGACGAAGCTCAGAAAATTGCATTCAGATAAGTTGAAATAACAAACAAATATTTAAGAGCAACTTTCAATTGAGAGTTGCTTTTTTTTATTGAAGGAAAGAATAAGAATAACATATGTCTTCTATTTTGAAAATCAAGCTATACGGTACATCACAATGCCATAAAACCCAACATTATATAAAGGTTTTAAATGAAATAGGTTTACCATATTCATTTTTAGATGTTGACATCAATGAAGATTATGCTGAAGAGTTAAGAAACCTATATACTAATAAAAAACTTAATTTTCCAACACTCACGTTAGGAACTAAAAAATTACGAAACCCATCGGACGCAGAATTAATAAAATGGATAGATCAATTAAAATAGCATTTGGAGGTGGTTGCCATTGGTGTACCGAAGCTGTATTTCAATCTTTAAAAGGAGTCTATAACGTAGAACAAGGTTTTATCGCTTCTACCGAGAATAACAGCTCATTTTCCGAAGCTGTTATTTTACAGTTTGATTCTGATATTATCTCACTTCAGGTTTTAATTGAAATTCATTTACGCACACACAAGAGTACATCTGCGCATTCTATGCGAGACAAATACCGTTCTGCCATCTATTATTTTTCAGAGGCTCAGAAAGCAGAAACTGAAACTTTATTAAATGCATTTCAACCAGAGTTTGGAAACCATCTAGTAACTAAAGCCTATCCGTTTTCCGAATTTAAAGCGTCTCGTGAAGCTATTCAGAATTACTATCAAAAAAATCCTGAAAAACCTTTCTGCGAACGCTTTATAAATCCTAAATTGAGACTCTTATTAAAGGATTTTTCAAATTATATTGATATAGACTTTATTCCCAAAACATTACAATCGACATCAGAATAATTAACAGATGAGCACTACAAAAATTGGATTAGGCTTAGCCGCTTTAGGCCGACCAGATTATATAAATATAAGACCAGAGCAAAACATAGATAAGTCTATTGAAAGCTTTAAGGCAAATGCATTGAAGGTTTTAGATGAGAGCTATTCCTTAGGAATTCGTGATTTTGATGTGGCCCCTTCTTATGGTTTAGGTGAACAATTTTTACAAAATTGGAATGACTCTAGAAACCACAAAGACGTTCATCTTTCTACTAAATTTGGGTATACCTATGTTGCGAATTGGGAAGTTGGATTTTCAGGTAAACATGAATTAAAAGAACACTCTCTAGACAAATTGAACGAACAATGGGAGGTTTCAAAAGCCTTATTGCCTAATTTAAAAATCTATCAAATTCATTCGGCGACATTAGATAGTGGTGTTTTAACAAATGATGCTGTACTCTCGAGGTTAAACGACTTAAAACAAAAGCATCAACTTAAAATCGGAATGTCTTCGAGCGGAACTGAGCAGGTAAAAATTATAGAAGAAGCTCGAAAAGTTAGTTTTAATGATGAAGATCTATTTGACAGCTACCAAGTGACCTTCAATATTTTTGAACAATCTACTTTTGAAATTTTAAAAGAATTATTAGCAGAAGGGAAAACTATCATTATTAAAGAAGCTTTGGCAAATGGTAGAATTTTCAAAAACGATACGTTTCCTGCTTATAAATCCGCTTATGACTACCTTGAAACGCTCTCTAAGAAATACAACGTTAACGTAGATGCTATAGCCATTCGTTTTATTATGGATAGTTTAGAACCAACTCTCATCTTAAGTGGTGCGTCGAGCACAAATCAGCTTCAACAAAATTTGAAAGCTTTTAATTTAAAACTAGAAGCACACGAGATTTTAAAACTAAAATCGTTTACCGTAGATCCTCAAGACTATTGGCAAGAACGGAGTGATCTCAGCTGGAATTAACTACTTATTTTAATTTCTTTTTCAACATACATAACACACCGATTTCTTCTCTTGAAAGATTTTCGTTGACCTTCAAAAGTCGCAAAATTTCCTTTTGAAAATAATTAATGGTTTTGCCGTCAATATATTCATCAATGACTCGTGGATCTATATAAGAACTCCGTGCTACAGATGGTGTATTCCCCAACCTTTCACTAACCTTTATAACAGCATTTCGAATATTACTATCCAGTTCTTTTTGGTCTTGCTTTTTGGAATAGCCAATCTCATCTAAAGCCATAGCCGCAATTACAGTGCCTGCCCATGTTCTAAAATCTTTGGCTGAAAATTCGTCTCCCATAACGTCTCTAATATACGCATTGAGATGATCGCTCTTCACATCTTGTTTTACACCATCTTCATCAATAAATTTGAATATTTCGTAACCCGGTAAGTCGTCAATTTCTTGTACTATTCTGGCCAATTTTTTATCGACAATATGCCGTTCTTGTTCTTTTCCTGATTTGCCGATATAACTAAATATGAGTTCTTCATTTTCAATTTGTAAATGCTTACTTCTCATCGTCGTTAATCCGTAACTCTGATTTTCTTTAGAATAACGGTCACTTCCTGGACGGAAATAAGCCGCTTCTAACAATCGAACCATACACGCGAGCACTTTTTCCTTAACCAATTTTCGCTTGCGAAGATGCTGGCCTGTAACACGTCGCATATGCTCTAGTTCGCCAGCAAACTTAAGAATGCGATCAAACTTTTCTTGATCTTGTTTTTCTCTATATTTCGGATTATAGATGTATTGTTTTCTGTTTTTATCGTCTCTACCTGTCGCCAAAATCTTAGCTGTCTTCTTGGCATTAATTTCCACTTCAGTCCATGCCGGAGGAATAACAGCGATTTAAACCAATCTTTTAAATCTTTATCTTTAATAGTTCTATCAGAGCTATCGACATATCGAAAGCCTCTGCCATGTTTTTTTCTGTAGTACATGATGTCACTCCTGTTAATGAATTATAAAGTAAATTCTTTAACATCAAACGCATTAACTCTAAAGCCATTAAATGTATCTGCTTTAGTCTGAAGATAAAAAGTTGAACGGCTTCAACTGATCATAATAAATTAGTTCCTCTATAATAATCTAGAACTTTTACACGTAACAAGTATTCATATTTTGCATTGGCAAGGTTCACTTTGGCATTATCTAAATTGTTCTTACTGGTAATATAATTTAAGAAATTAGACACTCCATTTTTAAATCGGATATCATTGATGCGATAGGATTCTTGGTAAGCGTCTACTTGTTTTTCTAAACTTTGATGACGGTTATAGGCAGCTTCCATATCAAAATAAACCTGAGCAATGGCATTTTTTATATCTACATGGGTACGCTCTAATTCTATGATAGACCCCTCTACTCTAATTTTTTCTAAAGCCACATTGTTTTTTGCTCTAAACCCATTAAACAATGGCACATTTACTGCAACGCCAACCACAGTATTTAAGTTATTATCTAATTGATCTTTGTAACCAATACTTTTTGAAGCAAAATTAGTTTGCTCTGTCATAATTGGTAAATTTTGACCATCAACCGTAACAAAATCGCCAGTTCCCACAACGTTTGATCCTGTTGCCGTAAACAGTTCTGCTGCACTTGAGTAATTGGTATTGACACCTCCAAAAAGGGATATTTCGGGTGTGAATTGAGACTTGGCGACACTGACTCCTTTTTTAGCGGCTTCAACACGTAATTCTTTAGCTTTAAATGTGGCTAAATTTTGCAAAGCTTCCTCATAAACAGCATCCGAAGTTAAATTATATTTTTCAAAATCTAGGATTAATCCATCTGTCGCTAGATTGACGTTTTCTTTTAAATTCATTAATTGTGCTAAGTTCAATTTAGCATTATTTAAGCCACTTTCAGAAGACAAAACACTAGTTTCATCGCTTGCCACTTGTCCTAAAATATCTGCATAATCTGCTGGGTTTCCAGATTCGTTGTCGTAAAAATCTTGTTGAATTTTAAGTTGTTGTTTAGTCGTTTCTAATCGCGCTTTAGTTAAACCCAAAAGATCTCTAGCATTTAAAACTTGAAGATATGCTAAGGTTACATTTAATATTAAATCTTGTTGCGCGGCTTCAATTTCTAATTCTGATGCCTTTTTATTCAGTCGCTCTTGTTTGACCGAATTCAATAATCGAAAGCCATTGAAGATTGTCATATCTAAACTCAATCCTAAGTTTGAAAAGGTTAATTCTTGATTGATATAAGCATTGGTAAATGGATCGATACTTCTTCCATCATTAACACCCAGACTAAAATTCCCATTAAGACTTGGCAGCAAATTAGCTTTAGACTGTTGGTAATTTACTTTTGCTGAATTGGCTTGTAAATTGGTTGATTTTAAATCGAGATTATGCTCTAAAGCGACTGCAATGCATTCGTCTAAGGTATAACTTTTGTTTATTTCATTTTGAGCAAAACCAGCCCAACTCATCACTAGAATGATGATTAATATTGCAAGTTTATGTGTCATGATTTGTTTTTTTTTTAATTATTTAGGTGTCGAATAATTAATCCTACAGCATCGTCAATTCGAGTGTTTCGAGCGAACGAGAGATGTATCGAGAATCTTATATCTATATATTACTTCTCGATACAAAATAATCTGAAAAGCGAAAATTTCACTCGAAGTGACGCAACGTTATCGAAATGCCTTTTTATTTATGATAATTAGACTATTTTTCCGTCTAGTAAATTTATAATTCGAGAGCCATAAGCGGCATTACTTTCTGAATGTGTGGCTTGGATTATGGTGACTCCTTCTTTATTTAATTGCGCAAAGAGCTCCATAATTTCTTCACTTTGCTTAGAGTTTAGATTACCTGTTGGCTCATCTGCTAAAATCAACTTTGGTTTTCCTATTAATGCTCGAGCTACACCAACTAATTGCTGTTGACCGCCACTTAATTGAATAGGGAATAAATCTTTCTTTCCAACGATATTAAAACGATCTAACATATCTGCAACCATCGCTTTGCGTTCAGAAGATTTTACATTTTTATAGAGTAATGGTGTTTCAATGTTTTCATAAACCGTTAATTCATCTATAAGATGATACGCCTGAAATACAAATCCGATATACTCTTTAAACAATTTGGATCTGTTTTTTTCTTTCATGCTATGCACAGGTTCCCCTAAAAACGTATACCCTCCATCTGTAAAATTATCTAACATGCCAATACAATTCAGTAACGTGGATTTCCCAGAACCTGAAGGTCCCATTAGTGAAATGAATTCTCCCTCCTCTACATTCAAATTGATATTATCTAACAGCGTGACTTTATTACTTCCTGAGTTTACAGTTCTGGTGGCTTCGTTTAGACTTAATAGTGTGTTTTTCATTTTTATTGATGTGTTAACTATTGCATTCTTTGGTTTTTTTATTATAATTCTCTCTAAAAAAACACCCCTAATGAGCTACGCTCGGTATTTTCAACAAAAGCCATCGCTTTTATTTTAATAATCCTCAAGGGGACAATCTAACTAAGACTATTTTTAGGAAAATATGATATTGTTTATACTATTTATAACTTAATCTATTCGTTTAATTTCATAGTCGCCAAAACTCAGTCCTTTATTGACCTCAGCCTTTCCTTTATAGCGTAATGTGGCTTCACCATAAGCTGTAAATTTGATACTTTCTGAAGCTTGAATTTTAAACACCGCTTCTCCATAAGCTTTAAGTTTCGACGATTTATTATCCACACTTACAAGATTGATGATTCCTGCTCCATACGCCGTAATATTCTGCTTAACTGTAGTTCCTTTTTTAATTATCAATTCACTTTCTCCATAAATATCCACGTTAAATGTGTCGAAATCCACATGATTAAAAGTTACTTGAGATTCACCATAAATATTAAGTGTAAACTTTTTTTCATCCATAAAACTCTTACACAGTGTGCGTTGTTCTCCTCTTAAAGACAATGCATTAATATTTTTGTAGGTAACTAGAATGGTTAGTACTTTTCCTTTATATATTGGCACTTTCATCTTCATACCATCTTTTGTAATACTTTCGTTTTTAGTAGTTTCTTTCGCATCATCTAAGTACACGCGAAGTGTTCCCCCTTTAACTTCAATGTTTATTTTGTCTTCTGGTTCTGAGCTCTCTAATATGGTAACAGATTCTTCATCCCCTTGAACAAATGTGGTTTCGATATGTGGACTTATAATAACCTTATTAAAAGATTCAACAGGCTTCTTTGTTTGTGCTAATGTAATTTGGCTCATACAAACAAATAGTAGGACTAAGCTATATTTTAAATTTTTCATATTTTATTTTTATAATTTTATTCTGTTCTTAAACTTTTTATAGGATTTGCCACTGCTGCTTTAACCGCTTGGTACCCCACCGTAACAAATGTGATCATCAACGCTAATGCACCAGCAATTGCAAAAACTGTCCAGCTAATAGTAACACGATAAGCAAAATCTTGTAACCATTGATTCATAACATAAAATGCTAACGGAAAACTAATCGCTAAAGAAATTAAGACCAATCTCATAAAATCCATAGAGAGTAACTGTACGATTCTTGGGACGCTTGCTCCAAAAACTTTCCGTATTCCAATTTCTTTATGACGTTGTTCTGCCATATAAGCTGCTAAGCCAAATAAACCCAAACAAGCTACAATGACTGCCAAAATTGAAAATAACAAACCGACATTTGCTGTACGTTGTTCTTTCTCATATAGCAATTCTAGATTCTTATCTAAAAAGGTATATTCAAAGGCAGAGTTTGGTGCTATGTTTTTAAATGTGTTTTCAAAATTTGAAATCGTTTCAGATAAAACCTCATTTGTAAAGCGAATTAACAAGTACGATTTCGGTTCTCTGTTTGAGTTATGAAACGCATACGCACCAATTGGATTATGCAATGACGCAAAATTAAAATCCTCTACAACTCCATGTATATAAGCATTATTACCTAATTGCATCGCTACTTTTTTCCCAATAGCTTCGTCTGGCGATAATCCTAAAAAGTCAACTGTAGTTTTGTTCACCACAACCTCAACTAAGGTATCACCTGCCTGTTTATTTTTAGGCAACAACTGACCTGCTAAGAGCTTAAGCTGTAATACATCCGCCACTTCGCGCTCAGAAGTATTTGTTGAAATCCCCATGGTTTCGTCCGTATTAGGCTTATTAATACTTCTCCCACTAACCCCCATGCCAGGATAACCTTGAGATCTCCCTACAACTGAAACATTTGGTAATTTTTTAAAAGCATTTACTAAAGCCTGATTAGCCTGTCCACCGCGAATTGCAGATGTAGATATCGCCATTACATTTTCAGGATTATAGCCTAAACTTTTATTCTGAATGTACTCTAGTTGCTGATGAATCACAATGACTCCAATAATCAGAACAACGGATGCTGAAAATTGAACCACAACCAAGCCCTTTCTTACAACACTTGCGACACCTCCTTTATTAGTAGAAGGTTTGAGGGCTTCTTTAGGCGAGAATCGTGATAAATACAATGCTGGATAAGATCCAGAAATAAGACTTGTTACGAACCAAATTAAGACTAAGAAAACGATGATTTCAATAGAAAAAAGTGACGAAATATCGAGTTCTTTTCCTGCAATATCATTAAACATCGGCAATGCTACAACAGCAAGCACACCTCCTAAAATCATGGCAATTGCAGTAATTAAACCTGTTTCAATATAGAATCTAACAATGATATCTCTAACAGATGCCCCAAGCGTTTTATTAATACCGACATCTGTGGCACGTTTTTGAGACCGTGCTGTAATTAAATTCATGTAATTAATACAAGCAATTACTAAAATTAAAATCGCTAAAGCCGTTAAATTTCTAATCTGATTGATATCACCATTTCGCTCAATATAACTATCCTTATATGTTGAAGAATACAAATGAATTTGTTCTAAAGGCTGAAGCGAAAAGTTGTACCATTGCTCATCTTTCTTAACATTTTTATCTAGAATACCTTGAATTTTAGCTTCAACATTTGCCACATTTGGTGACGCTGAATTAAAGCGCAAAAAGGTTTCAAAACTCGCATTATCCCAAGTGGGATTTTTTGCTGCACTTTGCATTAAAAACGGAGCAACCACATTGAAGTCTAACGAACTATTTTCAGGAAAATCCTTAAAAACACCTTTTACCTCAACAATATCTATATCGTCTATACTTAAGGTCTTACCTATTGGATTTTCATCTCCAAAATACCGTTTTGCAGTGCTTTCTGAAAGTAACACTGTATTTGGAGTATTGAGAACTTCAGAACCTTCTCCTTTCACAATCTCAACATCAAACATATCTAATATAGAAGCATCAGACCAAAATAATTTTTTCTCAGCAAACACCTCATTACCCGTTTTAATAAAAGCGGTCCCACCAAAATCGTGTTTGAGTAGTCGCCCTGCTTCTGCGATATCAGGAATATTAGCTTCGAGCTCTAGTGCAACTGCGGAAGGAGAACCTGTCCAAGTTTCAAGGTCATCTTCTGTTGTATTAAGAAGTACACGGTAGATTTTATCCTTGTTGGCATACATAGAATCAAAACTACGCTCATGTAAAATAAATAAAAACAGAACTAATGTGGTGGCTAAACCAATGGAAAGCCCTAAAATATTTACAATTGAAAATAAACGATTCGTCTTTAAACTTCTCCAAGCAATTTTTATATAACTACGTATCATAATACTTGTTTTTTTTATTCTGTTTTTAAACTATCTACAGGATTTGCCAATGCTGCTTTTACAGCCTGAAAACTTACCGTAACCATCGCAATTAAAATGGCAACAACTCCTGCTATTACAAAAATCCACCAATTAATTTCTATACGATAAGCATAATTTTGAAGCCAATTATCCATAACATACCAAGCCATAGGAATGGCAATTACAATAGCAAGACCAACGAGTTTTAAAA
The DNA here is from genome assembly GCF_900099995.1 of Winogradskyella thalassocola. GTDB lineage: Bacteria > Bacteroidota > Bacteroidia > Flavobacteriales > Flavobacteriaceae > Winogradskyella > Winogradskyella thalassocola. The sequence goes on from NZ_FNCZ01000004.1 coordinate 186,179, forward strand.
AGTCTTTAGATAATAATTTTACGATGCCTGCAACACTTGCCCCTAAAACTTTACGAACTCCAATTTCTTTACTACGCTGCTCTGCGGTATAAGCCGCCAATCCAAAAAGTCCCAAACACGAAATAAGAATGGCTAATAAAGCAAAGAGTTGAGATAACTTTCCGACAAGTTGTTCACTTTTAAATTTGGCATTAAAAGCATCATCTACAAAGCTGTATTCAAAAGGAAACGCTGGATTGTGTTTTTTCATTACCGCTTCAATTTTAGACAACACATCGCTAGTTCCTATTTTAGGATTTGTTTTTAGATACATATAGCTCGCTTCACCATGGTAGTTAAAAAATAGCACAGGATCACTTTGTCCATACATGTCATCAAAGAGGTAATCTTTTACAACGCCAACAACCGTATACACATCTCCTCGATCTATCTTTTTACCAATAGCACTGCCTTGTCCCATCAGTTTAGCGAATGATTCTGTAATTAAAACACTCGCACTGTCTTTTACCATATTTTCATAAAATCCACGACCTTCAACGATTTCCATACCTGCCGTTTCCAAGAAATCGGAACTGACATATCTAAAGAAAATTAAGACATCTTCAGTATTTGTGCCTCCTGTCCATGTTAGGTTTGAGCCATTATTGCCGCCATTTAGAATCCCAGAATTATTTAAGCCAACACTTGAAACCGCTCCTGTATGTATTAAATCTTGTTTGATGACATCAAATTTTTCAATCATCGTACCATTGACATTCAATGAAATCAATTGGTCTTTATCAAAACCTAAGTCTCTATTTTTTATATGTTGAAGTTGTTGATAGACGAGAATCGTACAAATGATAAAAACAATTGAAATTGTAAACTGACCAACAACGAGCCCTTTCCGGATATAATTTGCAGAACCTTGTGTGACTTTTAAACCTTTTAAAACCTCAACAGGCTTAAATGAGGATAGATAAAAAGCAGGATATAGTCCTGCGAATATGCCACACACCAACGTAATTCCTAATAAAAAGACCATATGTAACGGCTTAGCCAATCCTAAAACTAAATCTTTCTCTATAAGTAAATTGAATTGTGGCAATAAAACAAAGAGCAATAAAACACTCACTAAAGTTGCCATAAAAGCAAGAATTAAAGCTTCAGAAATAAATTGAAAAATTAATCGTGTACGACCAGAGCCCATGGCTTTTCGAACTCCGACTTCGTTGGCACGTTTTTCGCTTCGTGCTGTAGATAAATTCATGAAGTTAATACAAGCTATAAGCAAAATAATTAAAGCAATGATGGTAAATAGTCTAACCGAATCAATGCGTCCTCCAACTTGCTTTCCATTTTCAAAATGATCTCTTAAATGCCAATCTTTTATAGAATGTAAAAATGCTTTTGAATCACTGTCTCCTGTTTTTTTCTCAAGTAATCCAAGGACTTGATCATTTACAGCATTAAAATCAGCTTCTGGTGACAACTCAACAAATGTATCTGCGAAAAAACTACCATAACCATTGGTCCATTCTTTATCTGCACTCCAACGCTCAAATGGCGCAATCCAATTTATAGGAAACGTTACGTTTTTCGGCAAATTCTCAATCACTCCAGTAATGAGGTATTGGTCTTTATTGTCTATGGTTAAGACGTTGCCTAATACTTTGATGTTTTCGCCATAAAGCTGTTCTGCCGTTGCTTTAGTAATAACGATAGCTTCCGGATTCTTAAAGGCGTCTTTAGCATTTCCTTCTACAAACTTTAAACTAAAAATTTCAATAAAATCGGCATCTACAAAACGTCCACCACTATTAATGGCATTATCATTAACCGCAAATAAAAAGTCTCTATGTTTGGTACGTGATGCCTTAACAATTCCCGGAATTTCCGTTTTCATAGCTTCCGCAAATGGTCCTGGTGTAGAATTGAACGTTCGCCATTCTCCATCATATTCTTGATGCGTTGGCACGTAATACACTTGATCTTGTTTTTCAAATTCCGAATCGAAACTCAACTCATCCTCAACCCATAGAAAGATTAAACTGGCACACGTAATTCCTATGGCTAATCCGAAAATATTCAGAAAGCTATACCCTTTATTTTTACGTAACGTCCGGAATGCTATTTTTATATAATTTAAAATCATACTATTTTTTGACTGAATTAATTACTTCTACTCATTATATAGTGAAGATGATGCCAAAACTCTAAATCGCTAAAAATCAATTAATTAATTTTTGTTTTAAAATCCATAGTGTTCGATTTTGATACACTTTTTGTTCGTTAACGGACAGTTTAGAACTAAATTTAAAAACACCCCTAAAGTCCCCTCAAGGGGACAATCTCAAATTGATTTATTCTGAACGCAATGAGTCTACAGGATTGGCATTTGCAGCTTGAAGCGTCTTTACACTGATGACTAATAAGGCGAAGAAAATCATAGCTAATCCGCTTACTAGAAACACCCAAAAACTAATACTCGTTTTATAGGCAAAATCTTGCAACCAATTATTAATCCCATACCAAGCAATTGGTGCCGCAATTACAAAAGCAATCGCAACCAAGATTAAGAATTCTTTACATAGGATTGTGTTAATTTGAAATAATGACGCACCTAAAACCTTACGCACGCCTATTTCTTTTACACGTCGGTTTGTGGTATAAATGACAAGACCCAATAAGCCTAAACAGCTAATGAGAATAGACAAGCCAGTTGCCCAATTTAATAGTTTAGAAATTTTACGTTCGCGATTATAGAAATTTTGAATGCTTTCGTCTAAAAACTCTACGCGATAATCATCTATTTCTGTATAGACGGATTTATAAGCATGTTCAATTTTCGACAATGTTGTTTTTAAGTCTTCGGAAGATTCATTTTGCAACGCTAAATGTAGTCCCTGAAATTGACTCCAATCTGGACGGTTCCAATCTCCACGAAATGCCATAGGTTTAATATTACTTTTCAATGAACGTTGAAAAAAATCAGCCATAACACCCACAATCGGAACATTCTCACCACCTAACAAAACGATCTTACCAACGGCTTCCTCTGGACTTTTAAATCCTAGTTTTTTTCTACAGGTTTCGTTTATGACTAACTCTTTAACCGTATCATTTCTTATACTTCTTCCGGCTAAAAGATCTAACTCAAAGACTTTTGAATAATTAATGTCTCCAAAAATAAACTGCAAGTCGGTGTTAACCTCATTTTCACCATTATTATAGGAAAGAGACGTACTATTTGTGGATATCGATGCAGGAGGTGTGCCACCTATACTAATTTCTTTTATTTCTGGAATGGCTCTTAATTTTTCAACATAAAGCTCTTTTTTGGAAACTTCACGCTCGCCTCTTGGACTATAAACAGAAATAATAGCATCCGTTTTAAAACCCATATCTGTAGTGAGCAGAAAATTAATTTGTTTACCGACCAATAATGTGGCAATTATGAATATCTGAGCAATGGTGAACTGAAAAATGGTTAAAAACTTTCTTAGTTTCACCTTTTTATCGCCAACAGCTAAATGATTTTTTAATACGGAAACGGTATTAAATTTTGATAAAATTAAGGCTGGATAAAATCCTGATAAAAATGTTACTATGATTAATAAAACGATAACACAAACAACAATTAAAGGCGATTTAAAAAGCTCAAAATTTAGACCATCTGGCACAAAATCTGAAAACACATTTATTAACCATTTAGAAAGCAAAACAGACAATAGAGCAGATATTAGCACCAATAAAAAGGTCTCTCCCATAAACTGACCAATCAATTGCTTTCTAGAACTCCCTAAGGTTTTACGAATACCAATTTCTTTGGCGCGTTGAGATGCTTGTGCTGTATTGAGGTTTATAAAATTGATACAGCCTAATAATAACAAGAATATAGCCACTAAAGCTAGATTAGTAAGTAGTGATTTATTGGCTTGCCCTTTTGTCCAATCATAGATACCATATTTTTCATTAAAATGAATATCTGATAGCGGTTGTAATCCAAACTTTTGCTCATCACCATATTTTTTTGAATCTTCATCTTGGTGCGCTGCAGCTAAATTATCAAGACGATTTTGTATGGCTGATAAATCGGCATTAGAAGCTACTTTTACAAAGAGTTGTGAAGCATCATTTGTATTATTCCAATTTAAATTGAGGAAATTTTCTCGTAATCGGGTTTGCAAAAGAAGAGGTTTTGCTATAAATTCTTCAAACACAAAATCGGTTCTTTCTTTAAAATTTTCAACAATACCTGTTACAGTAACATTAAGGGAATCGTTATAAACTAGAGTCTTTCCTATAATATCTGAAGGCACAGTATTTGGAAAGTAATCTGCTGCTCTATTTTCTGTTAGTATAACACTATTTGGATGTGATAAGATGCTAGTTTCATCTCCTGCTAAAAATGTGTAATTGAAAATCTTAAAATAATTGGCATCTGTAAAAATGACGAAGTTTGGCCACTTAAATTCAGAACCTAATTCTCTATTTTCAACTTTAAAAGGGCGTTCAATATAAAAGCTACCAACCGTTTCAAAATTGGAATCATCCTTTATTTCATCCTCTAATGCTAAGGTGACTCCTGAAATAGAAAAGGTATCTTCTGGACTAATTAAATCTGTAACCACTCGATAAATACGGTCACCATCTTTATGAAAGTCATCAAAGGTAGCATCATAATACACCATTAAACCAATTACAAACGAAGCACTTAATCCAATAGTAAGACCTATGATATTGATTAGAGAAAACACCTTATGCTTCATAAGGTTCCTCCATGCTATTTTGAAATAATTTTTAATCATGATGTATTGTTTTATAAAAAAACCTACAAGGTTTTAAAAACCTTGCAGGTTGATGATGATTATTCCGTTCTTAAAGATTCTACAGGATTAGAGGTTGCGGCTTTTATTGTTTTTACAGCTATGGTTAGCATGGCTATTAATACGGCAATTCCACCAGCTGCAAGGAAAATCCAAATATTAAGATCAATACGATACGGATAGTTCTGTAACCATTTATTCATGGTCCACCAAGCAATAGGTGTAGCCATAAGAAATGCAATAACAACCAATTTTAAAAAGTCTTTAGTAAGCAATACCGTAATTGCAGAGACACTCGCACCAACAATTTTACGTACACCTATTTCTTTTCGTCGTTGTGCCACAATGAGCAATGACATGGCAAACAAACCAATACAGCTTAAGATAATGGCTAGTATGGAACCACTACCAATCATAGTAATCATGGTGCGTTCGTTACGTAAGGTTCGTTCTATATTTTCATTTAAAAATGAGCCCTGAAATTCCACATTAGGTTCAATAGTATTCCAAGCTGTTTTCACATCATCGTAAGCCTGTTCTAAATTTTGAGATGTAACTTTAACGTAGGCATTTCTTAGATTCCAATTAGGAAGTGCAAATAAGGTCATAGGCGCAATATGCTGATCTAATTCCTGAAAGTTAAAATCCTCAATGACTCCAACGATATTATAAGAAGCATCATCTAGTGTGATTTGAGATGCTAAAATATCCTCTTCATTCATCTGCTTAGCCATCGCTTCGTTGATAATAACCGATAGACTATCGCTCACCAGATTCTTTCGAAATGAACGGCCTTCAATAATATTCAAATCTAAAGTTTCAACATAATCTGCATCAACAACTAACATATGCGTATCCACTCCACGCCCTTTGTGCTCAAAACCTAAGACACTCGTTGTTCGATTGCCATCTTTACCAATACCCAAAATATTGTTGGATGCTGTGATGCTCACAATATTCGGCTTATCCTGAAGCGTATTTCGAAGTAATTCTATAGCTTTTTGATCGTTGAGTTTTCCATTAAGCGGAAAAGCAATGACCTGATCTTTATTAAACCCTAAATCTTTAGTTCGCATAAATTCTACCTGATCCCAAAGTACAAGCGTACCACTTATCAATAAAATAGCAATCCCAAATTGTAAAACCATTAAACTGTTTCGTAAACGATTTTTACCATTCACCTGTAGCTTTCCTTTTAAACTTTGTAAAGTTCCAAGACGACTCATGAGTAATGCAGGATAACCACCTGCAATTAATGTAATAAGCAAAACACTAAAAATTAGCAAAATCAGTAATGATGGATTTAGTAATGTTGCCAATGAAGCTTGCGTTCTAAAGAGTGTTTGAAAATAAGGCAGTAACACCACAGCTAATAAAATCCCTAAACCTATGGACATTAAAAACACTAAAATGCTCTCCCCCCAAAACTGAAAGAAGAGCTGTTTTTTATTGGCTCCAAGTGTTTTTCGCATACCGATTTCACGCAAACGTTGTGAACTTTTGGCAATACTCATATTTATAAAATTCACACAAGCGATAAACAGAATTAAAAAAGAAATTCCCAAAACTAAATAAGGCATGGTACGATTGACACTAACAACGCCTTGATTAAAATTAGCAAAGCGAACATCTGCCAACGGCAATACTTTTATTTGTCTGTAAAGGCCATCTGCATTAGGCTCAAAACCATCACGCTTGGCATTATCAATCTCATTTTTATAATGTAGTTGGGTAAAATCCGCTGTACTTTTCTCAAATTGCTCAGGTTTTAAACCTTCAGAAAGTTGCATATACACCTCATGATTTTCCATGTCCCAACGTCCTACAGTTCTGGCATAGGCATGTTCATTTTGGCTTTTAAAATTGAGCACGATATCAAAACCTATAGAACTTGTATCCGGAAAATCTTCAACAATGGCTGTGACATTAAAAGGCACTTCTTCTTCATCTCGTAAAATAGTAACCGTTTGCCCTATGGGATTTTCATCTCCAAATATGCGTTTTGCAGCCTGCTCTGTCATTGCAACTGAAGACTCTGACGTTATTGGATTTTTCGTATCTCCTTTTACAATGGGAAAACTAAACATATCAAAAAAATCGGGATCCACATAAGCCGTCCCCATACCAAGTTGCTTGTCTTGATACGTTAATAAAACTCCAGATCCACTATAACGTGTAATTTTATCTACTCCTGTAACCTCATCACGAAATGTTGCCGCAAAAGGTTCAGATTTTGAGGTATTGGCTTCAATACCGTATGGTCCACTATCTTCTGAATACACTTTATAAATCGTATCTCCATGGTCATGAAAGCGATCAAAAGACAATTGAAAAACCGCAAACATGCCTAATAATAGAGCTACTCCGAATGCGACTGTAAGACCTACGACATTGAGTGCTGTGAATGTTCTGTTCTTCCAGAGGTTTCTGAGTGCTATTTTGAAATAATTTTTAAACATAGTTTCTAAGAATTACTGTTCGTTTTTTGATTGATTGATTGATTGATTGATTGATTGATTTATTCTGTTCTAAGTGATTTCACAGGATTTGACGTAGCTGCTTTTACGGCTTGGAAGCTTACAGTGATTAGTGTAATGATTAATGCTCCAAAACAAGCAATCGCAAAGACATCCCAACTTACGGTTGTGCGGTAACTAAATTTCTGCAACCATTGTCCCATAATATAATAAGCTAACGGAGATGCAATTAACAATGCTATGATTACAAGCGTGATGAAATCTTTTGAAAGCAATAACCATAACTGACTGATTGATGCTCCTAATACTTTACGGACTCCAATTTCTTTTGTGCGTTGTTCTGCTACAAACGATGCCAATCCAAAAAGTCCTAAGCAACTTATAAAAATCGCTAATGCCGTAAATACTCTTGCTAAACTGGCAACACGTTCTTCCGATTTAAACTTTGCTCCATATTCCTCATCCACAAACTGATAATCGAAAGGTGTGTTTGGGAAGTTCTTTTTAAAGACAGTTTCAATAAGCGCTAAATTTTCACTAGTGCTTTTTTCAGGATTAAGTCTTACATTATAAAACGCCGTATTATCTTCGCTATCAAAAACATACATCGCTTGTTTTACAGGACTGTAAGGCGATTGAATAATCATATCTTCAACAACGCCTACAATTTTTAAAGGTGGATTTTGGTCTTCAGTATCAGAATCTCTAATATATTTCCCAATAGGATTTTTGATATTCATATATTTTACAGCGGTTTCATTAAGAAGTACCGCATTAGAGTCTGAAGCAAATGCTCTCGAAAACCCTCGCCCTTCAAGTACTTTTAAACCTAAAGTTTCAACAAATTCGTAAGACACAGAAGTGTATGCTAAATCTTCTTGAAAACCCTCAGGCTTACCATCCCAAGTATAGCCAGATCGGTTGGACCACACATTAGTCATTGGCCCACTTGTACCCGTCATTTCTAAAGCACCTCCAGAGGCTATAAACTGATTCCTCATGATATCTTTTTTCCCGATAAACTCGTTACTCATTACAGGAATTTGAATCAATCCTTCTTTATCATATCCAACAGGACGATCTTTAGAAAATTGAATTTGATTCATTACCACCAATGTTCCTATAATCAATGCTACAGAAACGGTAAACTGTGCTACGACTAAAATTTTTCGAGGTAAGGATGAATAGCGACCAGATTTAAAAGTGCCTTTTAATACCGTAACAGGATTGAAAGATGACAAATACAATGCAGGATAACTCCCTGCTAAAAATGCCGTAATAATTACAAACACTAATGCTATCAACCAGAATTGAAGACTTGTCCACGGAAAAACAATGGCTTTACTCGCTAGGTTATTAAATCCATTTAAGAACAACAACACTAAACCAAGTGCAACAATAAATGAGAGAAAAACTATTAAAAACGATTCACTTAAAAATTGAAAAATAAGCTGACTACGTTGTGAGCCAATCGATTTTCTAATACCAACTTCGGTCGCTCGTTTTTCGGAACGCGCTGTACTTAAATTCACAAAATTGATACAAGCTAATAACAGAATAAACAAACCTATAATACCAAATAACCAAACGTTTTCAATACGTCCGCCAGATTGCACACCGTTTTCAAACTCACTTCGTAAATACCAATCTTTCATTGGTAATAAAAATAGTTGCGGATTAAATTGAGCTGTTTCGGATGAGGCATTTTTCTTTACATCACTAATTTTAGAATTGACCACATCCATAGTGGTATTCGCATTGATTTGCACAAACAACTGAAAAGAATTGTTTCCCCATGATTCTTTAGACCATTCAATCCAATCTTGCGTGGTGATATAATGCTTCCATGGAATGATATATTTCATGTCGCTAAACGAATTATTAGCTGGTATATCTTTATAAATTGCAGTGACCACTAAATCATCTTCGTTATTTACTTTTACGATTTTACCAAGTGCCGTATCATTCCCAAATAAAGCATGAGCAGCAGATTCAGAAAGCATGATTGAATGCTTCTCTTTAAGGCCATCCTTAACACCTGCAATAATATCCAAGTCCAACATATCGGTTGCACCTTCTTGCATCGCGTTTCCTGTTCTGTAAATGTTGGTTTCACCAAATTTCAGGTATCGTGGTTGCTCCCAAGATGACATCACAATATGTTTAAAGTTATCTTTATGATCTTGACGCAAGGCAAACTCTAATGGTCTCGGAATTGCTGGACCTGTTCCAATGGTATTATTTATAGTCTGACTTTGAAATATTTGAGCTATAGTCTCTTTATTTTCAAAATGATTATTAAAATTTAATTCATCAGTGACCCATAAACCAATCATAATCGTCGCTGCCATGCCAACAGCTAAACCTGAAATATTGATAAATGAATACACCTTATTTTTAATAAGATTCCTAAACGCTATTTTGAAATAATTTTTTAGCATGATTTCTATAAATTACTGTTCGTTTCTTGATTGATTTGGCTTCAACACTTCAGTACAAGTTGATTGGTTGGTTGATGACGTACTGAAGTATTTCCACCTGATTGATTGATTGATTGATTATTTCCAGACCTGTCAGGTTTTAAAAACCTGACAGGTCTATTCTATTTATGCCAATATATTTTCTGTTACTTTTTGTCCGTCTAACATTCTTATAATTCTGTGACTGTATTTAGCATCATGCTCACTGTGTGTTACCATAATGATGGTTGTTCCAGCTTCATTAAGATCTATTAATAAATCCATCACCTCATTACCATTAGTACTATCTAAATTTCCTGTTGGTTCATCGGCTAATATTAATTTTGGATTATTAACCACCGCTCTCGCTACTGCCACACGTTGTTGTTGACCACCAGACAATTGCTGAGGAAAGTGATTACGACGATGCATAATTTGCATTTTTTCTAAAACCGCTTCCACTTGCTTTTTACGTTCTGCAGGTTTTACACCTGTGTAGATTAATGGTAATTCTACGTTTTCAAAAACGGTAAGTTCATCGATAAGATTAAAGCTCTGAAATACAAAACCGATGTTATGTTTTCGTAATTCTGAACGTTTACGCTCATTGTAACCAGCGACTTCAGTACCATTAAACATAAAGCTGCCTCCATCTGGATCATCCAATAACCCTAAAATGTTTAATAAAGTCGATTTCCCACATCCTGAAGGTCCCATGATCGCGACAAACTCACCTTCTTTTACATTAAAAGACAACTTGTTTAAAGCTATGGTTTGCACTTCTTCTGTTTTATAAAATTTCTCTAAGTCCGTAATTTGTATCATTGTATTTGTTTTTTGGCTGTTGGCCCTTAGCTGTTAGCCTTTAGCTTGTTAGTTGTTAACTCTTAATTATTTCTCTATTCTCTTGTTTCTATTTCAATATCAACTCTTCCGTATCACCAAAAGAATCGTAACTCGATGTCACTACTTTATCACCTGGATTTAATCCATCTAACACTTCGTAGTATTCTGTATTCTGACTTCCTAATCTGATATTTACTTTGTAGGCCGTATTACCATCTTCGCTCACTTTAAACACCCAATTCCCTCCTGTTTTTTGAAAAAACCCACCTTTAGCAACTAACAACGCTTCTTTTTCGGCACTTAAGGCCACGCGTATCTGTAAGTTTTGACCTCTTCTAATCCCTTCTGGTACATCGCCTTCAAATTTCATATCTACTTGAAAACGACCATTGGTTACTTGGGTAAATACTTTTTTGATGACTAACGTGTAGGTTTTGTTATTCAAGGTAAAGGTGCCTATTTGACCATTATAAATTCTAGAAATATAGTGCTCATCGATATCAACTCTTACCTTGTAACCGCTAGTGACATCAACTTGTCCTAATCGTGTGCCTTTATTTATAGACTGACCAATTTCGGCATCCAAAGAGGTTAACTGTCCATCGATTGGTGCTCTCACCACTAAATCTCCTACTTTTTTTCGCATCAACTCTAATGCACTTTGCGTTCTGGCATATGAGTTTTTTGCTTGGCTCACTTCTAATTTAGACGAAATGGTGTCCTCAGATAAAACTTGTTTTGCAAGTTTCATACGTTCTTTCTGATACTCAAAATTATTCTGAGACGACTCGTAATCCATTCTTCCTATCGCACCTTTATCATATAAGCGTTTATTCAAATTATAAACACGTTCCGCTTCAATCAAATTATTTTCAACATCTGTAAATTGATTTTGTCTGTTAATGGTATTTTGACGCGCTGCATTTTGAGAGATTTGCATTTGCGTTAACAAGTTATATACGGATGTTTCTTGGTTCACTAAACTCAATTCCAAATCAGTGTTCGATAACCTTAAAATAGGCTCTCCTTTTTTCAGCATGGCTCCATCTTCAACAAACTTCTCCTCTACTCGGCCGCCTTCTAACGCATCTAAATAAATAGTAGTGATAGGCAATACAATACCATTAACCGGAATATTTTCTTGAAACACACCTTTCGAAACGGTATTGATTGAAATACGTTCTTTTTCAACATTCAATTTTGAACCACCTGAGGTTTGAAAAATAACATACACGATTAAAGCCACTATGGCTAAAATCCCTAAAGCTAATCCTAGTTTTTGATTTGAAAATTTCTTCTTCTGAATTGGAACGTCCATTATATCTCTTTTATTTATACCATTTATATAGTGAAGATGATGCCAAAACCACAAAAACCTTATTTACAGCTAATTATATTTAAATCTAAAACTAAAAGTGTCCGTTTTTGATACACTTTATGTTCGAAAACGCACACTTTTGAAGGCTCTAAAAATTTAAGTTTTGTAATTTTTATAAGCCCGAGATAAAATCGTAATATTGTAAACACAACCTTAGAATGAGCTCTATACGTTATTTTCGAAGAATGACGTTGAGCTTTGAAAGGACTTCCTAATAAATAAACCTCGATTATCGAGTGATGGTATTAAAAAACGCTACAATATTAGTTATAGACGATGATGTTGATGTATTAACAGCATTACGCCTGCTTTTAAAACCACTGGTTAAGGAAGTGGTTACCGAAAAAAATCCGAGTAATATTGCGTCTCAAATTGAGCGTACCTCCTACGACATTATCATTTTAGATATGAACTTTAATGGTTTGGTCAATACAGGTAACGAAGGTATTTTTTGGTTGAATAAAATTAGAAAGCAAAAACCTGAAACCTCAGTTATTTTAATGACCGCATATGCTGATATTGATTTAGCGATAAGAGGATTAAAAGAAGGAGCTTCTGACTTTTTGATGAAACCTTGGAAGAATGAAAAAATCGTAGAAACGATTACAACGATCCTAAGTCAAAAGAAATCCCAAAACACTCAGAAGAAACAATTTAATAGCAATACCGTTGCAATCATTGGCGACAGTGATGTTATGACGGATGTCTTTACCAAACTTAAAAAAGTGGCACCAACAGATGCCAACGTTTTAATCCTTGGTGAAAACGGCACAGGTAAAGATTTAATTGCTCGTGCACTTCATGATAACTCCAATAGAAAAAACCAACCGTTTGTAAAGGTTGATGTTGGTGCTTTAACCGAATCATTATTTGAAAGTGAATTATTCGGGTATAAAAAAGGCGCGTTTACAGACGCTAGAGAAGATAGAAAAGGCCGTTTTGAAGCTGCCCATGGTGGTACATTATTTTTAGATGAAATTGGCAATATTAGTTTAGCCCAACAAGCAAGATTGCTCACCGTTTTACAGAATAGACATGTGACGCCTTTAGGTTCTAATACTTCAATTCCTATTGACATTCGCTTAGTTTGTGCGACGAATATTGACCCACAAATTTTAGCGGACGAAAAGAAATTTCGAAAAGATTTAATTTACAGAATAAATACGGTGGATATTATTGCGCCACCACTTAGAGATCGTGGCACAGATATTACCGAATTAGCACATCATTTTGTCACCTTATATGCCGAAAAATATAATAAAAGTCCGTTTTCATTTGATTCTGGATTTATTTCAAAATTAAAAAATCACGATTTCCCAGGTAATGTTAGAGAATTACAATACGTTTTAGAACGTGCTGTGATAATGACGGATGGTTCCGTTTTAAAACCTGAAGACTTAGTGTTTTCATCTATAGAACGTCCGTCCTCAGCGACAAGTATTACCACGAAAAGTTTAAACTTAGACGATTTAGAAAAAAACGCGATTTTAAATGTCCTTGAAAAAAATAAGGGCAACGTGTCAAAATCGGCTAAAGAACTGGGCATTACAAGAGCTGCTTTATACAGAAGATTAGAAAAGTATGAACTATAGAAGTTACATCTTTTGGCTCTTTTTTAGAATTCTACTTTTAGTAAGTATCATACTTGCATTAGCCTATACCATATACAAGGAACAGACGGCTTACATCGTAGTAATTAGCATTGCACTACTTTATTTATGTATTAATACCTACACGTTTGTAAAACGAAGGTTTGTGGTGATGGATGATTTTTTTGAAGCGGTTAAGTATCGTGACTTTTCGAGATGGTTTCCAGAAGACAGAGGTCCAAAAGATATCCGTTTTTTATACACAGGCTTTAATGAAATTAATAAAACTATAAAAGAAATCAACTCTCAAAACGAAGCGCAATACGTTTACCTTCAAAAAATTTTAGAGATGGTAGACATTGGGATTATTGCGTATAATCTGGAATCTGGTGACGTGCTTTGGAGTAATGATTCTTTTGGCGAAACCTTAGACATGCCGTCGTTTAAAAATATTCGATTTGTAGAAAATAGAAAACCAGAATTATTTAATACCATTTTTGAAACTTACCATAGAGAGCCGAATTCCATTGCGATAGCGCTTCAAAATGAAAGTATTAAAATATTAATTTCTGATACTGTATTTCAGGTTAAAGAGGATGCTTTCAAATTAATTGTAATTCAGAATATCGATGATACCTTAAATAAAAATGAATCAGAATCTTGGAAGAAGCTTTTAAGCGTGATGACACACGAAATCATGAATTCTATTGCTCCGATTTCATCCTTAGCAGACACACTTCAAAAAAACTTACAATTAGCCATAGAACAACCTGAAGAAACACGCCTTGAGTTAGACGATTTAAACGCTGGAGTTAAAACCATTAAAAACCGTAGTGAAGGCCTTTTAAAATTTGCGAAGACCTATAGAAGTTTGAGTAAAGTGACACACCTCAACCTACAACGTGTTAAAATTGAAGACTTATTTAATAATCTTCAGTTGTTAATGGAACCTTCAATAAAGGCGAAAAATATAAGTATAGCATTTAATGTTACGTCTCCTAAACTAGAGTTGGATATTGACACCCATCTTATAGAACAAGTCTTAATTAACCTTATTTTAAATGCTGTTGATGCTTGTAAAGATGGAGCCCATCCACAAATTAAAGTCCTTGCTTCTCAAAACCCAAATAGAGATATTGTGATTAAAGTTTTAGACAATGGTTCCGGAATTCCTAAAGACATTTTAGAAAATATCTTTGTACCGTTCTTTACTAGTAAAACCACAGGAAGCGGTATTGGATTAAGCCTTTGTAAGCAAATTATGTTGCTTCATAAAGGTAGAATTATTGTTAAAAGTGTAGAAGGAGAAGGTTCTGTTTTTAGTTTGATTTTTTAATCTTTAAAATTTCCAATCCCTTCTTTTAACCATGCCTCGTATTCCTCAATATCTGGAGTATAAGCAACAGGCTCATTAAGATTTTCTTCATTATGATTCATCAATACATAATACGGTTGTGTATTGGTTTTGTACCTGATGGTTTGCATTTCGCTCCACTTCTGACCTTTGTTTCTTAGTTTTTTTCCTGGTCTTAATTTAGAATCTGGCGCTTCACCTTCAGGAAAATCGATTTGCTCATCAACATATAAAGAAATAAGCACAATGTCATTTTTAAGTTTAGATAACACTTGTGGATCTACCCAAACATTTTGTTCCATCTTACGGCAATTCACACAAGCCCAACCCGTAAAATCTAACATCACAGGTTTCCCTACTTTTTTGGCATAAGCCAAACCAGTTTCATAATCATTAAAAGCCAAAATATCATGTGGTGCTAATAAATGTGCTCCTTCAGGAATATCTGTTATACTTGCGCCACCACCTTTTGAATTTCCAACTCCATAAGGAGATTCAGAATAATCTAATGGAGGAGGAAAGGCGCTAATAATTTTTAAAGGCGCTCCCCAAAGTCCAGGAATCATGTAAATCGTAAACGTTAGCGTTAGTAAGCCAAATAATAATCGTCCTACGGAAATATGTTTTAGTGGCGAATCGTGTGGCAATTGAATTTTCCCAAAAAGGTATAAGGATAATGTTCCAAAAATAGCAATCCATATAGCTATGAATACTTCACGTTCTAAGAAGTGTAATTGCAATACTAAATCGGCTTGCGATAAGAATTTAAACGCTAAAGCTAATTCTAAGAACCCTAAAACGACCTTTACAGTATTTAACCAGCCTCCTGATTTTGGTAAAGAATTTAACCAACCCGGAAAAGCAGCGAATAATGCAAATGGTAATGCGATTGCAGATGAAAATCCTAACATTCCTATTACCGGTGCGATTCCTCCTTTGGAAGCTGCTTCGACCAAAATAGTTCCTACTATTGGACCTGTGCAAGAAAACGAGACAATTGCTAAGGCCAAAGCCATAAAAAAGATACCAACTAGTCCACCTCTATCAGCTTGCTTATCGGCTTTATTTGCCCAAGAATTCGGTAATACAATTTCAAAAGCACCTAAAAATGAAATGGCAAAAACCACTAATAATATAAAGAAAATAAGGTTAAACCAAACGTTTGTGGCTAATGCATTTAAGGCATCAGCACCAAAAATGGCTGTTATAATTGTACCTAATAAGACATAGATTACAATAATAGATAATCCATAAATAATAGCATTACGAATGCCTTTGGCTTTAGATTGACTTTGTTTTATAAAGAAACTCACCGTCATTGGTATCATTGGAAACACGCATGGTGTTAATAACGCGACAAATCCTGAAAAGAAAGCAATTATAAAAATAGACCACAAACCTTTGCTCGACTCGTCGTCAGTTGACTCAGAAATCTCAGTGACATCTGAGGAAGCCACAACAGTCTTAGTTAAATCATATTCTAAATCGACATAAGTTGGAGCTGTACATTGTGTGTCATCGCAAGACATAAAACCAACCTCTGAAACGACTTTAGAAATTGTTGCGTCTGAAACTTTAATTTTTTGTCTGAATTCAGCCTTATTTTTAAAGTATTTAATCTTCATATCGAAGACCTTGTCTATACTTTCTTCACCCTTTTCTTCGTTGGTAGAACCGACTAACTCAACACCGTCTTTTAATGTATAGTCAAAACTTGTTGGAATTGGGCCGCCTTCTTCAATATTTTGAGCATATAACTTCCAACCCTCATCTATCGTTGCGGTAGACACTAAAATTAATTCGTTATCATTTAGTTTTTCAACAGAAGTACTCCATTTTACTGGCTCAAGAATTTTTGTGGTATCACCTGTTAAATTTAACGCCATTCCTGCAGAAACCTCTTTAACGTCTTCAGTATCCTTCAAGTTAAACTTAAGATCTATATAAGTTGGTGGTAAACATTTTTCGTCATCACAGACCATAAATTCCACTTCACCTTCAACTAGAGATAATTCATTATTTAAAACTTTAATACGTTGTGTAAACTCCGCTTTGTTTTCAAAAAATTTAATCCGCATTTGAAAAACAGGATCATCTACAGTATGACCTTTATCCTCAGAAGTTGCACCGACTAACTCAAAATTCTCGCTTTCTGTAAACGTAAAACCAGTAGGAATTGGTCCATTATCTGGTACATTTTGAGAATATAAATGCCATCCGGAATCAATAGTTGCAATTGAAATAAGGTTGTATTCTATATCGGAAATCTTTTCGACTTTTGTTTCCCATTTTACGGGATCGAAAACTTGAGAAAATAAATTGAATGAAAACGAAAATGCCAAAAGGCAAAGTAGAAGTACTTTTTTAAAGTTCATAAACGACATGTTAATTTGCAAATGTAACAGAAGTCTTTCTGTTCTCTGTTTACAGTCGTCTAATTTATAAAAATCTTAAGAATTCGAGAAGAGAATTAGGAGTATAAAAAAACCGAACATTAAGTTCGGTTAGGTTGTTAAGATTTTTCTTCAATTTTTATGACATCTGAAAATTTCCATTTAGAAATTCCACCTTCAAGATCGTATATCTTTTTAAATCCTGCATCTTTCATCTTTTTAGCACATTTAGCACTTCGACCTCCAGATTTACAGTACAATATTACAGGTTTATCTTTATTCAATTTTGTGATATCATCATCAAAAGTAGGTGACATAAAATCTATATTTTGAGCATTAGCAATGTAACCACTTGCATATTCTTTGGGTGTTCTTACATCAATTAATTGCACATCTTCTAACTCTAAAATAGACTTCATTTCTTCAGCAGACACGAGTTGTATTTCAGAATTATCTAAAGATTTATTTAAACAGCTTGTATTAAAGCCAACTGTAACTAAAAAACAACATATTGCAACTATTCTTCTCATCATTTAAGTATTAAATTATTCATTATAGGCAACATCACCTTGCCATTCATTGAACCCACCTAATAGATTATAAGCATTTTCAATATCTAATTGATTCATAATAGCGCACGCTTGTCCGCTTCTATTACCAGATCTACAGTATACGTAAAAGTTTTTTGATTTATCCAATTCTTCAACTTCGTAGATAAAACCTTGTCCCTTAAAAATATCTATATGAATTGCGTTAGGAATTATTCCTTCTGCAACTTCATCTTGTGTTCTAACGTCTAAAACAATTGCATTCTCGTCTGCTTCGAGTTGTTTTGTCCATTCTTCTTGTGATAAATCAGCCATTCTTTGTTCTTAATTTTTAGCAAAATTAACATTCCATTATGATATAGACGTAAAAAAATCAGAAGTGTTACATTTCAGATTCATTTTTTAACATATTCCTCCACTATCGTAGGAATCTACTGTAATTAAATTTAAAGAATATAGTCAATTACTATTTATTCCTTCCCTTTTATATCATGATCTCTAATTCAGCCTAACATCATATTCTATATATAACTCTTCTATCGTTTTTTTAGTACATCAATTCTTTAAATGACATAGCACTCTGAATAATTAAAATCTACACGTTCAAAATTTAACAAAATATTAATTTCTCATGTGAATAAAACACATACATTTGTATATACAATTGTTGTATATGAAAGAATTAAACGACATACTAAAAACAAAAGCTGATTTGCCGATACCAAGAGCGACAGTAATAAATATTTTTCACACCACAACATGGATAAAAGATGATTTGTTATTAGAGCTAAAACCTTTCGATTTATCCTTAGAACAATTTAATGTCCTTAGGATTTTGAGAGGTCAAAATGGAAAAGCCATAAACTTACAAGACATACAAGAGCGTATGGTAAACAAAATGAGTAATACCACAAGATTAGTGGACAAGCTGATAAAGAAAAAATTTGTAAAACGTACAATCTGTAATACCAACAGAAGAAAAGTGGAGATCGTCATTACAGATTTAGGTTTAGAAACGTTGAAAACAGTGGACCCGATTATAGATCACACAGAAAAAAATATTACAAAAAATTTGACTCAAGGCGAGTTAATAGAATTGAATACCCTTTTAATAAAACTTAAAAACAAATAATTATGAAAAACAGAAATTCAAAAATTGCCATGCTATTAGTTTTAGCATTATCATTTATGTCTTACACAACATTAAAAGACAAAACCGTAAAAGTTGAAGAGAGTTCAGTAATCTGGAAAGGTTATAAAGTCGGTGGAGAACATACTGGAACAATTAACTTAAAAAGTGGTACACTTTCATTTGATGGTAAAACCTTGACCGGAGGAAATTTCACTATAGATATGAAATCTATCAATTCAACCGATTTAGAAGGTGGGTACAAAGAAAAATTAGATAGTCACTTAAAGTCTGATGATTTCTTTGGTGTAGAAGAATTTCCTACAGCAACTTTAGATATTACATCTGTAACAGGTAAAAATGGTAATTTTAATGTAAAAGCTAATATTACTATTAAAGGAAAAACAGAAGCTATTTCTTTTCCATTACTTATTAAAGATAACACAGCAACTGCAAATTTAAAGATTGATAGAACGAAACATAACATTACCTACAAATCACCTTCTATCTTAGAAACTATAAAGGATAAAGCTATTTATGACGAATTTGATTTAGATGTAACGCTTAAGTTTTAATCCCTCAATAAAAAAAAAGTAGTCACATTTATATTTTGATTCCTGTTTTCGTGAAATTTACGACGACAGGAATCTTTTTTTCCTAAAGTGTTTGATATCCGAAATTTGATTTCTATCTTTGATGCTCAGATGAAAATAAATACAAATCATACTTGGTGGTGGAATTTCTCAAACTTACGTTCGTGAACTAATCCTTGGTATGTAATACTTATATAAAAAAAAGGCTTGTCATTCACGACAAGCCTTTTTTAATTTAACATAAAATGAAAACATTTAGTTTAAACACACATTATAAAAAAATATTAGCAGACACTATTACGCCAGTTAGTATCTATCTTAAAATTAGAGACAAATTCCCGAATAGTATTCTATTAGAGAGTAGTGATTACCATGCAAACGACAACAATTTTTCATATATCTGCTGCAATCCGATCGCTTCTATAAAAGTGGAAGGTGATACGATTTCGCAAACTTATCCTGATGGAAGTTCCAAGAGCAATTTAATTGAGACGGTTGGTGTCATTGAAGAGATTCATAAGTTTACCCAACGTTTTAAGGTGGACTCCAACGACGACTTTAAGTTTATCAATAATGGGATTTTTGGGTACACCGCTTATGATGCTGTAAAGTATTTTGAAGACATCGAAATTTCAAAAAAAGATAATTCTGTTTCTATTCCTGAAATATATTATGCTGTTTATCAAAATATCATCGCTATAGATCATCAGAAAAATGAAGCTTATATTTTTGCACATTGTTTTCATAGCGAAAATAACATTGACGACATTTTACAATTGATCCAAACGAGACAATATGCCTCTTACGATTTTAAACCCAAAGGAGACATTGAATCTAATCTTACAGATGAGGAATATAAAGCAAATGTAGAACTAGCAAAAAAACATTGTGGCCGCGGAGATGTCTTTCAACTGGTACTGTCTAAACAATTTTCACAACAATTTAGTGGAGACGAGTTTAATGTTTACAGAGCCTTAAGAAGTATTAACCCATCCCCTTACCTATTCTATTTTGATTATGGGAATTTTAAAATATTTGGTAGCTCACCAGAAGCACAATTAGTAGTTAGTGATGGTAAAGCCGAAATTCATCCTATTGCTGGTACTTTTAAGCGAAGTGGAAACGACCTTAAAGACGCGCAATTAGCTGAAGAATTAATAAAAGACGACAAAGAAAACAGCGAGCATGTCATGTTAGTTGACTTGGCAAGAAACGACCTAAGTAGAAACGGAAGCAATGTTACTGTCGAAAATTATAGAGAAGTACAATTCTTCTCTCACGTCATTCATTTAGTAAGTAAAGTTACAGGTACAATTCACAAAAACACCGACACCATGCAAGTGGTTGCAGACACATTTCCTGCCGGAACGCTAAGTGGAGCACCAAAACACAAAGCCATGCAGTTGATTGAGAAGTATGAGAAAACAAGCAGAGGTTATTATGGTGGAGCTATCGGTTTTATGGATTTTAACGGCAATTTTAATCATGCCATCATGATTAGAACATTTTTAAGTCAGAATCATAAATTATTTTGGCAAGCAGGCGCAGGAATAGTTGCCAAATCTGAAGCCGAAAGTGAATTGCAAGAAGTTTATAATAAGCTTGGTGCTTTAACAAAAGCGATTGAACAGGCTGAGGAAATTTGAGTTAGCTGTCATTCCTGCATAAGCAGGAATCTATTTAAAAAATTGAAGTATAATTAAAAAGATATTCCGTTTCACGGAACATTGCGATGAAAAAAATATTAGTCATAGATAATTACGACAGTTTTACATACAATTTAGTTCATTATTTAGAAGATTTAGATTGTGAAGTCACCGTAAAACGAAACGATAAACTAACACTAGAAGAAGTCGATGCTTTTGATAAAATTGTGTTATCTCCAGGACCAGGAGTCCCAGATGAAGCCGGTTTATTAAAACAGATTATAGAAACTTATGCTCCAACCAAAAGTATCTTAGGTGTTTGTTTAGGACAACAAGCTATTGGTGAAGTTTTTGGTGGTTCATTGGAAAATTTAGATAATGTGTATCATGGTGTGGCCACTAGCATTACACTTTCAGTTGATGACGAATCCCTTTTTAAAGGCTTAGGCAAAACTTTTGAAGTGGGCAGATATCATTCATGGGTCGTGAATGCCAATTTACCAGATTGTTTAGAAGCTACGTCATTTGACGACAACGGACAAATAATGTCATTAAGACATAAAGTTTACGACGTTAAAGGTGTGCAATATCACCCAGAATCGGTGTTGACACCAGATGGAAAACAGATTTTAGAAAATTGGGTAAACAGTAAGCAGTAAGCAAAAACTAAAATACAATTTGGGAAGAATACAAAATTCAGTAAAAATTAATGTCCCATATTCCGACAAAGTCGGAAACATCAAAATTCAGAAATAATAAGTGAAGGAATGGAACTGCAAAGCGAAGCTTTAAGCATGGAATTTCGAAAACGAATGGTGCTTTAGCAATTTCCTAATTTTGATCGTGATTTTTGGTTCGTTTGCATCAAGGCAAATGAACAAAAGAAAATAAGAACAAATAAAAAAAAGATACCTGCTTTCGTAGGCATTGATATGAAACAATTATTAAACCGACTCATTAACCAAGAAAGCATCTCTAGTGAAGAAGCAAAAAACGTCTTGGTCAACATATCCGAAGGAAAATATAACCAAAGTCAAATTGCATCATTCTTAACCGTTTATATGATGCGAAGTATCACCACAGAAGAGCTTCGAGGTTTTAGAGACGCACTACTAGAGTTATGTATTCCAGTAAATTTAGATAACTACGAGACTATCGATTTATGTGGAACTGGAGGTGACGGAAAAGATACTTTTAATATTTCAACCTTATCTTCATTTGTGACAGCAGGTGCAGGAGTCCATGTTACTAAACATGGGAATTATGGTGTGTCTTCGGCTTGTGGGTCTTCAAATGTCATGGAATATTTAGGCATAAAATTCACAAGTGATACCGACTTTTTAAAACGTAGTATTGATGAAGCCGGAATATGCGTTTTACATGCACCTTTATTTCATCCTGCAATGAAAAATGTAGCCCCAATCCGAAAAGAATTGGGTGTAAAAACCTTTTTCAATATGTTAGGCCCAATGGTCAATCCTGCATTTCCAAAAAATCAAATGGTTGGTGTTTTTAATCTTGAATTATTGAGATTGTACAGTTATTTATATCAAGAATCGGATAAAAACTATGCCATAGTTCATGCTTTAGATGGTTATGATGAAATCTCGTTAACAGGAAAAACGAAAGTGATTTCTAATATAGCAGAAACCTTATTTGAACCGCATGACTTAGGAGTCAATCAAATTCAACAATCTGAAATTTTTGGAGGAAACAGTATCAAAATGGCTGCCGAAATTTTTAAAAGTGTTATCAATTATAAAGGTACAGAAGCACAGCACAATGTGGTGTGTGCTAACGCCGGACTAGCCATTGCTACGGCCAAACAAATTTCACATAAGGAAGGATTTGAATTGGCCAAAGAATCGCTTGTTGGTGGAAAAGCAAAACAGAGTTTAGATAAACTAATTGAATTAAGCAAATGAACATCTTAGACAAAATAGTAATAGACAAACGCAAGGAGGTTAATCTTAAAAAAGAACTAATTCCTATAAAAGCTTATGAACAGCTACCTTATTTCGGAATGAAAACAAGGTCATTGTCAGAAAAATTAAGAGTAAGTCAGACTGGTATTATTGCAGAATTCAAACGCAAATCGCCTTCTAAATCCATTATAAATGATACTGCTTTGGTTGAAGATGTTGCCATTGGTTACGAAAATGCAGGAGTATGTGGCATGTCTATTTTAACGGACGAGATTTATTTTGGTGGTTCCATGGACGATTTAATGATTGCTAGAGAAAATTGCGAATTGCCTTTGCTTCGAAAAGAATTTATAATTGATGAATATCAGATTATTGAAGCCAAAGCTATTGGTGCAGATGCTATTTTACTAATTGCAGCCATATTAACTAAAGCTGAGATTAAGCAGTTTTCTGAATTAGCTAAAAGCCTAAATCTCGATGTGTTATTAGAAGTCCATAACGAAGACGAATTACATAAGTCCATTATGCCATCTTTAGATATGTTAGGTGTAAATAACAGAAATTTAAAAACATTTGAAGTCAGTTTAGACATCTCAAAACAATTAAGTGCATTGATACCAAATGATTTTGTAAAAGTATCTGAATCAGGTATTAGTTCTGTGGACGCCATCAAAGAATTACAGCCTTATGGCTATAAAGGTTTTTTAATCGGCGAAAACTTTATGAAAACAGATAACCCTGGAGCGAGTGCTGCTCAATTTATAAAAGACTTAGCAGGTTTATAAAACCTAGCAGGTCTAAAATAGAAAAGAAACAAATTAATTTTAACGTCACTTCGAGTGCTATTTGAAGTACGAAAAAATTGTATCGAGAAGAAATAAATAGATTCTTGCCTTCGCAGGAATGACAAAAATAATAATTTAAAAAAGCCGAATGCGTGGTGAGATTCCCGCTTTCGCGAGAATGAAGATGAAACTAAAAGTCTGCGGAATGAAATATAAGGAGAACCTAGAAGGTGTGGCTAATTTGCGACCAGACTATCTCGGTTTTATATTTTATAAAAAATCAGCCAGACATTTTGATTCTAATATTCCTGAATTGCCAAGATCAATAAAAAAAGTTGGTGTTTTTGTGGATGAAGAACTAGAAATAGTGAAAGACACTATTAAAAAATTCAACTTACAAGCTGTTCAATTACATGGACACGAATCGCCAGAATATTGTGCAACAATAAACACTGTTGAAGTTATAAAGGTCTTTAGCATTAAAGATGAATTCAACTTTGATGTGCTTCAACCTTTTGAAGATGTCTGTGATTATTTTTTATTCGATACTAAAGGAAAATTACCAGGAGGAAACGGTTACACCTTCAACTGGAATGTATTAGAACAGTATCCATCAACCAAACCTTATTTTTTAAGTGGTGGTATTGGATTACATGAAATTGAAAAAATAAAAGGTTTTAAAGAAAGTCTTGCTTCAAAATATTGTTACGCTATTGACGTTAATAGTAAATTTGAAATTGAACCTGGATTGAAGAATATTGAAGAATTGAAAACGTTTAAACATAATGTAATTAGCTGTTAGCTGTTAGCTGTTAGCTGTTAGCTGTTGCAAAAATTAAAATAACGTGGGAGGAAAGCAAAAATTAGCATAGTAAGAGTGTCCCAAATTCCGACAGCGTCGGAAACAACGATTTTCAGAAATAAAGAGCGAAAAAGCGGAACTGCGAAGCGAAGCTTCAAGCATGTAGCTTTGAAAGCGAATGGTGCTTTAGCAATTTCCTAATAAATCGTTTTGAATTTTTGGTTTTGTATGAAACAAAAATCGTCCACTGGACAATTTTTATTTAATAGTGTTTCAAGACAAAATGAACGCAAAGAAAGAAAGAAAGAAAGAAAGAAAGAAAGAAAGAAACAGATTGCCACATCACGCAAAAAAGCGTGATCCACAATGAAAATAATAGATTCCTGCCTTCGCAGGAATGACAAAGGCTTATGAAAAACACATACAAAATCAACGAAAAAGGCTATTACGGTGAGTTCGGTGGAGCATACATTCCCGAAATGCTTTATCCTAATGTAGAAGAATTGCGTCAAAACTATCTAAAAATCATGGCTGAACCTTCGTTTCAAGACGAGTTCAATCAACTTTTAAAAGATTATGTTGGTCGTCCTTCTCCACTCTATTTTGCGAAACGTCTTTCTGAAAAATACAATACCAAAGTATATTTAAAACGTGAGGATTTAAATCATACTGGTGCTCACAAAATCAACAATACCATTGGTCAAATTTTAATGGCAAAACGTTTAGGCAAAAACAGAATTATTGCCGAAACTGGAGCGGGTCAACACGGCGTTGCAACCGCAACTGTTTGTGCTTTAACTGGTATCGATTGTGTAGTTTATATGGGAGAAATTGATATTGCTCGTCAAGCACCAAACGTAGCCCGAATGAAAATGTTAGGCGCCAAAGTTGTACCTGCGTTATCTGGTAGCCGTACTTTAAAAGACGCTACTAATGAAGCTATTCGCGACTGGATTAACAATCCGGTTGACACCCATTACATTATTGGATCTGCTATTGGTCCACATCCCTACCCAGACATGGTTACGCAATTTCAATCGGTGATTTCCGAAGAAATAAAATGGCAATTAAAGGAAAAAGAAGGTCGAGAAAATCCTGATTACGTTGTGGCTTGTATTGGTGGAGGAAGTAATGCCGCAGGAACCTATCATCATTTTCTAGATAATGAAGATGTTGGGATTATTGCTGTTGAAGCTGCTGGAAAAGGAATTCATTCTGGTGAAAGTGCTGCCACATCTGTTTTAGGAAAAGAAGGCATTATACATGGTTGTAAAACCTTATTGATGCAAACCAAAGACGGACAAATCACAGAACCCTACTCAATTTCTGCAGGATTAGATTATCCTGGTGTTGGTCCTTTACATTCACATTTATATAAAACTGGACGTGGTGAATTTTATTCTGCTACAGACGACGAAGCGATGACTTCTGGTTTAGAATTAACGCAGTTAGAAGGTATTATTCCGGCTATCGAAAGTTCTCATGCTTTGGCTATTTTTAAACATAAAACTTTTAAACCTAACGACGTTGTTGTAATTAGTTTATCTGGTCGTGGTGATAAAGATTTGCAGAACTATATCGATTATTTTGATTTGTAGTTGTTGGTTGAAAATAGAATTCTAAATTGGAATTTAAAACTTATGTTTTGGATTTGAAATTTTAAGCAATACATTTACAGTTACCAATTATTTATATCTATAATATGTCCGAAACAGTTTTAGAGCTCAAAGATGCTACGATTTATCAAGGTGACAGTATGGTCCTGTCTAAGGTGAATTTTGAAATGAAGAAAGGCGATTTCGTCTATCTTATTGGTAAAACAGGAAGTGGAAAAAGTAGTTTCATGAAAACCCTTTATGGTGATTTACAATTAACAGAAGGTGAAGGTTCTATTGTGGATTTCAACTTAAAAACCATGAAAGAAAAAGACATCCCTTTTTTAAGACGAAAATTGGGTATCGTTTTTCAAGATTTTAAATTATTACCAGATCGTACTATTATTGGAAATTTAGAATTCGTGTTAAAAGCAACGGGTTGGAAAGAAAAAGACCGTATTAAAGACCGTATAGACACGGTTTTAGATAAGGTCGCAATGAAGACCAAAGGCTTTAAATATCCTCATGAACTTTCTGGTGGTGAACAACAGCGTATTGCTATTGCACGTGCTTTACTTAATGACCCTGAACTGATATTAGCCGATGAGCCAACTGGAAATTTAGATCCACAAACCAGTGTTGAAGTCATGGAAGTATTACAAGACATTAATAAAAATGGCAATACTATTTTAATGGCCACACACGATTATGCTTTACTTTTAAAATATCCGAGCAAAACCTTAAAATGCGACGAAAACAAAGTGTTTGAAGTGGTGCAACGAAAGAGTTAAATCTTCAATGTAACGCTCTTAAGTTTTTGGTTAACCTTTGTAAAATCTTATGATTTCTGTATTAATACCTGTTTATAATTATAATATTTCAGAACTCGTTTCCGTAGTGCATAAGCAGTTAATTATATCAGACGTTCCTTTTGAAATATTGTGTTATGATGACTGTTCTAACGATATTAAATTTCAGGAGTATAATAACATTATAAATACACTTTCACATTCTGAGTATCATATTCTGCCAAAGAATATTGGACGAAGTGCCATACGAAATAAGCTAGCTCAAAATGCAAAATTCGATTGGTGTCTTTTTCTAGATGCCGATGTTATGCCCAAAAATGATGATTTTATAAGTACCTATCTTAAATCTATTTCAGAAAAATCTGAAGTAATTTATGGAGGTATTTTATATCAAGAAAAACGTGTAAATGATGCTCAACTCTTACGTTGGATTTATGGAAATAAACGAGAAGCCTTATCTGCCGAAGTTCGAAACAAAAACACGTATTTGAGCTTTTTAACCTTAAGCTTCTTAATACATAAAAGTATTTTTAATACGGTTCGTTTTAATGAAGACATACCTAATTTAAGACATGAAGACACGTTGTTTTCGTATAACTTAAAGGAAGCTAACATTAACATACAACATATAGATAATCCTGTTTACCATCTTGGTCTTGAAGACAGTAAGACTTTTCTACAAAAATCATTAGATTCGATTGAAGCGATAAACCTATTTATCAATCAAGATTTATTACCATCTCATTACACTCGAATTACAAACATCTATTCGAAAATTAAGGATAACGTCATTTCAAAAGTACTAGCCTCTATTTATTATAAGTTTGAATCTACTTTCAGAAAAAACCTACTTGGTGAAAACCCGTCACTCATGATTTTTGATTTGTACCGATTAAGTTATTATTGCACTTTAAAATCGAAAAGGTAAATGGCATTTTTCTCTGTAATCATATCGGTTTATAATAAGGAAAAACACATTCAACACACCATTGAAAGTGTTCTGAATCAGAGTTTCAAAGATTTTGAAATTATAATTATTAACGATGGTTCTACAGATAATAGCGAAGCCGTTATAAACAGTTTTGACGACCACCGCTTAAGACTTCTAAGCATTAAAAACCAAGGAGCTTCCAACGCTAGAAATACAGGAATAAAAGCAGCAACCACTGATTATATTGCACTTTTAGATGGTGATGATACTTGGGATACCTCTTATTTGCAATACATGTACGATGCTATCCTTAAATTTCCTAAATTAAAGGTTTTCGCTGCTGGTATTGCTCAGAAATATGAAAACAAAGTTGTTCCTGTTGCGTATAATTTTCAACAACAAGAACTTTATGGCGCTCACAATTTTTTTGAAGCAAGTCAGAAATATTCTTTAATCACAAGCTCTAGTGTCGTCTTTAAAAAATCCATCACAGATAAAACAGGTCTTTTTGATACGTCTATAGTTTCTGGACAGGATACTGATTTGTGGCTTCGTTTTGGAATGCATTATGACGTCGTCTTTATAAACAAAGTTCTTGTCTATTATGTTTTTAATTCGGCTAGTCTATCTAACACAACATTTGATGCGAATAAAAAACCCAAGTTTGACAAGTATTACAAAGAAGAGCAACAGAACACGTCATTAAAGAAGTTCTTGGATAGAAATAGGTATTCCATGGCGATACTCAGTAAAGTACAGCATGATAAAACCCTTTTTAATTATTATACGTCACATTTAGATTCTAGTAATTTAAGTTTTAGACAAAACTTTTTATTACATAGTCCTGAATGGCTCTTAAAGCTCTTAATTAAAATTAAATCTTTAAAAGGCGAAAAAATATATTACCCTAAAAGCTGAGATTTAAAAATCTCATAATCTCTGATATATTCTGCTTCATCATATGTTGTAGAGGCTAAGACTAAACACACAGCACCAGAAGAAAAATTATCTATTTCCCGCCAAATCTGTGTTGGTATGACCAACCCTAGGTTGGGCTTATTGAGCATAATTCTCTTTTTTGTTTTACCATCATCTACTAGCACTTCAAAACTTCCACTTAATGCTATAATAACGGATTCTTGTTCCTTATGAGCATGTCCACCTCGAAAACTATCACTTGGTACATCGTACAAATAATACACACGATTAATTGCAAATGGAATGGTGTTCTTTTCTATGACCGCTAAAAAACCACGTTCATCATGTACTTTAGGAATGTCAATTATTTTTACGTCGTTTATTGAATTCATATAATTAATTTAAAATGGATTGCCATTGTTGAACAATTTCAGCTTCCGAGAAATGAGCAACGCTAGGTTTCGAATTCTGCTTACAACGTAAATATAAATCTTTATCTATAAAAAGACTTGTCATGGCTTCTGATAGAGCCCCCTGATTATGATTTTCAACTAAAAGACCATTGAAGGTATTCTGAATAATTTCATTAGGTCCAGATTTACAATCTACAGAAACCACAGGAGTACCAAGCGCAAGAGATTCTAAAATAGATCTCGGAAAACCTTCATATCTGCTGGTTAACAGTGTAAATAAAGCAGATTTCACAATGGCTGAAGGATATGGATTGTATGGCAAGAACTCTACGTTAGATGCTATATTTAATATTTCAACTTGATTCTTTAGTGTTTCTAAATCTTTTCCTTCTCCTAAAATTTTTAGGTTCACCTGATGTTTTGGTAGTTCGGATTTTGCATACGCTTCTAACAGCAATGAAATATTTTTAACCTCATCATCTAAGCGACCAAAAAATAAGATATAGTTGTCTTTAGTTTCAAGTTTTGAGTTATGCTCTTCTAATGCTATAGGATTGTAAATAGATGTCACGTTATTAAAACTATAATCCGCTTTTACTTTTTCGGCAATGGCTTTAGACACTCCAACAATTTTATAAGCATTACCATATAATAATCGTCCTAAAAACCGATTAGGATTAATATAATTAGCTGTTTTATAGCTTCGAATACAATAGATAGTTTTTTTAGGAGAGTAGATGAATTTAGAAATTATAAATTCTTTCAAAAACCCAATTCGTGTTCTATTATCAATGACATAATCGAAGTTATGTTTTTTTAAATATGCTTTTAAAACTCTAAGTCTATTTATTCTTCCTAAAGCAGAATCATCTTTAGCCTTAAGCTCTCCTAAATTAAGAAGTTTACCTTTAAATGGAAACTCAATATCATTAAGCACACTAACCACGTGCACATCATAACCAACATCAAAAAGCATCTCAGATAATAAGCCAGAAGAGCGTTCTGCACCTCCTTTACCTAAAGAGGAAACAACAATACAAATCTTTTTATTATTGGCTTTTAGCATTAACGAGTATCTTTGAGACAAATGTAACGATATAAATGAAACATCTATATTTCAATGCTATTCTAACAAGATTATTGTTGAAATGTTCCATAACTTTGATTACAATAATTAGAATCTACACATGAGAGTTTTATTGGTTGGAGAATACAATAGGTCACATAGATATTTAAAAGAAGGGCTGCAAAATTTTGGACACGAAGCAATTGTTGTTGGCATGGATGATGGGTTCAAAAAAGTTGATGTTGATATAGAAATAAATCAAAAATTTAGAAAAGGACCATTGCAAAAAGTGAGATCTTTAATGATCCGTTTGTTTAAAATAGACTTACATTTTATTCACGTAAAGAAGCAACTCCTTAAGCATAAAACCCAACTAGAAAACTATGATGTTGTCCAATTTATAAATGAATCTTCTTTTCTCTGTGCTGCTAAAGATGAACAAAAAATCTTTGATTTATTAACCAGTTGGAACAAGAAAGTATTCATCCTATCCTGTGGAACAGACTACCCGAGTGTTAAATTCTCAGTTGATAAAAAATTTAAATATTCCATACACACCCCTTATTTTGAAGGCCGCGTAAAAGCCACAGATTTCTCGTTGGGACTCAAATATTTAACACCTGAATTTGTGAAATTACACCATCATATATACAATAAAATTGAAGGTGTTATTAGTTCTGACCTCGATTATTACATTCCGTTAAAAAACCATAAAAAACATTTAGGAATGATTCCTCATGTTATAAATGTAGATAGTATACCTTATCAAGAACCTAATATAGAAGGAAAAATAACTATTTTTCATGGCATAAATAGAACAAACTATTACAAAAAAGGAAATGACATTTTTGATGCTGCATTAGATATAATTGAAACTAAATACAAATCAGAAGTCATTATAATTAAGGTCGAAAACTTACCTTACACAGAATACATTAAAGCTTTTGATACTGCTCATATCTTATTAGATCAAGTCTATGCTTATGATCAAGGCTATAATGCTTTAGAAGCTATGGCAAAAGGAAAAGTAGTGTTTACAGGAGCTGAAAAAGAATGGGAAGACTACTATAATGTAACACCCAATACTATTGCTATAAACGCATTACCAGATGCAAAAGCGATTACCTCTAAACTAGAATGGCTGATTGAAAATCCTGAAAAAATAATTGAAATATCTAAAAATGCACGTCAATTTGTAAAAACGCATCACAACCATGTTGATAGTGCAAAATCATTTTTAGAAAAATGGTCTTAGTTTTTTTGCTTAGGAAAACGAAGTTCTAAAGAAACTCTTGTAATATCTTCATTTTCATTTACGGCAGCTCCATGAATTAAAAAAGGAGAAAATAATAAGGCTTCACTTTCCATAGGATTTGGTCTTGTCATCTTAATGACTCCAGATTTTGTCTCTAAAATACAAGGCACATAATAAATATTCCCATTAATTTTTGCTCCCTTACTTTCTGTTCTTAAAATTTCGTTTTCTGGAATAAGGTGGCTTTTTGCAACTACTGGTAAAGACGATTTTTCATTACAACCTGCAATAGGTAGCCAAACATTAATAATATCTTCCCAATAACTTAAATAACCATCTCTGTGTGGTGGATTTATATCCAAAGATTGTGGTCTACTTATCCGTATTTGAATATGTGATTTTTTTAGTTCCTCTACATAAGATGTCAATTGGTAACCCAAAATGTCTCCAAACCGTTTTGCCAATAAGTCTATATCAAAATCAAAATCTGAAGTTTCAAGATTACGAGTTATAGCAATTACCTGATTATGCAATGCATCTGTAGTCACAAATTTATGATAATCCTTTAAGTCAAATGTTTCATTATCTACAGCTACATTATTAGTCTTTAAAGCATCAATTATAATATTTTTCACCGATGCTTGAAGCTTTAAAAAATCTAGCTCTTCAAAGGCTTCAACGATATTAAAACCTTCATTTTCCCATGACATTTTAGACAAGACATTATCTTTCTGTGGATAAAGCAATTCTGGTTTTCCCCAAAAAAATTCACCTTCTACCTTAAATTCAAAAGGTTTATTATCAATAAATATTTTACATATTTTTTCCATCGGTGGAATTATTTTTTTGATTACTGAAATATATTTTTATGACAAAAAAGACCATTATAAAGTAAATGATATACCTCACAAAATGAGCAATTACAATCCCTTCTGTACCATAATATTGAATAAACACTTTAGACAGTACAAAAAACAATGCTAAAGACGCTATTTCAGTAATTACAAAACTTTTTACTAAACGTTTAGCTAAAAACTGATGTGATAATACTAACGCTCCTAATCTTATAAAATCTCCAAGTAGTTGCCATTTAAACAAGGGTTCCATACCTGTAAAATCTGGATATATAAACATTATAATATAGTCTCTTAAAAAATAGACTAACAACATTCCTAATCCAAAAATCGGCAGAATGGTTTTGTAAATATTGAATACTTCAACCTTAAATTCATGCTTATTATGAATGCTAGCGAATTTTGGTAATACATACAGCGTAAACAATCCAGTAGCAAACACCATATAGTTTTTAGAAATAAATGTAATGGCCGTCCAATATCCCGCTTCGTTAATATTTATTTCATCGGTAACCAGAGTTCTTATATTCAACTCAATATAATTCAATAAAAAAGTCGAAATAAAAGACATTAATGTAAATGCCAATAACTTGTTTTTATAAATGAGGCTAAACGTTAAAGACTTAAATTTTACATAGGTTTTTAAAGTTTTTCCAAATACAAAGGCCAAAACAACTAACTGAATCACTGGCGCTAGTGCAATAGCAATGATTATTCCTTTTAATTCTGAAGTATATAGGCCAACAACAACTGCAACAGTTGCTAAAAGATAACTAATGAGTTCTATTTTGGC
Source organism: Winogradskyella thalassocola (assembly GCF_900099995.1). GTDB lineage: Bacteria > Bacteroidota > Bacteroidia > Flavobacteriales > Flavobacteriaceae > Winogradskyella > Winogradskyella thalassocola. Next base: position 219,545 of record NZ_FNCZ01000004.1, read on the forward strand.
GTAGCGTTTATAATCCGACAAACCACTAACCACAGCATTTACCACACGACTAACGGCTATAAAAGGGACTATAACCGCCAAAAGTTGAAATATATAAATATAGGATTGCGAATTAAAAAGATAGTCTGACAAATACGACGCTCCAAAGAATAAAACTGCAGCAGAAACAACGGAACCAATAATTGCAAAAATGGTTACGGTAGAAAACACCCTAGAAAGTTCTGGCTGATTGTTTTTAAATTCAGCGACATATTTTACAACTCCATTAAATGTACCTAAGGTAGATGTACTAGTGAGCATTGCTAAAACATTCCTCACCTGACCAATACTTGCGTAGCCAGCTTCACCAACAGTAACCGCAAGTAAACGTTGAATAAATGCAGAAACAATTAATCGAATTGTAATCACCACAGCATTAAGCGACGTAATCTTAAGCACTGTATTACTACTAATAAATTTTGGAAGCTTCACGTCTCTATTTTTAATGGTCTTCTGTTTTTTCTTCGTCTAAAACGCCAAACAAAGAACTACTAAAGAGTAATACTATTATTCCGAAGTACATAAAATAACTCAAGCAATGTCCCATTACAGCTCCCTGCAGTCCAAACTCATCAATAAGGTAAATACTAGAAAAATACATCATTATAAATAAGAATACTTCCAAAATGAGGAAGTGCGCAAACATCTTTTTAGCTAAAAACTGATAGGCAATTACCATGGAAAGTACACGTGCAATATCTCCTAATATTTGATACCCAAATAAGCCTTCTACAGGTCTAAAATCTTCAGTGAATAAAATATTTATTAATAGTGATCTGCTGAGATAAATAATAAGAAGTAGTACTAAAAACGCTGGCATAATAGTTTTATAGAAACTAAACACTTCTTTTCTAAATGCTTGTTTTGAGTTTATTTCGGCAAAACGTGGCAAGATATAAAGTGCCATCAACGAATTAAAAAACATTAAATAATAATCTGAAACGCGTGTCATAGCTGTCCAATAACCTGCAGCTTTTATGCCTAATTCATCTATAAGATAATTTCTGATAATAATAGACACAATAGGTAGCGCAATAGCACTAACCAAAGCCATTATCATATAAGGACTCAATCTATTTATGATAGACAAACTAACTTGCGTAATTTTAATAGAGGATACTAAACTTCGTCTAAACGCAATACCAACAATAGTAATTAATAAATTAAGTGCAGGCGTGATTACAATAGCTTGTAAGGCACCATCTATATTATCTTGATATATTAATAGTAACGTAACTAAAAGCCCTAAAACCTGTCCAAGAATGTTTATAATGAGTAGATACTTATGCTTAGAGAATCCATTCATAATGGAAAAAGCAAACATGTTTAAGGCATAAAACGGTAAAACAATAGAGAGCGTTTTAATGATATAGGTATATCTGTAGCTTGAAGAAAAAATGAGATCATTTATAAACTCAGCATTGTAATAACATAAAAAGGACAGAAGCACTGAAGAGAAAAACCCAAAGTAAAAGACGGTGGATAATGTTTTGGAAAGTTCAACGGCATCCTCTTTACACTTACTGATTAATCTAACAACACCTTTGTAAAGTCCGGAAATAGACAAAGACTGTAATGCACTCATAAAGTTCCGTAAATTTCCAATAAGCGCCATGCCTTGTGGACCAATGTAGATGGCTATAAATTTTGAAACAAGAATACCTGCTATAATTCTAAGACTAAGATTAGCCAAATTTAGATTCGCAGCCTTTACTAGAACTTCGTTATTTATATATTGGAAAAGCTTTCTCAATTAGTAGGTGTTTAAAACGTCTATAACTGTTTGAATGTCACGTTCTGTCATTACAGGACTCATTGGCAAACTTATAATTCTTTTATGAATCTTTTCTGTTAGTGGGAGTTTAAAATGCGAAAATTCTTTTAATGCTTCCTGCTGATGTGGAGGAATTGGATAATGGATTAACCATTCTATGTTGTTCCTATTTAGAAATTCGGTAAAATTTGTTCTATCATCAACTTCAACAACGAAGGCATAAAAAATGTGATTCTTAGAACCGTTATACAATGGTAACTTTAATTTTGAATTATGAATACCTGCCAAATATGTTCTAGCAATTTCCTGACGTCTTTCATTATCCTTGTCTAAGGTTTTCAACTTAATCCTTAAGAATGCCGCTTGCATATCATCTAAGCGACTATTAAAACCAATCATTTTATTAGTGTACTTTTCTTCACTTCCATAATTGCGCAACAATTTTAGGACATCACCTAATTCTGAATCGTTAGTGGTTACTGCACCTCCATCACCAAGTGCCCCTAAATTTTTAGTGGGATAAAAACTAAAAGCTGCTGCATGCGAAAGGTTTCCGGCTTTTCCTAAATGACATGACGCTCCATGAGCCTGAGCCGCATCTTCAATTAAAAGCAAATTAAAATCTTTAGCTACTTTTTGAAACCCCTCAACATCTGCGAGTTGCCCATACAAATGCACCATAATTATAGCCTTAGCTTCCATAAATAGTGCTTTATCTGTATCGACAGAAATATTATAGGTGTCGGGATTGGGTTCAACTAAAACAGGAACCAACTCCGCATGTAAAACAGATAAAATCGTAGCAATAAACGTATTTGCAGGTACAATAACTCTATCTCCTTTTTTGAGCTTACCGAGTTCTATGTAACCTTTTAAAATTAAAGTCAAGGCATCTAACCCATTGCCCGTACCAATACAAAACTTTGTACCACAGAAATTCGCAAATTCATATTCAAAATTGGTAACGTTATTTCCAAGAATAAAATGGGCATCATCTAAAGATTTACTAAATGAGGCCTGAAACTCATCGCGAAAACGGTCATTGATTTTATATAAATCTAAAAACTTAATCATGAATTAACAATTTGAAAGTACATATCTAATTTCGCTAAACTTGAAAAATCAGATAAACCTGTGAAATATAAAACAACAATTGGTTTAATTAAAACTTTAAGTTGCAAGATTTTAAAAACATTGCTTACAATCCTTTTAATACCTCCGAAAATAATATAAACGCAAAGAAATGCTTTATGTTTTAGGTATGTGTAATAGTTTATGAATCGAAGTATTAACAAGATAAGTGTTTGCCGTATAGCTTCTCGCCCCACAGCTTTCCTTCCAAAATATGAGACCTTCATTAATTTTAAGTCCGTTGTCTTCACTCGAAATATTGAAATCAAAATAACGCTTATCATCACACATTTTATTGATGATAAAATCATAAGCCAAATCTAAACTTCCATCGGCATTTTTATCTGTATTACCAGATACATATTGCGGATGCACGGTCGTATCGGTTAAAAACACCGTTGTTCCTGCTACAACTTTTCCATCTTTATAGATGTTAACCTGTTTAATATTTTCAGGAAACCGAGCGGCTAATAATTCTATTTCTTTTAATGAATGTACGGGTTTAATACCGTGTTTCTTATCCAAATTAGGAATTAAAACGTCCGTCCAAAAATCTTTGAAATTTGTATCTACTTTCAGTTCAAGCTCAGAACGCAAAGCTTTATTAATCCCTTCTCTTCGGTTTTTCTGAAACCGTAATTTATGGGTATAATCAATAACCATCAGCACATCTTTCTTTATTAGTTGCGCTTCAGCTTTATAAAGAAAATAATCCAACTCATCTGCTGGCATTCTATTATAAAATGTTGGGATAACCCTAATTTCTAATTCCGATACATTTTCGGCTTCATAAAAGGCCAACATGGCTTTAAAAGCTTCAAAAGCATAAAACAATTTTGAACTATCCTTTAAAATAAAACTCCCGTAAGTTAAGCCTTGATGAGAAATCACCTTATCACCAACACCATTTGCCGGAAGCACTGCATATAGCTGGTCATCTTTATATATCATTACTGAAAAATCCTTAAAACGATCACTGTGATAGTCCATAAAATCACGTTGAAACAAGAACGTCGCATTCTTAGCCTCCTTCACAAACGCATCCCATTCTGGTTGTAAATCAGGTTGATATTTTTTTACTGAGAAAATAATCTTTACTTTTTTGAATTCGTGACTAAAGTAAATAAAAAACTATTAGTTCAGTTTATTTGTAAGGGCTTATTGTTTAAAATGATTGCAAAAAAAAGAGAAACACTTTTCAGTGTTTCTCTTTTTAAAACTATATGTTTAATAAATTTTAGATTAAAATTTATTACGTTTACGATCTACCTCTTTTAAGAAAATCTTACGCAATCTTAAAGAGTTTGGAGTTACTTCAACATATTCATCTTTCTGAATATATTCTAAAGCTTCTTCTAAAGAAAATTTAATTGCAGGAACAATCTTAGCTTTATCATCTGCTCCAGAACTACGTACATTACTTTGCTTTTTAGCTTTTGTAATGTTTACAGACATATCATCTTGACGAGAGTTCTCACCAATAACTTGACCTTCGTAAATGTTTTCACCTGGTTCAACAAAGAACTTACCTCTATCTTGTAATTTATCAATTGAGTAAGGAATCGCTGTTCCGTTTTCCATAGAAATTAAAGATCCAGAAATACGTCCAGGAATATCACCTTTATAAGGCTGGTATTCTTTAAAACGGTGTGCCATAATTGCCTCTCCAGCAGTTGCTGTTAATAATTGGTTACGTAAACCAATAATACCACGAGAAGGGATCATAAACTCACAAATCATTCGCTCACCTTTAGTCACCATACTTAATAACTCACCTTTACGCTTCGTTACAAACTCTACAGCTTTACCAGAAACAGTTTCAGGAAGATCAATAGTTAATTCTTCAATTGGCTCACATTTAACACCATCAATTTCTTTAATGATTACTTGTGGTTGTCCAATTTGTAATTCATAACCTTCACGACGCATCGTTTCGATTAATACCGATAAGTGTAATACACCACGACCAAAAACCATAAACTTATCAGCACTACCAGTTTCACCTAACTTAAGAGCTAAGTTTTTCTCTAATTCTTTTTCTAAACGATCTTTTATGTGACGAGACGTTACATACTTTCCATCTTTTCCGAAGAAAGGAGAATCGTTAATTGTAAACAACATACTCATTGTAGGTTCATCTATCGCAATAGATTTTAAACCTTCAGGGTTTTCTATATCAGAAACAGTATCTCCGATTTCAAATCCTTCAACACCAACAAGTGCACAGATATCTCCAGTTTCAACGCTTTGAACTTTCTTACGTCCTAAACCTTCAAAGATAAAGACTTCTTTAATTCTACTTTTTACTATTGAACCATCTCTTTTTACTAAAGCGATTTGTTGTCCTTCTACAATATTTCCTCTTTGTACACGACCAATTGCAATACGACCTGTAAAAGAAGAGAAATCTAATGATGTAATTAACATCTGCGTTGTTCCTTTCTCAAATTCAGGAGTTGGCACATGCTCAACAACCATATCTAATAACGGCTCAACATTTTTAGTTTCATTTCTCCAATCATCACTCATCCAGTTATTCTTAGCAGAACCATAAACGGTTGGAAAATCCAACTGCCATTCTTCAGCACCAAGCTCAAACATTAGATCAAAAACTTTTTCATGTACTTCATCTGGAGTACAGTTTTCTTTATCCACTTTATTGATAACTACACAAGGTTTTAAACCTAAATCAATCGCTTTTTGTAATACAAATCGTGTTTGTGGCATAGGACCTTCAAAGGCATCTACCAATAACACAACTCCATCAGCCATATTTAATACACGTTCTACTTCACCTCCAAAATCGGCGTGACCCGGTGTATCAATGATATTAATCTTAGTATCCTTATAAACAACAGAAACGTTTTTAGAAGTAATTGTAATACCTCTCTCACGTTCTAAATCATTGTTATCTAGAATTAAGTCTCCTGTATTTTCGTTTTCACGAAACAATTGACAATGGTACATAATCTTATCAACCAATGTTGTTTTACCGTGATCGACGTGCGCAATAATTGCAATATTTTTAATCTTAGTCATAACTGATGCTAATTTTTAAGCGTGCAAATGTACGGCTAATTCTCGTTTTTTCGTTAATTATATGTTATAATTTTATTATCAAATAATTTGAAGTCGTATCTTACGTTATATTATTGATTCACAGCGTAAAGCCTACCCTATAAAATCAATCGCTAATTGGGCTATTATAACTGCGTTTTGCAGATTAATCTGAACCCTAAAAATTAACAGATGAACACTCTTAGCAAATACACCAAATTTATTCCTTACCTCTATTTTTTGTCGGTAATTGTATATTGGTTTACAACTATTAATAAAATTGAAGGCATTTCTGCTTATCCTATATTATTGTTTAGTATTCCGTTTTTATGGCAACTTTTTAAACCTAATAAAAAATTAAATTTTTCTTTAGGGATTATATTTGTTTGCTTGTCTTCTTACCTAATTTTAGCTTATTTATTTGATCTACTTAATATTATTCATTGGACAGAAACATCTAAAAAACTTTTATTTTACGGTGGCCTTTTAGTTGTTGGTAATTTTGTGATGTCACTCTGGATTGTTAGAAACAGTATTAAGAAAGAATTTTAATTGAAGACAAAAAAACTGATTCATAATATCTAGAAAATCTTGCACAACTTTGCAAGAACACAAAGATTCCGTTTTTGAAACTTAATATCCAATAATCAAAGTTTCATCTAAACATACATAATCGTATCTTTGTACCTTAACCATCTAAGTCTAAAATTTTGATTACAGTTCCAAAATTAAAACATACCCAATCCGATAACTTTTTTTTACTATGTGGTCCTTGTGCTATTGAAGGTGAGGATATGGCATTACGTATTGCTGAAAAAGTCATGAAAATTACTGATAAGCTTGAAATTCCTTACGTATTTAAAGGCAGTTTCAAAAAAGCTAACCGCAGTAGAATAGATAGTTTTACAGGTATTGGAAACGAAAAAGCATTAAAAATTCTAAGAAAAGTTTCTGAAACTTTTGATGTACCAACAGTAACTGATATTCACGAAGTATCTGATGCTGCAATGGCTGCAGAATATGTAGATGTATTGCAAATTCCTGCGTTTTTAGTGCGACAAACAGATTTAGTTGTTGCAGCTGCAGAAACTGGAAAAGTGGTTAATTTGAAGAAAGGACAATTTATGAGTCCTGAAGCCATGAAACATGCCGTTCAGAAAGTAAAAGATGCTGGTAATGATAAAGCATGGATTACAGATAGAGGAACGATGTTTGGCTACCAAGACATGATTGTAGATTTTAGAGGTATCCCAACAATGCGTCAATATGCACCAACGGTTTTAGACGTTACACACTCATTGCAACAACCTAATCAAAGTATTGGTGTTACTGGTGGACGACCTGATATGATTGAAACGATTGCCAGAGCTGGTGTCGTAAACAACATCGACGGCTTGTTTATTGAAACCCATTTTGATCCTGCAAATGCAAAAAGTGATGGTGCCAATATGTTGCATTTGGATAACTTGGAAGGTTTGTTGACTAATTTAGTCGCTATTAGAAAAACTATCAATAATTTATAGAAAAAATTGAACAAATCAATAGAAATAAATACTGCCACTCTAGACGATATTCCAGAAATCACTTCCCTTTTTAGAGACACTATTATTCATATCAACAAAAAACATTATTCTGAAAAACAGATTAGTGTATGGGCTTCTGGTGCTGATGATATTGAAAAATGGGAAGAACGTCTCACTAAACTCTATTTTATTATCGCTAAAATTGAACATACCATTGTAGGTTTCGCCTACTTAAAAAATGGCAATTATTTAGATGGGTTATTTGTTCATAAAAATTATCAACGCCAAGGCATAGGTTCAAAATTATTGCGAATTATAGAATCTCAAGTCATGATGAATGACTTTGAAGTGCTAAAATCTGACGTCAGTAAAACAGCGTTGCCATTTTTTGATAATAAATATTTCGAAGTTCTAAAAAAACAAAATAAGATTTCTAAAGGTGTTAGCTTTGAAAATTACTTGGTAGAAAAGGAATTTTAATCAAACAATTTCAAAGCAAAAAAAGCTGTAGTACTAGTGATTTTTAAAAGCCATTACTCCCGCTTCAACATCTAAATCAACATAATTAACTCTTGGAACAATTGGGCAAGAATACTTCTCGTTATAAGCACATAATGGATTGTATGCTGAGTTAAAATCAATTTCTATTGTATTGCCTTCCGGGATTTTTAAATCGATATAGCGTCCGCCGCCATAGGTTGAAGCTCCATTGGTATTATCTAGAAAAGGCAAAAACAGATAGTCTTCAAAACCTTCCGTTTGCATAAGTTTTTCTCCTTGGTAAACATTCAATTGATAAGATTCACCCTTTAATTCAAAATTTAAAACCCCTAAAACACGCTCTGTAGATAAACGATCTGTACTCGTTTTCATATCAAACCACTCGCTATTTGGAGTACGCTTTAAAGTGGCAGTAACAACAAAAGCAGAATCATAAGGAAAGAAATCTAAACCGTCAAATACCTTTAAATCCTTTGCTTTTAAAGGAGACTTTGAAGCATCCTTAAACTCGGTATTCATCTTTCTCTGAAATGGAGTTTCATCAACAATCATCTTTTTATTTTCGGTACAACCAAACGAAAAGATTACCAAAACAAATAACATCAAATTCTTCATTTCAAATTAATTTAGAAATCAAAAATACAATATATACCAATTTTATTGTAGATTTGGGTAAGTAATAAAAGTAAAACAATGCTACAAAACAAAAGATATACAAAGCAAACCTGTGTGATTTCTACGGAAACTGTTCGGACGCATTATCTATTGTAGCTATACTCATATACTATTAAACAATATTTAAAAGTCCGACGTCAACGTCGGACTTTTTATTTTTATAACCACCACAAAAAAAATGAAAACTTTATTTAACAATTACCTAAACACCTTTAAAGGACTTTCGAAAGAAGTTTGGTGGCTTGCCCTAATTACATTTGTAAATAGAGCTGGCACTATGGTTATTCCTTTCTTAACATTATACTTAAAGGATGATTTAAAATTTTCAGTTGAAAATGTAAGTTGGATAATGGCTGCTTTTGGTTTAGGCTCAGTGGCAGGAGCATGGATTGGCGGCAAACTTACAGACAAAATAGGCTATTATAAGGTTATGGTAAGAAGCCTTCTAAGTACAGGAATTCTATTCATAGCCTTACAATTTCTAAATACGTTTGCCAGTCTCTGTATTGGTATCTTTTTAGTGATGCTCGTTGCAGACACTTTTAGACCTGCCATGTTTGTAGCGATGAGTGTGTATAGTAAACCAGAAAATAAAACCAGATCCGTTACTTTAATTCGCTTAGCCATAAACTTAGGTTTTTCTGCTGGTCCAGCAGTTGGAGGACTCATCATTACAACTCTAGGCTATAGTGGTTTATTTTGGGTAGATGGCATCACATGTATACTCGCTACAATTTTACTTATTAAAGTTTTAAACCCGAGAGTAGCACAACCTATTGATAACATTATTATAGAGAATCCTATCTCAATTTATAAGGATAAACCGTTTTGGATTTTCTTTGTGGCTATGGTATTATTTGGAATTATATTTTTACAATATTTTTCTACAATGCCTTTATATTATAAAGAAATACATGGCTTATCTGTGTTACAGATTGGAATACTACTCGGTCTCAATGGCTTTTTTATTTTCTTGTTAGAAATGCCCTTAATAAAATGGTTAGAACAAACCAAACATTCAAAAATAGGATTAACTCTTGGAGGCCTCATTCTAACAACATTAAGTTTTTATTTACTTAATTTAACGTCGTGGATTGGTATACTCGCTATAGGCATGTTGTTTGTGACTGTAGGTGAAATGATTGGATTTCCGTTTTCTAATGCCTTTGCAATGGATAGAGCAAAAAAAGGAAAATCGGGAGAGTATTTATCTATGTATGTTATGGCTTTTGCAATAGCTAATGTCTTTGGACACAGTGGAGGTTTAAGATTAGTAGGAAGTATTGGTTACAAAAACACTTGGTATATTATGGGAGGGCTTGGACTATTAGGCATCGTACTTTTGCTATATTTAAAAAGGGTACTAAGATCTAAAAATGAATTAACATGAATCTAAATCAGGTGACTATAGCATCACTAAACGTTGAAAAAGCCGTTGTATTTTACAAAATCCTAGGCCTAAACTTAATTGTAGATGCTTTACCAAGATATGTACGGTTTGAATGCCCAGATGGAGATTCAACATTTTCAATTCATAATGTTGAAGAACTTTCCGAAGAAAATAAGATCACTTTATATTTTGAAGTTGAGAATCTTTCTACAACCGTTTCAGAATTAAAGCAAAAAGGTATTACTTTTAAATCTGAAATTTTGGAACAGTCTTGGCTTTGGAATGAGGTACACTTAAATGATCCTGATGGGCACTCTATTATCATTTATCACGCAGGAAAAAACCGTAAAAACCCACCTTGGAGACTAAATTAAAACAATAAATGGAATCAATTAATAATGACATTATAATAATTGGAGCAGGACCAATAGGAATCGCCTGCGCCTTAGAATGCAAAAAACGAAACTTGAATTATGTTATACTCGAAAAAGGAGCTTTAACCAACTCATTATTTAATTACCCGTTAAACATGACCTTTTTTTCAACATCTGAAAAATTAGAGATTAATAACATTCCTTTTATTAGCAACAACCCTAAACCAACACGGAACGAAGCTTTAGAATATTACAGACGTGTTACCACATCTAACGCTTTAAATATTAACCTTTACGAAACGGTAATAGACATAAATAAAACACCAAACGGATTTAAAATTCAATCGGATAAATCAATATACAATGCTAAGAAAATCATTATAGCTACCGGGTTTTATGACATCCCTAACCTCTTAAACGTTGAAGGAGAAGATTTAGCAAAAGTGTTTCATTATTATAAAGAAGCACACCCTTTTACTTTACAAGATATTGCCGTGGTAGGCGCAAGTAATTCGTCGGTGGATGCAGCATTGGAAATTTATAGAAAAGGAGGCAACGTTACCATGATTATAAGAGGCGATGCCATTGGCGAACGTGTGAAATATTGGGTAAGACCAGACATTATAAACCGAATTGAAGAAGGTAGTATTAAAGCTTATTTTAATTCTGAAATTAAAGAAATTAGACCCTCTGAAATAATTATAAACACACCGAATGGTGAAAAAACGTTAGCTAATGATTATGTTATAGCATTAACAGGCTACAGACCAAATTTTAAGTTTTTAGAAAAAGCTGGTGTTCAATTTTCAGCTGACGGCAAATCCATTCCTAATTACAATTCAGAAACGATGGAATCTAACGTTAAAGGTCTTTATTTGGCTGGAGTCATTTGTGGAGGAAAGGAAACGCACAAATGGTTTATTGAAAACTCTAGAGTACATGCTAAAATAATTGGGAACCACATAGAGCAAACTCTATAAAAGCACATTGATAAATCTAGGCTAACTAAGATATCATCACTTTACAGGTTTAACTTCACTGTATTTTATTACATGAGATAGTACAATTTGGGTCTTAGTTTCACCATAGCTTATTAATTGATCTATAAAGACCTCTAAATGCTTCTGATTTTTGAGCACCACTTCCATGACTATATTTTCGTTACCTGTAATACGATAGCAATTTACCACCTCATCATATGTTTTAACCTTCTCTAAAAAAGGTTTTAACATGCCCATAAACGCTCTAAGCGTAATTAAAGCCTTGAGTTGATAACCCGCTTCAAACGGAGACACAAATGTTGTATAACCTTGAATAATTTCGGCATCCTCCATTTTTTTTATACGTTCGGAAACGGCAGGAGAAGTTATACCAACACGTCTCCCTATTTCTGCATTAGACATGCGTGCATTTTGCTGCAAGCACTTTAAAATCTTCCAATTTAAATTATCAATACTCATCTAAAGAAAATTAACTAAAAAAACATAAAATCTAAAGTAAATATACGAAATTGCTTTAATTATTAAAGTTGACTTTGAATTTTAGTGCTTAATTTCGTCTTAATTGCTATTGAAATTATGAGTTATCACCTACCATCTCATTTATCTGATTTGCCTATTTACCAAAAGGCGATGGATATAATTGTACTATCTCGAAGTATATCGACTTATCTTAACCAAGATTTGGCGTATTTAAATGCTGATGGTACTGAAGATAATCACATTTATTTTTCAGGAGATATTGTTCAACAATCTACAAATCTTGCTCCTCAAATTATTAGCGTAGAACGCGAAAGCTGTTCAGACAAAAAAAGCAAGCATTTAGAAAGTTTAGATCGCCTAACCACACGTCTATACAGCAATTGTAGAAGGTTAGAAAAATCGAACAGTAATGGCAGAGATTATTTACCTATTCTTCGTGGTGAATTAAAAAAGTTTAGAAAATTACAACGTACTTGGATGTTGACGCTTTAAGTCCTTATTTTTTCTCAACCAGTTGCGCATTACTCATAAAGGAGTTTTGATAATTCTTAATTTTAGAACTCATGGCATCTGCAATAATTACAAATTGGCATTTACCAACACTTTCTGATAAGCGTAAAAGAAGATTATAGATATTGTTTCTACCTAAATAATCGGCATCTTCAATAACAAATAATTGAGTTTCCCCTAAATGAATGCCATTTAAGAAATACAATTTACTCAATCTAGCAGGAGTAGCAATCACTATATCTTGTCCGTAATATACTTCTGTTTTTTGCTTTTCAATATCATATTCATCATAAAGCGCATAAACTCTTAAATCTGTGTTTTTAGTAAAACGCTCAAATTCATCCTTTAAGGCTAAAGCATCAGCTTTGTCTTTTACTGTGATGATAGCTCTTGGTGAATCTTCAAACGCCTCTGCTTTTAATTTATGAATGGTTGCAATTATTAGTGCTGTAGTTTTACCACTTCCTTTAGGAGCAATTACATAAGCATCAGAACCACCTTTTAATACTGGAAGTACTTTTTTCTGAAACGGATTTGAAGTTTCATAACCGGCATTTTCTAAAGACTCTTTTAATAAAGGATGTAATTTTTTGAAAGACATGTGTGCATTTTTTAATAGTAAATTAAAAATTTACTAATGGCTGCAAAGATACCATTAATGACAGACTTTACAGTCTGCTTTGTCTTGTATTTCTCCAACTAAATGACCTTCTTCATTCATTTTAAAGCCACAGCAATCCATAAATCCTTGTGCAATCTGTTTTCTTGCACGCTGAATTTGAGATTTTACCGTTGGTAATGAAAGGTGTAATTGATTAGCGACCTCTTGTTGTTTTAAGCCTTTAATATCAGATAGAAACAAAGGGTCTCTATATTTTTTAGGTAAGCTTTTTATAATACCTCTAAGACAATCTTGCTCAGAATGTTCACTAGGTTCTGGCTCTGATTCTATTTCTAAATCGTCCACAGGAAACTCTTTTTTATTTTCTCTAAAGTAATCTAAAACTGTATATCTAGCGATTGAAAACAACCATGATTTCAGTTTGTCTTCATCTTTTAGCGTGTGAAGCTTTGTATGAACTTTCATAAAGGTTTCCTGAAGAATGTCTTCTGTAACTACAGGATTCTTTACTTTACTCAGAATAAAGCGTCTTATGTCTTCTGCATATAGTCCCCAAACATCTTTTGTAGTCATACTCTAAATTAATTAAAATTAGTTCGGACACAAAACTTTGAATCCGAACTAACACTAATTTAACAATTGCAATTTGTACATGTACAGCTATTACAAGTACAGTCAAAACAATTTCCTTTTGCGCAACCATCACAGTCACATATGCATTCTTTATTTTTCATGATATCTATTTTTTATGTTCATATAATAGAAGAGAAAGTTTCAAAAAAGATGCAAAAAAGATGAGAATATTTATTGAAGTTGAACTATTTAACCAATATCAGTGCTTTGTGAGCAATTGGAAAGTTGCAAGAATTGGCTATAAAGCATAAGCTGTTTGCTTCTATATGTAACCTTAGCGCTAATTCTCTTTGATTAACATCCTTTATAGTCACAACAGGTTTTAATCTCACCGTTTTAAAACTTCCGCTTCCAGAAGCATTAACTTCTAAATCACCTTCTGCATGATCTGTATAGCTTAAGACTTCAATATTATTTTGAGCACAAACGTATAAGTAAGACATCATATGACACGATGTTAAAGCGGATAACAATAAATCTTCCGGATTGTATAAGGCATCGTCACCTCTAAAGGGTTTCGCTGCTGACACTTGTAATGGTGTTGCTTTGCTATCTATTAACACCTCATGATTCCGACTGAAGGTTCTAGGGTTTAGCGTGCTTTGACCTTCATTTATGTTCCAATTTACAGTGGCTTTAAAAGTGTGTTTGATAGACATATTGTTTTTATTGAATATAAAAAAGCGTTTCAGGCTGAAACGCTTATTTATCTTATTATTATTTATTGAGACTCAAAAACCAGTTTGGGATAAGCGATTCGCACACTTTTTACGAAAAGTAAAAAGTGGCTCTCTGCTTACATGTTTCGTCTATACTGTCCCCCTACTTCAAATAAAGATGACGTAATTTCACCTAAACTACATACTTTACACACTTCCATTAAAGCTTCAAAAATGTTTTCGTTGTTTATGGCACGTTGTTGTAAATCTTTCAACAATGCTGTTGTATCATTTGCTTCATGAAGATTCGCTAAGGTTTTAATCTGGAATTGCTTCTCTTCTTCTGTTGCTCTAATCACTTCCGCCGGCACAACTGTTGGAGACCCCTTACTACTTAGGAACGTATTTACTCCAATAATTGGGAATTTCCCGTTGTGTTTTAAGGTTTCATAATACAAGCTTTCTTCTTGTATTTTACTACGCTGGTACATCGTTTCCATAGCACCTAAAACACCACCTCTTTCTGTAATTCTGTCGAATTCTAAAAGTACAGCTTCTTCTACTAAATCTGTTAACTCTTCAATAATAAAAGACCCTTGTATTGGGTTTTCGTTTTTATTTAATCCTAATTCTTTATTAATAATCAACTGAATTGCCATGGCACGTCTAACTGATTCTTCAGTTGGAGTTGTAATAGCCTCATCATACGCATTAGTATGTAGTGAGTTACAGTTATCATAAATTGCGTATAAAGCTTGAAGCGTTGTACGAATATCATTAAAGTCAATTTCTTGCGCATGTAAACTACGCCCAGAGGTTTGAATATGATACTTCAACATTTGTGCTCTTGCATTGGCGCCATATTTGTGCTTCATGGCTTTTGCCCAAATTTTACGTGCTACACGACCAATTACAGCATATTCCGGATCGATTCCGTTTGAGAAAAAGAACGATAGGTTTGGACCAAATTTATTGATGTCCATACCACGACTTAAATAATATTCCACGTATGTGAAACCATTGGATAAAGTCAACGCTAATTGCGTAACTGGATTGGCTCCTGCTTCAGCAATATGATATCCAGAAATTGATACTGAATAGAAGTTACGGACATTATTCTCAATAAAATACTCTTGAACATCTCCCATTAAACGCAATGCAAATTCTGTAGAGAAAATACAGGTGTTTTGCGCTTGATCTTCTTTTAAAATATCTGCTTGAACCGTTCCTCTAACTTGAGCAATGGTATTGGTTTTTATTTGGGCATACACATCTGCTGGTAATACTTTATCTCCTGTAACACCTAATAACATCAACCCTAAACCATTATTTCCTTCTGGTAGCTCTCCATTATAAGACGGACGCTCTTTGCCTTTATAAATTTTAGCAATTTTAGCTTCTACTTCTTTTTCTAGTCCGTTTTCTTTAATGTAAAACTCACATTGTTGGTCAATGGCCGCATTCATAAAGAACCCTAATAACATTGGCGCAGGACCATTAATAGTCATACTTACCGAGGTCATTACATTGGCTAAATCAAAACCAGAATACAGTTTTTTAGCATCGTCTAAACAACAAATACTAACCCCTGCATTACCAATTTTACCATAAATATCTGGTCTTAAATCTGGATCGTTTCCGTAAAGTGTTACACTATCGAAAGCAGTAGATAAACGTTTTGCTGGTAAACCTGCACTTACATAGTGAAAACGTCTGTTAGTACGTTCTGGCCCACCTTCTCCTGCAAACATACGTGCAGGATCTTCGCCTGTACGTTTAAAAGGATATAAGCCTGAGGTGTATGGAAATTCTCCTGGGACGTTTTCTTGTAACGTCCAACGTAATAAATCTCCCCAAGCTTGATACTTTGGCAACGCTATTCTTGGAATTTGTAAATGCGATAACGACTCCGAATGTGTTTCGATTTTAATCTCTTTATCTCTTACTTTAAAGCTATAAATTGGATTTTTGTATTTATTAACTTTCTCATCCCAACCAGTAATGACTTCCCAATTGTAAGGATCTAAGTTTAATTTTACACGGTCGAATTCACTAACTAATAGTTTTACAAAATCTTTATTCTCTTCATTAGGCGCTATGGATTCTGAAGCTATTCCTGCTTTATCTAATTCTGGAGTTGCCTCTAAAACAGATTCTAATGTTTTATAAATGCCGTATAATCGCTGAGCCACTTCAACTTGCGCATCTGCGGTTTTATCATAAGCACGATTATTCTCAGCAATTTCAGATAAATAGCGTGTTCTTGATGGTGGAATCACAAAAATCTTCTCGCTCATTTCTTTAGAAATTTCGAAAGTCGATTTTAATTCTGAATTTGCTTTTTCAACCAATTTATCCATAATCGCTTTATAAAGCGTATTCATTCCTGGATCGTTGAATTGAGACGCTATCGTTCCGTAAACCGGTAAATCGTCTTGATGCACATCCCAAAGATTATTGTTACGCATGTATTGCTTTTTCACATCGCGTAACGCATCTAAAGAACCACGTTTATCAAATTTGTTAATCGCTACTAAATCGGCGAAATCTAGCATGTCGATTTTTTCTAATTGTGTTGCTGCACCAAATTCTGGAGTCATAACGTATAAGGCCACGTCCGAATGTTCCATAATCTCAGTATCCGATTGACCGATACCAGAAGTTTCTAAGATGATTATATCGTATTCTGCTGCTTTTAAAACTTCAATAGCTTCGTTTACATATTTTGATAAGGCTAAGTTAGACTGACGTGTTGCCAAACTACGCATATACACTCGTGAATTGTTAATCGCATTCATACGAATACGATCTCCTAAAAGTGCACCTCCTGTTTTACGCTTAGAAGGATCCACAGATATTAAACCAATAGTTTTTTCCGGGAAATCAATTAAAAAACGACGAACCAGTTCATCGACTAAACTCGATTTACCAGCTCCTCCTGTTCCTGTTATTCCTAAAACTGGTGTTTTAGATGTTTTATTTTTTATATGAATTTTGTCTAATGTCGCTTTTGCAACTTCTGGAAAGTTTTCTGCAGAAGATATCACTCTAGCAATTGCTTTTGGATTTTTAGTAGGAAGTATATCTACTTCGTTACTTAATGAATCTCCAATAGCATAATCTGATTGTTGAACCAAATCGTTAATCATGCCTTGTAAGCCAAGTGCTCTTCCATCGTCTGGAGAATAGATTCTGGTAATCCCATAATCCATTAATTCTTTGATTTCTTCGGGAAGAATAACTCCACCTCCACCACCGAAGATTTTAATATGACCAGCTCCTTTTTCTTTCAGCAAATCATACATGTATTTAAAATACTCATTGTGCCCCCCTTGGTAAGAGGTTAATGCAATGGCATTAGCATCTTCTTGGATCGCGGTATTCACAACTTCTTCTACACTTCTATCATGACCTAAGTGAATAACTTCAACTCCAGTCGATTGAATGATACGACGCATTATATTTATAGCAGCATCGTGTCCATCAAAAAGTGATGCGGCTGTGACTATACGTACTTTATATTTTGGTTTATAAGGTGCAACTTGTTCCATTCTTAAAAATCTTGCTTATTTGAGTCGCAAATTTAAGGAATATTCAAAAATCTAAGGCAATAATCATCAATTATCTAAAACGCAGAGAAAGTGGCAATGGCACACAATTTTAATTACTTTTATCAACTCATTCAAGATTAGTTTTATGCATAAAATCACATTACTTATTCATTGCGCAGATCAACCGAATATTATTGCTTCGGTGACTACTTTTATGGCTTCAAACGATGGAAACATTGTTTATATCGATCAGCATGTCGACAGAGAGCAAAATATCTTTTTTATGCGATTGGAATGTGAATTTGCATCAAGCTTGTTTTCACTTGAAAAATTCAAACACCTATTCAATTCTGAATTAGCCGAGAAATTTCAATTGAAGTGGAAAATATATTCTGCTGAAAGGAAACCAAAAATGGCACTATTTGTCTCTAAATACGATCATTGTTTGTATGATATTTTAGGCCGCTATAATTCGGGTGAATTATTTCTTGAAATCCCATTCATTCTGAGTAATCATCTCGATTTAAAACCAATTGCCGATAGTTTCAATATTCCGTTTTATCATGTGCCTGTTACAAAAGCGACAAAGCATGAAGCGGAACAAAAACAATTAGAACTCCTAGAATCTCATAATATAGATTTTATAGTATTAGCGCGCTATATGCAAATTGTTTCTGAAACATTAATTGATAAATACCCTAATAGGATTATCAATATTCATCATTCGTTTCTACCTGCTTTTGTCGGAGCAAAACCTTATCATTCAGCATACAAACGCGGTGTAAAAATTATTGGCTCTACAAGCCATTATATCACTGAAGAATTAGATGCCGGACCAATTATAGAACAAGATGTGGCACATGTGTCTCATACCTTTTCGATTAAAGATTTAATAGCAAAAGGACGCGATTTAGAAAAAATCGTTTTATCTAATGCTATTAAACTTCACGCCAATAGAAAGGTTATGGTCTATAATAATAAGACCATCATCTTCTCTTAAATACTAATTTACAAATACGAATTCAACTTAAAAACAACTATTAAGTGACTATTACCACGTAATGGTGTCTATATAATAAGTTGAGATATCTATTTTAGGGCTAAAACTTGAAGTTTTTTTACCTATATAAATTATCTTTGCCAACACTAAAAACTTAAATGATGATTAAAAGACTTTTTGCCCTACTAATTATTTTCAATTTAACAGCTTGTGCTGAATTACAGCAAGTTGTCGATTCTTTACCACAAGGAACTGGTGGTGTTTTAGGTAATGCTGATATTGCAGCCGGATTACGAGAAGCCTTAGACACAGGTATTGAAAAACAAGTAACTAAATTGACCGCAGAAGATGGTTTCTTTAAAAATGAATTGGTAAAAATCGTTTTACCAGAAGAATTACAGAAAGTAGATAGCGCACTTCGTAAAATAGGATTAAGCAGTTTAGCTGATGAAGGTTTAAAAGTACTTAACAGAGCTGCTGAAGATGCTGTAGCTGAAGCGACTCCAATTTTTGTAAATGCAGTAAAAGACATCACTTTTGATGATGCCAAGAACATTCTTTTAGGAGAAGATGACGCTGCAACATCATATTTAACATCAAAAACGCAAACGGAATTATATAGCAAGTTTAAGCCTGTTATTAATAATTCGTTTAGCAAAGTGGGTGCTGATCAAATCTGGTCTAACCTTATCACTAAATACAACAATATTCCTTTGACCAATAATGTGAACCCTGATTTAACGGACTACGTAACACAAGAAGCTTTAAAAGGTGTTTACACTATGATTGCTGTTGAAGAAAAAGAGATAAGAACAAAAGTATCTTCTCGTGGTAGTGATTTATTAAAAAAGGTCTTTGCTTTACAAGACTAAATCAACATTACTCTAAAGGTTTTGTTATTTTTTAATAAAAAAAACATTTATTCTAGCTAAATTTTAGTAATTTACTAAGGTATTTATTAAAATTTAGCAGTGAGTAATTCAGAAAAAATATTAAAGAAAAGAACAAAGCTTAGGAAAAAGTATACGCAACTTATAGAAGATGCCTATAATTTAAGACAGACAGATCACGCATTAAGTGACTTCTCTGAATATAAAGCTACTAAAGTACTTTATAAAATTAATAAGTTAGGGTTTGTTGTGCATAACTCAGAAGCTCAAGCCAATTAAATCCTAACTTATTTAATTACACTTAATTATACCCTAACGTTCTCTTAACTTCTAAACTAAATAAACTCACCATCTTTGCAGAGCAAAAGATTGAGTTAGTTAGATCTTAAATTAGTTAGAAGTCGATATTGTAGTTAGGTATCGACTTTTTTGTGTTTAATTATGAAGTGTTTGAAAATAGCTATAAGACTTCTGTAAGCGACTACCATACCAAGAAAACAATTCACCATCAACTATTTTTATAGTCTTCTCTGGAAATTGAGCTTTCAATTCTAAAACATGTTCTTCTTTAAACGGAAAAGGTTCGCTAGAGAGAAAAATGAGGTCCGCTTCTTTTAATTTTGGATTACTTAAGTCGACTTCCGGATAACGTTTATCATCTTTAAATACATTTACAAAACCAGCTTCTGTAATCATAGCATCTATAAAATTCTCTGATGCCGCAACCATCCAAGGTTTTTTCCATATGAAATAAGCCACTTCTAACTTATCTGTATTTTGAAATTGAAGTTGAAATGCTTCGCGGTCTAATTGAAGATTGGCTACTAAAGTTGACGTTGTCCTTTGAACATTAAAAATCTCCCCATACATGTTAATGAGCTCAAAACAATCATCGAGATTATAAATATCACTTACATGAATTGGAGCAATAGCTTCTAAACTTTCAATAATCTCTTTAGTATTTTCTTCTTTATTACAAAGAATAATATCAGGACGAAGCGCTTTTATTTTTTCAATATTGATTTGTTTTGTACCACCAACAACAGCTTTAGACATTCTAAGATGCTTCGGATGTACACAAAACTTAGTGACACCAACAATTGAAGATTCTAAACCTAAATCTACCAATAATTCGGTTTGAGAAGGCACCAAAGATATGATGCGTTTGGGTGTTTTTTTGAGTTGAATTTCTCGTTTAAGTTGGTCGATATATGTCATTATGAATACTTTGGCTTTGCTCAGTAAAAGCTGAGTACAGCAATCTGTTTAATTATAATTCTGTTTCAAGAGATTCCCACGTCCTACGTCCTCAGAATGACAGTTCACAATTCATCAGCCATCTGTAGTTGTAATTCTTTAGCTTTTTGAGCTGCAGCTTCTGCAAAATCCTCATCTTGAGATGCATAAATTATGCCTCGAGATGAATTAATTAATAAGCCAACAGAACTATTCATACCATATTTACAAACCTCTTGAAGATTTCCGCCTTGCGCACCAACACCAGGTACTAACAAAAAGCTATCTGGGATAATTTTTCTAATATCAGCTAAAAACTCAGCTTTAGTAGCACCAACGACATACATTAAGTTTTCAGAATTGGTCCAAGATTTAGACGTTTCTAAAACCTGCTTATACAACTCTACTCCATCAACCGACCTTGTTTGAAAATCAAAAGCTCCTTCGTTTGAAGTTAAAGCTAAAAGTATGGTGTGCTTGTCCTTAAAAGCTAAAAAAGGCTCTACTGAATCTTTTCCCATATAAGGTGCAACAGTAACACTATCAAAACCTAAATCTTCAAAAAATGCTTTAGCGTACATCGTACTTGTATTCCCAATATCTCCACGTTTCGCATCTGCAATCGTATAAATTTCAGGATGATTGTCGTTGAGATAGTTGATTGTTTTTTCTAAAGCTTGCCAGCCTTTTATACCGTAAGCTTCGTAAAATGCTGTGTTGGGTTTATAGGCAACACAAAGATGATGTGTCGCATCAATAATAGCCTTATTAAAAGCGAAGATGGGATCTTCTTCTTTTAATAAATGCTTTGGAATTTTATTTAAATCGACGTCTAATCCTATGCAAAGGAAGGATTTCTTTTTATGGATCTGGGCTGTTAGTTGTTGTATTGTCATTTTTTAGGAAGTCATCTATAATTTACCATTACAAAAATAAACAAAGTAAAAGTGCTACACTATTAAATATTGTTATGGTATGTATTGTAAGTCAAAACGACCGTTTGTTATGTTGATGTTTTCACAATCATCATTGATAGTAGAAAATTCAAAAGTTCCTGAAACTATATAATTTATTTGGTCAATTTTAGTGAAAATAACGAAACCTTCATAACTGTCTTCAAATTCATAATGACAACCTACCTGAGGATTTGGGTCAACAATATACCTTGCCCTACCAACTATAACGGCTTCAACATTTGTTGAAAAAGGTTCATTTATAATCATTGAAATACCTCCACCTCCAAACTGAAGTTGACCTTGCTGATATATTGCCACTTGGTCATTTGAATTTGTGACCACAAAAGACTCACCATTAACCAAACAACCAAACGTATTTTCACCAGTTTGAGTCGCATCAGGCAATTGGTCTATTGGGTCATTTGAGCCATTATCATCATCGTTATTGCAACTTGTTGTACTTAATAATGATAAAATAAGTATTAGTAAAATTAATTTTTTCATAAGATTTGGTATTAATTGTTGCTTAATGTTAAACATAAAAAAAAGCCTCAAAAAGAGGCCTAATATTTATTTAGTAAGGAAAATATGAATCTTGCCTACCTTACCTGAAGTAAGTTCAGTAATTTTAGCAGGAATTTATTAAATTACATCATCACTAGCCTTCAACAACTCCGTGTTTTCCGCTAACATCAATTCGTCTATTATTTTTTGAATATCACCATTAATGATATTTTGCAAATCGTAAAGTGTTAAACCTGGCACTCTATGATCTGTTACGCGTCCTTGTGGATAATTGTAGGTTCTAATCTTAGCCGATCTATCACCAGAACTTACCATACTTTTACGTTTTTCAGAATCGGCTGCTTGTTGCTTCGCTAATTCTAAATCGTATAAACGCGAACGTAATACCTTTAAGGCTTTTTCTAAGTTTTTATGAGATGATTTCTGATCTTGACAACTTACAATCATTCCTGTTGGTTCGTGATGTAACTTAATAGCAGAATACGTTGTGTTTACCGACTGACCCCCAGGACCAGTTGATGTGGTACGCTCTATACGAACTTCTGTCATGTCTAATTCGTAATCAAACTCTTCCGCTTCTGGCAATACCATAACCGTTGCTGCACTTGTATGCACACGACCTTGAGTTTCTGTCTGTGGCACACGTTGTACACGGTGTACACCCGCTTCAAACTTTAAAGTCCCATAAACATCTTCACCTGATACTTCAAAAATAATTTCTTTAAAACCACCAGATGTTCCGTCACTCTGACTTACAACGTCGACTCTCCAGCCTTTATCACTACAATATTTTGAATACATTCTGTATAAATCACCAGCAAATATACTCGCTTCATCTCCACCTGTACCTGCTCTTACCTCAACGACAACATTCTTAGCATCGTCTGGATCTTTAGGAATCAACATAAAACGAATCTCTTCTTCGAGCTTTTCGATGGTGTCGTTAGCTTCTTCGAGTTGCATTTTAGCCATATCTACCATTTCGGCATCCGAACCATCTGCTATAATTTCTTCGGCTTCAGAAACATTATCTAAAGCTTCTTTATAAATCTCACCTTTATCTACGATTAGCTTAAGATCCTTGTATTCTTTCATCAGCTTGGTGTAGCGTTGCTGATCTGATATAATATCTGGTTGAATGATAAGGTCGTTTACCTCATCAAAACGTTGTTTTATAATCTGTATTTTCTCTAACATCTCTCTTCAAAAATTGAAGTTCAAAAATACAATTTTTTTAAGATATAAAACCGCTTCACTTTTAGAATAAAGAACAAAGACTTGTAAGTTTTAAATGATGGAAATTCGCTCTTTTAGTAAACATTATTAAAACCGATAAGCATATAAATCAAAAAAGTTATAGG
Organism: Winogradskyella thalassocola; assembly: GCF_900099995.1. GTDB lineage: Bacteria > Bacteroidota > Bacteroidia > Flavobacteriales > Flavobacteriaceae > Winogradskyella > Winogradskyella thalassocola. The sequence continues at coordinate 243,433 of NZ_FNCZ01000004.1, forward strand.
CGAAAACTTATTTAAAAAATAAAACACACAAAACAAACGTTACCTATATAGTATGTATCGATTCCTAGCTATACTTACATTTTACAGACCGTTTGTGGTTTGGTCTTTTACGGCAAATGCTATTATCGGATTTTTCAATCCACTAATAGTACCAGCCTTAGTTACCAAATTATTTCTTACGGTTTTTGCATGGTATTATGTGAGTGAAACTAATAATAGACGGAAATTAACCTTTTATAAAAATTTAGGCATTTCTACTTTAAAGCTTTTTTCCGTTATATTTATTTTAGACTGCATTTTAACCATTATTTTTATTACAATACTTAAGGAATTCACTTGATAACAAAATGATATTTGAATTAGATAATGTAGAACTTTACTTTAAAAACAAACGCATTTTAAACGGTATTTACCTTAAAGCTGAAACGGGAGAAGTTACAGCTATCTTAGGTAGAAATGGCTGTGGAAAAAGTTGCTTGCTCAATATTGCTTTTGGGAATCTGAAACCGAAATACATGCTGGTTAGGCTAGATGGAAAACCGCTTTTAAAACCCTTATATTCTACAGGAATTGCTATATATCTGCCACAGTATAATTTTATCCCTGGTGAAATGACCTTGTCTTTTGTATTTAAATTGTATGCTATTGATTGGCCTATTTTTATTGAAAGTTTTGAAGCGTTTTCTATCTATAAACATTCTAGATTTAATGCCTTATCAGGTGGGGAAAGACGTATTATTGAAACCTATATTATTCTAAAAACCAAAAGCCAAATCGTATTTTTAGACGAGCCGTTTTCACATTTATCACCTTTACATATCGACACTGTAAAACAACTCATTGAAGACGAAAAAAAAAGAGAAGGTTATTATTATATCAGATCACATGTATCAACACATTATCGAGGCGTCAGATCACATTTATTTATTAAACAATGGCACTACAAAGAAGATTGATAACCTTACAGAACTTGAGGATTATAAATATTTAAGTGAAGGTACTTTATAAAAGAATTAAGTTTAGGAATTACCTTTTATAATATTATCTAAATCTACAACCACACCAACCCCTAAAATTTGTTTCCATTGTAACTTTGGACCCACAATAACATTTTCTTCGTTGGTTAAGTCGTTAGTTTCAACTTCAACCTTAATATCGTCATCATATCTAATGTGCGACCCTAAAGTTGCTTTAACAAATTTATTAACTTTCATATCTAAGTTAAGTTCCCATTCTATATCTATGTTTCCAAAGCTATTGATGTAATCGGTATACAAACGTAAAAGACTCGTGATTTTAATATTCTCGAATACTTCTTCTTCATATTGGTTGGTTAATAAAATCCCCAATTCTTGTCTTACTTTTTTTCCATCCCTTAGAATATTACCTTCCAAATCATAAATTGCCGGATCCACACCAAAAGCACCTCTATTTGCCAAATCACTATCTAAAACAAAGGTTGTTTTTAAGGTAAATGGTGACGCATAAAATGATAACCGCTCAATGAATCGTCCATATTCCATACCAACACCAAAAAACATATAACCAGGAGCTAAGAATTGCGAAATAGGTTCATCTCTGTCGGGATAATTATACCCGTTAGCTAACTGTGAATTAAAGCTGAATTTTGCAGAATAAAACCAATTACTTTTCGGATCTTTTTCTAATCCAACATTAGAAATCACCTCTATAACATCTTCTGTTTTTCTAATATTTAATTCTTCCTGTTTGTTTAAACCATAACGAATATTAAAATTAGAATTCCAGTACCATTTTTCTTGTTTATATTTTGCTTCCGCTTTTCCTGTTACTATACCAGAAATTGAATTGGTACCCCCAGAATTCCAGTTGGTAAAAGAGACTTGATTAAGATTTAAACCAACTTCCTTTTTAGTTCTCCACCCCAATTGAATTGGTTCATTCTTTTTCTTTTGAAAGTACAAAGAATCTGGTTGAGCAAAAAGCACACTAGAACATAAAACAAATACACTAAATATAAACCAAGAATAGTTTTTCATGCTTAAAAAAAATTAATATGTAAATGTGCCGTACTCGCTATTAATGGTAAGTTGTTTTTTATCGGAAGCTTCTACGCGACCAATAATTTTGGCTTCTACATTAAAAGATTTCGAAATCTCAATAATAGCGTTTGCAACCTCTGGTTTTACATACAATTCCATACGATGGCCACAATTAAACACTTGATACATTTCTTTCCAATCCGTTTTAGATTGCTCTTGAATTAGTTTAAATAACGGCGGAACTTCGAACATATTATCTTTTACAATATGAAGTTCATCTAAAAAATGTAGAATTTTTGTTTGCGCACCTCCACTACAGTGTACCATACCATGAACGGCATCACTATTAAAATCTTTAAGAATTGCTTTTATAATTGGAGCATACGTACGTGTTGGAGACAACACTAACTTCCCAGCATCTATTGGTGAACCCTCAACAGCATCTGTTAATTTAGTTTGTCCGGAATACACTAAATCTTCGGGCACAGCGGCATCGAAGCTTTCTGGATATTTTTCGGCTAAATATTTTGAAAACACATCATGTCTTGCAGAAGTTAAGCCATTACTTCCCATACCGCCATTATATTCGGTTTCGTAAGATGCTTGCCCAAAAGACTCTAAGCCAACAATAACATCACCTGCAACAATATTCGCATTATCAATAACGTCTGAGCGCTTTATACGCGCTGTAACTGTAGAATCTACAATAATAGTTCGCACCAAATCTCCAACATCTGCAGTTTCACCACCAGTTGAATGAATCGTCACACCAAAAGACTTTAAATCTTCAATTAAGTCTTCTGTTCCGTTGATAATTGCTGAAATAACTTCACCTGGAATTAGATTCTTATTTCTTCCAATTGTAGAAGACAACATGATATTATCTGTAGCACCAACACATAGTAAGTCGTCAATATTCATAATTAACGCATCTTGAGCAATACCTTTCCAAACTGAAATATCTCCAGTTTCTTTCCAATACATGTATGCTAAAGACGATTTCGTACCTGCGCCATCGGCATGCATTATTAAACAATAATCGCTATCATTAGTTAAATAATCTGGAACTATTTTGCAGAACGCTTTAGGAAATAAACCTTTATCTATATTCTTTATAGCATTATGGACGTCTTCTTTTGACGCTGAAACACCTCTTTGCGCATATCTTTTACTCACCGAATTACTCATTGTACAATTTATTAGTATTGGTGTTGCAAAAGTAAGGATTGCGTTTAATTATAAGGAATGATTAAGTTGGAATTAATGACAGTTTTCATTTTTTTTCTTAAAGCTTCTTTTTTCTTATTGCCTCCGAAGTATATATTAAGACCTAATCCACCTCTTATTAAGATATCATCTGTTTCACCTAAAACAAGACCATCGAGATGATCATCGGCGAACATATAATTGTATTCGCCAAATAGTTTTATACCAATACCTTCCATTATAAGAAATTCTACACCTAAACCACCTTGTGCTTTTGTTTCTGTAGTTTCAAAATAGTTAGAGGCATTGTAGCCACCTCCTACATATATAAAAGGAGAGACATTTCTAAAAGGACTAAGTAGATATTCTAAATTCAAATCAAAGGACATAAAACCCTCATTATAAATATCCTTTACAGCTAAATTATATTTATTGTATGTGAAATTTATATTTAAATGGCTTGTTATATGATGCTTATACCCTGCTCTAAAATAAAGCTCAAACTCAGAATCTGAATAATCACCATCTACAATTGCAGAACCTGCCGCTAAATCTATGGCATGCGATCCTCTCTTTTCAAAAAATGAAAACCTCTTCGAAATGGCTTTGTCTTTCTTATCATTGGTTTCCTGAGAAAATGCGGAATTAACACTGACAGCAGTCATTACAATACTCAATAAAATACAATTGAATTTGGAAAACATATTCCTTTAATTTGTAGATTTAGAAGGTGCACAATATAAAGAAATATTCATTTTTAAAAGTGATTTCCAATAACAAAAAAGCAAAAAAAAAGACAAAACCGAGTCATCGATTTTATCTTTTATGTTAATAGGTGAATATTACCTAAATAATTTCGTCTTAATTTTTAAGATCTGTTGGCAGCTTTACTTGTACAATCGCAACATCATCATTGTTCACATTTTTCAATTCATTTGAATTGTCTTGAGATAAAATAAGCGTCGCTCCAACAAGTATTGCTACACTAAGTAGTAACTTTTTCATTTTTACAAATATTGATTAATAGCCCTACAAAAATACGAAATAAACGTATTGTTAAATTGACTATCCTCAAATATTTAACATGATTACACCACCTTTTCGACAACTAGTTTAATGTCATCGACAAACTACACAAAACGCAAATTTATCACTATTCACTGTACGTATATATACGTATTTCATCGAACGGAATTACCGACGAACTGCACTCACGCTATGTTACACATACTATTTGGTAAATAATAGTTCTCTATATTTGGTTAATGGCCACAACTCATCATCAATCATTAACTCTAGCTTATCGCAGTGATATCTAATATCTTGAAACAATGGCTTCACCTTATTACAATATCCATCTGCTTTCTTTTCTAAACTAGTCTCTTTATTACATACCTTTCGTGCCTCTGTCATTTTCGTTACAGAGGAGTTAATCGTTTCAATATGTTCAGAGATTTCTTCAATAAGAACCAATTGTGCTTTTGCAAAATCTTTAAATCGATCACCATAGATAGATTTAAGACCTGTTACATTTTCTATCAGAATATTTTGATATCTCACAGCCGTTGGCACTACATGATTTCTGGCAATATCTCCAATAACTCTACTTTCAATTTGAACATGATGAATATAATCTTCCATTTCAATTTCGTAGCGCGCTTCAGATTCAACCTTATTCATAACTTTTAAGCTGTCAAAAAGCTCTATGGTTGCCTTCGCTTTTTTAATCTTTAAAGCTTCAGGTGTGGTTTTGTTATTACTCAACCCTCGTTTTTTAGCTTCTTTCTCCCACGCTTCACTATAACCATTGCCTTCAAAAAGAATGGCTTTAGATGTTTTAATGTATTCTCTCAATACATTAAAAATAGCATCATCCTTTTTCATTGATTTTTTATCGATTAATTCATCGACTTCAATTTTAAAATCCATTAGTTGTTTTGCAACTATAGTACTTAAAACTGTCATTGGGTTAGCACAATTAGCTGTAGAACCCACTGCTCTAAATTCAAACTTATTACCAGTAAAGGCAAATGAGGACGTCCTATTTCTGTCTGTATTATCTAATATCACTTCTGGTATTTTACCAACTACATTAAGTTTTAGGTCCGTAATTTCCTTTGGAGATAACTTTCCTTTAGGCACCGTTTCAAGTTCGCCTAGCACTCTCGTTAACTGATCACCAATAAAAATTGAAATAATCGCAGGAGGCGCTTCATTAGCCCCTAAACGATGATCGTTACTAGCAGAAGCAATCGCTGCTCTTAATAATTCTTCGTGCGTCTGTACTGCTTTAATCGTATTAATAAAGAAGGTTAAGAACTGAAGATTACTCATCGGTGTTTTTCCTGGAGATAATAAGTTGACACCTGTATTTGTTGATAAACTCCAGTTATTATGCTTACCTGAACCGTTAACACCTGCAAATGGTTTTTCATGCATAAGTACTGTAAAACTATGTCGTTTAGCAATTTTCTGCATAATATCCATTAACAATGAATTATGGTCCACTGCTAAATTAGCTTCTTCGAAAATGGGTGCCAATTCAAATTGGTTTGGAGCCACCTCATTATGTCTTGTTTTAACAGGAATACCTAATAGCATGCATTGGTGTTCTAAATCGCGCATATATGACATTGCTCTTGCTGGAATAGTTCCAAAATAATGATCATCTAGTTGTTGACCTTTTGCAGGAGAATGCCCCAATAGCGTTCTTCCGGTCAATAAAATATCTGGTCTAGATAATGCCAAGGCCGTATCTATTAAAAAATATTCTTGTTCCCAACCTAAAGAGGTTCTGACGCTTTTTACGTTTTTATCAAAATATTTACATACCGCAACTGCCGCGTTATCTACCACTTGCAAAGCTCGTAAAAGCGGAGTTTTAAAATCTAATGCTTCACCTGTGTAGGATACAAAAACAGTTGGAATACATAATGTTTTATCATATATAAAAGCAGGTGATGTAGGATCCCATGCTGTATAACCTCTAGCTTCAAACGTGTTTCTAATACCCCCATTTGGAAAACTAGAAGCATCTGGTTCTTGCTGTACTAATTGGTTGCCTCCAAATTTTTCAATAGCGAGTCCATCTCCAATTGTTTCAAAAAACGCATCATGTTTCTCTGCCGTTGCTCCAGTTAATGGTTGAAACCAATGTGTATAATGTGTTGCTCCTTTACTGATAGCCCATTCTTTCATTCCTGTAGAAATATGGTCAGCTACAAGACGATTTATTTTAGTTCCTTTTTCAATAGCTTCCAAAACACTATTTAAAGCGGTCTTTGTTAGATATTGACGCATCGCTACCTCGTTAAACACATTTGAACCAAATATTTCGGATCTACGTTTCTTTTCCTTAATCTTTAACGGCTTTCTTTTTAAAGATGCTTTTACGGCATGAAATCTAAGTGTTGACATATTGTTAGTTTTTGAGGTCAAAAATACAAAATATTTAAAAAATAGACAATTACCTATACAAAATTAGGGTAGTCTACAATAATCAAACACTTTATACCTAAATAACCCCATTTTTTTTGACGGGTAAAAAAAAATAACAATATTTGTATCATTATTATCTGATAAACAAAACAATCATTATGGCAAAAATTAAATTAGAATACATTTGGTTAGATGGCTACTTCCCAACTCAAAATATGAGAAGTAAAACCAAAGTAGAAGAGCACGAAAACTTTAAAGGTACTTTAGAAGAGTTAGGTATGTGGTCTTTTGACGGATCATCTACTAGACAAGCTGAAGGTGGATCTTCTGATTGTTTATTAAAACCAGTCGCTATTTATCCAGATCCAGATAGAATCAACGGATATTTAGTAATGACAGAAGTTTTAAATGCTGACGGAACACCTCACGTTTCTAACGGTAGAGCTACCATTGATGATGATGATAATGATTTTTGGTTTGGTTTTGAACAAGAGTATTTCATTATGGATACTAAAACTCAATTGCCATTAGGATTTCCAATAGGTGGATATCCTGCACCACAAGGTATGTATTACTGTTCTGTAGGTGGGTTACATACTCACGGAAGAGGTTTAGTAGAAGAGCATGCTAATTTATGTATTGATGCAGGTTTAAATTTTGAGGGTATTAACCAAGAAGTTGCTTCTGGACAATGGGAATTCCAATTGTTTGCAAAAGGTGCTAAAAAGGCTGGAGACGAAATTTGGATTGCTCGATATTTACTAGACCGTTTAACTGAAAAATATGGTTACTATATTGAATATCATCCAAAACCATTAGGTAGAGATATGGACTGGAATGGTTCTGGTATGCACGCCAACTTCTCTAACGAGGTATTAAGAACTTGTGGAAATAAAGAAACTTACGCAAAAATTTGTGAAGCTTTCCGCCCTGTAGTAAAAGAACATATTGCTGTTTATGGTGAGTTTAACGACCAACGTTTAACAGGTCTACACGAAACGGCATCTATTAATGATTTCTCTTGGGGAGTTTCAGATAGAGGAGCTTCAATCCGTATACCTATTATTGTAGTTGAGAAAGGTTGGAAAGGTTGGTTAGAAGACAGAAGACCAGCTTCTAATGGTGATCCATACAAAATTGCAGGTAGAATTATTAAAACTGTAAAAAGTGCTGACATTTCTTAATTAGCGACATTATAAATAAAAAAGCTTGTAGTTATCTACAAGCTTTTTTTTATGCTTTTATTTAAGTGTTAAATATATAAAATAGATGTAAGATCCAAATAACAACATCCCTTTAACACGACCTATTTCAAAGCGTTTAGGTATGATGATGAAAGGAATTAAAATCGCTGCAAAACCAATCATCCAAAAGATATTAGTCGATAATATCTGTGGAGTATCTGGATTCACCACAATTGGTTTTATAATCGCTGTTAAACCTAAAACAGACGCTATATTAAAAATATTAGACCCTATAAGGTTTCCTAACGACATTGCTTTTTCCTTTTTTAATGCGGCAATAACTGAAGCTGCAAGCTCAGGAACACTCGTCCCAATTGCAATTACAGTCACCGAAATTGCATAATCGCTTATTCCTACGGATTCCGCCATTTTTTTAGCACCTTGAACTAACCATTCTGATCCAAAATACAATCCGGCTGCACCAATCAATAACCACATTCCGATTTTAAAGTTAGACACTACAGCTAAAGCATCATCGACTTCCTCCATATTGGCTTTTGTCGATTTCCGAGAACTTTTAATTAAAACAACTAGAAAAACAATTAATGCTATGAACATAATAGCGCCTTCTAGGGCTGTCAATATATTGTCATTCAACAAGAAATAATACAACACAAAAGATATCATCATCATCATTGGCCAATTCAACTTATAGAAATCTTTATCTACCGCCAATGGAGTAATAATAGCTGTGATGCCTAAAACCAAACCTATGTTTGCAATATTAGACCCTATAACATTACCTAAAGCAATATCAGAAACCCCATCTAAAGCTGCTTGTAAACTCACTAATAATTCTGGAGCCGAAGTTGCAAAAGACACAACCGTCATCCCTATAACCAACTTAGATAGCTTAAGTTTAAAAGACAAACCAACAGCTGCTCTTACTAAAAAATCCCCACCGACAACTAACAACGCCAATCCAGCAATCACCAATAATACACTCATCCTCTATCTAAAGTTTTAATTACTTATTTACATTAAAAGCGCAAAGATAATATTTCATTTTCACACCTACTAAAACTATATTTTACGTTACAAAACTGTTTTTATAGTTGTATAACTATATTAATAGTTATACATTTGAATTCAAGATTAACACTAGATTCTATTCCTATGCAAAAGCTCACAAATAAAGAAGAAGAAATAATGCACATTTTGTGGAAGTTAGAAAAGGCTTTTGTAAAAAATGTATTAGCTGAGATGTCTGTAGACAAACCACATTATAATACGCTTTCTACCATTATAAGAAATCTTGAAGAAAAAGGCTATGTTAGTTATAACGCCTATGGCAAAACCCATCAGTACTTCCCTATTGTAACCAAAGAAGACTATAAAACCAAGTTTATGAATACGGCTATTGAAAATTACTTTAATAGCTCGTACAAAAATGTTGTTTCATTTTTTGCCAAAGAAGAAAAAATTAGCGTCGATGAGTTAAAGGAAATTATTGAATTAATAGAAAACAAAAAATAATTATGGAATATCTATTAAAAGCGTCAGCTGTAATTGCCATAATATATCTATGTTTTTACATTTTTCTGAAGAAGGAAACGTTTTTTGAGCATAACCGATGGTTTCTATTAACTGGATTAGTACTTGCGTTAATTTTCCCATTCATCATAATTCCCGTTTATATTCCTATTGACCCTATAGTAAACGAAGCAACCACCTTTATATCATCTACACCGTTAAGTTTTGTCGCTACTCCATCTGAAGTCGCATTTGATTGGTATAAACTTATTCCTATTACATATAGTATCGGATTAATTGCATTTACCATTCAGTTTATTTTTCAGTTTGGCTCGTTAGTTTTACTCCTTCTAAAAAATCCAAAGCATAAAGAACAGCGTTTCACTTATGTTATTGTAGATACTAAAATTTCCCCTTTTTCATTTTTTAAATGGATTGTTTATAATCCTAAATCTTATGAGACAGAAGAACTTCAACTTATTCTAACACACGAGAAAGTTCATGTTAACCAATTGCATTCTATAGATATTATCTGTACACAATTGGCTTGTATTCTATTCTGGTTTAATCCATTAATTTGGTTGTACAAAAAAGAAGTGCGCCAAAACTTAGAATATATCGCAGATTCTAAAACACAATCCCTTACCAACACCACTAAAGAATACCAACATTTATTATTAAAAACCAGCGTTGCCAATCACGCTACTATATTATCCAATAATTTTTATAATTCATCAATCAAAAAACGAATACTTATGTTAAACAAATCGAGATCAAACAAAAAAAATCAATTTAAGTACCTGCTAATTCTTCCACTTTTAGCTGGCTTATTAATGAGCATGAATACAGAAACAGTTTATATTGAAACCCAAAATAACACCTTTAAAAACACTAATACAACTGAATTTATTGATGATATCATATCAACTAAAATTTCCTTCTCAACTGAAAGCATCAAGGTTAAGTTCACAAAAAACATGAGCGATGAAAGTTTAGATAAAATGAAAACATGGTTAAAGTCTAAGAATGTCACCATGACCATAAAACATATAAAGCGAAACAGCAACAACGAAATTTCGAATCTAAATATTGATTTTAAAACAGAAAATGGCACTACAAATTACCATGTTAAAGACAAAGATGGTATTGCTCCTTTCGAATTTAAAATGGATGATGACGGCAGCTTTGGAGTTGAGGTCGTTCAACCTAATGATCATAAAAAGACGACCTTTATAATTGAAGAATTACGTGACAGCTTAGACGTTATAGTTGAAGACAGTATCTATATTAATACTCGGACACCAAAAGATAAAATGTACATGAGAAAAGTAACTACTAGTGAAACTTCAAAAGACACTATTTATTTCTCTAGGGATTCTTTAGAGATTAAGAGTCAAATCAACAAAGAATCTGATTTTTATTATGAAGTCGGATCTAAACCTAAAATTATCAGTCATGAAGTCATAATTCATAACCCATCCAATAAGGCAATTTACAACTCACGTTTTGATTCTCAGAATCCAAAACCATTAATAATTGTAAATGGCAAACCTGCCACGTCAGAATATTTAAAAACTATCAATGCTAATGATATTGAAAGCATGACTGTTTTAAAAGGCGAAGACGCACTTGATGCTTACGGTAAAAAAGGACAGAATGGTGTTATTACTCTAACAACAAAACCATATAAAACTATAAAAGGAAGTTATAAAAACGTTGAAACAGACATCGAACTTCCTAATGAGGACAACATATTATATATTCTTGACGGTAAAGAAATATCTAAACCAGATTTAGTAAAAGTGTACTCTAAAGAAACAGTTTCGAGTATCGCAGTTTTAAAGGGAAAAGAAGCCATAGAAAAATATGGTGACAAAGGTACCAACGGAGTTGTTGAAGTGATTTCTAAAAACAGCAACAATTTTACCCAGAGTAAAACCATTAAAAAAGACAACCCATGGAAAGTCGTTGACAAACCAAAGATTACTAGCTTGACTTATATTGACGATGAAGATACTTCAAAAAATGGATCCATTGCTTATATTTCAAAATCTTCACCAGATCAAATTTTAGATTCTCACGTAAATGAACTTAAAAGAATAGGAATCACGGTTAAGTATTCTAAATTAAAACGCAACAAAGCTGGTGAAATTACAAGTATAAAAATCAGCCTTGAAGATGGAAAAGGATCTAAAAGTAGTGCCACCTGGAAAGTCACTGATGGTATTCCAAATATAGAATTCGGAAAATCAGAAGGCACTTTAATTGCAAGAACTCAAGAATAAAATTTACATCATCTCAAATACTAAAAAAGCCAAACTGTTTAAATTCAGTTTGGCTTTTTTATTGAAGTAATATTATACGTTAATCGACAATAACCTTCTTAATCACAGAACGATTCTCGCTTGTCAACTTTAATAGATACAAGCCAGAAGCGACATCTAAATCGATATACTCCTCTACAGATTGCGATTGCTTTAAAAGCTTCCCATCTATTGAATAAACTTCAACATCTATAATAGCATTTAATCCTGAAATATAAACACGTCCTGTTGTAGGATTAGGAAATATAGTTACTTCAAGTTTTGTATTATCAGTAATATTTAATACTTGATCCCAATCTTCACCAATTCTATTTCCCCAAATATATTCTATCATATCTGGCTGATCTATAAACGGGTTTCTATTCTTTTGCCAATTATAAACGACGTTATTTCTATTCATTTCAAAATCGTCTGGCGGATCATTTCTATGCCATTCCAATAAGGTTGCTAAATCTCCAAACTGACCTGCGATCCCTTCAGGAAATCCATTTACAATTTCCAATCCATTATAACGTACAGCCATATAGAATACTCCTCTTGCCACATCTCCTTTAAATTTACCGGCTGTTCCACTTGGACCATTATACTGACCATAAAACTGGTTATTTCTACTACTATTTTCTGGTCCGTCTACTGCTCTTAATGCATGTGCATCAGAATTACCATGACGCAACGAGTCTGCTTTAGTTGTCCAATACACATCAATACCATCTGCGATTTCATCTTCCTCTATACTATCAAAGCCACCACGAGATCTAGGAAACGTATGTTCTCTATTCCACTTCCCTGTACTTAAAGAATTTGTTTGTATATCTAATTTAGCACGTCCTTCTTCTAAATACACCAACCAAACCTCATTACTATGTTCTGGGTTTTGATCTGCCTCTTTTAAAATATCAATAACATCAGCATACGTCTGCGCTCTTACAACATTTGGATCTGCTATAATATCTTGTAACGCTTGTCTCAATTCTACATCAGCTAAACCATCTAAACTATTATAGTAACCATCAGACTGTGTACTTTCTACAATGCCATATGTTGGCTCTAAAGGTGTTCCCCAAGCTGCAACGGTAAAGTCATTATCTACAACTCGTATTTCTATATCACCATTATTAGCGATAACAGGTTCAATTAAATCTAAAAATCTAATTTTTAAAACCTCATCACCTTCATCATCCGCATCATCAACTATCGTAATTGTTGCACTTGCGGTAGTCTCACCAGATAAAATCGTAATACTTGTATTCCCAGTATAATCCGAGGTATTAAACCCGTAATTATCTAAACTTATGTTGAAGTTTAAATCTGAAGTGACCTCTGTATCTGACGTAAACAGAATATCAACAGCATCACCTTCACCGATTTGTGTTTCTGTTACTGAAATTGCTATAGCAGTAATAGCAATACCAGAGCCATCATTCTCTCTTCTTGGTGTTGGAGTCGCAGACGAAAACGTTTCATTTCCCATACCATCAACAAAACGTTGAATCGATTTTGGATTAGCATTAGTACCACTATCATTATGCTGAAGTGTTTCACCTAGCTTATCTAATAAACCAGTGGCATCAGAATCATTAGTTCCGTACACCATGGCATCAATTAAATTGACTTGAGTTGCTAAAGTTTCTTCTGGAAAGTCTTCTGCCGAAGCTTGGTAAATACCCACAGCATCTGGCCCATTCTGAATTACATTTTCGGACATTAAAGATTGTGGAAAAGGAGTTACATTGGCGCTACCTACTACCAACAAACCATTAATATCTGTTGTCAAACCATTTAAATCATACGTAAAATAGCTTCGGTCACCTCCACTACTCGATCCATTAAAGAATACTAATATGTAACCATCTGTTGAGAAATTAGGGGTTGCTGATTTTAATTCAATAAACTCATCGGTATCTATACTAGGACTATCAGGTTCTAACTCATTAATCACTAAAACTTGAGACCAACTAAATCCTGAAATTAATAGTAATACTACAATAGTAATTTTCTTCATCTTGTTATTTTTTCACAAAGATAGTTTTATTATTATGTCTATCTGTTACGGTAAAATTAAATACGAAAAACACTCCTAATAAAACATGAAATTTATCATGAAAAAAAACTCTAACAAGAATGAAACATTAAAATTTAGTACTTTTTATGACAAAAGTCCCCTACGATTTTGAATACTACTCCAAAAAACCCCTTAAAAAGTATCAAAACAAAACCATAAATAGACATTATTATAACAAAATGAAACTTAAATATAGACAAGTCACAAAATACTAAAATACAAACCATCTTTTTAGTTGTAAATTAGAATTCAAATTCATCAATTTTAAGGAAATCACTTGGAGGAACATTGAATAGATTATATATTGAAAACTCAATCAAACAAACGACGTAATTTATTAACCTCAAAAACCAAGAAACCATGATGACATTAGCAAAATTAATTATTGAACTTATTTTAGCAATAATTTAAATTACAACCAAACCACCAACCCAAAAATGTAGAACTTAGTTCTAGAATAAGTTTTACTATTTTTGTTAAAGATTTATTATTCAATATAAAATGAAAAACAAAATCTTTAAACTTCTGGCTAAACTTAACAAAGCCATACTTCCATCTTACACTAAAAAACAGTTAGATCTTAGCAAAGCTTCTAAACTACAACTTGCTATAATAGGCTGGCGTGTTTATGTTACTAAGAATGCGCTTGGGTAATGTGACTTTATAGCACATAACTGTTTTAATTCTGAAAAATAAAACATCAGGTTAATTCCTATCTAACTTTTACGAATCACTTATTTTATATTCATTTCAAGACATCCTTCTGTCAAAAAAATTAACTAGAACTACGCTAGTATAGTATAAAGATTCTTAAATTTATGAGAAATTTAAGACTGTAGATTTCATCATACTAGTGTATCATAGTATATTTAGTACATTAACTTGTAACCATAAAAGACGATGAAAACATTATATGAAGCAACCACAAAAGCTGAAGGCGGAAGAACTGGAAGCATCAAATCTGAAGACGACGGTCCATTAGAGCATAATTTATCGGTCCCTAAATCCATGGGTGGCAATGGCGGAAATGGCACAAATCCGGAACAACTTTTTGGAGCTGCATACGCTGCATGTTTTGGAGGTGCATTGCAATCTGTGGCTAAAAACGAAGGCATTGAAATAGATGAAGAAGCATTAAGCGTTACTGCTATAATTGGATTTTGTAAAGATGAAGACGGTTTTTTCTTAGAAGCAACACTAGATTGTTACATTCCTGGTGTGGATTTAAAAACAGGAGAAGACTTGGTAGAAAAAGCACATGAGGCTTGTCCATTTAGTAAAGCCACACGAGATAATATTACAGTTACTTTAAATTTATTAATTGACGAGTAAGTTTTAAGACTTTAAATATTTTATTAATTAGTAATATTTAAACCACATATGTCTTTATGATTTATGTGGTTTTCTTCTTTTTTTAGGCAAATATTCTATAAATCAAAAAAACCAACACTTTCAAATCGCTTGAAAGTATTGGTTTTAGTAGTGACCTCGACTGGATTCAAACCAGTAACCTCTTGAGCCGTAATCAAGTGCGCTATTCAGTTGCGCCACGAGGCCTTTTTAAGTGGGTGCAAATATAATACATTTATTAAAAGATAGCCAAACTATTTATTTCAAATTTTTAAATTGTTATTTTTGAAGTATGATTTCTAAAGAACTACTCGAGCCTTTTCACTATTTATTCGATTCCGAAATAATCGATAATATCGCCAATGTTGCGTTTCTAAAAACCTTTCAAAAGTCTGATATTATTATAGATATAGGTCAAGACTTAAATTTCATTCCACTTTTAATTAAAGGTAATATCAAAGTTTTAAGAGAAGACAATGATGGAGACGAACTTTTATTATATGTTTTAGAGTCTGGCGACACTTGCGCTATGTCTTTAACTTGCTGTATGGTGAAATCTGTAAGTAAAATTCGTGCTATTGCTGATGAGGACGCCACCGTAATAATGATTCCTATAGAAAACATGAAACTTTGGTTTAACTCTAACGAAAGTTGGAGAAGTTTTATACTACAAAGTTATCAAATTCGTTTCGACGAAATGTTAGAAACCATTGACACGCTTGCTTTTATGAAAATGGATGAGCGTTTATTTAAGTACTTAACAGATCATGTAAAACTTACTGCTTCTACAAGTTTAGAGGTCACTCACCAAGAAATCGCAGAAGATTTAAACACATCGCGCGTTGTTATTTCTCGTTTATTGAAACAATTAGAACGAGAGAAAAAAATTGAATTGGGAAGAAACAAGATTCTTGTTTTAGAATTTTAGTAATTTTTAACATATAGTCTTAATTACAGAACTCTATTTTTGCATCAAATAAAAATTATGGAATATATTTTACAACCGTGGCCTTGGTATGTCTCCGGACCATGTATTGCAATCGTCATGTTTCTACTACTCTATTTTGGAAGAACTTTCGGAATGTCATCTAACCTTAGAACCATGTGTGCCATGGGAGGAGCCGGAAAACGTGTTGCATTTTTCAATTATGACTGGAAAAGCCATAAATGGAACCTCATAGTTGTACTAGGTGCTATCGTTGGTGGCTTTATTGCGCATTTTGTTTTATCTGATTCTACTCCTATGGATCTTAGCGAAGCTACTATTAAAGACTTAACTGCACTCGGATTTAAAGATGCAGGTCAAAGTTTATTACCACCAGAGTTATTTAGTTGGGACGCTGTACTTAGCATCAAAGGTTTGTCTATTTTAATAATTGGCGGATTCCTTGTTGGTTTTGGCACACGTTACGCTGGCGGTTGTACTTCTGGACATGCCATAACAGGACTAAGTAGTTTGCAACTACCATCATTAATTGCTGTTATTGGTTTCTTTTTAGGAGGCCTTATAATGATTCATCTTATTTTTCCAATACTCTTTTAATTATGGGTAAGTATATAAAGTTTTTTGTCGTCGGTATTTTCTTCGGAATTGTTTTAGTAAAATCTGAAGCTGTATCTTGGTATCGCATTTTTGAAATGTTTAAATTTCAATCCTTTCATATGTACGGTATTATCGGTACCGCAGTTGGTACGGGTGTAATTCTATTATTAATCTCAAAGCAGAAAAAGATCCAAACAACAGAAGGCACAACATTAAGAGTTCCGCTAAAAGATCGTGGTTTTACGCGTTACATACTAGGAGGAACAATCTTTGGTTTAGGCTGGGCACTATCTGGTGCTTGTCCTGGGCCTATGTATATTTTAATTGGAACAGGAGCTTTTTCAATCATAATCGTCATTGCTGCAGCCTTATTAGGTACTTTTGTTTACGGACTATTAAAAGATAAATTACCACATTAAAATGGAACTCATTGAAATTTTAGGTTATATAGGAGCTTTAATTGTTGGACTTGTTCTAGGTTTAATAGGAGGAGGTGGTTCTATTTTAACGGTTCCTATTTTAGTATATTTTTTAGGTTTTAGTCCAATAGTTGCTACTGGGTATTCCCTTTTTATCGTAGGTAGCACCGCTTTAGTGGGTACTTTACGTAACATTAAAAAAAATACGATAGATTTTAAAACAGCTATCATATTTGCACTTCCTTCAATACTTACTGTATTTATGGTAAGACGTATAGTTATCCCTAATTTACCAGAAGTACTATTTTCTATAGGTGATTTTTCACTTACGAACTCACTTTTCATCATGTTGCTATTTGCCATTATTATGCTTTTAGCCGGATGGTCCATGGTTAAATCTAAAGTCATCAATAGCGATAAGGTCATTAATAACTTTGATAATACCCACTACTTTGCCATTGGTACGCAAGCCATAGGTATTGGTGCTTTAGCCGGCTTAGTCGGTGCTGGAGGAGGATTCCTTATAGTACCTGCATTAGTTTTATTGGTAAAACTTCCTATAAAAAAAGCCATTAGCACATCGCTATTTATTATTTCTATACAATCGTTAATAGGATTTTTAGGTGATTTAAACAAAACGACAACTATAGATTGGCAGTTTCTAATCACATTTACTATTATCTCTATTGTTGGGATTTTCATAGGATTAGCTTTATCAAAAAAAATTAGTCCTAAAAAATTAAAAAAAGGATTTGGTTATTTTACTATAGTCATGGCAATATATATCATTTTTAAAGAGCTGTTTTAACACACTTTGTGATAATTATCACATTTCAAAAAATGAAGTTTCGTAAATTTGCAATACAAATAAATTAAGAATGAAAATAGAACAACTATATACTGGCTGTTTAGCACAAGGTGCTTATTATATTGAATCTGAAGGTGAAGTTGCAATAATTGATCCGCTTAGAGAAATACAGCAATATGTTGATAAAGCAAACGCTAATAATGCTAAAATTAAATATATTTTAGAAACGCATTTTCATGCCGATTTCGTTTCTGGTCATGTCGATTTAGCAAAAGAAACAGGAGCAACTATCGTATTTGGCCCTGGAGCGACTACGAAATACGATATTCATTCTGCTACAGATGGAGAAGAACTAAAACTTGGAAAAGTGACTATTAAAGTGTTACATACACCAGGACACACCTTAGAATCTGCGACTTATTTATTAATAGATGAAAACGGAAAAGATCACGCCATTTTTTCTGGAGACACGTTATTTTTAGGTGATGTTGGAAGACCAGATTTAGCCATTAAATCTGATTTAACAAAAGAAGATTTAGCAGCGATGTTATTCGATTCTCTTCGAAATAAAATTATGACACTAGCTGATGACGTTATTGTTTATCCTGCCCATGGTGCAGGTTCTGCTTGCGGAAAAAACTTAAGCAAAGAAACGGTTGGTGTTTTAGGCGAACAGAAAAAAACAAACTATGCTTTACGTGCAAATATGACCAAAGCTGAATTTGTAAAAGAAGTTTTGGATGGCATTGCGCCACCACCACAATACTTTGCAAAGAATGCAATGATGAACAAAATGGGTTATGATACTTTCGAAACCGTTTTAAAAACTGGAAATGTAGCTCTAAACCCTGTTGAATTTGAAGCTTTAGCCAATCATGAGTCAGCATTAGTTTTAGATGTTAGAACGCAATCTGATTTTATAAAAGGACATATTCCAAATTCAATTTTTATTGGGCTGAATGGAGGCTTTGCACCTTGGGTTGGAGCCTTAATTAAGGATATAAAACAACCTATTGTTTTAGTCGTTCCTGAAGGCAAATCTGAAGAAGCGGTTACAAGATTATCTCGAGTTGGTTATGATAATACCTTGGGTTATCTTGAAGGAGGATTAGAGGCATGGAAAAAAGCAGGAAAAGATGTTGAAACATTAGATTCTGTTACGGTTGAAGAATTTGCAAAAAGAGCAAAAGCAGATTCACTTAATATATTAGATGTCCGCAAGGATGGTGAATACCAATCCTCTCATATTGTAGATGCTCAACATTTATCATTAGACTTTATCAATGAAAAGATGAATGAAGTCAGCAAAGATAAAACGTATTATGTGCATTGTGCAGGTGGTTATCGCTCTGTAATTGCTGCATCAATCTTAAAAGCAAGGGGATTTGATAAACTCATAGACGTTGATGGTGGATTTGCCGCAATTAAAGAAACCGATTTAAAGACGACTGATTTTGTTTGTCCTTCAACTTTATAATGAAATGATTAAACCTGTCAGGTTTTTAAAACCTGACAGGTCTCTAAAATACATACTAACGAGAAACACTTTAAAAATTTAAAATGCGATGATTGTGCTAACATTATAGCAACACAATTATCTAAATTAGTAGAGGTTTCTAAAGTCATTATTAATAATGATACTGACGAAGTGAGTTTTAGCACTATTGCTGAGAATGAGCTTGAAAACGTAAAAGGAAACTTTCTCAATTAGGTTATCCTATCGCTGGAGATGCAAATTCATTACCAAAAAAAGCTATAAACAAAAAAAATCCCACATGATGTGGGATTTTTTATTTAAACTATTTCAGCGCTAAGTCCTGCTTGCAAAAGCTTGGAACAGCGTGGTTCTAAATCGTCATAAGAACCTGTTTTCACTGTGCACTTACCTTTATAATGAACTAACAGTGCACATTGCTCTGCTTGTTCTGGCATATGGTCGCAAGCATAAATAAGCGTATCAATAACATGGTCAAACGTATTGACTTCGTCATTAAATAATACGATTTCGTTTTGTTTTAATACTTCTTCTTCTAGAAGTAGTTCTTCTGAATATTTTTCTTTTGTCATAGTGGATATCTTTTTAAGCACATCATCTACAGTGCTTAGTGTGACAGACTCTATTTTTAATTACTACTAATTTATAAATTTTAACGACACCCATTGCCCTTTTTGCAGAGTTTTAGTCAACTTTAACATCTGCTTATTACACTCTGCTTCAATAATTGGAATATCTTGCTCGTAAAAACCACTCAAAAATAAAGATCCGTTTTCATTTAAACAATTGGCATATTCTGATATATCAGCCAATAATATATTCCTATTGATGTTCGCAATAATACTGTCGTATTTTTTACCATTTAATAACATTACATCACCTTCATAAACCGAAATATTTTTACAATCGTTTCGTTCTACGTTTTCTAAACTATTTAAATAACACCAGTTATCTATATCAATAGCATCTAATTTTGTAGCCCCTACTTTTTCTGCTAATATGGCCAAAACTCCAGTTCCACAACCCATATCTAAAACCGATTTATCTTTAAAATCGTTTTGTAATATATGTTGAATCATCATATGTGTGGTTTCATGATGCCCTGTACCAAAACTCATTTTTGGCTCAATAATTAAATCATATTTTACATCATCTCGTTTCTCATGAAATGGCGCACGTACAGATACTACATCATCTACTACGATAGGGTTAAAGTTTTTCTCCCACTCTTCATTCCAGTTGGTCTGTTCTATGTCTTCAAATGTATAATCAATCTTAAATTCATCTGAACTCAAAATATAAATACCATCGAGAATGTTATCATTCCATTCCTCTTTTTGAATATACGCTATGACGCCTTCTTCATTTTCTACAAAGCTTTCAAAACCAGCATAACCTAATTCTGCAATTAAAATCTCAACTGCTGGCTGTAAAGGACTTACTTTAAACGTGTAACCTATATATATTTCGGACATTAATCTTTTTTTTTGCAAATTTACTAATCATTAATTTAGTTACTAGTATTTTTGCTTCAAATTAAAATGATATGAATAAATATATTGTAGGTATTCTATTTTTGGTTCTATCTCAAGTAACCATTGCTCAAGATGACAACGACATTAAACTATCTGCATTACCGTATTATAGCTATGGTAAAGGTCTAGGAATTACATCACCTGATAGTATTTTTAAACTCAACATTCGTTTTAGAATGCAAAATCGATTTACGTCTCTATATAATGAAGATGAGGAAGATGGATATGAAGCCATGATTAGACGTTTGCGCTTACGTTTTGATGGTTATGTTGGTGACCCAAGTATTATTTATGTTATTCAATTATCGTTTTCACCAAATGATGTTGGTGCTATTGAGGACGGTGACAATCTTAACATTATTAGAGATGCGATTGTATTTTACAGACCCGATGAGCATTGGAATATTGGTTTCGGACAAACCAAACTTCCTGGAAATAGACAACGTATTAATTCCTCTGGTGCTTTACAACTTACAGATCGCTCTATAAACAATGCGCGTTTTAATATTGACAGAGATTTTGGTTTACAAGTTTATTATCTCAATGAATTACAAGACAAGTTTTCTTATAATGTAAAAACAGCGATTAGTACTGGTGAAGGTCGAAATTGGACTAAAGAACCCGATAACGGATTAGCGTTTACAGGGCGTTTAGAACTCTTTCCTTTTGGGGCTTTTAAAAGCAACGGAACATTGTTTGAAGGAGATATAAAACGTGAAGAAAGCCCCAAATTAATGCTCTCTGGTGTTTACCATTACAATAATAATGCACGAAGAACACGTGGTACTATTGGTGATGAGTTGTTTGCGCAACGCGACATTCAATCCTTATTCTTAGATGCTATTGTAAAATATAATGGTTGGGCATTTCAAACAGCTTATATGCAAAGAACTGCTGATGATCCTATAACGTTTAATCCGGATGATGCTTTAGATTCTCAATACGTTTTTACAGGAAATGGATTTGATACCCAATTGAGTTATATTTTTAAAAACAACTATGAAGTTATTGGTCGTTATTCTTACCAAGAACCTCATAAAGATATTGAAGTATTAACACCACAAACCAATCAATACAGTCTTGGTGTTACCAAATATATTTGGGAACATGCTTTAAAATTACAAGCCGAAGTTACAAATACAGAATTAAACTATTTAGATTCTAGCAGTACTAGTAATTGGTATTTAAGATTTCAGGTTGAAATAGGTATATAGTCTAATTCACACTTTTTAAGCTCTAGAAAACAATCTAGACTTCAAGCAAAAAAAAGTCCTTAAACCTATTGGATATCTCCAAAAGTTTAAGGACTTTTTAATTTATTATAAACTTAGTTTCTAAGTTAAGATTTTTTAGAATGCATTTACAATCGCATAGAAATCTTCTGCGTTAAGTGACGCTCCTCCAATTAATCCACCGTCTACATCTGGTTTTCCAAATATCTCTTTAGCATTTCCTGGTTTTACACTTCCTCCGTATAAAATAGAAACAGAATCAGCGACATCATTACCATATTTATCCGCTAGTGTTTTTCTAATAAAGGCATGCATATCTTGTGCTTGCTCAGGGCTAGCTGTTTCACCTGTTCCGATGGCCCAAACTGGTTCGTATGCTAAAACAATATTTTTAAAAGCATCAGCTTCTAAATGAAATAATGCATTTTTAATCTGACTTTCTACAACAGCTTCATGGTTTTCAGATTTTCTATCTTGTAATTCTTCTCCAAAGCAAAAAATTGTTCTCATATCATTTGCTAAAGCGGCATCGACTTTTTTAGCTAGAGATTCGTCCGTTTCATTATAATACGCACGACGCTCACTATGTCCTAAAATAACCGTTTTAATTCCGATACTTTTTAACATACTAGCGCTAATTTCACCAGTATATGCTCCATTTTCTGCAAAGTGCATGTTCTGAGCAATAACCTCTATGGATTCTTGTCTTAAAGATTCAAATGCTTGCCATAAATTTGTAAATGTTGGAGCAATCATAACCTCAGCGTCTGATGTTTGATTTTGCTTTAATAATTCGGTTAATAAAAGTTCCGTCTGAGGTAAATCGTTATTCATTTTCCAGTTTCCGGCTACGATATGTTTTCTCATAATATAAGTATATTGAATTTTTAATTTTAGTACACAAAAATAATACAATAAAGATAATAGTAAATTGACAATTATCAGTATTTCATTACGATAACTTCACTCTAGGATCTAACCAAGCATAAACGATATCTACAAAAATATTAATCGTAATAAAGATTATAGCGATTACTAAAACGGCTCCCATTATTACTGGTAAATCTAAAGTATTAAGTGCATTTACAATTTCTTTCCCTAAGCCATTCCAACCAAAAATATATTCTACAAAAACAGCTCCTGCTAACATAGATGCAAACCAACCTGAAATGGCAGTAACGACAGGATTTAAAGCATTTTTAACCGCATGATTTTTAATCACCTGAAACTCGCTCAGTCCTTTGGCTCTTGCCGTTCTTATATAATCTTGGTTTAAAACTTCTAATAGCGAATTTCGCATAAGTTGAATCACAACCGCCAAAGGTCTAATTCCTAAAACGATTGCTGGTAGAATTAAGTTTTTCCATTGGATACGCATCTTTTCGCCAAAGTCATCGAGTTCGTATAAACTACCTGTCATTTCTAAATTGGTGTATTTATGTAATACAAAACCAAATAACCACGCAAATAAAATGGCACTAAAAAAGGACGGTACACTCATACCAAACGTACTTAAAATCTGAATCGTTTTATCTATCCAAGTGTCCTTATATAAGGCTGAAATAATGCCGAAAACAATACCTAAGGCAATGGCGATAATAATAGCAGAAATTGCTAAAACAAACGTATTTGGAATGGTTTCACCAATAATATGACTTACTTTCTTTCCTTGTTTGGCAAAGGACTCTCGTAAATACGGCGCTTTAATAACCGTAGTGGTATTCCCAACGCTGAATAGTTCGGTTGCTGTATACTTATTTGGTCCTAAATAGGTATAATCATTTTCCGTTTTAGAGTGAAACGAAATGGGTGACAAATCATTCAGGTAATATAAAAACTGTGTTCC
Source organism: Winogradskyella thalassocola (assembly GCF_900099995.1). Lineage (GTDB taxonomy): Bacteria > Bacteroidota > Bacteroidia > Flavobacteriales > Flavobacteriaceae > Winogradskyella > Winogradskyella thalassocola. The sequence continues at coordinate 267,429 of NZ_FNCZ01000004.1, forward strand.
TATAGGCTTATCAAATCCGTATTTTTTATTTACCGCAGCCACTTGTTCTTCTGATTGGTTTTGTCCGAGCATCATTTTTGCAGGGTCACCAAGTTTATTAAATAAAAAGAAAATGACGGTTATCACACCTAGTAAGGTGATAAAGGCATAGAAGATTTTATTGATTAAATATCTTATCAAAAAAATGGGTTGTTATAAAACTCCGTTCAAACATCGTTTAATTAAAAACTGACACTAAAATATTACGTTATAAACTATAACTCAATATCTTCAATATCATTCCAATGTGCTTTGTTTACGACTGTTCCTTTATTTAATATGATAATTCCAGGATTTGCACGCACAATAGTTTTAACTACTTTTTCGTCACAGAGATAAATATCGAAATTAAAATTATATTCTGCTTTTGCCTGCGCTTTATCCGCCGCACCAGATGACGATAAACCAATTACAGTATAGCCTTTTTTAATAGCCTCATCTGTAAATGATTTCAACTTCGCCATACCTTCAGCTTCGCCTTTGGTGACATTATACATGGTTATCATTACTAGTTTTTGTTGTTCTAAGAAATAACCCGTTAAATCTTCCTCATCAGATTCAATAGAGAAATCCTGAATTGCAGGAATATATCCTTCATCTACAGTCTTAGTTTCTACGCCAACATACTCACCATCTACAGTAGGATAACTTCCGTTAGTCACAAACTCTTGCTCTTCCCCATTAACATTAAACGTCCATGTGTACTCTAAAATTGGTTTTTGAGCATCTTCTGGAATAGCCATTTCTTCAGATAAGTTTTTATCAATCGCATAGGCTCTAAAATCTATAGATGGCAAATGCATTAATACATGATAGCCAAACCAAAGCGACACTATAAAACTCAATAGCGCAATCACTGTTGTTGGCAATTTTGAAAACAAAGGCTTGATGTGTTTTACGCCGAAAAACAAAATTAAAGTAAGCACTAATAGCACCACATCTTTGGTAAAGCTTTCCCATGGCGTTAATTTTAAGGCATCACCAAAGCAACCACAGTCTTTTACTTTATCGAAATATGCCGAATAAAACGTTAGGAACGTAAAAAAGACAATCATTAATAACAAACTCCAAACCGTGAATTTAGGTTTATAGCCAATTAATAAGAAGACTCCTAAAACGACTTCAAAGACCACAACAATAACTGAAATACCAAGTGCATACGGAATTAGGAATTCCATATTTAAAACATCTGAACTAAAGTATTCTTCTAATTTATACGAAAAACCAAGCGGATCATTCAATTTTATAAATCCTGAAATAATAAATAATATTCCTGTAAAAATTCTGCTAAGATGAACTATATACTTCATATGCTTTTGTCATTCCTGCGAAAGCAAGAATCTATTTTTAGTTAGTTGTTCTATTAGGTTATTACTTCTACTGCGCTCAGCGAGCCATTTATTTATGATAATTAATCAGCTTCCTTTAAGTGAATTAAAGCAAAAATCGCATAATTAATCATGTCTTGATAATTAGCATCAATACCTTCACTTACTAGTGTTTTTCCTGCGTTGTCTTCAATCTGCTTTACACGTAATAATTTCTGTAAGATTAAATCTGTCAACGAACTTACACGCATATCTCTCCAAGCCTCACCATAATCGTGATTTTTATCGAGCATTAATTGTTTGGTGAGTGCAATTTTTTCATCGTAAAGTTTAGCCGCTTCTTCAGTGTTTAAATCGGGTTGTTCAACAACACCTTTTTCTAACTGAATTAAAGCCATTAAACAATAATTAATAATACCGATAAATTCACTTACCTCACCTTCATCTACTTTTCTAACCGCATTTTGTTGCAATCCTCTAATGCGCTGTGCTTTTATAAAAATTTGATCGGTTAAAGATGGTAATCTCAAAATGCGCCATGCACTCCCATAATCACTCATTTTATTTACAAAAAGCGCTCTACATTTAGCGATAACAGCATCGTATTGTTTTGAAGTATCTTGCATCTATTACGTTATAATTTCCGTAAATTTCGCATAAATAAATTAGAAGTTCAAAGTTTGGGGTTTAAAGTTTTCTTAACGCCTTTTTTAGAGTAAACATGAATATAAATTGCAAAGGGAAGTTAATCAATTTATCCACACCAAAAGTGATGGGTATATTGAATGTTACGCCAGATTCGTTTTTTGATGGTGGAAAATATAAAGATGAAACTGCTATTTTAAATCAAGTTGAAACCATGCTAAATCATGGAGCTACTTTTATTGATATTGGAGGTTATAGTTCTAGACCAAATGCTGATGCTATTAGTGAAGAAGAAGAACTAAACCGTGTCATTCCTATCATTAAATTAATCTTGAAACATTTTACTGATACTTTAATTTCTATTGACACCTTTAGAAGTGAGGTTGCTAAACAAAGTATTGAAGCAGGAGCTGCACTAGTTAATGACATTTCAGCAGGAAAACTCGATGAAAACATGCTTTCTACCGTTGGAAAATTAGGCGTGCCTTATATAATGATGCACATGAAAGGGAATCCTAAAACCATGCAACAGCAAACATCATATACCGATTTAACTAAAGAGATGATTGCTTATTTTGCCGAACGTATTGCAGCGGCACACCAGGAAAAAATTAATGATATTATTATTGATCCTGGATTTGGTTTCGCAAAAACAGTAGACCAAAATTTTGAATTACTGAATCAACTCGAATTACTTCAACTTACCGACAAACCTATTTTAGCTGGTATATCTCGAAAATCGATGATTTACAAAACGCTAAATTCAACCTCTAAAAATGCCCTCAACGGCACCACTGCGTTACATATGGTGGCGTTACAAAAAGGCGCGAAAATTTTACGTGCACACGACGTTAAAGAAGCGATGGAATGTGTTATACTTTATAATCAATTGAAATCTAATTAACCTATGCGTTACATTTATTTACTTATTATTTTATGCTGTTTTAGCTGCAACAACGAACGCGTTTTATACTTACCAGAAATTGAAAACGCCGAAATCACTGAAGTCTTAGATGTGTCACCTGCATATATTTTTTATGATGAAACACAACCTGATTCAACGCTACTAAATCGAAAGAATTTAATAATTACCACCAATTGGTTGGTTAATATAGATAAACGGCTAACCTTGGAACAAGCCATTCCTCATATTAAATTCCTGCAAGACAAAAAACGCAATGCTGAAATGCATAAAAATGAAGATGCTAAAAATTATTTTACCTGTAACGATACGCGTATTGGGAATTTGGGATTTTTGGAGTTTACGGATGTCTTATATAAAGAAAATATCAAAATTGATACGGTCTATCATAAATACAACATGCCTACCGAAGAAAACTTGAAAAGAATTGCAGGTTTCCATGCCAGCTCAACAATTCCATTAATCTTTAAAGATAGTAATCACTTCGAAATTGGAGAGCAAGAGTCAAACATAAATAAATTAAAAAATGAACTCGACAAGTTAACGGAAATTAATTTTATTGGAATTCATTTACAGCTCTACTTCAATAATAATTTATCATTTCAAGATTACATAACGATTAAAAGAAGAGTTAATTCTTTAACATCAGATTTAATTTCGGTGGATTTGAACGAATTCATATATTAAATAAAAAAAAGATTTTATACGTTTTGAAAAAACACCCCTAAAGTCCCCTCAAGGGGACAACGGACAAATTAAACTTTCTTGAATTGTCCCCTTGAGGGGACTTTAGGGGTGTAAATATTCTAATATCGAAAAAGTAAATGAGGTAACAATTATTATTTTTACTTACGTACTAAACATAAATTACTAAATTAGCAGAAACACCAGCCTTTTGGAAAACTTACAACTTTGGGATTTTAGATTTATAGACTTTGTGGATGTCTTCCTTGTGGCTATCCTACTCTATTACATCTACAAGCTTGTAAAAGGTACGGTTGCCATCAATATTTTTATTGGTATTCTCATCATTTACTTTGCTTGGCGATTAACAGACTACCTCAATATGCACATGCTTTACAGCATTTTTGATGGTTTTATGAAAGTTGGTATTATCGCTTTAATCGTCGTGTTTCAGCCCGAAATTAGAAAGTTTCTTTTAATGGTGGGTTCTACCAATATTAGTGGAAAGCGAAATCTATTTAAAAACTTTAAGTTTCTTAAAAACGACGATCAAACGTCAACAGATGTTGATGCTATTATTAATGCTTGTAATAAAATGGGAGCTTCAAATACGGGAGCTTTAATCGTTATTGAGCGTAATAACAACTTAGATTTTCTAACCAATACAGGAGATGAGATGAATATTTTAGTGTCTCAGCCCATTATAGAAAGTATCTTTTTCAAAAATAGCCCATTACATGATGGCGCCATTATTATCGATAAAAACGTAGTAAAAGCCACACGTGTTATTCTTCCCGTTAATAACGAGAAGAATATTCCGGAACGTTTTGGTTTACGTCATAGAGCAGCCATTGGGATTACAGAAAAAACAGATGCTATTGCACTTTGCGTGAGTGAAGAAACAGGTCAGATTTCTTACATTAAAAATGGTGAATTTGAAATGTTTAAAAATACGGACGAACTTAGAGATAAAATTAAACACGATTTAGGTTAGTGAACTGTAAAAATTGTAATAACACGCTTAAAGCATCACAGAAGTTTTGTGATGAATGTGGCGCGAAAATTATTCAAAATCGCTTAAAACCAAAAGTGATAGCTCAGCAAATTAACGAACAATTTATTTCTATTGACAATAAATTTCTTCGCACATTCATTGATCTTTTTAGACAACCAGAAACTGTAATCGTGGGCTATATTAATGGTACTCGAAAAAAGTATATCGATGTCCTTCAATATTTTGCAATTTCTTTGACTTTAGCTGGTATCCAGGTATTTTTAATCAATACATTTTTTAGAGATGCCTTAGATTTTACTCCAGAGTTTGCAAAAGCAATAGAAAACATTCCAGAGAAAAATATAAATCCTATGGCAGGTTTAAATCCCGATTTCTTCACAAAGTATCAAGGTTTAATTTATATTTTAGGTGTTCCTGTTTCTTCATTAGCCACTTGGCTAGTCTATTATATTTTCGCGAATAAGCGCTTTAATTTTACAGAACACCTCGTCCTAAATCTTTATTATTCGGCTCAAATCATCATAATAACAGCTGTATTTAGCATATTATTCTTAGTCACTGGTATGAATTATCTAATCGTATCAACTATTCTTGGCTTACCTACTTTTATCTATTTAGCATACGTATTAAAACATGTCTTTAAAGAAGATTTTTGGAATACAATTGCTAAATTTTTAATTGTGATGGCCTTTTATGTCGTTATCTATTTTATCATAATTGTCATAGTATTTATAGTGTTACTTTTTAGTGGTTATTTTAAAATTTAAATTATGAATTGTAAAAACTGCCACACAGAGCTATCAACAAAAGATGATTACTGTAAATGTTGCGGCGGCAAAGTGATTAGGAATCGTTTGACTTTCGGAAATCTTTTTGAACACATTAGTGAAACGTTTTTCAATTATGATAATAAGTTATTACAAACTTTTATTCAACTTTTTAAACAACCTGAAGAGGTCATAGGTGGTTATATAAATGGTACACGGAAAAAATACGTCAATGTTATCAGCTATTTTGCATTAGCCATAACCATTTCTGGCTTTTATCTTATAATAGTTAAAAAATATTTTCCTGAAACAATGGATTTTTCTCAATTAGCTTATCCTGGCCAAGAAGAGTTTCAGAAAAAGAACATGTCATTTATTGAAGAGTATCAATCCTTATTAATGATGCTTTATGTGCCTTTATATGCTTTAATGGCTCGTGTTACATTTTTCAATATTAAAAAATACAATTATACCGAGTTGCTTGTGGTTTTTATGTATATACAGGCACAACTATCAATTGCAAGTGCAATAGTGGTAATTTCTTTAGGATTATTGGGTATAAGCTCAAGTATTGTTGGGATTCTAATGATACCTTTAATGATTATCTACTCAGCTTATGTTCTTAAACGCCTATTAGACCTTAGCGCTTCTGATATCATAGTAAGAACATTATTATTTTTTATTGTGTTAGGAATAACAATGGTTTTTATAACAATAATCATGTTAGTTACCATGTATTTTACAGGTGATTTGCAAGAAATATTTGGACCAGCCTTTGAAGCTGGCAAAAAAATGGGAGAAGAAGCTTCTAAGGTAAATTAAGCTACCTCAACCTTTAAAAACTGAACTTCATAAAGATTTTTATAGTAACCACTCTCTTTTTCCAAAAGTGACTGATGTGTTCCTATTTCAACAATTTGACCACTATCCATTACAATAATTTTATCCGCTTGCTGTATCGTTGCTAATCTATGTGCTATAACAATTGAGGTTCTTCCCTTTGTTATTTTGTCGGTCGCATCTTGTATGAGTTGTTCGGAATGTGAATCTACCGAAGAGGTAGCTTCATCTAATATTAAAATACTTGGATTGGTGACATACGCTCTTAAAAACGAAATTAATTGGCGCTGTCCAGAAGATAACATTACCCCACGCTCTTTTACATTGTAATGATAACCGTTAGGAAGACTAGAAATAAATTCGTGGATTCCAATAGCCTTTGCTGCATTTACAACATCGGCTTCTGTAATATTTTCATTATTTAATGTAATATTATTAAGAATTGTATCGGCAAATAAAAATACATCCTGAAGCACAACAGCAATCTGACTTCTAAGTGAGCTTAGAGTCATATCCTTTATATCGATATCATCAACTTTTATGGTTCCTGAATTAATATCATAAAAACGATTTAACAAATTAATAATGGTAGATTTCCCTGCTCCAGTAGCACCAACTATAGCAACGGTTTCTCCTTCATTAACGTTAAAAGAAATTCCCTTTAAAACTTCTTCATCTTTTATATAAGAAAATCGCACATCTTCAAATGTAATATGCCCTTTAAAATGATTCGCTTCAATAGTACCAGAATCATCAATATTAGCGGTTGTATCTAAAACTTTAAATACACGGTCTGCAGCGACCATTCCCATTTGAAGTGTATTAAACTTATTCGCAATTTGATTTAAAGGTCTAAATAACATCGGAATAAACATGGCAAAGGAAATGAGCTCACCTAAAGTTGTTGTACCATTTTCTGAAACAGCATTAAAACCACCGACCAAAATAACCATTGCTAAGGTTAATGAAGCCAAAAATTCTGCAATAGGAAAGAAAATAGAATTATACCAAACTGTTTTTAACCAGCCCTTTTTATGACGCTCGTTAATGGCTTTAAACTTTTTAAACTCGGTATCTTCACGTGTAAATAATTGTAAAATTTTCATTCCCGTCACACGCTCTTGAACAAAAGAATTTAAGTTTGAAACTTCAGTACGCACGTCTTCAAAAGCGCGCTTCATGTACTTTTGAAAGATTTTGGTAGCAAATAAAACTATTGGCATTGTTATAAAAACAATGAGACTCAATTTTAAATTTATAAATGACATAAATCCAGCGACTACAATCATTTTTAAAACGTCACTGAAAATCATAAATAAGCCTTCACCAAAAATATCAGCAATACGCTCCATATCTGTGACAGCTCTTGTTATTAACACACCAACCGAAGATTTATCAAAATAGGTCATTTTAAATTTAAGCATATGCTTAAATAACTTAACCCTAATATCTCTAACAACTGATTGCCCTAACCAACTTGCATAATAAATGAATAGCAACTGAGATATGACTTCAAAAATTAACAAGGCGAGCATTATAACCATGTAAATCACAAAGCCATTATACTCCTTATTTGCAATTTTAACGTCAATGGCTTCTTTTAAAACATAAGGTCTAAAAGCACCGAATACGGCTAAGCCAACAACACAAAATAGTGAAATAACAAAAACCGTACGATACGGTTTTATGTATTTTAATAATCGTGTAAATAACGATACATCAAATATTTTTTTCTTTTTTTCTGTCATACTTATTTCCCTAAAAATGGGAACCTCTTCAATTTAATTGTCTATTCTTATCGTTTCAGGATACACTATTCTTACTAAATACAAGCCATGTGCCGGAACTGAAAATCCAGCTTCACTCCTATTTTTTGAAGCAATAATAGCATGTAATTCTTCAGCTTTCATTTTTCCTAAGCCAATATTTACCATGGTGCCAACAATGGCTCTAACCATGTTTCGTAAAAACCGATCTGCAGTAATTGTAAAAATAAGTTGCTCATTGTTTTTTGTCCAAAATGCTTCTTTTATATCACAATTATACGTTTTTACATCTGTATTTGTTTTTGAAAAGCATTGAAAATCTTTATACTGAAATAAGATTTTACAAGCTTCATTCATCGCTTCTACATCTAAAGCTGATTGTATTTGGTATGCAAAATCGTAATTAAAAACATTTTTAGACGTCGATATTTTATAATTATAGGTTCTACTTTCCGCGTAAAACCTGGCATGTATTTCTGGCTTCACTTCAAAAACGCTAGTAATAGCTATATCTTTCGGTAAAAAAGAATTCAGTTTATATACAATATCTATAGACTTAAAATCTCCGTCATAATCAAAATGCGCAAACATTTGCGAGGCATGCACACCTGTATCCGTTCTGCCCGCTCCCATTATAGATATTTCGGTTTTCAAAATGGTAGAAAGCGCTTTTTCTAATACTTCTTGTACAGAAATAGCGTTTGGTTGGTTTTGCCAACCATGATAGGCCTTACCATTATATGAAAGTTCAATGAAAAATCGCAATAGAAATCTTACTTTTGTTGAATTGCAAAGATACCCTATTCCTACGAACGTAGGAATCTTGTTAACGGAAATTTAAGGTTGAAAATAAGCTAGAATTTTCCCGAAGGCTAAAACATTTTAAACTAAAAAAACAATTCAGTTTCTTTAGAAAACGAATAATAAGATTCCCTTTTTTAAAGGAATAAAAAAAGATACCTGGTTTCACAGGCGTTTAAATGAAAAAAATACTCCTTTTATCAGATACTCATAGTTACATAGACGACGCTATTCTCAAACACGTAAAGCAAGCTGATGAAGTTTGGCATGCAGGCGATATTGGTGATTTAGACGTTACTGATCAAATTAAAAATTTAAAACCCTTACTAGCTGTCTATGGTAATATAGACGATGCTAAGGCACGAACAGAATTTCCCCTACATAATAGATTTATGTGTGAAGGTGTTGATGTATGGATCACCCATATTGGTGGTTATCCACCAAAATACAATAACACTGTTCGCGATACTTTAATTGCCAATCCACCAAAATTATTTATCACAGGACATTCACACATCCTTAAAGTGATGCCAGATAAAAAGCTAAATTTAATACATATGAATCCTGGAGCGGCTGGTAAACATGGCTTTCATAAAGTACGAACAATGTTACGATTTAAGATTGATGGCAAAATTATAAAAGACTTAGAAGTTATAGAATTTGAATCAAGATAACGCGATAATAAATTACTTTTTAGAACCTTTTGTACTATATGATAATCCCAAAATAGCGGTTCCTAGCGCAATGAATATTGACGTTTCTAAAGTAAAAGACGCCAATTTATACAGTATAATACTAAACATTACAGCAGCTATTGAATGAATTAAAACTTGTTTTCTCATTTTCATAACGTTACTCGAAATGATAATCTAAATATATAAAAATTCTAAAATAAATTAAAACGTCTTGTTTTTCTAAGTAATTATTTAGAATTAAAGCATAAAAAAACCCAGACGGCAGCGTCTGGGTTTTTCACACTAATACTACTAAGATTTTAGGTCTATCGTAATCGATCTACAGATTTTACGAGATCTTCATCCTTTTTAATAGCCTTGTTAGCCAAGACCAAACACACAATAGAAAAAATAGGAAGAAGAATCCCAATACCTTTCTCAGAAACGTTAATTTCTCCAGATAAGTTTAGAGACTGATACACAAAGATTCCTAGTAAAATAAAGTTTAATATTATATTGAGTCGTCCCAAAACAAATTGAGATTTCCTGTTATTAAATCTAAATATTGATATCAAAGATAACAAAGCCGAGCCTAAAAACATACCTAAATACAAATAATCATTTAGTGCGTATATTTTTACTCCTTCATTGTCTGTCCACAAATGAAACACAAATATTAAGCCCGCTGAAATTACAGCAGCTAAAAATAAATATAAGGTTTGAATGCGTTGAATCATATCTTTTACTCTAAAAGCAATGCAAAATTAGGAGTTTATTTTTTAAAAAGATAGAAATTATTTTAAAATAAAATTGTATTATTGCAATAGAAAGAAGTAACGTACTGAGTTGCATCCTTCTAATCTTCCAAATTAATCTCACTTTTTTTCTTTTTATTTCATTTAGAAAACATTGAATTAATAATATCAAAATTATAATACATATACTACATACATAATGTTTGAAATTTCTCAGTTAAAAGCTAAAAAACTTCCTGAATTACAGGAGATAGCGAAACAACTAAACGTACCTAAATACCGTACACAAAAAAAACTAGACTTGGTTTATCAAATTCTAGATTACCAAGCAGCTAATCCTAGCGCTGTAAAAGCAAAGGTAGCTACTGAAACATCTACTGAACCTGTAGCAAAGGAAACTAAACCTGCACCAAAACGCGCTAGAGTTCCACAAAAACCTACAGAGAGTAAAGAGCAAAAATCTTTAGAGTTTACGGACAAGCCAGAAGACATAAAAGCGAAACCTCAAGCACCAAAAAAACCAAATCCTCGCAAACCTCAAGAGCGTAAGCCACAGGAAAACAAAACGCAGGATACCAAAAATAAAGACGAAAAATCTAATACAGAAAAACCTGTAAAAGAGAAGACGCACCCTAAACCACAAGAACAAAAGAAACCTAACCCTCGTAAAGACGATAAACGTCGTCCACAGAACGATAGACAACCACGTTCTAAAGATGGGAATACACATGGTAATTCAAAAAACAATGGTAATAGAGATAGCAGAAATCGCTACCGTGAGCCCGATTTTGAATTCGATGCCATCATTGAAAGTGAAGGTGTTTTAGACGTTATGCAAGATGGTTATGGATTTTTAAGATCCTCAGATTATAATTACCTATCGTCGCCTGATGATATTTATGTATCTCAATCTCAAATTAGATTATTTGGATTAAAAGTTGGTGATACTGTTTTAGGAAATGTACGTCCACCAAAAGAAGGTGAAAAATATTTCCCATTAATAAAGGTGAGTAAAATTAACGGTCAACTTCCAAATGTGGTAAGAGACAGAGTTGCTTTTGAACATTTAACTCCATTATTTCCACAAGAGAAATTTAATATTGCTGAAAAGCAAGCTACAATTTCTACGCGTATTATGGATTTGTTTGCACCAATAGGTAAAGGACAACGTGGTATGATTGTATCACAGCCAAAAACGGGTAAAACCATGTTACTTAAGGATGTTGCGAATGCTATTGCGGCCAACCATCCTGAAGTTTATCAAATGATTTTATTAATTGATGAACGTCCTGAAGAAGTTACAGATATGCAACGTAATGTACGTGGTGAAGTTATTGCTTCGACATTCGATAAAGAAGCACACGAACATGTAAAAATTGCAAACATTGTTTTAGAGAAAGCAAAACGTTTGGTAGAATGCGGACACGATGTAGTGATTCTTTTAGATTCAATTACACGTTTGGCCAGAGCTTATAACTCGGTACAACCTGCATCTGGTAAGATTCTTTCTGGTGGTGTTGATGCGAATGCCTTACACAAACCAAAACGTTTCTTTGGTGCTGCTCGTAACATTGAAAATGGTGGTTCTTTAACTATTATTGCTACGGCATTAACAGAAACAGGTTCTAAAATGGACGAAGTTATCTTCGAAGAATTTAAAGGAACTGGTAATATGGAATTACAATTAGATCGTAAAATTTCTAACCGTCGTATTTTCCCAGCTATCGATTTAACATCATCTAGTACAAGACGTGATGATATTTTATTAGATGCAACTACAATTCAAAGAATGTGGGTAATGCGTAAGTATTTGGCAGATATGAATCCGGTTGAAGCTATGGAATTCATTAATGACCGTTTCAAGCAAACCAGAAACAATGAAGAGTTTTTGATTTCTATGAATGGCTAATAGTCTAAATATATAAAACTAAAAAAAACCTTGAATTTATCTTTCAAGGTTTTTTTATGCTTTGTTTTTAATTAAAATTAAACTCTAGGTTTAGCAATACCTCTATCATACATCACAATACTACCAGCAACAGAAACATTAAGACTTAACTGAGATTGAAACTTTACTAAAAAATGACTTTTTTCAATCGCCTGGTTAGATAAGCCATGATCTTCTGCTCCTAATAAATAAACACAACGTCTAGGATGTTTAAAAGTTTCTAAAGGCACAGCTTCTTCCGTTAGTTCTACACCAACAAGCCTTGCTCCTTTAGGAATGTTATTAAAGAAGTCTTCAAAAGTATCATAATGAAAATAAGGCATTGACTTAACGGCATTATGCGTATCACAAGCCTGTTTAGCATAGCGATTACCAATGGTAAAAATAAAACTCGCTCCAAGATTTTGAGCAGATCTCCACAGTACACCAAGATTTTCTGGTGTTTTTCCATTTTGAATTCCAATTCCGAAGAATTCGTTTATAAAATTATCATTCATGAATCAAAAATAGAAATTTGAATTATTTTTTAATTCGAAAACCAAAAAAAAAAGGTTGTATAAATATTTCAATTAATATTTATACAACCTCCATCTGATATATATTATGCTGTTACAGCTAACTTAATCTTTCTGATATTCAATATCCAATTAAGACAACATATTTGAACTAATGTCAACTTGAGTGCAGTCGAAGAATTAAATCCCTATAAGTTTTCGACTGCGCTCAATCTGACATTTCTTTTTTCTTTCTCTTTCAGGTAATCAATTTTTATTGGTATATATTATGCTGTTGCAGCTAACTTAATGTTTTGCTTATACTCTATTGGCGAGCAATTGTATTGCGCTTTAAAGATTTTAGAAAAATAACTTCTACTTGAGAAACCAAGAGAGTATACAATTTCAGAAATATTTAAATCTGTATTTTTAATAAGCTCTTCAGATTTTTTAACTCTTACTGATCTTATAAAGCTATTAAGTGTCTTACCGTGCATTAATTTAAATCCTTCTTGAACTTTAGCTGGACTTATTGAAATCTTAGCTGCGAGTTCTGTAACGCTTAGGTTTGTCTCAGGAAAATTATTAATGTAATCCGACAACTCTTTTATTTGTTTTAATTCAAATCCGGTCAGTGATCCTGTAGGGTTTTGAGCGCTTTTTATATCCATTGAATGTTGTTCTATTTCCATTGCTAATATAAAATTCACTAAACCTTGAATTAGTAATGTTCTTACCACACCATCTTGTTTTATAACCTTTAATTGCTTAATATTTTCTGCAATTTTTAAATTATAAGAACCAACATAACTATAATCTGTTGTATTCCCAGAAATGAAAAGTTCTGAAACCATACTATTTATATGGTGCTTTGCTGAGCTTTTATCAGATGTGTTAACTGAAATAATTGTAGAGTTAACATAGACATCTTTAAAAAAGGTGATATGGTTTTCGCTAGTTTCAATATTAGCAGAGATTCCTGTTTGAAATGTTTCCACGGTATTTGACGACCCATTGTTATTAAAAGAATGTTTTAATTTTCCTTCTGAACAATATAAAAAGTTGACTACTGATCGTTTTGAACTTTCAACTACGAACTTAACGTCTTCCTTAAATTTCACATCAAACTCAATAAATACGGTATGTCTTTCTAGCTCTATACCTCTAATTAAGCCTACTCCTAACTCATTATCAATTTTTAACTCAACCTCTTTGCGGTTTGTTGTAAAAGTTCCACCAACTTCATTATTTAAAGCGTGAAACATAAATTGTAAATTATTTGCTTTAATCTCTATAGTTTTCATATGTGTTTGTTTTTGGTTAGACAGTAATTTTTATAAATCCTATTAGACTTGCTAATAAGGATTGTAAATTGTGTAGGTTTAAAAGGTCTCTTTGGTGCTTACTACGGCATTTAGTTTTGAATACCCTAGTTCTGAATAAGCAACTTCAATTTTGCGTTTTGGAAAAATTCTTCCAACTCTTGCAAACTGTTTTTGTAAATGTTTAGATGATATTTTCATGATATAATTGATTAGGTTAATTTTCTTATGACAAAGTAACGACCTCTTTAGGCTTACCATGTTATACAATTCCTTCCTTTTGTTACATCATTCCTATTAAGTGTTAAACAAAACATAAAAAAGCGCTAATTAGAGCTCTACATGCGGAAACATCAACGCTCTATAAAACAAAGGCTACAACAATAGAGTAGCGTAGCCAGTTGATACTAAGAATTAAAAAATGTAATTAAATAGAAACGTTTGAATTGAAATGACCTTAAATAAGCTTAGTGTTAATCTTTAGAAGAATTTCTATTAACAACTATAAGTAATATAACAGCCACTATTAATAATATGTGAACCATCGCAGATAATGCATAAACAAAAAATCCGATAGCCCAAAGGATAACTAATAGCACTAAAAAAACGTAAAGAAAAGTCTTCATTGTAGAAAAGCGATTTTATTAGGGGCTTCAACTCTTTTTAGAAATTTGCTTTAAAACGGTATAAAAAAATCGTTTACGCAATACTAAAAATGTGGAGTAAAACTCACAACAAATATGCCTAATTACAAATAGAACATGTTATACAATTTCAGAAAATGTTTATATTATTCTAAGAAATCAGTGAATACAGATTATTTTAAAAACGGCAAGTAAATTATAAATGTGGCGCCAACATTGGGTTTGCCCTCTGCCATAATAACTCCTTTATGGTTTTCTACAATCTTTTTACAGATCGCTAAACCGATACCTGTACCAGAGTATTCAGATTTACCGTGTAATCTATTAAAAAGTAAGAATATCTTTTCGGCATAGGCTTGCTCAAACCCAATACCATTATCCTTAAAGGTGATTTTATGGTGAAACTTATACAAGGACTCCTTTATCTCTTCTACATCCTTTGAGAGAACCTCTTGGTGTGTAATTTCGATTATGGGAGGAACACCCTCCTTACTATACTTTAAAGAATTACTTATTAAGTTGATAAACAACTGCTGAATTTGAAATGAAATAACCTCCATGGTCGGTAAATCATCACAAATAATTTTAGCTTGTTTCTCTTCAATACTATCTAAAAGCTCCATTTTAGCGTGCTCCAATAGCATATTCATATTCGTTTTTAAATATTCCTTTTCTGAGGTGTTAGTTCGGGAATATTGTAATAAATCTTCAATAAGCATACGCATTCTCGCAGATGCCGACTTCATTCTTTGAATGTAGAGTTGCCCACTTTCAGAAATATGATCCTTTTCTTTAGTTTCTAATCGCGACATAAAGGTCTGGATTTTTCTTAAAGGCTCTTGTAAATCATGACTGGCAACATAGTTAAAGGCCGATAGTTCTTTATTAGTCCGTTCTAACTCTTGGTTACGCTGCTCGATGATTCGGTAGTTTTCAACTTCATTTGTAACATCAATGGTGACACCAAACATTTTTTTATCACCATCAGTATCATCTAGAAGTTTAGAATAAGCTCTTAAGTGTCTAATGGTTCCATCTTTATGTACTACGCGATACGTTGTAAAAGGTAATTCCTCTTCCCGCATCATCAGATTAATTTGCTGCCCCAAATGATTAATATCCTCTTCGTGTACGTATTTATAAAAATTTTCTAAAGTTGGTTCAAAACTTTGTGGTTCTTCACCTACTAGACGATACAAATTGTCCGAAAATTCAAATTCATTCTCTTCAATATACCAAACCCAAGTACTCGTATTACTCACAATCTCAGATTGCTTGGTTAATTTTTCAAAAATTTCTAATTCAATATTATTCTCTTTTAGAGCTTTTAAATCCTTAGTCATTTTAAAATAAGCCAATAGAAGGATAACCAACGTTACAATTAATAAACCATAAAACAACAAGGGGGTTAGGCCTATTTTTTCTTCATTAATTTCTTGATTATGTGTTAACAGCCGCTGTTCTAGATCTAACATTTCGGTGATATCTTTACGGATTCTATCCATCCTAATTTCACCTTCGTGCAGCAAGAATAATAAATCTTGCGTTAGTACCATATCATCATTAGCGAGACTAAACGACTTATCGAAATTATTGAATCGCTTCTTTATATCATTTTTTAGCTCCTTTAGTTTTTCCACCTGCTCACCATTAGGAACAATTAATGTATCTAACTTAGATAGGTTATGGTTTACTTTTTGTAGACTCTCTTTATACGGAGTAAGAAATAAAGAATCATAAGTGAGCAAAAAACCTCTATGCCCTATTTCGGCATCTTTTAAATTAGAAATTATAAGTTCTAACTCACTTCTTAAAGAGTAATTATCTTTAACAACTTTTGATGTTTGAGATAACTCACTAATATGTTTATACGTAAAACCACCAATACATAAAATAACGAAAAGGCCAACTATAAAAGCGGTTCTAAGATATCTGCTGGAAGGTGTAGGCATAAATTATAATCTTAATAAAAAATTGTCTTTATTTAAACCACTGGTTTGATATTGCCAATTGGTAGTTACGACTTCTGAAAGTACTTTTTTAAGTTTTTCAAAATCATTAGGTTTCTTAATATATACATTAGCACCTTTCACAAAGGTGTTTTCGATATCTTCTTCAGACGCTGATGTAGAATATATGGCAATTACCATATCGCTTAATCGTTTGGTTGCTTTAATGTCTTTTAAACATTCCATTCCTGATTTCTTTGGCATATTTAAATCTAGAAACAATAAGTTTGGTAGTTTATTATTGGAATCATTTAAATACTCCATTAATTCTATACCATCCTTAAAAAGTAACACTTTACTCTTAATTTTCAACTCTTCAAAAGCCTCTGTAAAAAACAACCTATCGTCCTCATCATCATCAGCCAATGCTATATTAATATAATCGCTATTCATATTTACAAACTTACGGTTAGGTTAATTTATTTGTTTTCTTTTTGCAATAATACGCTGAAAAGCTGACGGTGTAATACCCGTTGTATTTTTAAATTGTTTACTTAAATGTGCCACACTAGAATAGTTGAGTTTAAAGGCTATCTCGGTGAGCGAAAGTTCTTCATTTGTCAATAATATCTTAGTATATTCTATTTTCTGTAAGATAATAAAATTTTCGATGGACGTATACGTCACTTCCGAAAACAGATTAGATAAATAGTTGTAATTCTCCTCGAGTTGCTCAGCCAAATAAACTGAAGTCTTCACATTGACATCCTTTTCATTAAAGACCATATCTACAATGACATCTTTAATTTTTTGAATCACAATCTTTTTAGGGTCTTCTACAACCTCGATACCAAAACTATTAATATCCTCATGAAACCTTTTTAACTGTTCTTCTGATACTTTAGCCGTTAATTCTATTTCACCAAATGCTGTTTGCTGATAATTAAATTGATGCGCTTCTAATTTCTGCTTTAAAACAGTGTTGCAAACTTTAGTAAAATCGAATTTTAGCAATAATTTCATCTCGTAGTTTTGTTCTTTAGGTGGAACGATTTAATAACTATTCAAATTTAATATTAAAATTCGCATGTTACATCATGTTATTTTTATGAATTATTAAATATAAAGAATAAATAAAGATTCTAATACATTGAAATTTTTAAAAATGCAAAAAAGCCGATTGTAATAATCGGCTTTTCCTTGTGATAAAAATTTAATTTCTCAACTAAAATTCTGAATAATTAAATTTTTGACCACCAATTGAAACATCGGCCATTGCACCAGCTTTAGATTTTGCAAAAATGACAACACCATCATTATAATTGGCATTTTTACTAGCTCCTTTATCTACTATAACAGCTTTTGCTTCAGCAGAAAACTCAAAGTTTCCTTGCTTAAACTCGTTTAAAGCATCTTCAGTTTCAAAGAAAATAACTTGCATATAGGCTTCTCCACCTGCTTGTAAGCCAATATCTAGTTTCTTCATATCAGCCATTCCTACAGGCATTCCGTCTTCGTAAACAACACCATTACCCGACGCTGCGCCTATAATTAATGCTCCCTCTCCAACATTTGGAAATACAACATAACCCGAGGAATTAGTAAAGAATTTCTCTAATCCAACATCATAACTCTTCATTGTTGAGATTGCTTTTTCGGCATCTTTCATAACACGTTTATCATCTTTATTTTGAGCAAATGCAAATACGGTTACAAACATCAATGCCATCGTTACTATAAAATTTCTAATTTTCATAATTTTAAATTTATTGATTAAACATTTATTTTAAAGAAAGTGTCGAAAACAAATGATTTAAGTATTTCTAACTTTCTTACTGTAAAATTATGAGTATTCTCTATTCTTGATTAATGCAATACAATTAATTATTGATGCTATCGGTGATTTAAATATCACCTTATAATAAAGCTATGACACTGAAACATCTTATAAATGAATTGCTTTCAATTTAATTCAAAGAAAATTATAGTGACTATTATTATTACAATTCTAAACATACTTTGAAGACAAGAATTATTATTGTCTTAAGGACCTCACAACAAGAGTAACTGGGATTTAATATTTAAAACTTTTTTGGTATTACTTGGTTGATTGTCCATGAAAATAAAAGATTTACTATATTAGAGTTATAATGTGGATATAGACTATAGTGTATATTCAATTGTTGTAGCCAATTAAAGAAATGAGTACTGAAAATGAAATTTTTATTCCAAATCAAAAAACTCGGAAAAAGTTAGCCGAAAAACTGAATTTGGAATTTGACGAAAATATGCAAGATTGGGAATGGGAAATATCTGACTCAAATCGAATTGCTGAATTCATAACGGAATATGATAATCGGAATTCTTCACAAGCGGAAAAAGTAACGCTAATGGAAATTATTCTTGATAGTCTGAACGATATGGAAAAAACAAATAATGAATTTGAAAAACATTTGAATTCTGTTCTTTTACGATTAAAAAAGAATTCTGAAATTCATAGAGGAATAATTAAATATTGGAAAAATGGAAAATTTGATATTTCTGAACTTCTGAAAAAATAACTGGCTACAACACCGTATAAAAATAATTGCGGTTTAGTGCTTAATCAAAGGTCGTTGCGTGTTTGTAACGTCTGATTTTCCTTCGGAAAATCCTCGCATACAAACCCGCAACTATTCTTATACATAAACGTTACCAAAAATATCCAATATGTACTATAAGTTTAGAGATTTAAAAAATTATAAATATATTTTGGACATTTTTTTAAATCAACGCTTATTTTCATCAAGTTTTATAAATTTGAATGACAATTTCGAAGGACAATTCTTTTCTAATAATTTTGGGGAATCAAAAAGAGTCCGTTTAAATCCTAATAAAGAAAAACATATAAGTATATGCTCTTTTTCTGAGAATTACAAAAGTCATTTAATGTGGTCGCATTATGCAAATGGTCATAGAGGAATAGCCATAGGATTTGAAATAGATAAATCGGAATATAAAATTGATAAAGTTGAATATAATGGATTAGGTTCCTTTGAAAATCTTCCTCTAAAAGTTGATGAACTTAAATCAGTATTTTTAAATAAACTTAATGAATGGAAATACGAAGAAGAGTATCGAATAATTACTGAAAAACAAGATTACATAAAAATTAAAATTAAAAAAGTGATTTTTGGAGCGGAAACTAAAAATCATGATAAAGAGATTATAAGTAAACTTATTGAATTAGTTGATAATAGGATAATTATAGAAACTTATAAGGGTTAAAAACTTTTGGTAACACCGTGTTATATTAATAACCTCTTGAAAGTATTGTATTTATTGACTTTAAATAAATAATATTAAAATAGGTACAACATAGGTATAACAACAACCTTTTATAATATTTCTAATTATTTACCAGGGAAAATCTTATGAAAAGGGTCGTAAAAAAGTATGTAAATCATACCTACATTACCAATAAAGAAGAATACTCTTGGCGCTCTATCATTATTTTTATTAGTATACAAACCAAACTCACCGAATTGAGGTAATTGTTCATCTGGTATATAATCTTTTTTAAATATTTTCTTTACAACGCTTAAGAGATTCTTGTTTGGTCTTATTGTTTTTAAGTGTTCTGTATACGGTAAATTATAAAGAGAATCATCTAAACTACGTTTACATAAATCCTTAATCTTATTAAAATATATATTGTAATCAGACTTGTTTGGAAATTCCTCACTTTCCGTTTTTAAAAATTCAGGGTTATGAAAGGAATACTCTGGAACATCATCTATATTCAAATAGTCATATGCTATGGATGGTGTTGTTGTCAGAGGAATCGAAAAATTATCACCTAATTGATACTTTAAATCTCTTTCCTCATCCTCAATAAAATATTGTATTTCATCAAGTATATTAAGCATTTTTCTTTTTTAAACGAGCTGTATAATAGTTATAAATACTATCAACTGTTATTGTATTTGTAGAACGCTCTATTGGTGACAAACCCTCTCTAGCTTCATTCCAAGGACTTTCCTTGTGAGTAAGGAAGACGAGCTTCTCATCAGACATAACCCCATAACTGTCTAAAACAGCAAACAACAACTTTTGTTGATCTTCTGATAAACTTAATTCTTTAAGTTTTTGAGAAATTTCTTCGGATAATTTTACTTCATCAAAATTATATTTGAAATTATCATTTCTGAAAAATTTATCTTTAAAGGTATTATATACAGATCTATATACTGGACCATTTACCCAAGCTTCAGGTAATTCATCAAATAAAGTATACTTGTCAAATTTTATTATATTCCAAACTTGTACGTAATATAAAAGCTTTTGTAGTTTTAAAGGACTAATGGACATACCCTTATTTTGACAATAAAGTATTATAAACTTAACTAGTGATTTTAAATTTTTCGTTACCATTTTAGAATAATTCGGTGCAAAGTTAGAAAAAACAAACCCATAAATAAAATTATTGAGATTGAGATAGTTAAATAAAATTGCAAATCGTTTAGTTTATCAATAAACAAGAATTAAAAAAACCGTTCCTAAACCAATAGAAACGGTTTTCAATATGTATTTAAACTTAAAGTTATTAAGCTGCCGTACCAGAGCCTAAATACACACTATTTGATACTTGTGTACCATCAGCAGAAACAAACGCCATAAATAGCTCTACTGTGTCTCCTGCATAGGTATTTGGTATTGTAACCACTTGCGAACCTACAGTTCTATCAGCACCATCCAAAATAGAAATTGATTCTTTTTTACTTGGATTGTAAACCAATACCATCGCTTTGTCTGTTACACTTGCGTTGCCTTCTGCCGAGTTATCATCCCAATCAAAACTTACTTGTCCTGCGGTTGCTAAATCGGTTGTGCCATTTAATACGCCAGATAAAGGACCTCTACTTAATAAAGCTAAAGAATAATCAATCGTAAAGTTAGGTGCGATACCTCCTACCGCATTATTTAATACATAAGACATTGCTGCATTAAATTCTGTTTTCTTGGTCGCAAATGACTTATAACCGATTTTGATAAAATCTTTAGTCGCTTGCAAATACTCCAATGTAATAGTAAATTTATTACGCTGATTCACTTGTCCCTCTGTTCGAGGATTTGCCACGCTCGATGGCTTAATTCTGATGTAGTCAATACCTTTCCAACTACCTCCAATAATGTTACCTACTTTTCCTGATAACCCTCCTAAAATACCCTGTGCAATTTTACCCATTACTATTTAAATTTAAAATTAATACTCGTTCGGATTTGGTACGGACTTAACATTGCTTTTAAACCTTATTTTCGTTACTAATATAACTAATATTGTGCCATATTGTTACGGTTTCAGGCTCTTTAGATGCCTTTGCGTTAGGCTTCTTTGCTTTGCATTATTTTGAAACAATTACGGATATATGCCACCTTTAAAACTGCCATTTTATCAATGACATTTTGAAGCTCTTTTTCCTTTTTACAGATAACAGAAACCGCATTAATATGTTTTTGCATCTGATTAGCGATATTATCACTTGATTTTAAACCTTTTTTAAGCGTGCTTCTACAATCATCTATTGAGATAAACGGAATAACACTACCTTTTAAATAGTAGGCGTAAAATCCGCCTATTTGCAACATCATCGATAAGTGAAATAATGTGTTTTTTGCTTCTTCGGTTGAAGTTTGCAATACAAAACAATTAGGACAAGGATTTGAGAGCGGTTTTCCGCTGTTTAGACCTTTGTTTAGAATAAAAAAATGAGGGTTCGAGTAAGTGCGACCAGATTTGTGTGTTTTTAGTTCAAAAGTTGACATAGCTATCCAATTTAAAATTGCTTCGCTACGCTTCGCACCATTATTTTTTTTGAAAAGAAAAAAAGATAGCCATAGTTATTGTGGCGTGGGTAAGGCTGTCAAGGTTTTTGGATAAAAGTTTTTTGAGTTAAAATGTTTAATGAAATAGCAGAAATATTGTAAAAAAAGTTTTATTCAAAACCCGTAGGGCTTGACCTTTACTGCCTTGTGCGGCTGGCAGAGGTAGCCACATATATTTGCTACCTTTTTTTATTTTAATACTAAACCTGTTAATATTACTATAATAACAATCATAACAATTGTGAAGACTTTTGTAGAATAAGAATCATCGCCTTCAGGATTTTCGATTTTATTACCGTTATCATCTATATCGTGAGGAAAGAATAAATCAAATAAATCTTCAATCATTTTTTTCATACCCTAAATATAACTTTTCTGGGGAATTAACACTTAAAAAAATAGGTTTTTGTACGGTATCGAGCGGTGGATGAAGCGTTTGTATGGGTAGCGTTTTAAATAGTTGTTTGATAAAACAGCATTTAAATAAGCTACTTATACAGGACTTTTAGACAATAGCTTATTGCTTTTTTGAGGCACGATAAAAAGTAATGTGCTATGGCGTACTACAAAATATTATAAACCTATTTTTTTATAACCGCTGACTTGGGTGGTGGGGAAAAGTGGACTTTAATATTTGTTAGCGAAATGAAACAAACAAAGACTTGAGGTAAGGAATACTTGGACTTAACGATGGTTTTGTGCAGTTGAATGAGATAACGAATATTATTATCAAATAACGTAATCTTTTAAATGTTCTACTGTTTAATGCTTGTTCAAAATGTGGTTAAAAGTACGGATGTGAGCGGTGGATGAGCGGATATTTTACATAATAGCAGTTATAGCTACCAAAACATAAGAACACGCCGTAGGCAACCTTTGAAAAGGTTTTTGCTACTATAACTTCTATTATGTAACTTAGCTTTGGGTTGGTTTTTTGGCGTAATAGTTGTTTTGAGCGTTGGCAATGGCTCTTTGCTTTTTTATTGTACCAATTTATTACAATAGATACTTTTAAATAAAACAAGCAATGTGCCATTATAGCGTTGGTTACAAGTATTATGACATAAAACCAACTATGCGGTGGCGCGCGGAACAACACAAAAGACAGAGGATTTTTGCCTTTTTCGGCAAAAAACTGGGTTTTGGGTTGTGGGGAATTATTTTCGATAATAAAAAAACCCCAGATAGTATCTAGGGTTGTTTATTTTTTTTAAGTGCACCATAAATGCTGATGAAGTATAGGACACTAATCTTTTGCAAATATACAAATAAAAAACAAATTAACAGCTATATACATAGCCTAATTTATCTTCTATAATTGTTTTTATAGTCTGATTCGCTTTAAATTTATTAAACAATTTGTCCAATTTTATCTCTAATTCTTTTTTTCTATCTAATGATATATATTCCATAACATATAATAAAGCTTTTATTGCAGCATCTAAACTATGACTATAATCATTATTAAACTTATACGATGGCATTTCAACTACACCTTCATCAATATGTAAATCATAAATCACACCACTATGTGCGCAACTATTTCTGACAAAAACAAGTGTGTCAAGTATGTTTTGAAGTTTTACTGGTTTCTTTATATTGTATTGTGTAGAAACTAATTTTCGAACTTCATCATCGATAATATTTTCGTATACTTTTACTATAGAACCAAAAGTGTAGTATTCAAAAGTTTTCCAACAAGGTGCATATTTATCGAGAGGATTGTTAACGTGATGTTTATTAATTAATAAATTCTTTTTTTTAAAATTATTGTTGTAGTGCGATTTAATATCTTTTAAGTAGGCAAATGACATTATTGTGTTATCTGTGTACCAAATTGGATTGTTATCATAGTTTGTTGAAACCCAATAAATCAAGTTTGTTCTAAAATTTAACTCTAAACGATTTATATATTTAATTAATATGTATCTTAAATCAACATCTAAATAATATAAATCTATTACTGTAGAAAATTTAGTGCCAATTTCAAAATTATGTTTCGCATCGACTTCAAAAGGATACCAATAAAAACCTAAACGATAATAACCAATATCTAATAAATGTTCTTTGATTTTCTCTATATCAAGATCTAATATCATACCTCTTGAGCGAAGTTTTGCTATTTGCACATCAATGGTAGTTGCTTTTTTACCCATATAATTTAAAATATTTCAGAAAATAATTTCCAATGTTGGGTTAATTTGCCTGGTGTATAATCGTAATCAAAATTTACTTTATTATCTACTGTATGTTCTTTGAGGTATTTTTCATTATTGAAGTAATACCATTGATTATTTTCTAACACTACTAAACCACCAATATATTTACCTCCTTCTTTATTTAAAGCTATCAATTTATTTGCTAAACCTACAGCTCTACCTTCTGGATTTTGTGCTGTATTACCACTTTTAGTATCAAATATACCTACTCTGCCATCTTTGAATTTAATTATCCAATCTGGGTAAAATAATGCTTCTTCTTTTTTGCCTGTATTAAAGTATTTTAAACAATAGTATTCTTTACCTGCATCACCATTTTTAAACCACCAATCTATTTTATCTTTTTGTTGTTCTAAATAGTTGAGGAATTTTAATTCATTTACCCTACCATTGTATTGTTTCTTTAAATAGAAAGGTTGAACTATACTTAATGAAGATGTACCCTCATCTTTGGTTAATTCTGCATAATCATCTGTAAATGTGTACTCTTCTCTAATTACAAACAAAGGTGCTTCTCTTTCTTCTATTTCTGTTTTACGTTTTTCTAAAAACGCTTTTTTTATTGGATAATAAGTTTTTAGTGTTTTTGTTAAAGCTTCTCTGAAAACACTTGATTGCTCTTTATTTAAGTCGTTAATTAATATTCTGTAATACAAGTTACTATCTTGGTCGAATATACTCTTAAACCATACTCTAAATGCTGATTTTAAAGGCGACCAAGAACGTGAAACGTTTGATACTTTTGCTTCTGTTTCTGTTTGTTCAGTTAGTAATTGATAACAATAAAAATTAAATAGTTTTTCTACATCATTTCTTGAAATATCATATTCTTCTTCGTGACCTTTTGTAGTATAATCTAAATTGATTTTATCATAATCTGTAAATACTGCATCAACTATTAATTTATTAGTTATAGTAGGATTAATATCTACCCCTTTTGATACAATTTTTTCTCTTATTGTGATGGGATGGTCTTTTTCTTCAACATCAAAAAAGTTATTAAATGAACTTAAAAAACTCATTTGAAACTTAACTGCGTGACCTAAATCACCATAATCTACTCTAGACACAAAATCTGAATATAATCCTTCAATATTTTCAAT
Source organism: Winogradskyella thalassocola (assembly GCF_900099995.1). GTDB lineage: Bacteria > Bacteroidota > Bacteroidia > Flavobacteriales > Flavobacteriaceae > Winogradskyella > Winogradskyella thalassocola. Next base: position 293,209 of record NZ_FNCZ01000004.1, read on the forward strand.
ATCATCCTTTCTTTTTGAAGTATATATGAAAGGTTTGTTGTTTGTGGTTTGATCTGGTATTTCTATATCATTACGCTTGTAATTGGTAAATAAATAACCTGTTCTTAAATTTGGATTATTTTTATAATCGTCTTTTGAATTTGGCTCTGGCATTCTTAAAATTCTACCAATAGTTTGTGTGTAAAAAGAAGCTGAATTTATCTCTCTAAACATTACCAAAATATGCGCTCTAGGACAATCCCAACCTGTACCTGCTGCTTGTTTAAATAACATAAAATCCACATCACTTTCGTTATGAGTAATGAAGTCCATATTTTTTTGCTTTCCATCAAACCATAAAGCTACTTTACGTTCTGTGTCAATACCTTTTTTAGCTAAATAATCTAATACAACCGTTTCTTTCGTTTTTTCATTTCTATCACTTGACTTATTGTCATCATTTGGTAATTGAATTAAAACTAAAGGATTAATGTCTTTACCTAATATTTTAAATTCATCTTTTAGTACTAACTGTCTTTCAATACCTAATTCAAGTAATAATTCATCTTGGTCTTTATTCGGATATTTTTTTAAGTCTTCCTCTGTTTGTACTGCAATCTTTTCTTTGATTAAACCTTCAGCAACTACATCATCTCTATTTACTCTAACATAACCTGCAAGACCCTCATCTTCCTCATCTCTATTAGGTATATAACTTGGCGTTGCAGATACATTTAAAATCACTTTAGGATTAATAATATCAATTATATTTTGCGCTAAAGTTGTCCTACTACTTATGTGACTTTCATCTACAATTAGGATAATTTCTCTATTCTCTTTGTGTGTATTTTCAATTAAATCTTCAAAATAAAAGCCTTGTTCTTTTAATAAGATTTCATCATCAGGTCGTCTCAATACTCTATTATCGGCACTTGTAGAAACCAACTTTTGCCAATTAATAAATAGAATATCGTTTTTATGAAATTTACCTTGTTTGAAGTCATTAACTGTTAGTAAACCATTTTCGAGATTTGAATCAAAATACTCTTGAAACTTAACTTTACTTTGCATTGCTAAATCATCTGAAAAAGTAATCCAGATAAAAGCTTTATCATAATCCCAATTTGGTAATGCGTTTAAACCGTGTACAAAATTTGACACCATAAAAGTTTTACCACTACCTGTTGGTGATTTAAAAACTAAATGTCTTTGAGTTTGCGTGTTTTCCCAAAGTCTTATAAAAGTTGATGTTAATTTATCTATTGCTTTCTTCTGAAAGTTTAGTGGACTAAATTTGCTCATAGAGTAACTATATTGTAAATCTTTTTGTAAATCTCTAAAATTGGTTGTGGTATTGTTTTAATAGTAATGTGTTCTAAATGGTCGAATAAACTTTCAAACTCACTTCTGTTACCCCAACTAAATAAATACAACACAATAGGTTTTTTTATTTTTTCTACTTTAGCTAAAAAAGCTTCCATTTCGGTTAACTCTTCTTTAAAATATATTGCAGTTATTTTCTTTTCATTTTCAAATAATTGATAGCAATTACTTAATTCTATTTCTTCAAGAGTGTTTTCTGCTATTGAGAGTAAATAACCTGCTTTTTGTGCTAAATTAGATTTATCTTCATCTGTAGCTGACAAAATATTATTAGAACCTACAAAATCTGTTTTATAATATTTTAACGAATTACCAAGACCGCTAATTGCATTACCTTTTAAATCAACATAACCTTTTATTACTTTTTTGCTTCTAGGATAGGTAACTTCTGTACAAATATTCCCTTCATCATTTGTGCAAATAATATTTTGGATGTTATATCCTTGATTATTCAACTCCAAACAAGCCTGTAAAGTAGTTGCAGAACCAGCAAAGAAATCTAAAACTATCGACTTTTTATTAGTTGATAACTGGATTAAATCTATTATTAAGTCAACTGGTTTAGGATTTTTAAATGCTTTGTAACCTAATATATTTTTTAATTGAGAAGTACCATTACCGCTAGAATATTCAGGTTTATAAAATAATGTTTTGGGTTTTTTAGTAGGTAAATCGTTCAAGTCTGGTCTTTGTTTCTTATATAAAGAGATACCATTTTTTGTTCTTGTAACTATAACATCATTTTTTAGCCTTTTTCTATTTTTTTCCGAAAAACCCCAACGCCACCTACCATACTCCTTGCCTGAATATGGAAGTACAATTTCATAACCTAAATTTTCGTATTTACTAATTACATTTGATAAATGTTTATCATCAAAAGTTTTAGAAGGCTTATCATAAAGTGCAAAGTGCTCATCTTTAGTTATAGCAAAAGCTTCATCTTCTTTTATTAATATTGGATAAAACATTTCAGCACGGTTTTCACGCTTATCTTCCTCTCCTGTCGCTCTCATAGGTGCACCTTTTTTAAAGAAACCTATTTCGTCTTCACTCCATTTTTCTAATTCAGAATCATCTAATTCAAATTGATTAAAGGAACATTTGCTAATGTTTTTAGCAAAAACTACTGTGTATTCGTGTGTTCCAGCAAAACCAAATTCATCTTGATTACCCTTTAGATTCATTATCGTCGGAAGTATTGCTACTTGATTATTACTACCAAAGACTTTTGAACATAACAAAACAAGATTCGCCATCTCATTATCATCAATACTAATTACAATTTTACCTGTATCCTTTAATAACTCTTTTGCTAAATCAAGACGTTTATACATAAAAGAAAGCCAATAACTATGACGTAATGGTGAATCTTTAGGAACTAAAGTACCATCAGGAAATTTATTTATAATGCGCTTGTCTTTATAAGTAAAACCATCCTTACCTGTATTATAAGGTGGATCTATATAAATAAGGTCTATTTTATTTTTGTGAGTATAATTTAAACAAGTTAGTGAATGATAATTATCTCCTTCTATTAATAAGTGGGTTGGATTATTATCCTTATTTTTAATTGCTTTTTCTTTAACTTCTTTAAGAATAGGTAATTGGTTTTCTGTTTCTTCTTCAAATGCTTCAGGAACATCTAACCACGTTACGCCATATTTAGAAGTCTTTATACGATTATTAGAAACTTCCAATTTCTTTTTAAGAGTTTCTATTTCTTTTAATAGTTCTTTTTCTGTTGGCATTAGTTGTTGTTTTCTTTATTAGAAAGAATTAAATCTTTTATGTCTACATTTAATATTTTGGCAATATCGTAAAGAACTTCAAGTGTGGGTTGATTTCTGTTTTGAACATACCCATTAATTGTATTGAAGCTTTTACCTAACTTTTCTGCTAACCAGACTTGTTTAATGCCTTTTGCCTCTAAAACCTCTTTTATTCTGTTCATAAAAATTTATGATTTGAAACTATAAATATATAGTATTTACTTTGTATTTATATAACGTATTGCGTTATATTTATAATAAACCCCTAAAATGATAATTGAGGGAATTGAGGGAATTGAGGAAACTGACTACTCATTACCCTTACTTTCCTCATTTTCCTCGCTTTCTTCTTTTGATGGATTGTAATAATTACCTTGAGATTCTCTTGCTAAAAATTTAGACTTACAAAGACTGGTTATGTAGCGTTCAGCTGTTTTTTGGGTAATATTTAATTTACTTGCAAAACTAATATAGTCTTGTGTAGTAAAACGTAATGGCAAACTTTCAATAAATTGCTCTCTTTTGTTTTTGTAATTAATCGCTGTTTTATCTTCTGGCAAACTAGAATACACTTTACTACTGTGTTTAATTAATGCTTTTACCATTGTTAGTGTTGTTTGAAAATCTTCATCCGAACAATACAAAGGATTTGAAACATCACCAGTTTCTAGTATTCGCAAAACCGTTAAAATCATACTAATTCTAAACGCTATAATACCCATTCTTTTAATTGATGAATTGTACTCTAATGGATTTACATTTAAATAGTATAAATTAATTTTTGAAAAAAATTGATTAAATACTTCTTGTTGTTCTTCGGTATACGAAAACTGTATTTCTGTATTTGTAATTAGTTGCCTGTATAACTCATAAAATTCACTGCCTAAATTATCAAAATACTCATTTAAGCCTTTTTTAGTATCAATAGCAAATACATTTTTCCAATTGGTACTTGTTGGCATTTGATAAAACATAAAGCGACTGAATAAACCATTTTCAGCATTTGGCATTAACGCCAAAACTTGTTTTGGTGTGCCTGTTAATGCACAAGACAAACAAGGCTCTTCAATCTCTACATACTCTCTATCTGTTCTACGAAAATATTTTATTGTTTCGTGATGAAACGCATTTCTAAAACCATCAGAATAATCACCATAATCTGTTTTGAAGTTTTTAGCTAGTGTATCTGCTTCGGTTTCAAATATTAGTCCTCTACCTTTACTATCGTGTAATAATTGAAACATACCAGTTGAACTGTTATTTGCAGGAATAAATAACATTCTAATTGGTGGTTTTGGTGGTTTCTTTAGGTTTTCATCTTTCGCTTTATTCTTATTGTATTGTGCTAATTCTGCATCATATTCTGCTTCCATTAGTTTTGCTTCTTCACGCATTGTTTTGTGAATTTTATATACTAATCGTTTACAAAATTTTAGTTTGCCTTTACCTGAAGCTGCTGCCGCTGTTATAAATAAATATAAATTAGAATACACTTTATCGCCATCATAGATACCGTATATTTTAGGCAAACAAGCACTTATAGCTGTTATTGCACCTAATATCATTATATCTTTTTCTTGGTCTGTTTTAGTATATTTAACTACGTGTTGAAGGAACTGCGGAAGTTGAGGAATTAAGGAAGTTGAGAACGTTGGACTATCTGAATAATCTTCTAGATTGGTTTCTTCTTTTTGTATTAATAGTTCTTCTTCAATAGTTTCTTTAAATGGCTTTATATTATTTTGATGTGCCATATAGTAAAATGTAGAAATATTTACGCCTGTTCCTTTTGCTTTTAAACAATTGGTAAATTGTTTATCGCATTGTTGGTAATTGTATTTGATGTAAAACCTACTAATTCTATGATAGTATTCTCTTCCTGTTTCTCCATATTCCTCTGATAATGCAAATCCTAAATTTCGCCACGTTTCATAATTTCCTGTAATATCGGTTCCTTTTTTTTCTATTTCGGATATGTAAGCTTCAATATCATTATTTATTTGATTGTTCTGTTTTATTAGTGGTGCTATTTCTTTTGGTTTTATGATTACTTCAAAAGTATCTGCATTAGCATTGATAAAACAATCTTCATCATAAGACACAAAACATAAACGACAAATATCGCTTCCAGAGGTATCAATATCAATATTTAATGCTTGTTCGTAATAGTCTACAACTTGTTTGTAGGCTTCTTTATGACGCTCTTTACTTGCATTTACTTTTACAATAATTTTCAAGCCTTTACCACTAGGACTAATAAATGATGCATACGTATAAGGTGCTAAACGTGTGTTGTTTTTTATTAATTGTAAATGTGAATATTCTAATTTATCTATATCTAAAATTACATATTTACTGTACGCATTTATCTTATCAATACTTCTACCATTATTGAAAGTACCTGATACTGTAAAACCAATTAATTGCTTTTTAAGTTGGTCTGCTTCCTGTTTGTTATCATTAGATAATAAGTTTCTTATATCGCTTATTTCAGTTTTATAAGTACCTAATTTAATATCGTTTAGGATTTTTTCTAAAGGCTTATCCTCAACCTTGTTTACGAAGTCTTTAAAGACAGATACGACAGCTTGCATAACTTTAAGATTTACGGATTAGTAATTGCGTTTTTTACTTGAAAAAGCTTGTTTATAGTTCTTGTCTAAAAGCTTCTGTACATCGCTCATTCTGTAATAGATTTTTGAACCTATTTGAGAAAATGACACTTTTCCTTCATCTCTCCAGGATTGCGCTGTTCTTTTGCTAATATTCATTAGTTGAAGAAATTCTTGATTGTCGAGAAATGTGTCGTTTGGTGACTTCTGTTTTTCTTCTAGTTTTTTGTTTAGAACATCTAAACGATTTACTAATTCTTTGTACTGTTGTGCACTTAAAATAATTGCTTCCATTGTGTGAAATTTTAATGATTATGAAAACAAAGATTGTCAGAAATAGAGGTTCAAAACACTTTAGAAACAAGGGTTTAGAGTAAGGTGCAGAGTGTAGAGTGGCAAAAAAAAACAGCTAACCTAAAAGAGATTAACTGTATTATTTGAAGAAAGTTTTTTAATACTGCACTTGAAGTGTAGAGTGTTATTATAGTGTTTTTAATGCCATATCAATGTTTTTTGATGTAGTAGGAACTTTTTGAGTTCTTAATTTAGTGCGGTTATATTGCTCTCCGTTTTCTTGAATAAAACAGTTTATAGTTACTGCCCATTGTTGTTGCTTTAAATCTGTAACAAGTTTTAATTCATTATGCAATTGCTTAATGAAATATGAAAGCTCGCTAATATTACCTGTCCAAACAATAGGTTTTTCGATTTCTTCTCCGCTAAACGCTTTTCTAAAGTCTTTTAAATCGGTTGAATTATCAATAAGGTTTTTACGCTTTAAAGTATTCATTAAATCGGTTAACTGTGTTTGACCTGTAAGATTATTAATGTAGGTAAATGATTGATATTTCGATTTTGTTTTAGTCTTTGGTTTCTCAATTACTTCTTGTTTTTTACCATTTCCAATTAAGCCCTTTTTAAAGTCCTGTAAGATATTTTCTGATGCTTCTTTAAATAAGTGAAAATGATTTGTATAATGCTTCCAAACGTGAACAGGATATTTATTCTCGTACTGATTTGGATTGTACTCCATATAGTTTGGATGCCAATAGGTGTCGTGATAAATTCTTTTAAAGGCTTCTGCTCGTTTTTCTGGTGTGTGCGTCTTAAATTGATTTACTGATAGTGTTAGGTATTTATTAATTTCAAAGTCATTTAAAGGCTTTATTCTTTCATATATGGCGTTTAAAAATATAGTGTACAACTCCCCAGAAATAAACGTATCAAAATAGGTTGGGTCGAAAGTATAAGTTTCCCAATAGTCATCGCAATTCTTTTTGTACTCTACTGCTTCAATTGCTACACGCTTTTCTAATTCTTCTACTAATAATAAATCTTTGAAGTTGTCGTATTGAAATTGGTTGGTTGTCATCGTTGGTTGATCTGGTTCTTTACTAATTTCTTTTTTTGCTTTTTCTTCTTCTATAGATTCTAAAATACTTTTGAAAGTTGATAGCCTTTGTGCGTAAGCCATATATTTAATAAAATCATCTATTTCATTTTTATCAAAATTATATAGTTCGTCATTTAATACAGCTTCAAAATACATTTCATCTTCTGCATCTACTTTTTCAGTTGTTGTATATTCCTCCGCAAGTTGCTCAATACCTTCATAATAATTACTTAAAAAATTCCTACTTATACGCTCTCTGTAACTATAAAAATCTCCTTCGTGTTGTTCTAGCTCATACTTATTTAAAAATACTGAAATATAGCCTGCTATATTTGGATTGCACTTTGATATTTTCTTCTGAAGTTTTTTGATTTCCTTTTTAGTTAATTCGTCTTTTTCATCATCATTAATACAGGTAGAATAAAGCATTCTATCTTTTTCACTATTCTCATAACCAATTGATTCTAACTCTCCATCTACAACCTCTGTTAAACGGTCTAGTATTTTAATTTCTATATCTGAAAACGCACCCATATTAATTGATATATTTATCTACTGCATTATCTAACTCACTACTAATAATTTTTGCATACACTTGTGTAATACCAATATCTGAATGGTCCATCAATTTAGAAACGTGTTCTATACGCATACCATTATTTAATGCCCTGGTAGCAAATGTATGTCTGCTTATGTGAAACGATAAATTAAAAGGTAGTTCTAAACGTGTACCCATTTTTCTCAAATACATATTACTTAATGCTATTGCTCTACCTGTTATTAAATTTCTATGCTCTTTATCTGTAAAATAGGTTTTATCAATATTTGCAAAAGGGAAAATTATATCTTCTTGCTTTTGGTCTTTTTGCTGATACTTCTCTAATATCTCAACCGCTTTTTGCCCTATTCTAACGCTGTGCTGTCTGTTTGTTTTTCTGATTATCTTTGTTATTCTTCCGTTTTTCTTATCGTAATTCTTCCATTTTAGCTCTAGCATATCCCCAAATCTTAAACCACCCGCAAAGACTGAAAAAATAAACATATCTTTTATAATCTGTGCTTTGTCTTTATTAGAAACTTCTAAATCCATAAAGTCCTGAAACTGTTCCGCAGTTAGATAGCGTTTTGTACTCTTTTCTTTTTTTACTGTGAACTTGTTAAAGGGAAATAAATCCAAAGGTATTAAATCTTCTTTTTGTGCTTCTTTAAACATTATTTTCATAATCTTTAAAGAGAAATTTATAGTTGTATTATTGTTGCCTAATGTAGAACTGCAATAAGATGCGAAATCCTTTAAGGTTGTAACTGTAATATCCTCAAACATCAATTCTCTATGTCCTACAAACTTTTCAAATTTCTTTAAATAGGTTTTGTAATTCTTATAGGTTGAATAAGCTAAAGTATCTTTTCGCTTTTCGCAAAGATTATCAGAGTAGTCAAAAAAGTTCGTTAAGGGTTTACCCTTAATGGCCTCTTTTAGTTTTCTTGCGGTTGTAGATTGGTTTCTTCTTTCAAGGTCTGCAATCTCGCCTTTTGCATCTGCAACCTTTTGAGATATGTAAGCGTTTAGTCGTGTAGAATTACTGTGATTCTTCTTTACTTTTTGCTTATCTTCATCCCATTCATTTGGTTTTAATTTTAGGCTTAACGAAATGAATTTAGTTTTACGGTCTTTGATAACTCTTAAATAAAGAGGTGCTTCTCCTGCTTTATCTACTTTGTTATTTCTTAAAATTAGTTTTATTGAAGACATAAAGTACTGGTTTTAAAGGTGTGCAAAGCGATGCAACCGAGTACTAAGGTACAACAATAGGTACAACAAAACAAGCATTTTAGCGCATTTTATTGCATTACTTTACTTTAGTAAAAAATTGTAAAGTACTGTAAATAAAGGGTTTTAGTGAAATTTAGAGTAATTGAGTGAAGTAACTATATAACACCGTGTATGATTAATTGCAAGGTCACAGCCGACTTACGAACATTCCTACGGGATATTGCTTCACCAGTTCGCTGCGCTCGGGTCTATCTAGAATTTATTCACTAAATTAGTTGCTAACATGCAAAGATTAGAATCGCTAGTTTCAACTCAATAAATTGATGACATATATAAAACATCTGATTTCCTTCCTTCTGATTTTCGGTCTGACGGTTAATGAGTGTTCCCTATATTCTCAAGTTAAATCTTCTAACTATCATCAAGTCTCATACATTAATACCCGAAAAGAATTTAGCCCTAAGTATTCGGAATTATATGTTTACGGTAAACAGCTTCCATCAGAAAAACTATTTGTTGCGCTACTTACATTTCTCAACCTGAAAGATTTTTACAGTGCTAAAATTACAAGAATCTTAAATTTTCAAATTGAACGGTATCAAGCCATAAGTTCAATAATAGCTCAACACGTTTTTTTACATAAAAAATTCGTGTCCAGTAATCAATATACAAATTTATACATAGCCTAGAACAAATTTTACTTTCTATGCGACTATGCTTTACGGCATAACATGATAAAACGAATGTCTCATCATTTATCATTACTAAAATGTATAAACAAAAGAATAAAACTTATTTGGAGAAATCCAAACACATCCTTATATGGATAAAAAGAAAAATTATATTAATAATTACTGCCGCTATGCTTGGAATGTCGAATGCCATATATGACGAAGATAACATGATAAATGGAAATCAAAATCATACTGAACAAGAACACAAAAAGGATTGACAGCATAAAAAACAAAATACATTACACAATACCGTTTAAAATTAGTTGCTGGTAAAAGTCTATTTGTAAAAGCCCTGGTGCCATTTTACATGTGGTTTATTTGATAACTTTAGGATTTAAATCACGCAACTAATCTTATACAAAACCGGTGTGTAATAATTTGGACAATCCAGATTTAAAAATCGATTAATTAATAAATTCAATTTATTTAAACACCTAATAATTAGATATAAGCACTTATTTTATATTCAGCTTTTTTATATGAATATACCCTAAAACACTAGTTACTAAAAAACATATTACACTAAAGACTGTAACAGACGAGACACCCAAAATTAAAGGCATTTTATCACCTAAAGAAACAGATAATACACTAAACGAGTAAGGGAAATAAATAGATTGTGGAGCTTGAGAAACAATTATCCCAATAATCGCTAAGAACATCCCAAGTCCTAAAGGGACAATAAAGTTTTTATATCTAAAACTTAACCAAAACTGAATACCTATAATTCCTAAAGAGGCCACAAAAGAAATTGTTAGCATATTAATATATTTTAGATGCTCTGGCTGAAAATTCAAAAAAGCCAGATCTGGATGTATTAATCCTAATAAAAATCCTGACAATAAAATGGCTAAATAATAATAGACATATGTCGTAATTATGGCGAAAATCACAATGCTTAATTTCCCAAAATAGATACTCCATTTAGGAACTGGCAAAGCAAACAAATGTTTTAGACCTAATGATTTATGCTCTATCTGCATAATTAAACTTGTAATTAATACAATAAACATGGGTATAAAAAAAGGAATAGAATTTTCAATCTGGATCGTCATGAATTTTTCCCATGGATTTATTCCAGCTTCTGGTGTATTGGTTTCATGCTTTAAAAAATAGGCTATAAAAAATAATATGGGAAAAAGAATGGCACTAATAATAGTAAGCCAAAAAGCAAATGTTCTTTTTAATTTAATAAATTCATTTTTGATACTTGATATATAGAATGAGATTGCTGTCATAATTTTTAGTTTTCAGTTAGCGATAAGAAAAGTTCCTCTAAATTGTTTTTAATAGTCACTTGATAAATATTAATTTTTGATGCTCTTAAAACATCTATCACTTTTGTAATATCTTCTTTACTACAAACCTCAATTTGTAAAAAATCATCAAGTAAAGCGACATTTCCCATATTCAAATCTTTTAAAACTGACAGCGCTTCATTTGGCAAATCGACTTCTATATCTAGTTTTATATTTGAGCCTTTCGACACTTTTAAACTCGCCACAGTATCTTGATAGATCATCTTACCATTTCTAATAATACCAACATGAGTACAGGTTCTTTCTATTTCACTCAACAGATGACTAGAGATAAAGATGGTAGTACCATACGTTTCATTTAAGTCTTTTATTAAGGTCCGCATTTCAATAATTCCTTTGGGATCTAAACCATTTGTTGGCTCGTCTAAAATGATGAGTTCAGGATTACTTAATAACGACATTGCCAATCCTAAGCGCTGCTTCATGCCTAGAGAATATTCTTTTATTTTCTTGTTTTTGGCATGTGTTAGTTTTACAATTTCTAAGACTTCATGTATTCTAGTAAATGATATGTTCTGGCGATAATTTGCTGCGATTCTTAGATTATCAACAGCGTCTAAATGCTCATATAAAGAAGGATTCTCTATTAAGGCGCCTACTTGGTCTAAAATTTTAAGTCTAGTTTTATTATTAAATGTTTCTCCAAAAAGAACAACTGTTCCCGATGTTTTCTTTAGAAGTCCTAGTAGCAACCGAATTGTGGTACTTTTCCCAGAACCATTGGGTCCTAAAAACCCATAAATACTGCCTTTAGGAACTTTTAGTTCTAAATTCTCAATATCTTGTTCTGATTTATTATAAGAAAAATTGAGGTTGTTTGTGTTTACAATAAGTTGATTCATATACGAGTCTGATTGATTGTCTTATCAACTAAACGAATCAATTGACTAATTGTAACAAGCTGTGATAAAGAGGCGTGATAATTTTTATATTTAAACTGAATTAAAACGTTACTCAACGACGCATATAATTTATTGCGAGTTCTGGCCTACTTTATAAAATCGCTTCGTCAGTTCGCTAGCTCGGGTCTATTCCGTTTTTATTTGCTAATTTAGGTGCTTTAACATGCAACCTCAATACATATCAACCTTGTGTGTAATTTGACAAATCGATGAAACATATTTTCTTTATCCTATTTTTATTTATGTTTTTAGCTTGTAATTCTAAAAAAGAAGATGCGAGTTCGAAAATTCGGAATGAGAATCTTAACAAAGACATCCATAAAAAGTTAAGCGGAAAAGACATCGTAGTAGCATTAGAAAAACTGGGATATTTCAATTTAACTGACCAATCTGAATTGGATACTGTTAAAGCAGGTTTTGAAAAAGCATACACGAATTTGACTTTCTTTCAAGGTCCAGTGCGAGGAGAAACACTGAATTTTATGGACAGTCGTTATCATTGGATAGATTGCGAAGAACTATTTGAGACCGGAGGACTCACAGAATATTTGGCTCAAGTTAAGCCCACTTTTGAAAAACTCGGTCTAAAATTAGAGTTCGCAAACGAACAAAGCGAACAAGACCAAAACACTTGGAAACATACCATAGAATTGAACGGAATTGAATACACCGCGTTTGACGGACGATTTTCTGACCTTGATTGGGGAATTGCCTATGTCAATTTCATAGAAATGCTAAACACAGAATTAAGGAAACAAAATTCGAACGAGCTGTTTTATCCTATAAATTGTGGAAATGACGGAATGTTTGTTTTGCTAACTCCAAAACAATTAGACTTTGTAAATCGGAATTATCCTATTGACAATGAACATCCGACAACAATGCATACTTGGAAAAACAGAAATGGAATATAAAAAAAAGGCACACAACACCGTTTCTAATTCATTGCTGAGCGTAGCGAAAAGACAACATAAAGCACCCCCAAGAACGTTGTGATTCAGCTAATTAAACAACAAAGCTAATCTAGGACTACTGATAAATAAATCGGTCCTCGAAGGCTCAAGACTCGATTACTAATATAAAATTAAGAATTACATTGAAGACACACTTGCAATTTTAGAATCTGAATTAAAAAAATAACAACAGATTAAGACAGTACACATTCAACGAACTACTAATAACGGTTTCTACCAGATATTCTATCTGTGACGTATTTAGTAAATTAGTTGTTTAACCAAACACACGTTATGCTACTTGGAACAATGAAAATTAAATTATGTTTATAAATAGAATCACATTTTCAATAGACAAAAGAAAACACAGTGAACAAGACTGTATAGAATTCAATAGAATAACATCTTATCATGAAGAATTACTTCATCATTACTTACCAAAAAAAGTAAACTTAGGAGGTTTCGGTTTTTTCAGCAACAAACTACAAACGGATTTAAGCTCTATAAAAATTAAACCATATGGACAATGTATAGATTATTTTCATCAGGTGACTGAAAATACTGTAACAGAATTCTTAAAAACACAACCGGCTAATCAAATCGGATTACTAAATGACCTCCTAAAAAAATCGATTTCAGAAATATCAATTGAGCATAAAGTCGACACAGAAATATTCTTCGAAACAATTGAACATATAAAAGAATCATATCTAGGATTCGAGAAAAAGATGAATATTTCTAAAACTCATAAATCGAGGAAAATAAAAATTGAAATCATTCGGGTCGTAAGTTTAAATTTCGAACATATTATATGTCGAATTTTGAATAAATCCAATGATATTATAGATGAATGGATTTTAGAAAATAACACGTCAATTTATGATTGTTCATATTCTTATAGAAAATCAAAATGGAACGAGAATAATTTAGAAATATATGATAGGTTTGACAAAATTCACAAAACAATAGACGTCATTAAATACATAGAACAAAGCACATAACACAATATATCATAAACCGCCAAGAAAAGACCTCAGAATAGCGTATCACAGGGTAACATATAACAACGCACATCTAAAAATGACAAAACAATTGCATAAAACTTGTACTTGCGAAAACTATTCTGATTTGGAATTATCTCGTGATGTCATTTCGAAACGAATTAAAGAAAGCAAAAAAATCAAGAAACATCTAGAGATTAAAAGTAAATCTAATAAAGGTCATCATTTATATCAATGTAAATTTTGTAATCAATTGTGGCAATTAAGTAGTGCTTGGAATTGGGGAGAAAAAGATTATCTGTTTAAAATTCCAAAAACTGAAATTAAAGAATGGAATAAAAATCCATTTGTATCACCAGCAGATATGACAATGTTTGCTGCTTCAATGAATTTGTATTTTGAAAGACATAAACTAGTTGCATCTGAAAATTTTTGTAGGAGAGATAATTGTGAACGAAAAGCAATTCTAAAGGACGTATTGTGTAAAAATCATTTTATTGAAAGCTTGCAAAACATTGGAACTTTACCAAAATATCCTGAAGGAAAAATTTTTGACCCATATACATTTTAATAAAAACACGAGGCCTAACAAGTATATAAATAATTACTGTTTTAAGCTTAAAAAAGTTTATTGCCTTGTTTGCTAGCTATTGATTTCCCTTTAAAAAATCCTTACACGTAAACCCTCAACTATTTTTATATCAGACCATTGTAAATGATTTCATAAAAAAAAGGTTATTTTTAGATCAACTAATCCAATTAATTCATGTCAGTTAAAGATCTTCCTCTCCTCGTTTTATTCATTCTACTAACAAGTCCATCAATTTTTGCGCAAAATGCAAAATCTGAATCGATCAAATCAGTTTTCTTTTCAATTCCAGCTTATGATATAACCACAAGCCCTTCCCTACTCAAATACTCATTTGCCATGGGTAATACAAGCTTTGACACGCCAAAATCTATTGAAGCCGAAGAAGTATGTGTTGCTGCCGGAAGTAAAAATGCATTAAAAGATGCTAAAAAAATTACTGTATATCAATACAGTGTGTCAGCAGAAATTAATGATGCCTACCTTATTATAGAAAATCCCTCTGGTAATATTTTATATGCCGAAGAATTTAATAGTTATCAAAGAACAGGCAGCTTAGCTAATGAAACTATTGAGTTTATTTATGGAGAAGACAAGTGCTATTGGCACCCACAAGTTCTGGAAGAGAGCTGGAATAAAGATAAAGTTGCCTGGAAGAACGAACAACATCAAAGTATTAAAGCCCGATTTATAGAAAAAGCTCAAAGAAGTGCTAAGTTTAAAATGCAAGGAGGCTACGTTGACTACTCGGTAAATGTATTTACAGGAAAGGGAGGCAAAGGATACGATTATAGTGACTTAGATGAAGCACAAAGACAGGCCATTACAGTTTACGATAACATGTACAAAGATGGCAAGGTAAATGCACAAACCATTGACCAATTAATGATACCGGTTAATAGGTGGTTAACATTTATCAAAGAAGTTAATTTAGATGATAAAAAGGCCAAGATTAACAGAAAGGTGGCACAAGGCTTATATATGAATTTGGCAACAGCATATTTTCAGGCTCGCAATTTTGATGAGGCGTCTAAATATTTAGAGCTTTATGAGGATGCCTATAACAACCCTGTTTTGAGAGGCACAGATCAGGGAGTAATACAGCTTTCAAAACTGATTGTTGAGCAACGAAAGGGAATAGCAGCAAATACCAATCAAACTTATGATTATGATGCTTTAAATAAACTAGTTATGCCTACAAATATCGAGATAGAAATAGATGATCTGGGAGAGTCTATGGTTAATGAACTTAGTGGGAGTTATTCTTTTTACGCTAAAGACAAAGAAAAAGAAGCATCTGTTGCTGCTAGCGGAAGTATATACAAAAGTAATATTAGTCCAGGGCAGTATGGTCCAACTTTAGTGATGATGACAGTTTATGATGGCGATCTTAATGAGTTTCCTTTAGAAGTTACACAGCTTGATATAAAAGGCCTAGTCTTTACAGGAGGGTATTCCTTTGAACATATTCCTGCAGAAATTGGTAATATGACCAATCTTCAGCAGATTAACCTTACAGCAAGTAATGTTTCGAGTATTCCTGAAGAAATAGGACAATTAATCAATTTAAAGCGATTAAATTTAAGTAAAACCAAGATAAGTAAACTGCCAGAATCAATTAAAAACCTAAAAAACCTAAAGATGCTCAATATTAAAAACACTAATATTTCGGACGCAGAGGTCGCAAAGATTAAGTCATGGCTTCCTAAAGGTTGTAAATTAAAAGTGTAATTATTAAAGATCTCTGGTTTCTCTATTCTAAAGGAATAATGTATTATAAAAATTATGTGCCACAATACATATGATTTATTACTGCTATATTTCCTAAATGGAAATAATCATGGATTTCCCTCTGCTTTGTTCAATTTTAACCAGTAGTCATATTTCAGGACAAGACAGTCTAAGGAAATCAATCATAAATACTTTGCATAAAAAAAACGGTTTAGAGTGAACTAAACCGTTGTTTTAAAAAGCTTTCGCTTAGTAGCGGGAACTGGACTCGAACCAGTGACCTTCGGGTTATGAGTTCTTAAAAAGACTCAAAAACATCGAAAAACGCACCTTTTCCGCTATATAATATGTAAATCGTGTTCCAAAACGTACTCAGTTTCGTGTTCACTTCGATTATATTTATAAAAGTAATAAAAAAATCAAAAACCCATATAATTTTGCCACTTTATAAGAACATATTTATCTAAATTTCTTTCTTTTTTTCTAAAAAATCCATATTCATATGCAAATAGATAAACGTCTCCTTTTGTGTTTTTCCAATAATGAGTAAAAAAGTTAGGATCAAATCCTTCTTGTGTAAGCATGCTAGCTCTTACAGTTACCATACCTCCTTTATTATATTTCTTCAAAATTTTCCGGTTAAGTTTTAATTGATTGTCTACTTTATTATAAAATCGTTCTGGTAGCTCCTTAGATTTCTTGTATTGATAGGCACTTTTACACTGAGGATCACAAAACTTCTTATCGGTTCTTCCAAATAATTCCTTTTTGCAATACAAGCATGTTATAAAAAGCCTCCTCATTTTGTAATTAAACGTATTTTATACGAATCCTATCCGAATAAGATACGACTAATTCATTTATACACAGTATTTTGTAATTAAAAACTTATGCAACTACAAAACAGTATAACACTAAAACATCTTCTTATAGATCAAAAAAAATGTATCGGACTTCAATTTAATTCAAGTAAAATCATAGAAGCTCTTATTAATACAATTCCAAACATAGTTTGGAGTCAAGAATTATTATTGTATTATTTACCTAATACTAAGAGTAATTTGGATTTAATATTTAAAACTTTTTATGGGGTTGCTTGGGTGAATGGAAATTATTTTTTTTCTGATAAAATTATAAATGAAGATAACCCACAGCTCAACTTGGAGCACTTTAGGTCTAGAAAACCGAAAAATGGTTTTAAGACATGCCCTGAATCCTATCTATTGAAACTTGAACTTAAAAGGTATTCTGATAATACGGTTCGTAATTATGTGTCTAGTTTTGAGTCCTTCATTAATCATTATTATAAGGAAGACCCAATTGCACTAAATGAAATTGATGTTAGAAAATATTTACAAAAGTTGATACAAGATGGCAAATCAAACTCTTATGTGAATTTAACTATAAATAGTATAAAATTCTTTTATGAAGTTGTGCACGGAATGCCAAATAGATTCTATTCAATTGAACGACCACGAAAAGAAAAAAAGCTACCTGTAGTTTTATCTAAAGAAGACATAATAAAAATTATAAATGCAACAAATAACATTAAACATAAGTGCATTGTAGGACTACTGTATTCATCTGGACTTCGAAGAGGAGAATTATTAAACCTTAACATTACTGATATAGACAGCAAAAGAATGGTAGTAAAAATTAACCATGCAAAAGGTAATAAGGATCGCATTTCTATATTAAGCCCAAGTATTTTAAAAGATCTTCAACTATACTATAAGGAATATAGACCTAAAACATATTTGTTTGAAGGCAAAAAAGGAAATAAATATAGTGCGACTAGCGTTTTAAAAATTATTTCCACGGCTGCAAAAAAAGCAGGTATAATTAAAAAAGTTACTCCTCATATGCTAAGACATAGTTTTGCAACCCATTTATTAGAAAATGGGACTGACATTAGACACATTCAGCTTTTATTAGGACATAATTCTACCAAAACAACAGAAATATACACACATGTGGCAAATAGATCTTTCATGGAAATAAAAGATTTACTATCTTAGAGTTATAATGTGGATATAGACTATAGTCTATATCCAATTGTTGTGCATAATTTACCAAAACCCGAAAAAGATTGACATTTAAGGAAGTTTATAATCTAACAATTAAATATTATCCATCTGAAATTAATATTTCGGACGGAAAAAATGTTGTAAAAGTTGGCGGAAAATTTAAAAAGTTATCGGAATCGTGGAACGAAGCGGAATTGAAAACGAAAAAGGAATCTGATTTTATCAAATTAATGGTTTGGGGGATTTTTTGCGGATATCATAAAAAAGCAATTGACAACTTTATGAACGGAAAAAAGACAGTTTCTTTGAATGAATTGGATATGGAATATTTGAAATACAAGTTTGAAGAAAGCCTACTCGATACTAAAGATGATTATTACGCTGAATTGAGAACGGATTATAAAACTGAATAAAAAACTATGCACAACAAAGTATATAAAAAATTGCTGTTTTGTGCTTAACCAATGTTAGTTGCTTTGTTTGCTAGCTTCTGATTTTCCTTCGGAAAATCCTCGCACACAAACACGCAACTTTCCATATACATAAACGTTGCAAACCATTTAAAAAGTGAGAGGTAGTAATAAAATGAGTAGGCCAGAAAGATTAAGACTGCAAGCTTTTAAAAATGTGCAGGAACGGAAAGCGAAACAAAGAGAAATGGAAATAAAAATAGCAAGAGAGTTAGCCGAAATGATGTTAAGTGATGACCAATGACCGTGCAAACAGGTAGTTTTGGTCGGATTATCGAGCAGTGCTGATAGTTCCTCGATGAACCTAGTATTGTTTCACCTCTCTTGCTTATTTAGATAATAAATAAAAATATATGGATAATACTCAAAAAGGATTTTTAGAAAATCAAGAAGAATTGATTTTTGGAACTGTAGAAAAAAGCAAACAATTCAAAAATGGATTAAACTCTATTAATAAATACCATTCTGATTTTTTTAAAAACAAAGAAAACAAAATAAACGACGTTAGTGAATGTTACATTTTAGATACTCATAACTTTATCCCAAGAATAAAAATAAGAGAAGAAAGAAATATACCTAAAGAAATAGGTGATAAAATTATTGAATTATTTAAGAGGGTATTTCCTTAGCAACGCATAATGTTTTAGTAAAAGTATTGTCTATAGAGTCAATTAAAGATGTAAAAGAAATACGGATTCTTCTTTCACCAGTTTTAATAGTAACCATTGGGTCTAAATCACTGTTATAAACGATAACATTTTCAGCATTTAAACTAGACCGAAACTCTTTTAAATCTTCAACATCTTGTTTTGACATTAAAACAATTTCGTCGGGGTTAGAAACTGTATTTGGTGTTACTCTATCGTATTTGTCTTTATATTTAATTGTAATATCTTTAGGGGTGCCTGACATAATAAACGTTTTAAAATTTGAGTAAGAAAGTAAATAGAAAAAAATTGCGTAAAAAAGGAATTGGACTGATTAATAATTCTGTCACCGTTCTTATTCCAAGCGTCATAAACAATACGATTCTCATAGAATCAACTTTGGTAGTTCTCCTTGCGACTTTAGGCGATCCAACACCTGACAACATTTACCTTTACCGCCTTTTACTTTGTACTCTTCTACTATCCATTGCGTTCGGAGTGCTCTGTACTTCCATAATTTCAATTGACTTTTACAATCTGGGCAACAAGATTTTGGAGAAGGCAAAAAAAGAAAACCGCGAGGATAGCCACGAAGCTGAAAACCCCACTCGGACTGGAAAACTGCCTTATAGAATGACAAAATGGACTTTTGTATCTTGTCTAATTCTTTTTTTAATATCTTTAGTGTTGCTAGTAATATATGCTTGGCAGATTTAAAATTTGACAAAATAAAAACGGATTTGCAACACCGTGTATAAATAATAAGGGCTTAGTGTTAGTTAATAATAGTTATTGCTTTCCCAATTTACGTGCTTGTGTAAAAACTAGCTTATACCTAGCCCTTACTAATTTATACACAAACACGTTGTAAGTAATCTGAGAAACTCAATGTTCACGAGAAAAAAAATGAAATATGCGGAATTAAAACCAGGAGACAGAATTCGAAAATTAGTCGAAGAATTCGTTCAACCTGAACTTACTTCGCTTGGATTTAAACTTCTCAAATCGGAACTGACTTTTAAAAGAAAAATAGGCGATTTTACTCAAGAAATCTACTTTGCTAAAAATCAGCGAAATTTTGGAAATACTATTGTTTGCTTTTGGACAATTTTGTCTGTTAAATCAAACTACTATGTAAAATGGCACGAAAAAAAATACGGATTTAAACCAATGAATGAATTTGTTGAATCTTGGTATGATAACCATATAAAGACTTGGAATACCGATTTTTGGAATGCAGGACATTATGACTTAACCGAATTTGATAATATCAAACTAATGAACGATTTGACAAAAAACATTTTAACAATTGGATTACCCATATTGGATAAAGTTTCTGATTGGGAAGGTGCAGCAGACAGTTTAATGGAAAGACAACGTTTTGGATTTATTTCAAAAATATTTGACTTTTATATTTTGGCTGGAAAAGAGGAAAAAGCAATTGAATCTCTAAAAACAGCGGAAGATTATTTCAACAGTGTTGAGGATGTTCCGAGTGAGAGATTTGAGGAAATAAAATTAAAAAAGACTACTTACAACATTGTATAAAAATAATGCGGTGGTAAGTGCTTAATCAAAGGTTAGTGCATTTTTGTTACGTCTGATTTTCCTTCGGAAAATCCTCGCACACAAAACCGCACTATTCTTATACGTAACCGTTGGCACCAATTTAAAAAAAAAAACGAAATGAGTAAAATTTTAGCAATAGCAATTCTATTATTAACGACTCAAAATTTAATTTCTCAAACTGCGCTGGAACTGAATTCTAAAGGAATTGAACTTGCGAAAAAAGGAAAAATAGATAAAGCATTCTCAATTTTTGAAAAGGCAATTAAACTTTATCCGGATGCGCCAGGACCATATTCGAATAGAGGAAATGTGTACCGAATGAGAAAAGAATATGAATTAGCTATATCTGACTATTCTAAATCTATAGAATTAAATCCTGACAACTTAAGTGTCCTTTATGCAAGAGCAAACACTTATATGGACAATAACAACTTTGAAATGGCAATTTCTGACTATTCAAAAATCATTGAGAAAAAACCATCTTTCTCGAATATTTACTTTGACAGAGCTTATGCCAATATAAGATTGGAGAAATATGAGAATGCAAAAGCTGATTTAGAATCTCAATTGGAAATCACACCAAAAGATTTTAAATCATTGGCAAATCTGATTAACATAAAAAAGAAATTAGAATTATTTGAGGAAGCGTTAGCTGATTATCAAAAGATAGTAACCGAATTCCCAAATCAACCAAATCTTCATATTCTTTATAATAATTGGGCAAGTCTTTACAGAGAAATTAAGAAGCCTAAAGAAGCTCTTGAAAAAATTAATGAAGCTCTCAAGGTAAAAAAGAATTATGACATCGGTTTATTCAACAGAGCAGGTATTTATTTGGAACTCGGTGTTGAAAAAAATGCTTGCAAAGATTTTAGAAAAGCTCTTAAATTAGACCTTGAAATGAATGAGCATTTTGAAGCTGATGAGGATTTTGAAAAACTTAATAAATTGTGTGAATAAAAACTGGTGCCAACAATGGCTATAAGTAATTGCTTGTTCTCGCCTACTTCTGAAAATCCTCGCGGATTTTCAGCTTGGTGTGTACTTGCAAAGTTTGGTGCTAACCCAAGCAACTACTCATAGCCGAGACCGGTTGTACACAATTTGACCAAAAATGACATTTGAAGATATAAAAGCAAAATATTCTGATCGAGAACCAGCGTTCCCAGCGAATTGTCCTGAACCGAATGAAAAGGACTTGAACGAATTAATTGAAAAATATAATTGTAAATTCCCCAAATCATTTGTTGAATTTCAGCTTAAATATTGTAAAGAAATTCCACTTGGAGATTTCGCTTTTGACGGATTTGGTTTTGCGAATAAAGAACTTGAACCTTATATGAATTTGGAGGAGGTTCTAAAAGATTACGCGGAATTAGGATTCCCTGAATATCTAACACCTTTTAGACAAGATAATGGCGATTTTTATTGTTTTGACAATCGAAGTTCTGAAAGTGAATTTCCCGTAGTGATTTTTGACCATAACTCGAACGGAATTGAATCTGACCCGAATTATAAATGGAAAAATTTCATAGATTGGATTGAAAAAACTATGGAAGATGAATATTAAAAAACTGTGTACAACAAAGTATATAAAAAATTGCTAGTTTTACCTAAACCAAAGTTTGTTGCTTATTTGTTAGCTTCTGATTTTCCTTCGGAAAATCTTCGCACACAAACACGCAACATTTCATATACATAAACGTT
>NZ_FNCZ01000003.1:0-333368 GCF_900099995.1 Winogradskyella thalassocola
GTTACATCACCACAAGTATCCGTAGCTGTTGCGGTACCTGTATTAGCAGGATTAATACTATCACCACATGCAACAGTTTCATTATTAGGCACTGTTAATATAGGATTAACACTATCTTGAACAGTAATGATTTGATCAGCTGACGTTGTGTTTCCACATGCATCAGTAGCAGTCCAAGTTCTTGTAATCATTGTTGTTCCAGTAGCTGAAGAATTTCTGTTAAAAATATTACCGTCTCCGCAAATATCTACAAAAGCATCTACAAAGGAGATTGATACATCTCCACAAGAATCAGTAGCTGTCGCTATCCCTGTATTGGCAGGATCTGTACTATCTCCACACTCAAGAGTTTCGTCATTCGGTATTGTTAAAACAGGATCAGTAGTATCTAATACGGTAATTATCTGTGTGTGCTCATTGGTGTTATTACAGTCGTCTGTAGCAGTCCAAACACGTGTTAACGTGAATTGATTTAAACAACTTCCATCTGTTTTTATTTCATTATAAGAAATATTGGCTGTACCACAACTAACAGAAGTTGTAAGTGCTGGTGCATCAGGAATCGCATCGCATTGAACAGTAATATTCTCTGGTAATTCTAATTCATTAAAATCTGGTCCATTTGTATTGCCAACGGATATCGTTTGTACATATTCTGAACTTGTACGACCACATGCATCCGTAAACGTCCATGTATTAGTATATGTTCCTGAATTCGAACAATTTTGATCAGATACAAAGCTTCCAGAAACTTTAGTGTAAGTGAAGTCACATTTGTCTGTGATTGGCTCTAAAGATTGAGCCGCCACCAGTGAAGCAGGGTCATTACAATCAACTATTCTATCTAAGTCATTTTCTGCTGAAGCCCATGTAGCTTCTGATGGTTGAATTACATTAATTATTGTTGGATCTTGAACACCAACATTACAGTTGTCAATAGATGCAGAACTTAGCGTATTTTGTAAGGAAGGATTTAGTATACCATTATAAGTTGCATCAAATTGTATTTCGAATGATAAATCACAATTTTCTTCTAAAAAATAACATTCTTCTTTAACTTTTAAATCGAATCCTACATTAAAAAGAGGGCTGCCAACATTCAAATTTCCATCTGGAATAAAAAAGATAAGTTCTCTTGTGTTAATATCGAATGAATATGTAACTCCATTAGGAAGATTAGCTGGGATAAATTCTAATTGAGACGGCAAAATTGTTGCTACCTGAAGATTTATAGCATTATCATTACCAAGGTTTTGTAAGTTAAAATCAAAACCTAAAGTTGAACCAGGCGCTGCAGGATTGCTTCCTGAAGTTAAACCCATTTCAATTGGATTCATATCAGGTGCCCAAACATCAATAGATAAACCTAACAAATATAAACCATAGGTCTCTTGGGTAGACGTTAATCTAATTTGAGCAGAATTTTGACTGTTACCAATTTTAGAATTGCTTGAACCGCCATTATCTAAATCAAAAACAGCAGCATCAAAACCAAGGGTATTTGTGCTTGCTGGACTTCTATCAGTGAAATTAGAGTTTCCGACCGTAATTCTACTATTAAAGAAATTACTTGAAGATCTTTCGGGAGCAGAAATATCTACAAAATTACCTGAAGGATTTTTTATTTGCAGTCTATCACCAGCCAAATCTCTATCTCCTTCTAATGCTCCAATTACAACTTTAGCATTTACAGGACCTGAAGAAATCGTTTGAAACCCATTAAAATCAATATCAAAATCTTTATCGGTACCAGAATCACCATCACTTACGTGGGCATAACCGTCAAAAAGACTTATGTTTTTTGATGGTAAATTTGGACTTTCATAAATAAATACAATTTGCCAACCACCAGATGTACCTGTGTTTCCGCCATTATGTCCTGATAAGCTTCCTGTTTTCGCTTCAACGTTGGCTACTTGATATTTTCCATAAGGATCAGAAACCGCTAAGACATCAGCCGTTATATCTTTTAAACATATATAAGGATCATTACTAAAATGAGTATCTCTTCCTCTAAAAATAACATCATCTGCTGTTAATGTCGTATAACTCGTTTGCCCTGGAAGCATCAGTTTAATATCATTGTAGTTCCAATTAGGTTGATTTTCTGAGTTTAAATTATTATTAGGTTCTTTATCTGCAGCAGCCCAGTATAAATAAGCTTTTCTAATACTTAAACACGATTGGCTTGGATCTGGATTAGAGAAATTTGCACTACTAGAATTAAAAGTGGTATTATCAGAATCAATGTCAACATAGACATTGTTAGAGTAGCTATGATTTCCACTATTGCCTGTATAATCTCCTGTAGACGTTCTAGAGATCATGTTGTTTGCAATAATTGTTATATCTCCCTTAACCGTTTGATTAAAGCGAGGTGAAAAAGTCTCTTTAACTTGTGCATAGGATGCAAAGCTTAAAACTAGGGTAAGCCCTAGTAAGATCTTGTTTAATTGGAAGAATTGAGTAGTTTTTTTCATAAACCCGAAAGTTTAGTTTGTATTAAGTAGGATTAATTGAAATCTTTTGGATCCGGAATGAAGGATTCAATACTAACAGTATTGCTTATAACGTCGCCGTTTTTAGAAATAGCATTGACCTGAGTGCAATTCCATGAGTTGAGTTTAGAATTTTTTGGTTTCGTAAGCTTAACAAATACTTCCATAGATTCATTAGGTTTAATAGTATGTTCTTTATCTCCAAGACTTTTGTTATTATTTAATATTTCTTGAGTAAAGTCTGTTTCGATCGATTTCTCATTACTGCATTTTGCGTTAAAAGCAGATACTGAAAACAATGTAGCTTTTCGACTGGTATTAGTAACTTTTACTAAATAGAAATGCTCTTTTGCTGTATCAGGTTCATCTGAATTTTGAATAATTGATAGCTTTAAATCTTGTCCATAACTAGACAAGAAACTTAGCCCAACAAAAATGATAGATATTATTGTTTTCATAGTTAAAAATTGATTAACAAATTATATGGTCGCTTTGCGATGTTTTACTTTTTTTGATAATTAAATACGTCAATTATTAATTAAACATATATTATGTTTAATTGGGTAATCAAAATATTTAGAGGGAAGGGATTTTGATATCTAAATACCAAAACATGGATTTATTAATATAGTTTTTAATTTGGGGTCTTTTACATTAAATTTACGGATCAAAATAACTCATAACTTCACTGATATTCAAATTATCAAGTTGAAGGGGCAATATACTCGTCAAAACGGACATACGCAACCTTTTGTCGAAAAAAAACGTATTTAATCGATAGAATATGAAGGAAATTTTACTCGTAAGACATGGGAAATCATCTTGGGAATTTGATGTAATAGATTATGAAAGACCATTAAAACAGAGAGGAATAGATGATTCAAATTTGGTAGCTAAGGAGTTAGCAATGAAAGAAGAGGTTTCCCATATGGTGTTTTCAAGCCCTGCAAATAGAGCGCTAAGTACATGTAAAATTTTTGCTAAATCACTAGGAATTCCTAAAAGCAGAATTACAATTGTAGAAGACTTATATGATTTTGATGGGAGAAATGTAATTAACTTTATTAAATCATTATCAAACGAATTAAATAAGGTTATGATTTTCGGTCATAATCATGCTTTCACGTCAATTTCTAATATATTTGGGGATAGATTTATAGATAATCTTCCTACAAGTGGTTTAGTGAAACTTACCTTTGATATTGAAGATTGGAAAGATTTAAAAAAAGGAAAGACAGAATTTATTATAATCCCAAAGGATTTAAAAGAATGACAAAAGATAAAAACATATATATTAATAGAGAATTAAGTTGGTTAAAGTTTAATGAGCGTGTGTTGCAAGAAGCCTCAGATACAGATGTGCCTCTCATTGAAAGGTTACGTTTTTTAGGTATTTTTTCTAATAATTTAGACGAGTTCTTCAAAGTTAGGTATGCCACTGTAAAACGAATTTATGAAGCCGGAAAAGGAGGTAAATCTGAATTAGGTGGTATAAAAGCAGGCGATCTATTAGAGGAAATAACTCAAATTGTTATCGCACAACAAAGCTACAGTTTGGAGATTTTGGAAGAAATAGATTTAGAGCTTCAAAAAGAGAATATACATGTTATTAATGAAACCGAAATCGAAGGTATTCATCACGATTTTATAAAAAATTATTTCTACCAAGAGCTAAGTCCTGCGTTAGTGGTAATAATGCTTAATGAAGATGTGGCCTTGCCAGAACTCATGGATATTTCTGCATATTTAACTGTGAAAATGACTAGTTCAGAAAGTAAGGATCAGGTAGCATTGATAGAGATTTCTTCTACAATGGATCGTTTTGTTGTATTGCCTAGCATAAATGGTGCTAGCTATATTATAATGGTCGATGATATTTTAAGATATTGTTTAGATGATATTTTCAACATCTTTAAATATGATAGTATTAGTGCTCACATGATTAAGATTACAAGAGATGGTGAGTTAGATTTTGACAGCGATTTAAGTAAAAGTTTTATAGATAAACTTTCAGAAAGTGTTAAAGACAGACAAAGTGGTGAGCCAGTGCGCTTTGTTTACGATATGAATATTGATAAGGACACTTTAAGTTTCTTACTGAAGCATATGTCTATTGATGAAAAAGAGAGTATTATTCCTGGAGGCAGATATCATAATCGAAGAGATTATATGAGTTTCCCAAGTTTAGGTAGAACGGATTTGCTCTATGAGAAAATTAAGCCACTTCCTGTAAAAGGACTTAGTTTAGAAGAGAGTATTTTTAAAACCATAGCAAAAAAGGACTATATGGTTTATACGCCTTATCATACCTTTTCTTATATCGTTAAGTTTCTTAGGGAAGCTGCATTGGATCCAAAAGTAAAAACTATAAAAATTACTATTTATAGATTGGCTCAAATCTCTCATGTGGCCAGTTCCTTAATTAATGCGGCTAAAAACGGTAAAAAAGTAACGGTTTCCATAGAGCTTAGAGCGCGTTTTGATGAAGCAGCAAATATTAATTATGCGGAACAAATGCAAGATGAAGGTATAAAAATGTTCTTTGGAGTTACGGGATTAAAGGTCCACTGTAAAATGTGTGTTATTGAACGTGAAGAAAATGATAAGTTAGTACGATATGGCTTTATTAGTACAGGGAATTTTAACGAATCCACCGCAAAAATTTACACGGATTTTACCTTAATGACTGCAAATGCAAAAATCTTAAAAGAAATCAATAAGGTGTTTGATTTTTTTGAAGTTAATTACCAAATTAATAGGTATAAACATATTATCACCTCACCACACTATACGCGAACCAAGTTATTTGCTTTAATAGATAAGGAGATAGAAAGCGCTAAAAAAGGAAAACCTGCCTATATAAAACTTAAGATGAATAGCATTAGTAGCTATAAGATGATTGATAAATTATATGACGCAAGTAGGGCTGGTGTAAAAATTCAGATGATAATAAGAGGGCTTTGTTGTTTAGTGCCAGGTGTTAAAGGTATGAGTGAAAATATTGAAGTTATCAGCATTATAGATAAATTCCTAGAACATACTCGACTGTATATTTTTTCGAATGAAAACAATCCAAAAATTTACATTTCATCTGCAGATTGGATGACCAGAAATATTGATAATAGGGTAGAAGTCAGTTGTCCTATTTATGATGAAGATATTAAGGTTGAATTACAACATTTATTTGATATTTGTTGGAATGATAATGTTAAAGCACGTGTCATAAACGAAAATCAAGATAATTCTTATCGAAAAAACGATAATCCGAAAGTAAGAGCGCAATTTGATACATATAAATATTACTTAAATAATTTAGAAGGATAATTATGTTGAAGATACAGAAATTTGCAGCTATTGATATTGGATCTAATGCCGTAAGGTTATTAATTTCTAATATTATAGAACAAGATGATGAACCGACAATCTTTAAAAAGAACTCATTAGTTCGTGTACCTATTAGATTAGGAGCAGATGTATTTCTAAAAGGTGAAATATCAGAGTATAACCAAGAGCGTATGATAGATACTATGAAAGCTTTTAGTCTGATTATTAAGTCTCATGGAGTAACACGTTACAAAGCGTGTGCAACGTCTGCTATGAGAGAAGCTAAAAACAGTGCGCCTTTATCTGAGAAAATTCTCGAAACTTGTGGGATTAGTATAGAAACTATTGATGGTGAAGAAGAGGCTGCTATAATTGCGGCAACAGATTTGCAATCTTTTATTAATCCTAATAGAACATATCTTTATGTCGATGTTGGTGGTGGTAGTACTGAATTTTCAATCATTCACAATGGAATTAAAAAAATGTCTAGATCGTTTAAAATCGGAACTGTAAGATTATTAAACGATATTGTGAAGAGTGAAACCTGGCAAGAGTTAGAACTTTGGATTAAAGAAAACACGAAGCAATACGATAAAATAGAATTAATAGGGTCTGGTGGTAACATCAATAAGATTTTTAAAATCTCTGGAAAAGATATTGGTAAACCATTAACCTATTTCTATTTAACAAGCTATTATAAAATGCTACAAAATTATTCTTACGAAGAACGCATTACAAAGTTAAATCTAAATCAAGATAGGGCAGACGTTATTATTCCTGCAACCCGAATATACTTGTCTGCCATGAAATGGAGTGGAGCAAAAGACATATATGTTCCAAAAATAGGACTGTCAGATGGTATTATTAAAAGTATGTATTACGAAACGGTTTCTAGTGTGGTAGTATAGTATTAATACATAATAATCCATTTGTCCGATTTTTTTCTATCTAGACCTATTAATTGATAGGGAATTATTATTTAATATATCTTCGTAATCTCAAATCGAAAACTTATGAAAAAATATGTATTTGC
Source organism: Winogradskyella thalassocola (assembly GCF_900099995.1). Lineage (GTDB taxonomy): Bacteria > Bacteroidota > Bacteroidia > Flavobacteriales > Flavobacteriaceae > Winogradskyella > Winogradskyella thalassocola. The sequence continues at coordinate 6,856 of NZ_FNCZ01000003.1, forward strand.
CTTAGTATTTGTTTCTTTTACAACAATTGTAATGTCTCAAGATATTAAATATGGTGTAAGAGGAGCTTTAAATGTCTCAAACCTAGACTTTGATCCAGATGCTAATTTTGAAAATAAACACCGAAATGGTTTTGCTTTTGGTGGTTTTGTTGATTTTAATGTTACAGATAATTTATCGTTGTTAACAGAATTACAATGGTCTGCCGAAGGTGGTAAGGATCCAGAAATTAGAGCAGATTATATTAAACTTCCAATTCTTTTAAGGTTTTCATTATGCGACGATCTTATGTTAGGAGTTGGACCTCAAATTGCTTTAAAGACCTGGCAAGACACTGATGGGTTTTCTACTTTTGCATTTTCTGGTGTAGCTGGAGCTGAATATATGATCACTGATGAGCTGTTTTTAGATGCAAGATATTATTACGGAATTACAAATATTTTAGATGAAGATTTAACAGATCTTGAAGCTAAAAATCATGTCATTCAATTTGGTTTTGGAATCAAAATTTAAATAAGAAACTTATAATAGTAAAAAAAAAGTCTTAACACTTGTTAAGGCTTTTTTTTTATTATGTTATAATTAAGATGGGATTAACCATGAATTGTTTCTTTATTCCCTAAGTTTCGCATAATATCAGCTTCAAAATCTAAAAGCGCTTCCCATTTTTGGTCAACTTCAGCTCTGTCACCATACTTTCTTGCAAAATTTAAAAACATAGTGTAATGACCAGCTTCACTAATCATAAGTTTACGGTAGAATTTTGCTAACTTTTTATCTTCTAATTCTTCAGATAATAATCTAAAACGTTCACAGCTTCGTGCTTCAATTAAGGCTGCATATAATAATCTATGAACCAATTGTGTCGTTCTGCTTCCTCCTTTTGGAAAGAACTTGATTAACGCAATTACATAATCATCTTTACGATCTCTACCAAGTGTCCACCCGTTTTCTAATATTAAATCGTGTACCATTTTAAAATGGCTCATTTCTTCGTTGACGAGTTCTACCATTTCTTGTACTAACTCTGTATATTCAGGGAAACCTACAATTAATGAAATCGCTGTACTTGCAGCCTTTTGCTCGCAATAGGCATGATCTACTAAAATATCTTCAATATTCTTTTCAACGATATTTACCCATCTTGGATCGGTTGGTAATTTTAGTCCTAACATAATTATTTTACTTCAACTTGAACAATATTCGATTTTCCGTTTTCATTTATAAATAAAGTGTGTGAAGCATATCTATCAGATTCAGGAATAGCATACATAATATCAATTAACACCATATTTGTATAAGTAGGGTCATCGTTAACTTGGATAGTTTTTAAAACCGCCAAAGTATCAAAGTTATATAGGTCAGAGCCAGCAACTAAATTGGCACTATAATTAAAGTCTTTGTTTACTTTTTGCTTGTCAAAACTTTCATTATAAATCAGTTTGTTGTCTTTGGTAACACTAACATCGAACTTAAAATTTCTATAATAGGTTTGATAGTTAATAGTATCTTTTATTTTAGAAAAACGAACAGCATTAGACATGTCAGAATAGGTCTTTATTTTTACACGAAAACCATTACTCATTAAAGTGTCAATTTCTTGTTCTAAATAGGTTTCAGGAATATAAACATTGGTTTCAAAATTCACTGTTTTTTTGAATTCTTGAATGCTTTCAGATAGCGCCTGGCTTTGTGTTTTTCGGCCTTCACAGCTTGTGAATCCTAATATGGTAATGATTAAAAATCCTAGTAAATGTTTCATCAGTTTTAATTTTTAAGACGAGTTGGGTCTTTATTTTTTCCTTTCTATAATTGTTAAAACCATCGCTATAATAACTAAAGCACTTGATGTTACAGACAGCCAAAAACCGCGATCAAATTTTTCTGTGAATATAAAATGAGCAATAGTTACAAGAACGCTAACAATAATGATGATTAAAGGTAAGTTTTTTTTTCATAGGTTATGCGTTTTCAGAATGGATGATGTTTTAATCTAAATATCAAGCCCAAACATCTGCCGTAACACTTCAATATTCGGATTCTTTTCTTTAAGCTTTTCGTATTTCTCTATTGGTGTAAAGGCATATTTTTTAGCAACCTCTTCATTAACTGTAATATCTAATTTAAGATCGTAATTAAGTAATTTTTTCTTCAAAAAAGCCATTAAAGGAAACTCAGCACGTTCTAATTCAATCTTATTGGTGTTATTAGAATAGGTTAAATAAATGGTTGTACCTTCTAGTCTTGGGTGATCCATTTGTAAGATAGAGGCCATGATTTTTTCACCTTTCTTGTCCATCTGAGCGGTGTACAGTTTCCATGCTTCACTTAAAGCTTCTTGTGTTACGGGCTCTTTAGGAAGGTTGTCTTCATCAATAACCACTTCCATTTGGCGTAATTGATGCTCCTTCTTTTCTCTAATACTCTTTAAGGATAAGCCTGAGGTTGACTTCTTTGGTTGATTTATAGAGATTTTGGGAATTGTGACAGGTTCTGCAACTACAGAAACCGCTTCTTTTTTTGTTACAATTGGTTTTGCTGCAATAGGATTTTTAGATGGTTCAACATCCGTTTTCGGTTTCGTAACAGGAATAGGGGTAATACCTCTCGCTTTAAAATACGAAGGAGGAATTATGAAGTGCTTAAGATTTTTTTTTTCTCCATCAAAAGTGATAGAGGCAAGTTGCATAAGTGTTAACTCAACGAGTAAACGTTGATTTTTACTAGTCTTATATTTTAAATCACAGTCATTGGCTAGCCGAATGCCTTCCATTAGAAAACTATGTGTTGTTTTCTTGGATTGTTCCATATATTTCAGACTGGTATCTTCACCAACTTCTAACAATGGAATGGTTGCTGGATTCTTACAAACCATGAGGTCTCTAAAGTGAGAGGCCAAACCTGCAATATAATGATGACCATCAAAGCCTTTAGAAATAATGGTATTGAATTGTACTAGTAAATCTGGAATCTTATTTTCTAAGATTAAATCCGTACTCGTAAAATACGTTTCGTAATCTAGTACGTTTAAATTTTCAGTAACGGCTTGTCTGGTTAAGTTTTTACCCGAGAAACTAACCACACGATCAAAAATAGATAAGGCGTCTCGCATGGCTCCATCTGCTTTTTGAGCAATAATATGAAGCGCATCATCTTCAGCGTCAATCCCTTGTTCTTTGGCTATATATTTTAAGTACTCTTTAGCGTCAGAAACCGTAATGCGTTTAAAATCGAAAATCTGACAACGCGATAATATGGTCGGAATGATTTTATGCTTTTCAGTCGTTGCTAAAATGAAAATACAGTGCTTTGGTGGCTCTTCTAAAGTCTTCAAAAAGGCATTAAAAGCCGCTTGAGATAACATATGTACCTCATCAATAATATAGACTTTGTATTTTCCAACTTGCGGAGGAATACGAACTTGATCTGTTAAGCTTCTAATATCATCTACTGAGTTGTTAGAAGCGGCATCTAATTCAAAAATATTAAAAGCAAAATCTTCATCTTCACTTGTATTGCCATCACTATTAATCATTTTAGATAAAATACGTGCGCACGTTGTTTTACCAACACCACGAGGACCTGTAAATAATAAAGCTTGGGCTAAGTGATTGTTTTCAATGGCATTTAGTAAAGTATTTGTAATAGCTTGCTGACCTACAACGTCCTTAAAGGTTTGTGGTCTGTATTTACGAGCCGATACTACAAAATGTTCCATTAAAAAATTACTGAATTACAAATTTAAGAATAACCTATAAATAGGCGATTGTTACTGCCAAAATTTAACATGAGTTATTAACAATTTATGTACTTTTGCGCCAAGTAGATCGCCTTATCGATTCTAAATTTATTTAGGGTAGGAAAGTCCGAACACCATAGTGCAATCATAGTGGTTAACAGCCACCCATCGTAAGGTGAGGAAAAGTGCAACAGAAAGTATGTACAGGTAATGCTGTAGTGAAACCAGGTAAACTCTATGTGGTGCAATGTCATGTATACTAACGCTTGAGCGTACACGCGCGATTGTTAGAGGGTAGACAGCTAAAGCTTGCTGGCAACAGTAAGCGTAGATAAATGATAAGGGCTCTTTTATTAGAGTACAGAATTCGGCTTATAGATTTACTTAAGCATAAAAAAACCATCTAGAAATAGATGGTTTTTGTGTTTATATAAAGGTTTTAGTTATTTTTTTGGAGGTGTAATCGTATAACCTTGAGTTGTTAATACGTTAAGCATATCGTAGTAGTAGCGTATATATATAATTTTATTATCTTGAATCAAAGAAGCTGTATGGTATGGGATTACAATTTCTTGTCCTGTTTTTTTGTTCGTAATTGTGTTTGTTCCCCAAGATAATATCCATTCACCTTCATTCCAGTTGTTTTCAACTTTTACGGGTAAATATAAATCTCCGCTTATGGAGTGTTTAAATTGGTTGGTGCTGTTAGTGTAGTATTCTTTATGTTGTTGTACGTTTAAGGAGTCTAAGCCTCCGCCTAATCCATATATCATGGCTTTTTCATGAAGTTGAGAGTTCATAGCATTTACGTCTCCTTTTTGTAATGATTCAGTGTAAGTTCTAATGAGTTCTGCTGCTGTTTCTGCATTTTTAAATTCAATGGTCACTTTACTTTCTTGTGCGTTGGTAATAAAACTGATGCCTAGGAATAGAAATGACAGAATAATAACCTTTTTTGAGATTTTCATAATAGCTGTTTTTAAATTATATAATTGATTAATAGTTACAAATCAATTTTGGAGCAAAAACACGTAATAGGTGGAGCTATTAAAATCAGTAGGATGATAATAATTATAGGGAAGTTACTTAAGGTTACTAAGTTAGTGAATTTATTTAATTAGGAATTAACCTACGAATCTGATAGTGAGTTACTTTGAGAAAAAACTAAACATATTCCCACCATAGCCTTTGGAATGTGAGTAATGTTCTAGCTGACTTAAGTCAGTATGTTTAGAATGCTCTACAACCAATACTCCTTCTTCCTCAAGTAATTCATTCTTAAAAACTAATTCCGGAATTTTAGAAAAAGCATCTAATTCAAAATTATAAGGCGGATCGGCAAAAATAATACTATGCTTTTGTTTTGATTTCTCAAGAAATTTAAAAACATCACTTTTAATAGTGCTGATCGTCATTTCGAAAGCTTCAGCGGTTTCATTTATAAATTTGATACAACCGAAATTTTCATCAACAGCTGTAATGTGCTCAGTACCTCTTGATGCAAATTCATAGCTTATGTTTCCTGTTCCTGAAAACAGATCCAAGACCGAAATATCATCAAAATAATATTGATTATTTAAGATGTTAAACAATGCTTCTTTTGCCATATCAGTTGTTGGTCTAACAGGTAATTTTTTAGGAGCTGTAATACGTCTGCCTTTAAACAATCCGGATATAATACGCATTAAAAAGAATTTAAGATTAAAAAATGTTTATGCAAATAACGTCTATCTATATCAGTGGATACCGAAAATTTATAATCTTTATCTATAAAATGAACATGCCTTACATAGGTGTAAAGTACATTGTATAGATCATCATCTTTATCAATATTACCACTTAATTCAATTGAAGTAGTTTCTACATCTAGTTTTAACTGTTCAAACACAAATAAAATGTAATAGAGAAAATCTTCTTTACTGAAGTATTCGAAAACATTAAATAGTTGAAGTTTGTTTTTCTCAATGACTAATACTTCAACAGTGCTTTTATTAATATTGAGATAAACTATTGGTTCTTCTTTGGTTTCTGTATGTTGTAGATGTGAATTGATAAGAACACTTGACGCGTGCTTATAAACAAATTCTCCAAACGTATCAAAGATGTAATTATTAATATTTACATAGGGAACATAAACATTAACGCTATTATTTATAGCGATGTCATCTTCTGTAATAAAATCGTTTCTCAGTATTTTTGAGTTGAATTTTAAATAGTCGGCCTTATGCTCAACATTATACAATTCTTCAGGGACTAATGTTGCTAATTCATTTTGATGAATCACTAACACAGCATTAAAATCTTCAGAAAAAACGGTGTTACTACTTAACTCTGCTTTTAAATAATTGAGAACTTCAATAGGAGTCGTTTTCTGCTCAAACGGAATTGTTTTGAGAAATTCAAGGGTGTTTTGAGTTCTATTTAGAATACAAAAAGAAAGCCCATTCAAATTAATTTGAATGGACAGTTCTTTAATATCATTTATTTTCAAACTATTCTTTATTTGTGTAACTTTTTGGCCAGTTTCCTTTTGTGAATACTTCGGTCATAGATCCTACTTTTAAAGTTGGTCCGTTAACACCATCTACAGATACAACCTGATTTTCTTTTTCTACTAAGTAAGGCTCTTGGTCATCTAAGATAACAGATTTTTCGACGCTTGCTTCAAATACAGCAAATTCTTCTAATTTGCCAGCTTGAAGTTTGAATTTAGCACCTTCTTTTCCAACGCCTACATTCATCATGGTTTTATAACGGTCACTACCTTTAAATAATGAATCTTTAACAGAGTAAAAACTTAAGGTGTCTATTAAAGTTATGGTTTTCATGGTTTCAACTCCACCAAATAACTTTGTTCTCTCTTCATCTAATACCAAAGTATCACGTCTTTGTGTAATTGGCACTTTACCAGTCTCTACGAAGTTAATTAATTTATCAAAACTATCAGTGTAAGTTCCGTTAACATCTTTATATGCTAATTGCGCATCTCTAACATCAATTAGACGATCAATAACTAAGGCAAAACGTTTTTCTTTTAATTGGTTAAATTCGATTTCTTTGTATACAGACATATAAGTCTTGTAACCTAAGAAAAATATTAAGACCCATAATACGATATTAATTACTGGTTTTATTTTTTTTGGCACAAATTTGTCTATTAACCATACAATTCCAATGGTTAATACTATAATAACTACAATTGCTATAATTACTTCCATATTAGTTTTTATTTATTAGGTCTATCGCAAATCTACAATTTTTTTTTGTTCGCTAAAACTATCTAAAATAAAAAAGATTAAAAATAACGAACTAAATGAAATATGCGCTTTAAAAAGAGAGAATAATACTATCTTGCTATATATTTATTTTCTCTATGATTTCTAATGCATCTGCATTCTATTCGCTACTAAAATCTAAATTTCCATTTGCGCCAACTTCTAAGCAAGACATGGTGTTAATGCAGTTATCTCAGTTTATTTTTGATACTAACAAAAATTCAATTTACTTATTAAAAGGGTATGCTGGAACTGGAAAAACAAGCATCATCGGTACCATAGTTTCAAATTTGTGGCAAGCAAAAAAAAATGCTGTTTTATTAGCTCCAACAGGAAGAGCAGCTAAGGTTATTTCTAATTATTCGAAAAAAGAGGCCTTTACCATTCATAAAAAAATCTATTTCCCTAAAAAAGATAAAGGAGGTGGTGTCAATTTTGTAATGCAACCGAATAAGCATCGCAATACTATTTTTATTGTAGATGAAGCTTCCATGATACCAGATACTCCTTCGGATACAAAATCATTTGATAGTAGCTCTTTACTAGATGATTTAATGCAATATGTGTATTCTGGTCATGAGTGTAAATTACTTTTAATTGGAGATAAAGCGCAGTTACCACCTGTAAAATCGGATTTAAGTCCGGCCTTAGATGAAAACAGACTCAGTTTAAATTATAATAAAGATGTTGTTGGAATTGAATTGGATGAAGTTGTACGACAAGAACAAGGCTCTGGTATTTTAAGTAACGCCACAGAGCTTAGAGCAGTTTTAGAATCTAATTTTTACGAGAGTTTTAAATTTGATCTCAATGGGTTTACAGATAGTGTACGGTTAATAGACGGCTACGAAATTATGGATGCCATTAATGATGCCTACAGTGCCGATGGTTACGAGGAAACGGCAATTATTGTCAGAAGTAACAAACGTGCTAATGCTTATAACCAACAAATAAGACAACGTATTTTATTTAATGAGACGGAGTTGTCCGCAGGAGATTATTTAATGGTGGTTAAGAATAATTATTTTTGGTTAAAACCTACAAGCGAAGCTGGTTTTATTGCCAATGGAGATATTATTGAAGTCTTGGAGATTTTTAGCATTAAAGAATTATACGGTTTTAGATTTGCAGAGGTAAAGTTAAGAATGGTAGATTATCCTAATATGACACCCTTTGAAACCGTACTACTTTTAGATACTATAGATGTTGAAAGTGCCTCATTAAGTTACGAAGAATCAAACCGATTATACCAAGAAGTATCTAAGGATTATGAAGGTGAAACAAAATATAAACGCTTTTTAGGAGTAAAGAACAATAAGTTTTTCAACGCCTTACAAGTAAAATTTTCTTATGCAATTACTTGCCATAAATCGCAAGGTGGTCAGTGGAACACCATTTTTGTAGAACAACCGTATTTGCCAAATGGTATGGATAGAGATTATATTCGTTGGTTATATACAGCGATTACTAGAGCTAAAGAAAAACTATATCTAATAGGTTTTAAAGATGAAATGTTTGTAGAAAAAGATTCAAACTAATTACGTTATGACAGAAACAATTCTAAGTATTTTTTTAGGCATCGGACTTTCAGCTTCTGTAGGATTTAGAGTCTTTTTGCCATTGTTCGCCTTAAGTTTAGCTGCCTATTTTAATGTGTGGGAACTAAATGAATCTTGGCAATGGATTGGTAGTACAGCAGCTGTGATTACTCTAGGTATCGCAACTTTAGTCGAAATTGTAGCGTATTACATTCCGGTGGTTGATAATTTATTAGATAGCATCGCCATTCCTTTAGCTACCATTGCAGGTACTGCGGTTATGGTTTCGACGGTTGCAGATTTAAGTCCAGTGATTACTTGGGCTTTAGCTATTATAGCAGGAGGAGGAACTGCAGCTGCCGTAAAGAGTACTGCAAGTGCAACGCGTTTGGGATCAACAGTTTCTACTGCAGGCTTTGGAAACCCAGTAGTGTCAACCATTGAAACAGGGACGTCTGTTGTAATGTCCATTGTCTCCATCTTTTTACCGATTCTGGCTTTTATTTTAGTATTATTCATATTTTATTTGGTTTATAAACTCTATAAAAAGTTACGTTCAAAGTGACAGAAATCATCTTATAAACCTTATTTTTGAAATTGAATGAATTCATTATACAAATCATATAGATGAAAATTATATCCATGATTCCTGCACGTTATAGTGCATCTCGATTTCCAGGAAAATTGATGCAGAATTTAGCAGGAAAATCTGTAATTCTTAGAACTTATGAAGCTACTGTAGCGACTAATTTATTTAGCGAGGTCTATGTGGTGACAGATAGTGACATCATTTTTAATGAGATTGTTAATAATGGAGGAAAAGCCATTATGAGCATAAAAGAACACGAATCTGGAAGTGACAGAATTGCTGAAGCAGTGGCAAATGTAGAGTGTGATATTGTCATTAATGTACAAGGAGATGAACCTTTTACAGAAGGTGAAAGTTTAGCAAAAGTGATTGACGTTTTTAAAGGTGATACTAATAAGGAAATTGATTTAGCATCCTTAATGGTTGAAATCACAGATTTAGAAGAAATAAATAACCCAAACACCGTAAAAGTTATCGTAGATCAGCAGAATTTTGCTTTGTATTTTTCGCGAAGCCCAATTCCGTTTCCAAGAGGTAAAGATGTTGGCGCGCGTTATTTTAAGCACAAAGGAATTTATGCCTTTAGAAAGCAAGCCTTATTAGATTTTGCGGTTTTACCAATGCAATTTCTTGAAGCGTCTGAGAAAATTGAATGCATCAGATATTTAGAATATGGAAAGCGTATTAAAATGGTAGAAACTAAAATACAAGGTGTAGAAATTGACACACCAGAAGATTTAGAAAAAGCGAAACGTTTGTGGAAGTAGATTACAGTAACATAAAAGTAATAGGCTTCGATGCCGACGATACGCTGTGGGTAAACGAAACCTATTTTAGAGAAGCGGAAGAAGAAGTAGGGAGACTATTATCGCATTACGAAACACCAAATAAAATAGACCAAGAGCTATTTAGAATGGAAATTGTAAACCTTCCAACATACGGTTATGGTGTAAAAGGTTTTATTTTGTCTATGATTGAATTGGCTGTAGAATTATCTAACGGAACAGTTTCTAACGCTATTATTTCCAAAATATTAATCATAGGTAAAGACATGATTAATAAACCGATTGAGCTGTTAGATGGGGTAGAAGAGGTGTTAAAAACATTATCTAAACATTATAAGTTAATTGTCGCGACAAAAGGTGATTTATTAGATCAAGAACGAAAATTAGAAAAATCAGGATTGTTAAAATACTTTCATCATATAGAAGTCTTAAGTGAAAAGCATGAAACTAATTATACACAATTGTTAAAGCGATTAGATATTGAGCCAGAGTCCTTTTTAATGGTTGGAAACTCATTGAAATCTGATATTTTGCCTTTAGTAAAAATTGGATCGCAAGCTATTCATGTACCATTTCATACTACTTGGGAACATGAAAAGGTGACTAAAAAAGAAGCCAACGGTTCTGAATATAAAACCGTAGAATGTTTAACGGAAATTTTAGATTTTTTTAATTCATAATTTGAAAATACTCGATAAACATACTTGGAACAGACAAGCTCACTTTGAGTTTTTTAACACCTTCGTAGATCCTTATTTTGGTGTAACCTTTAAGGTAGATGTGACTAAAGCTTATGAGTTTTCGCGTTCTAATGAAGTGTCCTTTTTTGTGAAATATTTGCATGCGACCATGCAAGCTATTAATGAAATTGAAAATTTTAAATATAGAATAAACGCATCTAACGAGGTTGTTGTATTTGATACCATACATGCATCAGCGACCATCTTAAGACCTAATAAAACCTTTGGGTTTTCGTTTATAAATTATGATGAAAATATTTTAGAATTTCAAGCTAATTTTTTTAAAGAAAAAGAAAGAATTTTTAATTCTAATGATTTATTTCCTCCTGTAGATTCAATGGGTTGTGTACATTGTTCATCCTTACCCTGGGTAGGTTTTACAGGGCATAAAGAACCCTTTAAAGGAGAAAAAGATTCCGTTCCTAAATTAGCATTCAGTAAAATGGAAAGTATAGGAGCAAAAAAAGAAATGCAAGTCGCTATCAGTGTTAATCACGCCTTGGTAGATGGCTATCATATTGGGCTATTTAATGAAAGATTACAATTTCATTTAAATAGTTATTAAATATAAACTAAGTTGTTATTTTTGTTAAAGATATAAAGTAAATGATATTCAAAAATTATCCAATGGTGTCCAGAGTTGTTTTTGGACGAGGAAGTTTTAATCAACTCGATGAAATCCTCGCTCTAAAGCGCAAAGGACGCAACGCACCATTTATATTTTATGTTGATGATGTCTTTAAAGGCAATCATTGGTTAACGTCTCGCATTACATTGTCCTATAAGGATAAAATTATATATGTACCTACCAAAGAAGAGCCTAGCACAGGTCAAATAGATCAGTTAGTTGAAGATATTATATTAGAATATAGTGAACTTCCATCTGGTATTATTGGTATTGGTGGAGGAACAGTTTTAGATATTGCAAAAGCAGTGTCTTTAATGCTAACCAATAAAGGTGAATCTAAAGATTACCAAGGTTGGGACTTAATTAAGCATGCTGCGATTTATCATGTTGGTATTCCAACAATTTCTGGTACGGGAGCAGAAGTTTCTAGAACTACAATTTTAACTGGTCCGGTTCGTAAGCTCGGTATAAATAGTGATTATACGCCTTTTGATCAAGTAATTTTAGATCCGGAATTAACTAAAGATGTTCCAAAAGATCAGTGGTTTTATACAGGTATGGATTGCTTTGTACATTGTGTAGAGTCGCTTACAGGAACATATTTAAATGCATTTAGCCAAAGTTATGGCGAAAAAGCATATGAACTTTGTAAGGACATATTCTTAGGAGATTCATTAAGTCCTGAAGAATCACAAGATAAATTAATGATGGCTTCTTGGCATGGAGGCATGAGTATTGCCTATTCGCAAGTTGGTGTAGCACATGCTATGAGTTATGGTTTAGGTTATCTTTTAGGAGTTAAACATGGTATCGGAAACTGTATTGTATTTGATCATTTAGAAGAGTTTTATCCTGAAGGAGTGGCTATTTTTAAACAGATGAAAGCCAAACATAATATTGAAATACCTCTGGGCATTTGTGCAGATTTAGAGCAAGATCAGTTTGACATTATGATTGACGTTGCACTAAGTTTAGAACCTCTTTGGGAAAATGCTATTGGTAAAAACTGGAAAACAATTATGACCAGACAAAAGCTTCAAGAGTTATATAAAAAAATGTAACATGCGCTGGTTAGCAAAATTCATATATTTTAAAGTATTAGGTTGGAAGGTTGTTGGTAATACTAACTTTTCAAAAGATACTATTAAAAAAGCAGTCATTATTGCAGTGCCTCATACCAGTTGGCATGATTTTTATATGGGAGTTTTGCTACGTAAAATAACCAATGTTAAAACCAATTTTGTTGGTAAGAAAGAATTGTTTACTTGGCCATTTGGTTATTATTTCAGAGCCATTGGTGGTCGCGCATTAGATAGAACCTCTGGTCAAAATAAAGTAGAAGCTATTGCAAAATTATTTAATGACACTGATGAATTCCGATTAACATTAGCGCCAGAAGGCACGAGAAAAAAAGTAGAAAATTGGAAAACAGGGTTTTACTATATCGCCAAAAAGGCCAATGTGCCTATTATAATGTTTACTTTAGATTTTAAGAACAAACAGAATAAAATATCAGAACCTTTTTATCCGACCGATGATATTGAAGCCGATTTTAAAACAATGAAAACTTTTTTTAAAGATGTAGAAGGAAAGGTAAAAGAATACAGTTAGATTTGCATTTTATTAGAATTTGGCACAAGAATTGAAGTATTTATATTGCAATGAAACATAAAGTAAACTCCAAGTCCCTAAAAAGAAACATTGCCTCAATAAGCTATCTGATTTAATTAGATAGCTTTTTTGATTCTAGAAACTTATCTAACATAGAATTTGTCTGACTTTGTAGCTTGTTTTTAAAGAACTGCATACCACCAAAGAAAATTCCTTTAATGCCCATAGCTTGTTTCGCCCATTTATGTAAGTCGAATTCATCTGTATGCTTAATGATTAAGCCATCTTTAAACTCAAAAGAGGCATCAATCTTATTATGTACTTTTCGTCCCGTTTTGCTAAAATTATAAATGGCTTCCCAATGTGCTGAACCCGTTTTATCGTTAGTATTTATATCCGAAAATTCAACATTAAACCCTTTTCCATTTTGAGATTCGCATAACATTAACCACATGGCTTTAGCGCGTTCTCCTTTTAAAATCCCAAACGCAGGATCTTCAAAAACAATGTCTTCATGATAACAAGATACCATCGTTTGACCATCACAATGACTTAAAGCTGTATAAAATTTTTCTACGATGTTTTCCATAGGGTTAAAATTAGTTTAAAGATTTGTAAAACCATTCCATACAAAAATACGTAAGTAGAATGCTATTAACTCATATTCTTTTCTTCGAATGGGATTTAATTGCTATGAAAAGTAAAGGCCATCTTTAACGAGATGGTCTTTTTCTACTCGATACTAATTGTATTTCTAAAACCGATGTCTGTCTGTTGGTCAAATAAAAACTCAAAATAACCTGCATCACCTTTTTGTCCTTGTATTGTGGTTTTTGCTCTACCGATTTCTAATCCAGATTTATTATAAGCTTTAGCGATAACTTCTGTGTCCAGCGCTGTTTCAAAAATTAAATATAAGGTGAGTTTATTGTTGTTATTATGATTTTGACTATCAACCGTGTAGACGCCTGTTTTTAAACCATTTTTTAATAAGCTATCTGATAAAACAATTTTGCATTCTAAGGTTTTGTCAACTCCTTCCGAAACACCATCAAAGAATTCTGTCGCAGATTCACCAACGATTTCACCTCCTCTATTTAAACCTTCTTTAGTTTTGTTTGCGATGCGGTTACAAGAGAATAAGCACAAAGTAATTAATAGAATTAGTATGCGGAATGAATTCATAATAAAATTATTTAAGCGAACTAAAAGTAATGAATTTAACGTGTGTATTTCTTAATCTTATCAATGATTTTTTGAAAATTAGAATAGAGAAACTCATTCGTTTTGGCATAATAAAATGAGATAAAACAAACTACAGAAAGAAAGAGTAGGGCGCCAATTACAGCTTGCCACGGCTCTAAAGTTCTACCAATAGTCTGGTGTAGTCCAAGCCCCGTTAAACTTCCATAAATGATAATGAAATGAATAACGTAAATGGATAATGTTTTTTGACCAATTTTTAAAATTAACGGTTGTTTTATGTAGTTTTCTGCTAAATAAAATAAAGAGAACAAAATCAATACATTGCCTAGTCTGGTAAAAAGATAATTATAGTAAGCAACCTCTTTTAAAATCGAAATGTCGAAGGTATAGTAGAGTCTCATCAATGCTTCAGAAGAGCCGAAAATAAGCGCAATCCCAACAACAAAAAAACCAGAAACAATAGCTGTTTTAAATTTAGGACGTTCCACATATCGATAAAATAATGTAGCTATAAAAGCACCAAAGGCCACATAACCAAACCAAGGAATTATAGTAAAAATAGAACCATTTGCCTTTGATAAGTAATTTGAAAACAACATAGGAACTTTAGGCAATTCCAAATAGCGGTATAAGGGTTCGGTTATAAAAATAGCCAATCCTAGAAGTAACATAATTATTGAAAACAGCAAGGTTTTCTTAAATGTAATCTTGTAGATACATACTACAAGTATTAATGATAGTCCTATGCATTGCAGTACATCTATGACTAAAAAAGACTCAGGAAATTTACCCGTTAGCCATTCAAAAATAGGCGCACGTAACAAATAGCCAATACCAATAAGCATGGCGCCTCGTATTAGACCTTTGTGCATACGTTTCTTAATCGTTCCGTTTTGCTTCGCTCTAATTATTAAATAGGAAAAAATAAGACCAGAAATCGTAAAAAATGTTGGTGCCGTAATACCCCTTAAGTATTCCCAAACTTTATAAGCCGGATACATAGGATTTCGGTATGAAACTTCTAAAAGTGTATCTATAAAATGCCCTTGTAGCATCATTAAGATAGCGAATGCCCTTACAGCATCTATAAAATACAAACGGTTTGTGCTCAAGTTAAAATTGGTTGGTCTGCAAATGTACTATTTTGGTCTGCAAATGTTGTGTTTTGGAGCTGGAATAAAATAATCTCACGCTCTTTTGGAGTGTGAGATCATTTTATTCACTGTGTTTTACCAGAGTTTTATTCTATTAATATTTCAATAGCTTTTGGTATAAAGTATTCTTCTTTTACGCTATAAATTGTGTGAAAATTTCCTTTTATAGTTAGTTTAGGGTTTACAAGAAGTTTTGATTTAGCTACACTATCTGTTATATTCAATTCAGGTATTTCTAAAATGATGCTTTCTTTTGATTCTGAAATTTGTCCCTTAAAAGTCTTTTTAAATGGATGAGTTTTTGAGATGGTAAACTCATCGATATATTCGCTTTCGTCTTTCGTCAAACTTGGTCCCTCAATGAAATGTTTTTTTAATTCTTGTGAGAATCCTAATTTCGTGCTTGTTGCATGAAATGAAATTTTTAGATTATTAAGGTTTTTTTTAATTCTGATTTTCTTTTCTCCATTTTTAGGGGATACTACAACAGTTATTTTAAAGTAGTCATTAACGCTATATGATGCTTTATCCGTTAAGAAATAAAGTTCAGTATCAGAAAAGTCATTTTGATTACAACTGAAAATCAAAATTAAAAGTATTGAATATGCTAATATGTTCTTCATTCCTCATATGTTTTACAACTTTAATAATTGCTGTCACTCTTAATGACCGTTATCAAGCGCTATGCTAATTTAATATTCTCCTACTTAAAATCAATAACTTAGATTCCCATTTATAAATTAATTGTAAACATTTTACCATAAATTCAAACCGTTTACTACATTTATAATCTATGGAATTTTTAAATCAACTACTCAGTGACTTTTCATCATTAGCTTGGGGTTTGCCTTTGCTTATTTTATTAATTGGTGGAGGTTTATATTTATTAATACGCTCTCATTTTTTACCATTTCGGTATTTAGGCCATGCCTTAAATGTGCTTCGTGGAAAATATGACGACCCAAATGATCCTGGGGAAATTTCTCATTTTCAGGCCTTGTCTACCGCACTGTCGGCAACCGTTGGTATGGGAAACATTGCAGGTGTTGCTGTAGCCATTTCTATTGGTGGACCAGGAGCTGTATTCTGGATGTGGATTAGTGCCGTAGTAGGGATGTCTACAAAATTCTTCACCTCTAGTTTAGCAATTATGTATAGAGGTAAAGATAGTGCGGGCGAAATTCAAGGTGGCCCAATGTATTTTATTATGGAAGGCTTAGGAAAATCTTGGAAGCCTTTAGCGGTCTTTTTTAGTCTATGTGGACTAATTGGAGCCTTACCTGTTTTTAATGTCAACCAGCTTACACAAGCCTTAAATGATATTTTATTAATCCCGAATGGCGTAGAGGTTGGATTGTATACTAATCTCACCATTGGTGTAATTTTAGTATTTATTACAGCTTTAGTTATTTTGGGCGGTATCAAACGTATTGGAAATGTAGCATCGCGCTTAGTGCCAAGTATGGTGGCTTTATATTTTGTATTGGTTATTATCATTCTTGTAGCACATAGCGATGTTTTAGTGTACTATCTAAAACTGATATTTACAGATGCCTTTGCGGCTAATTATTATCCTAAAGACGATACGTTTTTAGGTGGAGTTTTAGGAGCATTAATTCTACATGGAATTAAGCGCGGAGCATTTTCTAACGAAGCCGGAATTGGGACAGCACCAATGGCTCATGGTGCAGCCAAAACTGATGAACCTATTCGAGAAGGTTTGGTCGCTATGCTCGGCCCTGCAATAGATACCTTAATTGTTTGTACACTTACAGCATTGGCTATTTTAGTTACTGGTGTTTGGGAAACGACTTCCGATAATGGAGTGAGTCTTACCGCTTCTGCCTTTGCAGATGTGTTGCCTAACTATGGAAAATACTTGTTGTTACTTTGTATTGCTGTCTTTAGTATGAGTTCGTTATTTTCATATTCGTATTATGGTACAAAATGTATGTCATTTCTCTTTGGTGCAGATAAAAAGCATTACTACAATTACTTCTATATTTTAAGTATCCTCATCGGGGCAACTACAAGCTTAAGCATGATGATTAATCTTATTGATGGTGTCTTTGCTTTAATGGCAATTCCGACGATGTTAGCTACACTAATCCTAGCACCAAAAGTGATTACTGAATTAAAACGATATACCACTCAATTAAAACAGACTAAACATGACACAAAAGAAAGATCCTAAAGGCTATTGGAAAGCCAATATAAAATATGTCTTAATCTTACTCGCCATATGGTTTGTGGTGTCTTATGGTGCCGGCATTTTATTTAAAGAAGAGTTGAATACCATAAAACTAGGAGGTTTTAAATTAGGTTTTTGGTTTGCACAACAAGGATCAATGTATGTGTTTGTTGTACTCATTTTTGTGTATGTGAAATTGATGAATAACCTAGATAAAAAATTCGGTTATGATGAATAATATATTATTAATGGCCGAAATGGATGTTCAAACATGGACGTATATATTAGTCGGTATCACATTTACACTTTACATCGGAATTGCAATTTGGTCTAGAGCAGGTTCTACAAAAGATTTTTATGTTGCAGGTGGCGGAGTATCTCCTTTAGCAAATGGAATGGCAACCGCAGCAGATTGGATGAGTGCGGCGTCATTTATTTCCATGGCTGGTATCATTTCTTTTGCGGGTTATGATGGCGCTGTTTATCTTATGGGATGGACAGGCGGTTACGTGTTACTGGCTTTACTTTTAGCACCATATTTACGGAAGTTTGGGAAATTTACCGTTCCCGATTTTATTGGTGATCGTTATTACTCTAACACGGCACGTTTAGTTGGAGTTATTTGTGCACTTATTGTATCGTTTACGTATGTGGCAGGACAAATGCGAGGTGTAGGATTGGTGTTTTCTCGTTTTTTGGAAGTTGATATTAATACCGGAGTTATTATAGGGATGATAATCGTATTGTTTTACGCTGTTTTAGGTGGTATGAAAGGCATTACCTATACGCAAGTTGCACAATATTGTGTACTCATATTTGCGTTTATGGTTCCAGCAATTTTTATTTCAATTCAAATGACCGGTAACCCGATTCCACAATTAGGATTTGGAAGTACGTTGTCTGATGGCTCAGGAACGTATTTATTAGATAAGCTTGACGGATTAAGTACAGATCTTGGTTTTACGGAGTATACCGAAGGTTCAAAATCTACGATTGATGTTTTTGCGATTACTTTAGCATTAATGGTCGGGACAGCAGGATTACCACATGTTATAGTTCGATTCTTTACGGTAAAACGTGTTAAAGATGCTCGTAAATCTGCAGGATTAGCGTTGTTACTTATTGTAATTTTATATTCTACAGCTCCGGCGGTTTCCGTGTTTGCAAGAACAAATATGATTGAAACGGTATCTAATCAACCTTATGCAGAAATGCCAGAATGGTTTAAGAAATGGGAGACTACAGGATTAATAACATTTACGGATAAAAATAATGATGGTATAATTCAATATGTAGCAGAAGCCTCTAAAAATGAATTAGTAGTTGATAATGATATCATGGTATTGGCAAATCCTGAAATTGCTAAACTTCCTAATTGGGTTATAGCATTGGTTGCGGCTGGTGCATTAGCCGCTGCATTATCTACTGCTGCAGGTTTATTATTAGTTATTTCGGCATCAGTGTCTCACGATTTAATTAAGAAAATGATAAATCCTAATATCTCTGAAAAGAGCGAATTAATAGCTGCGCGTTTATCAGCTGTTGTAGCGGTTTGTGTAGCTGGTTATTTTGGGATTAATCCACCAGGTTTTGTAGCTGCAACAGTGGCTTTAGCTTTTGGTTTAGCCGCAGCGTCATTCTTTCCAGCAATCATTTTAGGTATTTTTTATAAGAAGATGAATAAAGAAGGAGCGATAGCTGGTATGGTTGTAGGTATAACGACGATGTTATTTTACATGACTAAATTTAAGTTTGGATGGTTTGGTGGTGGTGATAAAGCCGATTGGTGGTTTGGAATTTCACCAGAAGGATTTGGTACTGTTGCTATGCTCATTAATTTTATCGTATCAATAGCTATAATGAAATTCACGAAAGAGCCACCTCAAAATGTTCAAGATTTAGTTGAGGACATTAGAATTCCTAGTGGTGCTGGTGAAGCTAGTGAACATTAATTAAATTGTAAAGTAGTAATAACGAGACTTATTTATTCACGGAAGCTTTAAATTGTTGAGGCGTCATCAATTCCGTTTTCTTAAATTGTCTGTTGAAGTAACTCGTATTATTGAAACCAGATTGAAACGCGATTTCAGACATTCTTAAATTTGGGGATGCTTTAATAAGTTTTTTAGAAAACTTAATCTTTTCCGAATTAATATAGTCAATAGGAGAAATGCCTAAAGTATTTTTAAACTGCTTATGAAAGTGAGACGTACTCATATAAGCTTTCTTCGCCAACTGATCTACTGAGATATCTTTATTGGTTAGATTATCTTTAATAAACTTAATGACAGTGCCAATTCTGGTATCATTAAAAATATGAGTATCATTAACAATTAGAGATTTCGCTTTGGTTTGAAGTAATCTGACGATTAATTCTTGAATCATTAAATCTAGTAACACATCTTTAGATTTATTACTATTTGTAAAGGTATAAGTAAGTCGTTCTAATAAATGGTTCACATCAACATTATTTATTAGATGTGATGTGGTTTTATCTAGATCCCAATTATTATTTTCATTTTCTATGGCCACATGATGATTAAATTTTTCGACGACTTCTAAAATTTTAAAAGCATCAATACCTAAGGCCAAACATTGTGTGGGTTTATGTTTTGTGGCTATCGGAAAATCAATAATCATTTCTTTATTTGTAGGCATAACTACAGATTCTCCTGGGAAAAAGTCGAAAGCATCAAAACCATCAAGATGCATTACTTTTTTTCCAGTAAGCATACTAGCTATAATAGGAAAGTCGAAAGTTAAAGACACTTTCTCAGCGATGGCATGTGTTTCATAAATATTAAGTTCAGCATATTCCGCATTATAAGTCGTCCTATTTTCTACTAATGTAGTTAGTTTTCTATGAATTTTATGTTGCGATAATAAGTTGCTCATATTCAATATTACAAAAAATTAGTCTTAAAATTTGTTAATAATAGATATGTTCAAAAAGATAATCAATATGTTCAAGTTAATTGGGATTTGATAAAATAACTTTATCAAAACTAAAGTATAAATAATTTTTATGCTAAATAAATAAATAATTAACAATAAAACGTATTAAGGTATGAGCTATTCTAAACCAGTATTTAAAGACAAGTATTCCAATTTTATAAACGGAAAATTTGTGCCACCAGTTGGAGGAGACTATTTTGAAAACACATCTCCGGTAGATGGAAGTGTCATTGCAAAATATCCAAGATCACAAAAAGAAGATGTAGAAAATGCCGTTGAAGCTGCAAATGCGGCAAAAGATGCTTGGGGAAATACATCAGCTGCAGAACGCGCAAGACTTTTAAATAAGGTAGCAGATATTATAGAAGCCAATTTAGAAGAATTTGCCGTTGTTGAAACCTGTGATAATGGAAAGCCCATCCGAGAAACGCTAAACGCGGATATTCCTTTAGCTGTAGATCATTGGCGTTATTTTGCTGCATGTATTAGAGCAGAAGAAGGAAGTGCTACTGAGTTAGATCAACATACCTTATCCATGAATATTAAAGAACCATTAGGGGTTGTTGGTCAAATTATTCCTTGGAACTTTCCGTTATTAATGTTGTCGTGGAAATTACCTCCAGCATTAGCAACCGGTAACTGTGTGGTATTAAAGCCAGCAGAACAAACTCCTTCCTCAGCAACGTTATTAATGGAGAAAATTGCAGATGTGTTTCCTCCAGGTGTATTAAATGTTGTTCATGGGTTTGGTCCAGAAGCAGGAAAACCTTTAGCCTCGAGTTCTAAAATTGATAAAGTGGCGTTTACAGGAGAAACTACTACAGGACAATTAATTATGCAATATGCCTCTAAAAACCTAAATCCAGTGACGATGGAGTTAGGAGGGAAATCGCCAAATGTGTTCTTTAATAGTGTGATGGATGAAGATGATGCCTTTTTAGATAAAGCCATTGAAGGAGCCGTTTTGTTTGCGTTTAATCAAGGTGAAGTATGTACTTGCCCTTCGAGAATTTTAGTGCAAGAAGATATTTATGATGCTTTTATGGAACGCGTCGTTGCAAGAACAAAAGCTATTGTACAAACTAGTCCTTATGATATCAACTCAATGGTTGGGGCACAAGCGTCTAATGATCAATATGAAAAAATTCAGGCGTATTTTAAAATAGGTAAAGAAGAAGGAGCTAAAGTTTTAACAGGTGGTGAAGCTGCAAAGTTAGAGGGTGATTTAGCAAATGGTTATTACATTCAGCCTACAATTTTAGAAGGTCACAATAAGATGAGAGTTTTTCAAGAAGAGATTTTCGGTCCTGTGGTTTGTGTCACTAAATTTAAAGATGAGGCTGAAGCCATAGAAATTGCTAACGATACGATGTATGGTCTTGGAGCAGGAGTTTGGACTAGAGATGCACATCAGTTATATCAAATACCGAGAGCGATTAAAGCCGGCCGAGTTTGGGTAAATTGTTATCATGCTTATCCTGCTCATGCACCGTTTGGTGGTTATAAAAAATCTGGATTTGGTAGAGAGAATCATTTAATGATGATGAACCATTATAGACAAACTAAAAACATGTTAATCTCTTATGATAAAAACAAATTAGGTTTCTTTTAGCATTATATTAATAGCTGATTAGGGCTGGATTAGAATATTTAATTCAGTCCTTTTTAATGAACTCAACTTCAATTCTAAATATAAAAGACTATGAAACGCGTAGAAATTACAGAGAAAGCGGCAGAAATCGTAAGGCAGTTACAAGCTAAACATGGAGATTTAATTTTTCATCAAAGTGGAGGTTGCTGTGATGGGTCTGCACCGATGATTTTTGAAAAAGGAGATATGTATTTAGATGAAAGTGATATTCTTTTAGGTGAAGTTGAAGGAGTGAATTTTTATATGAACCAAGATCAGTTCGAATATTGGAAGCATACCCACTTGACTGTTAATGTTACTGAAGGTCGTGGTGCTAGCTTTTCATTAGAGATTCCATTAGGTCTTCGGTTTTTAATTCATTCGCGTTTATTAACAGAGGAAGAAGCTTCTTTTTTCAATCCAAAATAACTATCTTTTTAGCGCCAAAAAACTAATTAATACATATGAGTAATTACCACATTAAACAATTTGAAGAATATTTTCAAGTCTATAGAAAATCAGTACGTAATCCAGAACAATTTTGGGAAGAAATAGCTGAAGAACATTTTACATGGAAAAAGCGATGGTCTAATGTTTTAAGTTATGACTTTAAGAAAGCTGAATTCAAATGGTTCGAAGATGCTAAGCTTAATATTACAGAAAACTGTATAGATAGACATCTACATACCAGAGGTGATAAAACGGCTATTTTATTTCAGCCTAACAATCCAGATGAAGAAGCAGAGCATATCTCTTACAGGCATTTGCATGAACGTGTTTGTAAATTGGCGAATGTGTTAAAAGATAAGGGTGTTAAAAAAGGAGATGTCGTTTGTGTTTACTTACCAATGATACCAGAATTAGCAATTTCAATTTTAGCATGTGCACGGATAGGTGCTATTCATTCTGTCATTTTTGCGGGCTTTTCTGCAACAGCAATATCGTCTCGAATTAATGATTGTAACGCCAAAATGGTAATAACCTCAGACGGTTCATATCGAGGCTCTAAAACAATTGACTTAAAAGGAATTGTAGATGAAGCTCTAAATGATACACCAAGTATAGAATCTGTTTTGGTTGTGAACCGAATTAATTCAGATGTATATATGAAAGAGGGGCCTGATGTTTGGTTGCAGCCACTTTTAGATGATGCTTATGCAGAATGTACTGCCGAAGTTATGGACGCGGAAGACCCGTTATTTATTTTATACACATCGGGCTCAACAGGAAAACCCAAGGGTATGGTTCATACCATTGGAGGTTATATGGTTTATACGGCTTATACGTTTAAAAATGTTTTTCAATATCGTGATAATGACGTGTTTTGGTGTACTGCAGATATAGGTTGGATTACTGGTCATAGCTATATTGTTTATGGACCTCTAGCAAATGGTGCTACATCTGTAATGTTTGAAGGTGTGCCGAGTTATCCAGATTACGGACGTTTTTGGGATATTGTAGAGAAACATAAAGTCACACAATTTTATACCGCACCAACGGCTATTAGGGCTTTAGCAAAACAAGGATCTGAATTTGTTGAAAAATATGATTTATCATCATTAAAAGTGTTAGGATCTGTTGGAGAACCTATAAACGAAGAGGCATGGCACTGGTACGATGAAAACGTCGGAAAAAAGAAGAGTCCGATTGTAGATACGTGGTGGCAAACCGAAACAGGAGGTATTATGATTACACCAATTCCTTTTTCTACTCCAACAAAACCAACTTATGCAACCTTACCATTTATTGGTGTTCAACCAGCATTAATGGATGAGAATGGTCAAGAGCTAAAAGGTAATCAAGTGGAAGGACGTTTGTGTATTAAATTTCCTTGGCCAGCGATGGCAAGAACGATTTGGGGAAATCATAAACGTTACCAGGATACATATTTCTCTGCTTATGATAATATGTATTTTACAGGAGATGGTGCCTTAAGAGATGAGGTTGGTTATTATAGAATCACAGGTCGAGTAGATGATGTCATTATAGTTTCTGGTCATAATTTAGGAACAGCTCCTATTGAAGATGCCATTAATGAGCATCCAGCGGTGTCAGAATCTGCCATTGTAGGTTTTCCACATGATGTTAAAGGAAATGCATTATATGGTTATGTCACCTTGAAGGATGTTGGTGAGAGTAGAGATCATGGAAATTTAAGAATGGAAATTAATCAGCTTATTACAGATCGTATAGGACCAATAGCCAAACTCGATAAAATTCAATTTACAGAAGCATTGCCGAAAACCAGATCGGGTAAAATTATGCGTCGTATTTTAAGAAAGATTGCAGCTAATGAAACGGATCAATTAGGCGATACAAGTACATTATTGAATCCTGAAGTCGTTCAGGATATTATTAATAATGTGAAATAAAGTGTATTCAGACTAAATTTAAAATCCAAAACTTAAATTAAGTTTTGGATTTTTTTTGTTTTTGAAACCGTAGGGTTTATCTATTCAGATTTAGACTCTTTTGATTTTTGAACAATAGCTTTTAAACGTGCTTTGCGCTCTTCAACTTGAGACTTTTTCTTATTCTTTATCTGATTAATAAGTTTCGTATGTTTGGCTTTGTTATTTGTGTTTTTCTCTTTGCCTTGTTTTGCCATTGTTTTTGAAATTGTTTTCAGAGTGTAAAACTAAGCATAATTTAATATATACATAATAGTATTGTTTAGTTCTTAGATTTAAGAATACCATTTACTTTTTTATCTTCGCTTCAAATTAAAAAATGTTATGCTAAAAGCAGTATTATTTGATATGGATGGTGTCATTGTTGACACGGAACCTTTACATCGTAAAGCGTATTATCAAATGTTCAATGATGTTAATATCGAAGTAGATGATTTACTTTATGAATCTTTTACGGGGCAATCTACCATCAATATTTGTAAACGTTTAGTCGATCATTTTAATTTGAATGACGAACCGGAGCAGCTAGTTAGTATTAAACGAAAGCATTTTAAATTCTTGTTTGAAAACGATTCAGACCTCACCTTAATTGAAGGTGTTTTAGATCGTATAAAAGATTACCATTCTAACGGTTTAAAATTAGTTGTGGCATCATCTGCATCTATGCCAAATATAAACCGCATCTTTAATCGTTTTGAATTGAATCAATTCTTCATCGGTAAATTTAGTGGAGCCGATTTAGAAAAATCAAAACCACATCCAGAAATCTTTATTAAAGCTGCAGAACACACCGGATTCGATAAAAAGGAATGTATGGTGATTGAAGATTCTACCAATGGTATAAAAGCAGCACATTCCGCAGGTATTTTTTGTGCAGGTTTTAAAAGTGAACATTCATCAGGTCAAGATTACACAAAAGCTAATGTTGTGATTTCTGATTTTAAAGAATTGGCGTATTCAAAAGAGCACCTCTTTTTTAAGCATTAATGTTAGCCTAGTATAGTTTTTAAATTGATATAGCTAGTGCTATTTATGTCTTATTAATGTCATTTGTTTTTATTCTGTTTTCTATTGCTTCGATAGGTTCTCGACGCAATTGGTGTATAAATTTTTAATATTTTATGTAACAAGGGTATGTGTTAACTAGTTGTTATATAGTGACTTGTCTATATGTGTGTCTTATTTAGATATTTCTTATCTTGTACAGTGTCAAACTTATATTAACAAACAACTCATCATTATGAATATCAAAAAACGAATTGCCTTTAGACTTTTGTCTTTAGCGTTACTTGCGTGTGCGTTTATAGTACCACAAAATTTAGAAGCTCAGCGTAAAAAGAAAGACAAAAAGAGTAAAACGGAAGCGCCTGCGCCAAAACCAAAAAAGGAAAAATCAATAAAAGATCTTACCAAGTCAAGCAAAAAGATAGAAGGCCTTTTTACAATGTATAGAGATACCATTACAGGTAGTTTACAGATGGTGGTCAGTGAAGCGCATTTAGATAAAGATTATATTCATTTTAACCAAGTTTCAAATGGAGTTACTGATGCTGGTCGATTTAGAGGGGCCTATGGAGGTTCAAAAGTTTTTAAGGTAAAGAAGTACTATGATAAAATAGAATTTGTATCTCAAAATACATCCTTTTATTTTGATCCCGAAAGTGCGATTTCTAAATCTAAAGACGCCAATACGAGCGAAGGTATTATGGCAACTGTAAAAATTGAAGCACATGATAAAAAAGAGGGTTTATATTTAATAAAAGCAGATGGTTTATTTTTAAAAGAAACGTTTACGCAAGTTAAACCACCTCGTTTTCCAGGCTCTAGTCCAATGGCTTTTAGTCTTGGTAATCTTGATAAGACAAAAACAAAAATTAATTCGATCAATAATTATGAAGATAACACAAACCTTGAGGTTGAATATGTATACTCAAGTCCTTCAGTATTAAATGGTGGGTCTCAAGCTATAGCCGATGGTAGAAACGTAAGTATTAAGGTGTTTCATAGTTTAATTGCCATGCCAGATAACGGCTATGAGCCTCTGTTTGATGACCCAAGAGTCGGTTATTTTACAACCCAAGTTAACGACCAAACGGCTACTAATTCCGCACCATATAAAGATTTAGTACACCGTTGGAATTTAATTAAAAAAGATCCTGAAGCAGCAATCTCAGAGCCGGTTAAACCTATTACGTGGTGGATGGAGAATTCTACACCTGTAGAGTGGAGAGAAACAATTACACAAGGAGTTTTAGAATGGAATAAAGCGTTTGAAAAAGCAGGATTTAAAAATGCAATGGTCGTAAAAATGCAACCAGATGATGCTGATTGGGATGCTGGAGATATTAACTATAATGTATTACGTTGGACGTCTTCACCAAACCCACCTTTTGGAGGATATGGACCTAGTTTTGTGAATCCAAAAACGGGAGAAATAATTGGTGCTGATGTTATGTTAGAATATGTGCATTTTACGAATAGAGTGTTCTACGATCAATTATTTGATTTAGCAAAAGCAGATACTGAATTTGATGCATCAGAGTATTTAAAAAAGAATAAAGTATTATGTTCTTTTGGTCATGTAATGCACGAAAACACCTTATTTGGGCAAGCATTAATTGAAACTACAGGGGGATCAGATTTAGAAATGTCTCGTATGAAAAAAGAATCGATGCTAGCTTTAATTATGCATGAGGTTGGGCATACACTTGGACTTAATCATAATATGAAAGCAAGTCAATTATTTTCACCTGAGGAATTAGCAGACAAAGAATTTATAGAAGGGAAATGTTTAACTGGTTCTGTTATGGATTACGCAGGTATTAATATTACTAACGACAGAGCTAAGCAAGGTCAATATTACGATACATCTGTTGGGCCTTATGATGTTTGGGCAATTCAGTTTGGATACACACCTTTTAAATCTGAAGGGGAAAAAGTAGCGTTGCTTAACAGAAGTACTGAACCAGAATTAATATTTGGTAATGATGCGGATGATATGCGTGCACCAGGAAAAGCAATTGATCCTAGAGTGATGATTGGGGATTTGTCTAACGATCAAATTGGGTATTCTATTGATAGAATTAAGTTAGTCGATAACATGATGAGTGATGTTAAAACTAAATTCGCTAAAACCGGAGAATCATATCAAGAATTAAGACGTGCTTATTACTTATTGAGTGGTCAACGTGCTACTGCTGTTAATGTCATTTCAAGATTTATTGGTGGTGTTTATGTAGATAGAGCAATGATTGGGCAAGAAGGCGGTACGCAGCCGTTTACACCAGTTAGTCTAGAGGATCAAAAGCGTGCAATGAATGCTTTAACTAAATATGCTTTTGCGCCTACAGCTTTTAGTGCACCAAGTGAGTTATATAATGATTTAGCGATGCAACGACGTGGTTTTGGTTTTATGAGAGGTACAGAAGATCCTAAAATTCATCAACAAGTATTAACGTATCAACAGAATGTATTGAGACATGTTTTGCATTATAATACCTTACAGAGAATCACAGATAGTGAGTTGTATGGTAATGAATACAATTTATCTCAATTCATGACCGATTTAAACTCAGCCATTTTTAAAGCAGATATTTATAAAAATGTAAATTCGTTTAGACAAAATTTACAAATTTCTTATACCAATACACTTATTGATATGCTAACAGGAAAACAAAGTAGTCGTTATTCTAATAATGCCAAATCGATGGCGCTTTATAATTTAAAGCAGATTAGAACTATGGCAACACCTAGTGGTAATGTCTCTAGTAAAGCGCATAAAGAGCACTTACGTACATTAATTGATAATGCACTTAAAGAAGTAAAATAATAACGAGACTTAAGCGCATAAAAAAAGCACAAATTGCCGTTCATTTAGCAATTTGTGCTTTTATTTTTAGGGTTTGTTTTTATCCTTCAAAATCCATGTCGTCACCGCCGTTTCCTGGGCGATTTGAGCGCTCACGTTTATTTAACTGCTGATTAAATCTATAAATAAATGATAGATTAACTTGGCGTTGTCTCCACTGGAATTCACCATCACGTCTAAAGAAATCTGTAGTCGTTACACTTTGGTATTTTCTAGAGTTTAATAAATCTCTAACGTTTAATGATATTGTAGCTTTGTTATTAAGGATCTCTTTACTAAAGGCTAAATCTAGAGAAAATATACCTTCTGTCTCTGATTGTGCATCTTGTCTTGGGCCTCTGTAAAAAGCACTAGTTTGCCAATCTATCGCTAATGGTAAAGTAACCTTAGAGCTAAAGCGCGCAAACCAACTTGTGTTTTTTGCACTGTAATCTATACCATTAAAATCACCTTCTGTTTCAAACTGAAAGAAATTGAAACTAGAATTTAATCGCAACCATTTTGCTGGGTTGTACATAAGGCCTAATTCAGCTCCTGTACGCTTATTTGTAGAAAGGTTAATTGGAATTGTTCTAATGATATCAATACCATCTGTAGTTTGCTCTTCTGTATTTTCCTGAATACGTTCAAAAGCATCAGTTTCATGTTGGTAATAAATAGAACTTGTCACTGTGAATTTTTCCCAACGCTTTAAGTACCCTAAATCGAATGTGCTCGAAAATGCAGGATCTAAATCTGGGTTTCCTTGCCATATGTTTGTTCTACTAGATCGTGATGGAAATGGGTTAATATATCGACCACGTGGACGGTTTATTCTTCTATTAAAACCTAGTGTTACACTTTCTTCAACATCAGAATCCTTATTCGAAAGATTATAAATAAGGTTAACCGTTGGAAATAAGCCTAAATAATTTTTTTCAAAATTCAGTTCTCCACTTGTGTCGCCTGAATCAACTTCACCTTTTAATTGTGTGTTTTCTAATCTCAGTCCTAATAAAAATGAAAACTGACCAAATTTTGTACCGTACTGCGTGTAAAGTGCATTTACATTTTCGGTATAATCAAATATATTAGAAATGCCATCATTTCGTTCTAAATCTCCTGTTACTAAGTTTTCTTGGTCTAGCTGATAATCAGTATTGGTATTTTTAAAATTACCACGATATCCAGCTTCAAAACGAGAATCTGCACCAAGAGGTAAAACATAATCAGCTTGAAGTAAATATTCCTTTTGCTTTTCATCTGTAAACTCTTGTTCTATTTGAAAAGGTGAAGGATCTGTTTGATTTGTGCTTACATAATTTTCATTTAAATATGTATAACCATCTTCAGCGTCATTTTCAAATTGAAAATCTGCAGTTAATTTATGATCGCTATCGTCTCCAAAACGTTTTACATAATTCAATGCAATTTGATAACTATTACTTTTTTCTGTTTCTTTTTCTCTACG
Source organism: Winogradskyella thalassocola (assembly GCF_900099995.1). Lineage (GTDB taxonomy): Bacteria > Bacteroidota > Bacteroidia > Flavobacteriales > Flavobacteriaceae > Winogradskyella > Winogradskyella thalassocola. The sequence continues at coordinate 36,624 of NZ_FNCZ01000003.1, forward strand.
ACGTGTTTCTTCGATAAGAACGTTACTATCATTAAAACGCTCACTTTTATTTATAGATACGTCGGCATCAGTACCAAAATTGTAGAAAAAACTACCTGTAAGTGAGGACGATTCATTTAGAAAGTACTCCATGCCAATATTAGAGTTGTAGTTTCTATTCAGTCTATCTACATCTTGTTTTTCGTGAATGTTTCGGTATTGAGGTGTTACAATGTCACCATCAACAGTGCGGTCAAAATATTCAACATCGGTATCACTTAAGCGTGGTGCGTCGGAATATCTCCATCCAAAATTTGAGAATAAGTTATATTTTTCTGTACGGTAATTTAGTGTGGCAGATACACCTACATTGTCTGGATTTCCGACAGTTAAATTAACAGATCCATTGAATCCTAACGTTTCTTTTTGTCTTAATATAATATTTAAGATTCCGGCTGTACCTTCAGCATCGTATCTTGCAGATGGTGACGTAATCACTTCGACACGCTCAATCGCTTCTGCTGGTAATTGACTTAAGATGTTGCTATCTCCAAAACCAGCCATAGCAGAAGGTTTTCCGTTTATTAAAATACGAACGTTTTCATTACCTCTAAGGCTAATGGCTCCTTCAACATCTACAGCAACAGACGGTACATTGTTAAGCGCATCGCTTACAGTACCACCAGCGGTTGTTAAATCTTTTCCGATGTTGTAAACTTTCTTGTCTAATTTTATTTCTACCGTAGTTCGCTCTGCAACGACCATAACTTCATCTAAAGTGTCGACGTCTAAGGCTAAACTAATAGTGCCTAAATTGGTGTCTTTAGTAATGTTTTGTTCCGGGAAACTTTTTGTTTTATACGATATATACTCTACAGATATAATGTAAGCTCCTTCTGGAACTTCTACCTTAAATTTTCCTTTTGTATCGGTAATACCACCAGTAATAATTTTATTATCTGCCTTTGTTTTAATAACAACTGTAGCATATTCTAAAGGAATGTTAGTGTCTTCTTCAATAACGGTACCTTCAATTTTAAACTCTTTTTGAGCAAAGGAAAAGGTGAATGAAAAGATAAGGAATAGTGTAGTTAAGGTGTGTAGTTTCATCGCAATGAGTTAGTATTTGATGCATTGATTAAATGCAAAAATACATTTCATTGTTTTATATTTGGTTAATCTTATGTTAAAGAGAAATAGGGCCAGAATTTATTTAAAGTTGTCTAAAAACCCTTTAGTCTTTGTTGTTTTTACGTTTATCTTTCTTACGCTTTTTCTTCTTCTTTTTTACGACTTCTTTTTCATTAAAATCACCTTTAATCAGTTCTCTTATTTTACCCATATCAGCTTCAGAAATGAGCTCCTTTAATTCTAAAAAGTGAGAGTCTTCTAAATTTTTTATAGCAGTATCACGATCTAGATGATGCTCAAATCTAGTTTTTAGTAATGCTATTTTCTTTTCAAGAAAACTGTTTATATTTAGTTTAATGATTTGCTTTTGAAAATCATCTGCTTCTAGAGTCGTTAAGAAATTGGCAATATATTCTTCTTTTCGTTCTTCAGCTTCGCGTTCGTATTTTGCAATTTCTTGCTCCGTAGGTTCTCTATTGCTTTGAGGAATATTGTTCTGGCTACCTCCTCGCATTTGAGCGTTAATATTTAAGCTTAAGAGAATGATGAAAACTAGTAAAACTGTCTTTTTCATGTGTTTGTGTTTATTGTTTTATGGTCACATGCTGTTCGCTTTAAATCATTTTCTTAGTTGATAAAAATTTGAACATGCTCGTTTCATGTTGGTAAAGTTATATAATGTCTTTGATTGCTTCTGGTGGTCTGCCAATTACAGCCTTATCTCCATTAATTACAATCGGACGTTCTATGAGTTTTGGATGATTAACCATAGCTGCAATAATTTCATTATCAGAAAGGGATTTTCCTTTGAATTCCGATTTCCAAATAGCTTCGTTTTTTCGGATTAAATCTATAGGTTCTATACCCAATTTTATAATCACGTCTTGTAGTTCTACAGATGTTAAATCTTCTTCTAGGTATTTTATAATTTCAAATGCTTTACCGGATTCTTCTAATATAGAAAGGCCTTGTCTCGATTTGGAACATCGTGGGTTGTGGTATATTTCAATCATTTTATGCAGATTTTATTTTAGTAACTATAATATTACAATTTTAATGCCGAATCTTCTTTTTGTCCCATCATCATTAAGTATGCTTTTAAAAACGGTTCAATAGCACCATCCATAACAGCGTCAACATTTCCTGTTTCGTGAGCAGAACGTACATCTTTAACTAGCTTATAAGGATGCATTACGTAATTTCTGATTTGACTTCCCCATTCAATTTTCATTTTTCCAGCTTCAATATCATCACGCTGTGCCATTTGTTTTTGTAACTCAATTTCGTACAATTGAGACTTCAACATTTGCATTGCTCTATTTCGGTTATCGTGCTGAGAACGTGTTTCTGAACATTGAATTTGAATTCCAGAAGGTTTATGTAAAAGCTGAACTTTTGTTTCAACTTTGTTTACATTTTGTCCACCAGCTCCGCTAGATCTGGCTGTTGTGATTTCAATGTCAGATGGATTAATATCTATTTCAATAGTATCATCAACCAATGGGTAAACATATACTGAAGCAAAACTCGTGTGGCGTTTGGCGTTGCTATCAAAAGGAGAAATACGTACCAAACGATGGACGCCGTTCTCGCCTTTAAGCCAACCGAAAGCAAAATCGCCTTCAATTTCTAAAGTTACAGTTTTTATCCCAGCAACATCTCCTTCTTGCATGTTAAGCTCTCTAACTTTATAACCGCTTTTTTCGGCATACATAAGATACATACGCATTAACATGTTTGCCCAATCACAAGATTCTGTTCCGCCGGCACCAGCTGTAATTTGCAATACAGCACTTAAACTGTCACCTTCTTCAGAAAGCATGTTTTTGAATTCTAATTTTTCAATCGCATTAACTGCCGTTTCAAAACGTTCTTCAACATTTTCCATCGGAGCTTCGTCTTCCTTGTAGAATTCGTAAATAACTTCTAAGTCTTCAAAAAGTGATTTGGCGTCGTTATAGTCGTTAACCCAACTCTTTTTCTCACGAATAGATTTCATAATCAATTCGGCAGCTTTGGAGTCATTCCAAAAATTAGGGTCAAAAGTTTGCTCTTCTTCGTTAGCGATTTCTATGAGCTTAGCATCTAAGTCAAAGATATTGTCTAAGTACGTCTAGACGGGAATTGAGATCTTTTATTTGATCTGATGTTATCATAGTGTAAGATAATTTTATACAAATATAAGGCGCGTTAATAAAGTGCCATAATTTTGAATCGGTTTTTTGGAAATTCCGTAGTTTTATGACTCAATACTTTATTATGAAAAAATTATACGTTCTGTTTGGATTCTTTTTGATCTGCTCTCAATTTCAAGCTCAAATTTTAGACAAGAAAGATCTAAAAACCTACGAAGGCTACTTCGACTTTTATTATGAAGAAAGTACCGATAAAATCTATCTTAAAGTTAAGAAATTGAATAATCAATTTTTATACGTGAATTCTTTAGCGTCAGGAATTGGAAGCAACGACATCGGTTTAGATAGAGGTCAGTTAGGAACTGAGCGTGTTGTCTATTTTGAAAAAGCGGGAAACAAATTATTACTCATTCAACCCAATTTAAAATACCGAGCAAACACTAAAAACACTTTAGAAAAGAAGAGTATCCAACAGGCTTTTGCAAAGTCCGTATTATTTGGGTTTAAAATTATGTCTGAAAAAGACGATGTATACGTCATTGATTTTACTCCGTTTTTAATGGAGGATACCCATGGTGTAGCCCATCGTTTAAAAAAGATGAAAGAAGGAACTTATAAATTAGATGCTTCAAAAAGCGCTTTATCCTTAGAGCGCACAAAAGCGTTTCCTAAGAATGTAGAGTTTGAAGCTTTACTGACTTTTAAAGGTGAACCAACGGGTAAGAATTTAAGAAGTGTAACGCCAACGGCTTCTTTAGTGAGTGTTGTTCAACATCATTCGTTTATTAAGTTGCCAGATAGCAACTATAAACCAAGAGTTTTTGATACGCGTAGTGGAGCGATTTCGATGTCTTATATGGATTATGCTGCACCTATTGAAGAGGATATCACTAAACGATTTATTATTAGACATCGTTTGGAAAAGAAAAACCCGAGGTCTAAAATGAGTGAGGCTAAAGCCCCAATTATCTATTATTTGGATCCAGGAACACCAGAACCTGTGCGTTCTGCTTTATTAGATGGAGCGAAATGGTGGAATGAAGCTTATGAAGCCATTGGATTTAAAGACGCATTTCAGGTGAAAATACTGCCAAAAGATGCAGATCCTATGGATTGTAGATATAATGTGATTCAGTGGGTACATCGCAGTACAAGAGGTTGGAGCTATGGTGCTAGTGTTGTGGATCCTAGAACGGGTGAAATTATTAAAGGGCATGTGAGTTTAGGTAGCTTACGTATTCGTCAAGATTTTCTCATTGCGCAAGCTTTAATGAATAAGCCGTTTGCAGAACGTGATGATAATTACCAGCCTATGTTAGATATGGCTTTAGCTAGAATTAGACAATTAAGTGCCCACGAAGTCGGACATACTATTGGGTTTGCTCATAATTTTGCCGCAAGTACAAATAACAGAGCATCGGTTATGGATTATCCACATCCTCAGGTTACTTTAAAAGATGGTGAAATTGATTTTAGTAATGCCTATGCCACAGGAATTGGTGATTGGGATAAAGTCACCGTCGCTTATAGTTATTCTGAATTTGATAAAAAGACGAATGAGGAAGATGCCTTACATGGCATATTGAAAAAAGCACAAAATGATGGTTTACGTTTTATTACCGATTCTGATGCGAGAGCAGCTGGCGGAGCACATGCTTTGGCACATTTGTGGGATAATGGAAAAACACCAACGGAAGAGTTGAATGCTGTTTTAGACTTACGAAAACAAGCCATTGCTAATTTTTCTGAAGATAATATTAAAGCTTATCAACCTTATTCAGTTTTAGAAGATGTATTTGTGCCTCTTTATTTTTACCATCGTTTTCAGGTAGAAGCAGCGACAAAGGTTATTGGAGGCTTAGATTATAATTATGCCGTTAAAGGAGATGAACAGTTACGATCTAAATCTGTTAGTGCATCTACACAAAAGGAAACTTTAACTGCTGTTTTAAAAACTTTGGAGGCATCAACTTTAGCGATACCAAAAGATAAGTTAGACTTGTTTCCGCCTAGAGCTTTCGGTTATAAAAGTTCGCGAGAATCTTTTAAAGGCAAAACAGGAGTCGCGTTTGATCCTTTAAGTGCTGCAAATACGGCAAGTGATATGACATTGAAATTTTTATTGCATCCGCAACGTGCTAATCGTTTAATTTTGCAGAAAAGTTTAGATGAAAATCAATTGAGTTTACAAGACGTTATAGATGACCTTTTAAAAGCGTCCTTTGAGAAAACACATACAGATTCATATCTAACGGAAATACAATATCAAATCAATGTCAATGTTTTAAAATATCTTATGAATTTAGCAACAAATGAAGAAAGCTATTTTCAGACTAAAGCGATTGCCAATAAAACGATATCTGACCTTCTAAGACAATCTTTGAATCTTGAAGCGATGCATATGCAATACGGAATTATGATTAAAGAATTTTACGAGCATCGAGAAAAATTCAAATTAGAAAGTTCACCTAAAATACCAGATGGTTCACCAATAGGTAGCGATATTTGTAATTACAATTCAAATTGAACTCTATGTTGGTCGAATCTTTCGGCTACGCTCAAGGTAAATTAAAGTCAAAACCTATTAAAAAAAATTGTTTAACTAAAAAAAATCCCATTTTCATGGGAAATATATATGATTATAGATTTAAGAAGTGATACCGTTACAAAACCATCAAAAGGCATGTTAGATGCTATGATGTCTGCCCAAGTTGGCGATGATGTTTTTAGAGAAGATCCTACAGTTAATGAATTAGAAGAACGTTTAGCAAAATTATTTGGCAAACAAAAAGCATTATTTTTTCCATCAGGAAGTATGGCGAATCAGATTGCTATAAAGTTGCATACCAATCCAGGAGAACAAGTTATTTGTGATAAATACGCTCATATTTATAATTATGAAGTTGGAGGAGTGGCTTTTCATAGTGGAGCGTCTTGTAAACTCATTGATGGTGATCGCGGTATGTTTACGGCAGAACACGTAAAAGAAGCTATTAATCCTTCAGAATATTATTACAGTCAAACCAGTTTAGTTGAGGTAGAAAACACAACCAATAAAGGTGGAGGAGCGTGTTGGGATTTTGAGGAATTAGAAAACATTAAAAAGGTCTGTAAAACTAATAACCTAGGGTTTCATTTAGATGGTGCACGCTTATGGAATGCTATGGTTGCTAAAAACGAAACGACGATGCAATATGGTCAGCTTTTCGATACGGTTTCAGTTTGTTTAAGTAAAGGCTTAGGTTGTCCGGTCGGTTCTGTGTTGATAGGTGATGCCGAGATTATGAAAAAATCCTTGAGTTTAAGAAAGCTTTTTGGAGGTAATATGCGACAAGTTGGTTATTTGGCTGCTGCAGGTTTGTATGCTTTAGATAATAATATTGAACGACTTGCAGACGATCATAAAAGAGCAAAAGAAATAGGAGCGGAGTTATCTAAATTATCCATAATTAGAAAAGTAGAACCTATTGAAACCAATATTGTCATTTTCGAATTAAATGATGGTGTGGATGAAGCACAATTCCTGAATAACTTAAAAGAAAAGAATATTCATATTATAGGAATGGGAAGTAATAAACTTAGAATGGTCACACATTTGGATTATACAGACCAAATGCATGACAAACTTTTAAGTGAGCTAAAATCTATTTAAACATATCCATTCCAGGAATATTTGGCATGCCTTCTTTAGCGACAGCAGCTACTTCTGTTTCGTGAACGTTGGTTGCTTTTTCAATCGCTTTGTTTAGTGTTAGGATTAAATAATCTTCTAACATGTCTTTATCTTGAAGTAATTCATCAGCAATATCAATAGATTTAATTGTTCTATTGGCTGTAATCGTTACTTTCAATTTATTGTCAGTACTCGCTTCGTCAATTAAAACGGTATGTAAGCGCTGTTTTGTTTCTTCTACTTTCTTTTGAGCATCTTTTAATTTGCCCATCATTCCCATCATATCTCCAAACATAATCTTATCTTTTAATTTATTCAGGCACAAAATTACTAAATTGCGCCTCTTTTTAGACTAAATTTTCATAACAAATGATAAAAAATTCGGATATCACTCCTCCTATTGCCAAGAAAATTCCACATCAATTAGAAAAACATGGAGATGTTCGTGTTGATAATTATTTTTGGATGAAGGACCGAGAGCATCCAGAAGTGATCGATTATCTTAATGCTGAAAACGCATATTGCGATTCTGAAATGGCACATACAAAAGATTTTCAGTCAGATTTATTTGAAGAAATGAAAGCCAGAATAAAAGAGGATGATTCGTCTGTACCTTATAAATACAATGGCTATTGGTATATCACTAAATTCGAAAAAGGAAAAGATTACCCAATTTATACACGTAAAAAAGACAGTTTAGATAATCCTGAAGAGTTGTTATTTGATTGTAACGTCATGGCTGAAGGGGAAAGTTATTTCAAATTGGCTGGTATTAGTATTAGTCCGGATAATAAATTAGTGTCTTATGGTATTGATACTACAGGACGACGTAATTATAATATCTACGTTAAAGATTTAGAAACACATGTAGTCGCTTCCGACAGAATAGAAAGTACTACAGGTTCTTCAAGTTGGGCAAATGACAATGCCACTTTGTTTTACACCAAAAAGGATGAGGTGACACTTAGAGCTTTTCAGATTTACAAACATCGCCTAGGAGATAATTCTGAAGACGAACTTGTTTTTGAAGAAGGTGATGATACGTTTGGTGCTGCGGTTTATAAATCAAAATCTAGAAAGTATATCATTATTGCATGTTATAGCACGTTAACAAATGAATATCATATTCTAGATGCGGATAATCCTGAAGGAAAATTTCAGGTTTTTCAACCAAGAATAAGAGGTTTAGAATATAGTATTTCACATTACGACAATCATTTTTATATTCTTACCAATAAGGATAAGGCAACGAATTTTAAGTTGATGAAAACGCCTGATTCTGATACAACTATAGAAAATTGGAGTGAGGTTATAGCGCATAGAAACAACGTACTACTTGAAGGCATTGATATTTTTAAAGATTACTTGGTAATTAGTGAACGCAGGAATGGTTTAAATGAAATTAGAATAAAACGTTGGGATGAAACGGAAGATTACTATTTACCTTTTGATAATGAAACTTACACAGCATATACAGGAACCAATGTAGATTTTGAAACGGAAATATTACGTTATGGTTATAATGCCATGACAACTCCGTCATCGGTTATTGATTTTAATATGCGCACTAAAACTAAAATTGTTCTAAAAGAACAGGAAGTTTTAGATAAGAATTTTGATAAAGACAATTACATCTCAGAACGTATTTGGGCAACTGCTGAAGATGGCACTAAAATCCCAATGTCTGTTGTATATCGTAAAGGCATTAAAAAAGATGGAACGAATCCATTATTGCAATACGCTTATGGAAGTTATGGTTCTACAATGGATCCTTATTTTTCGACGATTAGATTAAGCTTATTAGATCGTGGATTTATTTATGTCATTACCCATATTAGAGGAGGAGAATATCTAGGTCGTGATTGGTATGAGGATGGAAAGCTATTAAACAAGAAAAATACATTTTCAGATTTTATAGCCTGTTCGGTGCATTTAATAAAAGAGCGTTACACATCGTCTCAACATTTATATGCTATGGGAGGCAGTGCAGGAGGTTTGTTAATGGGAGCCATTATTAACACAGCACCAGAATTATACAACGGTATTATTGCAGCGGTACCTTTTGTAGATGTTATTACGACGATGTTAGATGATTCTATTCCGTTAACGACTGGAGAATATGATGAATGGGGGAATCCGAACGATAAACTCTATTATGATTATATAAAATCGTATTCGCCTTATGATAACGTAGAAGCGAAGGCGTATCCTAACATGTTGATTACAACAGGACTGCACGATTCGCAAGTGCAATATTGGGAACCAGCGAAATGGGTTGCTAAACTTAGAGATCTAAAAACAGATGCTAATAAATTATATCTCAAAACGAATATGGATGCAGGTCATGGTGGTGCTTCCGGACGTTTTGAAAGCTTAAAAGAAGATGCTGAAGAGTTTGCTTTCCTGCTTGATTTAGAAGGAATTTCAGAATAATTAAAAAAAAATGTTACCTTTGCGAGGTTTTAGGTGTCTAATAAATAACGACTGCTGAAAAAATTCATTTATGAACAAAAACAAAAATGTATTTGATAATGTGTTACAATTAGTAGGTAACACTCCCTTAATCAAATTAAATAGAATGACTGCTGACTTTGATGGCGATTTTTATGCTAAAGTAGAAGCGTTTAATCCAGGTCATTCTTCAAAAGACAGAATTGCATTACATATTATTGAAGAAGCTGAGCGTCAAGGTGTTTTGACTCCTGGTGATACTATTATAGAAACGACGTCTGGTAACACAGGTTTTAGTATTGCTATGGTTAGTATTATTAAAGGATACGAATGTATTTTGGCTGTAAGCTCTAAATCTTCTGCAGATAAAATAGACATGTTAAAGTCTATGGGAGCAAAGGTTTATGTTTGTCCTGCACATGTTAAAGCAGACGATCCGCGTTCTTATTACGAAGTCGCAAAACGCTTACACGAAGAGAATAAAGGTTCTATCTACATCAATCAATATTTTAATCAACTGAATATTGATGCTCATTACAATACAACTGGTCCAGAAATTTGGGATCAGACAGATGGTGAAATTACACACTTAATTGCTTGTAGTGGAACAGGAGGAACAATCTCTGGAATATCGAAGTATTTAAAAGAGCAAAATCCTAATGTAAAAGTTATTGGAGTGGATGCTTATGGTTCTGTATTACAAAAATATCATGAAACACGTGAGTTTGATGATAAAGAAATTTATCCTTACAGAATTGAAGGTTTAGGTAAGAATTTGATTCCTACTGCAACAAATTTTGATGCTATAGATAGATTTGTAAAAGTTACGGATGAAGAAAGTGCCCATACGGCAAGAGAGATTTCTAATACAGAAGGTCTTTTTGTAGGTTACACAAGTGGAGCAGCAATGCAAGCCATTAAGCAATTACAAGAAGAAGGTGAGTTTAAGCCAACGGATAAAGTAGTAGTTGTATTTCCAGATCATGGATCGCGTTATATGAGTAAAGTTTATAACGATAAGTGGATGGAAGATCAAGGCTTTTTTGATAGCAAACGTGTTGTACAATCAACTATAGAATATATAAAGTAAATTACTTTTTATAATATAATACCTATCATGGGCAACTGTGATAGGTTTTTTTATGTCTAGTGTTTTGCTAATATTTCCTTTTCCATACAGTAAAATGTGTCCTCTCTTTCAGGAAAATTGACTTCTCCTCGTATCAAATAATTTCGTTTTTTATAAAATTCAATGACTCTAGTATTCTGACTATAGGCATCCAATCTTATGGAAGAATAATTATTTTCCATTGCGAAACGCTCTGCAAAGTCCATGAGTGTTTTTGCGTATCCTAGTTTTTGATGCTTTGGATTAACAACCAGTCTATGAATGACTAATACTTTAGAATTATCAAATTTCCAATTAATGGATTTGTATTCTACTTCTTGTGTTTCGCTTATGTTGATCGCACCAATGATTATATTATTGTTTTTAAGCGTGTAAAGTACTCCGTTGTTTAAATCATTTTCTATGATAGAACGTGTTGGATAATTGTCTGTCCATTGAAAAATTTCCATGTGCTCTAAATCATTTTTTCCTTTGAGGTAAATTTGAAATAGGGCTTCTAAGTCAGATGGTTCTCCTTTTTCAATTTTCAATTGATGTAGTTCTGTCGATTCTAATATGGAGTCATAAACTATGAGGCCTTAATTTTTAGAGTCCATCTGATTTATGAGGTCACCATTTTTGTTCCATACTGCACTTTTACCGAAGCTTAAGAAGTTGTCACAAAATCCAATACTATTAGACATTAATATTGGTGTTTTAAATTCTTTTGAAATTTCGGAAAAGTGTGCGTAAGCTTTTTCAATGCCTTCTTATGATTTGGCTACACTGGCAATATAAATATCTGTTCCATATTCTTTTGCTTTTAAAAAATGATCGCGTTGTAATGTTTCGTAACAAATACCAATTGCAATCTTCGTTTCATTTATGATTAGAAACGTTTGACTGGTTCCGCAACTAAAATAACGTATTTCGTCAGCATGCAATAGTTGTTTGGAATATACAATTGGTTCTTTATAAGGCTGATAAATTAGCATACTAATATATATACGATCTGTAGATTGAGTTGGCATGCCAATTCCAATAATTATGTCATTTTTGTCTGATAATTCCTGAAATCGATCAAATATGTTATTCTCAATTGTTGTGGCACGTTCTTTGGCTAATTCTGGTTCGTAGCCAGTGATTGATAATTCAGGGAAGATTATTAAATCTGAATTTAATTTTATGGCACGTTTAACGATATTCAAGTGGTTTTTAATGTTTTCTTGAACGTTTCCTTTTAAAGATTGTGTTTGTGCAATACAAATTTTCATTTCTTATGTCGTAGTATCGACTTTTAGAGCGCTTAATTTTTGTCTATCCTTTTTGCTTAAATACTGTATGGCAATTCGGTTTTCTGGTTGATTGTCAAATGTATAAAGTATAAAAAGAAAGAACAATTCTAAAGGCTTAATTAGAATGTAGATTACATCCGAAACCAATTTAATATTGAAGATATAGTAATACTTGTGAATTAAGTTTCCAACGTTATTATAGTTTTTTCGGATGATGTTGTGAATTTTAGGGCATTTATCTTGTATTAAATCTTCAAAGGCATTAGAAATTAATAATTGCCTGTTACAAATTATTTTATTTCCATGGCGTTCGCCATATCGAATCGGTTTTACTATGGATTGGTGTCCGTTTGCCCCAACAGAACACAAAAAATGACCTCCACATTCTACATTGTCACACAGATGGTCTAGTTGAGAAAAACCATGTTTGTAGGTTTCTGTAAATGCACTAATAATGCTGTCTGGTTTCTGTCCGAAAATTAAAAGAAATAAAGATAATAATATTAAAAGGGGAACTAAAATCAGCGCTAAAATTGGGTATTTGTAAATGGGTTCCAATTTCAAAATAGATAAACTTAATTTTCCAATGGAGTTGGTTGAATGCAAATCATTGTGTTCTATATGATGTTTTAATCGTTTCTGGTTTTCATTTAATTCCATAAATAATAATAAGATGACTGGTACATTGCCCAAAATCCATAAGAATACTCCAAGTTCCATTGGGTGGATATGAAAACACAACAGGACATTAATGATTAAGCCTAGTATTAAAAAGGAATTGGTAAACAACTCAGCAATAGGTGGTAAAATGTTTTTTCTGAAAATTGAAATACAATAGAATAGGGTATAGGTGATGAGTAATGTATAAATTCCTATTCTATGCTCAGGTGAAAATAATGCACTATCTGTACAACAATCGTTTAGGACTCCGACATCAGCGTTTATAATGAAAGAAGCAGGAACAATTACAACGCTCCATATCTGAAAGGTTTTAAAAATTTTTTCTGTTGTTTTTATTCTACCCTTAATGATATAATAGATAAAATTAAAAACGACAAAGCTTATAGGAATTACAACTAGTAGAAAGATTATTGGAAACATAGTAATGATTTGGTTTTCAAGATAGCATTAATGCGTTTTATACAAGTTTAATTCTTTTATGAATATAGTTCTTAAAACTCTACATATTAATCGATTTTACGTAATTCATATTATAGTTCTAATAATAGGTTCTATTTAAAACTTAACAATCATTTGCATTATATAGTAAATCATCAAATAGAATCTCGTCTAGTGTTTCAACAGCGGTATGATCTTTTGCAAATTTGATGTCTAATTCTTCACTTTTTAATTCTACTTTAAATTGTTTGCTTGTGTCCGGACTTATCCATTTTCCGTTTAATGTGGTTGAGGTTTCTTTTAAGAATAAAACGCCAGAGAAGTTCCTTTCAATCATGCAGTAGTTGTTTTGTTCTCGATTAGTTGTCACATCTAATAATATCCATTTGTCTTGATTCTCGTATTTATACATGGCATAAAAAAAGGTTGAACCTCCACAAGCATATTCTTGTTCTTTTAAGTACAACGATATTTTAATGTTACTATTTAGAGTGCCTTTGTATAAGTCAGATCTTAGTTCTTCATCATTTATTTTGATGGTCTCAGTAATAATTTCAGGATTGTAATTTTTTGTTGTTTCAACATTTTTTGAGGTTGCGATTAAACCCGTATGATTTTTAGTTGGTGTCTCTTTATTTGATGAGGATAAAAACACCATAACGATTACTATAAGTATGTTCTTCATTTTGTTTGTTTTTTAAACGTATTAAATTACATCAATAACCTTTTCTAATATGTAATGTGTGGTGCATATGATAATAGCAATTACAGCAATAATTAGTACACGAATGATTGTTGAATTTCGGCTCTTTTTTAATCTTTTATTTAAGTAGAAAATATCGACAAGAATATAAATCAGGGCAAAAATACCGCCAAGGATTAGCCCAAGCCGAACAAAAGCGAATTCATAAATTAATGAAACGATATACGTTAAAAAACCTGTTGGCTCTTCTGGTTTAGGACCTAAAATAATGCGCATATAAATGAATGCAAACACGATTGAAACTAGTGTCCACACACTGTAATTAAGAATGCGTTTTAGAGTATTCATAATTTATTCAAAATGCATTTTCATAGCTTCGTGAGTTATCCAATATCTTTTCCAAGATATTCTATTTCTTTTGTTTTACGAAATCCTCTTTTCTCATAAATGGTTCTTGCTGCATACAAAAATTCTGAGGTATGCAATGCGATAAGTGTTTCTTTTTTGTTAATCTAATGACCCCTTTTCTGAGACCAATCTTTTGGTAAGCTTCATCTACAGCTAAATCTGAAAAGATAGGCAAAGTACACGAAATCTGTTACAGATCTTGAAACTCCTACTCATTTATCGTTGTCGTAGTTTTTGATGCCAATTAAATATACTAAATTGAATAAAGACTTGTTCATTTTTTTAGTAGTAAGTCATTTTTTTAGTCTTAAATACGACTTTTTAAAAATGACCCAAGACCATATTCATTAGTTTCATCTTCTCCTTTAATATTTGTTTTTATGGTGGTTTCTACTTCCGTATAAATTTCATCTGAGCTGCCGTAAATTGCACGAATAATTATTCTGCCAATAAAACCAGCTTCATTATGTAATAAACTTAACCAACCTGCTAATGTAGCTTCAGAAAAATAAATGGATGTACGCTTACCACTATCTAGAGAAGCGTCGTCAATAGTTTCTGTACTCACGACTGTTCTGTGATAAGCATTTTTTATTACCGTAATGCCATCTACGGAGTTGCTTTTTACTAATTTACCTGCCAAACTAGTTGCTTTTCTTGTTGATTTATATTGGTATTTATCTCCTAATTTTTCTATTAATAGTTTTTCTATTTCTTCTATTGAAGGATTTTCGTCGGCTCTAAAAATGGTTACTTTCATGTTTTGTTTTTTATATTGTTGATTCGATTTATTTTTTAAAAACGTCCAAATCTTTAGAACTAAGACTTCCGTTTTTGTCTGTTTTAAAAGAAAAGCTAAACATGTTTCCTTTTATTCTTTTTCCATAAAAACTGGTTTTTTCATCTGTTTTATTGGCATATATTTTAAAAAAGTGTTCTATTTTGTTGGAATCTTGGTTGATGTCCATATCATAACTTCCTATCTGAAAATTATTAAACTCATCGGTTTCTGTAGTTATCATTGTAACCGCTTTATTAAAATAAGAGCGGATTTTATCTATATTAAACTCCTTTATTTTGAGAGCTTTATGTGGTGTATTATGCTTCGCTTTTGATTCTGGTTTAAATAATTTTGCTGTTGTTAAAGAGTAAAACCACATCACATTCATATCATTTTCTACGAACATTATTGTGATTTGATCTACCTCATTGGAGGTCCGGTTTTTATTAGAAATGCTTAATCTTGTTATCGCTTTGTTTTCGTCAAATTCTTTTTGTAGTAGTTCTTTAATGCTTTCAATACCTTCTTTGGTATTCAATATTATTTTTGAATTACTTTCACCACAGCTCATTAAAATGCAAAACATCATAATAAGAGCGCTTGTTTTATGGCCTATTTTATTCATGTTTTTATTTTATAAAAGTCACAGTATTGTTACTATCCACCTTAAAACGATACGAACCATAAGTAGTGGTTTTACTACGACCTTGTGATGTTGAATTTATATAATAGTTTATTGTGAAATTTGAGCAAACATGACCTTCACTATCTGTTTCAAAAGTCCAACGAGATAAAGGAAATGACTTGTCTGCTACCAATAATTTTTTTTGTGCTAAAATGTCTAAGGCTTCATTATATTTCTCTGGTATTATTGACACATCTATAGCTTTGATTTTCAAAAGTGCTTTGGTGCCAAAAGGTGTAGTCGTTTGCTTTGGATCTGTAAATTTATTATCTGAAACAAAATAGACATCACTAAAAGTGATCTCTTTAAAATCGTATTTTCTATTTATAGAACTTATATCACTACTTAATTTTGATCCTGAGAGGGTTAAAAAGTACACGTCAGATTCACCATCAAAGTTTTCATTAATTATGTCTTGTATTTCAACAAGGTCCTCTGCATTACTTATTGAAAGTGGTCCTTTAAAATTACAAGAGCTAAATACAGTTAATGATAGTATCGTTATAAGTATTGATTTTTTCATTACGCCGAAATCTTTTGAAATACCTGTTCCATTTCTTTGAAAGCTTTACGCTGGGCAGGTGCTAATAATGTGTCTTTTATTTTTCCTGTAACGATTTCTAAAACATTTCGATAGCGTTTCTGACTTTTACCGAAATAAGCATGCATCATTTTTTTGGTATGATGTATGTCATTTTTAGTGTGTTTTCGTTTTCAAAATGAACCTTCATGCCGTGCATTGCACTCTTCTTTAATATGATACATTGTTCCATTTGTCCATGAACGTTTGTTCGTACATCCCAACTGTCATATTCTTTAGTAAAGTCATACGTTGATGCTTTTGTTTTTAAATACATGTTAATCGCATCTAAAGAGTTGTACTCGTTTTTAGTTGTAATAATTTTTTCCATTACTTATATTGTTTGATCTTTTTCAATTTAAAAGCCACCTTAACTTATAAGGTAAAAGTGGCTTTCAATTTTTGGTTTAAATAGTTTTTTGGCACATTACTATTAAAACACTTTAATTAATATCTAATTCACAGCCACTTTTTTAATTACGGTCCCTTTATTAAAATCTAGTTTTAAAATATAGATACCACTTGCTAAATAGCTTGTTGGTATTTTATGTTCTATGCCTGCAGCCACTTTGCGTCCTGCAATAGTATAAAGGGTATAGTTTTCTAATTTTATGTTGTTAGACGCTATTATTTTTATGGCATCTGTCGTTGTTACTACTTTTACGTCGTTGGCTAACTCAAAATTAGAAGTACTTAAAACAGCATCTTCTGTTACTGGATTAAAACCTGACCAATCTGCTCCAGGATTTGGATTTGTAACGTAAATATCAGTAGTGCCAACTGGTATGTGTAAAGCAGTATTACCACGATCAAAAATAAAAGTGTCGTTTGTTCCTGTGGTTATTGTAGGTGGCACCATCGCTAAAGACGTAACATTAGCTAATAATGGGTTGTTACCAAAAGCGAGTAAACCAATATTTGTAACAGTACTTGGAATAGTAACATCTGTAAGGTTGTTTCCTACAAAAGCACCAATACCTATTTCTTCAACATTAATACCTAATGAAAGATTTGTAATAGAATTAGTAGAAAAAGCTGTTAAGCCAATAGCAGTTACGCTATCTGGAATAGACACGCTTGTTAAATTATTTATTTCAAAAGCAGAAGTTCCAATCGTAGTAATACCTTCAGGAATGGTAACATCAGTTAATCCTTTATCATAAAAAGCTGAACCTCCAATTTCTGTAACATCAAATACAGTTACATTAGGAACAGTAATAGAAGCAGGTATAGTAATAGCTGCACCATTTGCTGAATCATAATCTGTAACTTTAAGTGTAGTTGCAGAAGTGGCTTCAAAAACCATTTTAAAGCCTGTCCATAATGCACCACTATCAGTTACGTATTCATCAGTAGTATTTCCTGTTAGGATTAAATTAATATTGCTTCGGTCATAGTCAAAAGAGTCAGTGTTTGGTGGATTCGTAGCAGATGTTACAATGGTAGGTGGCACAACAGCCAATGATGTTATATTGGATAAAGGATTGTTTCTAAAGGCAATAGACTCAATATTTGTAACATTACTACCAATTACAACACTGGTTATTTGATTAGCATCAAATGCTCTAAATCCAATATTTGTAACACTATTAGGAATAACAACATTAGTTAAGTTATTATTGGAAAATGCTAAACCATCAATATTTATAACATTTTCTCCAATGGTTAAACTAGATATAGAATTTAATACAAAAGCTTGATTTGCTATACTCGTTACGCTATCTGAAATGGTAACACTAGTTAAACCTTTATTATTAAAGGCATTGTTATTTATTCTGGTAACATCAAAATTTGTATTACTATAAGGAACAAATGCTGGAATATCGACAACAGTACCTCCAGCCATATCATAATCTATAGCTTGAACAGTATCAGGCGTTAAAGAAGTAACTTGATAAGTTATAAAATCTTCAACAAAAGTGTCTCCAACAATTAAAGCTTCCGTAACAGGGTTAAAACCGGACCAATCGGCACTAGCATTTGGATTTGTAACATATATATCCATAGTTCCATTTGGTATATGTAATGCAATATTACTACGGTCAGGGTTAAATGTGTCATTAGCTCCAGTAGTTATAGTCGGTGGTGTTAAGGCCAATGAGGTAACACTAGTTAATGGGTTATTAGTAAAGACCTGTGACGCAAAACCACTAACACTCTCTGGAATTATAATACTAGTCAGTTGATTATTGGCAAAAGCATAATTTGAAATACTATAGACACTATTTGGGATGGTTACCGTCGTTAATTGATTATTTAAGAAAGCAGAAGCAAAGATTAAATTAACAGTATTTGGAATTGTAACACTTGTTAATTGTTTATTAGCAAAAGCAGAAGCAGCAATAATATTTATGGTATAAACTGTTGAATTGTATGTAACTGAAGTAGGAATATCTACTACTGTACCACCCGACACATCATAGTCTAAAACCCTAATTGTATTAGAAACGGTAGAACTCACCGAGTAAGTAAAATTACCAACAGTAAACGTTTGCGAATACCCCATTACAACTGTAAATAAGGTTATTAAAATAAGTAGTGATTTTTTCATAAGAAATTGATTTTGTATTCCCCTTAAAACAAGGGAACTGGTTTTAAATTAAAGTTTAAAGTAAAATTTGGTCGTGGTTTAGTAATCCATTTTTATTAGGTTTCCACTTAGGTCATAACTAAATGTAAATGTGGTACCTCCATGTTCTGGTTTTAACATTATGGTATATTCGGTTTTAGAGATATCACCATTTTTTGGAAACTTTACAAATGCCATAGCTAATGTTGGGTTCTCAAGCTTTTTATCTGCTGTTAATTGTTTGCTAGCTTTTTCAGCTAACTTTCCTAATGTTTTTAGATTAATGTTATCATCTAACTGAAACATATAGTCTTCTGCTTTTGTGCCTTGTGGCACCTCAAGAGATATTTGTTGATTTTGTGACCAAACACCTTGTGTTTGATTCCACTGTTCCATTTTTAAAGAACTAGGATCTTTGGTTACAGTAACTCCTATAATATTCCCTATAGATTTATTATAAGTAATTGTTAAATCTGTATAATAAGCATCGTTGCCAAATTCATTTTTTATGTCACTTTCAATATCCGAAAAACCATCTGCTGTTGCTGGTTTTTGCCCCGAGTTTCTTCCACAAGCTATTAATGTAGATATTGCTATTACTAGTACTATTGTTTGTTTTAATATTTTCATCTTATTTTGTTCTTTGTTAATTTTATTGTTCGTCTACATCGACGTCAACTTCTAGAGCGTTTCCGAAGAATAGAAACAAAGCTCCGCCACCAACAATAAGGAGGATTCTAATAACCCATCCCATGGTGTTACCCCAAGCATCTACCCAAGAAAGTAATCTGATATTGTAGTTGAAAAATGAAAGAATTATGGACATAATGCCCATAGCAGCAAGTAGTAATCCTCCTTTACCTAAGTTTGATTTAATAGTTTCCATATAAATAATTTATCGATTTGAGAGATAAATGTATATGGTACAAGCGAAGAAAAAAACAGGAAATCTATGTCTGGTATATTAAAATAAATAAGTGCGGCACTTGAAGAAATATCCGTAAAAAACAAGTAGAATAACTATAGTAGGTTGCTTTTTAGGTTATTATATTTTGGTCCAACTTAAAAATGTATTTAAGAAGGATTCCTTTTTTCGAGTAGATACGGGTATCTTTTTTCCATTCTTAAGGTGAATAGTACCAGATTTATCATAGCGATCAATAAACTTTAGGTTCACCATAAACGATTGATGTGGACGAATAAAATTGGCTTTAGAAAGCGGATCTTCAAATTCCTTTAATGTTTTTGAAACCATATATTTTTTACCGTCGTTACAATAAAATGTCGTGTAACCTTTATCTGTTTCGCAGAACATTAATTCGCTTAAATCTATAACCTGAAAACTATCGTGAAGGGATAATATGAGTTTAGAACTCTCATTGTTCCAGACCTGTTTTGCAGCTTCTATTTTTTGCTTTTGTACAGTAATTGACATTTCAGAAACTTTTTGTATAGCAACTTTAAGTTCTTCTATGTCAACAGGTTTTAATAGATAATCTACAGCTCCAATTTTTAAGGCTTTTAGGGCATACTCTTCATAAGCAGTAATAAATATAACTTTAAATTTTAAGTTTTCTGTTTGCTCTAAGAAATCGAAAGCATTGCCATCGGTAAGATTAATATCTAGAAAAATTAATTCGGGTTTACAGGCATTTGCAACTACAACAGCGTCTTTTACAGATTCGCATTCTCCAATAACTTCAATGTCTTTGTCAATGAGCTGTAATAGATTACGTAATCCTTTTCTAATGTATGCTTTATCCTCTACGATTAGTGACCTCATTATACTGTATCTATTTTATAAGGAATTACTAAAGTAACTATGGTTCCTTGAGCGTTATATTTTTTTCTATCTTCAATACTTATAGAGCCTTTCATATTAAAATCTTTAGACAAGACTTTCAATCGTTCAGAAGTTATAGTTGTTGCTAATGATTTTTTATGTTGTTTTTTAGGTTCTTTCTCGGCATCAATTCCAATACCATTATCTGTAATGGTGCAAATTAATTTTTTATTCACATATTTAAGTTGAATATCAATTTTACGATTGTCTTCCTGATTTTTAAAAGCATGTTCCACTGCATTTTCAATAAAAGGTTGTATGAGCATTGGTGGTACTTTAAACAAAGTAGAGTCTATGGTTTCATCTATAAGAATAGTATATTGAAAAGCTTGACTTTCTTCTAAATTCTGAAGCTCTAAATAATTATTTACAGCTTCTAGTTCTTCATCAAGCAGTACGATTTTATCTCTTGAGTTCTCTAAAATGATACGCAATAATTTCGAAAATTTAGATAAGTAAAACACCGCTTTTTTGTTTTCTTTATTTAAAATCATGCCTTGAAGAACAGACAATGAATTAAATATAAAATGAGGTGTCATTTGCGAGCGTAACAATTTCTGTTCTATTTCTATATTTTGAGATTTAGATTTTTCATTTCTCAATCTTAAAAAGAAGATAATAGTACCTAAAATTAAAACGATGACTAAAAATACGATAACCCCAAGTAATAAATTACGTTGTGATTTTTTTAGATCTAGCGACGTTGTATCTACTATTTTAGTCAGTTTCAATTCCCTTATGCTTGCAGAGTCTAAAGCTTGTTTGTACTTGTAATCAAATTCTAATTGTGTTATTTTTTCAATGTTTTCTTTATTAAAAAGACTATCGTTTAAAGTTTTAAATTGTTTAAGACTTTCAAAAGCTTTTTTGTAGTTGTTTGTGTATTTATATATTTCACTGAGTAATTCAGAAGCTTTTTTTTGTGGTTCAAGTAGCTCTAATTCTTCTGATAATTTCTTGCCTTTTTGAGTAAAAGGAAGTGCTTCTTTATATTTCTTTTCGTGTATATAAGTTTCAGAAATTCCTAAAAAGCTGTAAGCTACGAAATCTTTCTTGTCTGCCTTTAGACTAATTTCGTTTGCTTTTACATAATTTTCTCTCGCAATTACTGGTCTATTAAGTAATAAATTAATCTCTCCAAGATTCAAAAAACATGCAACAACTTGTTTTATATTATTAATTTTCTGACTTATTTCTAGAGATTTGTTATAATACTCGAGTGCTTTAGGATACTCTTTTTTATGTAGATGATAATTACCAATGTTATTGTAGTTTGTTGCGACTAAACTTTTACTCTCTTTTTGTAATGCGAAGTTTAAAGATTGTTTGTGGTATTCTAAGGCAGTATCGTATTTTTCGATGGATGTATAAATTTCTCCGAGATTACTAAGGATATGAGCTATACCAAGCGTATCGCCCGTTGTTTTTTTAAATTCTAAACTATTATTAGTAGTTTCTATAGCTAATGGATAGTTGCCTTGTACTTTATAAAGAACACTTAAATTATAATTTATAGTCGCAATGTTAGTTTCATCATTAATTTCTACGCTATGATTTAATGCTTTTTTGTAATTTGAAATAGCTTCATCGTAACGTCCGGTTTCATTAAATACATTCCCTATATTTAGTAGGCTATTAATAACATCGCTTGTTTTTCCTTGGTTTTTCTGAATTTCAAATGCTTTTTGATAAGAGAATATAGCTTCGTCGTATTCAGATTGTATAAAGTGAGTTATTCCAAAGGCATTGTAAACTGCTGCAATTCCAGCTTGGTCATCAATGGATTCGTAATGCTTTAATGAGCCCTTAAAAAAGTCTAAGCTTGTTTTATAATTAGATTTTCTACTTTCTAAAATGCCTTTTAAGTATAAAACTTTGGCTTTACCTTTTATATAGTTTATTTCATTGCTTAAATCTTCGGCTTCTTTTAGATGTAATTTGGTCGTTTCCAAATCGTTTTGAAAATTATAAATTGCTAATCCATACAATATATTTACTCTTGTTGTATCCTTTTCTTTATGGATAGTTAATTCGTTATTTAGACTGTCTATAACCTTAGTTTGCGAGGAAATAGTAGTAGAAATAGATAGAAATAAAATAATAAAAAATGAAACGATAATCTTCATAAATATTGAATGGCTATAATTAAGACTTCATTATAAGCCTTTAGATTTAACTATCAAATAAAATCAAAATAGTTATAATATGGTATACTAATGTACAAAGAATCTTTTTCTGAAGTGACTGAAGATATAAGTGCGGTGTTTGAGTCAATAAGCGTATTAGGTAATAAAATATAGTTATTATTAATTAAGTATAAATAAAGCTGAAAGATTTCTAATAGAAGAAGTTAATTTAAATTAGATTTTTTATTGTTCAAAACTTAGTTAATACTTAATTAAATAAATTATGCAGTCATAATATAATTAATTAATTTTGCGAGCACTAACTAGATTAAATTAACTAAATATTATTGATTGAAAACGCATAATTTTTTATGTAAACAATTGATTAACAGTAAACTTAAAGCATGAAGGATTTATTTGCGAAGATTTATAAAGATAAAGGACCACTTGGAAAATGGGCAGCTCAGGCTGAAGGTTATTTTGTGTTTCCAAAGCTTGAAGGTGAAATCTCTAATAGAATGAAGTTTCAAGGAAAAGATGTTATAACGTGGAGTATCAATGATTACTTGGGTTTAGCAAATCATCCAGAAGTTAGAAAAGTAGATGGAGAAGCTGGTGTTAAGTACGGTTCTGCATACCCAATGGGAGCAAGGATGATGTCTGGTCACACAGATTTACATGAGCAATTACAAAACGAACTGGCTGCTTTTGTTAATAAAGAAGCTGCATACTTATTAAATTTTGGATATCAAGGTATGGTTTCGACCATTGATGCTTTGGTGGCTAAAGATGATATTATTGTTTACGATGTAGATGCACACGCTTGTATAATTGATGGGGTACGTTTACATATGGGTAAACGTTTTACCTATAAGCACAACGATATAGAAAGCTTAGAAAAAAACCTTGAGCGCGCTACGAAAATGGCAGAGCAAACAGGTGGTGGAATTCTAGTGATTTCGGAAGGTGTTTTTGGAATGCGTGGAGAACAAGGTCGTTTAAAAGAAATTGTTGCACTTAAGAAAAAATACAACTTTAGATTTTTTGTAGATGATGCTCATGGATTCGGTACACTTGGTGCTACAGGTGCTGGAGCAGGTGAGGAGCAAGGTGTTCAAGATGATATCGATGTCTATTTTGCAACGTTTGCAAAATCAATGGCGAGTACAGGTGCTTTTATTGCAGCAGATAAAGAAATTATCGACTATTTAAAGTATAACTTACGTTCACAAATGTTCGCTAAGTCCTTACAAATGCAACTTGTAGTTGGTGCATTAAAACGTTTGGACATGTTACGTACAATGCCAGAACTTAAAAAGAATCTTTGGACTATCGTTGATGCTTTACAATCTGGTTTAAAAGAGCGTGGTTTTGATATTGGAACAACGCAAAGTTGTGTAACACCTGTATATTTAAAAGGAAGTATTCCTGAAGCTATGGCTTTGGTAAGAGACTTACGTGAAAATTACGGAATATTCTGTTCTATAGTGGTTTATCCTGTAATACCTAAAGGGTTAATTTTACTAAGAATGATTCCTACAGCAACACATACTTTAGAAGATGTAAGAGAAACTTTAGATGCTTTTGATGCTATTAGAGAACGTTTAGTAAACGGTACTTATAAAAGAATGTCAGCAGCATTAATAGCAGCAATGGGTGAATAATTAATTCATTCTATACTATAAAAGAAAAACGGTCATCGCTTAATAGTGGTGATCGTTTTTTTATTTCCAATCAATAATCAACAATCAACAACTAATCTCTATAAGTTTTTTCGTAACGTTTTTCTGCGTACATAAATTTTAGGATCAAAATGTTTCCATATTTGTTTTATCGCAAAATTATCTTCTAGCTCAGGTGTTCTATAGCAGGTTTCTATGCCTTTCTCTTTAAACGTTTCGTAGTATTCGTTAAATATTACGGCATGTACACCTTTATTCTGATAGTCTGGATGAATACCTATTAAGTAAAATATAACGTCTTTGCTATTTTTTTTAGCTTTTAGAATATGTGAAAATCCAAAAGGAAATAATTTACCATTTGCTTTTTGTAAAGCTTCAGCAAATCTTGGCATAACTACAGCAAAACCAACTAGTATATCATGTTCATCTACTACAAATTTGATGTACTCAGGATTAACAAAACTGATGAATTTCTTTTTAAAATATTCTTTTTGAATATCTGTTATCTCAACAAAGGATGATAAGGATGAATAGCTTTCATTAAACAAATCAAACATACGATCTGCATAAGGCATCACTTCTTCTGTTTTTGTAAGTTTAAGAGCTCTTAACTTATAACGACGTTTAATAAGTTCTTGAGCTTTTTTAAAGAACTCAGGTTTTACATTTTTAAAAGGAAATTTATTTTCTGAGTATGCTTTTTCAATACTATAACCATGCGCATCATAATGGTTGATGTAGTAGGGATGATTATACCATGTTATCATGGTTCCGAGGTAATCAAATCCTTCAGTCATTACTCCAACCTTGTCTAGATTAGAAAATCCAACAGGGCCTTCGGTATATTCTAGTCGTTGTTCTCTACCAATATTTTCTACGGTGTTTAGCAATGCTTTACTGACCTCTAAGTCGTCAATAAAATCAAACCAACCAAAGCGCATTTTTTTTATGCCTTGTTTATCAACTTCTAACCAATTAATTATAGCTGCAATTCTACCAACAATTTCTCCAGCTTTATAAGCTAAGAAAAACCGTGCTTCAGCATCTTTAAATATTGGATTTTTATCTTTGTTAAAGGTTTCTAACTCTTGTTTAATAATAGGTGGTACCCAATATTTAGAGTCTTTATATAATTTAAAAGGGAACCGAACAAATGCTTTTAAGTCCTTTTTTGATGTGGCTTCTTTAATTGTTATCATGTAGTTATGAAGGCTATAAATTAAGACTCGAAATCATCTATTTTCTTTTCTTTTTTCTTCTTTTTCTTAAAATTACCGTCATTGCCGTTGCCGTTGTCAATTTCTTTATCTTTATGAAAATCTAAACGATACGACGCTCCGAAAGCAATATTGAAGACCGTAGGTGTGTCTTTGGTGTTGAAAGCAATATTGGCATCTAATTGAAAATCTTTAGTCCAAAGGTAAGCGCCTCCAACTCTAAAAATATTATCTGCATAAAAATCACTTTTAATACCTTGTGTTTCTCCAAATACAACCCATTGTGGAGTAAAAGAATGCGTTAAAGTAAAAATATATTGAAAATCGGAATAATCTGATCCAATTCTATCCTTTATTAAATTCATTACAAAAACCCATCCACCATTAAAATTGTTTTGCGTAGCGACCATTATTTTGGGGCTAACTCCTTCAACACCTGGCGCAGTATATGGATTGTTTTTTGAATCAAAATTTGCACCTGCATAAACTGAAACAGCAGGTATTAAAGATTTCCAGCTAAATTTTCGATTAGCATGAAAGCTATATAAATTTGGTTTTGCCTCTTCAGCATTTTTATAAGGATCGTAAACCAAATATTTAGCACCTAGAGTAAAGTTTTTAAAATTAGAGCGTTTGTCCTCAACAGGAATTAGAGCACTATTATATGTAATATTATCATTTTGGTAAACTCCATCGAGCGATAGCTCTAGTTGTTCAAATAGCACACCATATCTCAAAGCAAAATCGAGTCCAAAACCTGAGACATCGTAATCAGCAAGGGCGTGCTCTTCTTTAACTGTAAATGCTCCTGCTTCAAATTGTACAATTCCTGTTCCGACAGAAAAGGCACTTTTAGATACACCAGGGCGATTAGAATTAATCACTTCGGTATATTGAGCGTAGGTAGAATTAAAACTGATAGTAAGAATTAATATAAGTATAGATTTGAGTATTCGCATTATTTATGGATTTAAAACCATTCGGTCTATTGCAGATTGAAGTCAAATATAGATATTTTATACTTTTTTTAAGGAATTTAATCGGATTATAAATGAGTATAATCGTATTTTTGATGATTATATTATGTTTATCATGGGATTACTGAGAACTATTTTAATTATTTTACTAGTTTACTTTGGCTTTAAGATTTTAGCACGTCTTTTTGCGCCGTTATTGTTGAAGTTTGTTGCCAAAAAAGCTGAAGAAAAATTTGGAGGCCAATTTGGTGGTTTTCAAAACCCTAACCAGCAAAGACAACAACAAAAGCAGAATGAAGGAGAAACAGTAATCGATAAAATGCCTAATGATAATAAATCTTCAAATCAAAAAGTAGGAGAATATATCGATTACGAAGAAATTGATTAATCAATTTTTTGTACATGGAGGAAACTCTAATGATGTTTCAAAAAAAATAACTACTTTTCAGAATCATTCAACTTAAAGCATTCTCATGTCATTTTCTATAAAACGTTTATTGCCGCATGTCTTAATTTTAATAGGATTTGTAGCCTTGTCTTTAGCCTACTTTAGTCCTGTATTACAAGGCAAAAAAATTAACCAAAGTGATATTATGCATTACATTGGTATGGCAGAACAACAAAAAGAGTTTGCCCAAACCACAGGAGAAGAAACGTATTGGACTAACAGTGCCTTTGGTGGTATGCCAACCTATCAGTTAGGTGCAAAATATCCACATAATTATATTAAGAAACTCGATTTAACCTTACGGTTTTTACCACGACCAGCAGATTACTTATTCCTATATTTTATAGGATTTTATATTTTATTATTGTCTTTAAAAGTCGATTTTAAGTTGGCGGCATTGGGAGCATTAGCCTTTGGGTTTTCGACCTATCTCATTATTATACTTGGCGTAGGTCATAATGCGAAAGCACATGCAATCGCTTATATGCCTTTGGTACTTGCAGGTATTGTGCTCACGTTCAGAAAGAAAAACATACTAGGATTTTTATTGACGACTATAGCCTTAGGGTTAGAAATTGTCGCCAATCACTTTCAAATGACCTATTACCTTTTACTATTGGTTTTAGTGTTAGGCTTAGCATATCTTATTGATGCCTACAGAAAAAAAGTGTTACCGCATTTTTTTAAGTCTATTGGTGTATTGTCTGTCGCAGCCATTTTAGCGGTTGGTCTTAATGCCACAAATATAATGGCAACCCAAGAGTATGTTAAAGAAAGTGCTAGAGGTCAAAGTGATTTAACCATAAATCCTGATGGTTCTGCAAAAGAAGTTACAACCGGACTAAGTAAAGACTACATTACTGAATACAGTTATGGTATTTTAGAAACGTTTAATCTGTACATCCCTAAGTTTATGGGAGGCGGAAACTCTGAAGATGTTGGTAAAGATTCCGAAACCTATAAGGCTTATATTAATTTAGGAGCTTCTCCAATAGATGCGCTAGATGCGGCTAGAAACGCACCTATGTATTGGGGAGATCAACCCATTGTAGAAGCACCAGCTTATGTTGGAGCTGTTATTCTATTTCTATTTGTATTAGGCTTATTTTTAGTTAAAGGGAGATTAAAATGGTGGCTTGTTGGTGGTACTGTTTTATCACTGTTATTGTCTTATGGAAAAAATCTTGGATTTTTAACTGATTTCTTTATTGATTATGTGCCGTTATACAGCAAGTTCAGAGCGGTGAGCTCTATACAGGTGATACTGGAATTATGTATTCCTGTCTTAGGAATTTTTGCATTGGTACGATTGTTTAATGACTTTCAGAAAGATGAAGAAAAATTAAAAGCTTTAAAATATTCTGTAGGAATCACAGCAGGTTTAGCAATCCTCTTTTTGCTTTTTAAATCTGCATTATTCGATTTTGAAAGCTTTAGAGATGATCAATATATAGGAGCTTACGGACAACCTTTTATTGATTCTATTATTAAAGATAGAAAGGCGCTAATGACGACAGATACACTAAGGACCTTAATTCTTGTCTTACTTTCTGCCGGAACCGTTTTCTTATTCCTAAAAAAGAAATTATCAGAAACATTAGTTGTGGTCGTGTTTGCTGTATTAATACTGTTTGATTTAGTTTCAGTTGATAAACAATATGTAAATAACGATAGTTTTGTGTCTGCGTTAAAAGTGGATAAACCATATCAAGCTAATGCGGCGGATAAAGAAATACTGAGTGATAAAGGGCACTTTAGAGTTTTAGATATGTCTTCTGAAGGTCAAAGAAAACCAGCCAAAGCAGCGTATTTCCATAACTCGTTATTTGGTTATAGTGCAGCAAGAATGGGTAGATATAATGAGCTTTTAGACTTTCATGTTTATAAGAACAATATGAATGTTCTCAACATGCTTAATACCAAATATATCATTGCAGAAGAACAAAACACTATTTTCCCTTACACAAACACAGATGCTAACGGAAATGCTTGGTTTGTTTCAAAACTTAAAGTTGTTGCTAATGCCAATGAGGAAATTATGGCGTTAGACAGTTTAGATACCAAAAGTACAGCTGTTTTAGAAAAATCAGTGGTAAGTGAAAATAACTTAAAACCAATTTATCAATTAGATTCAACAGCAACTATTCAGTTAAAAGAATTTAAACCTAACTATCTAAAATACGAATCCAATAATAGAAACAATGGTTTAGCGGTGTTCTCTGAAATATACTATAGTCAGGGATGGAACGCCTACATTGATGGTGAATTAATTCCACATTTCCATGTCAATTATGTATTGAGAGCTTTAGAAGTTCCAAAAGGTAATCACACTATAGAATTTAAGTTCGAACCTCAAGTTGTAAAAACAGGAAGTAAGGTGGCTTTGGCAAGTTCGGTTATTTTAGGCATTTTATTATTGTTAGGGATATTTTATTCTTTTAAAAATATAAAAGACTAATTGATATTCCTGCGAAGGCAAGAATCCATAATTAGTAAAAAAAAGTAGATTCCTGCTTTCGCAGGAATGACAGAAATGAGCAAAAAAAAAGTACTCATAATAACCTATTATTGGCCACCGGCAGGAGGTCCAGGCGTGCAACGTTGGTTAAAATTTGTAAAGTACTTACCTGATTTTGGTATTGAGCCTATTGTGTATTGTCCTGAAAACCCAAACTATCCTATAATGGATAAAAGTTTGGTGAATGAAATTCCTAATACAATTACTATTTTAAAACAACCGATTAATGAACCTTATGGTTTAGCGAGTTTGTTTTCTAAAGGAGGCTCTAAAAAAATCAGTTCTGGAGTGATTCCCAAAGCTAAAAAGCAGTCGTTGATTGAAAAGACGATGTTATATGTGAGAGGTAATTATTTTATTCCTGATGCACGTAAAAATTGGGTAAAGCCTTCAGTTTCGTTTTTATCAGATTATATTAAAAAACATCAAATTGAAACTATTGTAACAACTGGCCCTCCACATAGTTTACATTTAATTGGCTTACAATTAAAAGCAGCATTAGGTGTAAAATGGTTAGCCGATTTTAGAGATCCATGGACCACTATAGGGTATCATAAGGATCTAAAATTAACGGCTGCTTCAAAAGCAAAACATCTTCATTTAGAACAGAACGTTTTAAATTCAGCAGATGAAATTATAGTGACTAGCAACCATACCAAAAACGAATTCCAAACTAAAACGAGTCAACCAATTTCTGTCATTACTAATGGTTACGATTTCCATTCAGTTAGAGTAGAAGGGAAGGATGAAAAGTTTACCTTATCTCATATTGGGTCGTTGTTATCAGAACGCAATCCTGTGGTTTTATGGGAAACCCTTTCGGAACTAATTGAAGAAAATAGTGCTTTTTCTGAAGCATTCAAATTACAATTAATAGGTGTCGTTAGTGATGATGTTATAGAATCCATTCATCAAAATGGATTAAAAGATCATATCAATGTTGTTGGTTATGTGAGTCATGATGAAGCGTTAAGGTTTCAAATGAAATCACAATTATTATTATTAATTGAAATCGATTCAGAAGATACCAAAGCCATAATTCCAGGAAAGATTTTTGAATATCTCATTTCTGAAACACCAATTTTAGCGATAGGTCCAAAAGATTCAGATGTAGAGCAAATCATCAAATCAACCAACACCGGAACATATTTTAACTACCATCAAAAAGTGGAATTAAAAACGCAACTCTTAAGTTACTTCGAGGCTTTTCAGAATAAAACTTTAAAAGTAAATGCTATTGGTTTACAACCTTATAGTCGCAAAGCTTTAACTGAAAAATTAGCAGGTTTGTTAAAACACGTCTAAAGTCCACTTAAAGTGACAATACTCAAAAGTTTATTAATAGGAATGTCCACTAGAGGAGACATTAGGGGTGTTTTCTAGTAGTATATTAAATTTTTAAATTTAATTAATCGTATTTTGCTTCACTATGGGAATTGTATTAAACCAATCTTTCAAAAACACCATTACAACGTACTTGGGCTTTGGTATTGGTGCCATTAATACGCTTTTTCTTTACACCAACTTTTTATCAGATCAATATTATGGACTGGTCGCATTTTTACTTTCTGCAGCCAATATTATGATGCCTTTTATGGCGTTTGGAGTTCATAATGCCATTGTGAAATTCTATTCATCTTTTAAATCAAAAAACAGTATCAATAGTTTTTTAACACTGATGCTATTTTTGCCTCTATTGTTTATTATACCAACCGGTTTTATAGGTTATTTTGCGTATGATGCTATTGTTGATTGGCTTTCCAGTGAAAACCAAATTGTAGAAAATTACGTTTGGCATATTTTTATTTTGGCTATTGCCATGGCCTATTTCGAAATCTTTTTTGCGTGGACAAAAGTGCAAATGCAAACGGTTTTTGGAAATGTAATGAAAGAGATTTTCCATCGCGTAGGTATCATGGTATTACTTTTTGCGGTGTATTTAGATTGGTTATCGGTTGACCAATTTATTATAGCCCTCGTTGGTGTCTATGTCTTACGAATGCTAATTATGAAACTCTATGCGTATTCAGTAAGATTTCCGAAGTTAATATTTCAAAAATTAGAGAATCAATTTTCAATATTAAAGTATTCGGCTTTAATGATTATTGCAGGTTCGGTGGCGATGCTTATCCTCGATATCGATAAGTTTATGATAGGCCTAATGTTGCCAGATATTAAACAAGTTGCTTACTATAGTGTTGCTATTTTTATTGCTACAGTTATTGCCGTTCCGCAACGTGCTATGCATCAAATTATGTTGCCATTAACGGCCAAATACCTTAATGAAAATGATAACGTCGCTTTAGAAGATTTATACCAACGAAGCTCTATGACACTTTTAGTAGTGAGTGGTTTTATTTTTCTGCTCATTATTTTAAATATTAATCAGCTTTATGAAATCCTTCCAGAGGAATTTACAGGTGGCCTTTTTGTAGTGCTTATTGTAAGTTTGGCGAAACTCTATGATAATAGTTTAGGGAATAATAATGCTATTCTTTTTAATAGTGATTATTACAGAATGGTTTTGTTTTTTGGTGTATTACTTGCGATTATGGCCATTGTATTGAATGCTATTTTTATTCCTGTCTATGGTATTGAAGGCTCTGCTTTTGCGACGTTTTTGGCGGTATTTATCTATAATACTATTAAAATAATATTCGTGAAGCAGAAATTTAATATGCTACCATTTACATCAGGTTCGGCTAAAATTGTATTAGCTTTAATTGTATTGATTTTAGCATTCTATTTTTGGGAATTCCCATTTTATCCTATTGCTAACATCATTTTAAAATCTGGATTAATTGGTTTCATTTATATTATCCTAATTTACAAGTTGAATGTCTCCGAAGATATTTCAGAACAAATAAAAAAGTACCTAAAACTTTAGGTACTTCTTAAAACAAGAAATTCCCGTAAGGTGCTTTGAGGCATACTACATACGGGAACTTCTAACCAACCAATAAAACTTTTTAACCTCTAGATCGTCTTGAGTTAGATCTTGTAGAACTTTGGTTGCTTGTTCTACTTGAATTTGATCTTGCCTTTACAGACGATGACGTTGTTTTATTTTTAGTCACATTTCCTTGTCTTGAACTTTGTGACGTTGTTTTAGTAGATATACGAGAATTAGTTGCAATTGGTTTTCTAACCGTTGAACTATTTCTAGTTTCTGTTTTATTAGACACAGAAGAATTACTTCTGGTCACATTTCTATTTGTACTTCTAGTCGGTGTTACACTAGTAGAACGTTGTGTCTGAGTTCTATTTGGTGTAATCGTTCTAGTCGTTGTTTGTGTTGCTGTACTATTTCTCGTTGTTCTTACAGGAGTTGTAGCTCTAGTCGTAGAACGTGAAGGTGTTACTTCTCTCGATACAGCTCTTGTGCTCGTTCTACGTGTTGCATCTGTATTTCGTGAAACTGTAGATCTTGTACTCGTTTCATTTAAACGTGTTGTTCTTGTACTTGCTATTGTTTCATTTCTACGTTGTGCTTGTGTTCTAATATTACGTTCTGCTCTATTTCTCGGAGTTTGAGCGTAACTGATACGTGTTCTAGTTGTGGTGGTCGTTCTTCTTACAGCATAGCCATCATCACGTCTTCCAATATTATAATGTCTCACATTATTAGTATAAGGTCTGTAATAAATATGTCTCACAGGTGCATAATATTGTCTGTATGGATTTACATGCACAATACAAAAATTAACGTGTGGTGCAGCGTAAAATCGGTGCCATGGTCTGTAAACATATGATCTGTTATATATGTTAATGTAGCCATCATATCTATAAAACACATTGTTTCTGTAGTACACATTTAATCCACCAACTCTGCTAATTCTACCAAAACTATTGTAGTTGATAAAAATGTCTCCAATTTGGTTTACACGTCCGTAATAATCGTAATATATTGGTGTATTTTCAATTTGAATAATAGCTCCAAAACTATCGTATTGTAAATAAGGATTATAATCATATCCAGAATTAAAACTTAAACTAAAGCCTGGAGTATTAATTCCTACGTTGACGTCTGGTCCATAATTTGGTAAATAAAAATCAAACTGACCATCAGCAAAAACGGAAAATTCAATTCCGGCTTCATTAAATATGAAAGAATTGCCATAACCTTTCACATAGTTATTAATTGAAGCCTCTGCTTCTGATGTTGTGTTGGTGGTTGCGAATGCAGTAGTGCTTATAGCGACTAAAGCTGCAAATAAATATACAATTCGTTTCATAATAATTGGGTTTTAAATTAAACTCGTTTAGTATGAAACAAACAACGTGCCAAAAAGATATAGTTCTACTAATCAATATGTTGTGATTTGTTAATCATAGAAAGAAGAAATAGCGATAAGATGCAACCCGCTTAAAGACATTGAGGTTGTCATATATTTTATTACTTTTAAACCATACTAATCATTAATTATGAATACCAACGAAGTAAATTGTAAAAACTGTGAGCAACCTTTTGATGAGGGTTTTCAGTTTTGTCCACATTGTGGTCAAAAAACAAATGACGAACTTACGATAGGTGTTTTGTTTTATAATACGATTAGTAATTACTTTTCCTTTGATGCACGCTTTTTTAAAAGCTTTATTCCTTTACTATTTAAACCAGGCTATTTAGCTAAAGAGTTTATAAAAGGAAAGCGTTTATTGTATTTGCATCCTGCTCAGATGTATTTGTTTATCTCAGTGGTGTTTTTCTTTATTTTTTCGTTTAGCGCAAGGGAACAAGTTGATACTCTTAATAATAGCTTTCAAGAAATCTTTGATAAAGATAGTACCGTCGTTTTGGATTCTGTTCAAACTATAAAGAGAGATTCTCTAAAGCATATTAAAGATTCTATAGCTCGAAAAGAAATTGAAAATGCACTTAAGAGTAATAAATTTATTACAGGCATGAGTGATAAAGAAATTGACTCTATAGTAACTCTAGATAATTTACCTAAGAAGAATGATGTGTCTTTTAATTTTGATGAGGAAGAAATTGATTCTTTACTTAGTGTCAATGCTTCGGATAAAGACATCTATAAAGCTATGGGTTTAGAAGAAGATGATGGCTGGTTCTGGCAAAAATTTTATATTCAGCAACTCAAATTTTATAAAGCAAAAGATGCGGGTAACGTTATAGGTATGTTTTATGATACTGTGCCAATTGCCTTGTTTTTTGTACTGCCAATTTTTGCATTAATTCTTAAACTGTTCTACTTTAGAAGAGGATCTTACGCACATCATTTGGTATTTAGTTTTTACTATTTCTCGTTCGTTTTTACCGTTTTAAGCATCATATTTGGCGTCAACTTAGTTTATGATATATCAAATTGGATAGATTTTTTAGTTGCATTATCGTGTTTCTTATACCTTTTCATAGCAATGAAACGCTTTTATAATCAAGGATGGTTTTTAAGTTTTATTAAAACGTCTCTATCTACAATGGTATTCTTTCCTTTTGTATTACTTACGGCTTTTGCTATCTTATTCTTTTCTTTTATGTTCTATTAATTATTCATAGAACCAGCATGCCAAATGGGAATATTTAGAAATTCGCTCAAAATTTCAGCATCGTTAATGATAGATTTAAGGTTTCCATGATCGACGACGTTTTTTCTAGAAGCATCATCTAGAATTAAATTAAGTTCAAAACTTTTATAAGAACCATCGTCGCTTTTTACATGCTCTCCTATAATTTGAATGGCAATTATTGATTTTAAGAATAAATAGTCTTCAGATGCTTTTCTTTTAGATCGATGATTTTTAAATGCATATGTCGTGTAATAAAGTCCTTGCTGCTTATCGAAAACCCGCGGTTTATAAAATATGTAAAACAAGAAACCACCTGCACCAGAAAAAATAAGTCCAAAAAGAATTAAAAACCAAGGGATAGAAACAGATTCAATATGGGATTGAAACAAGGGAAATAAAGCATAAAATAGAACTCCCAAACCAACAGCTAAAAATATAAAACTGAAGAGTGCAGCTCCAAGTGAAGGTTTGTAAATTAATTTAGAAGGATTTTCTTGAATTAAAACATTAGTTTTAAAACTTGCACCACCAGTTTTTAATGGAGAGGTTGAAACTTTAGATTCTATAGTATCATTATTGTTAAGCGCATTTTCTCTAGCTTCAATAACTTCTTTATGAAAACCTTCAGGTAAATCCATCCTATAATTTTTCTTTTAAATATTTTCCTGTAACTGAATTCTTGTTTTTTACAATGTCTTCAGGTGTACCAGAAGCAACGAGTTGCCCACCATGTATTCCTCCTTCAGGTCCTAAATCAATTATATAATCGGCACATTTAATTAAATCAATATTATGCTCAATGACTATAATAGAATGGCCTTTGGCAATTAATGCTTGAAACGATTTTAATAACTTCTTTATATCGTGAAAATGAAGTCCGGTTGTAGGTTCATCAAATATGAAAAGCGCATTATCACTTTTACTTCCTTTTCCTAAAAATGTAGCGAGCTTAATACGTTGCGCTTCACCACCAGAAAGGGTAGAAGAGGATTGCCCTAAAGTGACATAACCTAATCCAACATCTTGCAACGGTTGTAACTTTCCTTCAATCTTAGTTTGTTTGTGGGTTTTAAAGAAATCTATAGCATCATCAATCGTAAGGTTTAGAATATCATCTATTGATTTGCCTTCAAACTTAACTTCTAATACTTCTTTTTTAAAGCGTTTACCACCACAGGTTTCACAAGTTAAATGCACATCTGCCATAAACTGCATTTCAATAGTAACTTCGCCTTCACCTTTACAGGTTTCACAACGTCCACCATCCACGTTAAAGCTAAAGTGCTTGGCAGCATAATTACGGATGTTACTTAATTTTTGAGACGCATATAAAGCTCTAATATCATCATAAGCTTTAATATAAGTCACAGGATTAGAACGCGACGATCGACCAATGGGATTCTGATCTACAAATTCTACATGCTGAATATTGCTATGATTGCCTTTGATTTCTGAAACCTGACCAATTTTATCACTAAATCCGGTAAGTTTCTTTTGTATTGCAGGAAAGAGAATCTTTTTAACTAAAGTACTTTTTCCACTACCTGAAACTCCAGTAATAACTGTTAGCATTTCCAAGGGGAAATTAACCGTTACATTTTTTAAGTTATTCTCACGAGCACCAACAATTTCGATATTATATTTTGAAGTTCTTCGTTTTTTAGGAACTTCAATTTCTAATTGGCCATTTAAGTATTTTGCGGTGAGTGTATCTGCAGATAGAATGTCTTTAAAATCACCAACAGCGACTACTTCACCACCAAGAGTACCAGCTTCTGGTCCGATGTCAATAATAGAATCCGCAGCTTTCATAATGTCTTCATCGTGCTCTACGACGATAACGGTATTTCCTAAATCTCGTAGCGATTTTAAAACCTCGATTAAACGTTCGGTATCTTTAGGGTGCAAGCCAATACTTGGTTCATCTAAAATATACATAGAACCAACTAAGCTACTTCCAAGAGATGTTGCTAAATTTATACGTTGGCTTTCTCCGCCAGAAAGTGTATTAGATTTTCGGTTTAAGGTTAAATAATTTAAGCCTACATTAGATAAAAAACCTAGTCGTGTATTGATTTCTGTTAAGAGACGTTTTGCGATTTTAGTATCACTGTCGCTTAACTTTAATTTTTCAAAAAAGACAGTTAATTCGTCTATAGGTAAATCAACCAAATCTGTAATAGTTGCATTATCAATTTTTACATAGCTCGCTCCTACACGCAAGCGTTTTCCTTTACAAACATTACATTTTGTTTTACCACGATAACGCGATAACATTACACGATTCTGTATTTTATAAGCTTTTGATTCTAGTTCAGCAAAGAACGTATCTAAACCTTCAAAGTACTCATTACCTTTCCAAATGAGGGCTTTATTGGCATCATTTAATTGAAAATAAGGCTTATGAATAGGAAAATCAAATTCGTGCGAATTATTAACCAACTGATCTCTGTACCAGCTCATACTTTCTCCTCTCCATGGAAAAATGGCATTTTCAAAAACCGATAATTCAGTATTCGGTATTACTAAATCATCATCAATTCCAATCACATCTCCATAGCCTTCACATTTAGGGCAGGCTCCATATGGATTATTAAAGCTGAATAAATGTGCATTTGGTTCCAAAAAAGACATGCCATCAAGTTCAAACTTATTGTTGAATACGGTTTGTTTCTTGTCCAAAAGTGATTCTATAATACACGTACCAACTCCTTCGTAGAAAGCGGTTCCTACAGCGTCTGCTAATCGATTTAAAAAATCTTCATCGTTTTTGAAGACGATTCTATCGACTACTAAAAATAGATTTTTATCAGATTTAATGTTTTGTTTTAAGGCATCATCAATTCTAACAACTTCGTCTTTCACTTTTATACGCGCATAACCTTGCTGTTGTAAGGTTTGAAGCTTGTTTTCAATGGTTCGACCTTCTTCTAATATAATAGGAGCTAAGAGTAATAATTTGGTGCCTTCTTCAAATTTTGAAATATAATTAATGACATCCGAAACCGTATGCTTTTTAACTTCTTCACCAGAAATAGGTGAATAGGTCTTTCCAATTCTTGCAAATAATAATTTTAGATAATCATAAATCTCTGTTGTTGTACCAACAGTTGATCGTGGATTTGTAGAGTTTACTTTTTGCTCAATAGCTATAGCTGGAGCAATACCTTTTATATAATCTACTTTAGGTTTGTTGAGTCGCCCTAAAAACTGACGTGCGTAACTGCTTAAACTTTCCACATAGCGTCTTTGACCTTCAGCATAAAGTGTATCGAAAGCTAAACTCGACTTCCCAGAACCCGATAAACCAGTAATAACCACCAATTTATTTCTAGGAATAACGACATCTATATTTTTAAGGTTGTGCAGTTTTGCACCTTTTATAATGATATTTTCCTTTGGGCTAACGTCTAAAACAGTAGTATTCATAGGTAAGTTTAGTATCTAAGTTTGCAAAGATACTATAATACCAAATAAAGATAAATATAACTGCTATAATTCGTTAGAGCCAATAAATTTAAGCTGTGAACCACTCATTTTGATTTAAGCTATATCTATAAAAGGCGCGCTTTATCCGACAAAATGTTAAATTTTAGTACTTTTTTTTGTTTAATTGGAATGATTGTTGTTATATTTGAAACTTATTCATAATTTAAAAAACATCTGCGTATAGCATAATATTACTTTTAGAAAACAGCTAGTAACCCCAAACTTAGTAAGCAACTACTAAGGACTAAAGTAATTATTATGAAAAACGAACTTATCCAAGACGCAGAGTTGGTCAGCAACTACATTAACGGTAACGAGAATGCGCTTTCAATTTTAATAGAAAGGCACAAGCAAAAAATTTATAGTTTTATTTATTCTAAAGTCTATGATAGAGATGTTACTGAAGATGTTTTTCAGGATACTTTTATCAAAGTAATTAAGAACCTAAAACGCGGGAAGTACAACGAAGAAGGTAAGTTTTTACCTTGGGTAATGCGTATTGCTCATAACTTGGTCATCGACCATTTTAGAAAAAATAGTCGTATGCCAAAATTTGATAATGCAGGTGAGTTTAGTATTTTTTCGGTGCTAAGTGATTCTACTTTAAATGCTGAAAAGGTGCTTATAAAAGACCAGGTAGAATCTGATGTAAGACGTATTATTGAAGAATTGCCAGAAGATCAAAAACAAGTGCTTTTAATGCGTATGTATCAAGATATGAGTTTTAAGGAAATCTCGGAACGTACTGGCGTAAGTATTAATACTGCTTTAGGGAGAATGCGATATGCATTAATTAATATGCGTAAAGTAATTGATCAAAACAACATCATTTTAACTAATTGATACAATAAAGTACATAGATGTACGTTTTTGCTATATATTAACTCATAAATTGTTAAAATGGCAAAAATTTACTCTGATGCTTCCCCAAAACAATACAACCTAAATCCAAAAGATGAAACCATAAGTTTACTTTTGAATTATTCAAAGGCTTTAAGTGTTATAAAGTATAATAAATTGAAGTTTGAAGCACTTCTAAATTAATTTAATTTAAGGAAAAATCCTGATGTTAAAGCATCAGGATTTTTTTGTTAATAGCAACTCTTCATAGTTTTGAGTTGTTAGATATTCTTGTTTTAAATCTTTTAAATATTCTATTGTTTTTTCCTTTAGAGGATGCTTATCTCTTAAGCAGTTTTTGATGTTTTCATCATAAACGGTTAGTATAATATACCAATGGCCTGTTCTACTTGCATAATTGTTTTCGAATAAGGGTGAATTTCCGTTACTTTCTCGTTTTGCGTCAATTAAAACTAGAGGAAGGTTTACGTTTTTATCAATGCGTTCAGCCTCATGATAAGATAAATAAAGGGTTTCACCATTGAGTTGAAAAGGAACATTGTAACCAACATCAATATCATTTAATCTGTATTTTTTGTTGATATAATTGTAAAATTCCTCAGCATCTTTAGCGTCTTTAAATATGAAAGCTGTTTCTCTGGGCATTTGTTTCTGAAACTTCTTAGCCAACATGACCTTATAATCTTGATTCTTAAATTTAGGTGCAACTTTCACGGGAATACAAGAAGTAACCACAAATGCTAAAAGGAGAATGATTAGTTTTTTCATAGATTGATGGTTTGCATTACCGCACCAATAATTGTTCCAAGCCCCATTTATTTCTTCTTTTTATAATAGTCATCCAAAACCGATTTTCTACCAATTGTTTTGGTGATAATATCTTTCTCTAAATCCCATCCACGAGCAGGCGAATATTGTCTACCATACCATATAATTTGAAGGTGCAAATCGTTCCAAAGTTCCTTGGGGAATATGCGTTTAGCATCTTTTTCAGTCTGTACCACGTTTTTGCCATTGGTTAAATTCCAACGGTACATTAAGCGGTGAATATGCGTATCTACAGGAAATGCAGGTATTCCAAAAGCTTGTGATAAAACTACAGCAGCCGTTTTGTGTCCAACAGCTGGTAATTCTTCTAAGTCTTCATACGTTTTAGGAACTTCTCCATTATGCTTATCAATCAATATATGTGATAGACCATGAATACCTTTACTCTTCATTGGAGATAAGCCAACGGGTTTTATGATCTCTCTTATTTCTTCAACACTCAACTTAATCATATCGTAAGGATTGTCTGCACGCTCAAACAACAACGGAGTAATTTTATTGACGCGTACATCAGTGCTTTGCGCAGACATTAAAACGGCAATTAACAACGTATATGGATCCTTATGGTCTAGCGGAACTGGAATTTCAGGATATAATTTATACAATGTATTTATAACGAAATTTACTTTTTCTTGTTTAGTCATTTTGTATTTTTACCTAATCAGAGATTTAATACAAATTTACGTAATTATGACACATTTAAAAGTAGGAGATAAGGCACCAGATTTTTCAGCAACAGATGAACAAGGTAATACCATTTCATTATCTGATTATAACGGCAAGAAATTAGTTGTTTTCTTTTATCCTAAAGCAAGTACTCCAGGTTGTACGGCAGAAGCGTGTAACCTTAATGATAACTACGATCGTTTTAAAGCGCAAGGTTATGAGATTTTGGGAGTGAGTGCAGATAGTGCTAAAAGGCAATCTAATTTTAAGAACAAGTACGAATTTCAATATCCATTATTAGCAGACGAAGATAAAGCAGTCATTGAAGCTTTTGGAGTTTGGGGACCAAAGAAATTTATGGGAAAAGAGTATGATGGTATTCACCGAACTACATTTGTTATTGATGAAAATGGTATTATAAAAGATGTGATTTCAAAAGTAAAAACCAAGGCTCATGCAGAGCAGATATTAGGAGAATAACAAAATATCGGACAAAAAAAAGCGACCATTATACTACGTTTGGTAGATGAATGGTCGCTTTTTTGTTTTTTAATTGAATATCAATTCTTATGCATAATCTCTTCAGATTCACAACCAAATAAGCTCTTTTCTTTAATTAATTTTGAAACACCTTCAGGTAACATTTTTTCCCATCCTTCTTCATTCGCTGCAATCATTTTAAGAACCGTTCTAGAGAACACAGTAAGGTTAGATGCATTGTAATCGGTAATGTCTACTACTTTACCATTGTATTTAAAGAATTTGTATAATTCTTTCATACGTGGATGAACTTTAAGATTTTCGCTATTAGTTACGCTACCATCTTCGTTTTCCATTGGGTATAAATACACTCTTAAATCTTTGTAAAACAGTTTTCCAAAGGCTTCTAAGATTCCCCCACTTAAATGGCGGTAATATTTCTCGTCAAAAATATCGACAAGATTGTTAACTCCCATTGCTAATCCCATTCTTGCTCTAGAATATTGAGAGAAGTATTCTACTAATTTATAATACTCTTGGAAGTTAGAAATCAAGACGGTTTGTCCTAAAGAACATAGCAGTTTTGCACGATCCATAAAATCTTGTTCGTCAATTTCACCTTCTGCTCTTAGATTGGATAATGTGATTTCGAAAATAACTTGAGTTTTTTCTTTTTCAACCTTATTCTCTTTAATGAACATTTCGTAAGATTTCTCAAACATGTCCATATTTACTTTGGTGACAGGTCTAAAACTTCCTCTTAGGGTAAGTATGTTCTTTTTGTATAAAACACGAGCAGGCAACACGTTATTACCATCTGGCGCAAACATTACGGCATCTGTCATTCCGTTTTTAACTAATTGTAAACTCATTAAACGATTATCGACGTTTTCAAATACAGGACCTGAGAAATTAATAGTGTCAATCTCTAATTGATCTTTATCTAAATGATCGTATAAATAGCGTAATAATTTACGAGGTTGGTTGTATTTGTAAAACGCACCGTAAATTAAGTTAGTGCCTAATTTACCTAAGGTTTCTTGTTGTAATCGCGCATCGGTCTCTTTAAAACGAACGTGGATTATGATATCATTATATTCTTGATTTGGACCAACTTGATACTTGATGCCAACCCAACCATGACCTTTAAATTTCTTTGCAAAATCTATCGTTGCAACTGTATTGGCATAAGAGAAGAAAATTTTGTTTGGATGCTTGTCTCTCGTTATGCGCTTTTCCATTAGGTTAACTTCGTGATTTAACATCTTTCGAAGTCTAGCTTCAGTAACATAGCGTTTATCATCTTCAATCCCATAAATCGCGTCACTAAAGTCTTTATCGTAAGCGGACATCGCTTTAGCAATAGTTCCGGAAGCTCCACCTGCTCTAAAGAATTGACGTACAGTTTCTTGTCCGGCTCCAATTTCAGAAAAGGTACCATAGATATCTGCGTTAAGGTTAATCCGTAAAGCTTTGTCTGCTAGAGATGGTATATTTTCAAAATCAGAATCGCCTGTGTACGTTATGTCCTTCATAGATATTGGGTTTGCGTCGTTTTGGCAAAGGTACTGTTTTGTTGTTGCAAACAAAAAAATAAGTTTATTTTTGTCAATACATTTCTGAATTGAAAATATAATAAATGTAGAGCGTGTTTTTTTTCTTTATAGTTAAATACAAAGGGAAATAGGACGTTTTTTTGAGAGTATTACAATTCAGACTCATTTTAGAAATTCATTAGTTTTGAAAATCACATTTTTAGGTACAGGTACATCACAAGGTATTCCAATTATAGGGAGCGATCACCCTGTCTGTTTAAGTGAAAATCCTAAAGACAAACGTTTACGTGTTTCAATATTAGTCGAATGGGATGATTTTACATTTGTAGTAGATTGTGGCCCAGATTTTAGACAACAAATGCTGAGAGCTAAAGTTTCTAAAATTGATGGCATCATTTTTACCCATGAACATGCAGATCACACGATGGGTTTAGATGATATTAGACCGTTCTTTTTTAGACAAGGAGATATAGATTTGTATGCACATCAACGTGTTTTTAATGCTTTAGAGAAACGTTTTGATTATATTTTCACCACAGAAAATAAGTATCCAGGTGTTCCTAGTGTTACTAAAATAGAAGTTAAGAATG
Source organism: Winogradskyella thalassocola (assembly GCF_900099995.1). GTDB lineage: Bacteria > Bacteroidota > Bacteroidia > Flavobacteriales > Flavobacteriaceae > Winogradskyella > Winogradskyella thalassocola. Next base: position 80,048 of record NZ_FNCZ01000003.1, read on the forward strand.
AACCCTTTTTAGCAGGAAACCTTAATGTTATTCCTATTGATGGCTTGCATTATAAACTTCAGGTTTTTGGTTATCGATTTCATAATTTTGCATACTTAACAGATATGAAAACGATTGCTGATTCTGAAATAGAAAAGCTTCAAAATTTAGATGTTTTAGTGGTGAATGCTTTGCGAATTAAACCACATATTTCACATTTCAATTTAGAAGAAGCCTTAGCGTTTATTGCCAAAGTAAAACCTAAGCGTGCTTATTTAACACATATTAGCCATCTATTAGGGTTCCATGATGATGTTCAAAAATCATTACCAGAAAACGTTTTTTTAGCTTATGATAACTTACAAATTACTATTTAGATATGAAGAATAAAATTTTAATGTATTTATTTATTTTCTCACTATTGTTGCTCGTTTTTCAATATGTGAATTCAAAAAATATTATTGAAAAATACGAAGCAGATATTGTAAAAGTCAAGGCCAAAGTTTCTGAAAAAGATGCGGCTATAAAGACTTTAGAAGAACAAAACTTTGAGTTGAGTTATTTTAGCATAGATAGAAATGAAGATGCCTATAGTTATTTTGAAGCTTTTGGTTATGATCCTGAGCAACTGATTCCTGCTATTGTTGAAGGACTTTATAACATGAATGATTATGAAGGAGACGATCACCCGATAGTGCCTTATGTCTCTACGACCAATTCTAAATTATTGATTAATAAAGTTAGGGTTATGAACCACAAATGGATTGTAGCCAATTTTACCGATGGTGAATTATGGGGTGAAATATTCCTGACCTATTCTATAGATGAAAATAACGACCTTAAATATAAATTGGTTGAGTATTTTTTATATCCTAAATTGAATTAGATATACTTATCCAACCAAGCCTTTAAATCATGAAAGTTCTGAGGAGCAACACCATGTCCAACAGGATATTCTGAATACACATAATTGATACCTAAAGCTTTCAAAAATACAGGAGCTTTTTGAGCCCAATCTACAGGAATCACTTGGTCTACGGAACCATGAGAACAAAAGAAGTTTAAATGAGAAACGGCACTTTCGTCTATCGTATCGGGTAAAATATCTTCATTAATATAACCACTTAAAGCGACGATATTCTTAACTTTTTCAGGATACGTTAATGCTACAGCATAACTTAAGATGGTACCTTGGCTAAACCCTAAAAGGGTTACATTTTTTGAATCTACGTTATAAGTCCCACAAGCATAATCAATAAATTCAGCAATCAGATTTACAGATTGTTTCGCTTGTTCATTATCACTCCATTTACCTTTATCGGCATCAAAATTTATGGCATACCACGCGTTTCCATAAGGTTGCATCGCATACGGAGCTCTCAATGAAATAATCATTAATTCTTCCGGCAATTCTGAAGCAAAAGAAAATAAATCATTTTCATCACTGCCATAACCATGGCACATAATTAAAAGTGGTGCGTTTTCTTTTAAAGAAGAAGGTCTTGTTATATAATGTAGTTTCGACATAATTGTTATCCTATAGTATTAAATGCTTTTTGAAAGAAATCACCAAGTAATGGTATCTTATTAAGTTGACCTGTTATGGCTCCGTATATGCCATAGAGATATAAGACTGAAAAGAAAATCCAGAAGGACATGCTAATCATCATACTATCTAAACTACTAATAACAAAAGCAATAACGATGTACATTAAACCTAATCCTAAACCTTGCCTAATATGAAATGCTGTAAACGGATTACGCTTATCTTGATTCATAAAAAACGCAATTAAAGTGCCAAATAAGGTTAAGTAAGCAACTAAACCTAAAGTTTTACCTTCGTCTATTATATTTTGATCCATTATTTTAAAACAATTTTATCATTAGCGATGATGCCATAGGTTTCACCTTTAAGTGGTGTTCCTAAAAAACCACTATTCTTAGAGCGCGATGTAATATTATTAATGCCAAAATCGTAAGTCGTATCAGGATTAAACAACGTTAAATCAGCAACTTCACCTTCGTTAATCGTGGTGTTTGAAATTCTAAATCTAGATTTTCCTTGTGTTAAAAGGTTTATAGTTTTCTTAGTGGTGAATAGTGTTTGCAAAGCACCAAAAGCAGATTCTAAACCGATGGTTCCATATTTAGCAAAATCGAATTCAATCTTTTTATGTTCTATGTCAATAGGATTATGGTCGCTGGTTACCATATCAATAGTACCATCTTTTAAACCTTCAATTAAAGCATCACAATCGGTTTGAGTTCTTAAAGGAGGAAGCACTTTAAAATTCGTGTCAAAGTCGTGTAAAACATCATCGGTAAAAACTAAATTATGAATAGTAACACTGCAGGTTATATTCAACTTTTTAGCTTTTGCAGCTCTAATCAATTCAACAGATTTTGCGGTAGAAATTGTTGGTATATGAAGTTTACCCTCGGTATATTCCAATAAAAATAAATCTCTAGCTACTTGTAATTCTTCCGCTAAAGCCGGATTTCCTTTTAATCCTAATTTGGTGCTATTGATATGTTCATTGACGACTCCAAGTCTAGAAATTCGAGATTCTTGTGGAAATGAGCATACCAAACCATCAAAATTACTTGCGTATTGCAATGCAATTTTCATAAGATTAGGATTAGAAATCGGGTTTTGATAATCATAAAAAGCAACGGCTCCGGCATTCGTCATATCAAATAACTCAGCTAAATCCTCGCCTTTGCCTAATTGTGTTAAGGCACCAATAGGGTAAAGGCTTACCGCATTATTTTGAGCTTTAGACTTTACAAATGTTATATCCGCATAACTATCAATTACAGGAAAAGAATTAGCGTTTAAAGCCACAGCTGTAAAACCAGAATTCGCTGCTGTTTTTAAACCATTAGATATGGTTTCGCGTTCTTCATAACCAGGTTCTCCAAAAGATACACTACTATCAAACCAACCTTGCGATACATGCAAGTTGTCTAATATTATTTCTTTATAATTTTTAGGATTGGTAATGTGTTTAGCGATCTTGGAAATACGACCTTTTTCAATTAAAATATCAACCGTTTCATTGTGAAAATCACTTTTAGAATCAACGATGGTTGCAGATTTTATGAGTGCGTTCATTTAAGATATTTTAGAAGTAACATTTCTACTATTAAAAATGCTAGTGCAAAAATAACAAACCATTTCCATAGCGCATTAACATTTGTGCTACTTTTTATAGTATTAATGGTCGTTTCTAAGCTATGATCTACCGTAGCATTATTTAAAGTACTTAAATCGTAGTAACTTAAGTTGCTTTCAACTCTATTGTAATTGAAGCTTAAATTTTGAAGAATAGTCTCCTTGTTCTTTACATGCAGAATGCCCGCTGTATTCGGAAAATCTTCCGTTTCTAAAACCACAGATTTACTATATGTTTTTTGAAGCGGAATAACTGAAGTCTCTTCTAAATCTAAAGTTAAAATATCATCTTGACCAATAGCAGTCTGAATTGCAATCGTATTGGGTTGCCCAATGGTATAATATAATTTTGACAGTTTTAAACTCTGTAATCCCATATTATATAGCACAGGAATTATTAATTGCGAATTTTTGAAGTTTGAGTTTTCTGAGTTTAATGCTGAAGAAAACGCATATGCATTTGTGTTTCCTACTAAAAATGGAGAGCCATCTTCATAAGATAAAATGGCATTTGAATTTGAAGAAAAACGATACGATTTTTCTATTTTAGGATATTGAAAATTAGTGACTTTAGAATAGAAAGCATTCGCTAAAAGTGGATGGTCATAGTTAATGCTCGTGATTCGTTTTTCGTTGGTATTTTGATTACCTAAAGCATTTATGTTTAAGTCGCTAAATATTTGATTATAAGTTTCTAAGTCTATTTCGTTTGAAGGAATAATTACTAGTTTTCCACCATCGTTTTTAAAAGCGACTAAAGCTGTTTTTAAGGCATTTGAAATGGTGTTTAACTCATTAAGTATAATAAGGTTTTGATTAGGAATTAAATTAAAATTAAGCGTATTTAGTTTAAAGCTTTTATAGTCAAATTCATCATCTGTATAAATCCGATTTAAGAACGAATCATCGGCAGATTCATTAATGGCTAAAACTTTAATTTTTGGTTTAGAATTAACGTTAAAATAGAATGTGTTGTCATATTGTAAACCAGCATCATCAATCATTAATTTTCCATTAAGCACTTTATTATTAGGAATGGTAAATGTAGCTTCAGCTTCTTTGTCTATATCAATAGCACTTTTAGTTAGTAAAACATCATCATTAAATAAAGAAATAGTTACATTATCAATGGGTTTTGATTCGTTAGATAGTTTTACAATAAGATCTAAAGTTTCGGCTGTTGTATTAGAAACAAAAATACTATCGATGCTAATATTAGACACTAAAGTAGATTTTGGTTGCACCAATTTAAGTTGAATGGTAGAATCTGTTTCAAAATTTAAAAGATTTTCTTTTTGTTGAAAATCGGAAACCAAAACCAAATTTTTAGTGGCACCACCTTGATTTGAAAATAATTGCTTTCCTTTTAAATAAGCAGCATCATAATTAAGCTGTGTAGGAGAATGTGTTAGCTGGATTAAATCATTTTTTAAGGCTTTAACCGTAGTGTTTCTATAGGTTTTATTATTTGTAAATAAACTGATAGACTCATCTTCTGGTAAGGTGTTGATGATATCTTGAATGGTTTCATTTAGCAAGGTACCATTACGACCATTAGCTTGCATGCTAAAGGAATTATCTAAATAAATAACCGTTTCTTGAGTGTCGTTAAAATCTTCAGTATTCGGAATAAAAGGTTGTGCAAATGCAATAATCACACAAGCTAAGAGTAGCATGCGCGTTAATAACGTAATCCATTTTTTTAGCTGAGAACTTTTACGCGTTTGAAGTTTTACCGATTTTAAAAACTTAACATTGGTAAATTCAACTTTCTGAAAACGACGAAGCTGAAATAAATGTATCAGAATAGGAACTACCAGCAAAAATAAGGCGTAAAGTAATTCTGGGTTTTTAAACTGCATGCGTTGTTATTATAGTTTTTTACAGACCTTTCAGGTTTCAAAAACCTGACAAGTCTTAATGATTCAAATATATATAATCATAAGCTATTACCTCGTTCCGCTTTTGAGAATTTTAACAGAAAAAGAAATAATCAATCATCGCTTGCATTTTTTTGGTTTCAAAATAGGTTTTAATCTCTTTTTGAGCATCAGAATTAGCAACGGTAACAATACTTTGAGGCTGTTGAAGTTCTGCTAGATAATCAAAATTATAAAGTTCTTGATCGTAAATGTGTTTTCCTATTTTCTTTGGGTTATCGCAAATCCAATAAAACGGAATGTTTTCTTTTAAAAGTATTTTTGCTAAAGTTTTTCCTTTAGTTCCAGCTCCCCAAATTGCTAATGGCCTCGTCTTATCATAATTCAACTCTAAAAAATAATGGACTTTAAGATCTAGAAAGGAATTCTCGGCATAATGCTCGTGTGTTCTAGAGGTGCGTGTGCTGTAATCTCGCCAATGAAGTAATACTTTGTCACAAGGAATACACGTATAGCCAGCTTTATAAAACCGGAATGCTAATTCGTAATCTTCGGGATAGATATTAGAGTTAAAACCACCACAAGCATCAAAATCTTCACGATGTAGCATCCAGCAAGGAGATGGAATGACGCATTCTTTATAGATTTCAGAATAGTTTTTGCCATCAGTTGTTAAAGAATTTAGCCATTGCTCATAACGCGCAAAGCCATCACTCAATCCATCAGCTCTAAAGTATTTGACTTGCCCAACAGCTAAATGTTTTTTACCGTGGTTTTCAAGATTGTTAACCATGGTTTCAAGCCGGATTGGAGTCATAATATCATCACTATCCATTCTAGTGATATAACTTCCAGAGCAATGATTGTATGCTGTTTGCAAGGCGTCTATAATTCCACTGCCGTCGTTTTTATAAAGTTTTATTCTAGAATCTTTTTCGGTAAAACTTTCAACAATAGTGCATGAACTGTCATCAGAATAATCATCAACAAAAATAGCTTCCCAATTGGAGTAGGATTGTTTCAAAATTGAATTAAGACATTCAGCAATAAATACTTCTGTGTTTTTAAAAGGAATGACGATGCTGGCTAATGGTTGTGACATGTTGCGAATTTAACAAAACCTTTAGGTTTTTAGTAGTAACACATTGTAGATTTGTGCGTCTATTAAAAAAAATTAAATTTTAACATGAAGAATTATTTTGCCATTCTTGGCTTAAGTATCGTTTTGGTCGGTTGTGGATCTGTAAAAACAAACGTAGATGATTTAGCAGTAAGCCATCCTATTGAAACAGCATTAGATTTAACAGCGGTTAATAATGATCGCGTACCAGTAACTATTAACCCTGGTCGTTTTACTACTGAAACTGTGACTTACAGATTGCCAAGAGTTGTACAAGGAACTTATTCAATTGGCGATTATGGAAAATATATTGATGATTTTAAAGCCTTAGATTATGATGGAAATGAACTTGCTACAACAAAAGTTGATGACAATACATGGACTATTGCAGATGCAGAAAAATTAGATAAGCTTCAGTATTATGTCAATGATACCTTTGATATTGAAAGCGTTGGAGGTATTGGTGGAGAAGAGCCATTTTCTCCAGCAGGAACAAATATTGAAGATGAAAACTTTGTATTAAATCTACATGGATTTATTGGTTATTTTGATTCATTAAAGAATGCTCAATATGCTGTAGATGTAACAGCACCTTCCGATTTTATAAGAACGTCTGCTTTAGAAGATAAAGGAACAACGCTTAGTGAAGATGGTAAGTCTATGACAACTAGTTATTTTGGTCAACGTTATTTTGATATTACTGATAATCCAATGATGTATGGAAAACTGGATGTAGAAGAGTTTATGGTTGGTGATATAAAAATTGTCTTAAGCCTTTATTCACCTACAAAAAAACATACAGCGGAGAGTTTAAAGGAAACCGTCTTTAAAATGATGGAGGCACAAAAAAGATATTTAGGTGATATAAATAGCACTCCACGATACGATATCTATTTGTATTTATCTAGAGGTGGTCAGAACGACCCTAAAGGCTATGGTGCTTTAGAACATCAAACATCTACAGTAGGTGTATTTGCCGAAGATGAAAGTCCTGAAAGTCTTAAAGAGTCCGTGATAGATGTGATTGCACATGAGTTTTTTCATATTGTAACTCCATTATCGGTTCATTCTGAAGATGTACATTATTTTGATTATAATACCCCTACATTCTCTAAGCACTTATGGATGTATGAAGGTGTGACTGAATATTTTGCGCAGCATTTTCAAGTGTATGAAGGTTTAATCGAAAACAATAAATTTTATAATACTTTGTATTCTAAAATTAATACATCTAAGCGTTGGGATGATGCGATGAGTTTCACAATTATGAGTGAAAATGTATTAAATGAACCTTATGCCACTAACTATTATAATGTTTATTATAAAGGGGCATTAATAGGCATGTGTATAGATATATTAATGCGAAAGGAAAGTGATGGCAACAGAAGTATGTTATCCTTAATGAAAGAATTATCTGCTAAATACGGAGGGAATAAACCTTTTGAAGATGATAAGCTAATTGCTGAAATTACGGCAATGACTTATCCAAGTGTTGGTGAATTCTTAAAAACACATGTTCAAGGTGATTTACCAATTAATTATAAGGATTATTTAGCATTAGTTGGTTTAACTTTTGGTGAAACAGACATGGAAACTAATTATATTTTTGCTGGTGAACAAAATATCATTTTTGATGGAGACCAACTTAAAGGTACGATTTTCTTTTCTCCGATGGCGTTAAATAATTCTTTTTGGAAAGCTCAAGGTATTGTCGCTGGTGATGTTATAAAGAAGGTCAATGGTAGAGAATTAACATTATTTAATGCTAATGATGTTATAAGTGGAATGTTTGAATGGAAAGAAGGACAAGAGATTATAATGGATTTAGAACGTGATGGAAAGCCAATAGAGATAATGACAACATTAACTAAAGCTTATGCGCCATCTGAATCTATAATAGAAGATGAGAATGTAACAGAAGCACAAAAAGCGGTAAGAGCAGCTTGGTTAAAAGGCTAATCTTATTGAATATTTAAATCGTCCTAAATCAGGTTCGGTTGATAGTTTTAAATTAAACCAGAGAATTTACGTTCTCTGGTTTTTTTTATTTTTTATTAGGTAGGTAGTAGGTGTTATAATTTTTAAAATCTCAATTTAATTTTCAAATTATAACAAAAAAAGGAAGACTTCTGTCCATTGACTTCGGTCTTCCTTTTACTTTATAGTTTTAAAAATTACTTCTTTTTCTTAGAATCAAAAACAGGTAATAATTCTGTTTTTACAGAACCAAAACCGATACGTATGTCATCATTTTGACAATACCCTCTCATAATTACTGTGTCGTGGTCATTTATAAATTTACGTTCAGTACCATCTTTCATTTTTAATGGTTTTGTGCCTTTCCAACTCAATTCTAACATAGAACCGTAAGAATCTGGTGTTGGTCCAGAAATGGTGCCACTTCCCATCATATCACCAGCATTTACAGGACAACCATTTACCGTATGGTGCGCTAATTGTTGCGCCATATTCCAGTACATATACTTAAAGTTCGATTTAGAAACCGTAGTTTCTTTTGAACCTTTTGGCTGAATACCAACTTCTAAATTAATATCTAAGCTCTTTTTTCCTTTGGTCTGAAGATATTCTAGAGGTTTAGGATTTTGTTTCGGGCTTTCAGTTCTAAAAGGTTCTAATGCATCTAAAGTTACAATCCATGGAGACATCGATGACGCAAAACTTTTTCCTAAAAACGGTCCTAGTGGTACATATTCCCATTTCTGAATATCGCGTGCAGACCAGTCATTAAATAATACGAGTCCGAAGATGTATTCTTCAGTTTCTTCAATAGGAATTGGTTCACCTAAATCATTAGCATCAGTTGTAATAAAAGCCATTTCTAATTCAAAATCTACTAATTTAGAAGGTCCAAAAACAGGTTGGTTAGCACCTTCTGGTAAGGTTTGTCCTTGTGGACGATGAATCGGAATTCCTGAAGGAATAATAGACGAACTACGTCCATGATAACCAACTGGCATATGTACCCAATTTGGCATTAATGCATTTTCAGGATCTCTAAACATCGTACCAACATTGGTAGCATGTTCTTTACTCGCGTAGAAATCTGTATAATCACCAACAAGTATTGGTAATTGCATTTCAATTTCATCTAAACGAAATAAAATAGTTTCTTTATGTGGATTGTTATTTTTTAAAGCTTCATTTTCAGCATCAAAAATCTCAGCGATTCTGTTTCTAACTAAACGCCACGTTTTTCTACCATCTGCAATAAAATCGTTCAATGTATCTTGAAGGAAAATATCGTCTGTTAAAGGAATCCCTTCAAAATAGCCTAATTGATGCAATGCACCAAGATCAATTGCCGTATCTCCAATTCGTGTTCCAATCGTTATAATGTCGTCTCTAGTTAAGAAAACACCAAAAGGAATGTTCTGAATTGGGAAATCTGAGTTTTTACCGACATGTAACCATGAGGTACGATCTGGATTGTTAGCGGATAATGGCATAGAGTTATTGTTGATTAATTGTTCATTAAATTCATTCAAACCTACATAATTTTTGATATTTAAACTAATGTATTCACTATTTTTGTATCGATTTAACAAACACTTTATTTATGCAACGCGACGAACAAATATTTGAACTTATTAAAGCCGAAAGAGAACGCCAGATTGATGGTATAGAATTAATAGCATCAGAAAATTTTGTTAGCGACCAAGTTATGGAAGCTGCAGGTTCTGTACTAACTAACAAGTATGCCGAAGGGTATCCTGGCAAGCGTTATTACGGTGGCTGTGAGGTTGTCGATGAAGTTGAGCAAATAGCTATAGATCGTGCTAAAACCTTATTTGGTGCTGCATATGTTAACGTACAACCACACTCTGGAAGTCAGGCAAATACAGCAGCATATCACGCCTGTTTAAGTCCTGGTGATACTATTCTAGGTTTTGATTTGTCTCATGGTGGACACTTAACACATGGTTCTCCTGTTAATTTTTCGGGTAAATTATACCGTCCAACATTTTATGGTGTAAAGAAAGATACGGGTCTTATTGATTACGATATGTTAGCAGACCAAGCGCAAAAAGAAAAGCCAAAAATGATTATTGCTGGTGCTTCTGCCTATTCTAGAGATATGGATTTTGCTAAGTTTAGAGAAGTTGCTGATAGTGTTGGAGCTGTTTTATTAGCTGATATTTCGCATCCTGCAGGATTAATTGCAAAAGGAATTTTAAGTGATCCAATGCCACATTGCCATATTGTTACAACAACGACTCATAAGACTTTAAGAGGTCCAAGAGGTGGAATGATTATGATGGGCGAAAATATTGATAACCCATTCGGAATTACTTTAAAGAACGGTAAACTTCGTAAAATGTCTGGTTTATTAGACTCTGCTGTTTTTCCAGGAAATCAAGGTGGACCATTAGAACACATTATCGCAGCTAAAGCTATTGCTTTTGGTGAAGCCTTAACGGATGAGTTTATGCATTATATGTTACAAGTAAAACATAATGCAGCTGCTATGGCTAAAGCATTTGTTGCTAAAGATTATAACTTAATTTCTGGTGGAACTGATAACCACATGATGTTAATAGACTTAAGAAATAAAAACATTACTGGTAAAGATGCTGAAAACGCTTTAGTAAAAGCAGATATTACGGTGAATAAGAATATGGTGCCTTTTGATACAGAATCTCCTTTTGTAACCTCTGGAATTAGAATAGGTACTGCCGCAGTAACCACTAGAGGTTTAAAAGAAAGCGATATGCCATACATTGTAGATTTAGTGGATGAAGCTCTTAAAAATCATGACAATGAAACGGTTTTAGCAGGTGTTGCAGAAAAAGTAAATGCACTAATGGGTGGACGCGCTTTATTCAATGCTTAAAATATATCTGACCTCGAAAGTTTTGTAACTAAGCGTTATCGAAGTTAAAACCATACGGGTTGAAATTTATATTAAAAAAGCCTTTCAATTTAATTTGAAAGGCTTTTTATATTATTAACGCTTACTATAGTTTAGCAAATAAGGTATTTAAAGATTTAAAATCTTTTCGCTTAAAATCAGTGTTATCTCTTTCATTAATATAATTGATTATATCTTTTTTAGGTCCTGAAGTCCAAAAATCATCAATACTAACAAGTGTATTGTTCTCTTTTATATAAACGTCATTTATAATTTTAGAATCGTAAGGTGCTTCTAGTAAATCATAAATTGCAGAATCTTCGTCTTTTATATAGAGTTCACGAAACAACTTATCATAACCTTCAATAGCTACAAATTTGGTTGCTGTAGTTTCTCCTTTATTTATATCAAATAACGTAACTGAACTCACGTCTTCATTCGGAATATAGATACAACCGTCCTCAGTACTTAATATCACTGCGTATTGTTGATTATCAATGTGATTTAAACTAACAAAACCATTTATAGTTTCATTATTTTTCATGGTAATTTCACCATCATAGAAATCATAATCTAAATTGGAATAGAAAAATAATTGCTGGTTGAAAAGGTCTAAATTTTCATCTTGCGCTAAGGCTTTAGTATTGAATGCTAAAAAACCTAATAGAACAAAAATGCTGAGATTAATTTTTGAAGTCATAATGTTGCGTTTTAAGGTTAAACTATAAAAACGTGTTCAACAATTATTCCAAACGAATTAGCTTTGAAAGAAATAATTTTCAAGTCTAGATAATCTTAACTAGTATAGATTTAAGTTTTAAACGGAATTTAGAGAGGGAAGGCTTTTAATGAAATGATATTTATGCTTTATTGTGCATTCATAAATTGTAAGACATGTTCAAAATAGGGATCTCCGCCAACTTTCCAAACGTTAGAATGATTGGCAGAATCCATTTCAATAAACTCTTTTTTAGAACTTGGAATTTTTGAAAAATTAGCTCTCGCGTATTTTATATTAATACGCTCGTCTTCATTACCGTGCACAATTAATATGGGTTGATTTATGCTTTTACAATATGCAATTGGCGAAGCGTCATTGGGATCAAATTCTGCAATTTGTCCTGTTCTATCAACAAGATAATTAGAAAAAGGAGTATAACTAAATCCAGCATGAAGATCGAAATAATCATTCACAATACTTTTAAAATCTGAAAACGCACTTTCAATAATGCCAAACTCAATTCTATTATCGTAGCCCATGGCTTGCAAACCAATAGCGCCTCCTAAGGATTGTCCCCAAATTCCAAAATGGCTTAAGTTTTCATTTTTAGATAAATAATCTATAAGTGTTTTAATATCTTCTTTTTCATTGACACCAAAAGAGCAAAAATTACCTTCACTTTTTCCATGAGCTCTAGAATCTAATGCCACGGAGTTAAATCCGTTTGCTGAGAGGAAATTACTGAGTTCCATAAAATGCTCTTTATTAGAGCGTATGCCATGCAATAGAATAACGGTTCCTTTGGTTGTATCTATACTCGAATAGGTTAATCGCGCAGATAACTTAAGGTCATCAAAAGAACTAAACACGACTTCTTTCTGATTTAATTTTGAATCCTTTTTAGAAGAGACCTCGAAGCTGATATTTTTGTTTCTTTTTATTAAACCAACGACAGGATTCCTAATTTCAGAAATAAGTCGAGGCACAAAAAAATGTATAACTAATGCCCCAAGAATTAGTGTAGCTAATGAAACACGTTTTAAGAGTTTTAGACGTTTCTTAGTCGACATATATTAATCTTCATCAAATACAACACTTTGATAAGCACCAGCATCTGGCGAAGCCGTTCTGTTTTCACCTAAGATATCATTAGGAACTTGAGAAGCAAAAGTAAAAAGTCCAATGCCGTTTGCTCCAGAATCGGCACCAATACGCATCATATTCTCGGAAGAATTCTCAAAATCTGGTTGTTGATTAAATTCATTGCCTACATAAAATGATTCATCGTCAAAATCGTAATTACCATTGCCTTGAAGATCGTTGTTATCGAATCGAAGCAAGCAATTTGTAAATTTATAATTGAATATATCTCCTTCATTTTCTAGTAAAAACTCAGGATTATCATTGCCATAAATGATACAGTTATTAAAGTTCGCTTCAACTAAATCATTTGTAAAAACGGCGTTGTTTTCGTCAACTATAAAATCATTTAAAAGTAGGGAGGGGAATTGTCTAAAACTACTATTCCAATAATTGGCAATGGTGCAATGTGTAACGTTGTATTTTCCACCAAACGTTCCCGCAAAAGACGATTGACCAGCATTATTAATGACCACATTTTCTGCTTTTATAGAGGTTGCGCGTCCCAATATTCCAAAACTACTTACATTATAGATTTGAGAATTGGTTATCGTTAATTTGTCGTTAGGAGCATCTTGGTCTCCTTCAGACAATACGCCAATAGTCGCATTTTTTATAGTGGCGTAATTAATGGTGTTGTTTTCACTTCCGTTATACAACCAAATGGTTCCCCATTGTCCTGGAATATCTTCGTAAAGTGGTTCTAAACGATCGCCTTCTAAAATAACTTCATTTTCTAAAGTCTCTTGATCAGGACTTAATGCACCATTAATGTTTAATGCACCATTATCTGTGACAATAATTCCGGAGTCTGCATGAAAGTGCACACGTGCTCCGGCCTCCATGGTTAAAGTTTTTCCTGCACCAACGCCTGCGTAACCATAAATAACGTAAGGTTTTTCGTTGGTAAAGATGAGTTCGCTATCGTCTAAAAATCGACCTTGTAATGTAGTTTCATCAGGTGTACCATCTCCATCGACATCAAAGCTTAGTGTTTCAACAATACCAGTATCTTCATCTTTACCTGGATAGATAAAAACAGCATCTTTAACCAAGGTTACCACATCAACATCTTGTTGATTGCTTCCAGAATCAAACAAGATTCTATCTGTATATAAAAATTGATTTTCTAAGGCACCTAAAGTTGAAATATCTATTGTAGTTTCAATAAAAATGAACAAACTATCCTTAGCTAATAACTCTACATCTTCAAAGAATTGACCTTCTTGAGCGCCTTCTAATCCTGTGGTGCCATCAATATTCATTCTGTAACGAGAATTCACACCATTTTCGAATTGAATAGTCGGAATTACAATATCATCATCACTACGATTGTAAACTTTTAGGTTGTAAGTACTAGAGCCAATATTGGTAAAAACAGTATCTAAATAAATAGTGTCCTTGGCAAAACCAAGATTTCCTTTGCTTGGTGTAAATTCAAAATCATTACGACAAGAACTCCAAAATAATAAAATTCCAAAACAAAGTAAAAATGATAGCAATCGCTTCATAAGTGTTAAATATAATTAAGGCTTAAAAATATAACTTTCAAAGTTAGCATTTATTATAGTTGAGTATAAATATGTGAAGATTATAATTCTAATGAAATCAAGATTAAATTCATAACTATATGCGATTAATACCTTCGCAGGAATGAGAACTGTTAATCCTTATTTTGCTTAACGCTTTTTTCACCATATTCATCTAATAATATTAAGAATAGTTGACTGCTAACCACTAACTCTTCTAAGAATTGCATTTTGTTCTCTTCTTTAAGGAGCTTAGAACTCATTTGCTTAGCATCGCAGAAATCAAAAAATAGATATTTCTTGTCTGCCGGAATTTTTAAATTATCAGTTATTAATTTCGTGTTGAAAAATGAACTCTTACTAAATAAGGAATCCATTTGCGTATAGGTAATCGGTTGATATGTGGGGGCAATATATTTATCTTTCTTTTTAAGAAGATTAGCAACTAAGCCAATAATCGCAAAGATATCTGGACCGTAAGTAGCTCCTGCAGGTTTGTATTTTTCGGGATGATTTTTTATGTCTTCCTGAATTATTTTTTTAAGTTCAATATTATAAGTTTCTTCTACAAAAACGGGTTGCTCAGATTCTGCTTTAACTTCAACTTCATCGAGTTCTGTTAGTATTTCTTTAAGTTCAAAAACGGCTGTGCCATCAAAGTGAAATGCTTTTAATGCTATAGCTTTAGGATGATAGAATAAAGACTGAAAAGAGATGGTGTCATTCACTTTAGCATTAATACTAAAATTACCATCTTCATTAGTTAACGTCACCCTATTTTGGGTTTCATTAAAGATTTTTATGTTTTTAACGGTGCCTGTAGCATCGTACACTTTTCCGTTTAGCGTTTGGGCAAAGTGTACAAACGGGAGACATAACAAAAAGATTAGAATAGTAATTTTACGCATACTTGATTTGATTGATGCGTTAAAGTAAAGGGATTAAGTTGAAAGAAATCTGGGTTTTAAAAAAACTTTAACCTAATAAAGTGTTAATTAAAAAGTTCAGCGATCTTTGGAGGTATACGTGTAGGACGTTGTGTATGAGCATCCATAAAGCACCATTTTGCTTTTGAGTTTACTACGAGTTGTTGGGTTTTAATATTGGTAATCTCGACGTGTCTAATAGTGCTGACACCTGCAACTTTTGGGACATACGTCTTTAATAGAAGTTGGTCGCCAAGCAATGCTGGACTTTTATACTCTATATAATGATTCACCAAGAACCAAGAGTATGCCTCTAAAATGTCTTTCGTAGCATAAGCCAACCAATGATCCTTAGCAATATCTTGAACCCATTGCACGTAGCGCACATTGTTTACATGGTTTAGATCATCGATATCGTCTTTAGTAACGGTAATGGTTTTTTCGAATACGTGCACAGTGCTATTATTGTTTCATTATTTTAACTTCAAAAACCTTGTCCCAATTTTTTCCTGTTACAAAAATGGTTTTACGTTCTGGGTGGTAAGCAATACCGTTAAGAACATCTAATTCAGGATGTTGTGTGACTAATTTTCTTAATGGTTTAAAATCTATAACACCTTCAACACCACCAGTTTTTGGGTTAATGATAACGACACCATTACGTTGGTAAATGTTAGCGAAAATTTTACCATCAATCCATTCCATTTCATTTAAATTCGGGATTTTACCTTTTTCAGTATAAACTTCGATATGGCCTTTTTCGCTAAGGTTTTTTGGATTTAAAAAATAGATTTTCTCAGTACCATCTGATTTATAAAGTGTTTTACCATCATTACAAATTCCCCAACCTTCTTTGCTCGTTCCATATTTAAACGTGCTTAGTTTATCAAAAGTATTGACGTCATAAACAAATCCGAGTTTAGCTTGCCATGTTAATTGATAAATTTTATCGTTGAGAATAGTTAGACCTTCACCAAAATATTCATCTTCGAGATTCATGTTTTTTAAGACTTCTCCAGTTTCAAAATTTACTTTTCTAAGTTTAGACTCTCCACGTTGCCCTGTACTTTCATATAATTCTCCATTGTAGAATTCCAGACCTTGTGTATATGATGTAATATCGTGAGGGTAGGTATTTAGAACCTCGTATTTGTAATATGAAGGAATAATATTATTAAAGATCTGAACGGATTTAGATAAGGTTTCTGTTTTATCTCCTAAATTAACGGTTGCTGTGATTTCTTTCTTACCTAAAGTAATGTCATTTAAAACACTTTGGTCTTCAATAGTTTTACCGTTTATTTGATAACTGACCTTAGTAATCTCTAGGTTTTTCGGATTATTGATAGAAAGCTTCAAGGTATCACCAAGCATTAAAGATTTTACGGAAGTATGTATCGATAAACTAGAAATTTTTGAAGCATTTGTTTCACCACAATTAGATAAAATTAAGCTTAAAGCCAAGAGAATGAAACATTTAGAAATATGCATAACGTCTATTTGAATTTTTAGCAAGTTATTAAATTAAATTCAGTTTAAAAATCTCTATATAATTATTGCGAAAGTATTAAAAGATTGTATCTTTGCAGCTGGCAAGTCCTACACAACCAGCTCCTGTTGAATCCTCCAGGGCGGGAACGCAGCAAAGGTAAATGGTCGTAGCGGTGTGATGTAGGTAGCTTGCCTTTTTTTGTACCCTAAACTCAAATCTTGAAAGCCTCGGCGAATCGAGATTTTTTCAGTTTATATAAGTTCTAATCGAGGTTAGCATAGTATTAAAAGGTCTACTAATTTCAGAATTTGTATTTTCGATATTATAATTTAAAAAATAGTATGTCTAAAGTTGTATTAATAACAGGTGGATCGTCAGGAATAGGAAAATCTGTTGGTGAATTTCTTCAAACCAAAGGTTTTAAGGTTTATGGCACAAGTAGAAATCCTGATCGTTATCCGAATAGTAAATTTCCCGTCATAGCGTTAGACGTTACCAAGGCTGAAACGATTTCTAAATGTATAGCTGAAGTTTTAACTAAAGAATCTAAAATAGATGTACTCTTAAATAACGCAGGCGCAGGTATTACGGGGCCAATTGAAGAAATTCCTGATGCGGAAATAAAACGCAATTTTGAAACCAACTTATTTGGACCTATTAATGTTATTAAGGCGGTTCTACCAATAATGAGGCAACAAAATTCAGGCTTAATAATTAACGTAACATCTATTGCTGGTTATATGGGGTTACCATATAGAGGCGTTTATAGCGCAAGTAAAGGTGCTCTCGAATTAATTACAGAAGCCTTTAGAATGGAATTAAAAGGATTTAATATTAATATGACTAATGTCGCACCTGGTGATTTTGCAACCAATATAGCGGCTGGTCGTTATCACGCTCCCGTTTTAGAGGAGTCTCCTTATAAGGAAACATACGGAAAAACCTTAAGTATGATGGACGAACACGTGGATAGTGGAAGTGATCCGCAGCAAATGGCCGGCGCCATCTATAAAATCATTCAGACTAAAAATCCAAAAATCCATTATAAGGTTGGAGCTTTTATGCAAAAATTTTCGATTGTTTTAAAACGTATTCTTCCAGATTCTACATACGAGAAGTTATTAATGAATCACTATAAGTTGTAATACTATGAAAAACTTAACTGTCACATTTTTATTAGCGTGTTTAATCTTAGGATGTAAAACTGAAACTGAAAAAAAATCAGAAGAAGTAGGTAAAGACGTGATAGAAATTTTATTTCAAGTTGATGTAACTGAAAAAGATGATTTAGAATACTTTGAAAACGGCATTATTCCTTGGGTTTCTATTGAAAATCCCGATTTAGAATTGAATAACCTTATAGGAAAAGATGATATCGTTGTTAATAGTAATAAAGCGACTTTAATTATAGATTATCCATTAAATAATCCTGTTGAATTTACAATCACATCAGACAAATCAATTGGATTTACACGAAAAGAATTGGCTCAAAACATAAGTATCGTATATCATAAAATATACGAAGTAGAGGAGCGTACGTCCAGCGTTAAAACCATACCAATCGAAGAACGAGAAGGTTTAATAAACAGAAATGAAACTAACGGTAAATATGGAATCTGGGGACACGATATTGGTGATCTCGATTTGTCAGCAGCAGTCGTAAGAAAAATGGATAGTGGAGAAATCAAAATAGAACTATTTATAGAATCATAATCAAACAGCTCATAATTTTAAAATATTGGTATATTATTTGTGAGAGATAATCAGAAATCAATAAGAATGAAACTCCTAAAACTTCTTCCTATCGCTATTTGCTTTTTATGCTTTGGATGCGAAAATATAATAGAGTGTATTATCAATAGAAGGCCAGAAATACCAAACAAATCTTTCGATGTCGGTTTTGTGAACAGTTATTACTATGAAGATTTTACGTCCGAAATAAAAAATGAACCTAACGATGATGATTATGGATATACCTACGAAATCTATGATGACTTGCCAGAAGGCTTGCAAATGTTTGCTAATTTCAGAACACTTTCTATAGAAGGAACACCTCGGACTTCGGGGACGTATACGTTTAAAGTTTACTTATATGTTGATCCACCAGAGTATTATGATGAAGATTCGGGACAATACGAAGATTCTTTGTGTGAGCATTCTACATCTAAGACGTTTACCATAATTATTAATTAGAGTCTTATTGTTAATATATTCTGAAAAATCATTTCTGTAAATGAGGCTTAAAGTCGTAAATTCGCGACAATCAAAAACACAACAATTCAAAACAAGTTTTTATGAAATTTTTTATCGATACAGCGAACCTAGAGCAGATTAAAGATGCTCAAGATATGGGTATTTTAGATGGTGTAACTACAAACCCATCATTAATGGCTAAAGAAGGCATTACAGGAACAGACAATATTATGAAGCACTATGTTGCGATCTGTAATATTGTAGAAGGTGATGTTTCTGCAGAAGTTATTTCTACCGATTTTGAAGGTATGGTTAGAGAAGGTGAGGCCTTAGCTGAATTACACGATCAGATTGTGGTAAAATTACCAATGATTAAAGATGGTATTAAGGCTTGTAAATATTTTTCGGATCGCGGCATTAAAACCAATGTTACTTTAGTATTCTCTCCTGGTCAAGCATTATTAGCGGCTAAAGCTGGTGCCACTTATGTATCTCCATTTATTGGTCGTTTAGATGATATTTCTACAGATGGTTTAAACCTTATTGCAGAGATTCGTCATATCTATGATAACTATTCTTTTGAAACACAAATCTTAGCAGCTTCTGTTCGTCACACCATGCACGTTATTGATTGTGCTAAATTAGGAGCAGATGTTATGACAGGGCCTTTAAGTTCTATCACAGGCTTACTTAAACACCCATTAACAGATAGTGGTTTAGAAAAATTCTTAGCAGATTACAATAAAGGGAATTAAGCTAGGCATACAACTTAATAGTTATGATGTGAAAACTAAAATAACTAATACTTAAAGAGCATCTTGTTTCACAATAAGATGCTTTTGGTGTAATAGGTCTTCAAGAGTTTCTATAAAATTAGAATTGAAGATGTTTGCATTAGGATGTAAAATAATTCCATTTTCATCAACCACAATACATTTGTTTAAATAGTTAACAGCTAATATTTTGCGCGCTTCTTTTGAATTCTTAAATTTAAATTCGTTTATAGTGGGGAAGTTGTAATTATCAATAATTTTTTTCCAGTATTTATCATTATTATCATTGACATTAATCGATATAAAATCCGTTTGAGGGAAATTTACTTTCAACTTATCAACCATATAATGGCTATTTCTATATTGTGATTTAGAATTGGAAGACCAGAAATATATAATGGTAGGTTTTGTGATTATCGAATTTATAAAATGCTCTGTATCGTTATAATTTACAATAGAAATATTAGGTAAAGGATTACCTTGACGTAATAATTTTAAGGAAGAGACTAGGTCATTCATGTATAATTTATCTTCCTCATTCGTGCTTTTTTCTAAGTAATAATTGAGTAATTCATTCGCTTCATCCTCAGTATGATTATAACTTATGTATTCTCTTGCCTTATATTTTAATAAATTATTTTTAATGATTGGATCTGAAATAATACTATCTATTAAATCTAATTTAGATTTATTGTAACCCATTGCATGTCTATTAAACTTACTGTGATAGGCATTATTCTTGTAGTAATCGTGAATGGCTAAATTATCGATATGAGAAAATAGAAATCGATTGTAAGCAAAAAATCGACTTAAATGACTGGCATTATAATCGATGTTTTTTCTATGTGCGAAAAAATTCTCAGGTAAATCCTTAATATGAATGAGCTTATTATTACCAAAATATGCAAATGGATAAATTTCCTTGTCTGCATAGGTGTTGTAATTAATATTCGCTTCAATAATTGATTTAAAGAAATCTGATTCTTCATTACGAGCTAAAAATTCATAAAATGCTTCCAGTTGTTTTTGTCGTCGGTTTTCAACAAAGGTGTTAAAAGCCTCCGGTTCCATTTTAGAATATGCAACTAATTGCTTCGCTTCTTTTTCGTTAGATAAATAGGTTTTAAGGAGATAATTATTTTTTCTGGCACCATTACCTGTAAACACTAAAGACTCATCAAAGTCGTAAGTATTCAGTCTAAACATAATACTATCATTCGGTTCTAACAATAACATTTGGTATTCACCGCCATGGGTTAGAGAATACAAACCAGGATGAAGATTATCTATTTTAAAAATAAATCTATTATTAGCATCGAGAGTAATTGAATCTAAAATCTGCCCATTGGTATTATAAAGGACAACACTATTATTTTTAGGATTAATAATTTCACCACCAATATAGGCATAGTCACTAGTATTTTCTGTTTTGAATTGACATCCAAAAACAGTAGAAAACAAGGCAACAGTAAGAACTATACGGAGAGCTAGCATGTAAAATTTATAATAGTTAGAAAACAAAAATATATGAAGCTTTACGCATCTGCTGTTAATACCTCGTTAAATCTTATGAGTAAGTCTTATAATTTCAACCAAATGCATAAATCTTAGATGTGTTGCAATTACCATTCTATATTATTAGCGGCTTCTTTTACTATATTTAAACATAACAGTCGTAATAGGATTCAGAAACGTCTTTCATTTTAAATTTTACAACTTTTTTAAGATTCATAATGCTGTAAAATAGCAGATTTTGCGTTTAATTTTCTACTTTTGCACTCTCAAAAATTTGCCTTCACTTATAAAAAGGTTAATAGATTAAAATTTAAAGACATGTTATCAGTTTCTAATCTTTCAGTTCAATTCGGAAAACGCATACTTTTTGACGAAGTAAGCACCACATTTAATAATGGTAATTGCTATGGTATTATTGGTGCCAATGGTGCTGGGAAATCTACGTTTTTAAAGATTATTGCAGGTAAAATGGATCCAACTTCTGGAAGTGTCCATTTAGAACCAGGCAAGCGTATGTCTGTTTTAGAACAGAATCACAATTTACATGATGAAGACACGGTTTTAGAAACCATCTTAAAAGGAAATAAGCCTTTACATAAATTAAAATCTCAACTTGATGCACTTTATGCCGATTATACAGATGAAAATGCTGAGAAAATAGGAGAGCTTCAAGTGCAGTTTGAAGAAATGAATGGGTGGAATGCAGACAGTGATGCTGCCGCGATGTTGTCTAACTTAGGAATTAAGGAAGAATACCATTATACCTTAATGAAAGATTTAGATGGGAAGCAAAAAGTACGTGTCTTATTAGCACAAGCGTTATTTGGAAATCCCGATTTGTTAATCATGGATGAGCCTACCAATGATTTAGATTATGAAACTATATCTTGGTTAGAGAACTTCTTAGCAAATTATGAAAACTGTGTAATTGTAGTTTCTCACGATAGACACTTTTTAGATTCAGTTTGTACACATATTTCCGATATCGATTTTGGGAAGATCAACCATTTCTCTGGGAACTATACGTTTTGGTATGAGTCATCTCAATTAGCGGCAAGACAGCATGCACAACAGAATAAAAAGGCTGAAGAAAAGAAGAAAGAATTAGAAGATTTTATTCGTCGTTTCTCTGCTAACGTTGCCAAATCTAAGCAAGCAACGAGTAGAAAGAAGATGATTGAAAAATTAAATATTTCAGATATTAAACGTTCTAGTCGTCGTTATCCAGCTATTATTTTTGAACGCGATCGTGAAGCTGGAGATCAGATTTTAAATGTTCAAGGCTTATCAGCTAGTTTAGAAAATGAGGTTTTATTTAGCAATATTGATATTAACCTAAATAAAGGAGATAAAGTGGTCGTATACTCTAAAGATTCTAGAGCCACTACAGCTTTTTATCAAATATTAAATGGGAAAGAACAAGCAGATTCAGGTAAGTTTGATTGGGGAGTAACCACAACACAATCGTATTTACCATTAGACAACAGCGAATTCTTTAATAATAAATTATCATTAGTAGATTGGTTACGTCAGTGGGCAACAACTGAAGAAGAACGTGAAGAAGTTCACATCCGTGGATTCCTTGGAAAAATGATTTTTAGTGGAGAAGAAGCTTTAAAAACATCAGATGTTTTATCAGGAGGTGAAAAGGTACGTTGTATGTTAAGTCGTATGATGATGATGAGAGCTAACGTATTAATGTTAGATGAACCAACCAACCACTTAGATTTAGAAAGTATCACAGCATTTAATAATTCGCTAACAAACTTTAAAGGAACAATTATGTTAACAACACATGATCACGAGTTTGCTCAAACCGTTGGTAATAGAATTATAGAATTAACACCAAGTGGGGTAATTGATCGTTACATGACGTTTGATGAATACATGAGTGATAAAAAGATAAAAGAACAACGTGAAAAGATGTATGGCGCAACTGTTTAATACACGCTTATTACTTTAAAATATAAATGCTGATATTAAAAAATATCAGCATTTTTTTGTTCTAATCGGAAGTGCTTATTAAAAATAGTAAAGGTTTATAAAGCCAATCTAATTGCTTTCTTTATTAAGAAGCCGCTTCCATTTCAGCTTTCACTCTATTCACAATTTCCATTGCTTTATCTAGTTCATCATTATGAACATAAAGGTCTTGAAACCCTTGGTTCATTGACGCGTAACCTGCTAAACGTTGCGATTCTCCTTCGTCCTTAATAATTGGTATAATGCCAACATGTTCTAATTCATCTTTTACTCGTGTAACTAAAATGAAATTTCCGTAGTAAACTTTTGTATATTCTGTAGTGCTCATAATGATATGTTTTAATTGATGACTAAAAGTTACGAAATTTTCTCGATATTATTTACTAAATAATTCATAATTTTATTTGTGTTAGCTATAGTTTTTTGTTTTTTAATAGTTTTTAGCTATCAAAAAATAAATTTAAAAAATGCGTATCTTAAGCGTAAAGCGTATTAATGCATAAATTTATAAAAAATTAAACCACATAAAATTGTAATACATGGAAAAGAATCCTCACGAAAACGACGCTCCCCAAGGCAAAAATTTTGATATCAATGAAAGCGCAGCTAAATGTCCTTATTTAAGTGGCACTGTTAAGCACACTGCTGGAGGTGGTGTTGAAAATAGAGATTGGTGGCCAAACGAATTAAAACTTAATATTTTACGTCAAAGTGCATCGAAGTCTAATCCGATGGGAGACGATTTCAATTATGCAGAAGCGTTTAATAGCTTAGATTTTGAAGCGCTTAAAAAAGATGTTACTGATTTAATGACCGACTCACAAGATTGGTGGCCTGCAGATTATGGACATTATGGTGGCTTAATGATTAGAATGGCTTGGCACAGTGCAGGAACGTATAGAGTCGGAGATGGAAGAGGTGGAGCAGGAGCCGGAAATCAACGTTTTGCACCTATTAATAGTTGGCCAGATAATGGCAACTTAGATAAAGCCAGATTGTTATTATGGCCTATTAAGCAAAAATATGGGAATAAGATTTCTTGGGCAGATTTAATGATCCTCGCAGGAAACTGTGCCTTAGAATCTATGGGCTTTCCAACGTTTGGTTATGCTGGTGGACGAGAAGATGTATGGGAACCAGAACAGGATACCTATTGGGGAAGTGAAACCGTTTGGGGGGAAAATGAAGCACGTTATGAAGATGGTGATTTAGAAGATCCATTAGCCGCGGTAATGATGGGCTGGATTTATGTAAATCCAGAAGGACCCAACGGAAATCCGGATCCGATGGGTTCAGCAAAAGATGTGAGACAGACGTTTGCAAGAATGGCCATGAATGATGAAGAAACTGTAGCGCTTGTCGCTGGTGGACATACGTTTGGAAAAGCACATGGTGCAGCAGATCCTAATGATTATGTTGGTAAAGAACCACATGGAGCCCCTATTGAAGAAATGAGTACAGGATGGAAGAATTCATTCGGGACAGGTGTTTTAGATGATACTATTACGAGTGGCATAGAAGGAGCATGGACACCAAATCCGACACGTTGGGATAACGAGTATTTTGATGTTCTATTAAATTACGACTGGGAATTAACTAAAAGTCCAGCAGGTGCACACCAATGGAAACCAACAGCAACATCTAATGCTCGTATGGCACCAAAAGCAGGTGATGCTAATGGCAGACAAAATTTAATGATGACTACGGCAGATATTGCACTTAAAGTAGATCCTATTTATCTAGAAATTTCTAAACGTTTTCATGCCGATCATAAAGCATTTGAAGATGCCTTTGCACGTGCTTGGTATAAATTAACGCACCGTGATATGGGACCAATTTCACGTTATTTAGGTCCTGAAATTCCTAAGGAAGAATTACTATGGCAAGATCCTGTGCCAAAAGTTGATTATTCGTTAAGTGATGCTGACGTGTCTACATTAAAAGGTTTGATAGCGGATTCAGGGTTAACAATTTCTCAAATGGTGACGACAGCTTGGGCGTCTGCATCAACCTATAGAGGTTCTGATAAACGCGGTGGAGCTAATGGATCGCGTTTACGTTTAGAGCCACAACGCAGTTGGGAGGTTAATAATCCTGTAGAATTAAATAAGGTATTAGCGGTTTTAGAGCGTGTTAAAGCTGATTTTAGTGGAGATGTTTCTCTAGCAGATGTAATTGTCTTGGCAGGGAACGTTGGAGTAGAACAAGCCGCAAAGAATGCAGGTATTACTATTTCTTTAAGTTTTGCAGATGGACGAGGTGATGCTACACAAGAACAAACGGATATTGAAGCTTTCGATTATTTAGAACCTTTAGCTGATGGTTTTAGAAATTACATTAAGTCCGACTTAAAAATAGCCGCAGAAGATTTATTAATCGATCGTGCTAATTTATTAACGTTATCTGTTCCAGAAATGACCGTTTTAGTTGGTGGTTTACGTGTATTAGGTGCTAATTATGACGGTTCAAATCATGGAGTATTTACAGATAAGGTTGGTCATTTAACTAATGATTTCTTTAAGACTATTCTTGATTTTACCTACACATGGAAAGCAACGTCAGAAGACGATCGCTATTTTGAGGGTCGTAACCGTAAAACAGGAGACGTTATCTTTAAAGGGACGCGAGCCGATTTAATTTTTGGATCTAATACCGAATTAAGAGCAATTGCAGAAGTGTACGGTGCCAACGATGGGCAAGAGCGTTTTGTAAAAGATTTCGTTTCGGCTTGGACTAAAGTGATGAATTTAGACCGTTTTGACTTAAAATAATTAAAGGAATTCATATAACATGTAAAGAGGGGTGAGTTTAAAAACTTATTCCTTTTTATTCTAAAATAGAAAGATCATGAGAGATATCGATGTGTTTTTTGAGGCGATTCGTTCTGGAGATAAAGATAGACTAGAAGCCTTAATACATATAAATCCGAAATTAATTAATGAAAAAGAAGCTCGTGGATTTACTCCACTCATTTTAGCGACCTATTTTGATAATGATGTGGCCACACAACTACTTATTAAACACAAGGCAGATCTTAATGCTAAAGATGCTTCTGGGAATACGGCATTGATTGGTGTTAGTTTTAAAGGGAATGTTGCCTTAGCAACCACCTTATTAGAACATGGATCCGATATTAATGCGGTGAATACTAATGGTATCACAGCTTTGATATTTGCTACACAATATAACAAGGTTGCTATTGTAAAATTGCTTATAGAGTATAAAGCAGATATTAGCATTAAAGATAACGATGGTAAAACGGCTTTAGACTATGCCAGAGATAAACAGTTTCATGAGATTGTGGAGCTTTTAAGCTAGTATATAATATTGATTTAATTAAAAACTGAGTTTAAAATTAGCTGGTTAAGGCTTTTTTAAACTCAGTTTTTTTTGTTTTAGACGCCATACAGTTTTAGTGTTCTTTGGAATTATTATACTTGTATAACGCTATAGCATGTTAGAAACAACCAAATTTCCAATTTGTAATTAATCCATCACAAACTTAAATCCTGCTGTAATAATACTCGAACTAAAAGAGGTATCTCTATCATATTGATAGAATTTTAAGTCAATACTTTTTAGTCCAAATTTCCAGATATGTGCTTTTGCAAAAATATCGGTGTACGAGACACCGAAACCAAATTGGTTGGCAGAATATTCAGAAAGATCATAATCAGAGGTATAATACTCATCTGTAGATAAGGCCGTCTCATAAGGTTCAAAATAATCTGCTGCGGTTTGATTATAGAACCTGTAAGATGGATATAGTGTGAATTTATCAGTGATTTTTATCGGGACTTCAATACTAGCTGTATGAGAATTAATGCCCCAATCATCAAAATAATAACGATAGAATGTTCTGACGGTAACCGTTTCATTTAAATACCAGTTTAAGCGACCACCAGCAGCCACTTTAAATCTTGAATCTGGTAAACTTTCATTCGCATCAGCCAATTGAAAATCATCAATAAATGAATCTGCTACATCACTAAAATATACGCGTTGAAAAGGTGTAGATAATAAACCTTCTTGCTGTACAAAATCTAAAGCTAACGATCCTTGTACGTTTTTATGAAGAATTTGAGAGAATCCAAATCCTAAGGCATAAGAATTACGTCCTTCATCTTGAAACTCGTTAAATATGGGGTTATAATTTGGGTTACCTGTTATGGTGTTTTGCATAAACAAACGATTATTTAAGCCATTGCCATTGTCACCAAAAGGTCTTAATTCAATTGGATAAATAGCATTCCAGGTGTCGATGTATACATTAGCGTTAACACTTACTTCGGTATTCTTCTCGTTGAATAGTTTCGTATAACTTCCTCCAACTCCAACTGAAAAATAATCGTACTCAGAGGATACAGATACTTTTGCCGACCAAATATCATTTCTATCGTCAGAGCTGTGCGTATAACTTCCTGTTAAATTTGCCCAAAGATCACTACTTGATGCCCCAGAGGATGCTTGAAAAGGGTCTGCTGTACCATCATCAAAAGGATCAATATTACTTGATGAGGCTGACGTATACGCTGAAACACCTGCATCAATAGTTAAGACGTCATCATCATTTAAAGGGATGGACACCACAAAGGTTCCTGTAACATCCGTTAACTCTTCTGTTCCAATGCCGCCACTTACTGCAGCATTATCTCCATCTTGAGCATAATAACTGGTTAAAAAATCTACTTCTGTAGTTTCTAACACACGTTTTTTATACACTTTAGTTGAGTCTTGCGCATAAGATTTAGCAAAAGCAAATACGCAAACTATTAAAATTATCTTTTTCAATTTTATTGATTTATTAGTTACAGCCGCAGCCACCTCCAGTTTTCCCACCATTTGCTCCTACAGCTGCCTCACGGTAAGAATGCATCGTAGAGGTATTACGATCAGCTTTCTTATCTGATAGTGCCATATCAGGGTCGTTAATATTTACTTTTTCATATTCCTTCACCACAACACAACTACTAAGAGAAGTTGTTATTACTGCGGCATATATAAATTTTTTAATCATAATTTATTGATTTCTATGTTCTTTGATTTTGAAATATTTCCGTTATCATCTATGATAATACACTCTATTTTAGGTAATTGATTAATGCGGTCTAAACCCGCTTCTTTTCCCATCACAAAAACCGAAGTTGCAAGGGCATCTGCCAATTCAGCTTTTGGTGCAAATACAGTCACACTTATAATTCCGGTAGAAGGATAACCTGTTCTTGGATCTATAATATGCGTGTAGCGTTTACCGTTAAAGTTGACATATTTTTCATAATTTCCAGATGTTACTACAGCTCCATTTGTAATAGGAAGCAATGCAAAGACTTTATTTTTATCCATTGGGTTGGTGATGGCAACTTTCCAATCTTCACCATTGGTTTGTTGTCCCCAAGTATTCATATCGCCAGATGCATTTATGATTCCTGAAGTGACACCTTTAGATATGAGTAAGGTTTTAGCCTTATCTGCAGCATAGCCTTTTCCTATTGCGCCAAAGCCAATTTTCATTCCCTTTAGTTTAAGGTAGATGGTGCTCTTGTTTTTATCTAGAACGATGTTTTGATAACCTACTTTTTCAACAGATGCTGTAATTTCTTTTTCCGAAGGCATAGTGGTCATGCTACCATCAAACTTCCAAATTTTATCCATTGACGCATAGCTAATATCAAATGCTCCATCGGTTAATTTTGAAATACCAATGGCTCTTTCAATTAGATTAAAGAGTTCTGCATCAACCTTAACAGGTTTAATTCCTGCATTGCGATTAATTTCTGAGGTTTGGGAATCCTCATCCCAAGAGGAGATTAACTTTTCAATTCTTGAAATTTCTGCGACTGCTATATCTATATGTTTATTTGCTTGTGTAGAATCGTTTGCCACAACCGTTATGTCAAACCGACTCCCCATAAGTTTAAGCGTGCGCTTATAGGGCTCTTGTGCTGTACTAACCATCATTGAGATTAGCAATACTATGGCGAATGTATGTTTCAAATTACTTTATAAAAGCGTTTAATTCTTTAATATAATTCTCGGGTGTCGTTTTTTTGTAACTATTCTCTCCTAGCACTTTACCATTAGAATCTAAGACTACCACGAAAGGGAAGAACCCTTGTTTATTGTATGTTTCGGCAAGTTGTGCGTTTGCTTTTGTTTGCGCTTCAGATAATGCATTTTTCTTTCGTTTCGGAAAATCGGCCTTTAGCATTACATAATTTTCATTGGCATAGGCTTTAAATGTATCTGTACTCCAAATCTCTCGGTCTAGCTTAATACATGGTCCACACCAATCCGAACCTTGAAAGACTAATATGATAGGCTTACTTTCTTTAGTGGCAATTTCTTTTGCAACTGCAAAATCGGTTTGCCATTCTTGAGCACTTGCGGTATTAACACCAACAATCATTAGAACTACTACTGCAATTATTCTTTTCATTAGACTATATATTTAATTCTGACAACTCCTTAGTCAAGTATTTGACCAATACCTATCAACGCATGTAATATTTTTTTGTTGCAGGCTGGGTTTATATTTTATGTAATTAAAAATGGAGTGTAAAAATTGCTCATTAGGGCATTTTTTGAGCTCCTTTGTTTTGTTATTGAAGTATGGCGCGTGCTTTATTAATGTTTACAGGGAGTTTACCTTTGTTTGAGTTAAATCTATCATGCTATAAGGTTATCATAACTATAGTATAAGTATGCTATAACCACGCTATAACCTATGTTTTGTATTTGCGTTTTTTTGAGTGAAAATGGATCTCATTTATGATAAACCTATCTTGATTGGTTGTGTTAGGTCATCAAATTGGGAAGGGGTTTTTGGTGTTTTTTTATTAGTCTAAGGGCATCACTTCATGCATAAAACGATCATAGGCATGATTACGGTAAACTGGCGAAGCAAAAATAGAATGGTTTTTTATACGTTGGAGAGAATTGGTATTACATCATAAGAGGTGTTGCCATTGCCTTTTTATTCTTTATAGTCAAAATCAGATTTCAATTTCTTTCAAAATTATCGTTTTGACAGACTCAGTCAATTTATTGAAAGGCTTGGTCAATTGAGCTGTATATATTCTATTTAATTTTGTATTATCATAAACTAAATCTTTGTAAAACCTTAAAAAAAACAATTATGATTAAAACTAAAAATGTTATTAAAGTAATGGTATTAAGTGTTTTATTAGTGCTATTTAGTATCGTTCAAAGTTGTGGAGAGAACGATAACCATCCGAAAAAAACTAATGAGGACATCGCTACACTTTCTGCTGATGACGAAAACATAGAATCACATCATCATGCAGACGAAACGGAACCGCATACGCATAGTCATTCTTCTCAATCTGATACTGGTAAGCGCATCATGAATCCAGAAGATATCGAGGAATTATGGATTTTTCCGGAAAGTAAAGACCAACTAGGGTCAGGCGGTATGCTTCAAGTTTATATGGATGCTGAAAGTCACCCCAATGCATCTTCAGGTTTTGCAAAATATGAGTTAGGAGTCGGTGGCGCGCTCCCTGAACATAAGCATAACAAAACGGAAGAAATTGCTTATTTCCTTTCTGGAAGTGGTATAGTTATCAGTTACGAGAACGCTAAGCGTATAGAGACCGTTGTTAAAGAGGGTTACGTGTGGTATACCGCACCAGGGGAATGGCATTCTTTTAAAAATACCGGTGACACCCCTTTAAAATTGGTATTTGCTACGATACCAAATGCTAAGCATGGCTTGTTGAATTTCTTTAAAAAAGTAAGTGCGGAACCAGGAAAACAGTCCACAGCACTAAGTGCAGAAGCATTTGCAAAACTGGCATCTGAAAATGACATGATCTTAAAACCGGCAACGCTTGATTAGCATTTTAGTTTTAGTTTGAATGGATTGCATCACTCATATAGTGTGTCTATAATTACTTTTAAAATGGTCAATATAAAACGCTTAATCTTTGATATTATGATTCTTATGAGCTGATTCTACTATAAAATTGTAACTTTAAAGTGTATACCTTATTAAAAAACTATGGGAAACGGTTACGATACAGCTAAAAACAACCCTACATTCAAGAAAATTGAAGTGTCATCACTTATGTTTTCAGAATATCGGTGTATGGAGGAAAAATCCATTTTCACCGCATGGTCTCATCTCAATTACTTTATATATATACTAGAGGGTAAAAAGAAATGGAGAACCTTAGAACACAGCTATATGGCTCATGCTAATGAGGTGCTTTTTGTAAAAAAAGGTGCGAACATTATTCATAAGTTTTTTGACTCTGATTTTTGTGCTATGGTTATTTTTATTCCTGATGATTATATAAAAGATTTTATTTCCCAAAAACCAGATATAGGCAGCAGTCTAAAAAACAAGATCCCTAGTGATAGTGTGATCCCTCTAAAATTAGATAGGACGTTAAATACCTATTTTACGTCTATGGTGGAATATTTTTTTAATCAGGAAAAGCCTTCAAAATACTTGATGGAGATTAAATTTCAGGAATTATTAGTCAATATTTTATCGCTCTCATCTAATCCCAAAATTGGGAGTTATTTTAAAGAGCTTGCTCAAGACGTCAAGCCTTCTATTAAAAATATCATGGAGGCTAATTTTATTTATAATCTATCTCTAGATGAGTTTGCCAGACTAACACATCGCAGCTTAAGTACTTTTAATCGTGATTTTTATAATGCCTACGAGACTTCCCCAGGAAAATGGCTCACTAAAAAGCGTCTTCTTCATGCTAAAACATTATTAGAGCATACACAGCAGAAAATATATGAAGTGGCTTTTGATTGTGGTTTTGAGAGTCCGGCGCATTTTACAAGAGTTTTTAAGACCGAACATGGCGTCACTCCATTGAAATTTCAAAAAGCACAACTGTCCGTTTAATACCAGTATAAAAACATGTATAACTTCTAATTATGGAAATTAAAGAACATATAGATCCCGAAGCCGCTTCAAAAGAATGGTTGTCTGGTATTGTGGAATTAGGGGAACAGTTAGCAGCGAACGGCATTGCCCATGACCAGAACGCTACTTTTGTTGCCGATAATTATGACTTGTTAAAAACAAACGGCTATTTAACGGCCATGATTCCTAAAGCATTGGGTGGAGGTGGAGTTCCTTTTGAGGAGATGTGTAACATATTGAAGACCATTGCACATTATTGCCCATCTACCGCATTGGCACTTTCCATGCATCATCATCTTCTAGCTGCCAATATATGGAAATACAAACACCATGGCACTGGAGATACATTTCTAAAAGAGGTGGTTAGAAACAATTTGGTATTGGTGAGCACAGGGGCACGTGATTGGCTTGATTCTAATGGGACTATGATAAAAACGGATACAGGCTATTTGGTTTCAGGTCGGAAGCAATTTGCAAGCCAATCTGCAACAGGGGATGTTTTGGTGACCAGCATGCCTTATAATGACCCGGAACAAGGTTGGCAAGTCTTACACTTTACAGTTGCTATGCATACTGAAGGCATACAGTTATTAGATGATTGGTATACGCTAGGTATGCGTGGTACAGGTTCGCAGACTGTTACTCTCGACAATGTGTTTATTCCCAGTGAAGCTATTGTGATGAAAAGACTGAAAGGGGAATTTCCAATGTTTTGGAATGCCGTCCTTACCGTTGCATTACCATTAACTATGGCACCTTATATTGGTATCGCTGAGAAAGCGATGATGATTACTCTTGAAACGTTAAAGGTAAAGCAGCGTAAATCCCCTCATATTCCTATTATGCTGGGTGATATGCACAATAGCCTTACATTGGCAAAAGTGCTACACAAGGATATGATTGCCATCACCAATAATTTAGATTTTCAGCCTCAAACTAAAATGGGTGTTGACATATTAACTAGAAAGACACTGGTTGCTAATGCCTGCAAGGACACGGTGGCTAAAGCTATGGGCATTGTAGGCGGTCAAAGTTTTTATAAAAAGCATCACCTTGAACGCCTTTTCCGAGATGTACAAG
Source organism: Winogradskyella thalassocola (assembly GCF_900099995.1). GTDB lineage: Bacteria > Bacteroidota > Bacteroidia > Flavobacteriales > Flavobacteriaceae > Winogradskyella > Winogradskyella thalassocola. The sequence continues at coordinate 113,332 of NZ_FNCZ01000003.1, forward strand.
CCGCAAGTTTTCATACCTTGCCCGAAAAGGAGCAGCAGCATATTACCGGAGAATTTTTATTGAAACATTAAAATTAGCACTGCTTTTTGGGAGTCGCGCTGTACTAACACATGGTTGTATACCGTTGTTTACTTCATTAATTCTATTTGAAATTTAGTGGCTATAAATGCCATCTTTACACCTCTAAGATCAAATTCTGTTTCATTGGTCTCAATTAGCTCATTTATATAATCTGTTTGCGTTGCGATATTGTCGTGATCTCTTAGGAAAATTTGATGTTTTAAAAGAATTAAATGAGATGTGATATCTTCTACAACTGTTACATTACTTTCTTCTAAAGCGTCGTCAATTGTACTTTTAATCTTCGTATCGTTGTCTGATAATTCATCAAACAGATAGGCATTTGCTAAATCGGATTTAGACATGGTTTCATAATCATTTTCAGCAGACATATCTTTGCGATACGTCATTTTATTGTCATTTAGAAAATACCATCTGGTATAGGAATCATTTTCAGTTTTTATCTCTTTTTCAAATTTTCGTTCTTTTGTACTCCAATTTGTAAATGCAATTAAAAGCTCAGTTCCATCATCTTTTTTTAAGATGGCCATTTTGATTACATAATTTCTGTCACCAGGTTTTTCAATCTCAATTTCTAAAGGAGTATCTACAGAAACATACGTTTTTATAGCTTTTAGTATTGTTGATACCTCTTCTGGACTTGCCGTTGGAAATAGATTCTCTCTTAAGAATAAATCGATATATAGATAATGTGTCAAATAAAAGTCATCCATTTTTAGATAGTTGGCTTCTTTAAGATGCTCTGATTTTATTTTGATGTTTTCAGATTGCGAATATCCAATGGTAGTGGCTAAGATGAGTAGTAAAATTATAAGTCCTTTTTTGTGCATATGAAGTGTTCTATTTATGTGTCTTTTGTTTTGTGTATGTAATGTTATTGGGATCTGCACCTAATATTTAAATGTTTAGTCTATACGGATTATCAGTGCCATATCCCTTCAGGAATTAGCTTTTCCTGTACTATTTCTACTAGGAGACTGTCTGGACCTCTAATAAAAAAACTTTTCATACCATGAATAGAATCTATTTTTATATCATGAACAATATCTAGCCCATCAGATCTCATTTTAGTCATTAGAAGTTCAATATTTTCAGTAGAGAAACCAATATGATCAATTGCGCTACCATCAGTAGGTTTCATTTCTTTGTTAGACCACCATGATTCTTCCTCAACGGGTTTACCAAATACAATGATATTAATATTATTGATGATTAATAAATTCCATTTCCACCGCAGCTCGTTATTCTGCCATTGCTTTGCTTCTTCATATTCTGGAATGAAGCCAAGATGGGATTCAAACCAGTTCATCGTTTTATCAACATCAGTTGATAGTAAATGTATGTGTTCAAATCTATGGTTTTTATTTCCTGTGTATACCTCTATAACTTCTTTTTCTGGACCAAGAAAGTACATCCAAAAATTATCACCAAGCGGTGTAATGTCGGTATGTATTGCTATTCCCTCATTGACTCTCCAATCAAACTCAGATTGACCATCTACACCAGACCACCCCATATGCCATAAACTAGAGCCCAAATGTGTTGATGGTGCCGTATCGACAAGATTCATTAGTAAAAACGATTTTTCCGTAAAAAGAGCATCCACGCGATCTCGATATTTTACTTGAGTTGCACCAAAGTATTTTTGATAATATGCCATAGTTGAATCTCTGTCTGTGACATTTAGATGAACATGATGGAAATTGACTTTACTCAATTTCTCAGTCTCTTCGGGTTTTTCAGGTTGCTGTTTACATCCAACAATTTGAAATATTAGAACAGTGAAGACCATCAAGGTCGTTCTATATTTTATAGCATGCAACGTATTTGGATTCATTTTTTTTAATTGGTGCTAATGGTTTCGTATATGGTTTACTTGGTCTGTTCGCTACGCTCGGGTGTGGTGTGGTTGGGCCTCTAAGTTAGTAAATAAGTCACAGATAGAATATTCCGTAGGACTGTTCGTAAATAGGCAATGACCTAGCCCTTAATTGTCGGTGTTGGATGTCGTATTATTTTCGTGTATTAATCTTTCAATGTTTTGAATATATAATTTTTTTATATTTTCTCTTGCATATGCTTTTGCGACCTCATATTTTTCAATACTTGGTTCGTAATATTTTTCTATTTTATTGTGCTTTGTATTGAGTTTATAATTTATGTAATGTTCGGTTAATTTATAGTACTCAACGCTATTTGGATGCCAGTGTTCTGAATTATAGGTTTCCATTAACGTTTTATAAAAATCATCATCAATAGTATTATCTGTCTTCCTAAAATACCAAATTAAAAAGTCGTTAACTGCACCTAAGGTAATTTCTGTTTTTAGATAATGCTCATACGTATTCTCACTAACATCTTGGTCTAGATCAAAATCCTTAAGAAACGAATCCCTTATTTTACTCACATTTTTCCAAGCCTCCTCTTTTGTGATATCTAAAAACTCGCGATTATTATCAATATAACCTTTCCTGTAATCAACATTTCGATAATATTTTCTTAGTTGGTTGAGTTTTTTACTGTTGTATACAATAGAACTATCATTTAGTTTAGAGTCCCAATGTTTAATTATATAATTAGAGTTGTTTTCAAGATAAAGGGTTGGTGTTTCTGCGAGAAAGTTTGCACAAAATGAATAATAGAATATTTCTGGGGAATCTTTAAAAACTTGATAAGTATTAGGGGGTTTATTGTGATTAGTTATACTCACCAGTTTGGGGTACGTATCTTTAACTTCAAATGAAAATTCTCCTTTATCATTTACTACAGCAATGTCTAGAATATAATTTTTATCTAAGTAGTCAAAGTGTTGAAACTTTTTCAAGAACATGGTGTCGCCAATAAGCTCCAAATTTGTGCCTGAAATTGTGTGTTTATCCTTTTTTTTATTTTGACAATTAAATAAAAGGGTTGCTAAAATTAGCACTACAAGTTTCTTCATATTTATGATTTCAGATGACATCGAACGTTTCGTATTCGCATAGTTGTGGATTACTATCTAAGGCTGTTCCCGAAGGAAAAATCAGATGTACTAAGCGTGCAACTATCTTTGGTTAAGCACTAAAGTAGTAATTATTTTTATACCTTGTTACCAGACGTTTTTATTCTGTAATTGTTTTAATTCAGTTTTTTATGTTCTAAAATGTCAAATCCGAAAACACCTTTACGTATTTCAAGTTCAACAGTAATAATTTGCTAGTATAACGATTGAGTAAACTATAAAGCCAAACCCGATTATATAATACATAATAGCATATAGATAAAGTTTAATTCCACTATAATCATAAGGTTTTTCGTTGTTTTTGAGTCATTCTTCAAATGTTTATTATTAAGAATAGTTTTGGGGTAATGTTGGAGGGTTTTCAGATGGAAGAAATTGAGGTAACATATACCGCGCATTTTTGGGCTACGTTTAGCTTACCACCTCCAACAGATTACTATAAAAAGAGTATTAAAGAATTAGAGGCCAATTTTGGGATTCCTATTGAAACCCAGTTTGAATTGGTGAACAAGTAATTCATTGTTTGTTCTTTTATTTCTAAAACGTTGTGATGCGTTCTATGACTTACACTTTGTTTTTTGACTCAAAATTAGCGCATCAATCACAGCTTAAATATTTCTCAATTTTTTTTAACCTAGGTCAGAACCTAGGACATAGATGAGGTAGTGCGATGCAATGAATGTTGTTTAGTCAAAAATATGTGGCTCGTAATCTTTCCACCATTTTTCGATGTCAATTTTAGGTTTTCGACATATATAGAGTGGTATTCCATTTTCTTCGCCTATAGCATATTTATGGGTTATGATTTTGACGAGCTGAACGTCTTCGAATACAGATTCTACGGATGGCTTTTCGTTACCTAAACTAATCCAAACGTCTGCATCTTTATTGCCGTAACCCCAGGTCCAAAAACTGCCGTGTCTGCTTATTGGGTTTGGAAGGTTGTATTGATGTCCTAGAATTTTGAGTGCGCCAGCCTCTCCGTAGTTTTCAGCCCAAAGCACACAATTGTTTTGTTCTTTTGCAGACAAGGATTGATAAACACTATCAACCAATTTTACTTGTTCTTCCCAACCAAACATATCCGCATAGTCTCCTGTTAATTCCACGCGTCCATTTAGCTCTTCTTTTTGAGCATATTTAACGTAGCTATCAATGGGCAAGATGGGTGTAAGTTCTGGAATAAAATATATTGAAGGCAGTAAAGTAACTATGGCGATGGCGTATACCCAAAATGGTTTTTTAACCAATAAGGCTTCAATTTTAACCGCACCAGCTGCAAAAAGAACCGGATACATAGCAAACACGTAGTAGGCTTTAGATTGAAGTAACCACATGGTTGTAAAAATAACCACGACTGCGATACCTACGGCTCTGTATTTTTTTAAGTTTTTACCTGCGATTAAAGCGAAGACCCCGAAGAGACTAATGATTAGTGTAAACGGGTAGTCTAATTGAGCCAAACCAAATTCCATTGGATTGATATCGTCTAACTGACTTTTATTAAGCGCTTGCAGGTGTTGCAAAAGTGGCACATCATTTTGTAGTTGCCAAATTATATTAGGTAAGGCTATCAGTAGTGCCATTACTGCCGAAATGTAAAGCCATTTGTTTTTAAATACCTTTCCTTTTTCATAGAAAAACAAACCAATAAATAATCCAAAAGCCCAAACTAATATGGTGTATTTGTTCATTAATCCTAAACCTAAAGTGATTCCTAAAAGCATCAGGAAATTTTTGTTTTGAGTGTTTATAAACTTAATCACAAAATAAAAACCTAAGGTCCAGAATAATTGATTGAATGCCACAGGTTGGAATAAGGTGTGATTTCGATAAAAAGGAAGAAATGCCAAAATGCAGATGCCTGCTAATACAATAGCCTTAGATTTTCCACCAAGTTCTTTTACCATTAAACCACATAACACCAAAATCGTAACACCAGCAAGTGTTGGAAAAAGACGCACTCCTAGTAATGAATAATCAAAAAGCAGATAGGCCATTTTTCCTATGAAGGCGATAAATGGTGGGAATTCCATATAGCCCCAATCTAAATGTTCACTAGCCGATAAGTGTAGTAATTCATCACGATGGAAGCCATAATTTTTATTTCCAAACCATTGAATTGTGAGTTTAACAATCGATAACACTAGAAGTATTGGTAGATATTTTTTCATTGATTGATTGATTGATTGATTGATTGATTGATTGATTGATTGATTGATTGATTGATTGATTGATTGATTGATTGATTGATTGATTGATTGATTGATGCGGTTAACTATAGTCCGATGTCTCTGTGTTTACAGTCCTTATCAGCAGGTATAACATAGTGCATCTTGTATTTCTGGTTGAAAATGATATTCCAAAGCATAACTCTTACTAGTTGTTGTATCGTTACTATGTTTTAAGTTTTTGAGACTTGGTAAGTCAATTGGGTTCTTAAGGAAAGCATTCAGATTCAGATTTTTAAAATAGAGTTCTTTTTCAGCTTTATCGGGTTCTGGAAGTAATTCGAACCGATCTGATGGCGTTGAATTCAATTTGTTTTCATTCGCGTTATTGCAACTAAGACCAACCAAAAGTAATAGTATTATGCCTTTAAATTTCATTTATTCTGTAAACGGACTATTATGATTAAGCACCTAATTTAGCAAATAAAAACCGAATTAATCCAAGCATAGCTAACTAGCAACACAACACAGTGCTATATGTTATTTCTGTACACCAACAGAACCATTAGGAGAGGGGAGAAGCTCATAAATAAAATCAGGGTGAATATTAGTTTCATCACGATGTGCCACAAACAAAATACTGGTCTCACTTTCCTTAGCTATTTTGTTTATTAATGCAGAAATAAGCGCTCTACCTTCATCATCTACATTAATTAAAGGTTCATCTAAGATTAGCAAAGGCGGATGCTTAATCATCGCTCTTGCTATTAATATTAAGCGTTGAACAGCTGGTGATAACTTAAGAAAAGAGGTATTCTTTTCTTGACTTAAATTTAAGACGTCCATCCACTGCGCAGCCGTATGTATTTGTAAGGTAGATGGGGTTTGGTATAAGCCCACACTATCAAAAAATCCTGAAAGAATCATGTGTTCTACGGTATGGCTTCGTTTAAATAATTCTAGCATCGCAGGACTGATATAGCCAATCTTCTGTTTGATATCCCAAACACTTTCACCAGAACCTTTTTTCTTCCCAAAGAGATATAGGTCCTGACCATAAGCCTTAGTATTGTTTCCATAAATCATGGATAATAAGGTCGTTTTACCAGAGCCATTAGGACCTATTAAATGCCAAAATTCTTTTTTCTTAATAGTCCAGTTGATATCTTTTAGAATGGAATGATCCTCATAATTCACATTTACATTCTTAAGCTCCACAAGCACTTCTGGAATATTGGTGTACGTTGTTATTGCCGGTGGAATGTCTTTCTCAAAAACAAACTCACGTTTTTTAAACGTATAGTCTTCAATGGGGACCACGGCTTTAAGCTTGTCTTTTTCAAAGGTAATGGCGTGGGTGATTACGGGTAAGAGATCCTCTTGCCTGTTAAAAACAAATACAATTGGCATGTCTTTAGACAATGCCATTAATTGCTGTTTTAATTCAGATACAGACGCTTTGTCTAAGGTTTCATAAGGATTATTTAAGACTATAAAATCTGGGTTTTGTTGCAGTAGATAAGATAGCAATGCTTTTTTTTGCTCACCCGTAGATAAGGTTCTCAAGCTTCTGTTTAGTCCCGATGTGAGCTCAAAATTATCGTGTTTTTCTTCTTCTTCAATACATTCTTCTAAGGTAGCATTTGAAAATAACAGCCCTCGTTTGCCTTCTAATCCTGGTAGTTTATAGGAGCCATCAAGTAAGCCTGATAACCAGTGCGCTAGTGGTGAATGCGCTGTGTCTTCAATGGCGTAATGCTGATGTGATGGTTTCATTTGGGTTTGATTTGGAAGGTATTGTGTGTGGTACTGATTCTTACGGTTTTTTGTGTGATTTTATGACGTGTATAGACACCCAATTTAGCAAATAAAAACGTAATAGAACATCCGCTAGAATTTTTGTTAGTAGGCCAAATCGAAGCCTTTAACTATTCATGACTTAAGGTCATACGCCCGTATTACTATTCTGGCTATTAGTGTTATTCCTGAATTCATGATTCCAGTTAGGCTATAACCTGTATTATAATATTTTGTATATTGCTGTATTGTAGGTGTTTAACTTAAAATATGATGTTATGGCACAACAGACTGGAATTGTCCCTTTAGTTGGGACGCTAAATGGTATTAATTTTTATTATTTGAATGGCAAGCCCATTGCACGAAAAGCGGGTGGTGGATTTACTAGAAAAGCAATAAAGCGCAAGGCTAGTATGCAGCGTGTGCGCGAAAATGCGAATGAGTTTGGCCATTGCTCTGCGGTGAATAAAGCGTTTAGATCTGCATTGTATCCGTTTTATAAGGGTCACAAATTCACCCATTTTCATAGTCGTTTGATGGGCTTGTTTACGCGTCTAAAAGCCTTAGATACGACGCATAAACGAGGGGAACGCCGTGTTGCTGATGGGATAGGGCAGGCGCATGGTTTGCAATTGTTGGAACAGTTTAGCTATACGCCAGCGTGTGCTGTACCGCAAGTTTTACCATTTGGGTTAGAAGTTTCTAGTGATCATTTGGCTTTAACCATTACCGATTTTGATATTGGACAAGTAGGCTTTGTGGCTGATGCTACCCATATTGCACTAACGTATGGCGTGTTGGATTTTGATTTTGATGGCTTGGATTATGCGCTACATACGGCTCCTCCTTTGGTTTTAGATCGTTCTTATGCTGGGTCTGCGTTGACTTTAGAGCCTGATACTTTGCCTAGTAGTCTTGGCACTGTACTTTGTGTGCTTGGTGTGCGGTTTTATCAAGAGATTGATGGGGCGTTGTATGTTATAAATGAAAAAGATAGTGTTGGTATTGCGGTTTTGAAATGTGTCTAGGGACTTGGACGGTTGCGATTGTGTTTTTCATAATGTTGATTCGATTATTCCTTTAAGATTAAATGAGAACATCTTTATTAATTGCTTCAAGATAATCTTTTACATAACTATCGATCGTCGCTTTGCTAGATAAGTTTTTACCACGTAAGGTCATTATGATAATGTATTTATCTTTATAGGTGGCATGGTACTTACTTATAGCCATTGTTGGCATTAGTATTTTATTTATCAATACTCTGTATGTCTTTAATCAATCTTTCAGAACCTAAAGCTGATTTTGCCTTTTGATACATAAAAGACTCATTTCTATTACCAATTAAGAGGTCTGCTGCAATTAGGCCATACGCTAATGAACCTTTTGCACCAATACCAGACATTCCTCCGACAAGTAAAAAAATTGAATCAATGTCTGTTCCGTTTTTCAATGCGTGACTTACGTATGGTATTTCAGATTCCGTTAATGAATATACACAAGAATAGCCATTGGCAAATTCCAAATCAGAGGATTTTATTGGTAAATTGAGTTTAGCCAAATAATCCGCTGTATTTTCTTTACTCCACTGAATTTCTTGCTCGGTTAATTGCATTTCCCACACTTCATCTAAATCCTTAATTTCTGTCCTTAAAAAATGCCCTCCAACTTTTAACAAAGGTCTTTGGTCACTGTCAAACTTCTCAATCATAGAATAAAATATTTCAGAGTTTAGATATGCAACTGGGTAGGACTCTCTAATCCTATTTTTTTCTTCGAGAGTTAATTCATCATACTTGCCTGAATCAATTTTTAGGAATGAAAGAAATAGTCGTTTAGGAATAATTAAACTACTAAAATATGGTGCTATATCTTTTACTAATGTTCCATTATATGGGCCAGCAGCAGCAACTATTTTTTTACTTAAAATAGTTTTATTAATTCCGGTTTTAGTATCGCTATTGGTAATCTTATAGATTCCATCCTCCTTTTTTAGGTCAGTTACTTTTTGATTGTATTGTACTCGATTTCCAGATTTTTTTATTCTTTGATGAAGTTTTTTAATTAACACTTTCGGATTAAGGGTGCCAGTATATTGCTTATATACACAAATAACAATAGTAGTATCTGAAATTTTCATTTCAAATTTTTCTTCTGCTTCCTCTTTAGTTGATGCATATTCATATTTAACTAATTGTCCATCAACCAAATTTTCAATGTCATTTAATTGTGATTGAGTATAGATATTCGTAACTGGTGAAGTAGTGTAAATATCTTGCATTGAATATAATTCTTTTAACTCTCCTTTATTGAGAAAATCAATCAAATGTTCAGTTTCCTTTACAGAGGTTTGTTTTAGAAATGAGAAAACATCGGATCAAGTGCAACGCTTTTTTCAGCGTTGCATACTTTTCATTTTCATGCGGGAGCTCATTCAAGATATCCATAGGCTTTCTTAAAAGACATATTTTTATTAATTTCAGTTTCTGACGTTTCCAATCTATTAAAAATGCATCTTGATATACATTTTTTTTTGCTTTATCAGAAAAAATCCAGTCTTATCATTTTCTAAATTAAAAACATTCAACACTTAGATAATTTTGCTTTTTAATTTAAAAATAATAGCAAATGAAATTATATATAAGTCTTGTAGTTGGATTACTGTTTATGACTTCACAGGCTCAAGAAACATTCACGCTAAGTGGATATCTTAAAGATGCAATGTCTGGAGAAAGTTTATGGGGAGCAAACATTATTTTAGGTCCAACCACTGGAACGGTAACTAATGAATATGGTTTTTATTCTATAACCTTAGAAAAAGGAACATATACAGTAACCTTCTCTTCATTAGGGCATAAGACAATTACCAAGGAGATTGTTTTAGATCAAAATCTAAAGTTAAATTTTGATCTCGTTGAAGATGTAAATACTATGGACGAAATTGTAGTTACCTCTACTAAAGCAAATAGAGCAGTAAAATCTACAGAAATGAGCGTATCTACCATAAAAGCTGAGACAATCAAGAAGTTACCTACAGGAATGGGAGAAGTAGATATCTTGAAATCTATTCAGTTATTGCCTGGGGTTTCAAGCGTGAATGAAGGATCGTCAGGTTTTAATGTGCGAGGAGGCTCTACAGACCAAAATTTAGTTCTTTTAGATGAAGCAACAATTTATAATGCGTCGCATTTATTAGGTTTCTTTTCAGTATTTAATGCAGATGCGATTAAAGATGTAAAATTATATAAAGGAGGAATTCCATCCTTATACGGGGGACGCTTGTCTTCCGTTTTGGATATTAGACAAAGAGAAGGAAATTTAAAAGAGTTTAAAGGCGAATTAGGAATTGGGCTTATATCAAGTAGAGCCTTATTACAAGGACCTATAAACAAAGGCGATAATGAAGAAGGAAAAGGAAGTTACCTTATCGCAGGAAGACGTTCGTATATAGATGTTTTCGCGCCACTTTCCGAAGACTTAGAAGATACAAAACTGTATTTCTATGATATGAATTTAAAAATGAATTACAACCTAAACGATACCAATCGCTTATACCTTTCGGGCTATTTGGGAAAAGATAGGTTTGCTATAGAAGACGTATTTGGAAATACTTATGGAAATACATCTGCTACCTTACGATGGACAAGCCAATTAAGCGATAAACTGTTTTTTCAAACTTCAGCAATTTATAGCGATTATGATTATGAAGTAGAACTACTTACGTCTGGATCTGAATTTAGCTGGAAATCTAGTATTCTTAACTACAATTTAAAACCTAGATTGCGTTGGTATGTAAGTCCAGGAAATACCTTAACTTCAGGAGTAGATTTTACATACTATAATTTTAACCCTGGAGAGATTGCACCAATTAACAATTCTTCTACTACAGCAGAAAAGTTTCAGGAAAAATTTGCTATTGAAATAGCGCCATATCTGGATTTCGAAACTAAAATATCCGATAATTTAAGTTTACATTATGGCCTTCGCTGGTCTAATTTTCAGCGTATTGGTAAAGAAAATATCGCAACCTATGCAAATGGAACGCCCCTTACGTACAATTCTACGTTAGATTTGTTTGATGAAAATGAAGCCATTGGAGAAACTAGTTATGAATCGGGAGATGTAATTGAAAGCTTCAATAATTTAGAGCCGCGTGCATCGCTTCGGTATTTGCTGAATGAAACAACTTCACTAAAAGCAAGTTATAATAGAAACTATCAATACCTACATTTAATTTCAAATACCACTTCGGCAACTCCGTTGGATATCTGGGCGCCTAGTGGACCGTACCTGAAACCACAATCGTCAGATCAATATGCAGTAGGTTTGTTTAAAACATTAAAAAACAATGACTACGACTTCAGCGTAGAAGCGTATTATAAAGATTTAAGAAATATAACCGATTTTGTAGATGGCGCAGATTTACTGTTTCAGGAAAATATTGAAACACAAGTTGTGCAAGGAAATGGACGCGCCTATGGGTTAGAGCTTCAGTTTAATAAAAATGTGGGAAAATTAACGGGTTGGTTAAGTTATACTTTAGCTCGTTCTGAAAGAAAAGTGATAGGAATTAATAATAACGAATATTATCCTTCCAATAACGATCAGACTCATGAGTTAAGTCTTACAGGAATCTATAAATTTAATAATCGCTGGGATTTTGGAGGAAACTTTGTGTACGGTTCAGGAAAACCAGTGACCTATCCTACAGGCAAATTTGAACAAAACGGTTTGCTTGTTGCCGATTATGATGGCAGAAATGGTGATAGGTTGCCCGCTTTTCATCGCTTGGACCTTTCAGCAACATTAAATCCTAAAGAAGGAAAGAATGGCACCTGGATATTTAGTCTTGGAAATGTATATAATAGAAAAAATGCATCGACCATCTTTTTTAGAGAGCGTACAGAAGAAATGAACAATATAGATGTACCAACAGGACAAACCGAAGCAAGTAAATTCTCTTTTCTAGGAATTGTACCATCTATTACCTATGAATTCAAATTTTAATACCAAACTATATGAAAACAATCACAAAACAATATAAGCTTATCGTATTCTTGTGTATTAGCATCCTTACAATTTCCTGTGAGACCGATGTTACTGATGATATTACCATAGCCGAATCGACCCCAAAACTGGTAATTAATGGTGGTTTAGAACGAAATATAACAAGTCCATTGGCAACACAACAAATAAGGCTTACTACTACGATTAATTTTTTATCTAATGAACCCAATCCGCCAGTTACAGATGCAACTGTATCTATAACTGATGGAACAGAGACGTGGGTTTTTAGTCATCAGGGAGATGGGTATTATGCCAATGCAATGATGCCCGTGCTAGATAAAACATACACGATTACTATTGAATGGAATGGAGAAACGTATGAAGGAGCAGACCCGTTAAATGAAGCGCCTACATTCACCAATTTTTATACTGAATTTGAAGAAGAAACTATTTTCTTTACAGGTGGTTATTTTATAAAATTCGACTCTCAGGATCCAGCAGACATTGAAAATTATTATTATTACAGAGTCGTAAAAGATGGTGAGTATTTTATTATTCCCGATGCAGGAAATTCATTCAATTTAATAACTTCCGATAAGTTTTTTGATGGGCAAATGCGCTCGGGAGTAACTCTTAACAGGGAAATAACTTTTGAGCCAGGAGAATTAGCAACGGGGCAACAATTAGGTATATCAGAAGAATATTTTGACTATCTTTTCGAACTTTTCACTCAAACGGGTAGTTCAGGAGGTTTTGGTGGGAATCCTCCCCCAGCAACCATTCGAAGTAATGTGATTAACCTAACCACCCCAAGTAATAGAGCAGTAGGCTATTTCTACTCGGTAGACGTAGAAGAAGGTTCGGTGGTCGTGGAAGAATAGAAAATGTATCCAAATGAATAGAAAACGATTCTTTTTTTACCTTTTAATAGCTACGCTAGTGTTAGTGGTAAACTTTTTAAAGGATGCTGCAGATGAAACACCGCTTGACCCAGTAAAGTATTTTCCCTACATATGTATTATACTGGCTTTTGCATGGAGTATTTATTACTTGCGTTTTTATTTGGTAAAATTGCCTTTTCTGAATAGTCCTCGCCTAAAAAAGAACAATTATTATAGGTGGGTATGGCTTTGTTTTATTCTTTTAAAGTCATTTATTTTTTCATATGTTGCAGCGACTATTGCTGAGGTCGCGTCCCCAGGGGAAAGGGATGTTTCTATAACAGGCGTATTCTTTTGGGCTACTTTTACAGCTGTATTTTGCATTGTTCTTTTTGTATATATGTTGGAAGCCTTCTTTGAGTCTGAAACCGAAAAACAAGCGTTTACAATGAAACTAAATGAAATTGAAAACGAACGAACCATAGCGCAATATCACGCATTAAAAAATCAATTAAATCCTCATTTCCTATTCAATAGTTTTAATAGCTTATATAGCTTAATGACCATAGATATTGAGAAAGCAGAACATTTCTTACAAGAACTTTCTAATGTGTACCGTTACAATCTAGACCATAGTGAAGAGTTAGTTGTGTCTCTAAAAAATGAGATGAACCTGATTTACTCCTATATGGAATTACAAAGAATTCGCTTTCGCGAAAGCATAAAAATCACATACAATATCAACTCCAACAAGCTCGTTTATTTAGTGCCTCCTATGACGCTTGAGTTGCTAATTGAAAATGCTATAAAACATAACGTTGTAGAGAAAACCAGACCATTAATTATTGAGGTGTATACTGACCATGATGCTGTGGTTGTAAAAAATAATTACCAACCTAGAAAAGATGTTAAGCTCAACACATCATTAGGCATAGGAAATAAGAACTTAATAAATCAATATAAATTAATACACGATAGTATTCCTACTTTTGAAATAATAGACGATGCCTATGTGGCAAGAATCCCTTTAATACAACCGAGTATATGATTGATGCTATAATAATAGAAGATGAAGATATTGCTGCTATCAAACTGCAAAAGATGATTCAGGAATTAGATCAAGAAATTCACATTAAAAAGATCCTGTCATCAGTTAAAGAGTCTGTAGAATACCTATCTGTAAACACCCCAGATTTGATATTCCTAGATATCAATTTATCTGACGGTAATTCTTTTGAGATATTCAACCTAATAAACGACATAAAGTCTAAAATAATATTTACAACAGCATACTCAGAATATGCTATCAAAGCCTTTGAACAAAATAGTATCGATTATTTACTAAAACCCATTCCTAAAGTATCATTGAGGCGTAGTCTGGAAAAACTTAAAAAATATAGCAATCAAAATGCTCCTGACTATACCAAAATCTTCTATCATCCTATAGATACTTATAAAAAACGATTTCTGGTAAAAATGAATAATGTTCTTGTGACGATTGAAGTAGATGATATTGCTTACTTATACTCAGAAGATAAATTAACATTTATCAAAAAAAAGAATAACAAAAGAATTCCTATAGATTACTCTTTAAAAAAATTAGAAGAGATTCTTAATCCTTCACAATTTTATCGAGTAAACAGAAAATATATGGTGCATAGAAAAGCGATTTCAAAAATGTACTATTCCTCAAAATCTAAAATCATTTTACATCTAGACCCCACTACAGATGAAGAACAAGTGCCTGTCGCCATTGAAAAAACAGGCAAATTTAAAAAATGGTTATCCTACTAAACTAAGTACGTTATACTAGAAGCACCAGAGCTAATAGAGTTCTTTTTAAAAAAGTAGTAAACTCACTAATTATACTAATTCCTTTTGCTACTAATTTCAAACCCTTGTAACTGCTTTATCTGTGGGTTCATTAAGTCATCTACGACGTGTTGTGTGTAGAAATACATTCTTCCTTGGTATTGGAAAATATTGAACAGTAGCTTCTGGGAAGAAACCTTTAGAAAAAAGTTTAGATTTAATAAATTCCTTAGGAGTCTCGTTCAACTCTGTAAAGTAAAAAACCTCGGGGCAAGCTCACAAGGCATTTTAAGTAACAAACCATTTTATTTCGAGGCAAGCCTCGGAGCATTTAAATCTCGATTATCGAGTAAAAATGTATTTTTTCATCCTTTATCTCGTGTTTGGTTAAATCAAAATAAGTTACCGGTACTTCAGGGAATAATAAATTGGCAGCTGAAAATAGAGTGTCTGAGGACATTGAATTTTTTAAAGCAAAGTTGTCTCAAATTTATCTACCCCACAACTTTTTGTGTTGAGCCAAAACATCTTCTTTCGGACCTAAACTTCTTGAAATTCTTGCCTCTCCAAAACTAGAACCAAAAGTATAAATTGAATCTTGCTGCTCAAGCAGTAAAACATTTTGTTGATATTTAGAAAGCTCCCAGGCGGTCGAACTTCCCATAAGTCCACCACCAATTACAACAATATCCTCTATGTTTTGTGAATTTTTACAGGATATTAAATTCAATGCAATGACTGATATCAAGATTAGGTTTCTCATTTTCTTATATTAATGCCAACTGGTTATACAAAGTGTTTTATAACTCAACTCCCACTAATTGAAAACGATACAAGCTATATCTACTTATTTTTTGTTTGCGTTCATGAAGTCTATTTAAAATCTCCAATGACCTCTCCTTCTTTAGCGTTTAATTTTAGGTCGCTTAGATAGCTTAGAATTTTGCCTTTGCCGTCTACATTGCCTACATATCCATATATGGGTGAGTAGTAGAGTAGGTATTCTTTGTTTTTTCTTTTATCCTTATTGGTTAGTTGTGTGCAGCGCACTTTAATACAGTTTTTGTATTTTTTTGCAGGTGTTTTAAATTTCTGTTGGTCGGCAATAACTTCATAACTCCAGCTTTTATCATGTTCTAGCCACTGATCACCCACTTTAGGGTTTACTGGGAGAATAATAGATTCTTCTAAGGTTTTTTTATTGATATGGTAGTAGTTTTCAGAGCCTTTTCTATAGTAGGTGGTATCTACAGTTCCCCAGCCGTATTTTCGGTATCTGACATAGTATTCCTTGTCTCCAATTGTTTCTTTGTCGTTGTCAAAAGATTCGAAATAATGGCTGTCACCGTATTTGTAATACTTGGCGCTACTCGCATCTTCAAACAAGGTGATGTAGCCCTTTAAGTCTTGATTTGTGAAAGAAACGAGTAGGACTGCTAAGATTAGGATGCCGATTATTTTTTTCATGTTTTGTGGTTTTTAGTGTAAAATATATTTACTGAGAACTTCCTTTTATCGCTAAGACAAAATAGCCTAAAGCTGTCAGAATTCCAGCAGAACCAAGTAATAAACCTCCTAAATAAATATATCCTGAATTACCTTGTACAGATTTGATACCGACAAACAAGAATATAGTGCTTAATAAAAGGTAAACTATTCCTCTATTTATAGCCTCTTTTCTTATCATTGACCTCACCTTTAAGTAAGTACTTTTAACCTCGTCTTTAGATAAATTAAATCGCTTACTTGCTTTTTTTATGGTAAAACTCATAAGTTTGAGTTGTAGCATTTCGTCTTTAAGATAGGCTTCTAAGTGATTGTGTTGTTTTGTGCTCATTGTTGATTGGTTATATACGACAAGATTTATTTCCCCAATGTATATTGCTCGTCTGTTCTGTGTTACTGTACTTCATTCCGTAAACTATTTATTTTATCTCAAGGGTATTCCATATCATATTAATCAGGTTTTTGCCTATAGAATTTTCCATATCGCTCATTTCCATAGACATGAGTATTAGTCCTGAGTCTTTTTTACCGACAGAAGCAACTTCGTAAATATTTATTTCGTTTTTATACGTTAATACGGCTTTGTTCACGTTTATTTTTAAGCCAGAATCTAAGGTTCTTTCGTAATCTTCTCTTACCAATTTAAATCCGTAATTAACACTTTCTTTTGTGACTTCATTAATCATTAATTCATTTAACATGGTGGGATTAATACCAGAATATGTTTGAATAATAAATCCTGAACCTTCCGCTGTCATTAGCATTAATTGTTCAATTTCGCTATCAATAATTGTTTTTCCTACTTTATAGTCCTTTGGATATTTAAAGTTAAAATAGGGATCTGTGTATACTAAAGTATCTTTTTGCTTTACGTTAAGTTTAATTTTGGTTCCGTTTAAATCTAACTCGTAATTTTTATCTAAAGCTATATCATAGGTTTTGCCGTTAATTTCAACTTCATAATCTTCTTGTGCATGGCTTAAGTTTATAAACAGTAAGACTAGAATTAGTAATGTATTTTTCATATTATTTTTTTAATTTAATATTTCCGATATCGAAGTTTTCAGGTAAATTATTAAAATCCGATTCCGAAATGACGTATTCTCCTTTATAATCTTCGTCAAATGTTATTTTATATTTTTTAATTGCATACGAAAAACCAACACCAAACAATTCACCATCGTCAGGTGTTACAGAGTTCGTGGCCGAACTGTAATTGCTTAATTGAATGCCTTGTGTTAAGTCCTCATTTAACTCAGCGAATGCTTTACCTTCTGGCATAACTCCGCCAATGGTATGCGAATAGCCACCATTTTCAGTTACTGTTTTATTGGATGTGTTACTGATTAACTGTTCAAGAATTAGGTAGTGTTGCCCCTCAAATTCTGTTTGTCTTAACCAAAGGCCATTTTCCATGGGTAATTTCGGAAGCACATTGACTTCAATAGTATTCGTGGTATATGTTTTACCATTAAATTCAAAATCGAATGGTCCGATGTTATATGTTTTTGCTTTTTCGAATATAATGGCTCTTTCAAAATCTTCTGATGACATCCCGAAAATTGAGCTTGAACGCGTGACATTGATATTCTTTCCTAATTCTTTTTTTAAGTACTCATTTAAAAAATCAACGTTAATGGATAAGGTCACTTTTTGTCCAACTCTGGGTTCTGGGTTATCGATTTCGATTTCCAGTTTTTGTTGTGCAATGGCTTGTAAAGAACAAAGGATTAAAATTAATAGGATGGTTTTTTTCATGTGAGTTGGTTTAGGATGGGTTGTGTGTTTGAGGCTTTAGTTTAGTGAATAAATATCGAATAGAACCGAGTGCATCGAACCGGTTATTTAAAAACATTACAAGGTTTTTATAAGTATAGTATTGTTATTAATAAATAATATGTTATTAGTAGACTTTTATTTTGTTGGGATAAAGCCATTCTTTCTACTAAATTTTATATGATTTACTTTGTCTTTAACATCCGTTGGTGGTTCTTCATTCTCAATAACTATTACCTGATGTAATTCACTTTGAGTAGTTATATATCTATAAAAATCCATTGCTAAGTCATCACTTATTGTTATTTCATCTACATTTTCAGGTTTGCGATAAGTTACCAATGGAGAATCTATAATTGGCACACCTATTGAATATTCTTTTTGAATTAATAATTCTTGGAGTGCTACAATAAAAGCAGAATAAATGATTGCACGATATCCTTTCCCAGATAGATTTCTGTCTTCACCTGAAATTACAAAATCATTTTGCTCTTCACTATAACTGACATCAGTTAGATTTGGGTAATTATAACCTTTAAGAACAGATTTTATCGCTTTTGAAAGAGGTGTTAATGATGCAGTTGATATATGTTCAAATGTTTCTTTAGAATTAGGTATAGAATTTTCTAGTTTTTCTTTTTCTGCTTTAAATTTTTCAAGCTGTTCAAATTTATATAAAGCTCCAAGAGCTATACTTTTCTTTTCATTTTGTCGGTTGATTTGTTCAATTATCAACCCCATTTCCAAGCCAACTCCTTTATCAATTTCTAAAGTGTATTTATTTATGATATTCTCTAAATCAGAAACTTCTATAGAGATATCCTTAAATTCTTCTTTTAATATTTTTTCTGATTCAAGTAATTCTTGAATCAATGATTCAATTTTTTGTATTTCTCTACTGCAAGAATCTATTATTTTATTTATGTCTGCAATTGAACATTTTTCTTCTATTTCTCCATTACAAAGTGGGCAATTACCATTGGTAGAATGATTTTCTTCATTTAATAAAACACTTGTTTCAATAGTCGATTTTAAGCGTGATACATCTGAATAGTAATGAGATTTTAATAAGTCTGTTCTTTTATATAACTCTTCGATTATTCTTTTACGTGATTGTTTTTTATGAAGAATGACTAAAGTTTTTACTCTTTCAGTTTCTATTTCATTGAATTTATTCTGAAGATTAGAATGGTTTTCTGTTAATTTTTTAATTAAAGAATTAGTTTCATTCAGCATCAATGATGGTTCAATTTTAAAAGTTTTTAAATCCTTAGTATTGTCATTTATAAACTCTTTTAATATTTCTAATTTTCCTTTCCTATTTGCTATTTGGTTTTTAGAAAGGGATTCAATTATAGTACTATCATCATTTCCTGTAACAATTAATTTTAAAACATTTGATTCCTCGGTAGCTTTTGTATAATGACTAACTATTAATGATTCCTCAGTAGTGATTTTGGATTCATTAACCATTGAGAATTTTACAATATCACGATATGAAATTGGTCTAGTTTTTCCCTTTTGGTTTGTTCTGATTTTTTTGCCTGTAAGATTATTTAGTTTAAGTAAAAAAGCGGAAACAGTTTGTTCATTATAGGGACTATGTTTTCTATCAAGAATTTCGAATTCATCAGTTTCTTTAATTTTATCTATAGATGAATTATAAAGTTTAAAATTACCACCTTTTAAATCACTTAATAAAGTATAAGTTGTGTTTGTTGAATCAATTAATTCTAAATAGATAAAATCGTAATTTCTTGATTCTTTAATAGGTTTTGGAGGTTTTGAACCACCAAACATATAATTGAAACATTGGAAAATATATGATTTACCCACGTTTGAAGGACCAGTAATGATATTAACGCCTTTTTTAAAAACGATACTTGCATTTTCAACTGATTTACCAATCAGTCTTAACTCTTTTATTATGAACCCTGTTTTCATTATTGTAAAATTTCAATATTAAACTCGTTATCTATCTCTGATAATTTTGGAGTCATAATATTTTTTAGTTCTTGTTTGGTGTGTTTTGAGAATTTATTAATAGCCCAATTCGCTTTTTCTTGAAGTTTGATTGAATATAGCTCTTCCAGAGATTCAAGAAATGGCATTGCATTTTCAGTTGCCTTATATTCTATACCATTAAAATTATATTGTTTTTCAATTAAGTTCTTTGTGAT
Organism: Winogradskyella thalassocola; assembly: GCF_900099995.1. Taxonomy (GTDB): domain Bacteria; phylum Bacteroidota; class Bacteroidia; order Flavobacteriales; family Flavobacteriaceae; genus Winogradskyella; species Winogradskyella thalassocola. Next base: position 133,544 of record NZ_FNCZ01000003.1, read on the forward strand.
AAAAAGATTTAATCCTTTTTCTATAATTGAACTTCTAACCATTATTTCACCTGATCGATAAGGTACCGCGGGATGTAGACTTTGCGTTGTTTTGTCAATGTCTGCTGAATGTATAGTTAGGTAATCTAGATAAACAAGGTTTTGTAAATCAAAAGATTTTGGAAATGCCTCATTTAATATAGTTAAGATTCGAAGACCAGATTCAACACTGTTATTGAATGGATTTATGTTTTTTTTAGTTTTCATTATGTCCATTTAATTTTATTATCATTAACTAACTGATGACAAATTCCCTTCTTATCATAAATTAGGCTGACGTCCTTTAGTGGGTTTGAGGAAATTATTACTTTACTAGCTTCTTTTTCTACTTCTTTTACTTTTATGAAGCTATTCGAATGAATATCTTCTACAATATCAACAATACCTTCAAATATTTCTTTTTGAAAATCATCAAAGGTGTCAATGGGTAGGTTATCTCTAGTGAAATTCCTTAACTGTTCTGCATGATGAAAACTTATTCTAGCTCTAGTAAAATGGTTTTTGTAATGTTCTTTTGAATCTAAATCTATTACATTTTTGTAATCTTCTTTGCTTTCAGAACCGTATGCAGTTAAAAGTTGATTAACGTATGTGGTTTCCGAACTTTGGATTGAACTTGGTATAGTATCGGTATCTAATTTTTCACGTTCAGGTAGTCCACCACCAAACCTTATTAGATGATTTGGATGCGAAATATGTTCTTTTAAAATATTCTTAGTGTGAATTTTTGAAAAAATTGAAAAGTCAAAATTATTTACCCAGTTTAAAAATTCTCCTTCTAATTTAATTCCACCTACAGTAGTGTCAATTTTACAATGTTTATCCCAATTATTTACTAATGCATTTTTTAGTTCGGTTGGATTTTGAAGTAATTTGGAAAGTGAAGTTCCACAACCTTTTGGTGCAATAAAATAAAATTTTCTAGGTATTGGGTATTCTAATTTAAAAGTATAGTATAATATTTTAATAAATTCTTTATATACTTGAGCAGGTCTTAATGCATTTTCATAATGTTTGCATTGAAAACAATCCCAAGTATAGTTTGGTTTGTTTTTATCAGTTACATAGCCTACAACATCTCTTCCTTTATCTCCAGCACCTCCGAATCTTTCAGCTTCTAAATATTCAGTCTTTTTTATGTCAACCCACTCTTCAATAAAATCTTCCCAGTCATCAAATGACATATGCTCAATCATCTTAAGAGGTATTATCCTCTTACCAAAATTGACTTGATGTGATGTTTTGTAGTATGTCATTCGTTTTTTTTAGCTTACAGCTAATGTTTATGGATAAGATTAGTAGCGTGTTTTAAGAACCTAATTTAGCAAATTAATCACAGATAGAAGTCCGTTAGGACTTTCGTAAATAAACTCGTACCAAGCAATTAATTTTATACGGTGTTGGCAACTGGCTTTTAAATTAGATCTTTCATTACGTTATTTTTATGGTTTTCAATAATTTGAATCATTTCACTAATCATTTGTTCCGCTATTTTTTGTTGCTCAAAAATGCTCAAATTTCTTGTTTCGTAAAAGTCTTTTGTGTGAACAACTTCTTTTTGAAAGTATTTATATCTCCAAGTGATTGTCAGAGTTCCTGTGCTATAATGAAAGTTTATAATTTGATTTGAACCTTGTTCGTAAAGGTTGAAACTCCTATTCTCTAATTTTGTAATATTACCATTGCCATTAAAAACTCCTTCGTTCAGCATATTTACAACAAACTTAAATTTTTCATCTAATGAAGTACTTTGTAAATCATACTTGTCCTTATTTAAGTCATTCATAAATTTGAATACAATAAATAAGACAATAACTATTAAAATAAACCAAATCATATTATTTCTATTCTAAAAACCTTTCCAACATTTCTTTAGTAACTTCGTCAACTACACTTTTGATTTCTTGTTCTGTCATTCCAAGTTTGTGTCTTTCTTTTAAAAAGTGTACTTTATATTTTTCGCTTGCAGTTCCAATAGCATTCTGAATAATTAAACCTTCAAGTGGTGTGTCTTTCATTGGGCTTTTTTCAGAAGTCTCTTTAATAACTTTAATCATTCTTTCCCTAATCAAAGATTTTAGTGTATCTTTCTTAGAGAAATTATTATAGGTTTGCTCTTTCGCAAGTGCTTTAGGTTGGTATCTGCTTTTGATATCATTTCTTTTGTCCGTTGTGGTTTTACCCTTAGTATTCTGAGGTTTAATCCAGTCCTTGTAATACACACCTACATAACTTACAACGTAAATTATAACAAATATTAATAAGATTTCTAACCAGTTAGTTTTTAATAAAAAATTCATTCTATCGGTTGTGTTATTTATTCAATACAGTTCGGTTTTTTCAACTTGTTGCTAACTAGTTATATCATAACTTTTATCATTCATATCACACAAATTAGCCACGTAATAGCAAGTGTTTTAAATATTTAAAGTCATCAGCCACGAAGTTAATTCTATTTCTTATAAAACCTATACGTAAAGTTACGTATAGCTTCTCTTCGTCAAAAGCTAAGTTAAAACCTTCTATTCTAAATAACTTACGGTAAACCGTAATCGCCAATTCATAAAAATTGAAACTCTATAAAAACCAAAAACCACCAAGCTTTCGCCAAGTGGTTTTATATTCCTATATATTATAAGTATGGATTAAATCTACTGCACTTTCCAATCCGTTTTTAAATACCTAAGTGCTTCTTCTAAAGCTTGTTTTGATGGTTTAGGATTAAAGTCTAATTCTTCTTTAGATTTACGAATGTCATAATCTTGTTTAAGTCCATAAAACATATCTAAATAATGCCGTTGCAATAAGGGTTCTTTTCCTGTGAGTTTACTGCTGAACTCCATGAGACCAGCCACCGTGTACAATAAGCATTTGGGTACTTTTTTAGGGGTTTTTAATTGTAATTCTGGATACAGCTTTGCGGCTATGTTTACACTGTCTTGTAAGGTGGTGTGTGTTGGGTTAGAGAGGATATAGCGTTCTTGGTCTTTGCCTTTTAGCATGGCTTGGTACGCGCCAAAAGCGACGTCTTTTACATCTACCCAGTTTAAGGTGACGTTGGTGTCTACAGGGATTTCGCCTTTTAAAATTTGGTAGACTAAGTTGTTAGAATAACTGAGTTTGTGGGCCTGGCTGCCAATCATTGCCGATGGTAAAATGAGAACGGTTCTGATGTTGTATGTTTCACCTAAGGCTAAAGCCAGTTTATCAGAATCGTTTTTAGAATTGTAATACCAGTTTCGTCGGTCTGTATTATAACCGTTATCTACGTTGGCCGGTAAGGTGTTAAAGTCTAAAGCTGCCACAGAACTGACATAGACGATGTTTTTAACGCCGCATGCTTTAGCGCTATCGAACAGGTTTTGGGTGCCTTTTAGGTTGTTGTCGTAAATCTCCGTTTTTGGGTCTTTTGCCCACATGCTAAAGTTGGCGGCTACAGCATAGATGTGCGTGACGTCTTTACATGCTTTTCTTAGGGTTGCTTTGTTTAGAAGATTGGCTTGTACCACTTCACAATCTAAACCTTTAAACGGTGCGGTGTTATTTATATCTCTAACGGTTGTTCTTACGTTTTGGTTTTTGGATACCAACAAACGGATTAGATTGTTTGCTAAATGGCCATTGCCACCGGTTACTAAGGCTAAGTCTTTACTCATCACTATTGTTTTTTTGTTTGCGTAAAGGTCTGCCGTAATGCCGCGTTGAAAAATAACAAATGTTAGATAGTGATCTGTTTTCTAATCCGACTTAAAGATTGCGGTTCCATACCTAAGAAGGAAGCGATATTGTCTATAGAGACGTTTAGGGCTAGGTTAGGCTGTTGTGTTATAAATTTTAGATAGCGTTCTTTTGCTGATAATACCTGGAAATCTTTAACACGTTCTATTTTACAATTGAGGTGCTCGTTGGTGACCGTTTTTATAAAGTCACTCCAAAATGTCGATTGTGCTTGAATTAACTCGAAATCTGGTTTAGAGATTTTAAGAAGTTTACAATCGGTAACAGTTTCGTAATAGTCTGGCGCTGGAGTTTCACTCATAAAACTCTCTAGGGAGGTGAAGAAATCGTGTTCGGCTACTAAATGTTGCACTACAATTTTACCATCAACATTTTCATAACCTTTTACAATGCCTTCACTTAGAAAATACACATAGCGTTCTATTTTTCCGGTTTCTAAGAGTAGGGTGTTGGCTGGTACATTTTGGGAGGTAAAATAGGTTTCCACTAAACGGCTATCGGTTTGAGATAGGGTACATCGCGATTGGATATAGTGGTGTAAGTTTTTCATGGGTATGATTTAAATAGTGTTTGTGTATGGTTAAGCACCTAATTTAGCAAATATATCACAGATAGTATATTCCGCAGGAATGCTTGTAAGTTGGCAGTGCACTACCCAATTAATTATACACGGTTTTACCTGCTGGCTTTTTTTTTCTAAATCCATAGTATCCACAAATTAGAGCGAATAACATAATCACACCGTTAATTATCCAAAATGTCTATTCATATTTTCTTTCAATTAGTAATTCATAACTTGGTCCAGGCACATTTGTTTGAATTCCAACATTTAGACTATTCGGTTTCGAGTTGGCATTTGTAAATTTTAATTTCAATTCATATTCTCGACCTGAATCACTAAAAAAAAAACCATTCTCTTCATTAATTTCTATTGGTTTTCCATTGTTATAAATCGCTACGTTTATTTCATAAGGATCAATTGAGTCAATCTTATTATACGGTGTTGGGCATAGTGTTTTAACGTATTGCTTCGTCAACCAATTTGCTATCTACAAACTGCTCAAAACTGATAATCTTACCATTGTTTAGTTTCCATATATGGGCAACCCGAGCTTCAAAATACTTGTTTGTTTTTTTATAGGTGCCGGAATATGTGCCATAAGCAACTACTTTGTCTTCATTTGCTATATAATCTTCGGGTGAAAATTTATAATCAATCCACTCGCTACCTAAGCGCTGAAAAACATTTTCCGTCACACTTTCTAAACCAATATAAGTTCCTGCATAAGGAAAACCTTTAGCTTCTGTCCAACTAATATTTTCAGCAACATGTTTGGCCAAGTTTTTACCGTTTTCTTCTGAAGTTTTACCTTCATATGTACTTTTTATGATTTCTAAATTCGTCATCGTTTCATTTTTAAATGAACAACTTGACACTACTAAAAGCAATGTCAAGTTGATAATTATTATAAATCTTACCATTTCATTTCTCCTGTGTTCACTTTTGCTCCTAGCATTAAAGCTGTTTCAAAAGTTAAATTCGGATATTTTGATTTTATTGTTGCTATTAAATCTTCAGAAGTAGTATTGCTTTTTAAAGCGTCTTCATAAAATTGAATGTAATTCTTAGTGTGGTTTACAGCATCAATAGTGAAATCGGAATTAGTATTTGCGTGTGCAGGAATTACTATTTCAGGTTTTAAATCACTGATGGTATTTAAAATTGAAATCCAATTATTACGTACTTCTGTTGTTTGTGCATCTGCCATCCATACATTAAATGTTGTGCCAAACACATTAATTCCGCCTAAAGCTGTTTTAATTGATGGAATCCATACAAAGGTTCTTTTTGGGAAATTTTCTAATCCAATGATTTCTAGTTTTTCGCCTTCTAACTCAATATAATTTTCTTTTAGAACTTGAGGTAAAATAACGTTAGATGTAATTTTATCACCTAATCTTTCTCCCCAAACTTCCAATTTCTTTTGAGCTGTTGCCTTAATATGTTCTACTGTTGCAGGCGATGCATAAGCCGTAACCTCTGGGAAATATTTTTTGAATACTTCTAATCCGAAATAAAAATCAGGGTCACCATGAGACACATAAATAGTCGTTAATGTTTTACCTGAGTTTTTAATTTCTTGAGCAACTTGTTCTGCCTCTGCTAATGTAAATTGTGCATCTATTAATACGGCATCGTTTTTACCTGAGATAATTACTGATGCTACGCCAAAACTGTTTTCTGATGCGTTGTAAACTTGAAGTTTAAATTTGTTTGTTTCTATTGTTTTGAAACTTTGTGCTTGTGCGTTCATTTTGAATAAAATTAAAATTGTTAATAATGATGTTGAAATAATTGATTTCATTTTGCTTGTATTTAATGATGGTACAAAGATGCGATTATTACCTACTTCAAAACATTGAACAAGTTCAATAAATGAATTTTTAATTATTTTTTACTAGCGATTTTTCGTCTAATTTTACTCAAAAACTCGTGGCTTATGCCCAAGTAAGCGGCAATTTGCACATTGGTTAATCGTTGAAAGAGCTTGGGATATTTTTCAATAAAGTCTATATAACGTTGGTCTGCTGTTTTACTTAAATTATCTATGATTCTTCGTTGTAAAGCGATATGTGTTTTTTGAGTCATGACTCTAAACAGTTTCTCTATTTTAGGAATTTTATTATAAGCAAACTCTTTATCTTTTTTTGAAATTAATAATACTTCACTATCCTCTAATGCTTGAATATAAAGTTGTGATGGTTTTTCATTAGTGAAGCTGTCTATGTCGGTTATCCACCAATTCTCTTGAGCAAAATAAAGTACTTGTTCAAATCCATTACTGTCTATGTGATATACTCTGAAAAGCCCTTTGGTAACAAAGCCCTCAAACTTGCAAATTTCACCTTCTTGCATGAGGAAATGTTTTTTTCTAACTTCTTTTTGGTTAAATAAGCTGCAAAAACTTTCTAGCTCTTTTTTTGAAAGCGTAATATGGTTTAATATATTTTGTGTTAGTAATTCTGTCATATTCGAAGGATTTCAATATTACGCCCAATGTTTAGTCTTTAGTATAAGAGTAGTAGCGGATTTATCTGCACTTACATCTCACTAAGCAATATAGTTAAATAAAAGCAATAGCGGTTCAAGTTTACACCTGAACCGCTATTGCTTTTAAACATTGTTGTATCCTGTTTTTATTCAGCTTACGTAATTTATAAAGCCAGTAATTTCACATTATTTCTTGGCAAGTATAGGTGCTTTTTTTCTTCGTCCCCAAGCAATAAAAAGTGCAAGTCCTAGTAAAATTACATTCATTCCTATTGCAGAGAACTCTCCTCTAGAAGCATGAAATCCACCGGCTAATACCATAATCAAGGCTAAGCCAAGAGCTGCCAATATCGTTAAATTAGGTTTCCATCTGAAAATTGAAGGGATTAATAATCCTAAACCACCCAATAGTTCACTAACTCCTATAAATTTAACCAATGCAATCGGTGTATTTGCTACCCATGGAAGCGCTTCTGTAAGTGCTTCAACCGGTTGTGTAGCTTTCATTAATCCAGCCATGATAAACATTAGGGCTAATAATCCTTGCGCAATCCATAATGCTATATTAATTGCTTTGTTACTTTTTTGATTTGTCATTATACTTTAAATTTTATTTATAGAACAAAATTCATAGTTTTTGAAAGCCTATGCATTGATGTTCATCAAGAAATAATATTGGTTTATTTTTTTTTAGAAAGTTCATTTCTGATACGACTCAAGGCTTCAGGTGTAATTCCTAAATAAGAAGCTACCATTTTTAGCGGAACTCTTTGAATAATGTTTGGATACGTTTTAGTAAAATGCTCATACCTTTTTTTTGCATTTGAACTCATTAACATTATAATTCTATTTTGCATAGTATCTAAACGTCTTAATAAGGCAGTTAGGTCTGGACCTTCCTTTAGTAATTCTTCTTTTGTAGCGACATTTATAATGGTGTCTTCAAGAGCATCTATAAATAATTGACAAGGTGTATTGGGTTCACAACTGTCAGCAACTAACCAATTTTCAGGACCAAACATATATATATGTTCTTTCCCTTTATCATCAATTGTATAGCTTCGTAACAAACCACTTTCAACAAGATAAACCTTGGAACTTATATCCCCTTTTCGTTGTAATACAGCTCCTTTTTTTACGTTTATTTTTTTCAATTTTCAAGTCTTATTAAGGTTTGTTTAAATGGCAAACAACGGTTTTGTGTATGATTTCGTTGCGTGTTTAAGCATTAAAGTTAGCAAATACAAACCGAATAGAAAATCCGAGAAGGTTTTCGTAAGTAGGCTATAACTAGCAATGAATTTTATACGGTGTTGTGTGGCGTTTTTTCTATTTTTCTAATTATTAATTTTTTCATACAGCCAAATCATCAGTTCTAATTTTTTTAGAATCGTTCTCTTTTTGTTGCAATAATGCAAATCCAAAAGTTAGAACTCCAACTCGTCCAATAAACATTAAAATAATAATCAATATTTTCCCAACGTTAGTTAAATCTCCTGTAATTCCAGTACTTAATCCAACTGTTCCTAAAGCGGATGCTACTTCAAATAATATGCTGTCAAAAGAAAAGTTTTCAAAGTAAGAAAGTAAAAATGAAAACAAGAAAATTAAACTCGTGTAAAGCATAAAAGTTGATGTGGCAACGTATATTCTTTCAAATGGAATAAGTCTGTTTAAAAATGTGATTTTTTTCTGACCAAACAATCGACTTTTTAATATCGATAGCATTGCCGTCAATGTCGTTATTTTCATTCCTCCTGCTGTTCCTGAAGGCGAAGCTCCAATATACATAAGAAAGGTTATAAGCAATAATATTGGCAAGGATAATTGACCGATAGGTATTGTGTTAAACCCAACTGTTGTCATAGCTGACATTGCTTGGAAGAAAGAGGTCATAAGTGAACTATTCGAACCGAGAATAGAGGATGATTCTGTTGTGTAAATGAGTAAAGTTCCTAAAAAAAGTAAAAACAAAAACCCATAGATAATGATTTTAGTTGTGAACGAAATTTCTTTTGATTTACCCCTAATTCGATACCACAAATCTGTAATTACAATAAAACCCAAAGAACCAGAAATTGCCAATACAGAAATAATTGTGTTTATAAAAGTATTGTCTTGATAGCTTTCGAAACCATCATTAAACAATCCAAAACCAGCTGTACAAAACGATGAAATACTATGAAAAATTGAAAACCAAATTGCTTTTAAACTCCCCATTCCAGAATTGGTAAAGGCAAAGTAGAAAAGTATAGCTCCAATAGTTTCCATTATTAGGGTAAAAACAATAACGCTTTTGATAAAATCTTTTATCTGAATTGTATTAGGTAATGTAAATTCCGTTCCTATTAATTTACTATGCCAATGTGTTATTTTTTTGGTAGTAAACAATAAATAGTATGTCGTTAGCGTCATATATCCAATTCCGCCAATTTGTATTAAAGCCATAATAACAAATTGACCGAAAAAATTATAGGAATCGAAAACGCTTATTGTCACAAGTCCAGTAGTTGAAATAGCAGAAGTTGAAATAAATAAATTATCTAAAAAAGAAATGTCGGTTTTGTGAAATAAAGGAATAGACAGTAAAATAAATCCAATTAGCGTATACAAAAAGAATCCCCAAACTAAATTCATTTGAGGTGATTTACTAATTTGGAATTTTCGGTACCAATTAGATATTTTCTTGTATGTTTTATTTTCCATTCTTTGTATTTCGGTTTTTTTTAATGACACACAATTCGTTATACAGTAACTTTTATTACTCATATCCCGAAAATAGAGCAAAATATAGTAGCTTTTTATATTCTAGCAACGAAGTTAAGTGTATTTCGTCAAAAATCTATACGAAAAGTTACATACTGGTTTTCTCAGATAAAAGCCAAGTTGCAATCCTCTAATGCATATAGGTTACGGAAAACCATGATAGCTAACTCATAGGAACTGAAACTGTTTAAAAGGGGTAATTCTCTTTTTCAATTACTTATCTATAGACCCTAAAACGCGTTTCATAAAGTTGTTAACGGCATCTTTTTTAGTGGCTCCATCTTTGATCATTTTATTGACTTCAATGGCTCCATACATATTAGAGATTAATTCTCCAATCACGTCGAGCTCTTCATCTTTTAAAGACGGTACTTCGGTTAAGGCCTCAAGTGTTTCTATAGTTTCAATGATGTAATCTTCGTCATTGTCTTCTATGAATTGTGTTAGGTGTTTTATTACGGGTAGTTTCATTGCTGATGGTGTTTTGTATTATTAAGAGGTTTCGACTGCGCTCAACCTGACAAATAGGTTTCGACTGAGTTTAACCTGTTATAGAGGTTTTGATTTACGATGTAAGCTATCTTCGCTCAACATGTATTTTGATCTCGCTAATGCTCAACCGGACCAATAGGTTTCGACTGCGCTCAACCTGACAGATAGGTTTCGACTGTGCTCAACCTAAAAATGGTGTGTTACACAGCGTCGTCCACCAATTCTTTTAAAACATCGAACTTATTAGTTTGTACTTGACTTTTAAATTCACCGTTTTTGAATGTTGCAAAAGTTGGTAAATTATCTACCGTTGCTAATTTTCTACTTTCAGGAAATTTTTCAGCATCAGCGATCACAAAGGTTGCTCCTTCGTGCTCTGTTGCTAATTTCTTAAACTTAGGTTTCATTATTCTACAATTTCCACACCACGTCGCTGAATATTGTACGATCACTGTATCATTACTATTGATAATCTCTTGAAGATTATCTTGTTCTAATTCTTGTATCATGATTTTTGTTTTATACGTCATTGCGAACAACGTGAAGCAATCTCTATTTTAATAAACAGATTGCCACGCTTTGCTCGCAATGACATAAATTTTAAATTTTTAGATTAATGAGATGCTAAATAAGCAGCAGTCCCTTTTGCATTGGCTTGCATTGCTTCTTTACCTTCTTCCCAGTTTGCAGGACAAACTTCACCTTTTTCTTGTACGTGCGTTAACGCATCGATAATTCTTAAGTATTCGTTAACGTTTCTACCTAAAGGCATGTTGTTAACGCTTTCGTGTTGAATGGTTCCTTCTTCGTCAATGATGTACGTAGCTCTGTATGTTACGTTATCACCTTCAACAGTTACTAAACCAGTTTCTTCATCAAATTGTTCGTTGAAAATATCTAAGATCCCTAATGCTGACGCTAGGTTACGATTAGAATCTGCTAAAATTGGGTATGTTACGCCTTCAATTCCACCATTATCTTTAGATGTGCTTAACCAAGCAAAGTGTACTTCAGCTGTGTCACAAGATGCACCAATTACAAGGGTGTTTCTTTTTTCGAATTCACCTAAAGCGGCTTGAAATGCGTGTAATTCTGTTGGACAAACAAAAGTGAAATCTTTTGGGTACCAGAATAATACTACTTTTTTATTGTTATTACGTGCTTCTTCTAGAACGTTCACTTTAAAAGTGTCGCCCATATCATTCATTGCGTTTACGTCTAAATCTGGAAATTGTCTTCCTACTAATGCCATGTTTTTATAGTTTTAAATTGATTATTAATTTTCTACTACAAAGATACTTTTCATTAGGGAATTAATACGTTAAGCAAATTTTAATTTTTTATAAAGCAATAGCTTTTAGCTATACTAAGTTTTATTTTGAATAATTAAAAACTATTTCGCTTTTAGCATCTTAATTTTAAGATTTAAGGCTGCAAATAATAAGGTTGTAAATGGACTTAAGTAGTTAAAAATAGCATAGCCAATATATTCGCCCACACCGACACCTAGAACGCCACTTTGGTAAGCTCCACAAGTGTTCCAAGGAATTAGGACAGAGGTTACGGTACCAGAATCTTCGAGTGTACGACTTAAGTTTTCTGGAGCTAAGCCCTTATCTTCATAGGCTTGTTTAAACATTTTTCCAGGAATAACAATCGCTAAATACTGATCTGAAGCAATAAGATTTAAGCCTAAACAACTTAGCACGGTACTGGCAAATAATCCGAATATAGATGTGGCTATAGACAGTAAGGCTTTTGTGATTCTAGAAAGTGCTCCGATACCATCCATGATGCCACCAAAAATCATGGCACATATAATTAAATAGATGGTCCAAAGCATGCCGTTCATTCCACCAGATGAGAACAGATCGTTTAATTTAGGATTATCTGTAACGATAGCCGTATCGGTAAGAATTGAATTTGTAATAGCCGTAAATTTCGATTCAGACAGCCCTTCTAAAATATTACCTTGAAACACGAACGCAAAGATGATCGCTAAGATAATTCCGGACGCTAATGCTAATAAAGGTTTTGTTTTTAATAAGATTAAGGTCACTACACCAACAGGCACTAAAAACAACCATGGTGAGATATTAAAAGTATGATCTATAGACGCGAGAAGGTTGCTGATATCCGCACTTCCGGTTGTATCTATATTGAAACTAATAATACCGAAAACAATAAGAGTGATAATGATTGTAGGTACGGTTGTAATGGCCATGTATTTGATGTGCGTAAACAAGTCCGTCCCTGCCATAGCAGGTGCTAAATTAGTGGTATCACTTAAAGGTGACATTTTATCTCCAAAATACGCTCCAGATATCACGGCTCCGGCAATCATACCTGGATTAATACCTAAAGCGGTTCCAATACCCACTAAAGCAATACCAACGGTTGCAGAGGTAGTCCAAGAACTCCCTGTAGCAATAGAGATGACAGCGGCAATGATAACGGAAGCGGGTAAAAATATTTCTGGGCTTAAAACTTGTAAACCGTAATAGACCATAGCAGGGATGACACCACTAACGAGCCATGTACCCGCTAAGGCTCCGACTAAGAATAAAATCATGATGGGCACAAACACACTTCTCAGGTTTTCCCAAATCTCTTTTAGCATAACACTGAGGCTCACTTTATTAAAAAAGCCCACAATTGCAGCAACCGCTCCACCTAAAACTAAAATAATTTGATTGGTATACGCGCCAAGCCATTCTTGATCTTCAACGAGAAAGATATTATAGGCTAACATGGCCATTAGAATCACAACAGGTATAAGTGCTTCAAAAAAACTAAGTTCTTTATTGTCTATAATTACTTGATCTTCTGTTTTAATCTCACTTAGGTTGTCGTTTTCTTGCATTTTCGTTCAGTTTAGTGTCGTAATGTTACGATTTTGTTAAGCCATTTGCAAATGGAATACGAATCCTAGATTAGGACACCAAAAAAAGGTTAGACGCTTACTGTTGTATAAGCATCTAACCTTTAATAAAGTACATATGATTTTAACTTAGAGAATGTTTAATTCTTTCATACAGGCTTTCATGGTTTTGTAAGTACGTTCAATATCGGCATCCAATCCGATAGAGAAGCGAATTAAGCCATCGCTTAAGCCCATGGCTTCTTGTTCGTCTTCCGGAATTTCAGAAGAGGTAGAGCTACCAGGAGCGCTGAATAAAGTTTTGTAGAATCCTAAACTCACTGCTAAATAACCTAAGTTGCGTTCTTGCATCATTTCCATTAAGGCATTGGCTTTATCTAAAGACCCTACATCAATGGTCATCATACCACCAAAACCGTATTTTTCATTCATCATCGATTTGAATAACTCATGCGATGGGTGAGAGGCTAATCCTGGATATACCGTTTTTAAACCATCGTTTTCAAACTGTTCTGCTAAATAGGTGGCGTTATGACTGTGTTGCATCATTCTAATATGCAAGGTTCTTAGATTCTTTAATACCGACGCAGAACGTAGACTATCCATTGTCGATCCTAATAACATGGCCGCTCCGCTGTTGACGTTTCGTAAATCGTTAATTAACTCGTGTGTACCACAAACGACTCCACCAACCGTATCAGACGAGCCATTGATGAATTTGGTTAAACTATGTACTACAATATCAGCACCCAAATTAATAGGTGAAATGGATAAGGGTGAAAAGGTATTATCTACCACCAATTTCAGATTGTGTTTTTTAGCGATGGCAGCCAAGCCTTTAATGTCTGCAACCTCTAATAGTGGATTACTAACCGATTCGCAGTATAATATTTTTGTTGTTGGAGTAATTGCCGCTTCAACCGTATCTAACTTCGTAATGTCCACAAAGGTTGTAGAGATCCCTAAACGTGGAGTAAAGTTTTTTAAGAAGGCATAAGTCCCGCCGTAGATGGTTCTGCTACTCACTACATGGTCACCAGCATCACAAAGTTGTAATATTACCGGAGTAATAGCTCCCATACCAGAAGCGGTAACTGTAGCCGTTTCTGTACCTTCCATAGCCGCTAAGGCTTCCCCTAAATATAAATTAGATGGAGAAGAGTGACGTGAGTATAAATAACAACCATCGGCATTACCTTCAAAAGTATCGAACATGGTTTTTGCTGATAAAAAGGTGTATGTAGATGAATCTGAAATAGATGGGTTAACCCCACCGAATTCTCCAAAGTATTGTAAGTCTTGTATATTGTTTGCAGGTTTAAAAGTCATGAGTTTATTTTTAGTGTTTGTTAATGGTCACATGCAATTCGCTATTTACCATCTCTTTTAAGGCGATAAGATTTCGAATATGCTCGTGTTATAATAATTTTATTTAGTGTTTATGTATTCCAAATTTCGACATATTTAGATGATTAATCAATAGCGACTCTGATTTATGGTTTAATTATCTACAAATTTCATTTTTAATGGGTTTATTATCGCTAAATTTGGGTATTCTATAATTATTTCCGAAAAAATAAACGTATGACCTTTGATGCTATTGACAGAGAACTTCTTAAATTACTACAAAATGATAGTAAGCAAACCAACAAAGCCTTATCTCTTCAATTAAATTTATCGGTCACTGCCGTTTATGAACGCATTAAAAAACTCGAAAAAAGCGGTATTGTAAAGCAGTATGTGGCTTTGGTGGATAAGAGTAAAGTTAAGAAAGACTTTGTCGCGTTTTGTCACATAAAGTTAGTCCAACATTCTCAAGATTATGTCGTGAAATTTGAGCGTGAAGTGAATCAGCTACATGAGGTTTTAGAGTGTTACCATTTGAGTGGTGATTATGACTACTTGCTAAAAGTACTTGTTAAAGACATGAAAGCCTTTAGAGAATTTATGGTCGAGAAACTCACCAAAATTGATCATATAGGCAGTACACACAGTATGTTTATGATTAATGAAGTAAAGCATACCACGGCCATTACACTTTAACATGGGAAGAACGCTTTAGGTTAAAAATGTGTCCTCATTTTGTGTCTTTAACAATGAATTCAGAGCGGTAAAAGTGCTGATAATATGTTGGTTATGGTGTTTGTGTTTCATTTAATTAAAGGCTAGGATATTGTAATTCGATAAATTTCATAATTTTACACTATGAGATACACTGAAATTAAGGATTTATACAAGTTTATATTTAAATCCTACGACAAGCCGTTTCTAAAAGAGCACATCGAGAAGTTTATAGAACTCGATGAATACTTACCTTACAGCTCTACTTTTTTTTGCGTCACTAATACGCAAGATTTAACTTTTGAATATATAAGTAAAAACTTTACAACATGTTTAGGTCTAGATGCTAATGAGTTAAAGGCATTAGGTATGCGTTATTTCTGGAGTAGAATTCACCCAGACGATATTGATGCTTGGTTAAGCGCACTCAATAGCTTGATGACGTTTACACTTGAAGAAATTCCGGAAGACAAACGAAAAGATGCTAATTACACATGGAATTTTAGACTTAAAAATAGTGATGATGTTTACATGAATATTGTTCAGAATACCACTCCTTTAGTTTTTGATTCTGAAGGCAAGCCTATTATTGGTTTAGCTCATTACACGGTTTTAGATCCAAATATAAAAATGGAAATAACCGCAACAGCTAAATTGTTAAATACCAACAAGGAGTACGAAACGCTGTTTTTTAATAACTTCTCTCAAAAATTATTGAATGATGGTATTAGTCATCGAGAGCGCGATGTGATTCGCTTACTTGTGTTAAATCAATCTAGTAAAGAAATTTCAAAGAAGTTAAATATAAGTTCTCATACGGTAAATACACACCGAAGAAATATATTGAAAAAGCTTAATATTTCATCAACAGGAGAGCTTGTAGGGATGTTAAAAATGAATCAACATTGGTTGTAAAATTAATAAATACTTAAATTGAGTATTGCCGCGTAATATATTTATATGCAATTTTGTAGAGCTATAAATCAAGGGTAAAATAAGTCCATTCTTAAGATTATTGTCATTAATCGAAAGTTTGGACTATTTTGTTTTCTTCAAGCCTTAGTTTATACCGCTATATCCACATTGATTCTGCCACTTTAGTGTCGATTATTTTGTCTCAGTTTTAAGAAATTTCTGAACTTCTATCTTAAAAACTATTTGATAAGCAACCTTTCTTAATATTTTTACGTCTTTATAGATATAAGCTATAATGCAATCATCAATCAGTTTTAAAATCAATTACCATGAGTAAAATAACATTACTATTTCTTTGTACCATATTATTACTATTAACATCTTGCGCCAGTGTTGAAAAACACAATATGCAAGTCACCAAATTACATTCCGTTGAAGACTTACATGAAGATATAGATAAGGTTTATGACCAATTGCAGCGTCATCATCCGCATTTGTATCAGTTCACCTCTAAAGACGTACTCGATTTTAAGTTCGATAGTTTAAAGAGTGCCATCGACGAGCCTATGGATAGTAGAACATTTTATAAGCAACTCGCTGCGGTTACTAAATATGTAGGTCAAGGCCATATGTCACTATCTCCACCAAGCATTAAGTTTACTAAAAAAGAGCGTCAAGCCTTAAATAAAACTAAATTTGATATCAATAATTTGAATTTTGAATACTTAGATGAAAAGCTCATTATTGTTAACGCTAGAGGTAATGACTCTGTTTATAATAATGCAGAAGTTCTAAAAATTGAAGACGAAACCCCTCAGGATTTAATCAATAATTATAAAAAAATTATAGCTTCTGATGGTTACAACACCACCTTCTATAATAGATATACTGGGACTCGTTTTATGTCGTTATATTCAAAAGATAAAGGTCGTTTTGATAGTCTTACTTTTACCTTAAGAAATATGGATTCTACATTTGTAAAAATGTATAAACGTGTCTTAATAAAAGATACTACCACGCTTAAGCAAGACGCTATCAAATCAGATTCATTAACGAACATAAATAAGCGAACTTCGAGGCTGACTAAAGCCGAACGCAAAGCGAAAAAATTAGAAAGTAAAGCCAAAAGAAAGAACAATCAAAAATACGGCTATGACTATGTTAAAGATGAATATGCGCGTAACTTAGATTTTGTAGGTAAGGATAGTGCTTCAGCCTTATTAAAAATTAGAGGATTTTCATATGGAAACTATGAAGATTTTTATGATGAGACTTTTAAAACCCTAGACTCTCTAAAAACAGAAACATTAATTATTGATTTGCGAAATAACTTTGGTGGAAGTTTAGATCAAATTACTTATTTGTATTCATACCTCACCGATGAAAATTTTAACATGATTAATCCGAGTGAAGTCAATTCAAGGACTCCGTTTCTAAAAAGTATGATTAGTAATTCACCTAACATGATTAAAGGTGCTTTTGTTTTAGTGTCTCCAATAATTGCGACATTAGAAGTTCTTAAAACAGAAAAAAAAGAGGGTGTTCTATATTACAAGCTTAAGTCCTCTAAAGAGAAAGAGGCAAAACCATTAAATTTTAAAGGTAAAATTTATGTCCTAATTAATGGGAATTCGTTTTCTGCCTCAGCTGTTTTATCAGCAAAACTGCATGGAAAAAAACGCGCAATTTTTGTAGGTGAAGAAACAGGTGGTGCTTACAATGGAACAGTTGCAGGGATGTATAAATATTATAATTTACCCAATACCAAAATGCAAATTAGAATACCCCTAGTATATATTGGCCCTAACAATCAAACTGAGATAGACGGTTATGGTGTAAAACCAGATGTTGAAATACTTCCAACGTATGAAGATCGTTTACATAACGTTGATCCAGAATTAGAGTGGGTTTTAAAGGATTTAGAACAAAATAAATAAATATAGCGGTCTTTAATAATGACTTTTAAAATTCGTAAATCAGTAATCAAAATTGTACTTTTGCAGGCATTATATTTAATCAGATAAACACTATTCTTTATGAAATCATACGATGTAGCAATAATTGGTTCTGGACCTGGAGGTTATGTAGCGGCAATCCGTTGCGCACAATTAGGCATGAAAACAGCTATTATTGAAAAATATTCAACGCTTGGTGGTACGTGCTTAAACGTAGGTTGTATTCCAAGTAAAGCCTTATTAAGTTCTTCGCATCATTACGAAGAAGCGACTAAACATTTTGAAGAACACGGTATTGAAATCCCTGGAGACATCAAAGTGAATTTAGAAAAGATGATTGGTCGTAAACAAGCTGTTGTAGATCAAACTACAGGTGGTATTGATTTCTTAATGAAGAAAAATAATATCGATGTTTTTGAAGGTCTTGGGTCTTTTAAAGATGCCACTCATATTACAATAGAAGGTAAAGATGCACAAGAGATTGAAGCAAAGAAAATTATTATTGCTACAGGATCTAAACCATCAACATTACCGTTTATTACTTTAGATAAAGAACGTGTTATCACATCTACTGAAGCTTTAAAATTGAAAGAGATTCCAAAACATCTTATTATCATTGGTGGTGGAGTTATTGGTTTAGAGTTAGGACAAGTGTATCGTCGTTTAGGTGCTGAGGTTACTGTCATTGAATATATGGACAGAATCTTACCAACGATGGATGCAGGCTTATCTAAAGAATTGAATAAAGTCTTTAAGAAAGCCAAATGTAAAATGATGTTGTCTCATAAAGTGCAGTCTGTAGAGCGCCATGGAGATGAAGTGATTGTGAAGGCAGAAAATAAGAAAGGCGAAGTTGTAGAATTTAAAGGAGATTATTGTTTAGTATCTGTGGGTCGTAAGCCATATACCGCTGGTTTAAATCTTGATGCAGCAGGAGTGGCAATGAATGATAGAGGACAGGTTGAGGTTAATGACCACTTACAAACTAGCGTCGACAACATCTATGCTATTGGTGATGTTATTAAAGGAGCGATGCTAGCACACAAAGCGGAAGAAGAAGGTGTTTTTGTTGCTGAAACATTAGCAGGGCAAAAACCACATATTGATTATAACTTAATTCCAGGAGTGGTTTACACATGGCCAGAAGTGGCTGCTGTTGGTAAAACAGAAGAAGAATTAAAAGCAGCTAATGTTGAGTATAAAGTGGGTCAGTTTCCATTTAGAGCATTAGGTCGTGCTAGAGCAAGTGGAGATCTTGATGGCTTTGTAAAAATCTTAGCAGATAAAACTACAGATGAGGTTTTAGGAGTTCATATGATTGGTGCACGTTGTGCCGATTTAATTGCAGAAGCTGTAGTCGCTATGGAATTTAGAGCGTCCGCCGAAGATATTTCACGGATGTCTCATGCACACCCAACATTTGCAGAAGCCGTAAAAGAAGCCGCTTTAGCAGCAACAGAAGATAGAGCATTACACGTTTAGACTATATAATATGATAATAGAACCAAAAACTAGAGGGTTTATATGTTTAACATCACATCCAGTTGGCTGTGAGCAAAATGTATTAAGTCAGATAGACTATATTAAATCAAACCCAACAACTAATGGCCCAAAAAAGGTCTTAGTTATTGGAGCATCAACAGGCTTTGGCTTAGCATCTAGAATTACTAGTGCTTATGGCTCTAACGCCTCAACAATTGGTGTGTTTTTTGAAAAGCCACCTACAGAAGGCCGTCCGGCGTCACCAGGTTGGTACAACAGTGCCGCTTTTGAAACCCAAGCGCATAAAGATGGCTTGTATGCTAAGAGTATCAATGGAGATGCATTTTCAAACGAAATTAAAGCACAAACTTTAAAATTAATTCAAGACGACTTAGGGAAGATTGATATGGTTATTTACAGTTTGGCGTCGCCAGTAAGAACACATCCAGATACAGGAGAGCGTTTTAAATCTGTTTTGAAACCGATTGGAGAAACATTTACAAATAACACCGTAGATTTTCATACAGGAGTCGTAAAAGAAATTTCAATAGAGCCTTGTTCAGGTGATGATATTGATAATACGATTGCCGTAATGGGAGGTGAAGATTGGAAAATGTGGATTGACCTCTTAAAATCTGCAGATGTATTATCTGAAGATTTTAAAACGGTTGCGTACTCTTATATCGGCCCTTCATTAACAGAAGCGGTTTATAGAAAAGGAACGATTGGTCGTGCAAAAGATCATTTAGAGGCTACTGCTTTTGAGATTACAGATTCTTTAAAAGATATCAACGGAAAAGGTTATGTTTCTGTAAACAAAGCTTTAGTAACGCAGGCGAGTTCTGCAATTCCGGTAATTCCGTTATACATTTCATTATTGTATAAAGTGATGAAAGAAGAGGGGATTCATGAAGGTTGTATAGAGCAAATTGAACGTTTATTTAATGAGCGTTTATATGCTGAAGATTTACAATTGGATGCCGAAGGGCGAATTCGTATTGACGATTGGGAAATGCGAGATGATATTCAAGCAAAAGTATTAGAGCTTTGGAAAGAAGCGACGACTGAAACGTTACCAAACATTGGTGATTTAGACGGTTATAAAACAGATTTCTTCAACCTATTTGGCTTTAATGTTGATGGTGTTGATTACGATAAGGATGTTAATGAAATGGTTGCTATTCCTGGATTGCAATCGTAAAACAATTTTATTTTTAAAAGCGAACTCATGGAGTTCGCTTTTTTGTTTTAATTAAGTTTTAATGAAAAAAGAATTCTTTTATTTTTTATTTGTGATTTTTATGACCTGTTCACCTAGGTTAAAAAGTAAAATAGATAAAAATTTCCCTCCACTTTCTAAGGATGAATTAGTGGTTGTTTTAGTTATACACGATACTCAATTAATTACAGGTGATGTTATTGGTGTTATACAGGCTAAAGACGGTGGCTTAGCAGTGAATTGCACATATTATGAGAATGTTCTCAGTCTTAAGAAAATGGCAAGAGAAGCCGGTGCTAATCTTATAAAAATAACGGAATATAAAACTCCAGATAAATGGAGTACATGCCATAGATTACGAGCCACAATTTATAAGGTTGCCGATCCAAAGATTTATGAAACTGAGATTGAATGGAGTGAAAATAGAAAATTAACTTGGGATGATTTTAAAGGTGAGCCAGATGTAATTAATAATCCAAATACCTTAGCCTTAACGAACTCTGGTTTTGGATACGAGTCGGGTATTAATTACTTAAAAGAGGGGCAAATTTTTGTTCAAAGCGTATTTAATACCAATGAAAGTTGGGTGGCTTTAAATGGACGAAATGATTATGTGTTAAGACATGAGCAAATTCACTTCGATATTACCGAAATATATACAAGAAAACTTAGAAAAGAGTTAATAGATGCCAAGGTAACTAGTGAGAATCTTGTGCGAGCTAAAGCCATTTTTGATAAAGTTTTTAATGAATTGAACGAACGTCAAAACCGATATGACGATGAAACCAAATATGGTGATAAAAAAGAAACTCAGGAACATTGGGAAGCCATTGTAGAAATTGAACTCGCCAAATATGATTTATATAAGAAACAAGTATTATAATTCGTGTAGTAAATCCTCAATTCGCATACGGTTCTTATAATCGTGTTCATTAATATCGCGCACAAAGCAATAGGCACTGATATCCCCATTTTTTACTTTTTCGGCTAAGACTTCAACTTTAAAAGGTCCAAATTCTTCTGATTTTTCGATGTAATAGAATTCGTGATCATAAATTATAGTACTGACCTTCTTTTTATATTTGTCTTTTAGGAAGGCTTGGATATCTTCGACTGAATTTATATCGTCATCATAGTTGGTCGCGTTAATGTACATAGCAAATTCTTCTTTGCTCTGGTTGTTTAGCACCAAAATATCATCATCTTTAAAAAACGCTTTTACAGTAATCATTCCATCTTCGGTTTCAATAGAAAAGATATTCTGAATAGTAATGTTCCATGAGGTTTTAATCACATGATCTTTCCTGGAAATTTCCAGAATATTATCTGCTTTAAATGTATAAATCGATTTCTTTTTAGAAATGCCATTTATTAAAACCCATTGTTTATTTATAAAATGAGAATCGTGATGAACCTCATAGTTAAATGGTTTTAAATTAGGAATAGTATTATGTAGGTAATCATTCATTTAATGAGGTTTCAATACAAAGGTCGTTGCTTTGTAACGTTGCGATTTGGGCGTTTATTTCTTAAAGTTAAAAATTTTCTAGATGTTTTAAAACTTCTTTCTTATAACTTCGACTAATGGAAAGCGCTTTCCGATTAACTGTAACATGTTCATTTGTAAATGACTGTATGTGTTCTAACGCCACAATATAAGATCTGTGAATTCTTAAAAAACGTGTTTTTGGTAATTTCGCCTCAATGGCGGTAATCGTTTCTCTGGTGACTATAACACTGTCTGAAAGATAAATTTTAATATAATCGCTATAACTTTCAATATAGAGAAGGTCGTCAAAGTTTATTTTTTGCATTCTTCGGTCAGAACGTACAAATATAAAATCATTGTTATCTAACGCGTTCGTAGTTGTTTCTTCAGAACTCGAAAAGACTTCAAAATACCGGTTTACAGACTGTAGTAAACGCGGAAAAGCAATAGGTTTTAGTAGGTAATCGACAGCTTGTAGATCAAAACCTTCCACAGCATAATCTCTATAGGCTGTGGTAAAAATAATCTTAATGTCTTTGTTTATGGATTTTGCAAAAGCGATTCCTGATATCTCTGGCATGTTAATATCTAAAAAGACTAAGTCCACTGTATTATTGCTCATAAAGTTAAAAGCTTCGATGGCATTTTTGCATTGTGCAGCAACCTCAATAGTATCAATCTTAGATAAATGAGAAGCTATGATGTCTCTAGCTATAGATTCATCGTCAACGATAATACAAGAGATGCTTTTAGACATTGATTAATGATAGTTTTAGTTGTACTTCGAAAAAATGGTTATTCTCTATAATATTTATATCATACTGATTTTTATAGAGTAGTTCTAGTCGTTTCTTTATGTTGTCTAATCCTATACCAGGTTGAATTGTACCTGTTTTAGAATGCGAATTTTTAATACTAAAATGGATACTGTTGTTTTTACATTTAAATGCAATGTTAATAGTCAGTTTGCCATCTTTAATCTTGCCATGCTTAAAGCTATTCTCTACAAAAGGTAAAAATAACATTGGGGCAATTTTCATATTCTCAGAGCAACTTTTATCACTTAAATTAACTTCTAGAGTATCATTAAAACGCAGTTGTTCTAAACTTATATAATCTTTAATATGGTTAATCTCATCCGTTAAAGGCACAAAGGGCTTATCAACTTGGTATAGCAAATAATCTAAAAGATTAGATAGTTTTAGAATCATTTCTGGCGTTTCATCAGCTTTCTTTAACGCAAAACCATACATGGTGTTTAGGGTATTGAATAAAAAGTGCGGATGAATCTGCATTTTTAAATATTTTAATTCTTGCTCTTTTAATTTTAGTTGTGTTTCGAGGATTTTGGTTTCGAGTTTGATATTGGTTTTAGATTGTTGAAGATTAAATTTTAACAACTTAAATGCACTAACTATAATGACGACTAAGTAAATACATATCATTATAAATATGGCACTTCGACTTATTGTATTGATATCAATTTCTAGGCTTGACAGGAAAAATAAGCCCAAAAACATTGAAAAGGCTATAGCGCATATGGAAATGATCAACGTATAAATACAATAAAGACCAAATAACCAATACCGTTTGACAATTAAATAATTAGGAATAAGATTATATATTGAAATATAAGTTGTGCCAATGGTTACAGGCATTAAAAATAATGAGAAGTAAAATATATTACTGTTAATTGTATTGTCTACACCAATAAGGTATGCGAAAAATAATAGTACTGTGCACCAGAATAATATATGTAATAATGATTGGGTTAATTGTTTGATAATGTGCGTTTTTTTATTAAAAAGGTCTTTCTCTATTACAATATTAGATTATTTTTTTTTCTGATTAAGGTTTTGTAGACAAATGACCAATTTAATACCGGATTTGACAATTCAGTTAAATCCAATCCTAAAACGGTATTTTGTCGCATTGTATTTCTATCAATGAATTCTTGATGTAAATTTGAATGAATTTAACTTTAAAAACAAAATCATGACTTTATCATTTGCACCTAAACACCTTTTCATTGGAAGAATATTTACAGACGGAGGACCTGTAATGTACATAATTCTAATTTGTTTTCTATTGTCTTTATTTTTTATAGCAAGAGCATTTATTAATAAGCATGACCAACAGACATCTAAAAAAATGATTGGCTTAGCTGTGGATTCAAGCTTATTATCACTAGTTATAGGTTGTCTAGGTTCATTATTAGGCGTTATTGGACTATTTGATATGGTAGAAGCTTTAGGCGAGACGCGACCAGATCTTTTTTCAGCAGGTTTAAAAGTCGCCTTACTTACCGTAACATTTGGCCTGTTTGCTTTTATCATAGGCAGATTAGGTATTTTAATTTTCAAATGGACATTGAAATCTGAAGAAGAAGCCTAATGCGTATTAAAATGAAAAAATATAAAATAATAATAGTCCTAATAGTTTTGTGTCTTTATGCTAAAAGCAACGCACAGCACAAGCAAAATGATAGTAAAGAAATTATAATTGGTGAACTTGATAGTTTGTATTCTGAAGTATTAAAAGAGCAAAGAGAAATTTGGGTGCAAGTCCCAGAAGGTACGGATAGCTCAAAAAAATATCCAGTAATTTATGTGCTAGATGCATCAAAGAATTTTTATTCTATCACTGCGATGCTTAAGCAATTAATACCATGGACGATTCCCAATTCAATTATTGTAGGCATAACGAATACCGATAGAACAAGGGATTTTACACCAACCAATGTTCCATTTCAGCGTGGACATGAATCAAAAACTTCTGGAGGGGCTCGTAATTTCTTAAAGTTTGTAGAACAAGAATTACAACCTTTTATAAATAATAAATACCCAGCAGAGAATAATAACACAATCATTGGTCATTCCACAGGTGGCTTATTTGTACTCTACACTTTTTTGAATTATGATAGTGTTTTTGATAACTATTTAGCAATAGATCCGAGCCTTTGGTGGGATAATGAATATTTGGTCAAAGAAGCTGAAGAAAAAATCAATACGAAAAACCTGAAAGAGAAATCATTATATATCGCAGTCGCTAATAGTCTTGGTAAAGCTATGGATACAGTAAAGGTAAGAAGAGATAAAACTGAGTCTACTGAAGGAATTAGAGCTAATTTAAAGTTTCATGATGTATTGGTTAAACATAATAACAAACTTAATTTTACATGGGAGTATTTTAAAAGCGAAGATCACGGAAGTGTTGTTATACCAGCTCAATACAATGGGTTGCGATCTATATATTCTTGGTTTCCATTTCCTGAAATGTGGAGATTTAATACCCCAAAAAGCTATTCAATAAAACAATTAACAGAACCCTATTATGTGCATTATAAAAAATTGAGTATGCGCATGAAACGTGACGTTAAGCCCAATTGGCAATTGCTAAATGATGTTGGTTTCTTTATGCTTCAAGGTCATAATCTACCCAAAAAAGCCTTGGCATTTCTTGAAATGAATCTCGATTTCTATCCAAATGACTCAAACAGTTATGTTGCGTTAGGGGATTATTATGTAGCTCAAAAAGACAAAATTTTAGCTATTGAATATTATAAAAAAGCTATTGAGATAGATGGTAATGAGGATGCAAAAGCCAAACTTCTGAAATTAGGGGAGTAGAAGGTCGTATCTTCATAGAGCGATGTAATAGAACAACTTCTTGAAACACAATCAAATATTATTTTAAAAGCGAACTTTATAAAGTTCGCTTTTTTATTATCTAGAGTTTTATTTCTGTAATTTTGTAAAAATAGATTATGGAAGAACTAACGCTCACAACACCAGCACTTTTATTCTCGGCAATATCATTAATCATGTTAGCCTATACAAATCGGTTTTTAGCCTATGCTGCTATCATCCGAAATCTTAGCGATAAGTATTTAAAGGATCAAGACGCTTCCGTTCTCAGACAAATTAAGAATTTAAAATTAAGAATACAGTTAACTCGGTATATGCAGATTGCAGGGATTACGAGTTTATTATTTTGTGTTTTAACGATGTTCTTAATTTATATACATTATCCTATTGTAGCAGTTTGGGCATTTGGTTTAGGATTAGTACTTCTTATTTTATCCTTATTGTTTTTAATATGGGAAATCCAAATATCAGCAAAATCTTTACAACATCATTTAGGAGATATTGAAAATCATGTTAAAAAATAAATAGTTTAATTTTTTTGTGACCTCTTTAAATATTGAGTGTCTTAATATTAATAACCAATTTAATACCGACTAAAAAATCCCTTGACAAAAGACGCTATTCATAGTCTAACCGATGAAGCGCTCGTAGAAGCTATCGTAAAAACTAACGACACTTTGTTGTTCGAAGTGCTGTACGATAGATTTGCGAACATGGTCTATAATAAATGTTATGGATTTGCGAATGGAGCTGATGAAGCCAAGGATTTAACTCAAGATGTGTTTTTAAGAGTTTATGTCAAATTAGGTAGTTTTAAAGGGAAGTCTAAATTTTCGACATGGTTGTATGCTTTTACGTATAATCATTGTGTGAATTATGTCACTAGAAATACTGCCAAAAAGTTTGAGAAAAAAACTATTAGTACTGAAAATATTGATATTGAGAATATAGGTGAAGATGTTGATTCTACTCTAGAGTTTGAAAGCATGAGAGTAGAGCAGTTGAAGCACGTTATGGAACTCATCTCACCAGATGATAAAATGATGTTATTATTAAAGTATCAAGATAATTTATCAATTAAAGAATTGGCTGACGTTTTAGATATTGGAGAAAGCGCAGTTAAAATGCGATTAAAAAGAGCGAAAGATAAACTTGTACATAAGTACACAAATTATACGAAAGATGGAGAATCCATTTAAGCAATTAGATAAACCTTTACAGGAGGTCCCGCTGGAACTGAAAGAGAAAGTTATGCATGATATTGCTATAGCAAAACTCTTTATGGAATTGGCAGAATTGTTTTCGTATAATATTGGTCATATTATAGACAGTGTAACAAGTAGACGAAAAAACGATAATAAGTAGAAAATCTTAGTGTAATAGTATTAGTATGGAAAAAGTAACAGAATTTAAAGATATTGCTATGCAATCGTTAACTACTATGTGGTTAGAGATTACTAAAGTATTTCCTAATATAATTGGGGCAGTAATTGTGTTAATTATTGGTTGGATTATAACGAAGCTTGTTATTAAGCTTATTAAGAAGGTTTTAAAATTAGCAAAGGCCAATAAGTTAGATGATAAGTTAAATGAAATTGAGATTATTGAAGGTAAAAAACTCAATTTTGATACTGTTAAGATTGTTTCTAGTTCTGTAAAATGGTTGATGTATATCATTTTATTAATTACAGCATCAGATATTATGGGATTAGAGATTATTTCTAATCAGATTAGTGCCTTGTTGTCTTATTTACCACAATTATTTGCAGCGCTAATTATATTTGTAATTGGTTTAATCTTTGCCAATTTTGTTAAGAATGGTTTGAAAAAATTATTCGAATCAATGGATTTGTCAGGTGGTAAGATGATTAGCCAAGTGGTGTTTTTCTTATTACTGACATTTATATCTATTACAGCTTTAAATCAAGCTGGTATTAACACGGATATAATTACCAACAATATTAATATGATAATCGCAGGCTTCTTGTTAGCCTTTTCCATCGCTTTTGGTTTGGGAGCAAGAGAAGTTGTCGCTAAATTATTAAATACATTTTATGCGCGTAAGACCTTTGAGGTTGGGCAGAAAATTATCTTTAATGATAAGATTTATGAAATAGAAGCTGTAAAAAGTATCTCTGTCATATTAAAAAATTCAGAAGGTAAACTTATTGTTCCTATAAAAGATATTACAGAAAATCAAGTTCAAATGCAGGATTAACTATAAGGTTAGGATTATAGATTTTATGCTTGCATAAAATACGATCCTGCATGTGCTTGAGCTATTTAAAACCCTTTTCAATAATTTGAAGAGGGTTTTTTATTTAACCAATAATAGCGTAAAAACTATTTACTGCTATGTAGTAATACAGCATGGTTATGACTTATTGGCCCGAATAAAATCAGTAATTAAATAGGTAATTAACTTCCCAATTTTAGTTTCGGTTTTATTAGTAGGTGCCGCTTCACAAATATGAAGATATGTTGCATTTTCATGCTTCCCAAAACCATTCACAAATTGCCTAGCTTGTTTGACACTAAAACCGCTCGGTGTCATAGCGCTACTTTGTATATTTCTAATGGCGTCGCAATCAATTTCAATTCCAAATTTTCTATCAGAAATGTAGTCTAAAGCATATTTTATTTCAGAAGTAAAATCGAATTCATTTCTAACTTCAATAGCCTCGTAAGTATTGTGTTTTATCGTTTTAACTTTCTTCATCGTTTTTAACAACGTATCAGACGTATAGTTTTCGTGCAATCCAAAAATAAAATAGTTCTTTAAAAATCCCTCCGCAAAAGCATAGCTAAATCCATTACCGCTATGTCTGCCTTCTTCAGCTCTAAAATCAGAATGTGCGTCAAAATTCACCACATTTATTTTTCCGTTGTTTGCTAAAGCACAACCTTTAATATTGCCGTAAGCATTATTGTGACCACCTCCTATAATAATAGGAATTTTACCAGCATTAATAATTGACGACACAACATAGGTAACATCTTTATCTATAGTTTCTACAAGATGTCTTACTCTAGATATCTGCTTTTTTTTCGAAAGATCTAAATCCGCTATAGCATTGCGTTCCTCGTTATAATCTAAATGCCCTAAGATTAAAACTCGCTTTGCGGCAGTAAACTCATTACTCTGTATATTTAACAAAACTTTTAGAGTAGCGTCCCAAGCTTTGTGAGTCCCTGTATTACCGAAGTTTGCAGTGACGCCAATATCCTCTTTTATTCCGAAAACAACATAGTCAACATCTAAATTTACAATATCATCGTATATCTTAGTGAGGTTAGGTATTAGCTGAATATGTTCTCCAAATTTTGTTTCACCCTTACGTTTCTTTAAAAGCAATTGTTTTTCTTTTTCTGTAAATACTATAAGATGCTCCATTTGGATAAAAAATTAGAATAATAAATTAAAAGTACATTTTTATTTAATTACTTTGGCCTCTAAATTAAGATTAAAAAAACAAGAATTAACAATACTTAAAACAAACAATTTATGGAAGGTTCACAAAAATCAAGTACAGGATTAAAAGTAGGATTAGGCATATTATTAGTATTATTCTTAGTCACTGCTTTTTACACCTCTAAACTTTACAGCGAAAAGCAGGAGAATGAAAAATTATTAGTGAATGAAAAGAAACAGGTGATGAATGATCTCAACAACATGGCAAAAGACTATGATGAAGCCATCGCTGAGAGTGAAATTAAAAATCAAGATTTAATTGCTGCAAGAGAGCGTATACAAGGCTTAATGGATTCATTAAAAGTATCTCAAAATAGCGTTGGTAGTTTATGGAACTACAAAAAGAAGTATATGGCCTTACAAGAAGAAATGGACGTTTTATTAACTGAAAACGATCGTTTAAAAGGGGAGAACCAATACTTAGCATCGTCTTTAGATAGTACACAAGTTCAGTTAGCTGAGCGCACCATGTTTACCGATTCGTTATTAGTCCAAAACACAGAACTTGCAACAGTTGTTAAAGATGCAGCAGCATTACAAACTGTTGGTTTAGTCGGGATGGGGGTTATTGAACGAAACAGTGGTAAACAAATACCAACAGAGCGTGCAACCCGCAGTGATAAAATTAAAGTTTGTTTTACTGTAGCTAAGAACATGCTAACAGAAGCAGGAGATAAAGAATTGTATGTACAAGTCATTGATCCTAAGAATAATGTATTAGGTTCTAACGATCAGATTGAATTTGAAGACCAAGTCTTAAACTACAGTCTAATTAGTAGATTTAATTACGAGAATAGAAATTTAAATATTTGTGAATATATAAATGAATTGAAAGATTCAAAATTCGAAAAAGGACGTTATCAAGTAAATGTCTTTAGTGATAAAGCATTAGTGTCTTCTTCAGAATTTGAATTGAAATAAAAACACCTTTGATAAATTGATAAAAAAAATCCAGAAGTTCGCTTCTGGATTTTTTTTGTTATAATATTTGACCGTTAATTATCACTTGTTCAATAGGGTTGTGAGCAAAAGCATATGGTATTTCACTATAATGATTCATTGGTTTAGTAATAATGAGATTTGCTTTTTTTCCTCGTGTAATGCTGCCGTACATATTACTGATTCCCATGGCATAAGCGCCATTTACAGTTGCAGCGTTTATCGCTTCTTCTGGAGTCAGTTTTAGTTTTACACAAGCAGCACTGACTATAAAATTCATATTTCCACTTGGTGCGGATCCAGGATTGTAATCCGTAGCAATTGCCAAAGGCAAACCAGCATCAATAATTTTTCGTGCTTGGGTATAAGGAATACTTAAAAAATAGGAGCAACCTGGTAAAGCTACAGGTATCGTATCACTTCCTTTTAAAGCTTCAATATCCTTGTCATTTAATTCTTCTAAATGATCTACGGATAAAGCATTGTGTTTTACACCAAGCGCAATACCACCAAGAATATTAAATTGATTAACATGAATTTTTGGTCGTAAATTATATTTATTTCCAGCTTCTAAAATGGCTTCTGTATCTTTAATATCAAAATAGCCTTCTTCGCAAAACACATCAACATATTTAGTGATATTTAATTTAGCAGCTTTTGGAATCAATTCTTGAGTGATATACTTAATATAATCTTGTTTTTTTGATCGAAATTCTTCAGGAATAGCGTGTGCCGCTAATAAGGTGGGAATGATTATTGCTAAACTTTCTTGTTTTATACGCTTTATAACCCGAAGCATTTTTAATTCGGCTTCAACCGTTAAACCGTAGCCTGTTTTAATCTCCACAGCTCCAGTTCCCATGGCTATAAGTTCATTAAGTCGCTTTATAGATTGGTCATACAAATCGTCTTCAGACGTTTCTTGAAGTACTTTTGCAGAGTTTAAAATTCCACCGCCTTTATTGGCTATTTCGGCATAGCTTAATCCATTAATTCGGTCCACAAACTCTGAAGTTCTGTCTCCTGCATAAACAATATGCGTGTGAGAATCGCACCAAGATGGTAATACTATTTTTCCGGTGGCGTCTATAATGGTATCGGCTTCAATACTACTGCAATCTTCCATTTTACCATATTCTATAATGGTATCGTAATCAATATAAACGTACGCATTTTCTATATATGAAAGCTCTTTCATAGCACTACCTTTAATAATTGTAACGTTATGTTCGTGAACTTGAAGTAGCTGCTTAATATTAGTAATAAGTATGGACATATGGATTGGTGTTTTTGTAAAGATTGCTATTTTTTTGAACAAAAAAAAACGCTAGTCATAATTTACTAGCGTTTTATAAGTATTTAATACTCTTATTTTATTCTTTTATGAATTTTGAAGTCACTTCATTATTTATTTTTAGCGTATAAATACCAAGTGCTAATTCTGAAACATCAAGTGTTTCTCCAATAGCTAGAGGTTGAGAAATGACTTGTTTTCCTAAAAGATCGTAAACAGAAACTGTGATGTTATTATCTAAACCTTCAAACATTAAAAAATCTTTTGTTGGGTTTGGATATAGAACTACATCTGTTAATTTAAATTGAGTTGTAGATAGGGTTGTGTTGTTATAAAAAACAGTTACGTCATTTGCGAGGTAACTAATTGCAGCAATATCTAATTTATTATCGTTGTTGAAATCTGCTAAAGCCATTGAGAAGATGGAACCAGTAGTATCATCTAAAACAATCTCATCACTTAAAGTTCCTGACGCATGGCCTTCAAAACAAATTAAATCTACTCCAGACACGTAACTATTTCCCAGAATTAGATCGTTGGAACCATTATTATTTAGGTCTGCAACACTAACAGCTCCACCATGTGAAAAGCTTGTTGAAACTATAGCTTCCGTAAAAGTAGTGTCTATTCCACTAGAAGCGTTAGTAAACCAAGCTAATGTTGGATTTCCTGAAGTTGGCTCAGAATCAGATTTAACTATGTTTAGATTTCCATCATTATTTACATCAGCAAAAATCACAGACCATAGCCATCCATTGTCAGCGTCTACAGTATTAGTATATGGTACAAATATTACGTTTCCATCGATATCAAGACCGTCTTGTGCAACCGTATTATCGTATAATTTAACGTCTCCATTTCCGGTATAGCCAACAACAACATCTAAATCACCATCATCGTCATAATCTCCTATATCAAAAGATGCAGGTCCCGCTCCGGTACCTTCCAGAGCTAAGGTTCGCATCGTTCCAAAAGTTCCATCTCCATTTCCTAAAAAATAAACAACTGAGTTTGAAGTATAAGCGGTTACAATAATATCTAGATTATCATTAACATCATTGTCAATATTAGCGACTTTTACTGCTCCAGCTCCTGCAATTCCTGTTGCGATTAATACAGCAGGTTGAAAAGTTTCATCTCCGTTATTTTCGAACCACACTAAATTATCATTATAAGATCCTGTAGCTAAAATATCATTATGACCATCAGTATTTAAATCAGCAATGGTAATGCTTTCAATATAGGATAGTGCAGCTGTACCCGTTGCTTCAAGAGTGATTCCTGTTTCGAAGGTGTCATCACCATTATTTTTATACCATGTTACTACACTACTATCATAGGTGCCAATCGCTAAATCGATATTACCATCGTTAGTTAAGTCTGCTGTTGCTACAGCATACGGCTTAGCAGGCGTACTAGCATCAATTGTGCTTTTAGTAACTTCAATTTGAGCATTACTGGTTAAACTTAATAATAACAAACCAGATAGTAGAAGTAATTTTTGTTTCATAATTTCATAGTTTTTGTAAGATACGAATATAGTAAATAAATGCAACCCAATGCGTTTCAACGTGTATTTGTGCTTTTAATCGTTATTTTATACTCCCAACCATGTTTTCTGGTTTTACCCATTCGTCATAATCTTCAGCAGAAACATAACCTAAATTTACAGCTTCTTCTTTTAAAGTAGTACCGTTTTTGTGTGCTGTATTTGCAATCTCAGCTGCTTTATAATAGCCGATTTTAGTGTTTAGTGCTGTTACTAGCATTAATGAGTTGTTTAATAACTCTTTTATTACTTGGTGATTTGGTTCAATGCCACTTGCACAATGTTCTTCAAAACTAACACATGCATCTCCTAATAATTGAGCAGACTGTAAAATATTAGCGGCCATCATTGGTTTAAACACATTAAGTTCATAATGGCCTTGAGTGCCTCCAACAGAGATCGCAACATCATTACCCATAACTTGTGCACAAACCATAGTTAATGCTTCACATTGTGTTGGGTTTACTTTTCCTGGCATTATTGAACTACCTGGTTCGTTTGCAGGAATTATAATTTCACCAATTCCAGAACGAGGACCAGAAGCCATCATTCTAATATCATTGGCTATTTTGTTTAATGACACTGCTAATAATTTTAAGGCACCATGCGTTTCTACTATAGCATCATGTGCCGCTAAAGCTTCAAATTTGTTTTCAGCAGTAACAAAAGGTAAGCCTGTAAATTCAGCAATATATTTCGCTACTAAAACATCATAACCTTCTGGTGTATTCATTCCTGTTCCTACAGCAGTACCTCCTAAAGCGAGTTCACTTAAATGATGTAAAGTGTGTTGTAAAGCTTTTAAGCCATGATCTAATTGAGACACATAACCAGAAAATTCTTGTCCTAAAGTTAATGGAGTCGCATCCATTAAATGTGTACGACCAATCTTTACAACCGTATTAAATTCTAAAGATTTTTTATGTAACGTATTTCGTAATTGAATAACACCAGGAATCGTAGTTTCTACAACTTTTTTATACGCTGCAATATGCATTCCTGTAGGAAACGTATCATTAGAGGATTGTGATTTATTGACATCATCATTTGGTTGAATTGTTTTTTCGCCTTCACCAATAACTTGTCCGGCAATTTGATGCGCTCTATTAGCTACCACTTCATTCACATTCATGTTACTCTGCGTCCCAGAACCTGTTTGCCAAATGACTAATGGAAATTGATCATTATGCTTGCCTTCTAATATTTCATCACAAACTTGTGCAATTAAATCGCGTTTTTCCTTAGATAAAACGTCTAGATCACAGTTGGTGTAAGCCGCTGCTTTCTTTAAATAGGCAAAGCCATAAACGATTTCTAAAGGCATAGATGCAGAAGCACCAATTTTAAAGTTATTACGAGAGCGTTCAGTTTGTGCTCCCCAAAGTTTGTCGGCAGGCACTTTAACCTCGCCCATTGTGTCTTTTTCTATTCGGTAATTCATGTGTACTGATATTTGATGTACTACAAATTTAACGGTTTTGTAAGTTTTTATTGATTTAAAAGAAGGTTTTATTTGAACAGGTTTTAATTCAAATAGTTAATAAGTATTAAATTTTTTTTCATAAAAATAAGTACATTTTAACTTTTACAGATTTAGCAATTTTAAACTGCTATAAATGTAGAATTATTAAAAAGGTATAAAAACAATTACTATAGTTAATCGATTTACAATTTAAATAACGATATTTAAAAACGTCCTTATATTAAGTGATTGATTAACTGTTTAGTTTTCAATAACAATGAATTAAATATTGATACAAATAGCTTATTTTAGCCGACTTAAAATTTCGATTAACTAACTAAAAATTAAACAATTGAAACGTCCTTGTCTAAAAGCTGCATGGGTAGCTATAGACTTTATAAGGATGTTCTATGTGACCTTTGAGGAATAATTTATAAAATACATGAAAGAAGAACATTTTAAATGGTACTCACCAACATTAAGCAAGGATATTGAAATGCTTGTTTTTGGACATGCAGGTTATCCGGTAATTCTATTCCCTACAACAATGGGAAAGCATAATGAATGTAGAGACATGAAACTTGTGGAATCTGCAAGATGGTTTGTTGAGCAAGGTTTGGTTCAAATTTATTGTCCAGACAGTATCAACGAATTAAGCTGGTATAATAAGAATATTCATCCTGCAGAACGTGCTAAAAATCATGTATGGTACGATGAATTCATTATGAACGAAGTGGTTAATAAAGTATGCCATGATAAAGGTACAGATAAGGTAGCGGTTGCAGGTCCTAGTTTTGGGGGGTATCAAGCTGCGAATTTTGCTTTTAGACATCCAGAACGTGTAAGTCATATGTTTAGTATGAGTGGCTCTTTTGATATTAAATCTTTCGTAGACGGCCACTATGACGATAATGTGTTTTTCAACAATCCTGTAGATTTTCTACCAGGAGCTAACCATCCTGATTTATGGAATATGAAAATTGTTCTAGGAGTAGGTGAGTGGGATATTTGTTTAGATGCCAATAAAAAAATGGCTAGTATATTAACAGAAAAAAACATACCTTTCTGGTACGATGAACATAAATCAGCTAAGCACGACTGGCCGTTATGGAATAAAATGTTTCCACATTATCTATCAAAACTATAAACTAACTAACTAATTAATTAAACCATCAAATTTATTTTCAATATGAGAAAAATAGGCATTTTATTTGGTCAAGAAGATACCTTCCCTTGGGCATTTATAGACAGAGTTAACGAAAAAATTAAAGCACAAGGTATAGAAGATATGGTTGCAGAAGCTGTGTCTATTGATACTGTAGAACAAGCAAAATCTGATGAATATGCAGTTATTGTAGATAGAATATCTCAAGATGTTCCTTTTTATAGAGCGTATTTAAAAAATGCAGCTATTACAGGAACAGCTGTCATAAACAATCCTTTTTGGTGGAGTGCAGACGAAAAATTCTTTAATAATGCATTAGCTGAATCTATTGGAGTACCAGTGCCTAAAACGTTTATTTTACCATCATCTCATCGTCCACCAGATACCGATGCCAATTCTTTTAGAAACATGAAGTTTCCTTTCGATTGGGAAAAAATGTTTAAAACAATCGGTTTTCCTGCATACATGAAACCACATGATGGTGGAGGCTGGAAAAGTGTTTACCGTGTAGAAAGTCCGGAAGATTTATGGGAAAAGCATGGTGAAACTGAGAATTTAGTGATGATGCTTCAGGAAGAAATCAACTTTACTGAATATTTTAGATGTTACGCCTTAGGAACTGATAAAATTCATATTATGCAATATGAGCCTAGAAATCCACACCACTTACGTTATGTATTAGATGGAGATCCAGTTGATAAGAAAATTTTAGATTTAGTAGAAGACTACTGTATCAAATTAAATAAAGCTTTAGGTTACGATTTTAATACTGTTGAGTTTGCAGTAAGAGATGGTATTCCTTATGCTATTGATTTTTGTAATCCGGCACCAGATGCTGATATTAATTCTGTAGGCCAAGAAAATTTTGATTGGATTGTGGAGAACGCAGCTGATATGGCGATTGCAAAAGCAAAGAAATACAAAAAGGGTCAAATGAACCTTACTTGGGGAAGTTTTGTTACAGATCAAATTGCAGCTCCAAAAGCACCAAAGAAGAAGACTTCTACTAAGAAAGCGTCATCTAAAAAAGCACCTGTAAAAAAGGCAGCAGTTAAAAAGACTTCAACTAAAGCAGTCTCAAGTAAAAAAACAGCTCCAGCAAAAGCAAAGGTTGAAAAAGCCCCAGCAAAGACTGTCGCTAGTGAAGCTTCAACGACACCAAAACCGGTTGTAAAAAAAGCTCCAGCACCAAAAGTAGCTAAAAAGAAAGCTTCTGCTAAAAAAGCGGCAACTAAGACCAAAGCTGCCAAAAAATAGAATTTCTCAAAAACCTGATTATTTTTAATAGTCAGGTTTCATCTAACCCTCGTTTTATATGAAGTTCACATTAGGTATTGAAGAAGAGTATCAAATTATTGATCCTGTTTCTCGCGAGTTAATTTCTCACGACCAACAAATAGTTATAGAGGCAGCCAAAGTCCTTAACGACCAAGTTAAAGCTGAAATGCATCAAGCTGTGGTAGAAGTAGGAACAAATATCTGTGAAGATGTTACTGATGCTCGACAACAAATTACGCATTTACGAAAATCAATATCAGGTATTGCGAACGATTTAGGTTTTAAAATTGGTGCAGCAGGCACACATCCATTTTCAAAATGGGAACATCAACTCATTACACCTAATCCGCGTTACGATGAAATAATTACGGAATTACAAGATACAGCACGTTCTAATTTAATTTTTGGATTGCACGTTCATGTTGGAATGGCAGATAAGGAGATGGCTATACATTTGGTAAATGCCATGCGTTATTTTTTACCACATTTATATGCTTTATCAACCAATTCTCCTTTCTGGGAAGGCAGAAATACAGGCTTTAAGTCGTTTAGATCTAAAGTATTTGATAAATTCCCTAGAACAGGTATTCCTGGTGTTTTTGAAAATTATGCACATTACGAAAATTATGTGAATCTTTTAGTGAAGACGAAATGTATTGATAACCCAAAGAAAATTTGGTGGGATATTAGAGTACACCCATTTTTTCCAACTTTAGAAGTTCGAATTTGTGATGTACCTTTGACCGTTGACGAAACCATTTGTATTACTGCAATTATACAAGCATTAGTGGCTAAATTATATGATTTAAGAAAGCATAATCTTAATTTTATGAATTACCATCGTGCGTTGATAAACGAAAATAAATGGAGAGCAAGTCGTTATGGAATTGATGGAAAAATGATTGACTTTGGAAAAGAAGCTGAAGTAGAAACGCGACTTTTAATGCTAGAATTACTTGAGTTTATTGACGATGTTGTAGATGATTTAGGTTCTAGAAAAGAAATTGAATACATTCACCAAATGCTTAAGAATGGTACAGGTGCAGACCGTCAATTAGAAATTTTTAAACAAACAAACGACCTTACTAAAGTGGTTGACTATATTACAGAACAAACTATTTCAGGATTATAAAAATAAACCCTACTTAATGGATTACCGCTTTTGCGGCAAATTGATATGAAAAAAGATAAATTGAAACTAGCAATTTTAGATATGAATAACGATGCACCCAATCAGGGGCTGCGTTGCATTAAAGAAATTGTGAGTACATTTAATGATGAAGTTGATTTCCAAATCTTCAATGTTAGAGCAAAATTAGAAATACCAGATACATCCTTCGATATTTATATTTCTAGTGGCGGACCAGGAAGTCCTTTAGATGACGGCGCGTGGAGGAAACCATACTTGCAATTAATGCAAGAGCTTTGGGATTTTAATAAATCATCTTCTGAACAAAAAAAATCTGTCTTTTTTATCTGTTATTCATTTCAGGTGATGTGTCATTATTTTCAATTAGGAGAGTTAAAACCTAGACGTAGTACTTCTTTTGGAATTTTACGTGTTCATAAAACGAAAAAAGGGCATAATGATCTCATTTTTGAAGGTTTAAGCGATCCGTTTTTTGCGGTAGATTCTCGCGATTGGCAACTTATTCAGCCACGCTTAACTGTTTTTAAAAACCATGGAGCAACTATTTTAAGTTTAGAAAAGATTAGAACACATGTCGAATTAGAACGTGCTATTATGGCCGTTCGTTTTTCTGACGAATTTGTGGGAACGCAATTTCATCCTGAAGCTGAACCTGTGAGCATGGAGGCCTATTTTGGAGAAGCGGAAAATAAAAAGAAGGTTATTGATAGTTTTGGCGAAGAAAAGTATAACCAAATGATGGATCGTATTGATGATCCTGAAAAAATTGAGTTGACTTATAATACTATTTTACCAAAGTTTATTCGAAATGCAATTAGTAAAGTTAATCAACCTGTAATGTCATAATTTAAGATGATAAAGACTATCCGCGACGCTTATAATGCTAATTTCTCTGAAGAAAAGTATCAATCTTTCTTAGACGATATTGATACGTCATTTAATTTTAAGGTTAAATTTAAAATTGCAGAAACACCCGTTTTTATTCCGAAAGGTTTAAAACAAAAATTGGTTGACGCTTGTAATGATATTATGTCTGTTATTGATAAGCCGAACTTTAAGGAGCTAACAGATGGTGCTTTTTTTGATGCCAATACGATTGTGCCAAACGAGGATGAACATTCAAAATTTATACAATTAGATTTTGGAATTTGTAAAGATGAAAATGGCGAATTGACTCCGAAATTGATCGAATTACAAGGGTTTCCTTCGTTATACTTTTTTCAAGAATTGATAGGTAGTAAGTATCGCGAGCATTTTGGAGACACTATTCCAAGTGATTTTTCGCAACATCTTAATGGCATGACTACCAACGATTATATAAACCTTTTAAAGCAAGAAATTGTAGGTGATACTGATCCTAAGCAAGTTATTCTACTAGAAATAGAACCAGAACAACAAGCTACAGCTATAGATTTCTATGCTACAGCTGCAAAGCTTGGTATAAAAGTACTTTGTATTACTGATTTAAAAAAGAGAGGGAAAACACTGTTTTATTTAGATAAAGATGGAGGTGAAGTGGAAGTTCTTAAAATATACAATCGTATTATTTTTGATGAATTACACCAACGTACAGATTTGAAGACAGAATTCAGTTTTCAAGATGAGATTGATGCCGAATGGATTGGTCACCCTAACTGGTTTTACCGAATTAGCAAATACACCATGCCTTTATTAAAAGGGGATTATGTGCCAAAATCTTATTATTTAGATACGCTTGAGCAAATTCCGACTGACTTAGAAAACTACGTTTTAAAACCGTTGTATTCATTTGCAGGCGCAGGAGTTCAGATTCATGTAACACGAGATATGATTGATGCTATTTCTAATAAATCGAATTATTTATTGCAAGAAAAAGTGGCCTATGCACCAGTTATTGAAACGATGGATGTGCCAGCAAAATGCGAAATAAGAATGATGATGCTTCACAATTCTAAAACCAACAAAACCGAAATTGTAAGCAACTTGATGCGCTTAAGTAAAGGTGAAATGGTTGGAGTAAAATACAATAAGGATAAAACGTGGGTAGGAGGTAGCACTGGTTTTTTTGAGGGATAATATCTCTCGTTGCTATTTTCTAGAAGTAAGTTATTGATTTATTGAAATGCTGATGATTAAGATTGTTATCAGCGCTAAAATTACTATTCTTTAGAAAGATTTATGACCTCCCATTCACCATTCGGTTGCTTAGTTAAGTAAGCACCAACACTGAGATCATTGTCTTTTCCTAGAACTTTAATTTTTAATTGCGCTTCTCCATAACCATTACTAATATTTATACTGCCAGTTGGTATCATACCGTAACCTGTTATGCCGCCTGTTTCATCTAAAATCTTTTGATTTTGTTCTATGTTTTCAACGGCTATTTTGTAAGCGTTCGAATTTTTCATTGCAGACCCTGTGAACAGCACCATAAAAGTTATAAAAACGATACCAATACCAATTAAAGCAATAACTCGAGGTGTTTTACTCGGTTTATTAGGGTTTTTAACTACAATAGTCTTAGCGACTTTATCTCCAAGTCGTTTTTTCTCATTACTTACCGCCAGTACAATAAATTCAACAGGCCAGATGATAAGAAATAAATTCCGAAATAATAGTTTTCCAAATGAAGGTACATTTTCAGAATTGGCCTCATCTCTAACCATTATTCCCATAATCCATTTACCAATGCTGATGCCTTTAATTGCATCTTTCCCAAAATAGACTACAAATCCAGGAAGCAAAACAACTAACATAGTTGCTGTGATGGTGGTAAAATCAGGTTCGTTTAAAAAATCTGATCCAAGCGCCAAAAATGTAATTGAAACGATTAGAAAACTCATCGCAAAATGATCGATTATATACGCTGCGATTCTTCTTTTTCTACTTGCTAATTGAAATTGGTTATTCGTTTCTGTTTTCATTCTATAGTTATCTATTACTTCTGCCTAATTAAAAACTCTGTTTCACTGCGTGATTTTAATTTTCCAAATAGTGATATTGATATTATTCCAAGCAATATAATATAACCTATAATATTTTTAAAAACACCTAAATTTGCAATGGCTAGGACTATACTAGTAATACTTCTTCCGCCTCCAATAATTTCGTATTCAGCACCATTTTCAATTTGAATTGCTAAATATAAAGACCAAATAAATAATGCCGTCATAAATAATAAAGCGAAAAATTGAGGTTTGGCATATCTCAAGACACTTGGCAATTCAGAACTATATTTAAAATGGGGAATATCTTGTTTT
Organism: Winogradskyella thalassocola; assembly: GCF_900099995.1. GTDB lineage: Bacteria > Bacteroidota > Bacteroidia > Flavobacteriales > Flavobacteriaceae > Winogradskyella > Winogradskyella thalassocola. The sequence goes on from NZ_FNCZ01000003.1 coordinate 174,828, forward strand.
AGAAAATCAAAAACTTCTTTTTTTGTGTTTTTATCTTTTATAATTAGTTCTTCTTCTGAACCATTACCAAAATATATTTTAATTTCATTCTTTCCAACTTGACTTTGAATACTCGTGATATATGAATATGGGATACTAAAAAGGTGATTTAAAAATGCGAGATCAGACGAATCTGAATTTAGCTTATTTAATTCATCAGGTTTTGGGTTTCCTTTATAAATACAGTTGTCTTTTACTAGAATTAATTTATTGGTTTTAGAATCACTTAATTTCCATAATTTTAGCATATTATTTTCCGATTTTAGATAAAAGGCTATTATAAAAGATTGATTTAAAAATTACACAGACTTATCAGGTGCAGGTAAACTCGCATGAAACTCTTTGCCAATACGTTCTGTATACTGATCTAACAATTCTAAAACACGTTCGCTAGAGTCAGAAACGACGATTAATCCGATGTGCCAAGCTTTATTCATACGCCAAACAATTTCTTTGTCTGTAAAACTAGAAGTGTCAGGGTGTTCAAATCGACTTAAAGACACCACGATGCCTGCATATTGATTGTTTATTTTAGGAAGTTTGTAGGTTTTCTTTCTAAGATTAGCAGCCTCAATTTTTGCCCATTCTCCCCAAAGATTCACACCAGAAGCAGCTTCTACCATTTCTGCTAAATTAGCTCCTCCAACACGAGATGATGTTTCTAGAAAGAACAATTCGCCTGTAGCTTTAGATTGAATAAACTCTGTATGAGACGCACCAAATTGCATACCGAAGGCTTTCATCACTGAAGCATTCATTTTTTGTAAGCCTTTTTCTTCTTTAGAACCAATTTTTGAACTTGCCGATCTAAAAATACCACCACCATGAGCGACTTCAAATGGTGTGTCTAAATATTTACTGACTCTGGCAAAGACCACTTTCCCATCAACATTTAATCCATCAACGTGATAAACATCTCCTGGCGCAAATTTCTCGACTAAATAATTATCACGTTCGTCACCTAAGTCGTTGATGACTTGCCTCAATTCATCTTTACACTGTATTTTTTTGATACCAGTTGCAGAGGCTTCCATTCTTGGTTTAATTAACCATGGTGGACTAACACGATCTGCATAGTCGTTAATAGAATCGTTATTAAATAAGTCTGTAAATTCTGGGACGTTAACTCCTTCTTCTAGAGCTTTCATACGCATGGCGAGCTTATCTCTAAAATAGTGTGCCGTAGTTCTGCCCATTCCTGGCATTCTAAAATGCTCTCGAAGTAGTGCTACTTTTTCAACATCAAAATCATCGAGTGCTACAAAACGATCAAATTTTATGGTTCTCGATTTATAAGCGATACCTTTTACCACGTCTTCATGATTCCACTTTTCAATATAGAAAGTGTCATCTATGGATTCCCATGGCCAAGGTTCTTTATCTAACTTCTTTTTAGTTAATAAATAGACATTATTACCTTCAGCTTTAACACTTTTTAGAAAATCTTCACCTTTAAAATAGGTAGAAATACAAAGGAAATTTAATGGTTGTTTGGACATGTTTTCTTAGTTAGAATCTCTATGGCTTCGCTTGTTATAGTAAAGCCACAGTTTGATTGGTTGATAATTATAATGAACAAACAATTTACGAAACTGATAATTATTTTGAAGCTTTTTTCTTAATAAATTCTGTAATTAATTGAATGCCATAACCTGAAGCACTTTTCATCTTTGCATAAGGCGAAGATCCAAATGATACTCCGGCAATATCTAAGTGCATCCAGTTTTTGTGGTCTTCAATAAACGACTCTAAAAATTGTGCTGCATTAGTCGCACCAGCTAAAGGTTTACCACTAAAATTCCTGATATCTGCGATATCGCTATGTAAGTCAGTTTTGTATTCTTCAAACATTGGTAATTGCCACACGCGTTCGTGAACTTTGTAACCAATGTCAGACATAGTGCTCGCCATATCTTGGTTATGCGTAAACATGCCTGCAGCTTCGTAACCTAAAGTTCTTACCACGCTTCCTGTTAAGGTTGCTAAATCAATTAAGTATTCTGGTTTAATGTTTTTAACAGCATAACTTAAGCCGTCTGCTAAAACCAATCGGCCTTCAGCATCTGTATCAATTATTTCAATGGTTTTACCAGAGTAGGAGTTAATCACGTCACCTGGTCTATAGCTTTCTGCATCAACAGCATTTTCTGCTGAACACACAATACCAACGATATTAATGTTTAGTTTCAATTTAGCCACCAATTCTACAACACCTAAAACTACAGCAGCTCCACCCATATCACTTTTCATGTAGTGAAGGTTGGTTGATGGTTTTATAGATAATCCACCAGAATCGAACGTAATACCTTTACCAACTAAAGCGATATCTACTTTTTTAGTTGTTTTTGGTGTATATTCTGTAATGATCACTACAGGTTTGTTTACACTTCCTTTTCCAACGGATAGAACAGCGTCAAAGCCTTGTTTTTTGAGTTCTTTATGCTTTAAAACGGTACATTTATAATCTGCTTTTTTTGCTGATTTTTCTGCCCAATCTCCTAGATATTCTGGAGTTTTAATATTTGGTGGAGCATCAACCAAGGCTTTTATTTTATTGATGGTTTCACCTGTATAGGTACCTTCTTCTAAAATGTTTTTAAGATTTTTAGATGCTGAAAATGACACTGTAGTGGTATTGGCTTTTTCTTTTTTAGATTTGAATTCACCAATTTCATATTGCGCCATTTCAATTCCAATGACTGCTTTCTTTGTTTCATCATCACTTAAATCTTCCGCATAAACTTGAATGGATTTATCCCAATGCTTCTGAGTTTCGAATGCTAATTTGTGAAATGTATTTTCTGTTTGAGCACTATATTTATCTTCCCCTAAACCAATGAGGTATATACGATTACCTACCTTACCGTAAAGTAATTGATACGTAGAAAAACTACCGTCGAAATCGGGATTTTCTACAGGTAAAAATTCTTTGATCGTATCTAGTTGGTCTTTTCTACAAGGTAGTATAAAGTCCTTTGTGGTATCTAATGCTTTTGTATGTTTATAAGTCATAATTATGAATTAAAATAGAGCCATTTTACGGCTTTTGGAAATTCCTCTCTCCAATGCGCTTCAGAATGATTTCCATGTTCATTTATAGAAAAACGGAAATCAATATGATACCCATTAATCATTTTTTCTTGAATAATACCTCCAAGTCTATGTGCATTTGGCAAATGCTCTGCACTTTCTTGTCCACCAGAATACAAATATATTTTTGATTTTTCTAATGGTTCAAAAGATTTAGTGCTTTTAAAAATTTTATTAGATAACCATAGGCTAGGTGAGAAAATCATCATTTTACCAAAAACACCAGGGTTTTTGAGGCCTGCATGTAAACTAATTAAGCCTCCCATGGAGCTACCTCCAATTCCTGTGTTTTCAAAATCGGTTAAGGTTCTATAATGGCTGTTGATGTATGGGATTAATTTTTCAATCATAAATTGAATATAAAAATTTCCTTTTCCTTCACCAAAACGTGGATGATAATAAGGTAAATATTCACTTATACGTTCTTCATTTCCATGATCGACAGCAATAATAATAAGATCACCAAGACCTTGTTCTGCGAGCTGTGCCATGGATTTATCTATAGCCCAATCACCAAAAGGCGCAGCAGGATTAAATAGATTTTGACCATCTTGTAAGTAGAGTACAGGATAGCGTTTTTCAGTTTCATAATAGTCATGCGGTAATAATGCCGAGATCTTACGCGTCGCATTAAGATGTGGTATTTCGTAGGCTTCTTCTAGTGTTTCTATTATAGGTTCGAACTCCGTCACTGTCATATAATTTAATTAAGGCATAACGAAAGTACTATTTTATGATATTAATTGCCATAAAAAGTTGAACAGATGTTAACAATGTTTAAAGGATAGGTTAATTAATATGCTAAATTTGAAATGAGATTAAAATGGTTTAAAACCTAACTTTAATTGTTGAATTGTAGGATTCTAATAATATAAACTATTTTAGCCTTGTCTTTCTTAATGAAAAGACAACCAAATCAATTGTATATGGCAACAAATCAAGAGCTTATTGACAAACTCATTGAGAAGTTAGAGCTGCTATTTAAAAAGCAAGCCGAGTTTTCTTCTGAAATTAATAGTTTAAAAGAGGAACTGTATCACTTAAAATCGGGTTCCGTTGAAGATAATACCGTTTCAACTTTTGAGGAAATTCAGCCAGATGAATCACCAGTAAAAGATTTAAAAGAGGTCGTAGAACTTATCACTGAAGCTAGCGAATCTGTTGATCATGAAACGCAGCCTATTTTAGAAACTGAATATCAAGCTGAAGAAAAAATTATAGCTGATAAAAAGCCAAAATCGAAATCGAGTATTGAAAAGTTTATTGGTGAAAATCTTTTAAATAAAATTGGAATTATCATTACTATAATTGGTGTGGCTATTGGTGCTAAATATTCCATTGAAAATGATTTAATAAGTCCATTAACACGGATTATCCTTGGTTATTTAACAGCTATTGGTTTATTAGGATTTGGTATTAAACTAAAAGAAACATATGAATCTTACAGTGCTGTTTTAGTTAGTGGTGCTATTGTGATTTTATATTTTATCACCTTTTTCGCCTATAGTTTTTACGATTTAATACCTCAAGTTTTTGCGTTTGCACTTATGGTGGTTTTTACCACATTTACCGTGGTTGCAGCTATCAGTTATAATAAGCAAGTGATTGCACATATTGGTTTAGTTGGTGCTTATGCCGTACCGTTTTTATTGAGTAATGGTTCTGGGCAAGTAGAGGTATTGTTTAGTTATATGGCTATAATTAATATTGGAATTTTAATTATTTCATTTAAAAAATATTGGAAATCACTTTACTATTCAGCGTTCATATTTACGTGGCTCATTTTTGCGTCCTGGTTCTTTTTTGAATACTATGAATACGAACAATTCAGTCTGGCTTTAAGTTTTTTAAGTATATTCTTCATTATATTTTATGTCACATTTTTAGCTTATAAAATGTTGAAAAAAGAGGTGTTTAAAACGAGTGATATTGTTTTATTACTACTTAATTCCTTTTTCTTTTACGGCTTTGGGTTTGCTATTCTAGATAACCACGAAACGGGTACACAACTGCTAGGATTGTTTACACTTGGCAATGCGGTTATTCATTTTATAGTTAGTGTACTTTTCTATAAAATGAAGTTGGGAGATAAAAACTTGTTTTACTTAGCTTCAGCTATGGTTTTAGTATTTATCACCATTACAATTCCGGTACAATTAGATGGTAATTGGGTGACCTTACTATGGGTGAGTGAAGCAGCGTTATTGTTCTGGTTAGGGAGAACAAAAGGCATTACGGTGTATGAGAAATTATCGTATCCGCTAATGCTTTTGGCCTTTATAAGTCTTCTTCAAGATTGGTCCTTTGCATATAGTGCTTATTATGGCTTAGAACTAGAGGATAAAATACCTTTTATTTTTAATATTCATTTTTTAACCTCGTTACTGTTCGTTTCGGCATTTGGATTTATTGTTTGGTTATATAGAAAAGAAGACTATCCGTCTGCACCACAACCGACTTCTATTTGGCACCGTTTATGGTCATATGGTATCCCAATAATTTTCGTGTTTACTGCTTATTACGCCTTTAGATTAGAAATTGAAATGTATTGGGATCAGTTATATCATACTACAAATTTATCCATCGCGACTCAAGACAATTATAAGGAGTCGATCTTTAATTATGACTTAAGAGACTTTAAAACCATTTGGGTTCTCAATTATTCTTTAATATGTGTAGCAGTGTTGTCGTTTATCAACTTCAAGTTTATAAAAAACACATTGCTAGAGAAAATCGCCCTAGGCTTAACAGTGGTCAGTATATTCGTTTTCTTAACGCAAGGTTTATTAGCCTTAAGTGACTTAAGAGAAAGTTATTTAAACCCTTCAGAATATTTTGCACAAAGCAGCTTTCATTTATGGATTCGTTATGTGTGTTTTGCCTTTTTAGCACTAGCATTATATACGTGTTATAAATTTATTAAGCGTGAAGGCATAGCCAAAGGCTATAAAATCGGTTACGATATTATACTTCATGTTTCCATAATCTGGGTATTGAGTAGCGAACTTATTCATTGGATGGATCTATCGGAATCTACGCAATCGTATAAACTTGGGTTGAGCATACTTTGGGGCGTGTATTCGTTCTTATTAATTGCTTTTGGTATCTGGAAAGACAAAGCGTATTTGCGAATTGGAGGTATGATTTTCTTTGGTATTACCTTAATAAAACTATTCTTTTATGATATTGTACACCTTAATACCATTTCAAAAACCATTGTATTTGTATCGCTAGGTGTGCTGCTTTTAATCATTTCATTTTTATACAACAAATACAAAAACCAAATTACGGATGAGGTTAACGACTAGGCTATTTATAGGTTTTCTTATGGGGTGTTTTGCCTTTTGCTCTGCACAAATAGAAAGCTATAATTATAAAAGAGCATTAAATGATGTGAGTACTGAGTGGCACAAGCTCACATTGCCAGATGCTGTCTTCGGAAAAGTGAATTCTGATTTGTCAGACTTTCGGATTTATGGCATAACAAAAAAGGATACCATTGAAGCTCCGTATTTATTGCAAGTGCTTTCTGAAAAAATCGTGAGTAAAACCATTTCATTTGATATCATCAATAAAACGAAAGGAGCCAATGGTTATTATTTTACGTTTCAGTTAAATTCTGAAGATATTATTAATCAGATTCATCTAAATTTTAAAGAGCAAAATTTTGATTGGCGAATCGAATTGCAAGGCAGCCAAAATCAACAAGAATGGTTTACAATTCTTGAAGATTATAGAATTATGTCTATTAAAAATGAAACGACCGATTTTAAATTTACCAAGCTAGATTTTCCGGATGCTAAATACCGTTTTTTTAGACTTTTAGTGAAACAAAAAGACCAGCTAGAACTACAATCAGCGCAGATTTTTAAATACGTAATTACTGAAGGAAGTTTTGTGAATCATGCTATTAAGACTATGGCAATCACAGATGATAAGAATCAAAAAGCGACCGTAATTAATTTAGACTTAGAACAATCGGTATCCATAAGTCAATTACAAATTGACGTTGCTAATACGTTTGATTATTACAGACCTTTAAAGATTGAATATAAAAGCGATAGTATAAAAACCGAAAAAGGGTGGAAATACAGTTATAGAACGATTAAAAATGCGATATTAAACTCGCTTGAAGCCAATCGTTTTAAAATTTCAAATACGATTGCGAAGGATCTAAAAATAACAATATACAATGGCGACAATCAGCCGCTAACCACAAAAGATATTTCTGTAAAAGGTTACGAGCATCAATTAGTGGGACGATTTACAGAACCAGCAAATTATATGTTGGTTTATGGCAATCCCGCAGCGAGAACACCAAATTACGACATTGCTAAGTTTGAAACTAAAATACCTAAAGCATTAAAAGCTTTAAAAATAGGAGCAGAGCAAGTTATCATAAAGCAAAAACAAGAAAAAGTAAAACCACTATTTGAAAACAGTTATTGGCTTTGGGCCATTATTCTTATTGTCATTTTAATCCTTGGAGGCTTTACATTGAAGATGTTGAAGAAGAGCTAGTCTTTTGTTATTCACTAACAATCTTCCCATCAACCATAGTCAACTTACGGTCTGCCATTTCAGCTAATTCGTGGTTGTGTGTTACGATGACAAAGGTCTGATTAAACTCATCTCTCAATTTAAAGAATAAATTATGAAGCTGATCTGCAGATTCGCTATCTAAATTCCCAGAAGGTTCATCGGCAAAAATGATATTCGGACTGTTGATTAATGCTCTAGCAACAGCTACACGTTGTTGCTCGCCACCAGACATGCTATTAGGTTTGTGATGAATGCGATCTTTTAAACCTAAATAATCTAACAATTCAATAGCGCGCTTTTCAGCATCAGCTTTTGATGTGTTATTAATAAACGCAGGAATACATACATTCTCTAAAGCAGAAAACTCAGGTAACAATTGATGAAACTGAAATATAAAACCAATGTTCTTATTTCTGAATTTTGCTAAATCTTTATCATTTAAAGTTTTAATAGATTGATCGTTTATAATCAGTTCTGTATCTGACTTATAATCGGGTTTATCTAAGGTGCCTAAAATTTGAAGCAGTGTCGTTTTACCGGCACCAGATGCGCCAACAATAGAAATGATTTCACCTTCTAAAATGATTAAGTCTACACCTTTTAAGACTTCGAGGTCTTTATAGGCTTTCTTAATTTGCTTTGCGGAAATAACGGTTTTACTCATACGATGTGAAAGTAATACTTAATGCCTAATTCTACAATACTAAGAATCAGATTTATTAGGATTGAATATAGATTTCATACCGTTAAAGTCAATAAAATACTGAAGTCGAATAGAAAAAGTATGTTGAACAGGTTGGTCAAATAAATTATTAATACTTTCTGAATAGTTGTACTCAGCTATTGCATCCTTGTTAAATAATTGATTTCTATATAAAGCCGTTAAAAAACTTCCGGGAGCAAATTGCCAAGAGTAGCTTAAATCGATATTCCAAGTGCTAAAATTAATATTGGGATCATTACTTATGTTATCTGTTGTATAACCAGAATCTGTAGTTAATCTACCAGAGTCTAATAACGTAAATAAATCATCATCATATTTTACCGTATCCCAATAGTGTCTAAAACTAAGGGCTAAAGATTTATAAGGATTAAATGCATAGTTAGCAGAAACACTATTGGTTACAATTTGTCTATTACGTTCGCCAAAAATCGATTGGTCATCTTCTTCTGTTGCATAACCGCGTCCACCATTAGTAAAATCATAGTAAAATTGATAAATCAGTAAAAGTTTGTCATTGAGCCTTACACGCGGTTCAACTTCAATATCATAATTAAATAAATCCCTGCCATCTTCAAACATTGATCCAGCATTTGCTCTAAAATCGAAAGCAAATTTCCGGTTGTAATTCGATGAAATCCAGCCACCAGTACTTACATAGTTTTCATATATAAATGGTCTACCATCTCGAGATTCAAAATAGTCGTTTTGTTTGCCGGGCTCAATATTTAGTCTAAAACCAAAACCATCTAATTTTGTTGTAGTAGCTTGGTATGTGGCTCCGAAGTTAGATTGAGAATACACGCTAGGTTCTACTAATCTATTGTAATTAAAAAAGGCATTAATGCGATAGTTATTTAAATTCCCGCTAGGCTCAAAGGTTTGATATGACATATCAGAACTAAAAGAGTTGTAGTTATTTCTCAATAGCAAACCTAAGTCATTGATATTAAATTCAGTGTCAGCGAAACTGTGTTCTATGCTGTAGCGTAAATTACCATGAATTTTAGCAAGCTTTAAATAGGTGCTAAAACCGGTTTCACTACTTGTGTTTTGGTAGTTTACATTGCTCATTCGTAAATCTGTTGCAACACTATAAGTATTTCGTTTATTAATAATATTCGCAACTAGTGCTGTAGCATTAGCATCTCTAAAATGACCTTCTCTAAGCACATTGGTATTAATTAAACTTACGGACGAATTACCATTAAATTGTTGATCTACAACTAAGATATTGTAATTAGCAAATGGTTCGACAACGGCATTCCGTTTTTCATTTGTAACTGTGTTTTTAATGGTAGCCGTTGTTTTTTCTGTAATCGCATTAAAGAAACCAATACCTAAGCCATTTTTAGTTCTACCTGAAACCTTTACCGCATTCAAAACTTTAACCTCATTAGGTGTGTTGACGTCTTCATTTTCATCAAGACTAAGTCTTCCGCTAGGTCTGTTTCCAATTCGTCTAGAAAAGAACAAGCCACCTTTAGAAAATAAATCGACACCTTCTGTAAAAAATTGACGTTGTTCAGTGAAGGTTTGTTCAAAAGGACCAAGGTTTAAAACAACATTGTCAAATCCGGCTTGACTAAAATCAGGAACCAATGTCGCATCTAAGGTAAAATTATCTGTGAGTCCGTACTTTACATCCATTCCGAATTTTAAATCTGTGTCTGTGTCTCCGTCATAGTTATTTACAATTCCTGTTGTAAAAGGATAGAGATTTAACCTAACGGGAGGTTTTACGTCTTTAAGACCTTTAACTTCGGCATGGTATAATCCGGAATAACCTTGGGTTGGATCAATTGGATTCCAAGTATATCGTGATCTAGATCGTCTAAGCTCTCTATGGAACTGCACTCCCCAAGTAGGTTCGTCTTGGTCTGCGAAACGCAACGTACGGTATGGGATTTTCATTTCTACAATCCAACCGTCGTCCACAATTTTTACAGCGCTGTCCCAAACGGCATTCCAACCAAAATCCTCGCCAATAGTTGGACTTTGAATAGCATCAGCTTGCTGACCAGAGCTAAAAACATAAAAAGCGGTGTCGTTTTGGGCGTCGTTATTGGGATTTAGTACTAATATAAAGTAATCTGTCTGACCAAAATTATCTCTATTGGTCAGTTGTTTCATTATTTTAGAAGGGTCGTCATAAAGATAAGCTGCAACATAAATGGCTTTATCATCGTACGTCATTTTTACTTCTGTACGTTCGTCGTGCGGAGCTTCTTTTCCAATTTCTGGTCTATTAGAAACAAAGCCTGTCGCACTTTCTGCATTTTCCCAAATCGCATCGTCTAAAATGCCATCTATTTTTGGCTCTAGTGTGGTACGTTGAATATTTAATGGTTTTTTGTTTTGAGCAATACTAGAAGTAGCAACGCCTAATACGGTAAGCAAAAGAATTAAAGAACGAGCGTTCATAAATGGTTTTAGTCGTTTAGAATAGGATATAGATGTTATTATTTGGCGGTTGTTACATCGATATTTACAAAATTAAGTTCTCACGCTGAGCAAAGTTCTTAATTAAACGTTAAAATAAAAGACATCACTTACCATTTATAGATTTAAATTTGAAGATGGCAGTCTATTTTATTTGGAATAATTATTGCTCTAAACACATTAGTAATTAAGACACTATATGAATAAATACAAAAAATTAGTAATTGGTCTGCTTTTAGACGCTTTAGGTTTAGTCTCGTTTATAATTCCCGGAATCGGTGAATTTTCGGATATCATTTGGGCGCCAATTTCGGGCTGGTTAATGACCAAATTATATGCAGGAAAAGCTGGTAAGGTCGCAGGAGTCATCACTTTAGTAGAGGAAGCGTTACCTGGCTTTGATGTGATACCAACATTTACTTTGATGTGGGTCTATACTTATGTTTTCAATAAGGATAAGGTTGAAACTAAAGCATAAAAAAAGCACTCAGAAGAGTGCTTTTTTTTAACTGTATTACAATTTTAGATTATTGAACTTCTATAGAAAATGTAACTTCTACATCTGTGCTACCACCAGCATTTATAGAGGTTCCATCGTTTGGTTTTGTAGGTTCGTGAATTAACTCTATTGTAAGAGACCCAGTTCCAGCACCACCAGTAACTAGTGTTGTTAGAATTCCTACTGGATTGCCATCTTCGTCTAAATCATCTTTACTAACAGTGATATCTGAAATTGTTGGAGTGTAGAAGAACTCATGGTCATCACCTTCGTCTTCAACTTCTAAAGTAATATTATCAGCAGGACTTTCTGTTTCATTTAATAATTGAATAACACCAGAATAAGTTGTGTTTGCTGTTAATGGACCAGACACATCAAAAGTTCCTTCTGCACCACCTTCACCGTCTAAATCTTGAAACTCTAAAATCACAACATCTGTTCCGTTGGTAAGTGTATATCGTACTGTCGTTATAAGTTCCTCTTCATGATCGTGATCGTCTCCATGATCGTCATCACTAGAACAGCCTACAAATGCTATACTAGAAACAAAAAGTAAGGCTAAGAATTTTATTGCTTTTATTGATTTGATATTTTTCATAATTTGAATTTATTGTATTAATAATTAATTTTTATTTTTAAGTTAATGTTTCTGCCCAATTCATCAGCAAAATACCGTTGTCTATTTAAATACTCATTATACTTGGTATTTAATAGATTTTCGACATTAAGTTCTAATTTTAACGATCCGGTTTTAAACGCTTTAAAACTAACGGAACTATTAAAACTAAATAATGAATACGCAGGTGGAGTAGAGCTAATGTCTACATAAACATCTTCTTGTAGTATTGGGTTAAATGTATAAAAGTTATAATCTGGAAATTCGTTTTGTTGTAATACAGTTTTGTGAGTTAAATTAATTGATAATTGATTTAACTCGTCATTATAATAGGATATACTATTAGTGAAATTTGTTGAAGGCATATGTATAAGTGGTATGTCTTCGGTAAGGTTTTCACCTTTTAAAAGACTTATACTGCCTTTATAATTAAATTTATCGGTTATTTTTTTATTGACATCAATATCAACACCGAAAATTTGTGCATTGATCTGATTATATTCCCAAACAGGAAACGCTCCTCTGATGGTTGTGGTGATACCAACAGGAATGAGTTGTATATAATCGTTAATATGCTTGAAATACGGACTGATTGAAAATCCAAAATTCTGATTATTTCTCTCTAAAGATGCCACAAACTTATTCGCGATTTCTTTATTGAGGGTTAACAAACCAGTTTCTATTCTCGCAGCACTATGATGTAAACCGTCGCTAAACAATTCTGATGGGTTAGGTACTCGCGTTGCCAAACCATAATTAACAAATAAAGATATGTCATTATTGAATTGCTTTGAATAGCCCACATTAGCAGAAATGTTATGGAATGTAAATTCTGGACGTGTTAATATTTTTGAATTCTCAACAGTATTGGTTTCAAACTGTGGAAATAATTCATCGTAATTATAGGTCTCTTCCCAATCCGTGAGGTTGTATAGTTTCTCAGCATTGATTCTTGTAAAATCATAACGTGCGCCAGCACTTAATTCAGAAGAATCATTTAAATCAAAATTTCCAATAGCATAAATACTAGCGTCATACTTTTCAAAATCAGGAATTAAAGGACTGACTCCAGTGCCCGAAATAGCATCATTTTGCTGGTAGCGTACTAATATGCCTGTATCTAGTTTAAGATTATCAATAGCATCAATATTCAAATTGGTCTGTAAAGAATTTGTAAACAACCTAAGGTCAATAACAGGTGTGTTTGCTAAATCACCACGTCTTAAATCATATTCTTTCCGTCTGTTAATTTGCATATCATACTGTACTGATAATTTTCCGAAATTCTTAAACCTTTTATAGGCTTCTATCTTTGCTAAATTATGTAAGATATTTTGTTTAGGATAATCTATATCGTATGAGAAATCTTCAATAACACGTGGTGTTCTACTATTAATTGCTGTCACTAAATCATTAACATTACCAATGTGTGATGCTTGTAAAATACCCAATTCATTACTTACAACGCTATAATAGGCATCAAAACCTTTTTCAAAACTTCTGTAGCCAATTCTGGCAGAAGCATTGATGTTTTTTAAGCCGCTATTAGTTAACTTATAATCGGGACCTTCAAAATCTCCGAATTGTTTGTAGCTTGTTTGAATTCTACCATAAAATCCAGATTTATAGGTTTTAATCAGTTCTGAATTTACATTTCCACCACGTCCATTTGAATTTAGCGATAACATAGTGCTACCAAATAAGCTATCTCGTGCAACATAGCGTTTAGGCTGTATAAGGATTAAGCCACCAATGGCATCACTACCATATTTTAAAGTGTTGGCTCCTTTAATCACTTCAACTTTGTTACTAGCATTAATATCAATATTTGGTGCATGCTCGTCTCCCCACTCTTGGTCAAACATACGCACGTTATTATTAATAATTAATAACCGACTACTATGCAAACCATGTATCATAGGTTTAACAATTGTATTTCCTGTATTTAACGACGACACACCACTTACCGAATTTAGAGCATCACCTAAAGATTTATCGGTGTATTTTTCTAAATCGGCTTTGTTTAGGGTTTGTTCTATACTGGTACCTTCTGTTTTTAAGTGAGAATTCACCACAACTTCATTAAGTTCCTCTAAATGATGTTCTAAAGAAATGATTTTAAAAACATCATTTTCAATAGAATATGAAACGGTTTTTGTTTCGCATCCAATATGAGAAATAGTTAAGGTTAAGGTACCAGAACAAAGGTTTTCAATTTTGAACTTACCATCTAAATCTGAAATTAAATACTTATCACTTTCTTTAATGTGAATAGTGGCAGATTCTATAGCTGTTCCATCATGAAAATCTTTGACTTCACCTAAAAAAATATAATTGCAGTTTTGGCTGTAGCTAAAGCTAGAAATAGCGATGAGCACACCAATAATTATTGATTTCATTCAAATAGATTTATGAGAGTATTAGAAAATTATAATTCTAACTCACCATAGGTGGACCTCTTACATATCTTTTTGAATACTGATAGTTATTAAAAGAACTATAATGTGAAGATAGCTGTTTAGTAGCTGTTTTTTCAGTAATTATCTCGTAGTTATTAAATACAAGAAATAAATTGTTGGTGAGCTTAAATTTATAAAAGTCACAATCTAAATCAGACTCATGAAAGTGAGTTTTAAGCTCATTGTCAGAATCACAAACTTCATGTGTATGGTGATTAAAAGCGTGTGTTAATTTTACAACAGAAGGTAACAACACAGAAAGCACTAGCATAATTGCTAATGTTTTAAATAGTGATGTTATTACTGTATTTATTTTCAATCTAAAAAGCGTTTTAATCCAAACCGACTAAGCATTTTCTTTTCAAATTCCCAGAAAAACTTGAATTGCCCAAAGAGCCATCCAAAAGTTACTAATAGAATTTGGTAGAAAACGAGCCCAATGATAATAAATAAAAACCAGTAGAGTATAGGATTTAAGTTTTCTTTAGTAATTCCTATTAACTTTATAATTGGCCTTCCAATAAATAAAGATGATGTACCTGTAAAGGCAAAAACCATAAATACACGGATCATTTCCCATTTATAATCGAGGATCCATTTCTTTTCAAGTTTCTTAAATATGAATAAGGTCAGTTTTAATAAAAAAAAGAAAACAAAAAGTGCAGCAACTATCGTTAAAGTCAATCCATAATTGTCCAAAAAAGCATTAGATATTTTAAAAGCTGAATATCCTAAAATAACTAAACCAAAAAAGGGAAATAACAACTGCCAATTGTGTTGAATTTCCCAATGTTTTTTAAATTTTTCCATAGCACTCTTTCAGTGCTGCAAATTTAATAAATTATGATGTCTTTCTATGCTAAATTCTAGGTGTAAAAGAAGATAAACGTTGGTTGTACGTTAATTGAAAATAGAGAAAGTAGTTGTATAATTTATAATTTACTTCGTAACCGTAGTCTGTACGTGTGTCATAATCAATTCTAACTTCATATAGATTAGGGTCATACGTCTGTGGTTGTAAATTTCTTTGGTTCCAAGCTTGCACTAAAATAGCATTTCTAGATTCTAACCATTGTTGAGAGTGATAGCCTTCTGGTCTTGCAGTGCTTAATAACCATGAATTAAATCCGGGTTCTATAATGATGATTTCATAATCGTTTTCATCGCTACTAATAGAAACGGTGTCGCTTAGCACTAAGCTGTGCTTATTGTCATTATCAATAACTGGATTGGTGTTGTAAGATTTACAACTAGCAATTAAAATTAGGATAATAATAAATGGGATAATCTTTTTCATAAGTATTAAAGGTATTAAAAAAATGTTAGTGTGATTAGATTTTTACTTCGATTTAACACCACAAAGTAACCGTAGATTTATCTTTATTACAATCTAAACTAAGTAAACTAACCTTCTGAATGCGCAACACCATCTATTTGTAAAGTTTAGTTTTTAGAACATAAAAAAGCAGCTCATTAAAAACGAACTGCTTTATAATTTTTATAAAATGGAATTTTATTTACCAAATAAACCACCTAAAAGACCACCAAGGCCTCCTTTGCTTTTGCTTCCTCCTAAAACCATACCAGCAACATCATCAATAACGCTTCCATCACCATCTGCATCTAATATTTTTTCTAAGAAACTCTGTTCGTTTTGTGTACTGCTTCCACCAAGTAAACCACCTAAAAGGCCACTAATGTCAGATTGAGAACTTACGTTGTTCTGACTAGCTTGTTTACCTAAAACTCCCATTAAAATCGGAGCTGCTACTTTCAAAATATTAGCTACTGAACCCGCATCTAAACCAGATTTCTGACCAATGACTTGTTCTACGCCTTGTTGTTTACTACCTAATACATGACTAAGAATTTTAGCTCCATCATTTTTTACATTATCATCAACACCACCTCCAAATAAACCACTAAGGTTGTCTAAAATGCTTCCGTCATGCTTGCTACTTAAAGCGCCCATAAGTCCTGCTGCACCTTCTGGGGTAGAAGCGTTACGTTCCATTGCTTTCATAAGTACTGGTAACGCCATTGTTAATACGCTACTTGTCTTATCTTGATCTGTTCCTGTAGAACCAGAAACACCACTAATGATGCTTTTTCCTAAGTCACTGTTTAATAAATCTAATATTCCTGCCATTTTTATTTAATTAAGGTTAATAGTTTGAATGTTTCAAGGTACAAAAAAAAGTCCCACAATAGTAGGACTCAATTTATTCGGTTTGGTCACATTTTATTTGTTAACCTAAAATAGTTATGATTTGCTCAGCTAACTCAGTACCAATTCGATCTTGTGCTTCATTCGTTGCAGCTCCTGTATGTGGAGTTAATGATAACGCAGGATTCATTAATAATTGAATTTCTGGTTGTGGTTCTTTTTCAAAAACATCTAGAGCAGCTCTAGAGACTTTTCCACTTTGAATAGCTTGAACTAATGCAATTTCGTTAACAACTCCACCACGTGCAGCATTAGCGATGATAACACCATCTTTCATTTGTTTGAATTCAGCTTCGTCAATTACATAGTCTTTCTGTGCTGGTACATGAAGTGTTAAAAAGTCTGCTTGTTTTAGAACCTCTTCTTTTGATATCGTTTCAATTTCAAAATTCAATTTCTGACCATCAAAGAACTCTAATTCTAAATTCGCTTTTTCTAAAAATGGATCAAAAGCAACAACTTTCATTCCTGCTCCAATAGCCACTTTCGCTGTCGCTTGACCAATACGTCCAAATCCTAAAACACCTAAAGTTTTACCTTTAAGCTCAGTGCCTTTAGCGTAAGCTTTCTTTAAATTTTTAAATTTAGAATCACCTTCTAATGGCATATCACGGTTAGAGTTATGTAAATAACGTGCTAAGCCATAAAAATGTCCAAATACTAATTCTGCAACTGAATGAGAAGATGCTGCAGGAGTATTAATTACGCTTAAGCCTTTGCTACGTGCATAGTCTACATCGATATTATCCATACCAACTCCACCACGACCTATAATTTTTAGGCTAGGGCAGTTGTCTATTAAATCTTTACGTACTGTCGTTGCGCTTCTAACTAATAAAACAGAAATGTCATTTTTGTTTATGTAGTTTTCTAATTGTTCTTGTGCAACTGTTGTTGTGATGACTTCGTAACCAGCTGCTTCTAATGCATTAATTCCACTTTGAGAAACTCCGTCGTTTGCTAATACTTTCATTTTCCTATCCCTAACTCTTTCTTGAAGAAAGAGAACTGATTCGGGTAATTTTATAGTTAATATTAAATTTTATTTTTTCTTGCTGAAAAACTCTTTTTTTATTGCATCTGAGTGAGCACTGAATACTGCTTTCTGAATACTAAAATTTAAGCCTTACTTTCTAACTCGCTCATCACTTCAACTAGTGCTTTTACACTATCTAAAGACAACGCGTTATACATAGATGCTCTGTAACCTCCAACACTTCTATGTCCATTAATGCCGTTAATACCAGCTTCTTTTACCATAGATTCAAACGTTTCCTTTAGATTTTCATTTTCTAAAGTGAAAGTGGCATTCATTATAGAACGATCTTCTTTAACTGAATAGCCTTTAAATAAAGGATTCAAATCAATCTCAGAATAGATTAATCTCGCTTTCTTTTCATTTTCCTCTTCAATAGCTTTGATACCACCTAAGTTTTTTAACCATTCTAAAGTTAACATAGAAACATAAACAGCAAATACAGGAGGTGTATTAAACATACTTCCTTTGCTAATATGTTCTTTGTAATTCATCATTGAAGGAATCTTACGCGATACTTTACCTAAAATATCTTCTTTTATAACCACTAAAGTTGTTCCTGCAGGACCCATATTTTTTTGAGCACCAGCATAGATTAAATCAAATTTTGAAAAATCTAACTGACGTGAAAAAATATCGCTACTCATATCACATACCATAGGAATCGGAGAGTTTGGAAAACTCTTCATCTGTGTTCCAAAAATGGTGTTGTTTGATGTACAGTGAAAATAATCGTAATCTTCAGGAATATCGTAACCTTTTGGTATATAGTTATAGTTAGCACTTTTAGAAGAGCCTATTTCGTAAATATCATCGTAGATTTTTGCTTCTTTAATCGCTTTATCTGCCCATGTACCTGTATTTAAATAGCCTGCTCTTTTTTCTAATAAGTTTAAAGCAACCATTAAGAATTGTGTGCTAGCCCCACCTTGAAGAAATAACGCCTTATAACCTTTACCCTCAAGTCCTAACAACTCTAAAGCTAAGGATCGTGCATTTTCCATAACATCAACAAAAGGTTTACTACGGTGCGAAATCTCTAAAAGCGAAAGCCCATCGTCAAAGTTTAAAACTGCTGCTGCTGCTTGCTCCATTACCGATTTTGGTAGTACACATGGACCTGCACTAAAATTGTGTTTTTTCATTTTATTCTGAATTTAATTCAAGATTTTAACAAATTAATCTTGAATCTATTATTTTTAAACAGATACAAAGGTGCTAATTAATTGCCTAAAAGATGTTATGAAAATGATAATTTTTAAGCTATATTTTTAGCAAGAAGTCAACAGTATCCACATTATCTGCATAATCCCAAAGTTGAGGATTTTGAGTTTCTCCAAAAGCAATTTCATTATTGCTAAATCCATTAGCAACTATACATTGTATTTTGTCTGAATCCGTTGCTAGTTTTTCTTGTAATTCTGAGATGTCAGTATATCTTTCATAAAACAATGTGGCAATAGGTGAAGCGTAACTGCCGTCTTCTTTTATCATAAGAAAACCATTTTCTAGCATATCAAATTCGCTCATTAAATAAACAGCTTTATTATAATCGTAGTTATTAGCGTATTTAGATTCATTTATAATAGGATGCCATTTGTAAACGGCATTAAAAAAGGCATCAAAATTATAATCCTTTGGGATAAAGAATTTTGATACATTTCTACAGCCTAAACCATAATATCTAAAAATATCATCAGATAACGCTTCTAGTTCTTTTTTCGTTTCGTTGCCAGTTAATATGGCAACGGAATTCCTGTTTTTTCTAATAATAGACGGTTTGTTTTTAAAGTAGTATTCAAAATATCGCGCTGTATTATCGCTTCCTGTAGCAATAACGGCGTCGAAGTTTTCTAATTTTTCTTCCGTGAATTTGATTTTTCCTTTAAAATCAGGTTCTACAACTTCTAAATATTTGGCTAAAAATGGAAGTAGATGCTTATCGTTAGATGACTGCTTAACTAATACATTATGTCCGGATATAAGTACACTTAAAAAGTCGTGAAAACCAACTAGCGGAATATTTCCTGCCATAATAATGGCAACCGTTTGTGGTTTTGCAGTGTTGAAGTTATACTTGCTTAGCCATTGTCTAACGTTTTTGTCGGTCAGTGCATTAGACCAATTGCTTATGGTGAATGTGATGTTTTGTTTTGTGAACCATCCATTATATTCTTGAGCAAGCTTTAGTTGGTGTTTGAAGCCATCAAAAAACAAATCATTAGCTTCTAAAGTCTCATTTTTAACGACTTCGTTTTCTTGAAATTGATTTAAAAAGGCACCTAATTTTACAAATGCGTTAATTCTTTGTTCTAAATCCATAATGGGTTTGGTTATGCGATGTTTTGGCTTTATTTTTGCAATTGCAAATTTAAGCAAAGCAAATGAGCAAGAAAAGGTTTGATTTTGATAATAAATTAAATTTTTCAGAATTAAGTGAGTCTCATTTTAAATGATCAATAAAAATAGAAATTACTATGGCAATTATAATCACAGACGAATGTATAAATTGTGGAGCATGTGAGCCAGAATGTCCAAATACTGCTATTTACGAAGGTGCTGATGATTGGCGCTATTCTGATGGTACAAGTTTAAAAGGTAAATTAGTTTTGCCTAATGGAAAAGAAGTAGATGCAGACGAAACGCAAGAACCTATAAGTGATGAAGTATATTATATTTCTCCAGATAAGTGTACGGAATGTGTTGGTTTTCATGAAGAGCCTCAATGCGCGGCGGTTTGCCCTGTAGATTGTTGTGTGCCAGATGAGGACCATGTGGAAACTGAGGACGTTTTATTAGGGAAACAGAAGTTTATGCATCCTGACGGTTAAGTCGTCAATCGACACTAAATTATAATTAAATCCTGAGCCTTTGACTTGGGATTTTTTTGTTTCAGAAATGGTTACATCAGCTTAAATCAAATTCTATAAAAAAATCTCATCGATAAAATACCACAATTCATATAGTGAATTAGCGCAAACGTCTATCGCTTTATATTAAGATAGGATATCGTTTCATCTTTGTAGTGTAAAATCAAATACACTCAAAAATGAAACATCTTTTTATCATCATAACACTGCTAGTCACACAGTTTATCTTTTCGCAAGAGACTAATTCTGAAACCTCAGAACTTTGGACTTTAGAAGCGTGTCTTCAATATGCCTTAGAAAACAATATTACTATAAAGGATGCGGCTTTAAATTACGACCAAGCCGTTGTAGATTACAGTAAAGCGAAATCATCTAGACTTCCAAACCTATACGGTACAGCATCTGAAACATTTTCTAACGGAAATTCTATTGACCCGATTACAAGCGATTATGTTACGGATCAAATATATAGTACCAACGTCAGTCTTAATAGTTCTATGACTTTGTTTCAAGGCAATCAGATTAATAATCAAATTGCTCAAAATGAGTTATTACTCAACCAAAGTGTATTTCTAGAGGAAGAAACGAAGAACAACATTATTCTAAGCATCTTAGAAAACTATTTACAAATTCTATATGCTAAAGAAGCTGTTACTATCGCTGAAAATAATGTCGCAGCATCAGAAAAGGAAGTTGAGCGTGCCAAAGCAAGGTTAGATGCAGGTACTATTGCCTTAAGTGATTACACCGAAGCACAGAGTCAAACGGCAACAAACAAATATGCTGTTATCACGGCTAAAAACAACTATCAACAATACATTATAGCCTTAAAACAATTATTAGAGTTAGATCCAACTCAAGATATAGAGATTGAAACTTTAAATACCGATACAGATTACATTATGCTAGAGCTAGATAAAGTGGCAATATATAATAAAGCACTTGGTATTCTACCTGAAGTTAGCGCGAGTAAAATTGGCGTAGAGGTAAGCGAAAAAGGTTTAGACATTGCTAAAGGCGCCTATTTACCAACCTTATCGTTAGTAAGTAGTTTGGGTTCTGGATTTACAAGTGTCAATGATAATAACTTCTCAGATCAGTTTAATGTGAATTTTAATCAACGACTAGCGTTGTCATTAAACATTCCGATTTTCAATAGAAATCAGACAAAAGCAGCAGTGCAATCGGCACAGATTAATATTGAAAAAGCACAAATAAATCAGCAACAAACCGAAAAGACGGTGTACAAAAAAGTGGAGACTGCGTATCAAAATGCAGTGTCAGCACAAGAGCAATTGGTCGCAGCAGAAGCATCGCAAACAGCGGCAGAACAATCTTATAATCTAGCGCAGAAAAAATATGAACTAGGCGGCTTAAGCACTACCGATTTAGTAATTAGTCAAAACACCTATACTAATGCACAACAAAACTATTTACAAGCGAAATACTTAAGCATTTTATACCATCAATTATTACAATTTTATCAAGGAAACGCAATTACACTTTAATCAACAAATAGAAACATCATGAAAAATAAAAAAAACATAATCATCATCATAGTTGCGGCAGTATTAGCTGTTGTAGGCTACACTTTTCTAAGTGGAGATGAAGCTATAGTAATAGAAGCAAAAACCATTACAGCTAAAAAAGCGAATGTCACTACAATGGTAACGGCTACTGGTACCATGGAGCCCATTACACAAGTAGAAGTTGGAACACAAGTTTCTGGTGTGGTAGAAAAAATATATGTAGACTATAACAGTGTGGTTACAGAAGGCCAGTTGATTGCAGAATTAGATAAAACGAATCTTAATGCTGCTAAAACCCAAGCACAGGCGGTGTATGACAATGCTGTAAGCCAAAGAAATTACACAAAAACCATTTACGACAGACAAAAAACATTGTTTGACAATCAAGTGATTAGTAAATCTGATTTTGATGATGCTGAATTCAATTATCATACTGCAGTAGGTACTGTAACACAACGCTATTCTGATTTACAACAAGCCAGAACCAATTTAGAGTATGCCAATATTTACTCACCAATTGATGGTGTAGTATTGTCGAGAGCGATTGATGAAGGACAAACCGTAGCAGCAAGTTTGAGCACGCCAACCTTATTTACCATTGCACAAGACTTAAAAGAAATGCAAGTGGAAGCGGATGTGGATGAAGCTGATATCGGACAGGTAACAGAAGGGCAACGTGTAGAATTTACTGTAGATGCTTATATCGGTGAAACCTTTGAAGGTGAAGTGACTCAAGTAAGATTAGATCCAACGGTTACTTCAAATGTAGTAACGTACACCGTTGTAATTAAAGCAGATAACCCTGACTTAAAACTAAAGCCAGGATTAACAGCGACCATCTCTATTTATACTTTAGAATTGAATGATGTATTAACAGCAGAAGCCAAAGCCATCAATTTTAAACCGGAAAGAGAAACGCTAAGCGCGTGTAACCTACAACATCAGTTAGAGGGCAATACGAGCGAACGGTCTAGAGAAGAAACTGCCCTTTGGGTATTGGGATCTGACGGTTCTATAACACAAAAAACAGTAACTCTTGGAGCTAGTGACGGCGTTAACGTACAAATTTTAAGCGGTATTTCTAAAGGAGATCAACTCGTTTATAGTTTAAAAGAAGTTGACAAATCAGAAGTGAGTACGGCAGCTAAAAGCGAAAGTCCTTTTATGCCACAACGCCCAGGAGGTAAGAAAAAATAAAGAATCATGAGTAAAGCAATCATAAAAATTGAAGATTTAAAACGTGAGTTTACCATGGGAACCGAAACGGTACATGCGTTAAAAGGTATTTCGTTTGATATTAAAGAAGGAGAATTTGTGACCATTATGGGATCGAGTGGTTCAGGTAAAAGTACCATGCTGAATATTTTAGGATGCTTGGATCAACCGACTTCTGGAACCTATGAAATTGATGGTGTACGTGTAAAAGACCTCAGCAGGAATGAATTAGCAACCATCAGAAACGAAAAGATTGGGTTTATTTTTCAATCTTATAATCTTTTAGCAAGAACATCGGCTATTGAAAATGTAGAATTACCATTACTATACAATAGTAAGGTATCTACAGAAGAACGCAGAAAACGTGCTATTGAAGCCTTAGAGAAAGTAGGTTTAGGTGAACGTTTGCATCATACACCGTCACAGCTTTCTGGTGGACAACAACAGCGTGTAGCCATTGCGAGATCTTTAGTGAATAATCCCGTAATGATATTAGCCGATGAAGCCACAGGAAACTTAGATACACGTACCTCGTACGAGATTATGTCCTTATTTCAAGAATTAAATAAGCAAGGTATTACCATTACATTCGTAACACACGAGCCTGATATTGCCACCTTTAGCAGCAGAACCATTGTATTAAAAGATGGACAAGTCATGCAAGATTATAACAATCATAATGTACAATCTGCAGCAAACGAATTAGCCAAATTACCTAAACAAGATGATTAATTATAAAATGCCATATCAAAATTCTAATATGAATTTATATGTAATTGTGGCATTCCATTTTGACCTTAAAAAAACAATAAATATAAACAGATGAGACTATTAAATTTATTTAAAATCGCAACAAAAGCCATCATTCTTAACAAAACAAGAACGTTGTTGACGATGCTTGGAATTATTATAGGTGTAGCATCTGTTATCGCTATGTTAGCCATTGGAGAAGGATCAAAGGAAAGTATTCGTACTTCCATTTCTGCAATGGGTTCTAATATGATAACTATAAAAGCGGGAGCTGATACCAGAGGTGGTGTACGACAAGAAGCTAGCGTTATGGAATCGCTAACATTAAGTGACTATGAAGCGATTAAAGCACAATCGACTTTAATAAGTTATAGTTCTCCTGTGGTAGAAGGTAGAGGTCAGGTTATAAACGGTTCTAGTAACTGGCCATCATCAATTTATGGTGTTAATCCTGAATATTTAAACATTAAAGTCGTCGGTTTACAGAGTGGAAGCATGTTTACAGATGCAGAAGTTCAAACCGCTTCAAAAGTAGCTGTAATTGGTCAAACCGTTGTAGAAAATGTGTTTCCTGATGGTGAAGAACCGGTCGGACAAATGATTCGTTTTAATAATATTCCGTTTAAAGTGATTGGTGTTTTAGAAGAAAAAGGTGAAAACACTTTTGGTCAAGATCAGGATGATGTGGTTATTGCACCATATACAACGGTACAAAAACGTATTTTGGCTATCGATCATTTAAATCAAATTATGGCTTCTGCGATCAGCGAAGAAAAAGCGCCAGAAGCCGTTTTAGAAGTTTCTAATATTTTGCGTGTGCAACATAAATTAACGGATAGTAATGACGATGATTTTACGGTGCGTTCAATGGAGGAATTAATTTCAACATTTAGTTCTACCAGCGAAATGCTAACGATATTACTAGTGGCAGTCGCAAGTATTTCCTTATTAATTGGTGGTATTGGTATTATGAATATCATGTATGTTTCTGTAAAAGAACGAACTAAAGAGATTGGTTTACGTATGGCAGTAGGAGGTAAGGGATCCGATATTTTAATGCAGTTTTTAATCGAAGCCATCCTAATTAGTATCACAGGTGGTGTCTTGGGTGTATTATTAGGACTCGGAGCAACGGTGTTCATCGAAAAATTCTTAAATTGGCCTACAAGCGTGGCATTGTATTCCATTGTAATTTCATTTGCTGTATGTGCAGTAACTGGTATATTTTTCGGATGGTATCCTGCAAGAAAAGCATCAGCTTTAGACCCAATCACAGCTTTGCGTTACGAATAATAGATTATGTACAAGAATAAAACAATTACAGCCCTTTTACACCTGCTAGTTTGGTTAACACTATTTAGTTTGCCTTACTTGTTGTCTTATGGTGAAGAACAAGAGTTAGATAGAGTTAAAGCACATTTCTGGATCCCTTTAGTATTTTCTGTTATTATATTCTACTTCAATTATTTTGTCTTAGTAGATCGCTTTTTGTTCCCTAAAAAAATGCTACAGTTTATAGTTGTAAATGCAGCAATGATTACCTTTTTCTTGTTTTTAAAAGAATATATTGAAGATAATTTCTTTCAACAGATTCTAAAAAAACGACTTGAGAACTCAAACAGAGTTGCGCCGCCATTTAAAATGGCTATTTACATACAAGTCTTATCTTATATGGCGCCACTGTTGTTTTCAATTGCTTTAAAAACGACAAAACGTTGGAATAAAACCGAAGCGGAACGTAAAGAAGCAATGCATGTAAAGTTAAAGTCCGAGTTACAGCATTTGCATTACCAATTGCAACCGCATTTCTTTTTTAACTCCTTAAACAATATTTATTCTTTAGTTGATATTTCACCAGACCAAGCCAAATCGTCTATACATAGTTTAAGCAAACTAATGCGTTATATGTTGTACGAAACTAATTTGGAAGTGGTGCCACTTACTAAGGAAATCGATTTTCTTAAAAAGTATATCGATCTAATGAAGTTAAGGCTATCAGACAAAACAACTGTGAGTTATAGTTTTCCTATCAAAGAAACAGGCATTCAAATAGCGCCGTTGTTATTTATTTCCTTAATCGAAAATGCATTTAAACATGGTGTCTCTGCGACTAAAACAAGTAATATTGATATTAACATGACTAGTGACGACAACACCGTTTTATTTTCAGTGGAAAACAATAATTTCCCGAAGAAAACTGACGATAAAAGTGGCTCTGGTATCGGACTTCAAAATTTAGAAAAACGATTAGAACTGTTATACCCAGATAAATTCAGCTTTAAAACAATTGTAAAAGACGACCGTTTTTTAGTCACTTTAAAAATTGAAATCAACTAAACATGAGCAACTTTAAAATCACCTGTAGTATTGTAGACGATGAACCTATGGCGCTCAATTTAGTAGAAAGTTATGTAGAGAAAACTCCGTTCCTAGATCTAAAAAACAAATTTAGTAGTGCGATTGAAGCGATGGAGGTGCTTAAAAGCAATCCTGTAGATTTACTCTTTTTAGATATACAAATGCCAGATCTTACAGGTATTGAGTTTTCTAAAATGTTGCCTAAAGAAACTCGTGTTATTTTCACTACAGCCTTCGATCATTATGCCTTAGAAGGTTTTAAAGTTGAAGCGATAGATTATTTACTAAAACCGTTTGATTATGCTGAATTTTTAGCAGCAGCCAACAAAGCCAATACCTGGTTTGAATTGGTAAAAGGGAAACGAGAAAGCATCCTGTCTAAAGAAAAAGAATTCCTCTTTGTAAAATCCGAATACAAGCAACTACGGGTCAAATTAGCAGATGTCTTATACTTTGAAGGCTTAAAAGATTATATTAAAATATGGTTAAAGGACAATCCAAAACCTATTTTAACCTTAATGAGTTTAAAATCGTTAGAGGAAGAACTACCCGAATCTCAATTTATGCGTGTGCACCGATCATTTATTGTATCCTTACATAATATAGATGTTATTGAACGCAGTCAGATTATCATTAACGAGCAACGTATAACGGTATCGGAGCAATACAAATCTAAATTCTTGGAGTTTATCAATAATAACTCCTTATAATAACAAATCTTTTTCATGTTTCGTCTATAGAACACCTCAATTAGGAGGTAAATAAATTGGGTTTGTATATTCTTTTTCGCAATGCCATGTAGTCAAATTTCATTTGCACCACCAATAGAAAGAAATCTTAGAAACATGAAAAAAACAATACTATCATTAACTGTGGTTGCTGTATTCTTTAGTTGTAATAGTGTAAAGGACGTTAACACATCAACGCTATCTCAAGCAGCAACGTTATTAAGCTCATTAAGTTCTAATTTATCGGTGCAGCAAATCACAACTCTGTTTAGTTTATTAGACACTAATAATGATGAAGTAATCAGTTTAACAGAGGCAATTGGTTCTGTTTCTGAGAATTTTAATGTGTTAGATACAGATAGCAATTCAAGTTTAAATCTAACTGAATTAACAGGCTTATTAAGTTTATTAAAATAAATACCCTAGTTTATTTAATAGCTGAAAAGGGTGTGCTTGTATTTAGCATGCCTTTTTTTATGACTAATAATTATGGCTTAAGTATAAACTTTAAGATGTCTATATCGATATAGTTTTCTTGTTCGTAGATACAATTGTAGCAACCGTCTATTTGCTTTTTATTTCATAAATAATACAAATACCTTTAAACTATCAATTACAAATAAAGTCTTATTTAAAGATTAAAAAAGTTGAACATATTAAAAACTAAAATTATGAAAGTACTTATCAAAACAATAGTATTGTCAGCATTGGTGCTGATAGGAATGTCAACACAGGTTTCAGCTCAAACAAAACGAAGTAATTCTAAAACAGTAACTACGACCACAACAAAGCGAATTAGCGCCATTGCAAAAAAGACAACATACAATAGAATTTCGAGTTCAAAAGTAACCTACAAAAAACCGACTAAGAAAGTGGTATCCGTAAGATCGGTGCCGAATAGAACGGTTGTGACACATAATGGTCAAAATTACTATTATGGAAATAATAAGTATTATACCCAATCTAGAGGACGTTACATTGTTATAGCACCAAAGGTAGGGTTTAGAATAAAAACGTTACCTGTTAACTATAAACGTATTAGTTATAATACGCGTAACTATTACAACGCACAAGGTATCTTTTATGTTCAAATAAATAATGAATATGAAGTGGTAGATCCAGAAGTAGGCACCGTTGTTTACGAGCTTCCAGAAGATTACGAAAAAGTAACCATAGACGGACAAACCTATTACGAATATGCCAATATACTTTACGAAAAAGTACAAGTAGATGGCACAAGAGCTTATGAGGTTGTTGGTATTATAGATATAGAATAGAACAAAGAATGAATTAGATAGATTAGATTAGTTGTTTAGAAGAGAAGGAGGGTAGTTTTAAAAGCTATCCTCTTTCTGTTTCTAAGTGTAAAACAGAGTTGAAAATTGAGTATTAGTTTTTAGAATTATCCAAGCCCCATTGGTCTAAGTTTCTTAAAATAGCTTCTAAAGATTCTCCTTTAGAGCTTAATTTGTATTCTACTTTTGGAGGTACAACGGGAAAAATAGTTCGTTTAATTAGTCCATCTTTTTCTAACTCTCTAACCGTTTGTGTAAACATTTTATTAGAAATGCCTGGTATTTTCTTTTGTAATATTCCAGAGCGCAGTCCTCCTTCTAGTAAATGAAATAAGACTAGAGGTTTCCATTTTGTTCCTATTAAACTCATGGTGAAATTTAAAGGGCAGTTAATTTCTTTTTTCAAAATTATGTTTTTATAATGTTGGCAATCATTATTTTACTCGTTTTGGTAACTATACTACTTTTTAGTAAGTTATTGCCAATATGGCAAATATAGATTAATTTTGTAATCTAAATTATAAGTTATGACTATAAATAAAAATTACCCGAAATCATTTTCACATATTGGGATCACAGTCCCTGATATTAAAAAAGCCGTTAAATTCTATTCTGAAGTTATGGGCTGGTACATTATTATGGAACCTTCAACCGTTAAAAAAGAAAGTGAAACCGCTATTGGTCTCATGTGTATTGATGTTTTTGGAGACGATTGGGAAACGTTTGAAATTGCTCACATGTCCACGTCAGACGGTATTGGTATTGAGTTGTTTTCTTTTCCGAATGGAGTAAAAGAAGCACCGGAGTTTAATCCTTTTAATACAGGACTTTTTCATTTCTGTATTCAAGACCCAGATATCGAAGGTTTGACTAAAAAAATTGTGGATTACGGCGGGAAGCAACGTATGCCTATTCGTGAGTATTATCCAAATGACAAGCCTTATAAAATGGTGTATGTTCAAGACCCTTTTGGGATTGTATTTGAGATTTATACACACAGTTATGAATTAACGTATTCTTCTGGAGCTTATGCGAAGTAGGTCACTGCAGTTAAAGAAGCTATTAATAGTTTTATTCAGAACGATGGTTGTATTTTAATTCCTCTGAATGTTTTTAAATATGTTTCAGCGAATATTTAATGGGGTGAGGTATTAGCTTCGGATAATTTATTAAATATATGATGCTTTGGACAAATATGAGACATAGAAAAACTAACTTTGCGCTTTACTAGGTGTAACTATCTGTGTCGAGTGATTTAATACGAATTAATACTACTATGGAGCAATCAGAATTTTTAGAAAAAAATATATTTATAGATTTAGAAAATGTGAATGATGGGTTTGACGATGTGTCTATTCATTATTTTTCGGAAGCAGATTTTGCAACCGTTCTTAAAAGAGCTGAGCATTTTGGGCTTAGTATTTATAAAATTGAACCGTCATTAGAAGGTAAGGCATTTAATGTTGCTGATCATGATGCTTTTAGAAAGAAGGCCACCGATCCAAAATGGTATACTAAGGCCTTTTCAGACTTTAAGAAACTTCAAGAAGGATTGGTATATTCTGCGGCTTACAAAGTTTCTAAAAAGCTTTTAGACCGCGAGTAAGATTTTATTGATCTCACATTTTTAAATTTATGAACTACCAAGATGTTTTTATAGAGTTCTGGGAACTGGTAAAGCAAAGTATAGAAGATCGTACTTTTGCAAAACTAACTATGGCTAAAACTATAGGTAAACCCGAATTAAAAAATATATTTCTTAGACCAATCTATGATAAAGATGATTTTAGGGTGATGCTTAAATACAGTTTTAGGCCAAGAGAAACTGAAGACATCGAAGAAGAGATAGCTTTAGAGGAAGCATTAATTATTTTAAAAGCACATTTGAAAACCTCTTTTTTATCGGTTATATTATTTAGTACTACAAAAGATGTTGCTTTTAAAGTGAATAAAAAAGGAATAGGTAGTATTACGGAAAGTTCGCCTACGTTTAAAAACGTGATGCAGGCTTAGATTAAAACTAGGCGCTCATTTGTTGCTAGATATATCATAATAATTTTAAAATTTTATAGAATCCCGCGTCTTTGACTTGGGATTTTTTTTAGTTTAAAACAACACAAGTGCATATCATTTAGATTACTTAGTAGCTATCTAAGTTTAAGTCTATATTTATAAAAATCAAGGATTATTCATAAAAAAAAACAAATTAAATATATATTGCAAGATGTAATCAATTCTCTAAAATGTTTGCCTCTTTTTATGAATAGTTTATTTAAAGTATCTATTTTAATCCTATTAATATGCATGTTTTCAGAAGGGTCTTCACAAAATATGCATATAGTATCGAAGTTTGAAAAAATTAAGATTCTTAAGGATTCATCTTTTGCGAATGAAATCACTATCAATTTTCCGTATAGTGAAGAGCCAAGACTTTATCCTATTTTTTATGACATAGAACTAGAGAAGGTATCAGATATTGAGCTTTTTGAGAAAAAAGGGAGGCGCCTAAAAAAGATAGCCTTAAAAAAGATCAAAGAAGAGCAAGTTGATTTAGATTTTATAACAAGTCAAAAAGTGAAATCTGTCTTTATTCCGGCAGAAATAGAAGTACAATTAACCTATACAGTGACGTGTAACGAATTAATGTATTTTTCAAGATTGCCGTTGTTTTCATATAATCAGATTGATACTTTAAATTATGAAATAGATATTCCTCATGAGTTTGAACTAAAGCATAATACCATTCATAAAGAGTTATTAACATCTCATTCGATCGATTCAACTAATACAGAAAACAGTTGTTTATGGAAAATAAAAGTGTCACCGATGAAAGTAGAGCCAGACCCATTGCAGTTTTTTGGGATTTATAAAAACATGAAAGTGCCATTAATGCGAATGTTAGTCATGCCTAAATCGTATAAAAACCAATCTACTAAATATATGAATGATTGGTATTTTGAAAATGTATTACCTCAAAAAGGCTTAAATGCAGATGTAAAGCAAAAATTAGATGAATTAACTTATGGAGTTTCGGATTTATCAGAAATAGTTAATATTATTTATGACTATGTTAGGCGTAATTTTAAATATGTAGCCATAGAAATTGGGATGGGGGCATTTATTCCCTCACATGCTAATACTGTTTTTCTTAACAAAGAAGGGGATTGTAAGGATCTTTCAAATTTTTTGTCAGAAGCATTACAGTACAAAGGTATTATTAGTGATTTGGCTTTAGCTGCGACTTTCGATCATATTAGTGATTGTGATTTTCCATCATTGAGTTCTGCTAATCATGTGATTTGTGTAGCGTATATTAATGATACAAAGATATTATTAGATCCAACAGATCCCATACATGTTGAAGGTACACCTGTGCAAAGTCTTCAAGATCGCACAATATTAATTGTCAATGCCGAAGGTGGTTCATTTTATAAGGTAGAGCGGTTTAGACCAAATGATAACAAAATTAATTATCAATTAGATTTAAAAATCAACCCAAATAATGATTTGATAGAAGGAGACTTTCAAATTAATTACAAAGGAGTTTCTGGTAATTATTTAAGACGCCTTAAAGATTATGAAGGGCAAAAGGATTTTGCGACATCTAGCAACACTTTTTTTGAAGGGATTTTAGGAAATCAAAAAATATCTAATTTAGTCATGGCAGATGTGCCAGAAGAATTAGAGTTTAAAGGAGATATTTCTATTAATGGAAAAACGTTTAATGATGGTTCAAGCAGATATTTGTTTGTTGATTTTCTACCAAGGTTAATAGATGTGGAGAGTAGAGAGACACTGATAGAGGGCACCTATTTAAATAATACGTTTCATAAAATAGTCAATGCGCGAATCAAACTAAACGAGTCTATTGAGTTGTTTGAGTCCATTGAGCATTATTATGAAGAAGAAGGTGTGTCATTAAAAGTGACTATTAATGCTGTTTCTAATATGGAAATTGAATATTATTACGATTTCGTTTTCGACCATATTTTTGTGGAAAAGGAAAATATCAATGCTATTAATAAAATTTTGAATTCATTTAAAACGATAATTAATGAACCGATTGTTCTCAAAAAACTTAAAGGCTAACATATTTATTATAGGTATAAGTTTACTCTTTTTAAGTCTTAAACCTTCAGAAGTAAAAACAGAAGATCCGTTTTTAGAGCTTTGTAAGAATTCGGATGCTTATTATTTACATTCTTACAGAGATGTTACGTATGCAAAAAACTGGCTGAGATACAAAATGTATGTGTCAGTTAATAATAAGTTAGTTGTCAATACGACGAAGGGGGTAGAGGATTATGCTTTTTTAAATTTAGATGAATATGTTAGTAATCATTTACAGACAATTAAAATTAGAACTCTAAAGGCAGATGGTTCTGTTGTAGAGCTAGATTCTAGTTTGGTATTTAAACGAAGTTCTGAAAGAGAGAAATTTGGTACTATAAGCTATCCTGTACCGGCAGTTGAGCCTGGAGATACCATTGAAACCTCATATGTGTATTATAAAAATTTAAAAGAATCGGAGTTGTTGAATTATGTTGATTTATATTCAGATTTACCGAGTGTAAATTCGCAATATTCAGTAAAAACGGGTACGAATTTGTTAGTGCGATATAAATCTTATAATGATTTTCCAGAGCCAAAAATAGTGAGTAATGATTCTATTATTTATTTACAATTTTCAAAGGATAAAATTGAAGGTGTAGTTAAAAATGACTTAAACTGTTTGCCGTGTGAAAAACCATACTTGTATTATACATTAGAAAATAAAGACAGTGAATTGAAAACTTGGAAGGATGTATATAACATAGAGTTTAATTTTCTTACGCAACCAATGGCCTTAGATTCTGATAGGTCATCGTATTATAAAAGATGGAAGCGCAGAGTGATTGGAGCTGCTCAAGACAGCTCTAAATATTACAAGTTTAATTTATTGCATAATGAAGTCTTAAATAACTTTACGATGCAACCGACAGATGGAAACGAGTTTATAAAATCGAATGGTTATTTTTTAAAGGAGCAGAGGTTCGATCCGTTCAGTATTAGACGATTTTACAGGCAGCTATTAGAAGATTTAGAGATTGACTATTGGGCTGTATTTGGTAGAGAAAAACGTTTGGGGCCAATAGATACCCACTTAATTAGAAAGGGTGAATTTGGACACATATTTTTTGCTTTTGAAAATGAAAATGGTCATCTAAAGTTCTTATATCCTCACGAAGATTTTTATATGTATCAAATTGATGAAATTCCTACAGCTCTTTATAATACTGAAGCTGTATTGGTTAAGTCTTATTATAGTAGTAAGAAAAAGAAGAAAGATAAATTTATTGATAGAGATTTAAAACTAGCAGAAGTTGATTCGGTAGCTGTGAACGTCATTGATTTGCCAGAAATGAATTCAAATCATAACAACCTTAATCAAACGATTTACGGTAAAGTAGATATTGAACAAAAAACGACAGCCTTTAAATATAGGTTTAGGGTTTCGGGAGGGCCGTCAACGGAATTGAGATCATTTTTTAGTATACTTAATCAAAATGAAGAAATAAGTGATTTTTACGATTCTTTAACCGAATTTGAGGGTGAGGACAATACCATACAGATCGACACTGTCTTTAACAGAACTCTAAATAGTAATAAGCCATTTACTTATATAATTAACGGTGAGGGTACTTTAAATAATGCAGTGACATTTATTAATGATAGTTTAGTTAGTCTTTCTATTGATAAATTGATTAACCATAAAACGATAGAGACTAATTCGGAGACTTCTGAGTTGAGCTATTATTTAGACTTTAGTTACTCTGATATCTTAATGTTTAATTTAGAATTTCCATGCGCTATAGAGGTATTAGGTATCGAAGATGGTAATATTAAATTTAATAGTGATGTTGGAGACTATACATTTGAGGCAAAAACGATACAGGACAACCAACTTAGAGTAGACTCTTATTACAATGTCTTAAAGAGTACAATCTCAAGTGGTGAATTTGAAGACTTGAAACTGCTAAATGAGCAGGTGAAAAGTGCAAAAAACAAAAGATTGATTATTAAATTAAAAAGGACTTAGTTGTATGTTGATTAATTGCTAGTATAAATATTTGAGAAGCGGCGTTCTAACTAAATTTTTATATATCGTAATGGCTATTGAATTCTTGCGCATCTATGATGAGTCATGCGTATGTGTTATGGAAGCTACGTAAGACATATTTGCTTTTTCTTAATAAGAATTGAGCCGAAAATCTTAGTGCTAATCATTTCAAAAAAATATAATCCAAGTATTCCACTAATTAACTACATTTGCAATCGCAAAATTTGCGATTAAAAATTAACAAGTTTCCCGCTTTTGTGGGAACGAAAAACAAGTTTTTCGATGAAAGCTGGAATTGTAGGATTACCAAACGTAGGAAAGTCAACCTTATTTAACTGTTTATCTAATGCAAAAGCGCAAAGTGCTAATTTTCCGTTTTGTACAATAGAGCCTAATATTGGTGTGGTAAATGTACCAGATCCAAGATTACAAAAATTAGAAGAACTCGTTAACCCAGAGCGTGTGTTGCCAGCAACTGTAGAGATTGTTGATATTGCAGGTTTAGTAAAAGGGGCTTCTAAAGGTGAAGGTTTAGGGAATCAGTTCTTAGCTAATATTAGAGAGACGGATGCTATTTTACATGTATTACGTTGTTTTGATAATGATAATATTGTGCATGTTGATGGTAATGTAAATCCTATTAGAGATAAGGAGACTATCGATATGGAACTGCAGCTTAAAGATCTAGAAACAGCTGATAAGAAGTTAGAAAAAGTGAAGCGTGCTGCCAAAACAGGTAATAAGGAAGCGCAGAAAGAAGAAGCAGTACTTTTAAAAATAAAGCAAAATTTAGAAGCTGGTATTTCGGTAAGAGCTTTAGAGTTTTCGGAAGAAGATTATGAAGAGTTTGTAAAGCCATCACAGTTTATTACAGATAAACCTGTAATGTACGTATGTAACGTTGATGAAGGTGCGGCGACTACAGGAAATGCTTATGTAGATAAAGTAAGAGAGGCCGTTAAAGATGAAAACGCTGAGGTTTTAGTTTTAGCAGTTGGTACAGAAGCAGATATTAACGAATTAGACGATTACGAAGAGCGTCAGATGTTTTTGGCTGATATTGGTTTAGATGAACCTGGTTCTGCTAAATTAATTCGTTCAGCTTATAAATTGTTAAAGCAGCAAACGTATTTTACTGCGGGAGTTAAAGAAGTAAGGGCTTGGACTGTAAATATAGGTGCAACAGGTCCACAAGCGGCAGGAGTTATTCATACCGATTTCGAAAAAGGATTTATTAGAGCGGAAGTTATTGCTTACAACGATTTTGTAGAATTTGGAAGTGAAGCTAAAGTAAAAGAAGCTGGTAAAATGCGAGTAGAAGGAAAAAACTATATCGTTAAAGATGGAGATGTAATGCATTTCTTGTTTAATGTGTAACTTGCATAAATGATAAATTATTTTAAAAAGATAAGCTTTAAACAGATTTTATTTTTTTTGGTGTGTGTGTTAGTTGTAGAATTTCTACTGCTAAAACAGACACCTTTTTTTTGGG
The DNA here is from genome assembly GCF_900099995.1 of Winogradskyella thalassocola. Classification (GTDB taxonomy): domain Bacteria; phylum Bacteroidota; class Bacteroidia; order Flavobacteriales; family Flavobacteriaceae; genus Winogradskyella; species Winogradskyella thalassocola. The sequence continues at coordinate 210,836 of NZ_FNCZ01000003.1, forward strand.
ATGGTATTAGTAAATCTTCCCGCGCTACTTGGATTTATGCTAATGGCTTAACAGAGTTTATTGTCCCAACAGATCACAATTCTGGTCATCCCCCTTTATGGATTGCTTTATTGGCTGTTTTTTGGACCATTTTTCAGAAAGCGCTTTGGTCTTCAAGATTATTATTGCTAATTGTTAATATTGGTGTGGTTTGGCAAATAGTACTGTTTTGTAAAACTAATTTCTTGAAAACGGTGTCTGCATTTGCAGTTTTGGTCGTGTGTTTAGAGCCTACGTTTGTAGCTCAAACGACTAATTTAAATAACGATATGCTATTGTTGTTTTTTACGTTACTAAGTTTAAATGCGCTTATCAAAACTAAATCAGTACTCTTTTCTTTAGCGTTGACAGGTTTGCTATTTATCAATCTTAGAGGTATTTATATAGTGATAGCTATAGTGTTAATTCATGTTGTTTATTCGCGCTTAAAATTGATAGAAAACGAGAGATCTATCTATTTAGCATATGGAATTGCTCTTTTAAGTTTTGTAGTATTTTGTTATTTTCAATATGAAAAATTAGGTTGGTTTTTAATCACGCAGAAGGAAAATTATAATATGCAGAGGCAATCTGTAGGGGTGAAACAAGTGCTGATTAATAGTATAGTGTATGTAAAAAGTTTTCTAGAATACGGACGCTTTATTGTTGCCCTATTTTTGTTGCCTCTCTTAGTGAGATATATTAAAAACAAAACGAATAGAAGCATTAAAATTGATAGAATAGCCATTGCCTTTTTTGTGTTTGCATTTATCTTTTTTATAGGTATGGTGCCGTTTTCTAATCCGATTGGTGATCGGTATTTTATGATTTGTTACTTATTGGCAATCATCTTACTTATCAACTTAATAGCACATTATAATCTAGTTAATAAATCGTTAATCTATTCTATTATTGTGCTTATGTTTGTTTCAGGCCATTTTTGGATTTATCCTGCGACGATTTCTCAGTCTTGGGATAGCTCATTAGCGTATTTAAATAGTTATACGGTTGAGGATCAAATGGAAGATTATATTGATTCCGTTGGAATTAAGACTTCAGAAATAGGTACAAGAGTTCGGTTTAATGAACGGAACTTTTCAGAATTTAAAGTTATAACAGAAACGGATCGCTATGCTGATTTTAATTTAGCAACAAATAAATTCATACTGCTATCTAATATAGATAACCAGACTAAAGACGATGAGTTAAATGAAATTATGAATAATTGGAAATTGGTTAAACGTTATTCTCAGTTAGGAGTTTTTATGTCGTTGTACGAAAGAGAGTAATTGATAGCTTGTTTGTCTTTAAAAGTATTCGAGAATAGTCTTAAAAATGATAAACGGTCGTGTTTTAGAGATTGATTTCGTAAAACCTAATGTTCTCAACATATTAATGCCGTTTTGTTAATTACTTTACCGCTTCCTTATTTCATGTTTTAAGGTATAATCTTATATTAGCCTTTCATCTAAATATCCGCTTAATTTTATGTCAGAAGAGTCCACTTATACTGAAGATAACATACGCTCACTCGATTGGAAAGAACACATCCGAATGCGACCTGGTATGTATATCGGTAAATTAGGTGATGGCTCATCTCCAGATGATGGTATTTATATTCTGCTAAAAGAAGTTTTAGACAATTCCATTGATGAGTATGTGATGGGAGCTGGTAAGACCATTGAAATTTCGATTCAAGGTGAACGCGTTATAGTGCGCGATTATGGTCGTGGTATTCCGCTAGGGAAAGTGGTAGATGTGGTGTCTAAAATGAATACGGGTGGAAAGTATGATTCTAAAGCCTTCAAAAAATCTGTAGGTTTAAATGGTGTAGGTACCAAAGCGGTTAATGCGTTGTCATCTTATTTTAGAGTAGAATCTACTAGAGATAGTAAATCAGCATCTGCAGAATTTGAACAAGGGAATCTAACCAATCAAGAACTTTTAGATGATACCTCTCGAAGAAAAGGAACGAAAGTATCTTTTATTCCGGATGAAATTATATTTAAAAATTACAAGTATCGTAGCGAGTATGTGGTTAAGATGCTTAAGAATTATGTATATCTAAATCCTGGATTAACCATTGTTTTTAATGGTGAAAAATTTTACAGCGAAAATGGTTTAAAAGATTTATTGTCTGAGAATATCAACGAGTCAGATATGCTGTATCCAATCATTCATCTTAAAGGTGATGATATAGAAATAGCAATTACACATAGTAAAACGCAATATAGTGAAGAGTATCACTCTTTTGTTAATGGACAAAATACAACTCAAGGAGGGACGCATTTAGCAGCATATAGAGAATCTATAGTTAAAACCATAAGAGAGTTTTACGGAAAGAGCTACGAAGCATCTGATATTAGAAAATCAGTTGTTACGGCAATTGCAATCAAAGTTATGGAACCTGTTTTTGAGAGTCAGACGAAAACAAAGTTAGGTTCAACAGATATGGGGGGTGAACTGCCAACAGTTAGGACTTATATTAATGATTTTGTAAAAACATATTTAGATAATTTTTTACATAAAAATCCGGATACAGCAGAGAAAATTCAACGCAAAATCCTTCAGGCTGAGCGAGAACGTAAGGAGTTGTCTGGTATTAGGAAGTTAGCAAAAGACAGAGCGAAGAAAGCGAGTCTTCATAATAAGAAATTACGTGACTGTAGAGTGCATTTTGGGGATACAAAGCACGATAGAAATCTAGAATCAACCTTATTTATTACAGAGGGAGATTCAGCTTCTGGTAGTATTACAAAATCACGTGATGTGAACACACAGGCAGTTTTTAGTTTAAAAGGAAAGCCTTTAAACTGTTATGGTTTAAGTAAAAAGATTGTTTACGAGAATGAAGAATTCAATCTTTTGCAAGCGGCTTTAAATATTGAAGAATCACTTGAGGATTTGCGTTATAACAACGTTGTCATAGCAACTGATGCCGATGTCGATGGGATGCACATTCGTTTATTATTAATAACATTTTTCTTACAGTTTTTTCCAGAAGTGATAAAAGAAGGTCATTTGTATATTTTGCAAACCCCTTTATTTAGAGTTCGAAATAAAAAGGAAACGATTTATTGTTATTCTGAAGAAGAACGGCGCGATGCTATGGAGAAATTAAAGCCAAAGCCAGAAATTACGCGATTTAAAGGTTTAGGTGAGATTTCTCCGGATGAATTTGTGCATTTTATTGGGGAAGATATTCGTTTAGATCCTGTGATGTTAGATAAAGACATGTCTATTGAGGAGTTGTTGTCTTTCTATATGGGGAAAAACACGCCAACTCGTCAAGAATTTATTATTGACAATCTTAAAGTTGAACTAGATGTTATTGAAGATACATTATGAGAACTGATAACAGAGACATAAAAAACACTATAATTTCTATCTATTTTATCTTAATTATCGCAGCTGTTTTATTGGCTACGGTTTTTCAATCTTATAATTTAGTAGAAGGGAGCTCGATGTATGTGCTAATAGGCTTGCTGGTAGCTGTGATTATAGTGCATTTTGTAGCGCGATTCTTTGAGTATGATAGTGATGGCGCAAATGTAATTATAACGAATAGTGGATTAATACTCACAGATCATTTCAACTATAGAGAAAATAAAGTAGAAGTCGCTAGACATAAAATTACAGGTTACAAGATTGTCAATTACTATTTTTATAAAAGTTTGGTTGTTTACACAACACAAAGTAATGGGAAAATTTCTAGTGAGCGTTTTAATATTACACTTTTAAAGCGTAAAAAGGTAAAGTATGTAAGGCAGTCTTTGAAAAAGATTATAAAGGAAAATAAAAGCAAAAAGTTGGATATATAGATGATAGAAGAACATGACGAGTTGTTAAATGAGGACGACGGTAGCCAAGAAACGATTACAAAGGTTACCGGAATGTATAAAGAATGGTTCTTAGATTATGCATCCTACGTAATTTTAGAGCGTGCAGTACCAGCGATTGAAGATGGTTTTAAGCCAGTGCAGCGTCGTATAATGCACTCTATGAAAGATTTAGATGATGGTCGTTATAATAAGGTAGCGAATATTGTTGGTCATACCATGCAATACCATCCTCACGGTGACGCGAGTATAGCGGATGCCATGGTGCAGATTGGTCAGAAAGATTTATTAATAGATACTCAAGGAAACTGGGGGAACATATTAACTGGTGACCGTGCGGCTGCATCGCGTTATATTGAAGCAAGACTTTCTAAGTTTGCTTTAGATGTTGTTTATAATCCGAAAATCACAGAGTGGCAATCGTCATATGATGGCAGACGTAAAGAGCCTATAAACCTTCCCGTAATGTTTCCTTTGTTATTGGCACAAGGAGGAGAAGGGATTGCTGTTGGTTTATCTACAAAAATATTACCTCACAATTTTATTGAGCTGATTGATGCTTCTGTTAAGCACTTAAAGGGAAAACGTTTTACAATATTGCCAGATTTTCCAACGGCTGGTATCGCTGACTTTACCAATTATAACGATGGTTTACGAGGCGGAAAGGTAAGGGTTAGAGCCTTGATTTCGCAACGTGATAAGAACACTTTAATGATTACCGAAATTCCTTTTGGTACCACAACAACATCGCTAATAGATTCTATTCTTAAGGCGAATGAGAAAGGGAAGATTAAAATTAAAAAGATTGAAGATAATACGGCAGCGGAAGTAGAGATTTTAATTCATTTACCTTCTGGCTTGTCGCCAGATAAAACGATTGATGCGCTGTATGCGTTTACCAGTTGTGAGTCTTCTATTTCTCCTTTAGGCTGCGTAATTGAGGATAATAAGCCCTATTTTGTTGGTGTCACCGAAATGTTGCGTCGTTCTACGGATAACACCGTTCAGCTTTTAAAAAGTGAATTAGAAATACGATTAGCAGAATTTCAAGAACAATGGCATTTTGCATCCCTTGAACGTATTTTTATTGAAAAACGTATTTATCGTGATATTGAAGAGGAAGAAACTTGGGATGGGGTTATCGATGCTATTGATAAGGGACTTCAGCCACACATTAAGCATTTAAAACGTGCTATTACTGTTGAAGATATTACGCGTTTAACAGAGATTAGAATTAAGCGTATTTCGAAATTTGATATTGATAAAGCGCAACAAAAGATCGATGCCTTAGAGGATCAAATAGCTGAAGTAAAACATCACTTAGCTAACCTAATTGATTATGCTATAGCGTATTTCGAAAGATTAAAAAAGGATTACGGAGAAGGAAAGGAACGCAAAACAGAAATCAGAATTTTTGACGATGTTGACGCTACAAAAGTGGTGATAAGAAATACAAAACTTTACGTTAATAGAGAAGAAGGGTTTGTCGGTACGGCATTAAAACGCGATGAGTATGTTTGTGATTGTAGTGATATCGATGATATTATTGTCTTTACAGATCAGGGAACTATGATGGTGACCAAAGTGGACTCTAAGACCTTTATCGGTAAGAATATTATTCATGTCGCTGTTTTTAAGAAAAAAGACAAGCGTACTATTTATAATCTAATTTATCGCGATGGTAAAGGAGGGCCTTCTTATGTGAAACGATTTGCTGTGACTAGTATGACTCGGGATCGTGAATATGATTTAACCAATGGAAGTAAAGGTTCTGCGTTGTGGTATTTTTCAGCTAACCCGAATGGAGAAGCAGAGGTTGTGACTATTATGTTGCGTCAAGTTGGTAGTATTAAAAAATTAAAATGGGATTTAGATTTTGCGGAAGTTCTTATAAAAGGTAGGGCTTCTAAGGGGAATCGTGTTACTAAATATGCGATTAAACGTGTAGAATTAAAAGAAAGAGGTGTGTCTACTTTAAAACCGCGTAAAATTTGGTTTGACGATACAGTTCAGCGCCTAAATGTTGATAATAGAGGTGAGTTGATTGGCGAGTTCAGAGGTGAAGATAGGCTTCTTGTTATTAATCAATCAGGAGTCGTAAAAACGATTATTCCAGAATTGACAACGCATTTTGATAGCGATATGATTGTATTAGAAAAATGGATTCCAAAAAAACCTATTTCGGCTATTTATTACGACGGAGAAAAAGAACGCTATTATGTGAAACGTTTTATTATTGAGCAAGAAGGTAGAGAAGAAGATTTTATATCAGACCATCCAGACTCGCAATTAGAGATTGTTTCAACCGATTGGAGGCCTATGGCAGATGTGGAATTTACCAAAGAACGTGGTAAAGAGCGTAAGCCAAACATGGAGGTTGATCTTGAAGAATTCATTTCAGTAAAAGGGGTTAATGCTCTTGGAAATCAGCTTACTAAAGATAAAATAAATCAAATTAGCTTACTTGAATCGTTGCCTTATGAGGCGCCAGAGGAAGTGCCTGCAGACGAAATAGAAGTGGTTGATGAAGAAACTGTTGATGTGGTAGAGTCTCAATCTGAATCCGGCAATTCGTCTAAGGATGATGACGACGATCATGACTTAGGGATGGATGAAAAAGGGCAGGTGACCTTGTTCTAATAGTATTTAAGAAAGTAGTTTTATGTTTATTATTTGCTTTTTTTGACGGCTTTATAGTTTAAGAATTCAACAAAAAGTGAAAATGCTATAGCAAAATACAAATAACCTTTAGGTATGGCACCAACGGTATTTCCGAAAAATTCGGTATGTGATAAATGTGCTGCTTCTGTAATAAGCATAAAGCCTATTAAAATTAAGAAAGCAAGTCCTAAAATCTGTACGCTTGGGTGTTTGTCTATGAATTTTCTAATTGGATTCGCAAAGCCAATCATTATACCAATGGAAATCATAACGGCTATAATCATTAAGGCTAACGTGTAGTTGTGATTTGGGTGTAGTCCATTTGTCATACCTACAGCTGTTAGGATAGAGTCTATTGAGAAAATAAAATCTATAATTACTATTTGAACAATAGCATTGCTAAGTGATTTTATAGCTTTGGATTTTACGGCATCCTCGTCGTGAGTTGGATTTTCTACTTTTTCTCGTATTTCAGAAGTGCTTTTATAGATTAAAAACAATCCTCCTGCAAATAAAATTATGGCTTGCCAGCTGATCCCTATGGATAGCCAGCTGGTTTCTATGGTGTAAAAAGGTTTGCTAAGACCAACTAAAAAGGAAACAAAGAAGAGTAGGATAATCCGTTGTACTAAGGCTAGTAATAGGCCTATTCGGGTAGCTTTGCTTCGTTGGTGTTCTGGTAATTTATTTGCGGCAATAGATATGAATACAATATTATCTATACCTAGTATAATTTCTAGAAACGTTAAGGTTAATAACGCTATTATGGCGTCAGAACTCAGTAAGAAATCGAGCATAATGTTATTCAATTTTTATTGCGATACCTTTTTCGACTCGTGAAGGCTTATTGGGTCTTTTAACAGCGAGTTTGTATTCAAAAGCATATGAATCCTCAGTGGTAGATAAGATCTTCATGTGGATAGCCTCTTTTTCGGAATTGCTCGTTGGGTGTAGTTTCTTCAATATAAATTCACAATCATTAATCCAACGAATAGATGATGAGTCAGCTTTTTCTTCGTGGTAATCAATATTAAACTCTTCTGTACGCTTGAATCGTGAGGTGTGCTCAGTTCCATCTATAGTGTACGTAAATTCAAAAGTTCCGGTTTTAAAATCAGAACAGTCGCGTTCTATTGAGTAGCAACTTGATAATAGTGTTAGTGCTAATATTGAAAGAAAAAACTTCATATAAATCCTTTTTACAAAGGTAATGAATACTGCAATTAATATTAGGGCTTGTAACTCTTAAATGTACCGTTTTTATAAAAGATTACGATTTTGTCAATTTCGGAATTAGAATCGGAGATAGCGTTTAAATTAGGGGGTTGTGGTTTTGGGTTTGTTTTGAGTGTGTTTGAGTTTGGTGACTCGGATATATTGGGTCTTCTCGGAAAACTCCCTTTTCCATTCATTAGCCAATACAATTCAACTTCTGGATAGGAGTGAAGTATCTTCATTACAAAATCTAAACTTGGTTTGTTTCTGCCGCTTAAAATGTGTGAAATACTAGAGCGTTGTACTCCTATTTTTTCTGCGAAACTTGAGGCGGATTCGCTGTAGAAATCGATAACTTTTTGTAGGCGTTCTGTGAATTCGACTGAGTTTATCATTGTAAACTTGGGTTTTATAAGTATAACGATACAAATGTAAACAATAGTATTTGTGTAATCGTTAAATGTGGTGATATATATTTATGGGTGTTAAACTTTAAGTTTGATTTTATGCGTTAAAACACTGAAAACACATGCATTAACGATCAACTTGGGTTCTGATCGAATAATTATCAGTTCCTTTGGTTTAGTCAATCGTTTTGGTCGGATTCTTTGTTTACTATTGTAACTAATCGTGGTGTTTTGATTGTTTATAAATGTAATTAATCAAATGATTACATTTGTAACCATTAATTTAGTCATATGAATTTAGAGCTTTTAAACCACCTTTTTTCTGAGGTAAAAACACCAGAACTTTATGGTCGATATATTACCAATTCTGATATAGAAAAATGTTTAGGAAACTTATCAAAACCTAAAATTTCTACTATAGGATATTCCGTTGAGGAGCGACCAATATATAGTTTGAAATTAGGTAATGGACCGATTAAAATTTTATTATGGTCGCAAATGCATGGCAATGAATCGACATCGACTAAAGCACTTTTTGATTGTTTTAATCTATTTGAAACCGACCATGAACTTGGAAAACGTTTTTTAGAAGAGTGCACCTTAATGGTAATTCCTGTTTTAAATCCTGATGGAGCAGAACGCTATACACGTGTTAATGCTAATGAAGTTGATTTAAATAGAGATGCGCAAGATTTGTCTCAGCCAGAAAGTAAAGTATTACGTCATATATATACAGACTTTAAGCCTGATTATTGTTTTAACCTTCATGGGCAACGAACAATTTTTAGTGCTGGTGAAACAGAACATGTGGCAACGCTTTCGTTTTTGTCACCAGCACAAGACGAAGAACGACAGTTAACCACCAATAGAAAAGCTGCCATGGCAATTATTGCTGAAATTAATGAATTGTTACAGTCTGAGATTCCTAATGCAATTGGACGTTATGATGATGGCTTTAATTTGAATTGTGTTGGAGATACGTTTCAGAACTTTGGTGTACCAACATTATTATATGAAGCGGGGCATTACAAAAATGATTACGATAGAGAAGAGGTAAGGCGATTAATGTTTGTCGCTATTTTAAAAGGATTAGATGTCATTGTAAATGGAGTTGATATTAGTAAGTATGAAGCCTATTTTGGTATTCCAGAAAATGCAAAATGTTTCTATGATATCATTATAAGAAATGCCAAGTGTTCTCATTTAGATGATTTGGTTGATATTGCAATTCAATATAAAGAAGTCTTAATTGAAGGTAAATTACAATTTGTGCCAATAGTTGAAGAACTCTCTAAACTAAATAATAAGTATGGGCATAAAGAAATAGAAGCCAACGGGTTTTTAGTTAAAACGACAGATAATTTTGACCTAATTACAGGTTCCGAAATCGATTTCGTAATTGTGAATAATGAAAGAATCTCATTAAAACCGTAAAAATATTCAGTTTTAATGCATAATTGTTAATGTAAATGTTTTATTTTTGCGTTTAGTTTAAAGATTATATAATTATGGCAAAGTTTAAATTAGATGAAGTTGATCACCAAATTCTCGATATGCTTATCGATAATACACGTATTCCTTTTACAGATATAGCAAAAAAATTGTTGATTTCTGCAGGTACCGTCCATGTACGAGTAAAGAAAATGGAAGAAGCAGGTATTATAATGGGGTCATCCTTAACGTTAGATTACCAAAAGCTAGATTATTCGTTTATAGCTTATGTTGGTGTTTTTCTACAAAATACATCGCAGACTAAATTTGTTTTAGAACGAATTTCAGATATACCTTATGTAACGGTAGCGCATATTACAACAGGAAAATTCAATATTTTCTGTAAAATTAGAGCTAAAGATACGATGCATGCAAAGGATATTATCTTTATGTTAGATGATATTGATGGTGTTTATAGAACAGAAACGATGATCTCTTTAGAAGAGAGTCTTAATGATAAAAAACGTTTGATGCATACCATTTTTAATGAACTGTAATCAAAATAGAATATTTTAACAATGGCCCTTAGTTACTCTAACTTAGGGCTTTTTTTATTTAATCATATGAGTGTTATAAAAATATCAGAATACAATCCTTATTATAAACCCTATATTGAGGCAACAAATAAGGATTTAGGTATCGTTGAAGGATTGAAACAAAATTTAGATGATATGGTTTCTTTTTATTCTAATATTCCTCAAGGAAAACATAGTTATGCCTATGCGGAAGGAAAGTGGACTATAAAGGACATATTACTTCATACTATAGACACTGAACGTGTTTTTGCGTACAGAGCTCTACGAATCTCTAGGCAAGATAAAACACCGTTAGCAGGTTTTGAGCAAGACGATTATGTTGTGCATGCTAATGCAGAAAAGCGTACTATGGATAGCTTGTTAGAGGAATATAGAGCTGTACGACAAGCAACAATTACACTATTTAGTTCATTCGATACAGATACATTACTTTTTATTGGTGAAGCATCTGGTTTTCCTGTATCCGTTAGAGCAATTGGTTATATTATAATGGGACATGAAAATCATCACCTCGAAATTATAAACGAACGTTATGTTTAATTGGCGTAATAATCAAACGCTTCTAAAATTAAATCATTACTAACTACACAGTCTAGTTTTGGTTTTCCAATAGCTTCAAGAAGTACAAATTTTACAACACCATGACTGTTTTTCTTGTCGTATTTTAATAATTCGATGATATGTTGTTGATCTGCTTTAGTGATTTCAACTTTAGAAAATGTTTTTAAAATCCCTTTTGTGATTATTTCTAAGTGATCATGGCTTAGTCCACAAACTTGAGTTGATAAATAAGTTTCTAAAATCATTCCTATTGCTATAGCTTCACCATGAAGGAGCGGAGTTTTATCTGCATTTTCCATGAAATAACTTTCTATAGCATGACCTAAAGTGTGTCCGAAATTTAAGATTTTCCTTAATCCTTGTTCGGTAGGGTCAGAGGTTACTACTGTATTTTTAATGACAATTGAATCGTATATTAAGCCGTCTAAATCCGAAAGATCTAAATTTTCGAGATGAGTTAAGGTATTCCAATAGGCTTCATCATAAATTAATCCATGTTTTAGCATTTCGGCAAAACCAGAAACCATTTCATTTTGTGGAAGTGTATCTAAAAAAGAGGTATCTACTCCGACCATTTCTCCTTCATTTATAATTCCTACTTGATTTTTTAAAGCCCCTAAGTCTACTCCTGTTTTTCCTCCAACAGATGCATCTACCATCGCTAATAATGAGGTTGGTATGTTTATATAAGTTATGCCACGCATATATGTGCTAGCGACAAAACCACCTAAATCCGTAACGACCCCGCCACCTAAATTGATTAATAAACTTTTACGATCCGCATTGTATTCTGACAACGCTTCCCAAACACCAGTACAAATATCAATGGATTTATGTTCTTCACCATTTGGCATTTCCATAACTTCAATAGCTATGTCTCCAGATTCTATGCGCTCTTGGAACTTAGGCAAACAATAATCGTGCGTGTTCGTATCTACTAAGATGAATATCTTAGAAGGTTTTACTGTTTTTATGTAGTTGTTTAGCTGCGTATAAACCTCAGAATTAAAGTGTACTACGGCATTTTTTGTTGAAATAGATTCCATATTAAAAATTATGTGCAAAATATGACGTGAAAATACTTCCTTTTTAGAAAAAAATGTAAGACTATAATAAATATATTTGCATTTATATTCTTTTAGCTAATGATAAATAGATCACTCTTTGAGGACACAGCTACGGCATTTACTTTAAAATCTGATTCAGAATTAGAACGCGCGTATTTTTTATTCAAAATGATTTCTTCTGAGCCTTTGGTTCGTATTGGGACTGCAGCAACAAATTTTGCATTGAAAGCTCACCTGCCAGTAGAAAAATTGATACGAGCAACGGTGTTCGATCATTTCTGTGGTGGTGTGAGCGAAGAAGATTGTTTGCCTGTAATAGATAAATTATATACAGAAGGTGTCAGTTCTGTTTTGGATTATTCTGTAGAGGGGAAAGCCGAGGAAAATCAATTCGATAATGCTTTAGAGAAAATATTAAAAATCATTCGTTTTTGTGATGATAGAGAAGCGATGCCGATTGTGGTTTTTAAACCTTCTGGTTTTGGACGCTTTTTGTTATATCAAAAGAAGACTGAAGGAGTAGAATTAACCACTGAGGAAGACGCTGAATGGGAGAGAATAGTAAACCGATTTGATGTGGTTTGTAAACTTGCTAAAGAAAAAGATGTTGAAGTTCTTATCGATGGAGAAGAAAGCTGGATGCAAGATGCTGCTGATGATTTAGTAGAGGAGATGATGCGACGCTATAATAAAGAGGTTACTATCGTTTATAACACCTTGCAATTGTATCGTTGTGACCGTTTAGATTATTTAAAAGATTTACACCAACGCGCTAAAGATAGTGGGTTTAAAATAGGGATGAAGATTGTTCGTGGTGCTTATATGGAAAAAGAACGCGAAAGAGCTTTAGAAAAAGGGTATGATTCTCCTATTTGTGAAAACAAAAAAGCTACTGATGATAATTTTAACGAAACACTGAAATATATTCTCAACAATTTAAAGGATATCTCAGTTTTTATCGGGACTCATAATGAAGCAAGTTGCTTTTTAGCAATGGAGCTTATGGAAACTCATAATATATCTAAGGAAGATAATAACGTTTGGTTTGGGCAATTATATGGCATGAGTGATCATATTAGCTTTAATTTGGCAGCTCAAGGTTATAATGTAGCGAAGTATATTCCATTTGGTCCTGTTAAGGATGTGATGCCTTATTTAATTAGAAGGGCAGAGGAGAATACATCTGTTTCTGGTCAGACTAGTCGAGAGTTAACTTTATTGAAGGCGGAGAAACGAAGACGAAAGTTGTAATTACTTAATAAATTTCTCTAAAAGCATTAGTTTTAATTTATGTGCACGATATAAGTTTTTGTTAAGAATTTTACCCTCATGTGATTTGAATAAATTGACTAGAAAATTAGAGCTGTTTGCGTAATAATTCTTTTTAGATGTAGAAACAAAGGACGTCATTGAAACCCTTTTAATTTTTCTAAAGTCTGAATAGTTCTTTGCATATGGTTTATTTTTAAACGAAGCGGTGGACGCTTTGTAACCAGCTTCTATGCATAGATCAACACTCAATTCATTATATCCTCCTCCAGGCCAGCAGAAGTATTCGATTTTTTTGTTAAGTTTATTTTCTAGTACTTTCTTGCTTTCAAAAATCTCATAACGATATCTCTTTTCCATATCTTCATCTGATTCGTATGAGCCAGGATAAATACTTAGTTTTTCATTTAATTTATGTATTAATGAAGCACTGTCTTTTGTGTCTGCAGTATCAGAATACATTTCAGTAGCATACTTAACTAAGCGTTCATCTGGAAAATATCGTCGTAATTCTAATGCTCTTCCAAATTCAAAAACAGGCGTTCCTTTTGCAACGTAACCTTTTTGGTCCTCAGTGACGTAGTAGGGTTTGCGCTCAGGTTTATGGAACCAAGCTAGCCAATCTAAATGCGGTTGACCTTCATATATATCTTTAATTTTATTAGAATGAAAATAAAAATTATGACTCATACTATGTGATTGTATGTCAATAACTCCAGAGTTATCCATCATTTTTATTTCATCCCAATTTACAAACCCCAATGGAGTTAATTGATTTCTCGTTGTTTTGTTCTCCCAAACATCATCCAAGTTTTTTCTAACTCCCACAGAATCATCAATAAATTCAGGGTTCACAAATATGGTGCCTTTTAAATTATATTTTTTTAAAATAGGATATACATATACCCAGTTATCTAAGTACCCATCATCAAAAGTTAAAACAACTTGCTTCGATGATTGGTAATTGGGATCAGTAGAAGTATTATACCACTCTTCAAGAAAAACTGTTTTATAGTTTTCCTTTACTAAAAACTTACAAAAAGCCTCAAAATGATCTAAAGAAACAGAAAGCCATTTACGATACCAATTTTCATTTTCGCAACCGATACTGTGGAACATTAATACACTCATTCAATTTTATCTAAATTATAATATTTAATTTGAGTATTCTATTTTTTAAATACCGATTTCTTTTGTTTTTGAGGACTATTTCCATAGCCGTAACCGTATCCTTTAGTGCTCGATTTTACACCATTTAATAATAAAGTCATATTTGGTAAACGGTTTTTTTCAAATAGTGGTTGAGCAATATGAACTAATTGTCGCTTGTCAATGTTGTCAGCACTTACTACATAAATAAACATATCAGAATATTGCGATATAAGTAATGTGTCGCTAACTAAACCAACTGCAGATGTATCAACAACGATATAATCATACTTTTCGTCAAAATAATTGAAAAGTTCACCAACTCTATCATTCATTAATAATTCTGACGGGTTTGGTGGTATTGTACCTGAAGGGATAATATCGAAAAAGGGATTCTCTTTATTTTTTATTACGATATCTAGAGGCTTAATAGATTTATCAACAATATAATCTGTTAGACCTTTTTCGGGTTTATCTTTTCTATTTAAATATTCTAGTATTTTAGGGACTCTAATATCAGCTTCTATTAAGAGAACCTTTTTTTCTGAAAATGAAATTGACATGGCAAGATTAGTACTAGTATGTGATTTACCTTCTTGAGATGTCGTAGATGTTACAAATAATTTCTTAGAATGGCTTTTTGTATTCGCTAAATAAAAATCAATATTGGATCGTAATATCCTGAATGCTTCTGCTTTAGATGAATAATCTACTTTGTTAATTAGTTTGTGTTTCTTACTTGTTTGTGGTATATGACCAATATATGGAATCTCTAAAATTTTCTCTAAATCTTCTTTTTTATGGATTTTATTGTCGAGTAGTTTTCTTCCATAGATGAAACCAATAGGTAAAGCTAGTCCAAATAATATAGCACCTAAATAGGTTAACATCTTATTGGGAGACACAATTGAATAAGAAGAATAGCCTTTATCAATAATTTTAGCATTTGGAGAGAACATACCTAAACTTATAGCAGATTCCTCTCTTTTTTGCAGGAGGTAGAGGTATAGTGACTCTTTTATTCCTTGTTGGCGCTCAATATTTCTAAATTGTCTTTGTTTTGTTGGTGCTGAATAAATTTGACCTCGAATTCTGGCTTCTTCTCTATTAAGGTTATTTAAAGTTATCTCACTCGTTCTTTTCATGTTCTCTAATGAGTTTTCTAAATTTCCTTTAAGAGCGTCTATTTGATTGTTTAAGTTTATAACAATCGGGTTTTTTTCGCTAGAATTCTTTAGATATTTATCACGTTGAGCAACTAATTCGTTGTGCGTTTTGGTGACTTGAGAAATATTTGCATCTTCAATAATGTTGGGTGGAAGTAAATCTGAACTTTTATTTTTTTGTTTTATTTCTTCCTTTAGGTAATCAATTAATTGTATTGTGTTAGAAGTCTCATTAATTCTGTTTTCCGTAATTTTTTCACTTTCTAAATATAAATTAGCTTGAGAATTTAAAGCTGTAAGCTTGTTGTTTTTTTGAAGTTGTTCTGCGGTATAATCAACCTCTTCTAATTCTTTTGATACTATTTGGAGTCTATTAGTGATAAAATCTGATGTAACCTTGATAACAGATTCTTTATCTAAGATAACGTCTGTATTATATTCACGAATTATTTGATTTAGAATATCTATTGCTCTTTGAGGAATATTGTCACTCAATCCTAATTTTACGACACTAGATCCAGTCTCTGTGGTAATACTTAAACTTTTTTGATACCTATTTACAAGTTTTCTAGTTGGAATTAAAGAGACTCTTAGATTGCTTCCAATCATAGGTGCAAATTTACCAATATTCGGAAGAATGACTAAATCTCCGAATCCAGTTTTTATTCTGTCTCCAAAATTATAGGATTTACCTAAAGATTCATCTCTGTCAATAAGTGATTTTCCATTATCTTTAAACATTAAGTATTTTGTTGGCGAGACAACTTTGATAAAAAGTGTTGTGTCTACTTTATGAACAACGGAGTCACTAGCAAAAAAATTTAATATTAACGGTGGGTTTTTATAGATTTCTTGTTCTTTAATTCTTCCTTGCGCGTAATATTCAATATTTAGGTTTAGTTTTTTTACAACATTAGACATCAATGATCTTGATTTAATAACTTCTACTTCGTCAAGAATTTGGTTCGACCCATTAGCAAATAAACCTTTACTGGTGATATCTTCTAGGCTTGGTAATTTTTGAGATTGTTTCTCATCTTTAATTTTTATTGTAGCACTAGCACTGTATTGGTTTGTTTCATATCTTAAGAAAGAGTAGGCTGAAAAAACTGCAATTGTTAAACAAAGTGATATTATTATCCAATGAGATAAAATTAATTCTAACTGTTCTTTTAATTCGTTATTAGCTAACTTAGATTTGCTTTTCATGTTTTTTTTTCTGTTATAGTTTTATAAACTACTTTATTAAGAACACCGCTAAGATGGTTGTTAGCGTACCTATTGCTGAAATTAAGACACCATTATTTTGGTTATATGTTGAAGAGCGCACTCTTGCATTATTTTGTTCTACATATATTACATCATTTTGTTGTAAGTAATAGAGTGGAGAATTCACGGAGTTAATAGAAGTTAGATCAATATTAGCGAATTTCTTTTTCCCGTTAACTTCTCGAATTAATTTAACGTTTCGTCGCTTTCCAAATATTGTTAAATCATTAGCATAACCAAGTGCTTCTAAGATCGTAACTCTTTCATCTTGCATTGTAAATGTTCCAGGACTATTGACTTCTCCTATTACTGTTATAGTAAAATTTACTAATCTAACATTTACAATAGGGTCGTTTGCCATTGCCTTAATACGTTCAGTAAGTAAAGCCGTTAATTCAGTACGTGTTAAACCTTCAACCTTTAGCGTTCCTAAAACCGGAAACTCAATATTACCATTATAATCTATTAAGTAGGTTTGTTGTTTTAAACCTCCTTGATTACTTGTTACATCCAAAGTACCGTTTGAAACGACAGACAAATTAAAAGGTCTTACAGTTTCTGGGTCTAATGCAGTAACATTAATTGTTAATATATCATCTGGCTTATAGGTTAATTCAGTTGGCTCTGATGATAATTGTCCTTCGGAAAGAGGCTCATCTTGAAAATAGATTATATTTTTTCTAGATCCACAGGATGTTGCTGTAATTATTGCTAGTATGGAAATAATAAGAATACGTGTTTTCATTTTTTTGATTGTTATAAGTTTGTTTAAAAGCGCTGATTATTTCTTAATATCTAACACTTCGTAAGTTGAATTATTTGAGATGTATTCTGGTATTAAATGCTTTATTGAAGATACTATTTCTAATGGTTGTGTTAAAGAATTTACAGCGGTGAGTTTATTAATTTGTTTTTCAACATTACTGATATCAACGTGTCTAGATTTTGCAATCATAATTTTTTCGTGATAAGTTTTTTTTGTGTTTTCACCATCAGCTAAAAGTTCTTCATAAATTTTTTCACCTGGTCTTAATCCTGTTATTTTAATGTCAATATCTTCAGGATATCTTAATCCAGATAAAATAATCATGTTAGTTGCAAGATTAAAAATCTTAATAGGTTCTCCCATGTCGAATACAAAAATTTCCCCACCATTACCCATAGCTGCTGCTTCGAGAACTAATTGACAAGCTTCTGGGATGGTCATGAAATAACGAGTGATATCTTTATGAGTTACGGTTAACGGACCTCCTTTTTCAATCTGTTTTTTAAATAAAGGAATAACGGATCCATTTGATCCTAAAACATTTCCAAATCTAGTGGTTATAAATTTTGTGTGCCCTTTTCCTTTCAAGCAGCTTACATATAGCTCAGCTATTCGCTTAGTTGCACCCATTACGTTTGTTGGGTTCACTGCTTTATCGGTCGAAATTAAAACAAATTTATCAACACTGTGTTTCACAGCTATATCTGCAACATTTTTAGTGCCGCCGATATTTACACTTACCGCCTCAAAGGGGTTGTTTTCCATTAGAGGTACATGTTTATATGCCGCTGCGTGAAAAATTATTTTAGGTTTATATTGATTGAATATTTGGTCGATTCGACTTCTGTTACGAACATCTGCAACAATAGCTTCAACGTTTTCTAAGCCTTTTTGTCTAAATTCTTGCTGAATATCATAAAGCGCAGACTCTGCATTATCTACTAAGATTAATTTCTTATAATTATACAAGCTAATTTTTCTACAAATTTCACTTCCTATAGAACCAGCAGCTCCTGTTATTAAAATAACTTTATTATCGTACTGTTCTTCTAAATCAGGATTTTTTATATTGATAGGGTCTCTTCCTAAAAGGTCTTCAATTTTAACTTCTTTAATCTGACCAACACTTAAATCACCATCTATCCAACTTTGAACAGGGGGTACAATTTTAACTTTTAAACCCAATGAGAAAAGGTTACCAGTAATTTGGAGTAATCTAGTAGGGTCTATATTTTGAATTGAAATGATAACATCTTCAACATCATTATTTTTAATGAATTTTTCGTCAATTGAAGCTATGTTGTATACTTTTAATAAGTTAATTTTTTTTCCTATTTTACGCTCATCGTCATCAATAAAACCAACAACTTCAAAGCCACTTTTAGTGTCATTTTGAATGGCATCATAGGTTAACATTCCTGAATTGCCTGCACCAAAAATTAAGACCTTAGAAATAGATTGAAAATCTTGAGTGATATGATTATAAATAGATTTTATAAACAGTTTTGATCCTATTAAGAATAAGATATTCAATAATAGGTGTATATAAATAATAGAGCCAGATATATTAAAAATACTATCGTCTCCTAATGCTTTTCTACTTAAAAATGTGCAAAATATTAGAATTGTCGCCAAAATGTTCGCACCAATAATAATATTTATAATGTCTTTAAATCCGGTAAACCGAACAACACCTTTATAGGAACCAACAGCAATAAAACTAATAGCTGCTAAAACAGTTACATATGGAACTTGATTTAGTAGATTGATAAAATCAAAATCTATTTGAAAATTATAACGAATTAGATATGCTAGGAAGAATGAAGCGACTACAATTATAACATCAAATAATAGAACAAGCCATTTTGAAGCATATTTTTTCGATATTTTATTTAGAAGTTTAACTAACATGTTACAAAATACGCATTTATTGCAGAAATAACTCTTTCTAATTCAATATCAGTAAGATTTGAGCCACTAGGTAAACATAGCCCTTTGTTAAATAGTTCATCAGAAACACCGTTAAGATAGCTAGGATATTTTTTGAAAATAGGTTGTTGGTGCATTGGTTTCCATAATGGTCTAGACTCAATGTTTTCTTTTTCCAATGCTAATCTTAAGCCTTCACGAGTTTCTTCAGAATCTAAAAGAATACAAGACAACCAACGGTTAGAAAAATAACCTTCTGGTTCCTGCAGAAAAGTAATCCTATCATTATTTTTAAGTGAATCTAAATAGAATTGATGATTAGAGCGACGTTTTGCGACATGGCTATCCAAGATTGTCATTTGCCCTCGACCGATACCAGCAACAATGTTAGACATCCTATAGTTATACCCAATTTCTGAGTGCAAGTAATGAGGTGCATTATCTCTAGCTTGTGTTGCTAAGAAAACTGCTTTTTCTTTAAGCTTTAATGTTTTAGTAACTATAGCTCCACCACCTGATGTGGTAATAATTTTATTACCGTTAAACGATAGAATTGAAAAATCCCCAAATGTTCCACAATTTTTGCCTTTATATTGACTTCCTAATGATTCAGCGCTGTCTTCTATTATTGGAATATTATATTTTAATGCGATGTCGTTAATTTCATCAACTTTATATGGCATACCATATAAATGAACAGCAATAATAGCTTTCGGTGTATTTCCTCTATCAATTCTATCTTTAATTGCAATTTCTAGTTGTATAGGACACATGTTCCAGGTATCACTTTCGCTATCAACAAATATTGGTGTAGCTCCTTGGTACACTATAGGATTCGCTGATGCAGAAAATGTTTTGCTTTGACAAATCACTTCATCACCATGGCCAACGCCTAATAAAATGAGACTTAAATGTAGAGCAGAAGTACCAGATGCCAATGCAGCAACATGTCGGTCTTCGTTCAAATAAGATTGTATGTCGTTTTCAAAGCCATTAACATTTGGGCCTAATGGTGCTACCCAATTGGTTTCAAAAGCTTCATTAATAAAAGGTAATTCATTACCACTCATATGTGGTGAGGAAAGCCATATTTTAGGTTTCATAGGTGAAAATTGTTAAGTAATTATTATATTACTGTTCAATTTCATGTCAATAGAGGGATCTGGGACACGATCAAATTTATGCTGTAAATATGCGTTATTATCTTGATTTAACCCAAAATAAAACGATAAACAGTAAATAATGACGTCGTTAATAGTTATCTATGAGTGTTTGATTAATTTAAACGAATTATTTTTTTAGTTTAAAACAGATAATAAATATATTGTATTCGAAATTTTTTTAACTCATTACATTATAAAAATTTTTATTGATTTAGATATAACGTAAGTTTGCACTTAATTTCGTGTGTATTATTCGTACATAAATTATATTTACACACTATTTTCGGAATATTAATAGAATAGTGATACCAAATCAAATAAATGAATATCTTAATTACTTCAGCTGGACGTAGAGTTTCTTTGGTTAGGTCTTTTCAAAAAGAATTAAAAAGAACACACCCAAATTCAAAGGTTTATGCTACCGATGCTGAGCCCATGTTATCTGCTGCTTGTCAAGTGGCTGATGGATTTTTTAAAGTACCCAAACTAAATGTAACAGATTATATTTCAGTTTTAATTAATTTTTGTAAAAAGCATCGTATTCGTTTAATAGTGCCAACAATAGATACGGAGTTACTTGAGCTGGCAAAAAATAAATCAAAATTTAAGAAAGAAGGTGTTGAAGTTGTGATTTCGTCAGTAGAGTTTGTCTCTAAGTGCCGAAATAAAAGGATGATCCACAAATTTTTTGAAGAGTACAATGTAAAAGTAGCTAAAGAATATGCGAAAGACAACTACAGTCTTCCACTTTTCATTAAGCCTATCGATGGGAGTCGCAGTGTTGATACTTATATTATTAAGTTAGAAAAAGATTTAAAAGACTATCATTTTATTAATAAAAAATTAATGTTTTTGGAGTATTTGGATCATGATGATTTTGATGAATTTACTTGTGATTTATATTTTAGTAAAGATAATAAATTAAAGTGCATTGTCCCAAGAAAGAGACTTGAGGTTAGAGATGGAGAAGTGTATAAAGCATTGACAGTTAGTAATTCTTTGGTGCCTTATATAAAGAAAAACTTGAGCTATATTGATGGTGCCGTTGGATGTTTAACAGCTCAGTTTTTTTTACATAAAAATGATGATGAAAAAATTTATGCTATTGAGATAAATCCTCGATTTGGGGGTGGTTATCCGCTTTCTTATTTGTCCGGTGCTAATTTTACGAAATGGATTATTGAAGAATATTTGCTAGATCAAGTCATTGAAGAAAAATTTGACGTGTGGGAAAGCGATTTATTAATGATTAGGTATGATGATGAAATTTTAGTGCATGGATATAAAGGTTAATGATAAAACAGTTATCGTTTTTGACTTAGACGATACGCTATATAACGAATTAGACTATTTAAAATCTGCGTATAAGTCTATTGCATTATCTTTAGAACCAAATAATTGGAAACCATTATACTTAAAGATGTTTTCTTTATATAGGTGCAAAATTAACGTTTTTGAATTTATTGCTAATACCTATAAAATAAAAATTGGACTTCTTGTTGAAATGTATAGAAATCATCAACCACAAATTCAATTATTTGATGGAGTATTAGAAGTCTTTGAGGCTATCAAGTCTAGAAACGGAAAAATAGGCATAATTACAGATGGCAGATCAATGACTCAAAGGGCAAAACTTAAAAGCTTAGGCATATTAAGTTATATTGATAAACTAATAATCTCTGAAGAGATAGGTTCTGAAAAACCAAATTCATTAAATTTTATAGCTATCGAAAAAGCACTATCTGGATTCGAATATTATTACATAGCGGATAATTTAAAGAAAGATTTCATAGCACCAAATTCTCTAGGTTGGAAATGCGTTGCTTTAATAGACAATGGTAAGAATATTCATTTTGAATCTCATAAGTATATGGATTCTCAATATTTATCTCTTAAATTTATATCTGATTTTGAAGATATTAAAATCATTTAATATTTAAAATTGTTTAGCGCCTTTAAATTCAGGCATATTAATGTTATCGGAATTATTGATGTCTTTTCTATTGATTACTTTATCTACGGTTTTTAATATAATTTTAAAATCTAAAACGAATGATTGATTTTCTACGTAATATACATCATATTCAAATTTTTGCTCCCAACTAATAGTGTTTCTACCGTTTATTTGAGCCCAGCCAGTGATGCCAGGTGTAACATCATGCCGTTTAAATTGTCTCTTATTATAAAGTGGTAAATAACTAGGTAAAAGTGGACGAGGGCCAACTAAGCTCATATCTCCCTTTAGGATGTTTAATAATTGTGGAATTTCATCTAAAGAGTATTTTCTACAAATATCCCCTATTTTAGTTACGCGATCCATAGCTGGTAATAAATTACCATCTTTGTCAGTTTTGTCTGTCATGGTTTTTAATTTAATAATAGTAAATAGTTTTCCGTTTTTTCCAGTCCTAATTTGATAGAAAAATGGCTTTCCATTATTGGATATACTTAGTACTATAATTAACACTAATAATAAAGGTAAAATAATTAGTAAACCTATTAAAGCCGCAAAAAAATCAGCTACGCGTTTTATTAAATTTGAGTATAGTTTCATTCTAATGATTTATAAAGTTTAAGAATCTCGTCCCATATAAATTCTCTTTTATAATTTTTAACGATATTCTCTCTACAATTACTAGCTAATTCTAAAGTTTTGCTTGGGTTAGACAGTAAATAAAGCATTGCTTTTTTAAGTGAAGTTAAATCCTTCGGTGGTACAATTAGGCCGTTATAGTTGTGGGTTATTAGTTCATTACTACCATTAATGTTTGTAACAATACAAGGTTTACCCATACTATTCGCTTGTAAAATAACATTTGGAAATCCTTCTCTATAACTTGGAAATACAAAAATATCACTAATATAGACATAAGGTCTTATGTCCCATTGTAACCCTACAGTATGAATGTTTTTATTTCTTCTAATTATTTCGTCAATATGAGGATCAATGGGATCCAAATGCTCCTCTCTTGGCCCAACAATTATGAGTTTTGTGCTTGGATTTAGTTTACTGATACTATTAAAAGCTTCAACAAGTTCATGAATGCCCTTGTCTTTAACTACCCGACCGACAAAAATAAAAACAGTATCATTGTTAGAAATATTTAATTGTTGCTTTATAGAATCAGCTTCTTTTTTATTAACCTTTTCACTACTATAATGGTTTATATCTATTCCATTAGAACTTCCGTTTCCTAACACTTTAAGTTTAGATGCTTTACAAAACTGATGTTCTAAAATTATTTTGTTTAATCCAAAAGAATTTGGTAGAATCAGTGTAGCACACTCATATGTGTATTTTTCTACTAAGTTTAATAGTTTGCGTTTATTGCCAGTTGTTTCAAGTAAGGGTAGGCCTGCAATTGTGTGTAACCTATTTGGTACTCCTGCAAGTTTTGCAGCAAGCATGCCTAATGTTCCCGCTTTTGGAGTATGTGAATGAACAATAAAAGGCTTTTCTTTTTTAATTATTCGATATAATTTATAAACTGCTTTTAAGTCTTTTAAAGGAGTTATTTCCCTGGTCATACTAACTGCAATAGTTCGTATTCCTTCAGCCGCTTTTACATCATCTAACTGATCATCTTCACTATTATTGGCTACACCTATTATTTCATAATGTTCATTCATAAACCTCAGCTGATCCTTAAGTAGTACTTTTAATGAGCCAGAAACTGTTGTAATCCGAATAATCTTCTTCATATGTTATATAATTGAATACGTATTTAAATACCATTTTTGAAATGTATAAAAACACCAAACTCTCATACTATTATCTTCTTTTGAACTTAAATGATTATTAACCAACGTTGAAATATCATCAATATTAAATAAATTTTGAGATTCTATCAATTTTGGTTCTATATAAGATAAAAGTTCTGATTTTAAACTAGACTTTAACCAATCACCAACGGGTACCCCAAATCCTTGTTTGGATTTATCTAAAAACCCAGGTTCAAATTTGTCTGCAAAAGCTTCCTTTAATATATATTTTTTATTCCAACCTTTCATTAAATAGTTTTCAGGTAAGGAGTTCGTTAAATCCCAAATAGCTTTGTTTAAAAATGGTGCTCTACATTCTAATGAGCATAACATACTTGTTCTATCTACTTTAACAAGCATATCACCTTCAAGGCTTACATTTTTATCAACCATTCTAAAGTCAGTGAGGCTTTTAGGGTTCTGCTGATTATATTTGCTTTTAAGTTCGAAAAACGTATCTTCAATTAAACAATCGCTTTTTATTAATTGAGATTTTTCATTGTCAGTGAATGCGAGAGAAATAATATTCCAATATTGATTGCCGTCATAATTAAATGCATTCAACAGTCTATTTAAACTAAAACGTTTCCCTCTATTATCATCTTTAGTTTTTAATAGTTTCGAGGAATATTTTAAAATATGTTTATGTGCGTTTCTCGGTACTAGTGACGTATACCGATTGTTTAGTTTACCCATATAGTATTTATTATAACCACCAAAAACTTCGTCACCTCCATCTCCTGTTAGAGCTACTTTTACATAGTCACTTGCTAGTTTAGATACTAAATAGGTTGGTAATGCAGAAGAATCTGCAAATGGTTCATCAAAATTTAATAGAATATCATCAATATTATTTTTGAAATCTGATTCCTTAACTATAAATTCATGATGATTGCTATTTACAAGCTTTGCTACAACCTGAGATTTGTCCGTTTCATCATATACTTGTTTTTCAAAGCCAATAGAAAAAGTTTCTATTTTTTCGTTGGATATTTCAGCTAAACAATGTGTTACGACTGATGAATCCACACCGCCAGATAAAAATGTACCCAAAGAGACATCAGCTATTGATCTAGTTTCTACACTTTTCATTACTTCTTCACGGACTTTTTTCTTAGCATCTTCAAACGAGATATTTAACTTTTCAATTGATTTTTGCTTCTCAATTTCTTGGATTGAAAACGAGTCTTGTGATAAATCGAACTCAATGTAGTGATTGCTTTCCAGCTTGAAGACATCTTCATAGATAGAGTAGGGTGCAGGAATGTATGTTAACCTAAAATAAAGATTTAATCCTTTTTTGCATATCTGCGGTTTATGTGACAAATAATTAATTATAGACTTTAGTTCAGATCCATAAACAAAATCAGTTTTTGTTTTTGTATAGTATAATGGTTTTTCTCCAAAAAAATCGCGAGTAATAAAAACTTTATTTTCGGTTTTGTCATGAATGCTAAACGCAAACATACCGTCTAATTCTTTAAACGCAGCTACACCTTTTTGTTCATAAAGTTTTAGAATTACTTCTGTATCACTTGTAGTCTTAAAGGTTACTCCCGAATTTTCGAGTTGTTTCTTTAAAATTCTATAGTTGTATATCTCTCCGTTAAAAACTATTCCTATTTGGTTATTATCAGTGTACATAGGTTGCTTACCAGTACTTAGATCGATAATAGAAAGACGACGCATTGCCATTGCTACAGAGCTCGACTCTGATGCATCAATGTAAAAACCATCTTCATCTGGACCACGATGAAAAATGAGTTGGTTCATCTTAGATAATTCACTTTTCAGTAAACCATGATCTTTATATGTGTTACTTATAATTCCGTTTATTCCGCACATAGTGAAGTTTATTGGTTCTGTATAAATTGATTAAAAATAGAATAAATAGTTTTAATTTGATAGTCTTTAGCTCGCTGTAAGCTTAATCTACTATACTTTTCTCGTTCTTCAGGATAATTATTATAATATTCTATGGCTTTTTGTAAACCTAAATGGTCATCATTATTTACAAGAAGTCCATATTTTGCTATATGGAATTCCCCATTTTTTATGTCAACATCTTCATTTTCATTTAGTAATTCTAAAGGGCCAGATAAACAGTTAGTTGAAACGCAAGGAAGACCAACTGCCATTGCTTCTAAAAGCGCATTAGGAAAGCCTTCTGTAAAGGAAGAGAGTATAAAACAATTACTTTTAACAAAGTAGTCATTTACATTTTTCACTTTACCGCCTAGTTTTATTTTCTCTGTTAATTTAAGATTAATGATTTCGTTATTTAAATATTCATATAGTTCACCACCACCTAAAATCGTTAACCTAATGTTGTTTTCAAGTTGACTTAAGGCTCGAATAATCATTATCTGGTTTTTTCTTTTATTTAGAGTGCCTGCAGTAATTATATTTAATGTTTCGGTACTATTTAAAGTTTGCGGTGTTATTGTTTTTAATGGAATCTCTATAGGATTATAAATAACCTCCATTGGTATCTTAACGCCAAAATTATCTTTTAAATCCTTATTTATATGTGTTGAATTAGAGAACAAAGCGTCACATCTATTATAAAAAATAGGATAAAAAACTT
This sequence comes from Winogradskyella thalassocola, assembly GCF_900099995.1. Lineage (GTDB taxonomy): Bacteria > Bacteroidota > Bacteroidia > Flavobacteriales > Flavobacteriaceae > Winogradskyella > Winogradskyella thalassocola. Next base: position 237,691 of record NZ_FNCZ01000003.1, read on the forward strand.
TTGAAATATATAATGAAAGTTTATTTGTTGTATTATCAGAAGGGAAACCGCGCTCACTAATTACAGTTTTTACCTTTTTATTAAATATAGCCACTATCCCATTTATAAGATTTGGAAAAGCTAGAAAAGATATTGCAATAGCTATCTGTTCATTTTTTATGAAACGATAATATTTAATTAGAAAACTAATAAAATCAAAAAACCTTAAATAATAGGGTCTGTCAGGGCCTTTTTTAGAAAGTATGACTACGTTAACTTCTTTGGGTATTGGAAAATGAATGACGTTATAAAACAGAACAAGACTAACGTTATAATCATTTTTTAACTCTTTTAGTAATAGACTAATCACTTTTTCTGCTCCACCACTACCTAGGGATAGTGTTAGTATACTTATATTTTTTTTGGGGTCGGTCACGCTCTTTGTTTATTTTTTAAAATTTTCCCAATTTAAACCTCTAAAACATGGACCTTGAACCATTTCATTAAAAGTTATTCCGTTATGACCACCATTAAGTTCTATTAACTTCACTTTGTCATTTTTATCTACAATTATATCCCATCCAATACATCGAATAAAAGGTACTCTTCGATGTAGCTTTTTAACTTCGGCTAAACAATTGTCGAAAGCAGGTAGCGTTTTTCCTGCAAATAAAATCTCATTATCAGGCAAGTGCTTCGTAGATTCTGATTTTGGAAAATATGCCGTATCACAGAGTTTACCAGTTCTAATATCTATAGGTATTCTCATTTGTCGATCAGATATAACGTGTGTATCATTCCCTCGACCAAATCGAAAATAGCCTGCTTTCACATCAATATTCCCATCATTATCACATGTTGATGTAAGACGGATTGTAGCAACTGATGACTCATGAAACTCGTAGAAAAATGGATGCTGTTCAATGTATTTTTGAAACACCCCATTTCCTAATTTTTTTATATAATTTAAATCGAATGATTTCTCGTCAAAAAAGTAAACTCCTTTTCCCTGTAAAGAATTTTCAATTTTATAGACAACTTTTTCATTTTTCGAAAAAAGTGTGTGTTTTAATTTTTCCTGATTTAGAATCTCATAGTTTGGGTTTAAGAATAGATGATTTACGTAATAACAAATATCTAAAGAATCAGGCTCTTGCAATAATTTACTAATTACGGCATTTCTATCACATATTTTCCCGTAATCACCCTTTAAACTTGGAACCACATATTCTCCGTAAAAATTATCAGGAATCCATCCTTCTTTAAATTCGTTAGCAAAAGCACTATAGACAAATAACCATGGAGCATATATTTCATTACTGAATACATCTTTAGCATATTCTTTACATAGTTTTTTAATATTGGGATCAAGTTTTTGCTTTTCACTTTCAACAAGTTTGAGCATTCTATATGCTTCCTTGTTTTGTTCGTAATGATATATATAGGTTTTGCCTTTAATCAGTATATTTTTTGCTATATTTTTTACAGCTCCCATGAATGTTTTGTTTAGTTACTTTATGATATCAGTTTAAAAGTTTAATAAAGAAGTTTTCGTAATCGTTAATAATTTTATTTTTATTAAACTTTCTATAAACAGATTCTCTAATTTCTTTTGGATCCCATTGTCTCTCGTCATTAAGTCTTTTTAGAAATTCGTCTTCGTCTTCAACTAAGAATCCATTAACTTGGTCTTCTACGATTTCTTTAGTTCCTCCTGGTGCGTTAAACGCAATTACAGGTGTTCCCACGGCACAACTTTCTAATAATGCATTGGGGAATCCTTCAGAAAAGGATCCTTGTAAAAACATGTCATTATCAACTAAATATTTTGACACATTAGCGGTATAATCTATAAAAATCACGTTATCCTTTAATCCTAATTTCGTTACTTCTTTAATTATAGTATCATAATATGTTCCTTCCCCAATAATGGTATATTGAAAAGGAAAAGATAGCCTACTTAGTACTTTAAGGATTCTAACATAACCTTTAGCTTCACTTAGTCTACCAACAGTAATATATTTCTTTATTTTATTCGTATTCGTAGTCGTATTTTTAATAATGTTTGTTTGTGTAACAGGGTTGTTAATGATTGTAATAAATTCATCTTTAATCCCAGAAGTATTCATTAAATTCTGTTTCATATCAGCCGACTGACAGATATAATGATCCAATTGTTTTAATCCAAACTTTTCATAATTAAAGAATAGCTTTATTAACGATTTTTTCTTTTTTCTTGGCTTGTTATAATTAACAGGTGTTCCGGGTACGCCAGCTTGTCTACCAACATAAATAGGATCAGAAACGAATACCGAAATTAGTCCCATCATTATATTTAAATGCGCAATACAACTAACCACTACTTGAGGTTTTTGCTTTGCAATAAGTATTGAAACTTCGAATACACCATTAAGTACGCGCGACTTATTTAAGAAAATCACAGGAATACCAGTCACCTCAAACTTACTTTCATTTTCACGACCGATAACAATTAATGTAACATCAAATTTTTCTTTATCTAAATTTTGTGACACAAATGATATAATACGTTCTGCTCCACCAGCAAATAGAGTAGGGAGTATAAAAAATATTTTACTTTTCATTCTAGCTCTTGGATTTTTAAAAGTTGACCAAATTTATAATCCCATTCTTCTTGAATAAATCTTTGATGGCCTGAGTTGTGATGAAATGTTATTTCCCCAAAGTATATAGATCCTTTTACTAAATATAGATCTACTCTGACATAAATAAAGTCTTGAGCTAATTTCTCTACTACCATTTTCATTTCTTCAAAATTCTCTGGCTTCTCAAGGTCTTTTCCATAGGGTCTTCCCCAATTACATGGAATAAGATTCCAATCTGTATCATAAAGGTTTCTTGTACGCTTATTAGTATGCCGATCAAAATCAATCATTACAAAAGCTAATTTTCCATTAAAACAATGAAACTTATAATCTTCAGGGATACTGCCATCCTCATAGGTTAGTAACTCTTCAGCAATTATGCAAGGCTCAATATTTTTATACTGCCACTCTCTTGAGCTATAAAAATAATTTTCTTTTAAATGTCTCCTAAATCTTTTTCGAGCAGCTTTCCAATCCACAGAAGATTTATCTCTAACTATTAATCCTCCAGAACTGTTATGATTAGCTTTGATTATAAAATTACTATCAGGTAAATTCTCTGGTCTAAGATCATTCGCATCTTTTGTGTGTAAAAGTAATGGTATTAGGTATTTGGCCCCAACCTTCTTTTCGACATATGCTCTGACTTTATATTTGTCTGCTACAATTGTCTGTAAGTCTTTATGATTGTAAAGTTTTAACCAATTTATTTTTTCATTAAGCGTTTGAGGGTCTTTTAAGTTTAACTCATAACCCATACGTTCTTTAAATTGCTTTTTTATAATGTACTCATCAGACATGTATTTTAATACAAACTGATATAATAAATATATAGGTCTTGCTGCATTATATCCAAAGTCTGAAGTTCTGTAAATTTGTGCTACTTTTTCTTTTAAATTTTTCATTTCAAAAAGACTGGTTAATTTAGATGCTTTATGATTTGTTTAATATTTACCTCACCAATAACTTTAGCTGGTACACCGGCAATAATAGTGTTTTCTTTATCAAAAGACTTATTTACAACTGCATTTGCCCCAATAGCCGTATTATTTGGTATGGTAATATTTCCATAAATTTTTGCTCCAGGAGCAATGTAAACATTATCTCCTAACAGAGGAGCTTCTTCTTCACCACCTGATGCACCAATATTTACACACGCATGCATTCTACAATTAGCACCTACTTTAGCGTTACCGTTTATTACTATAGTGCCATAATGAACTATGGCTAATCCAGGCCCAAATACATTAGTTGGTATAGAGAAGCCAAGTTTTAGGGATATTTTTTTGAATCTATATTTTAGGTATAAATAATAAATTTTTGAAAGCCCTTTGTTTTTGCAATTTGTATAGTATTCTAGTTTTCTAAGTGTCCTTTGAAAGACCCAAATCATATTAGGTGATATAGAAGAAATGATTGATCCTAAAACACTGTTTTGACCAATACGTAGGGCTTTTCTATCTTGGTCTAAGTAATATTTATAATCTGTTTTATTTTGTATCATTATTTTAATTAATCTACTGTTATTCTATTTAAGAAACTTAACTTTAATTTATTTGATACTTGAGCAGCAGCTCTCTCGTGACCATAGCATGTCCAATGAGGATCATGTTCAAATGACCAACTTTTATCTTTAGAAGAGTCGAGTATGATTGTTTTAAAACCCATAGATTTAAAAAGGTTAATAATGTTGTCATCACTATTTGGTTTAAAAACAAATATTTTATTCTCTATTTTGTAATTGTTTTTAATATAATTTAAAAGAACTCTTATTCTTGTTTCATTAATTTCAAACTTACTTTTTTCAGTTTTGTCTTTTTTTGAATCCGCGATGCTTTCATTTTTAAAATTTAAAGGAAATCTATTGTAAAGATAATAAAGTAGTTTCCATGAATATAGCACTTTTTTTAAACCAGGAGATTTCATTTTGCCATGAATAATGACTTCATCTTTGGTATTCAATTGTGTAATATCATTTAAACTTTTAATTTCCTTTATGCTTTCGTAAATATCACCATTGCCCGTATGAATTAATGTTGCTATTGGATTTAAGGTATCAGTTTGTTTGCTTATTTCCATAGATTCAATTAACGTTACACCTGATCGGCTAGCCTCAAGAAAATTGTAGTTTGGTATTTCCCTTTTTAGATAGGCAGATTGATGACAATCATTTGGATTCATGAAATTCTCAATAAAAGAATCCCCAATTATTGTTATAAGGTTGTCATAATTGTCCGGAAGTTCGCCTGGCCATCCCAAGCTATTAACCATCCATTTATGATCTCCACCCTTCCAATAACCTTCCTGATTAGGGTAGTATTTTTGAATACCCATATCATCTATAGTACGGTATGGAATATCCGAATTGACATGGGTTAATCGCACTACGATTTCGCCAATGCATAAAGCAACTAACCCAAATAAGATTATATTATTAAAGAATTTTTTCATTATTAAAACTGAAAATATATGAATTGTTGTTCTTCACCTGTAAAGCTAAACATTAATACGATTAATAAAATATAAAAAATCCAGCGTATAGGTCTCTTCATAAAATCAATTTTTTCAATTGCATATTCTCCTCTTCTACCTAGCCACTCAGTAATGATAAAAAACAGAACTAATAAGAGTATCGTGCTTGGAAATATTTCAATTTTATAAATCAAGGATGCAGTAAACATGTTTTGCAAATAAGATAATGCATGTAAAACGTTATCTGCTCTAAAAAACACCCAAGCTATAAGTGTAATAAAAAATGTAAGTGCCATTTGACCAACTTCCTTTATGCTTGGTAAAAAATTATCTTGAGCAACTAGATCGGTATTTACTCGATTCTTATTTGTTAATAATAATGGTAAAAAATATAAAGCATTCAATGCTCCCCAAATGATAAAAGTCCAATTGGCTCCATGCCAAAACCCGCTCACAATGAATATGATAAATGTATTTCTGATTTTCATTTTAAGACCTCCTCTGCTTCCTCCTAAAGGAATATATAAATAGTCTCTAAACCAAGTAGATAATGAAATATGCCAACGTCTCCAAAATTCAGCTATGTCTCTTGAAAAATATGGAAAAGCAAAATTTCTTTTCAAATTAAAACCAAACAATCTAGAAATTCCTATTGCGATGTCTGAATACCCAGAAAAGTCACCATAAATTTGAAACGCAAAGAAAAATGCACCAAGTAGAAGTGTGCTACCGTTATATTCGGTATGATTATTAAAAATGATATTTGCATACTTCGCGCAATTATCTGCAACGACTATTTTTTTGAATAATCCCCATAGAACTTGACGCAATCCATCTACTGCATTGGCGTAATCGAAAGAGCGCTTTTTAGAAAACTGTGGCAATAAATTTGTAGCCCTTTCTATAGGACCTGCAACTAATTGAGGGAAAAAACTTACAAATGCCATAAAGCCAATAAAATCTTTTGTCGGCTGTAATTTCTTGTTGTAAACATCTATAGTATAGCTTAATGTTTGAAACGTATAAAAACTAATACCAACGGGTAGAATTATATTTAGAGTGCTTAAATTTAGTTCTTTTCCGAAAAAAGTAAAAGAGTCAATTAAGCTATCTATGAAAAAATTATAGTATTTGAAAAAGCCTAAAAAACCTAAATTGACACAAATACTAATCCATAATAATAGTTTTCTTGTAGATATTTTTTTTGTCTTACCCAACCATAAACCAATGGAGTAGTCTACTATTGAACTAAATAAAATTAACGATAAAAACTTCCAATCCCACCAACCATAAAAGACATAACTGGCAATTGCAATTAATAGGTTTTGTGTCTTAATACGTTTACCACCAATAAGCCAATATAGTCCGAATACTATCGGAAGAAATAGAAAAAAATCTATGGAATTAAATAGCATATTGGTTAAAGAATTGGGTCGTCATTTTAGTTGCAATAATAATAATAAGTGGTAAATATGTTATATCTAATTGTATTAATCAAAATTATTCTATGAATTGTTTTAATAACCCCTTGATTAACCAAAAATTTCAGCTTTTAAGTGAGATGACTGACAATGTTAATAATACATTTTCAAATTTGTCATAGGGTTTATGCTTAATTTTCATTTTCATCTAAAAAATCAAGATGTCCTTCATTTAGTTTATTATAATCAATTAAATAACCAACCAGTAAAAACAACACAAATAAATATGGCTGGTTAAGTACAGTTTGCAGACTTACCATAAAAACATACAATGTCAATAATATGGAGATAGCAAAAAATCGAAGATGTATTTTTAAAGTAAATGTTTTAAAGAAATAGTATGATAGAATAAAAATAAAGAATATAAATGTAAAGACTCCTGCATCAACCCATACACCAACATATGTGTTATGACCTCTCATAACTCCAGAAAAATTAACTCCATTTCCTAATAATGGATTTTCGTACATGTAATGGAGTATGTTTTTTAATAAATCTCCACGTCCAGAATTATCTACTTTATCTAAATTTAAAGTGAGTATGTTAATTATGTTATCAACTTTAGTAATTTGAGCATCTGTAAGGTCCAAATCCTTAGTTTGAGATTTTAAAGAAAAAATACCTGCGTACATAGCAGTAACAGCTACACCCAAAAGTACTACCCTAATACCAGTAAAAAAAGTATAATTGGTAATAAAAAAGATTATAGTGAAAACAAATAGACCAGTTGTTGAAAACGTTAAAAATATGCTGTAAAATATAGTAAGAAGTATTAAAATTTTAAAAATCTTAAAAGGTAATTTTGTGGGATTATAAAATTTATCAAATAATGTGTAGGCGATAATACTTGCAAGGGCAGCATTGTTAGCATCACCATAAAGTCCAGCCGCGCGATCTATACCATAAATATTAACTTCACCAGTTACTATACTATAGTTGAATTTAACAAAAATAATAGTGACAACAGACGATATGACAAAAGTAATTGTAATAACTTTAAAGAATATTTTATATTCATCTTTATTGCTTAATAAAAAATAGAACCCTGTATAATATATTATTGGGATTAGAGTTGCTATAATTGAAGCAGGAAAACCACTAATGCCAGTTGCTAGTATCGCAAAACAGTAATACATAATATAAAAGATAAACCATAATCTGCTAGTAGATGAGGTTATCTCAATGTGTTTTCTAATCATGAATATGCCAGCAACTATAAGCCCAAGGTTAAGATATGCAATATTTGCAGATATGGTAGAAGAGGAGAACTTGTATATAACACCTTGAAGCTGTAAGCAACTAAAAACCAATGGCCAATAAAAGCAGACATAAACAATAAGCTTATTCATTATGAATTAACAATTTTATTAATTAATAAATTATACCTTTCCGTGATTGCTAAAATATGATATTTATCAAGAGATTTAATACCCTCATTAGCTAGTCTTTTTCTTAGCTTTTCATTACTTAAAAGATTAATTAAAGCGTTCTGCATTTGAGACATATTTTGATTTTCAATAAGTAAACCATTCACATTGTCTTCAATAATATCGGAAGGACCTGTTTTACAATTAAAACTAATACACGTCATTCCTTGAGACATAGCTTCTAGTAAAACCATCGGTAAACCTTCGAAACGGGATGATAATATAAATATAGAGGATTGATACATAACCTCTGAAATATTATCAATAAATCCCGTGAAAATAATTTTATCTTCGATAGAATTTTCAATAGCAAGTTTTCTTAAGTAATTTATACCTTCATCACCAGCACCTGCTATTTTTAATTGCCAATCAGGATGTGCTTTAAATACAGGTGCCATCAAATTTATTAAATTATCGAAACCTTTATGGTGATATCGATTTAAATGCCCAGCAGCTAGAATAACTTTTTCTCTCTTATTCGAATTAGTTTTAATAGCTTTAAAACTGCAAGGGTTTGGCATTACATAAACATTTACTCCATATTTTTTATAGTATTCAATGTCAAATGATGTTAATACAGTAACAACGTCCGCTTTTTTGTAAACATATTTTTTAGTAAAATTAGTGATGTGTTTTCTACCTTGCATATATCTCAAATGGGAATTATGTTCTTGAGCAATAATTTTTATCGAAAACAGTTTAGCTACTATTATAGTTATAAGATTAGTTAATGTCACAAAGGATATAATGACATCTGGTCTATTAGATTTGTTTTTGTAATGCCTACTGAGATTAATAATACTTCTAAAGGTGTGACTTGGTATATACTTAGTTTGTTTTAATTTTACCCTTTTAATATTAGAGTCGAGTTCATATTCCTTCCTTCCTTCAAACAGAGTAATTACTGTAATTCTATTTTCTCGATTTTTCGCTAAGTTATTTACCATAAGCGTAAGAACTCGTTCTGCACCACCTCCACCTAAAGAAGATATAATAAAATCTATTTTCATAAGCTTATTTTTTTATATTGTTTGTAAGTAAAGCCAAAGTAAAAACAACTACTAATTATTAATACAAAAGTTGTGCTTAAGGCTAGACCAAATACTCCATATTTCTTTATAAAAATAATATTCAATATTATGTTTACTGCTAGATTTATTAAAGAAATTTGTGCCATAAATTTATTTTTATTTATACTAGTAAGGAATTTAACTATGATTAATGTACAAAGATAAAATGGCACATTTGCAAGTAGAATTTTCTGTATTGTAGAAACTTTTAATGTATCTTGATGTGTAAATTGATTTCTTTCAAGCCACATCTGGACAATCCATTCTGAAGAGAAAATAACTATAACAACTATAACAATACCTAAGCTAATGACTATTTTTAATACCTTAAAAAGATAATGGTACGCCGATTTTAGATCTTCATTAACAAGTCTAGAAAAGTGAGGTAATAAAACACTGCCTATAGCCATAATGACAATAGTGACACCAAATGCAGGGACTCTATTTCCATAATTTAAAGCCGCGATTGAACCTATTACTAATTGTCCTGCAAAAAATTGGTCTATAAAACTGTTCATAATAGAAAGAAAACTAGACGTTATTTTCGGAGGCATCTGTCGTAGCATTAACTTAGCATTTGCATTTATAAAAGGTTTACTTATGGATAAATACTGATGTTTTATAGAAAAAGAAACTAAAAAAATGAATCCGATGATACTACCAGCTAGAGTTCCATAAGCTAAAACCATATTTCCTAAACTATCTCTAAGATAAAATAAAAAAAACAGCATAGTTATTAACGGGAAAAATTGAGACACATTTGCTATTAAAAATCGATTTTCAATTTCTAAAAGTCCAGAGATGACAGAAGAAAAGCCCCAAAGAACTAAGCTAGGTAATATAATGAACAATTGATTTTTAACTAGTTGATAATAGTCTTCAGAATGTCCTGGATAAATTTTTTCTAAAAAAAGATCAATAAAAAAATAGGATAAAATAATTGAACCAACAGAAATTCCCAATGTCATTAAAAAAATTACAGATTGAAAACTTGATTTATTACCGTTATTTTTAAGCTCAGTTATATAATTAGGTATAAACAAATGCTTTAAAGAATTTAAGAACACACTTTGTACAAAAGTTGGGATTAGAATGGCAACCAGAAATGTATCCAAAACTTCAGATAATCCAAAAGTACTAGCAATGATAGTTTCCTTATAAAAAGCAAGAGCTTTAATAAAAAAAGTAATCACAGCTACAATAACCATATTTTTTAATAATGGATTTTGATAGGTGCTTTTGAAGGTGTTAACTAGTTTGTTTTTATCAAAAAAAGTCATTGTAGGTTTTGATTTACTTTAAAATCACTTAAGCTTAGTGTATAAATGTCCACTAATTATGTCATTAAGCTATCAATATATTAGAATTTATATATGATTAGTTAAAGTTTGTTTAGCAAAGATTGTTCTTTTTTTTCTTAGATTAATAATATTAGTGGTAAATACAGTTTTTTTACGATTAAATTCAATCTTAGTACCTCTTAGCTCATTTTTTATCGATAAAAGACGTTGGTTTATGTATAGTTATACATTATAGTTTGTCAGAAAAATTAATATAAATATATGTCAATGCGTAGTATTTTACTTTTTTATGTTAAAGTTAAGATTCAAAGATCCATATTGAAGCTTTTTGCGTAATTATATCAGATATTTACGCATTTAATCGGATATTCACGCGTAAATATAAAAAATATTTATAATGAAAAAGATTAAAACATACTGTGTTAAAATAAATTCTTACAATAATTTACGTTTTGTCGAAATTATATGAATTTAGTCTCTTATCTGTAAATATTTTTTTTAGTTTAGCTACCAAATAACTGCCCCAAGCACCCCTAATTATTTAACCTCTATGAATTACTTTGTAACCTCTAAGTCCATCATTAACAGAATCTTTTTCTTTTTTTTAATATTTATTTCACATCAATTTTTGTCCGCACAACAGTTGGCTTTTCCTAGTGCCTTAGGAGCAGGATCATATACTACAGGTGGTAGAGGGGGTGTAGTGTTGCATGTTACAACTTTAGCTGATAGCGGAGAAGGTTCTTTAAGATGGGCATTAACAGACCCTGTTAATAAAACTCTTGATAGAACTATTGTATTTGATGTTAGTGGTGTTATAGAACTTGAAACTGTTATTCGCATGAGTGATGGATATACAGGAGGTATAACTATAAATGGATTTACAGCACCTGAAGGAGGTATAACTATTATTGGTCAATTATTTAGGATGGTAGATGCTTCTAATGTTATTATTAGAGGTATGAAATTTAGAGGTGGTTATAACTACACAGATCCTAATAATGAATACAGTAAATCTTCTTTTTTAATGGGGGGAACAAATGGATTTATCGTTGATAGATGTTCGTCTGGGTTTAGTTTAGAACAATCTATAGGGGGGAATGGAGGTAATGCAAATGACCCTTTTAGCGGAGCCACTTTTCAAAATAATTTAGTTGGAAATAGTTCTAGAGTGGGTATTATTGGTCAAGGTATAACGAGTGATCAATCTCTGAGAGGTATTCCAACTAGAGTTAGTTATCATAGAAATGTAATGGTTGATTGCGGATGGAGAACACCAAATGTAGCAGGTAATATTAGAGCAGATATAATTAATAATTTTGTGCACAATTGGCAAAATAGAACATCTAGCTTTACCGGAACTGCATATGATGGACAGCCAAGTACACAAAAAACCCAATCAAATATTATAGGTAATTATTATCAGGCAGGTACTAATAGTAGAAATAGTGGAACTGATGTTCTATATAAAATTAATGATAATAATATCAATCCTGAATTTCATTTTGTGGATAATTTTATCACATCAGATGTTCTTAAAGGAAAAGCAATAGAGTACGATTATACAGATTCTAATACAGCGCACAATGCTTTTACAAATTACCCTGATGGTTCATCACAGACTATACAGCCTAATTGGTTTACATACCCACAATTTCCTTTACTTGGTGAGCAAGTTCCCATTTTATCTTCTCAGGATTTAAAAACTGAGTTATTTGATACAGTTGGTGCGTGTTATTATACAGATAACAATGGTAATATTCAGTTTTATAGAGATCCAATAGACACAGAATTAATTTTACGTGCAGCTACAAACTCTATAGAAGCGCGCGAAGGTGATTACGTTGCAAGAGCGGAATCATTACTTCCTGGTGGTAGTAATGCAGTGCCAAGTGAAACAAGACCTGACGATTTTTATCAAAGTAATCCTCATATACCAGAAGCATGGCTTATCTCTAAAGGATTAACAGGAACACCTACAATACATAATGATATAGCACCAAGCGGTTATACGTGGTTAGAAGAATATATTAATCAAATCGATACTCCTGTTAATGGAATAAACATTCCACAAATAACTAGAACAGACTCTAACCCAACTACAATAGAATTAGGAGGTACATATAATACTATAACTGGCACATGGACCGATGTAGAAGATGGTAGTGGTATAGCTACGGTAGGTGGTGACCTTGTAGATGTTAATACTATAGGAACATATAATGTAACTTTAGAGCATACAGATACAGATGGTAATAGAGGTTTCTTAACTACACCTATATATATAACAGCAGAAGTTGTTGATGCTACAAGTGTATCGGTTACACCAGAAACAGTTACGTTATCTGAAGATACTAATATTCAATTGAGTGTTGGCTTTACTCCGTTGGATACAACTGACCAGACTGGTGTATGGACGAGTAATAATACCAATGCGACTGTAAATGCAAATGGATTAGTAACTGCAATTTCACCAGGCACTTCTATAATAACTTTTACAAGTAATGATGGTAGTTTTACAGATACTAGCACTATAACAATTAATGGAAGTGTAGTGCCAACCGATATAACTTTTGTAGGTGGTATGTTAGGTAATTTAAATTGGATAGAATTTGATGAAAATACAGTTAATCCAACGGCGACTTTAATTACTACTGACCCTGATGAGAGTGCAACGCATACCTATAGTATACCAATGAATAATACAGACGATTATGAGCGTTTTAGTATTTCTGGGGATCAATTAATCTTAAATTTAACTCCAGATTTTGAGAATCCTGAAGACACTGCTGATAATAATATCTATGCATTGACTGTTAGATCAGAAAATAGTAATGGAGGTATATTTGATAAATTTGTTTTATTTTGGATTAAAGACGTTGTTGACGAGACACTTGTACCGGTATCAAGCGTATCAGTTTCTCCAACTATGGCCGATTTACTAATATCAACAACTATTTCATTAACTGCAACTTTTAATCCAGGTAATGCAACAAATCAAAATGGAACATGGAGCTCTAGTGATGAAGCTATTGCCACAGTAGATGCAAATGGTCTTGTATCACCGGTTTCTTTAGGGCAAGTAATAATTACATTCACTACGTCTGACGGTGAATTTACAGATACCTCCGAAATAACGGTTTTTCCTGAGGCGCTCAATCCGAGCGCAGGTGATGACCAACAGATTTGTGAAGGCGAAAGCACCACACTTATAGCAAGTGGAGGGACAAATTATATTTGGAATACGGGAGAAACAACCGATAGTATTGAAGTTACGCCAAATACAACCACGACGTATACGGTTACAGTATCTGATGATAATGAACAATCCGAAGAAGCCAATGTTACCATTACTGTCAATGCCTTACCGGTAGCAAACGCAGGAGAAGATCAATTCTTATGTGAAGGTAATTCAACGATTTTAACAGCTACAGGGGGAACTACTTATTTATGGAATACTGGAGAAACGACTGCTACAATTGAAGTAAGTCCGACTGCAGAGACTACTTATAGTGTAGAAGTAAGTGATAACAACTGTTTTAGTTCGGACGATGTTACTGTTTTCGTAAATGCAGCCCCAGAGATTATAATTTCTGAGGACGTTGTTATTATTGAAGGAGAATCCACAACACTCACAGTCAGTGGAAGTGATACTTATGAATGGAACACAGGAGAAACTACAGATTCTATTACTGTAAACCCACTAATTACAACAACGTACACAGTAAGTTCTATTGGGCCAAATGGTTGTGTAAGTAATGCAGAAGTTACAGTTACAGTAATACCAGAAATTATTGCCAATGCGGGTGATGATGAAACCATTTGTAGTGGTGAGACTATTACTTTGACTGCTTTAGGTGGATCTAATTATACCTGGAATACTGGAGATTTAGGTTCTGAATTAATTGTCACTCCTACAGAAACGACGACTTATACGGTTACAGCTGAAGATGATTATGGCTATACTGATACAGACGAAATCACCATTTTTGTAAATGAAGTACCAAATATTACTGTTAGTGAGAATGTTTTCATTATGATTGGCAGTTCTGCTACGCTAACAGCAAACGGTGGAAGTACTTACTCTTGGAGTACGGGTGAATCAAGTTCGGAAATTATTGTAAGTCCTGATGTGACAACAACATACACCGTTACAGGATTTTCCGAAAATGGATGTCAAAGTATTGAGGAAGTTGTTGTAACCGTAGTTGAAGAATTGGTAGCCAATGCAGGAGAAGATATTTCAATTTGTCAGGGTGAAAGTATCACTTTAAATGCGTCAGGTGGTATTACTTATACATGGAATACTGGCGAAACGGGAGCGACTCCAACATTTACTCCAACAGAGAACACAACTTATACTGTTACGGTGACTGATGGATTTGGAAATTCGGATACAGATGATGTTACTATTACAGTAAATCCTAAACCAACTGCTTATGCAGGCGAAGACGAAACTTTATGTCAAGGTGAATCTGTTGTGCTAACGGCAGAAGGTGGTGACTCATATTTATGGAATACAGGCGCTACTACTCAATCCATTACTGTAAATCCAGATGAAGACATTACATATAATGTTGAAGTTTTTACAAATACTTGCTCTGATATAGACGAGGTTACGGTATTTGTATTGCCTACACCAGACTTAATTCTAAGTGATGCTATTACAATTATTTCAGGAAGTTCTACTACCATTGAAGCAACTGGTGCCGATTCATATTTATGGTTTAATGGTGAAACTACAAATTTCATAGAAGTTAATCCTTTGGAAACTACAACATATTCTGTTACTGGTTTCTCTACAAATGGATGTCAAATCACAGGAGAAATTACAGTGACTGTAATACCAGAGGTTAATGCGGATGCAGGCAGCGATACTTCTATTTGTATTGGAGAAAGCGTAATGTTGACGGCTTCGGGCGGTACTAATTTTTCATGGAGTACCGGTGAAACTAGTGCATCAATAAATATTAGTCCAATAGAAACGACAACTTACAATGTTACTGTAAGTGATAGTTTTGGAAATTCGGACACAGACAGTGTAACAGTAGTGGTTAATGAATTGCCTAGTTTAACATTAACAAATGATATTACAATTCTAGAAGGAGAAAGCATTAATCTATCTGTTAGTGGTGCTGAAACCTATGAATGGAATACAGGTGAAACTTCAAGTACAATTAATGTTTCTCCTACAGAAACCACAATTTATAGTGTTACAGGTTTTTCAGCAAGTGGTTGTCAAGTTATAGAAGAAACTACAGTAAATGTAGTTCCTGAAGTTATAGCAAATGCAGGTAATGATGTTTCTATATGCATTGGTGAAAGTGTAACGCTAAACGCAACTGGTGGTTCTAATTACACATGGAACACTGGTGATACGAGTGTATCTCCTACATTCACACCAACTCAAACAACAACATATACTGTTACCGTAACTGATAGTTTTGGAAATTCGGACACAGATAGTGTTACAGTAACGGTTAATGAATTACCAAATATATTGGTAAGTGAAAATATTACAATAGTTGAAGGGGAAAGCGCCAGTTTATCAGTAAGTGGAGCTGAAACATACTTATGGAATACAGGTGCGACGTCAAATTCTATTTTAGTCAGCCCTACTCAAACTACAACTTTTAACGTAATTGGTATTACAAATACATGTAGTAGTGAGCTGAAAGAAGTAACAGTTATAGTAACACCATTATTTAAAGCCTCAGCGGGAACGGATGAGCGTGTCTGTGATAATCAAGATTATGAAGTTGTTCTAACAGCGAATCAAGGTGATAGTTACCTATGGAGTACCGGAGAAACAACTCAAAGTATTGTAGTTAGTCCGTTATCTACTTCAACCTATTCTGTTACGGTAACTTTAGGAGAACAAACAGACACCGATGATGTAAAGGTTTATGTAGACCCGAGTCCAGATGTAGTTGTCGCAAATGGTGATAGCGTTGAAATTTTAAATGGTGACTTTATTACATTATCTGCTTCTGGAGCAAATACATACCAATGGAATAATGGAGCTACCCAGCCTAACATTGCTGTAAGTCCATCGACAACAACGACCTATGAAGTAAAAGGGTTTATTGGAGAGTGTTATGATGATAAACAAGTTACCGTGAATGTATTACAACCAGTTGTAGCAGATGCGGGAGAAGATGTATTAATTTGTTTAGATGATCTTACAACTTTAACAGCGAGTGGTGGAGATGACTATGTTTGGAGTACTGGTGAGACGACACCTACAATTACAGTATCTCCATTAGAAACAACAGATTATACAGTTACGGTATTTAATGCCTTAGATTTTGATGAGGCAACAGTTAGAGTAGAAGTGGATGTCAATTGTGCAATTGATTCAGTTACTCCAAGTGAAGAAGAAACAGAATTTGAGTTTGATGTCTACCCTAATCCAGCATCAGATATTGTTAATGTAAAAATATCAGGTACATTAAATGTTTCAGATGTAAATATCTATGATGTCACAGGTAAGTTAATTAAACACTCTAAAATCACGAATGAAAATTTAAGCTATAGTACAACCACTCAAATTGGTATTAGTACCTTTCAGTCAGGTGTATATTTCGTTAAGCTTATAGATGAAGATAGAGTAATTACTAAAAAACTAATAGTAGAATAATCAAACCGCATTAAAACTAAAAAAAGCACTAATCTTTAAAGAGTTAGTGCTTTTTTATGGCTGTAAATAAATTAAATTATTTTCCTATAGAAGAATATTCAAATCCAATATTTTCCATTTCAGTTTTATCTAGTATATTTCTACCATCAAAAATGAAAGCTGGTTTCTTCATTTGGTTATATATCTTTTCCCAATCGTAGGTCTTAAACTCATCCCACTCTGTCATAATAGCGATCGCATGCGCATCTTTTGATGTTTCGTATGGATCACTATACGATTTAACTAAATCGTTGTTTTCTTCCTCAGATCTTGTATTTAAATAATTAAGGTCTGCTTGTACTTTTTTATTGTTTACTTTAGGATCATAAACAGCTATGTTTGCTTGTTCATTTAGTAAGTGGTCAGCAACGTAAATGGCAGCTGATTCTCTTGTGTCGTTAGTGTCTTTCTTAAAAGCCCAACCAAGCATCGCTATTTTTTTACCAGAAACCGTATTGTATAATGTGCTAATTAAGTTATCTGAAAAACGTCGCTTTTGGTGGTCATTTAAAATAATAACTTGTTCCCAATAATCGGCAACAGCATTAAGGTTATAACTTCTAGCGATATATACAAGGTTCAAAATATCTTTTTGAAAACAAGAGCCTCCAAAACCAATTGAAGCATTTAAGAATTTAGGTCCAATTCTAGAATCCATTCCGATAGCTTTAGCAACTTCATTTACATTCGCTTCAGTGTGCTCACATAACTCTGAAATTGCATTAATTGAAGAAATTCTTTGAGCCAAAAATGCATTAGCAGTTAATTTAGATAACTCAGAAGACCAAACATTAGTTCTTAGTATTCTTTCTTGTGGGACCCAGCTTCCATAGACACTGGCTAAGCTTTCAATAGCGTCTTCAGACTCTCCACCAATTAGAACCCGATCAGGATTTAACAAATCTTGTATAGCTGTACCTTCAGCCAAGAATTCAGGATTAGATAAAATTTCAAATTTCACATCTTTACCTGTATTGTGTAAAATGCTTTTTATAGCTTGAGCTGTTCTTACAGGTAAGGTTGATTTTTCAACAACAATCTTATCTGTAGTTGAAACCTCTGCAATATTTCTAGCACATAATTCTACGTACTTTAAATCTGCAGCCATACCTTTTCCCTTACCATAAGTTTTGGTTGGAGTATTTACTGAGATAAAAATCATTTCTGATTCTTTAATGGTTTCATCAATTTCAGTAGAGAAAAATAGATTCTTCCCTCTTGTTTCTGCAACAATTTCAGCTAATCCAGGTTCGTAAATTGGTAATTTTGATAAATCTTCATCATTCCAAGCAACAATACGCTCTTCGTTAATATCAACAATAGTAACTTTTATGTTAGGATTCTTTTTTGCTATTACTGCCATTGTTGGTCCACCAACATAACCAGCTCCAATACAGCAAATTTTTGTGATTTTCATGCTTTTAAGTTTATTTTGATTTGAGTCTAAATTTTAAAATGTGTGCAAATTTGACTTTTTTTATTTAATTCAAATAATATTTTATGTGAACGACTTCTTTTTACGATAAGATTCTTCTAGAATTGTCACAAGTATGAATTTTGTGTAAATTTAAGAGATTAATTGTAATAGTCTTTAAACCAATCTATGAAAGATTTTACTCCGTGTTTTATTGAGGTGGTTGGTCTATAGTCGTAGTCTTTAATTAATTCGTCTACATCTGCCCATGTGCGTTCTACATCACCTGGCTGCATTTCCATCATGTCTTTCTTCGCGTCTTTATCTAAGTTTGATTCTATTTCCTTTATAAAATCTAATAATTTGACCGAGTTGTTGTTTCCAATATTATAAATTTTGTATAATTCATTGGATTCTATTCGTTTGGTTGGTGACTTTTCAATAATTCGGACAACACCTTCTACAATGTCATCGATATAAGTAAAATCACGCTCCATATTACCATGGTTAAATACTTTAATAGGTCTGTCGTTTACAATGGCATCTGTAAATAAAAACATGGCCATATCTGGTCTTCCCCATGGGCCGTATACTGTAAAGAATCGTAAGCCAGTTGTTGGGATTTTAAACAAGTGGCTATAAGTATGAGCCATAAGCTCGTTACTCTTCTTTGTAGCTGCGTATAAACTTATAGGATGGTCTACATTGTCATCCGTAGAAAACGGTATTTTCTTATTCATTCCATAAACACTTGAGCTACTAGCATAAACCAAATGTTTAATATTGTTGTTTCTACAGCATTCTAATATGTTTAAAAAGCCAACTAAATTAGAATCGACATAAGTTTCAGGGTTTTCTAAACTATACCTTACACCAGCTTGTGCTGCAAGATTACAAACAATATCGAATTTTTCGTTTTTGAATAATTTAGGAAGCTCTTCTCTGTCTTCAAGATTCATTCTAACAAAATCGAAGTTTTCAGATTTACTCTTACAAAGTTTGTTAAATTCAGAAGCTTCATTCTTATCGATGCCTAATTCATTAAGTCTAGAATATTTTAAATTAACATCATAATAGTCGTTTATATTGTCTAGTCCAACTACTTGATGATCTTTAGAAAGAAGGACTTTAGCAGTGTAAAAACCTATAAATCCTGCTGCACCTGTTACTAATACTTTCATATTATAGTCGTTTTTTTTAATCGAATTTCAAATATTATAAATTTAGATGGTATCCTCTATGTTTTAGAGGAAATAATTAAAATTTATTAGTTGTTTGTATATTTAATATCGAGGATTGTAGCTATTGAATCACAATTCTTTACCATTAATTCTAAATCACGTTCTTTATAACTATTTTCTATAAGATAGATTTTACAAGAATCAATTTCTGTTTTACTTTTAGAAAAATCTACACTTCCAAATTTTACCAAGTTGCTTACAATGGTAGAATCTAATGATTGTTCTGCTATAAAACTAGAGGCATCATTAGTATAAGTAAAAGGTTTAGAACTAATATTTTTAATTGTTCTTGCGTTTGGTCCGTAATCACAAGAGGCATCTTTCCCGTTTAGAAAAAACATAAGGAGCATTAAACCAATAGCAAAACCACCTAAATAATAGGCTAAACGATGTATAAACTTCATAGATGTAAAATAGTTCTGTCTTATGAATATCTCGTTAAGAACAGATTAAAAAATTAATAAATTGGCATCACTATATTCTAAACCAAACCATTCTGCAACGGATTTGTTAGTTAAAATACCGTGGTAAAAATACAACCCATTTTTTAAACCGCGATCAAATCGTAGGGCATTTTCTATACCACCATATTCCCCAATTTCTAAAAGGTAGGGAGTAAAGATATTACTTATAGAGACGGAAGCAGTTCTAGAGTATCGCGCAGGAATATTTGGCACACAATAATGAGTGACACCGTTATGATCAAAAGTAGGACGATCGTGAGTAGTAACTTCACTTGTTTCAAAACAACCTCCCATGTCAATACTCACATCTATAACCACTGAGCCAGATTTCATATTAGCAACCATACTTTCAGTAACTATGACTGGAGCTCGATTGGTGCCTCTTACAGCTCCAATGGCCACATCACAACGTTTTAAAGCTTTTAACAGATTCTTAGGTTGCATTGTTGAGGTATAAAGCGTACGTCCTAAATTATTCTGAAGACGGCGTAATCTAGTAATAGAGCTATCAAAGACTTTAACATTTGCTCCTAAGCCCATAGCAGAACGTGCAGCGAATTCACCCACAGTACCTGCGCCTAAAATAACGACTTCCGTTGGTGGTACACCGTTAATATTACCCATCATTAAACCATTTCCACCATTTATATTAGAGAGAAGTTCTGATGCAATCAAAATAGAAGCGGTTCCTGCAATTTCACTTAAAGAACTAACAGCAGGATATTGGCCATCATCATCTTTAATATATTCGAAAGCTAAAGCTGTAATTCGTTTTTTTGCTAAAGCCTCAAAATAAGATTTGTTTTGAGTTTTTATTTGAAGTGCAGAAATTAATAAGGTTTGCGGATTAATAAGTTTTATTTCATCTAAAGAAGGCGGTTCTACTTTTAGAATAATAGGGCAGGAGTACACTTTCGAAGTATCCTTTGTAACTTCAGCTCCAGCTTCACTATAAGTTTTATCTTTAAAATTGGCACCCTCGCCTGCGCCAGATTCAAATAATACGCGGTGACCGTTGGCCGTTAATGCAGACACGGCGTCAGGAGTTAAACAAACACGCCGCTCCTGAAAATGTGTTTCTTTTGGAATGCCAATAAAGAGTTCTCCTTTTTGTTTAAGAATTTCTAAGGTTTCTTCTTGAGGTAATAACTGGGCCCTGGTAAATGGTGATAATGATATACTCATTGAAGTTATTGACTTTGGTTTACCATTGCAATATAATGAATAACGCTAAACAAAAGAAAGTATTAAAATAACTTAAAGTAATATTAATTTCGAAAATTAAATGATCAAACTAAAAGTACTGTTTAATCTTACCCCAAACTCCTTTTGGCTTAATCATAAACTCTTCTTCAAGTTCTTCAAGTGTTTTATCCGCAGTATTTATTTTATTAAACATTTTAGCTCTAATAAGATAAATTGAAGGCACCACAATGGCTAAGACAGGCAATAAATATAAAAGTTGATTTTCGTCTTGGTTTTTAAACTCGGCGTTAACACTAGTAATCATTTGAAAAGTATACATCACTATAGGGACTAATAACACATGGTACCACCAATGTTTACAAGTGAAGAACCAGATTGCAAGTAAAATTAATGGAATAATCTTACCAGTATAAACCCACATGGCGTATTGGGCTGATTCCCAAAGTCCGCTTTCATAGGTACCAAAAAAAGTGTCCCAAACTAGTGTGTCTGGAACACTTTCATGTACTAAAAACAGTAATGGAGTAGAGGCTATAACTGTAGCTATAATCGTACCTACAATAGCACTCCTAGTTAATTTACTATTATCCCCACTTAACGAGTTTTCTTTTCTTTTTTTCAATTTTTGTGGTTGTTTGTCCATCTAAGTCGATAAGGTTAGTAGCTTGTACAGTAAATAACACTCCACCAAAGATAGCAATAGCTAGGACTAAATTTTTTTTAGTTTTCATAATTTAAGGGATTTAATTAATTAATTACATCAAAAGTAAGTTCACAATCAAGTCCTTACAAATCTGAAATTGTTAAAATCCAAAAAATATGAAATGTTAATTACGGTTTTACCGTAATACTAGTCTAATACTGTAGGAAAAGTACTAAGTATTTATTCATAACTTCTGTACGTTCATAGCTGTTTTCTCAGTTAAATTTTCAGGGTTAAATGTTAGTTTGAGGCGCCTCTTATTGTCTTGTAAGTCAGTAATAGTAATAACTTGTGCATCAATTGGTATAAGCTCTTCAATGTTTTCTGCCCATTCCATAAATAACCAATTTTTACTGCTTAAATAATCTTCAATTCCAAAGTTATAGGCTTCTTCAATAGATTCTACTCTATAAAAGTCAAAATGATAGATTTTATCATTTTGTAGACTATATTCATTTACTATAGAAAATGTAGGGCTAGTGGCAACGTCATTACTATGCATTGCTTTTAAAAGTGCATTAATAAATGTGGTTTTTCCAGCTCCCATCTCTCCATTAAATAGTACAGTTTTAGTATCTAAATGCTTTAATACGTTAGAGGCAATAGCGTCGATGTCTTTTAAATGGTATGTGAATTCAAGTGTTTTCACTATTTATTTTATACAGTTTAGGGATACAATAGTAGGAATTATATTTGTAATAACCTAAAATAAAATGCATTTCGTCGGATTTTTATGCGCTTTAAGGTGTTTTTGTGTTTGTGTTGTGACACAAAATACTAGATTTTAATTCTCAAGAGGTATTAAAAAAAAGAATGAAGTTGAAATCAATCCGCTTCATTCTTTTCTAAAATTCATGTAACATGATAGACTATTTTGGGTCCATCACTACAAACGGAATAATCATTTCTTCTAATGATACACCTCCGTGTTGATATGTATTTCTGTAATAACTAACGTAATGATTAAAGTTATTAGGATAAGCCAAAAACAAATCCCCTTTAGCAAAGATAAACGAGCTACTCATGGTGAGAGCAGGTAAATGAATAGATTTAGGGTTTTTAATTGCTAAGACATCTTTATCTTGGTAAGTTAAGCTTCGTCCTGTTTTATAGCGGAGATTTAAGCTTGTATCCCTGTCTCCAATAACTTTAGTTGGTGCTTTTACATTTATGGTGCCATGGTCTGTAGTTAAAATTAATTTGAAACCGAGTTGTTGTGATAACTGAATCATTTCTAACAATGGAGAATTCTTAAACCAACTGACTGTAAGTGAACGATAAGCTTTGTCATTAGAAGCTAATTCTTTAACGACTTCCATTTCTGTTTTAGAGTGCGACAGCATATCTACAAAATTATAAACAATAACACTAAGGTCATTATCTTTTAAAGATCTAAAGTTTTCAACTAATTTTTTTCCAGCTCTAAGATTGGTGATTTTATGATATTCATGTTTTAGATGCCCTAATCCTAAACGTTTTAATTGTTCTCTTAAAAAATCACCTTCATGCATGTTTTTACCTCCTTCATCGGTGTCATTTTTCCAGTATTGAGGAAATAAACTTTCCATATCTGCAGGCATTAATCCAGAGAAAATGGCATTACGTGCGTATTGCGTAGCTGTCGGTAGGATACTGTAAAAGGCAAGTTCAGATGTTTTCTTGTAATAATTGTTTACAAAAGGTTCAAATGCCTTCCATTGATCGTATCGTAAATTATCTATGACTACTAATAATGTTGGTTGTTTGTCACTCAATTCTGGTACAACCTTATCTTTAAACAACGTATGTGACATTACAGGAGCATCTGTTTTTGGTTGAAACCAATCTTCGTAATTTTTCTCTATAAACTTACCGAATTGCATATTGGCTTCGGTTTTTTGAGACTCCAAAATATCGGTCATTCCAACATCTTCAATACTTTCAAGCTGTAATTCCCAGTAAATTAGTTTCTGATATAACTCTACCCATTCTTCGTAAGAGTTTACCATAGATAAATCCATAGCTATCTTCCTGAATTCTTGTTGATAGTTAGATGTTGTTTTTTCGGATACTAACCTAGAATGATCCAAATTCTTTTTCAAGCTTAATAAAATCTGATGCGGATTTACAGGTTTTATCAAATAATCGGCGATTTTATTACCGATGGCTTCCTCCATAATATACTCCTCTTCACTTTTGGTAATCATTACTATAGGCAAATTGGCGCGACGTTCCTTAATTTCATTCAAGGTTTCTAGCCCCGTAAGACCCGGCATATTTTCATCTAAAAAAACGATATCGAAGTTTGTATCCGTAATAATTTCCAAAGCTTCAGTACCACTTTGGCATTTTGTAACAACATATCCTTTTTGCTCTAAAAAAATAATATGTGGCTTTAGTAAATCGATTTCATCGTCAACCCAAAGAATATTTATCATGTTGTGGTATATTTGTTTCTTAATTATTGAATTTTAAAATTGTGCCTACAAATAATAAGCTTAAAATCTTTAACGATCCAATTTACGGATTTATTACTATTCCGAATTCGTTAATATTCGATATTATTCAACATAAATATTTTCAGAGATTACGTCGTATTAGTCAAATGGGATTATCTTATTTGGTTTATCCAGGTGCACATCATACACGTTTTCATCATGCATTGGGTTGCATGCATTTAATGCAAAAGTCTATCAATGTCCTTCGTTTTAAGGGAGTTGAGATATCTAATGAGGAAGAAAATGGGTTGTTAATCGCTATTCTTTTACACGATATTGGTCATGGTCCTTTTTCGCATGCGATGGAACATAGTATTGTAAATAATGTTTCTCACGAAGAAATTTCGCTACGTTTTATGGAAGAACTCAATTTAGAGTTTAACGGAAGTTTAACGTTAGCCATTTCTATTTTTAAGAAAGAATACCCTCGTCAATTTATGTGTGAGCTCATTTCTAGTCAATTAGATATGGATAGAGCCGACTATTTAAAACGCGATAGTTTTTACACGGGAGTTGCAGAAGGAAATATTAACAGTGAGCGATTAATTACCATGCTCAATGTGGTAGATGACCAATTAGTGGTTGAAGAAAAGGGGATTCTGAGCGTAGAGAAATTTTTAATTGCGAGACGCTTTATGTATTGGCAAGTGTATATGCACAAAACAGGTGTTGTTGCAGAGCAATTATTAATGGGATCTTTAAAAAGAGCAAAAGAATTAGTGCAGCAAGGTGTAAAGCTAAATTGTAGCGATGCTTTATTTTATTTTCTGTTTTCTGAAATTAATGCTGAAAATTTTAATTCCGAAACTTTATCCGTTTTTTCAAAATTAGATGATTATGATATTGTTGCGGCAATGAAAGATTGGCAAAATCATGAGGATTTTGTATTGAGCAACCTATGTCAAATGATATTAAATAGAGACTTACTGAAAGTAAAACTCAAAAACAAGCCAATTAAGCCTTCAGAATTAAAAATGCATTCAGAAGCCTTAATAAAAAAACACAAAATCACAGAGCATGAAGCTTCATATTTTGTGTTTCAAGGAGAGTTAACTAACCAAGCTTATCAGAGCAACTTTCAGAAAATCAATATCTTATTTAAGTCAGGCAAAATTAAAGATATGGTTAAAGCATCTGATCAATTAAACTTAAAAGCACTGAGTAAACCCATCACTAAATATTATATGTGCTATCCTAAAAAGAAAATGTAATCCTTTTTTTCTATTTTTGTGGAAAGCAATAAGACTTTAAAATCTAATCATTGAAATTTACAGCAGAACAAATCGCAGATATTTTAGAAGGAATAGTTGTGGGTGACCCTAATATTGAAGTTTTTAAACTTTCTAAAATTGAAGAAGGAACACAAGGCTCATTAACTTTTTTATCTAATCTAAAATACACACCGTATATATATACAACAGAAGCATCAATAACTATTGTAAATACAGACTTTAAACCAGAAAAACCTATTTCAACTACGCTTATTAAAGTAGAAGATGCATACGAAGGTTTTTCTAAACTGTTGGAATATTACGATCGTATAAAGTCAAATAAATCAGGAATAGAACAACCTTGTTTTATTTCAGAGACTGTTAAAGTTCCAGATGATATTTATATCGGTGCTTTTGCTTATATTGGTAATAATGTAGAAATTGGAGATAATGTAAAGATTTATCCAAACTCTTATGTTGGAGATAATGTAAAAATAGGAGGTAATTCAATTATATATCCTGGTGCTAAGATTTATTCAGACTGTATTTTAGGAAATAGTTGTGTGATTAATTCTGGTGCTATAATTGGTGCTGATGGTTTTGGTTTTGCGCCAACTAAAGATGGTGGTTACACTAAAATCCCACAAACAGGGAATGTTGTTTTAGAAGATTATGTAGATGTCGGTGCGGGTACAACAATAGATAGAGCAACAATAGGATCTACTATTATAAGGGCAGGTGTAAAGTTAGACAATCAAATACAGATTGCTCATAATGTAGAAATTGGAAAAAACACGGTTATAGCAGCGCAATCAGGAGTGGCTGGTTCTACAAAAATTGGAGAACATTGTCAAATTGGGGGGCAGGTTGGTATTGCAGGGCACTTAATTATAGGAAATAATGTAAAAGTGCAGGCACAATCTGGAATAGGTAGAAATGTAAAGGATAATGAGGTCTTACAAGGTTCGCCTTCTTTTGGGTATAAGGATTGGAATAAATCTTATGTTTATTTTAAAAACTTACCTAAGCTTGTAAAAACTATTAATGAATTAGAAAAAAAAGTAGATGGCCATAATTAAAACGGAAACGAGACAAAAAACCATTGAAAAAGAAGTTACACTTATAGGTGTCGGACTTCATACTGGTGCAGATGTAAAATTGGTATTTAAACCTGGTGCAGAAAATTCTGGATTCGTATTTCAGCGAACAGATTTAGAAGGCTCACCAAAGATTGAAGCCGATGCTAATTACGTTACAAGTACCCAGCGTGGAACTTGTATGGAGAAAAATGGTGTAACTATTCAAACTTGCGAGCATGTGTTAGCAGCTTTAGTTGGTTTGGATATAGATAACGCTCTTATTGAGCTAAATTCTTCCGAACCACCAATTATGGATGGGTCATCTAAATTCTTTGTAGAAGCAATAGAGAAAGCAGGTATTATTGAACAAAATGCATTTCGTGAGGAATATGAGATTACACAAGTGGTTTCATATACAGATGAAGAATCTGGAAGCGAAATAATTTTAATGCCAGCTAGTACTTATCAAATTACTACAATGGTCGATTTTGGGACTAAAGTTTTAGGTACTCAAAACGCAACTCTTAATAAGGTCTCTGATTTTAAAACTGAAATTGCAGATGCTAGAACCTTTAGCTTTTTGCATGAGATTGAAATGCTCTTAGAACATGGGTTAATAAAAGGTGGTGACTTAAATAATGCTATCGTTTATGTAGATAAAGAATTATCTCCAGAAACTATGGAAAAGTTAAGAGTAGCTTTTAATAAAGATAATATTGCTGTTAAACCAAACGGTATTTTAGACAACCTTACCTTGCATCATCCAAATGAAGCAGCACGTCATAAATTATTAGATGTGTTAGGAGATTTGGCGCTAATAGGAACACGCATTAGAGGTAAAGTTATTGCAAATAAGCCAGGACATTTTGTAAACACTCAGTTTGCTAAAAAGATGTCTAAATTAATAAAGAATGAAAGACGAAATAACGTTCCTCAGATAGATTTGAATTCAGAACCATTAATGGATGTGAATCAAATTATGGATATGTTACCACACAGACAGCCGTTCTTATTAATAGATAAGGTATATGAATTGTCTGATAGTCATGTTATTGGGATGAAGAATGTGACTATGAACGAAGAGTTCTTTAAAGGTCATTTTCCAGGTGCACCAGTAATGCCAGGTGTTTTAATTGTAGAGGCTATGGCACAAACAGGTGGTATTTTGGTGCTAAGTACTGTTCCTGATCCGGAAAACTACCTAACGTTTTTCATGAAAATGGATAAAGTAAAATTTAAACAAAAAGTAGTACCTGGAGATACATTAATTTTCAAATGCTCCTTAATTACACCAATACGACGAGGAATTTGCCATATGCAAGGTTATGCTTATGCTAATGGTAAATTATGTGCTGAAGCTGAATTAATGGCGCAAATATCGAAAGTAAAATAAAATCAGAAAAATGAACTGAGTAGACTCCAAAAGTTAAATGGAGTTTATAAAGTTCAATAGCAAACACATTTTTACCGCTTTATCAAATTAAAAATTAGAAAAATGAACCGAGCAGACTTCAAAAGTTAAAAGGAGTTTGTAAAGTTCAATAGCGAACACATTTTTACCGCTTTATTAAATTAAAAACTAGAAAAATGAACCAACCGTTAGCTTACGTGCATCCTGGTGCAAAAATTGCCAAAAACGTCGTTATAGAGCCTTTTACAACCATACATAATAATGTAAAAATTGGAGAGGGGACTTGGATTGGAAGTAATGTAACCATTATGGAAGGTGCTCGAATAGGTAAAAATTGTAGTATTTTCCCTGGTGCTGTTATTTCAGCAGTGCCACAAGATTTAAAATATAATGATGAAGATACAACCGTCGAAATCGGTGATAATGTTACTATTAGAGAATGCGTTACCATCAACCGTGGTACAAGCGACAAAATGAAAACCGTAATTGGTGATAACTGTCTTATTATGGCGTATTGCCATATTGCTCACGATTGTGTTGTTGGAAATAATTGTATCTTCTCTAATAATAGTACGCTCGCCGGACACATTACAGTTGGAGATTATGTGATTTTAGCAGGTATGACAGCTGTTCATCAATTTTGTTCTATTGGAAATCATGCTTTTGTAACTGGTGGTTCTTTAGTTCGTAAAGATGTGCCGCCATTTGTAAAGGCAGGAAGAGAACCATTATCTTACGTCGGTATTAATTCAGTAGGATTAAGACGTAGAGGTTACACTTCAGAAAAAATTAGAGAGATTCAGAATATTTACCGAATGCTTTATCAAAAAAACTATAATAATACCCAAGCTTCAGATTTAATAGAAGCTGAAATGGAAGCGACTCCTGAACGCGATGAAATTCTTCAATTTATTAAAAATTCTCATCGTGGAATTATGAAGGGCTACTTTAAATCGAATTAGATTTTAAGAATAAAGAAGAGAGATAAATACAAAAGATAAATATTCAACAACAAACAATAAATAACAAAATGGCAAGTACTTCAGATATTAGAAACGGATTATGCATAAGATACAATAACGATATCTATAAAATAGTAGAATTTCTTCATGTAAAACCAGGAAAAGGTCCAGCTTTTGTAAGAACAAAAATGAAAAGCGTTACTAATGGTAAGGTTTTAGATAACACATTTTCTGCGGGACATAAGATTGAAGATGTTCGTGTTGAAACTCATAAATTTCAGTATTTATATAATGATGGTGAATTTTATCATTTTATGAATGAAGCAGATTACACTCAGATTAGATTATTAGAATCTGCAATTGATAGAACAGATTTAATGAAAGAGGGAGAAGTGGTGACGATCCAAATCAATACAGAAGACAATATGCCACTTTCTGTAGATTTACCAGCTTCTGTTGTTTTAGAAGTAGTTGCTACAGAACCAGGTATAAAAGGAAACACAGCAACTAATGCAACTAAACCAGCAACGGTTGAGTCTGGAGCAGAGGTTAATGTTCCTTTATTTATAAATGAAGGTGATAAGATTAAAGTTGAAACCGACAAAGGTACTTACAAAGAACGAATTAAAGAATAAATTAGTTGGCAGTACACAGTCCTCAGTTTGCAGTAAATTACTGAAAACTGCCTACTGAAGACTGCATACTGAATACAGAGAAATGAAATTCCCTAAGCCCCATACTTTAAAACAAATCGCAAACTTAATTGATTGTGAATTTAGAGGTTCAGAAAATTTTGAAATTTTAGGAATTAACGAAATTCATGTTGTAGAACCAGGTGATATTGTTTTTGTAGATCATCCTAAATATTATGACAAGGCATTAGAGTCAGCAGCAACTATTGTTTTAATTAATAAAGATGTTGCTTGTCCTGATGGAAAAGCACTTATAATTTCAGATGATCCATTTCGGGATTTTAATAAAATCACAGCTCATTTTAAACCTTTCAAGGCTTCAAATAGTGCTATCGCTAGTGATGCTATAATTGGTAAGGGTACAGTAATTCAACCTAACTGTTTTATAGGAAATAATGTTACTATTGGTAATAACTGTGTTATTCATGCAAATGTGAGTATTTATGATGATGCTATTATTGGTGACAATGTAACTATTCATGCAGGTACAGTTTTAGGAGCCAGTGCGTTTTATTATAAAAATAGACCTGAAGGTTACGACCAGTTAAAATCTGGCGGACGTGTAATAATTGAAAACAATGTAGATATTGGTGCACTTTGCACAATAGATAGAGGAGTTACAGGTGATACCACAATTGGTGAAGGTTCTAAATTAGATAATCAAATTCAAATAGGTCATGATACCGTAATCGGCAAGAAATGTTTAATTGCTTCACAGACGGGTATTGCTGGTTGTGTTGTGGTTGAGGATAATGTTACTATTTGGGGGCAAGTTGGTGTTAAAAGTGGTATTACTATTGCTAAGGGTACTGTTCTATATGCGCAATCTGGTTTAGGTCATACGACAGAAGAAGGGAAAACCTATTTTGGTTCACCAGCAATAGACGCTAGAGCATTTTTTAAAGAAAAAGCTTATATTAAAATGATTCCTGAGATTCTTCAAAAATTAAAAAATATAAAATGACGGCAAAAGAAGTTGTTAAAGCATTTTATGAGTCAGATATGGCTAATAATGCTTCTGTGGTTGATCAATTTTTTCATGAAGATTGTGAATTACATTGGACAAGTAGCCGAGGATTTACGTTGCTTAATTATAATGATATCAAAACGTTTTTTGAAGGTACAAGACGTTCGTATAATAGCCTTCGGTTTGAATTTACACATTTTATAGAGTCGGATGCTTTTGTAATCACGAGACATACACTCTTTGGTTCAACCATAGAAAACCCAGATGCAGAGACTATAATTGCGCATTTTTCGACCATTTGGGAGGTAAGAGATGGGAAATTGTATCGTGGTTTTGAAATCAGTCAACAAGCTGATGAAAGTGACGTAAAAAGTATGAAATCATACAAAGAAATAAATATATAAAAGAGGTCGCTTTTGCGTTTAAATTCTCTTATTTTTGCATAACGAAATACATAAAACTTAAAATCAACAATATCAAATGAGCGTTTTAGTTAATAAGAATTCTAAGATAATAGTTCAAGGTTTTACAGGTAGTGAAGGTACATTTCACGCTGAACAAATGATTGAATATGGTACAAATGTCGTTGGAGGTGTAACTCCAGGAAAAGGTGGTCAAACACATTTAGACAAGCCTGTTTTTAATACAGTTTCAGAAGCTGTTGAAAAAGTTGGTGCTGATACCACAATTATTTTTGTACCACCAGCTTTTGCTGCAGATGCCATTATGGAAGCTGCTGATGCAGGTATTAAAGTGATTATTACAATTACGGAAGGAATTCCTGTTGCAGATATGATTAAAGCGTCAAATTATATTAAAGATAAAGCGTGTCGTTTAATTGGTCCTAACTGTCCTGGTGTTATTACTCCGGGTGAAGCTAAAGTTGGGATTATGCCAGGTTTTGTTTTCAAAAAAGGGACTGTAGGTATCGTTTCTAAATCTGGTACATTAACTTACGAAGCTGCTGACCAAGTTGTAAAACAAGGTTTAGGAATTACAACAGCTATTGGTATTGGTGGAGATCCAATTATTGGAACGACAACAAAAGAAGCTGTTGAGTTGTTAATTAATGATCCAGAAACTGAAGCTGTTGTTATGATAGGTGAAATTGGAGGTCAATTAGAAGCTGATGCTGCACACTGGTACAAGGAAAGTGGAAGTAAGAAACCAGTTATTGGTTTTATTGCTGGTGAAACTGCTCCTGCAGGTCGTACAATGGGACATGCAGGTGCTATTGTAGGTGGAAGCGATGACACTGCACAAGCTAAAAAGAAAATAATGAGAGCATGTGGAATTCACGTTGTGGATTCTCCTGCTGAAATAGGAAAGAAAGTAGCTGAAGTTTTAGGCTAATCTTTCTCACATAAAACTGTTAAAAACCTTACAAAATCTTGTGAGGTTTTTTTATTTCGTGCAAATTGTAATTCTTATCTTTGAATTGAGGTCTCAACGTATAAATTTCTTGAAACCTTTTTTTATAATATATTGTAATACAAACTAATCATAAATTTATCATGAAACTTTTAGAAGGAAAAACAGCCATAATTACAGGCGCAAGTAGAGGTATTGGAAAGGGAATTGCAGAAGTATTTGCAGACCATGGTGCAAATGTTGCGTTTACATATAGCTCTTCAGTTGAAGCAGCAAATGAGTTAGAAAAAGAATTAAATTCTAAAGGCATTAAAGCTAAAGGCTACCAAAGTAATGCTGCAAATTTTGATGAATCTCAAAAGTTGGCAGAAGATGTTTTAGCCGAATTTGGTTCTATTGATATTTTGGTAAATAATGCAGGTATTACAAAAGATAACCTCTTAATGCGAATGGGTGAAGATGATTTTGATAAAGTCATTGAAGTTAACCTTAAATCTGTTTTTAATATGACTAAGGCAGTTCAACGCACTATGTTGAAACAACGTAAAGGGTCAATTATAAATATGAGTTCTGTTGTTGGTGTAAAAGGGAATGCCGGACAAACAAATTACGCAGCATCAAAAGCCGGAATTATTGGTTTTTCTAAGTCAGTGGCATTAGAATTGGGATCGCGTAATATTAGAAGTAATGTTATTGCACCAGGTTTTATAGAAACTGAAATGACAGCCAAATTAGATGAAGAAACAGTAAAAGGCTGGAGAGCAGGTATTCCATTAAAACGTGGTGGAACTCCAGAGGATGTTGCTAATGCATGCGTATTTTTAGCCAGTGATCTAAGTGCTTATATTACAGGACAAACACTGAATGTTGATGGTGGTATGTTGACTTAAACTGTTATTCTTGCGAAAGCAGGAATCTTATGATATTTGTCGAGATTTGAATGGATAAACTAACAATAATATACATAACACTTGCTGCAATTACAGCGCTTTTATTAGCGCTGTTTCAGTATTTGTATAAATCGAAATTAAAGTCGAATCTCAAATACGTACTTACAGCATTAAGAGCGATTTCAATCTTCGGAATTTTATTATTACTTATTAATCCAAAGTTTGAATCCTATACGTATTTTGATGAGAAACCAACATTAGTTGTTGCGGTTGATAATTCGGAATCTGTTTCATATCTAAAACAAGGTAAAAACGCTAAAGACGTCGTTAAAGCTTTAAATAATAATTCAGAGTTAAAAGAACGTTTTAATATACAGGCTTATAGTTTTGGGAAATCGGTTAATACCTTAGACACTTTAAACTTTAATGAACGTCAATCTAATCTAGCATTGGCTTTAAAGCAATTTGGTGAGGTTTATGCCAATCAAACAGCACCAATTATTATATTAAGTGACGGGAACCAAACCTATGGTTCAGATTATAGTTATATAGCCAAAGGGGTGAAGCAACCTATTTATCCTGTTATTCTTGGAGATTCTACGGTGTATTCTGATTTAAGCATTAAGCAACTCAATGTCAATCGGTATGTGTATCTCAAGAATAAGTTTCCTGTTGAGATTATCGCGAATTATAGTGGCAATGAAACCATCAATACTGAACTAAAAATATGGTCTGGTAATTCTGTAGTGTTTAGAAAATCACTTCAGTTTAATGCGTTAAAATCATCCGAAATTATTTCAACAGCTTTAATAGCCAATAGTGTTGGTGTTAAAACGTATCGTGTTGAGTTGGTGGCTTTAGATAATGAAAAGAATAAAGTCAATAACGTTAAGAATTTTGGAGTAGAAGTCATCGATCAGAAAACAAATATTGCTTTGGTTTACGATCGTTTGCATCCTGATTTAGGGGCCTTAAAAAAAGCAATTGAAAGTAACGAGCAACGCAGTGTTTCCATACTAAAACCAAAAGATGTAATAAATAAAATTAATGATTTTCAATTAGTTATATTATATCAGCCAAATAATAACTTTAATTCGATTCTTAAAGAAATTAAAGAACAGAAAATTAATACATTCATCATTTCTGGAGCAACAACCAATTGGAATTTACTGAATCAGAGTCAAACGTATTTTAAACAAACAATTAGCAATCAAACCGAAAATTTTCAACCAAGTTTAAACAGAAACTATGGAACGTTCATCGTAGAAAATTTAGATTTTAATACTTTTCCTCCTTTAAAATCCGAATTTGGAACTCTTGAAATTTCGGTTCCGCATGAAACGCTGTTGTATAGAAGTGTGAACGGAATTAAGACTGAAGATATATTATTAGCAACATTTGAGGCCGATGGAACAAAGCACGCTATTCTTAGCGGTGAAGATATTTGGCGCTGGAGAGCACAATCTTTTATAAATACGAACAGTTTCAATGGTTTTGATGAATTTATAAATAAACTGGTCCAATATTTAAGTTCAAACAAAAAAAGAAAACGGATTAATATCGATTACAAATCCTTTTATAACGGTAATGACGACGTTATAATCTCAGCACAATATTTCAACAAAAATTTTGAGTTTGATACTTCGGCTTCGTTAAGTATTGTCTTAAAAAATAAGGATGACGATAGTATTAGAGAAGTACCGCTTTTATTAAATAATGGAAATTATACAGTTGATTTAAGCGGCATCAATGCTGGATTATATGATTTTACGATTAAACATAACTCGGAATCTGTAACAGCTTCAGGAAGCTTTCAAATTTTAGAGTATAATGTAGAGCAGCAATTCTTAAATGCAGATATTACCAAGTTAAAAACCATTGCTGAAACTAGTAATGGATCAGCCTATTTCCCGTCTCAAATAGATGAGATGATTAGTACTTTAATTAGTGATAATCGCTACAAAACCATACAAAAAGGCACTAAAAATATCGTACCTTTGATAGATTGGAAATATCTACTTGGTTTAATTGCTTTAAGCCTTTTTATTGAGTGGTTTATTAGAAAATATAACGGATTAATTTAAAAAGAATAGAATGGAAAAATTACCAAAGATTGGATTGCCGATTTTAATCGGAGTTGTACTTTTAATAATAGTTTTAGCAAAATCTGCTGTTACGCTAGATTCTGGTCATGCTGGTGTTTTATACGAAACGCTTAGTGGAGGTGTGGATCCAGAAAAAGCACCATTGGGTCCAGGGTTTCATGTTATTGCTCCATGGAATAGAGTTATCGATTATGAAACACGTCAGCAAGAAGTTGCAGAAAAAATGGCAGTATTATCGTCTAATGGTTTAGATATTAAACTTGACGCTTCTATTTTATATCAACCAGATGTTAAAAGTTTAGGGAAATTACACAACCAAAAAGGTGAAGATTACTTAAGTCGTGTGCTTCAGCCAGCGATTAGAAGTGCTGCAAGAAGTGTTGTTGGTCGATATACACCAGAACAGTTGTACTCTAGTAAAAGAGATGCGATTCAAGAAGAAATTTTTGAGGAGACTAAAAAAATTGTTGAACCACAGTTTATTCAATTAAATGATATTTTAATTAGAGACGTTACTTTGCCTTCTACGATTAAAGAAGCGATTGAGCGTAAATTAAAGCAGGAGCAAGAATCATTAGAATATGAATTTAGACTTGAAAGTGCTAGAAAAGAAGCTGAGAAAGTAATTATTGAAGCTAAAGGTAAAGCAGAATCAAATAGAATTCTAAGTGCATCCTTAACAGATAAGATTCTTCAAGATAAAGGTATTGAAGCTACAGTGAAACTTTCTGAATCACCAAATAGTAAAACGATTATTATTGGTTCGGGAGATAGTGGATTGCCAATCATTTTAGGAAATCAATAATTAAAGAAACAAATATTATTAATTTGTTAAAAATTCAGATTCTTTGAATTAAAATTAGGATTAGTAAAATTAAATTAACAATATTTGTATCAACATAAAGAACATGACGCTTATTCAATTACATCATCATTTTCATATAATCGCTCAAGCGAGGTGAAAGTGTATTGAATAAATTCAAAATATATTTTAAAAACCCGTTTGAGAACTTCAAGCGGGTTTTTTGTTTTTTAAACGCAATTGAAGTCTTAGACATCACAAAACTTAATTATGAGTAAATTAAAAATTGCAGTACAAAAATCGGGTCGTCTTAATGAAGATTCCATGAAAATTCTTAAAGAAATTGGTATTTCTGTAGACAACGGTAAAGATCAATTGAAAGCATCAGCTCGAAATTTCCCTTTAGAAGTTTTTTATCTTAGGAATGGTGATATTCCACAATATCTTAGAGATGGTGTGGTTGATGCCGCTATTATAGGCGAGAATGTGTTGATAGAAAAAGGAAATGATTTAACCATTGTGGAACGTTTGGGGTTTTCAAAATGTAAAGTTTCAATTGCTGTTCCAAAATCATCAAAAGCAAAAAGTTTAAAAGATTTAGATGGCAAACGAATCGCCACATCGTATCCAAATACGGTGAATCAATTTTTAGAAAAAGCGGGACTAAAAGCCAACTTACACATCATTAATGGTTCTGTTGAAATTGCACCAAACATAGGGTTGGCAGATGGAATTTGTGATATTGTTTCTAGTGGAAGTACCTTATTTAAAAATGGTTTAAAAGAGATTGAAGTCTTATTAAAATCTGAAGCAGTTTTAGCAACTTCACCAAAAATTTCTGAAGAAAATCAAGCGTTGATAGATAAACTTCAATTCCGACTAAAATCAGTTTTAAAAGGAAGAGAGAGCAAATACATTCTATTAAATGCACCAAATAATAAACTTGATGAGATTATAAGAATTCTTCCAGGAATGAACAGTCCATCGATTTTACCACTAGCCAGAGAAGGCTGGAGTTCAATGCACTCTGTAATTGACAAAAATGATTTTTGGAATATTATTGATGAATTAAAAACGAATGGTGCAGAAGGTATATTAGTTTGCCCTATTGAAAATATGGTTCTTTAAGAGAATATACTAGAGCATCAAATTACTCATTAAATTAAGAGGTGAAATGAAATTATACAATAATCCAGATAAATCGAGTTGGTTAGAACTTTTACAACGACCAACAAAATCCGTGGAAGTGATTGAAGCTACTGTTGACGAGATATTCAAAGAGGTTAAAGAAGACGGTGATAAGGCTATTAAAAAATATACAATTAAGTTTGATGGTGTAGCGCTGGAAACGAATTTAGTTTCAAAAGCAGAGATAGAACAGGCTTCAAAACTTGTAAATGAAGATTTAAAAGAAGCTATTCAACTTGCAAAATCTAATATTGAAAAATTCCATAGCGCTCAAAAAACGGATAAAGTTTTTGTAGAAACCATGGCAGGAGTAGAGTGCTGGCAAGAAAAACGACCAATTCAAAAAGTTGGTTTATACATTCCTGGTGGAACAGCTCCATTATTTTCAACTGTTTTAATGCTCGTAGTTCCTGCGCAAATTGCAGGCTGTAAAGAGATCGTATTATGTTCACCACCTAATAAAGAAGGGAAAATAGCGAATGAGATTTTATACGCAGCAAATCTTTGTGGCGTTACTAAAATTATAAAAGTTGGTGGAATTCAGGCTATTGCAGGATTAACTTTCGGTACAGAAACCATTCCGCAAGTTTACAAGATTTTTGGTCCTGGTAACCAGTTTGTAACCGTAGCAAAACAATTAGCAACAAAGTATGGTGTTGCCATTGATATGCCAGCTGGCCCGAGTGAATTATTAGTCATGGCAGATGAATCGGCAAATGCAGCTTATGTGGCTTCAGATTTATTAAGTCAGGCGGAACACGGTAGTGATAGTCAAGTGATTTTGGTAACGACGTCTCAAGATTTTGCGGATAGTGTTTCATCGGAAGTTAAAAAGCAATTGGCTGTTTTACCAAGAGAAGCTATGGCAGAAAAAGCAATTGCAAATTCAAAATCTATCGTGGTGGATTCTAATGCAACAGCATTAGAACTTATTAATGCATACGGTCCAGAACATTTTATTGTGGCAACAACGGACAATGATTTCTTTGTAGATAAGATAAGTAATGCAGGTTCGGTTTTTATTGGGAATTACACACCAGAAAGTGCAGGTGATTATGCCTCTGGAACCAATCATACGTTACCAACTAACGGATTTTCAAAAGCCTATTCAGGAGTCAATTTAGATAGTTTTCAAAAGAGTATGACGTTTCAGAAACTATCAAAAGAAGGGATTCTTAATTTAGGAAACGCTATAGAGCTAATGGCTGAAGCAGAAGGGTTACAGGCGCATAAAAATGCAGTAACCTTAAGGCTTAGTGATTTAAAAAAGTAATTAAATGTAATTTCAAATGTCACACTGAGCGCAGTCGAAGTGTCTATAACATGATAAATTTCAACTTAAATAATCTCATAAGAGATAACATTAAAACCATCAGGCCGTATTCCTCAGCACGAGATGAATATAAGGACCTCACAGATGGCATGGTTTTTATCGATGCGAATGAAAATCCGTTCAATACCAATGTCAATCGGTATCCAGATCCTCAGCAAACAGAAATTAAAAAGCGTTTGTCTGAATTAAAAGGAATTCCGACTAACCAAATCCTTCTAGGTAATGGAAGCGACGAAGTACTAGATTTAATTTTTAGAGTCTTCTGTGAGCCGTATCGTGAGAATATCATCACATTACCACCAACTTATGGAATGTATGATGTGCTGGCAAATCTCAATGCTGTGGATAATATGGAAATTGAATTAGAACCGGACTTCCAACCGAATATTGAAGAAATCCTTGCAGCAGCACATACACATACCAAGCTCTTATTTTTATGTTCACCAAACAACCCAACAGCCAATAGTTTTAAAGCTAAAAGAATTGAGGAATTAATTAATGAATTTCAAGGTATTGTGGTGATTGATGAAGCTTATATTGATTTTTCAAAAAAAGAAAGTTGGTTAAGTCGCTTGGATGAATTTCCAAATTTAATAATCACGCAAACTTTATCAAAAGCCTATGGTTTAGCAGGAATTCGTTTAGGCGTCTGTTACGCGTCGCAAGAAATTATTTCAGTCTTAAATAAAATAAAACCACCGTATAATATTAATCAACTCTCTCAAGATAAAGCTTTAGAACGTTTAAACGCTATGGATGCTGTTGATCGTGAAGTAAAAACGATTATCACGGAAAGGAAAAAATTGAGAAAAGCATTAAAGTCTATTCGTTTTATAGAAAAAGTGTATCCTTCTGATGCCAATTTCATTCTAGCTAAAGTCGATGACGCTAATCAACGCTATCAGCAATTGGTGGAGCAGGGCATTGTGGTGAGAAATAGAACGAATCAGCCATTATGTGACAACTGCTTGCGATTTTCAGTAGGCACGGAAGCAGAGAATGAAAAATTAATTCAAACATTAACTAACCTGTAAGGTTTTTAAAACCTGACAGGTTTCAAAAGTAATTATGAAACGACCAGTATTATTCATAGATAGAGACGGAACTTTAATTAAAGAACCAGCAGACGAACAAATTGATTCATTTGAAAAATTAGAGTTCTATCCGAAAGTTTTTCAATATTTAAGCAAAATCGCTAAAGAATTGAATTTCGAAATTGTAATGATTACCAATCAAGATGGTTTAGGGACGGAAGTGTATCCTGAAGACACGTTTTGGCCTGTTCATAATTTCGTGATTAAGACGTTTGAAGCTGAAGGAGTGGTTTTTAAAGAGCAGTTTATCGATAGAACGTTTGCTAAAGATAATGCTCCAACACGTAAGCCAAATACAGGTTTGTTGACTAAGTATTTTTCGGAACCTTATGACTTAAAGAATTCATTTGTTATTGGTGACCGACTTACAGATGTCGAATTGGCTAAAAATTTAGGTGCAAAAGGCATTTTTATCAATGATAATACCAATTTAGGTACAGATGAAGTTACCGTGAATAACACGGAATTGGAAGCGCTTATTGCTTTAGAAACTAACGATTGGGAAGCGATTTATAAGTTTCTTAAAACCACAGAACGTGTTGGGAGCATTGAAAGA
Source organism: Winogradskyella thalassocola (assembly GCF_900099995.1). Taxonomy (GTDB): domain Bacteria; phylum Bacteroidota; class Bacteroidia; order Flavobacteriales; family Flavobacteriaceae; genus Winogradskyella; species Winogradskyella thalassocola. The sequence goes on from NZ_FNCZ01000003.1 coordinate 277,890, forward strand.
AACACCAATGAAACTAAAATTAAAATTGATATTAATTTAGATGGTACAGGAAAAAGCAACATCGCTACTGGAATTGCATTTTTTGATCATATGTTAGATCAAATTGCGCGTCATGGGCAACTCGATTTAAATATTAAGGTAGATGGTGATTTAGAAGTTGATGAACACCACACTATAGAAGATACAGCCATCGCTTTAGGTGAAGTATTTGCGACGACTTTAGGAAATAAATTAGGCATTGAGCGTTATGGATTTTCATTACCAATGGACGATTGTTTAGCACAAGTCGGTATTGATTTCGGAGGTAGAAATTGGCTTGTTTGGGAAGCCGAATTTAAACGTGAAATGATTGGAAAAATGCCAACCGAAATGTTTTATCACTTCTTTAAATCGTTTACAGACGGAGCAAAATGTAATCTGAATATTAAAGTAGAGGGCACCAACGAACATCATAAAATTGAAGCGATATTTAAAGCGTTTGCAAAAGCGATTAAAATGGCTGTAAAACAAGATGTTGAGAAAATGATTTTACCATCTACCAAAGGAATGCTGTAAAGCCTTTAGCTGTTAGCCATTTGCTAATAGCCAAAAGCCAAAAGCCAAAAGCAGAAAAATGAAACTATCTATATTAAATTACGGAGCCGGAAACATAAAAAGTATACAATTCGCATTTCAACGTTTAGGATACGATGCCATTTTAACGGATAATCCTGAAGAAATTAGAACATCCGATAAAGTGATTTTTCCAGGTGTTGGTGAAGCGAGTTCAGCCATGTTAAAATTAAAACAAAGTGGATTAGATCAATTAATTCCAACCTTAAAACAACCTGTTTTAGGTATTTGTTTAGGCATGCAATTAATGTGTAGTCATAGTGAGGAAGGTGATACCACCGGACTTGGTATTTTTGATGTGAATGTGAAACGATTTTCAAATAACGTTAAAGTCCCGCAAATGGGATGGAACACGATTTCTAATCTAAAATCCGATTTGTTTAAAAGGATAAAAGAAAAAGAATACATGTACCTTGTGCATAGTTATTACGCGGAACAATGCGAAGCATCTATTGCCACGTCTGATTACGAATTAGAATATGCCTCGGCATTAGAAAACGATAATTTCTTTGGAGTACAGTTTCACCCAGAGAAGAGTAGCAAAGCAGGAGAACAATTACTAAAGAATTTTTTAAAATTATAAGGTTTTAAAACAATAACAAATGTCACCTTGAGCGCAGTCGAAAGGTCTCGATAGAAATAGAGTATTAATTAAAAAAGAGATTCCCACTTTCGTGGGAAGTAAGCATGAGAATTATACCAGCCATAGATATTATAGAAGGAAAATGTGTGCGTTTAACCAAAGGCGATTACGACACAAAAAAAATATATAACGAAAACCCATTAGAAGTCGCCAAAGCTTTTGAGGATTCCGGTATTGAATACTTGCATTTAGTTGATTTAGATGGCGCGAAGGCAAAGCACATTGTTAACTATAAAGTTTTAGAGTTAATTGCTTCAAAAACCAATTTGAAAATTGATTTCGGTGGTGGATTAAAATCTAATGAAGATTTAAATGTGGCTTTTAATTGTGGTGCAAGACAAATTACAGGAGGAAGTATTGCTGTTAGTGATAGAGATACCTATGAAGGTTGGTTGGCTAAATACGGACCACAGAAAATTATTTTAGGTGCTGATAGTAATGATGGAAAAATTGCAATTAACGGTTGGCAAGATAATAGTAAAGAGGAAGTCATTTCTTTTATTAAGGATTACCAGAGAAAGCGAATTAAATACGTGATTTGTACAGATATTTCAAAAGATGGGATGCTTGAAGGACCGTCAATTGAACTCTATAAAAACATTATTGAATCTTGCAGTAACAATAGTGGTGCTCAATCTATAAGTCTTATAGCATCTGGAGGAGTCTCTGGTGTTAATGATTTAGAATTGTTAAAAGAGATAGGGTGCGAAGGGGTCATAATTGGTAAAGCCATTTACGAGAACAGAATAAGTTTAAAAGAATTAGAACGATATACCTAAAGTTAGATATGAAAAGTTAAATATTAAAAGTATGAAGAACGAATTACTATTACGAACTAAACGATTTGCTTTAGATTGTTGGCACTTCTGCTTTAAAGTTCCAAAATCTAGAGAGTATAACGCCGTTGTTAATCAGTTAATTCGGAGTAGTAGTTCAGTGGGGGCTAATTATAGAGCCTCACAGCGCGCAAAGTCAACAGCAGATTTTATCAATAAATTAAAAATTGTTGAAGAAGAGGTTGATGAAAGTGTGTATTGGTTAGAAATTTTTGAAGAAATATTACCAGAGCAATCCATTGAAATTGAGATACTAAAAAAAGAAGGAAAAGAGCTTCTTGCGATAACTGTAGCCTCAATTAATACTGCAAAGCGAAATCGTAAATAACTTTTAACCTTTTATATTTAACTTTTAATATTAAATTATGTTAACAAAACGAATAGTCCCTTGTTTGGACATTAAAAACGGAAGAACCGTAAAAGGTGTCAACTTTGTAGACTTAAGAGACGCTGGCGATCCTGTGGTATTAGCGAAGCGATATGCTGATTTAGGTGCTGATGAGTTGGTGTTCTTAGATATTGCAGCCACGTTAGAAAACCGTAAAACTATGCACGATATGGTTTTAAAAGTAGCAGAACAAGTTAATATACCATTTACAGTAGGTGGAGGAATTTCATCTGTGGAAGATGTGGATGATTTGTTGCATTGTGGTGCTGATAAAGTGTCTATTAACTCATCAGCGGTAAAACGACCAGAATTAATCAACGAGCTTTCAGATAAATTTGGAAGTCAATGTGTAGTGGTTGCTATTGATGCTAAAGAAGTTGATGGAGAATGGTTAGTCCATTTAGCAGGAGGTACTATTCCAACAACATTAAATTTATTCGATTGGGCACAAGAAGTCGAGCAACGTGGTGCAGGTGAAATATTATTTACATCGATGAACCATGATGGAACCAAGGCTGGATTCGCAAACAAAGCATTAGCAAAACTTTCGGATTTAGTGAATATTCCAATAATAGCTTCTGGTGGAGCAGGAACGATTCAGCACTTCGTCGATACTTTTAAAGATGGGAAAGCAGATGCGGCATTAGCGGCAAGTGTATTTCATTTTGGTGAAATCCCCATTTTAGATTTAAAAGAAGCATTACATAATAAAGGTATACCAGTAAGATTATAATTAATAACGTCTGTTCGAGTGAATTCAAGTATGAAACACTCAGGTGGATGACATAACAACAACTATGAACGTAGATTTTAATAAAAACCCAGATGGACTTGTGCCAGCAATAATTCAAGATAATACAACTAATAAAGTATTGATGTTAGGCTACATGAATACCGAAGCACTTAAAAAAACCATTGACTCTAAATTGGTTACTTTTTTCAGTAGAACCAAACAACGTCTTTGGACTAAAGGTGAAGAAAGTGGGAATGTTTTAAATTTAGTAGATATAAAATTAGATTGCGATAGTGATTCCTTATTAATAAAAGTAGACCCTAAGGGTCCAACATGTCATAAAGGAACAGATACCTGTTGGAATGAAAACAATACATCATCTTATGGTTTTATTTCTACATTAGAAGACACAATTGAATCACGTATAAAAGAAGCCGATTCAGAAAAATCTTATGTCGCTTCATTATTTACAAAAGGCATTAATAAGATCGCGCAAAAAGTTGGAGAAGAAGCTATTGAAGTTGTTATTGAAGCAAAAGATGACAACGATAAGTTGTTTTTAGATGAAAGTGCCGATTTATTATTCCATTATTTGATGCTTTTACAAGCAAAAGGCTTCAAAATGAACGATGTAGTCAAAGTGCTCAATAGACGAAGTAATTGATAAATTCGGCGAAAAGTTTTGAAAAGTAGGGCAAATATGACATAAGTGGTATTTCAACGAAAATATCGTTATTTCAACGTCTTTTTTTTTTGAGAAAACGTAATTTTGGATCATCATTAACATAAACTATAACCCCAATCTTATGAAAAAAACTAAACCTACTTTAGCTTTTCTATCAGTTTTATGCTTTTTTAACTTATCTAAAGCACAGCAATTTGAATCTGGATACGATATCCAAAACCAATTACAAGGTCAATACGTTCTGGATGACCAAAATTTATTTAACTCAACCGCTTCTGAATTAGAATTAAATCTAGAAGAAGAAAACTTTACCTTAAATGAATCTACAGAAGTTTATGAAACTACTCTAGAGGTTAATTTTGAAAGAAGTACTTTTGATGATGCCGTAACACATATCTATAATGATGGTTGGGTTGTAGACAACCCATTAGCAGATGGTATAGATGCAACTGATTTCATTATCGTTCAATCTGGTAATGTAGAGATTACATCAGATATTACATTAAGTCTAATTACAGTAGAGGCTGGTGCTTCTATTACTATTGGCTCTGGTGCTACAGTAACAAGTAATATTATTTTGAATTCTGCACCTGGTGAGTTTTCAAGTTTAATTTCGGATGGAACTATTGTTGGCACTGTAACCTATAACCGATCTACTGCTATAATGATGATTAATGAATTAGTTTCGGCACCACTCTCAGGACAACAATTTTCTGCTTTTGCGGGAGCGAATTTAAATTTAGCAGCTTCTTCTGATTTAAGAGCGTACGCACCATTTATTACATCAACAGACGCTTATGATAATCTTGATATAGTTGGAGATGGTTCACATATTCTTGCCGCAGGAAATGGTTATAGAGCAGCAACTACAGATGGAGGAAATTTAATTTATATAGGGGATGTTGAAACATCTGATATTTTAGATATTGCAATTAGCGCCTCTGGTGATGCTTGGAATTTAATTGGAAATCCATATCCATCATATTTAGATTTTGAGAGCTTTCTTAATGCTAATTCAACTCAATTAGAAGCAGGTAGTACAGCTATTTATAGATACACAGGAAATAGCACTGATCCATGGGATATTTGGAATCAAGCTACGGCAGATAATGAAGATGTAATTGAATTAGTTGCTCCAGGGCAAGCATTTTTTGTAAAAGCAAAATCAGGTGGTGGATTGATTGATTTTCTAACATCAATGCGTTCTGATGGAACTCCAAGCGGTGATGATTCTAGAGATGCTACACCGTCACATTACGGACATTTAAAATTAAAATTAAGTTCAACGAGTTCTAATTATGCTACAGATTTTTACTTTAACAGTAACGCTTCAGCAGGATTAGACCCTGGATACGATGCTACTATTTTTGGAACCAGTGCTCCTGCATTTTCAATCTATTCTAGTTTAATTGAAGGAGATGAAAATATAGCATTAGCCATTCAGGCTTTGAATAATATGTCTATGGATAATGTTGTTGTTCCTTTAGGCGTTAACGCTAGTCTAGGACAAGAATTAATATTTAGTATTGTGGAAAGCGATATGTCAGATTCTACAAATATGTATTTAGAAGATATTGTTAATAATACGGTGACATTACTGAATACAACAGATTATATTTTAACTCCTTCTACCGATTTAAGCGGAACAGGACGATTTTATCTTAGATTTGAAAACACGACTCTTAGTACAATTAATGTAGACGCTGAGTCTGTAAAAATTTATGTTGATAACACAGCGAAGACAATTAATATTAATGGTCAATTACAGAGTAATACTACAGCAAAATTATTTGATGTTAATGGTCGTCTTGTTTTAACCAATGTTTTAAATACGAATAACACGAATCAATCAATTAATGTTAGTCAATTAAGTTCTGGTGTATATATTGTAGAGTTAGACAATAATACAAACGAAAGACGTATTGAAAAATTAATTATTAGATAATAGTGGTATCTGGAAAAACAATACTTTAATTAGAAACAGCCATAGTCGTAAGATTATGGCTGTTTTGTTTTTGCGGTAATTTTTAAGAAAGTTTATTCACCAGCAAGCACAATTTTTAAATCCGGATAATTAGTCTGTAACTCTTTTTCTAAGTCAATGACATGAGACGCACCAACAATAACAATATTGCGTTCAGAATCTGAATCCATAACTTGTTCACCAATATTTCTTGCCATTCTCATATTGCGTTCATTCCAATAACGTTCTCCTTCTGTACAGCCTTCAGTTTTAACAGTAACATATGTAAATGAACTTGACATATGTAATTGCTCTAATGATTTTCTCTTATTAGTATGTTTGCCTAATCCTCTAAAAATAGCGGGTACAATAGCTGTTCTTTTTATTGGAAGACATAATAGAATCTCGGATAAAAGAAGGTGGCACATAAAAATCGTATGTAGCTTCATTATTTGTTAAAGGCATAAATAAGATAACGCAGAAAGCTGGATAAGAATCCGTTGAGGTTGTTATTGAGGCAAAAGATGACAACGATAAGCTGTTTTTAGATGAAAGTACGGATTTATTATTCCATTATTTGATGCTTTTGAAGGCAAAAGACTTGAAAATGAATGATGTAGTCTAACTACTTGATAGATGAAGTAGTTGAAATATTCGGCGAAAAGTTTACATAAGTAGGATAAAGAAGACGTAAGTGGTATTTCAACGAAAATATCGTTATTACGACGTTTTTTTTTTCGATTAAAATGTAATTTTGATGTATCACTAACAAAAACTATAAACCCAATCTTATGAAAAACTTTAAACCTACTTTAATTTTTTTATCTGCTATCTGCTTTTATAATTTATCAGAAGCTCAGCAATTTGAAACTGGAATTGATGACCAAAATCAATTGCAAGATGATTATATAGCAGATGACCAAAATTATTTAAATGGAATACCAAACGAAACAGAATTTGATTATAATATAGAACCTTCAATGTCGAGTGAAAGTGTTTTAGACCACAAATTAGAAGATGAACACCTAGAGAGAAGTACTTTTGATGACAGTGTAACGTACGTTTATGATGATGGTTGGGTTTCTACTGATCCAGTATTGAATGGCTTGGACGCAAGTGATTTAATTGTTGTTCAGTCTGGTGAACTTACCTTTTCAAGTAGTATTACGTTAAGTCTTATAACAGTGGAAGGCGCTGCTTCTATTATCATTGAATCAGGGGTAGTAGTTACAGCTAATATAATATTGAACTCTGTTGCAGGTGGGTATTCTAGTTTAATATCTGATGGGACTATAACAGGTGTTGTAACGTATAACCGTAACACTTCAATGTTAGGAGAGAATGAATTGGTTTCTCCACCACTTACAGGACAACTTTATTCAGTATTTTCTAGTGCTAATTTAAATTTAGGTACGCATCCTTCAATTCCTACAATAAAAGCATACGCACCATTTGTTACCGCAACATCACTTTATAATAATTTAGACACTCAAGGTGACGGTAGCCATGTTCTTGCTGCAGGAAATGGCTATAGAGCCGCTACCACAGATGGTGGCGACTTAACTTATGTTGGTACTGTTGAGACATCTGATATCGATGACTTGGTAATTACTGACGCAGGTGATGGGAATACGTGGAATTTAATAGGAAACCCTTACCCATCATACCTTGACTTAAATACTTTTTACGCTGCTAATATTGATGAATTAAATCCTGAAAGCAAAGGTCTTTACTGTTATACCGGAGATTTTTTTAATCCATGGGAAATTCTGAACCAAGCAACGTTAGAACTTTCAGCAAATACAGTGTTATTAGCTCCAGGGCAAGGATTTTTTGTAAAAGCGAAAACAGGAGGTGGATTAATTGATTTTACTACAGAAATGCGTGCTGTAATTATACCAGTTGGAGAGTATTCTAGAGGTACTTCGGATGCCGTTTCTGCACATCATGGATATATTAAATTAAAATTAAGCTCAGCTAGCTCAAATTATTATACAGATTTCTTTTTTAATAGTAATGCTTCAGAAGGATTAGATCCAGGTTATGATGCTAGTATATTTGAATCAGTACCACCTGCATTTTCAATTTATTCTAGTTTAATTGAAGGAAATGAAGATTTAGTATTAGCAATTCAAGCTTTGAACAATGTATCTATGGATGATGCAATTATTTCATTGGGAGTAAATGCTAATCAAGGACAAGAATTAACATTTAGTATTGCGGAAAGTGATATGTCAGATTTGACAAATATTTATTTAGAAGATATTGTTAATAATACTGTAACATTACTGAATACAACAGATTATATTTTTACTCCTTCTACCGATTTAAGCGGAACAGGACGATTTTATCTTAGATTTGAAAACACGACTCTTAGTACAATTAATGTAGAAGCTGAGTCTGTAAAAATTTATGTTGATAACACAGCGAAGACAATTAATATTAATGGTCAATTACAAAGTAATACTACAGCAAAATTATTTGATGTTAATGGTCGTCTTGTTTTAACCAATGTTTTAAATACGAATAACACGAATCAATCAATTAATGTTAGTCAATTAAGTTCTGGTGTATATATTGTAGAGTTAGACAATAATACAAACGAAAGACGTATTGAAAAATTAATTATTAGATAATAGTGGTATCTGGAAAAACAATACTTTAATTAGAAACAGCCATAGTCGTAAGATTATGGCTGTTTTGTTTTTGCTGTAATTTTTAAGAAAGTTTATTCACCAGCAAGCACAATTTTTAAATCCGGATAATTAGTCTGTAACTCTTTTTCTAAGCCAATGACATGAGACGCACCAACAATAGCAATATTTCGTTCAGAATCTGAATCCATAACTTGTTCACCAATATTTCTTGCCATTCTCATATTGCGTTCATTCCAATAACGTTCTCCTTCTGTACAGCCTTCAGTTTTAACAGTAACATATGTAAATGAACTTGACATATGTAATTGTTCTAATGATTTTCGTTTATTGGCGTGTTTCCCTAAACCTCTAAAAATAGCGGGCACAATAGCTGCGTTATAGGCTTTTTTATTCATTTTAATATTAATGGCATTATTCCCGTTAGACTGACCTTCTTTGCTACATTTAGTCCAAGCGTCATGATATTCGCTATTCGTTTGTTGATCGTCCATAGAGGTTAATAGTTTTATTTCTTGATGTAATGCAAGTTTAAACGTTAGGTCACCATCTTCATATCGGGTCGGTTTTTTAGAACCTTCTATACCATGTTTTTTTATGTAAGTGTAAAATTCATGATTGGCATTATCTCTATTGTAAGCAAAAGAAGTGATCATAAAATCTAAGTCTTCAGAAGTCATGTTTGAAAATGATTTTCCAAGAATAGTATTGTATTTTTCTAGATTTGGTGTAAAAACCGTTTGAATAGAATCTGATAAATAATAAAAAGCTTTATAACTTTCAGACCAACCATCTTTTAAATATTCCCAACTTAATGTGTCATTACCTCGTGGGCTTTCAACATAGATTGCCGTAGGATTGTATTTTTTAGCACGTCTTAACATGGGTTTGTAACTGTTTTTTACAATATTCGGGACTGTATGCATGGTTCCTACAATTAAAACTTCTTTTGGAGTTTCTTGTGCAATTATATTTAAGATTGAAATACATAATGCAATAATAAAAGTGAATAGCATTCTCATAATTAATGTGTTTTTGGTGTTAAACTTTCTTGAAGCAAACTTACATCTGAAAATGCTAATAATACAGTAATAATAGGTGTTTGGGGTGAAATAACCCTAGTTTGTGGTGGAATTAATCGTCGCTTTTATATCGTTTTGATAGGTTTTAGAAATGGGCACTTCTATTTGGTAATTAAGTATTACTGAGAGCTTTCCATTTTCCGTTTTCCATTGTTGAAAATGAAACGGATTAATAAGATAAGAACGATGTGCACGACGCAATTCTGGAAATTCATCAGCAATGACAGAAAGTTTATTTCGGATTAATGTTTTCTTTAAATCATTTCCCGAGAGATAAAACACTTCAACATAATTATCTGATGATTGAATGCTAATAACTTCATTTAGCTGTAATCGTAAACCTTCATAATTACCTTCCCCTTTAATTTCTATCTTTTGATCTTCCAATCGTTTTTCATAATACTTTCCGAAGCCATAACGACCAATTAATATAATTGGCAAAATTGTAGCTATCGCAGGAAGAAATATAGCAGTAAGCATATAGCCCAATGTGTAAGGATTTGGTTCGTTTGCTACAACAACAAACAAATAATAACAGCGTGCAATTATGATCGTTACCACAGAAAACGTTAATATAAAGGCTAGTTCGCTTAAGATCAACCATTGCTTTTCAAACCTTTGATATAAATAGGTTTGAAATGGTAAGAATAACAGATAACAAAAACCAGCAACTAAACCATACCCTGGTAAGTACATTAGTTTTTCATTATTAGGTAATTGGTTAACGTCTAATGGTTCTGTGAAGTACAAAAAAACGAATACCCAAATTGCCAACAACAAACTAATTATAATGTGGTGTTTTGTTAAAGGATCAAAAGGGTAAAGTCTTTTCAAATTTAGATTTTAGAACCATAAAAGTAAGCATTGCTTTTGGAATCTTCAAGAAATTAGCGTTCTTGCTACTATGTTTGATAAACGTTACTATTACCTCATTAAAATTCAATATTTAGGCTATCGTTTTCATGGTTGGCAAAAACAGCCCGATGTTAAAACGGTGCATCTAATGATAGATCGTACATTAAAATTCATTTTTCAAGATACGCGGTTTAAAACTTTAGGTGCAGGACGAACAGATGCCATGGTGTCTGCTAATGAAGCTGCTTTAGAGTTATTTATATATAATGAACCACTTCAAGATTTTGATGCGTTTTTAGATGTATTCAACCTTAATTTACCTCAAGACATAAGAGCTTTATCCATTGAAGAAGTGGATAAGGAATTTAATATTATTCAAGATTCTAAATTAAAGGAATATCATTATGTGTTTTCTGAGGGGCAAAAAAATCATCCGTTTTGTGCACCGATTCTAACCACAATTCTCGAACCACTAAATGTGGATTTGATGAAACAAGGCGCTAAGTTATTTGAAGGTCATCATAATTTTAAAACTTACTGCTATCGCGCTACAGATAAAGGGCAGTATATAAGGACAATTGAATCTTCAGAAATTGTCGACAACGATATTTATACAGCCAATTTTTTTCCTGAGAAATCTTATGTTTTTAAGGTCGTGGGTAAAGGGTTTATGCGAAATCAAATCAGGCTAATGGTTGGCTGCTTAATAAAATTGGGTAGAGGAGAAGTGACTTTAGATTATATAGAAGATACCTTGAAAAGAGAAAGCACAGAAGTAATGGATTACATTGCTCCTGCTTCGGGCTTAATACTACATTCGGTAAATTTCGATTAAAAAAAAGCACAAGTTAGATTCTAACTTGTGCTTTTTATAGTATTGGTTGGTCATTTTTTAATTAATCCAGCCTTTGGAAATCGAATTCTTAGCATACCAGATTAAAAAAATACAGACTACTATTACTAATATTGGCATTACTAATGCTGCTGTGTTCATTTCAACATTCATAAATAAATAGATGTGTTGAACTATAGCACCTAATGCCGAAATAATAAATAAAGTATAAGCCCATTTTTTTCTAATTAATAAGGCAATGCATCCCAATGCTCCGCAAAATACAGCTAAAGCAAAAGCGGCTGTATACCAAGCAGGATATTCTACCAAAAACTCGGCTTGCTGCTCTGTTGGTAATTGCGCAATAATTTCGTCGGTCATAAAGGCTCTACCTATGTAAGCCAAGACACCTGCGCCATTCCATAACAATGCTAATACACTGATAACCCAAAAAGTAATAGGCGGTTTGTTGCTGAAATTTGTCATAATAATTGATTAATTAGTTAAAAATTGGCACCAAAAAAGCACCAAATGAATCAACAATGTATGAAAAATTTAAGGAATAGTAATTTACTTAACAACGTTAAAGTAAACTATAAGTCTTTTTAAATCTTATTCCGCAACGTGAAGTTTTGGGTCTTTATCTACAAATTTCCCATTAACAGATTCTCCTAAAATGATAACTTCTTTAGAGCGCTCGTACATTTTTATAGCACGATGCATCTGTAATTTAGTCCCACTGTATAGTTTTACACCTGATTTTGAGCCTTTGTTTCTAATCTCAATATAGAAACCATCCTTTAGTGCTGTTGGTCTTGTTGCTGGTCTACCCATAAATATAATGTCTGTTTTTTAAAGTAGTGCATAATAGGGAAAAATATTGCAACTCACAAGTTTATTCCAAAACAATTATCAACCAAACTTTATTCGATAATTTAGGCCTTTAATACGTGATGAATGAATTGTTTTATGATACTATGTTCATATAACTTTAGTGGATATGATTATAAGAATTCATTCCGAGAAGTGAAATGTCATTTTTAAAAGATTAAAAGACTGTATTAATAGATGTCTTATATTGATTAGCGTTAAAACTCATAGGATAAGAGCAAATTTTATGAAGTTATCCTATAGATATTTGCATGTAAGTTAGAAAATCGAAAAATTTAATTCATACATGAGAGAACAATTCAATACAGCACTAGGAAATTTAATAGATAAATTAATTGGTTGGTTTAATGCCATAATAGAGAATATTCCAAATTTTATTTTAGCAGTTTTAGTAATGATCGCAGCTTATTTTGCTGCTAAATATGTCAGCAGATTGGTTAAACGAATCGTCTCAAATCGTATTGAACAAGATTCTATTAAAAACGCTATGGCTAGAGTAGTGGCTGTATTGGTTGTGGTTTTAGGTCTATTTATAGCTTTAGGAGTCTTAAATTTAGGAAAAGCTCTTACATCTCTGTTGGCTGGAGCAGGGGTCGTAGGTTTAGCTATTGGTTTGGCATTGCAAGGCACAATTGCAAATACATTTGCCGGACTTGTTTTATCGTTTAGAAAGAAAATTCAAATTGGGAACTGGGTTGAGACTTCAGGGTTTTCGGGGGAAGTTATTGATATTAACCTTAAAGATTTTACATTAAAAGAGGCGGATAATAATATTGTAATTATTCCTAATAAAACAATTTTAGATAATCCAATGAAAAATTACTCGCTCACCACTAAAATGAGAATTTTTTTGGAATGTGGAGTGGGTTATGAGTCGGATTTAGAAAAAGTGCAACAGCTCACAAAAGAGGTTATTGCAAGATCTTTTGACCAAGTAAAATCAGCTGATGATGTAGAGTTTTATTATACAGAGTTTGGGGATAGTTCTATAAACTACTTATGTCGATTTTGGATCGATGCAGATAGTATGCTCGAAAAAATGAGAGCAAAAACAAAAGCCATTATAGAAGTCAAAAAAGCATATGATGCTGAAGGTATTAATATTCCTTTTCCTATTAGAACCTTACAATTTGGTAATAAATTAGATGTGCAATCAGCGGAACAGAAAACGTCAGTACCAAACAACTAAGAATATCTAAAGCGAGTTGTTCTTTTCAATTGAGTCAAAACTCTTAGGATAAGAGCAAATCACATCGTATTTGATTGTAGATATTTGTAATATAAATTAACCATTAAAACCAAAAACAATGAAAAAATTCAGTTATTTATTTATAGCCCTATTTAGTTTAAGTTTAATGACAACGAGCTGTAGAGAACAAAAATCTACAGGCGACAAAATAGAAGATGCTGTTGACGATGCAGGTGATGCAATCGAAGATGCTGCAGATGATGTTGAAGACGCAGTAGATGATAATTAATAATTAGCATTCTAAATATTAAAGTAAAAAGCCATCGTTTAGATGGCTTTTTATATTTTTATAAAAATTTAAATTACCATGAGCCATTCTATCCCTAAAGAAACCTTTACCTTTTTTAATAAACTCGAAAAGAACAACGATCGTGATTGGTTTAATGAACACAAACCCGAATTTAAAGCAGTTGAAACAAAGGTGAAAGCCGCATTTAATCATTTGGGAGAAGTAATGAGCGCTCACGATCAAATTGAAAAGATTAAAATATTCAGGATTTATAGGGATGTACGTTTTTCTAAAAACAAATTGCCTTATAAAACACACTTTGGTGGTTCGTTTGCAAGAAAGAAACCTGAGTTAAGAGGTGGCTATTACGTACATATTCAACCAAACAATGAATCTTTTATAGCCACAGGTTTTTGGGATCCAAGCAAAGAAGATTTATTGCGAATTAGAAAAGAATTCGAAATGGACGATAGTGAAATGCGTGCCATTTTAAAAGATAAAACATTCAAAAATATTTGGGGCGATTTTACAGGTGATGAGTTAAAAACCGCACCCAAAGGTTTTGATAAAGAACATGCTGCCATAGATCTAATTAGAAGAAAGCAATTTATATTCGTTAAAAAATATACTGATAAAGAAGTGCTTGCAGATGATTTTCTTGTTGATGTCAATCAAGCTTTTAAGAATGTTAGACCCTTTTTTAACTATATGAGTGATGTGCTCACTACTAATTTAAACGGTGAATCTATATTATAATACGTCTTTTATAACGTAGCTTTTGTCGTTAAATTTAAATTGATCCTCTTTCTTGCGATTTTTAAGGAGTTGACCTAAGGGAGAGGCTAAAGAAATAATGTAATATTCAGATCCTTCCACTTCGACTTTTCCTAAGCTTAAAGCAATATAAAAAGTCATACTATCCGTTTTTACCAAACTGCCTAAAACAGCATTGTCAGAAACCAAATTAGGACGAACCAGTTTTAATTGTTCTCGCATTTTATTCGCATCATTAAGATAATTCATGTTTTTTTCTAAATCATCTAATAATTTAGAGTTTCCTGAATCATCTTCTTCATTGCTTACTTTATCATTGTTTTCAATAGATTCCTTAATTAATTCTATCTCATTTTTGTAACCTAATACACGTTTGTCTGCATAGTTTGTACAAAGTTCTAATAATTGTGTTTTTATGTTCATTAAGATTGAAGCTAAACTTCCTGAAGAATTTCAGTTGGTGTAAATAATTGAATACTTTGAATTAAGCGCTCTTTTACAATAGTCATCATACGTTTATTTAAAGCCGATGAATTTTGAATATAAAGTTCATATTCTTCAACTGTAAATTGGCCAATAATCATTCCCTTTAAAGCGTTTCGGAATTTAATATCCTTCTGTATCGCATTTGAAATATAGTTGATTTGTTTTTCTAATGATAAATCAGAGAAAACATTTTTGTGTTTGACGATATAATTTTTAAAAACTGCAATTAATAAATTGTGTTGTAACTTAATTATAGGTCGTAAGGTTTTATTCTGAAATGCTTCCTCCGTACTTGTTTCATCATGTATTTTAGCAGATGAAATTTCGGGTCTAATAGATAGTAGGTTATTAAAACGTGTCGTCATAATGTAATGATTTAAGGATTAATTCTGAATTAAAATTAATCAAATAGCGAGTATGTCTTTTTGTATAGATATTATCTTGTTAACGTTCTTATTAACATTTCGTATTCTAATATTGTTAAATCGAATGGAGCTACAATCGAATACTACGTTCTAAGTTTTATCTTTGAATGAATTATTAAACGTACTACTATATTTAATAAGTGAATTGCTATCTAATTGAATCTAGACAATTGAAAATTAATCCCAATAAATAATTACTACATATGAGATTTCACACCAGAAAATGGGTTAAGCCCGAAGATTTAAATCCTAACGGTTCTTTATTTGGAGGACAACTTTTAGCTTGGATAGATGAAGAAGCTGCGCTTTACACTATTATTCAATTCGAAAATTCTAAAATTGTAACCAAGTTTATATCCGAAATTAATTTTATGAGCTCTGCGGTACAAGGAGATATTGTTGAATTAGGTATAGACGTGATTAAGTTTGGTAAATCATCGCTAACATTAAAATGTGAAGCCAGAAATAAAATGACAAGAGAAACCATATTAACCGTCGATAATATAGTTATGGTTAATTTAGGAGCTGACGGTAAACCAGCACCACACGGAAAAACTCAAATAGAGTTTGTTAAAGATAGATTATAGAATCGTTAATCCTTGTTTCCTAAAGAAAGCTCGTAAATTTCTAAATCAAAATATTTTACAGAAGCTAACACGTGATCAAAGATATCTCCTAATATATATTCATAGTTTTTCCAACGCTGATCGCTGCTAAATGCATAAATTTCCATAGGAATACCTTGTGATGTAGGCTCTAGCTGACGCACCATTAAGGTCATGTCTTTATTGATGGCAGAATGATTTTCAATATACGTTTGGAGATATTTTCTAAAGACACCAAAATTGGTAAGGTTTCTACCGTTGATTAAAACAGTCTTATCTATATTGTGTTGCGCATTAAAGGTTTTAATTTCTGTGGCGCGTGTTTTTAAGTATTCAGAAATTAATTGAATTTTCTCAAAACGTAGAATATCTTCATCATTAAGGAAATTAATGGTAGATGTCTTAATGATAACGGAACGTTTTATACGTCGTCCGCCAGAATCCATCATACCTCTCCAGTTCTTAAATGAATCTGAAATTAAAGCATAGGTAGGAATTGTAGTGATCGTTTTATCCCAATTCTGGACTTTTACAGTCGCTAAATTAATTTCAATAACATCACCATCTGCACCGTATTTTTCAAAGGTGATCCAATCCCCAATTCTTACCATATCATTTATGGACACTTGAATACTGGCAACAAACCCAAGGATTGTATCTTTAAAAATCAATATTATAACAGCAGAAGCAGCACCTAATGTTGTTGCGAATTTTATGAATGAAACACCTGTTACAATTGCTAAAATTGAAAAGAATCCAAGTAGCCAAGCAAAGATCATAAAGACCTGAACGTAACTATCTATTGGTTTGTCTTTATAGGCGTCTAAAGTTTTTAGGTAATCTTTTATAGAACTTAGGAAACTTCTAATGATTTGAAGCGTCAGAATAATAGTGATAACCTTTAGTGTTTTTTCAATAATATTCTGTGCAACTTCAAAATCTGTAAATACCTGAGGTACAAACTCTATTAGAATTAATAAAGGAATGATATGGGCAATATTTCTAGGTAATTTATTGGTGATTAAGATGTTATCAAAATCCGTTTTAGTCCGTTTAGCGACACTAGATGAAAATCGCCATAGAAATCGTTTTGTAATATAATCAACTACAAATGCAATTAGTATTAAGGCTAAAAGAAGTCCAAGCATATTGAGATATACTGCGGCATCTTCAGATAAACCTTTTTCTATTAAAAAATCGTATAGAGTATGTCTTATGTTAAGCACGTTTTTTGTTTAAGTATTTTTTGTCAATATAAAAGGTTCCAAAAGGAATAATAGAAGCCAATAACACAAACCAGAATGTTCGTGTTGGCCATTTCATATCCGAGCTAATTAATACAGCAATCACAACATAAGCCATAAATAAAATACCATGTGGCATTCCTAATAATTTCACATATTGAGGGTCTTCATAAACATATTTTATTGGTGTTGCTATAAAGAGTAATAAGATATAAGATATACCTTCTAACAACGCTACAATCCTGAAAACTGGTAATAATTTTGGCATAACATTAAATTTGCTGCAAAAGTACTTTAGAATTAATAAATAAGAGCAGATTTTAACAGCTTTTAAGAAATTACTAAAAAACTAAAATTCTATTATTTATATTTAGCAGTATTTTTAATTAATCAGCTTTCTATCCATGAGAAAAATTCTAACATTAACGCTTTGTTCATTTATCTTATTATCTTGTGCAACTGCGCAATCTGTAAGTAAAAAGAAGGAAAATAATCAATCGGAACCACTAAAATTACAAACACCTAAAAAGTCTAATGATAAGATTAAAGACTACGATAAAGTCATCACCAAAGATGCCATTTCTGATAAAGGGTTGTTTGATGTGCATTTGGTAGGAGATAAGTATTATTTTGAAATCCCAATGGAGCATCTCAATACAGATATGTTATTGGTGAGTCGTTTTGCGAAATTACCATCAAATTTAGGTGGTGGTTATGTTAATGCGGGTACAAAAACGAATACAAGAATGATTAATTGGGAACGTTTTAAAAACAAAATTCTCATTAAGGAAATATCATCAAGTGCTGTAGCTGCTGACAGTTTGCCGATTAATGTTTCCGTAAAATCTAATAATTACGAGCCGACATTATATGCCTTTGATATTGCAGCATTTTCTAAAGATTCTTCGTCAGTCGTTATTGATGTAACAAGCTTTTATGGATCAGATGTAAAAGCCATTAGCGGATTAGGGTCGCGATTACGGTCTACTTATAAAGTGAAAAATTTAGACAAGTCAAGAAGCTTTATTAATTCTGTAAAAAGCTTCCCTGAAAATATTGAAGTGATTCAAGACTTTACTTATAATGCATCTAATCCTCCAGTAAATACAGGAGATGAAACTATTAGTGTGCAAATGAATCAATCTATGATTTTACTACCAAAAATTCAAATGCAACCGCGTCTTTTTGACGAGCGTGTAGGTTGGTTTACTTTGAGCAAGTATGATTATAGTAGTGAGGAATTAAAATCGGATAGAAAAACCTATTTAAGACGTTGGAAATTAATTCCAAAAGATATTGAAGCTTATAATAGAGGAGAACTCGTAGAACCTATAAAGCCTATCGTTTATTATTTAGATCCTGCAACACCGATGAAGTTTCGTTCGTACATGAAAGAAGGCATTGAGCTTTGGCAAAAGGCTTTTGAGGCCGCTGGGTTTAAAAATGCCATCATCGCAAAAGATCCACCAACTAAAGAAGAAGACCCAGATTTTAGTCCTGAAGACATTAGATATTCTGTAGTAAGATATGTCGCGAGTACCACGAGAAACGCAACAGGACCTAGTGTTTCTGATCCTAGAAGCGGTGAAATTATTGAAAGTGATATTATTTGGTATCATAACCATTTACGTTCGTACCGTAATCGCTATTTATTAGAAACTGGTGCTGCAAATCCGTTAGCAAGAACATTAAATACTCCTGATGCCGAAATTGGAGAAATGATGAAAATGGTTATTGCACACGAAGTTGGCCATACATTAGGTTTACCTCATAATATGAGTGCGAGTTATGCTTATGATGTTGAAAGTTACAGAGATGGAGACTTCACGCAAAAAAATGGAATTGCAGCTACCATCATGGATTATGCACGTTACAATTATATTGCACAACCTGGTGATGAAAATATTCGATTTGTAAGACAATTAGGACCTTATGATGACTATGCTATTAATTATGGTTACAGATATATTAACGACGCCAAATCTGCAGAGGATGAAAAATCAACTTTAAATAGTTGGGTTTTAGAAAAGGCTGGTAATCCTATTTATAAATTTGGAGGTCGTGGTAGTTATGATCCTACAGCACAAACTGAAGACATTGGAAATAATAGTATAAAAGCGAGTACATACGGGCTTAAAAATTTAAAAATTGTCGCTAAAAATTTACCAAGCTGGACGAGTGATCAAACGAATAACTATGAAGATTTAGAAGAGCTTTATGGTGAATTGTTAAGTGTTTGGAGTCGTTATGTCGGTCACGTGGTTACTCATATTGGTGGGGTAGTGGAAGAGACTAAAAATCCTTCTCAAGAAGGAGATGTTTTTAATCCAATTTCTAAATCAGATCAGAAAGCAGCGTTGAGCTGGTTGCAAGAAAATGCTTTTGAAACACCAAATTGGTTAATAGATACATCGATTCTTCAGAATATAAATTACGCTGGTTATACAGATCGTATTCGAAGTTTACAAGCGAGACACTTAAATAATATATTAGATTTTGAGCGTTTAGGCCGATTGATAGATCATAACGCATTAGATGCTAAAAATTATTCAGCATTAGAATTATTAAGTGATTTAAGAACTGGAATTTGGTCTGAAGCAAAATCAGGAGCCAATGTTTCAGTTTATAGACGTAATTTGCAGCGTGTTTATTTAGATGCGATGTTCGAATTAATGACAAAAGATTTAGATCCCAATCGTAGCCGACAGTATTATAACGTTAATCAATCTGATGTTAGAGCTTTGGTTAGAGGTGAGTTAAATGTTCTAAAACGTATGCTTACTTCAGCATCTAAAACCAATACAAATACAGAAACTAAATATCATTATCAAGATGGTATTGAACGCATTAATACTATTTTAGACCCAAAATAAGAATTTACACCCATGAAAAAATTAATTTTATTAGTCCTACTTTTTAGTCTTTCCGCTTCAACTTTGGTGATAGCACAATCAAAAACAAGTCAAAAGGAAACACTGGCATCAACCTATCATAATTCTAAAACTGCTGTTAAATCGCAGCACTATCAATTTGTTGCAAACGTAATACATAATAGTCAAGAACGAGAAATACTAGATGGAGCTATAAACGAAATACGTATTAATAAGTTAGACGTATCTGGGCAATTGCACGGTTTTTCAAAGGATAAAACTATTTATACTTTAAAGGATAGCAATAGTAAAATTGAAACAGCATTCAACGATGACAACCAACAAATTTCAATTGCTATAAAAACTAAAGCTTATAGTATAGCGATTGAAGTAAAACCAAATGGCAACGCTTTCTTGACGTTAACAGGAACCGATAGTTCTAAATTATTATATACAGGTAGATTAGTTAAATTATAAGTTTTATAATTTCGATGGTTTGTTTAGTCGTTAATTGAGAAATATCAGTGAGAAAATTGATGATTAATTAAGATTAAAGGATATAAATATTGAGTAAAAACAGTCTAATCATAAGCCTAGAGTAGATTTAGTCATTGTTTATAGAATTTAAAATTTAATATTTGGTATAGATATTGTATCTTTGTAATCGGTTCATTGAAGATATACTGCACAAATAACATTATTCTTATAGTTATTGTACTAGATTTTAATACTATTCATTGTTAAGTTGATTAACTTGTTTGCATTATAAATATTTTCAAAAGCACACACACATATTAATTTTTAAAACTACGAATGGCTAAATCACAACAGACTTTTAGTAAAAGTGAAAAAGAAAAAAAACGATTAAAAAAGCGAGAAGATAAGCGTAAGAAAATGGATGCGCGTAAACTCGACAGAGATGAAAATGGAACAGGCGGAATCCCGATTGCTTATGTAGATCATAATGGTAATCTTACGGATACTCCTCCAGATCCAACAATGAAGGTGAAGGTAAAAGCTGAGAATATTGTTCTTGGTATTCCTACAAAAGAAGAATCAGACGAAGAACCGTTTGATCCAATCAGAAACGGAAAAGTTTCTTTTTATGATAACTCCAAAGGTTTTGGTTTTATTATAGATACAGAAACAAATGAAAAGCATTTTACACACGTCAGTGGTATTATTGACGAAATAGCAGAAAACGACAAAGTTACTTTCGAATTAGAGAAAGGACAACGTGGAATGAATGCTGTTAGAGTAAAGCAAGCAGAATAATTTTCAAAATTCACAATAAAAAAAGCCATTATAGTTCTACTATAGTGGCTTTTTTTATTTTAAGAAATTCGGCTTTCTACAATTATATTTAAGTTTTAAAAACCGACCTATTGAAAACTTCGTAGGTAGAGAAACAATTAATTTAAAACTTAAAAGATGAAAACGAAAACATTTATTTCAACAGTATCATTTGCTGTCGCATTATTATTTGGAACTACAGTAATGGCTCAAAGTAAAATGGAAAAGGATACAAAAATGGTAGGAGGTGCCGAAATGTACCCTTCTAAAGATATCATTAGTAATGCTGTAAATTCTAAAGATCATACAACCTTAGTTGCTGCAGTAAAAGCTGCAGACTTAGTAGAAACATTACAAGGAGATGGCCCTTTTACAGTGTTTGCCCCAACGAATGCCGCATTTGATAAATTGCCAGAAGGTACTGTTGCAACCTTATTGAAGCCTGAAAATAAAGGGAAACTTCAATCCGTATTAACGTACCATGTGCTTGCTGGTAAATTTAGCGGAAAAGATATTATGAAAACCATTAAAAAAGGAGGTGGAAAAGCAACATTTAAAACAGTAAATGGCGCTATGCTAACAGCTATGATGGATGGAAAAAGTCTCATATTAAAAGATGAATCGGGTAATAAATCGATGGTAACTATAGCGGATGTTAATCAATCTAATGGTGTTATTCATGTCGTTGATACAGTTGTATTACCTGGAATGTAAAAGATGATTTTGGTTGGATAAAGAATTAGTTTAGAATTATTGGTTGGTGTTAATACTAATTCTTTGAAGCACAAGTTTAAACACTTGTGCTTTTTTTATATCTTTAAGTCTCACTTTATAGACATTGTATGAATCCTAAAATAATAGAATCTTCTGAAATAAAAATCCTAGGATTATCCACAACAATTAAATTACATGAACAACATAAAATCGTAGCACTTTGGAAACAGTTTATGCCAATAAAATATGAATTAGAGATCTTTGTTTCTGAAGAATTTATAGCCATGCAAGTTTTTAGCTTGCAGAAAAACGGTGAACCAGAAGAAGACTTTGAAATTTGGGCATGTGCAGAAGTCGAAGATTTTAATATAATGCCACAAACCCTGAAAAGTTTCACAATTCCTAGTGGTAAATATGCTGTGTTTATGCATAAAGGTATGGATGCCAGTCTAACGTATCAAAACATCATGACCAAATGGTTACCAACATCTGGTTATGAAATAGATAATAGAGCACATTTTCAAGTCATGGGGGAAAAGTATAAAAATGGAAGTCCAGATTCTGAGGAGGATTTTTATGTGCCGATAGTAACAATAAAATAGTGAAAGTAAGGTTTCATTTTATGTTGGTAACGATAAAAACATGTAATTGAATGAAAATTATAAAATCTATTTTAATGATAAGTTTGTGTTTTCTTTTAACGTTACAATCGTGTAAAGAAGCAGGAAGTAATTTATCTGAACCCGTTTTAAACCTAAAAGGTTTAGCTATTCTTGAAGGAAGCTCATCATCTATTCAGTATTCACCTAAAGGGAATTTTATTCATGTTAAACTTCCGGATTCAGGATTATGGCAGTATTTAGTACTTAAAGAATCAAATCAATTTATTGGTTTTAAGTTGTTTTTTTCAGATGAAGATGAAAAAAGAAGCTTACTCTATGATAATTTATCTTTTGGTGAATATCAAATAGAATATATTTCTGAATTGAGAGATACTATAATAGAAAAACTAGAATTTAATAAGAGTATTGAATTAGAATTCCCTCAAAAATTGAATGAATTTTATAATCAAATAGGTCTTGAAGAACTAAAAAACAGTAGTTTTAGAAGAAATGATACATTACAATTATTATATCAAAGTTATGGGTGTTTTGGCGGTTCTGAAACATTAGTAGAGTTCTTATTTAAGGATACTAATGAGATTAGTTTAAGAAAGAAAGATGGTTTAGGTTCTTCCCTAGAAAAAAATACTGATTGGGTTTATATTGAAAACTTAAGAATTAAAGAGAGTCTCAATCAGTTTATATCCAAGTCGAAAAATCTAGTTCATTCGGAGTTAGATTTATGTTCGTCTGATATGATTTATACTTTTAGAAAAAAACATACCAATTCTATAGCTGTGATAAATGATAAATCTTGTGAATTAATAGAAGACATTGAGCACATTTTATACCCTAAACAATCTTATTAATTGCTTTTAAAACCCAACCCTAAAATCACAACCACTCTTATAATTGCTACAGCCAAAAGCCGTTTTGCCTTTTAAAACCTGACCTGATTTACACTTAGGACAAGCATCTCCAGCTTTAATAGTAGTTGGTTTTTTAACGGTTTGCTTAGGTTCAAATTTTAATTTAAAATTGTCGGTAAAACGTAACAAACCTTCTTGTGAATTCCCTTTTACGTTAAAACCTTTTAAATTAACTGTAGAACCTTTGGTTATTAATCTAATATATTGCTTTTCAGATATTTTCTTTCCACCTAAACTAAACGGTAAGGTGAAATCACATGATTTACCATAATGACTACAACCATAAGCCGATTTTCCTTTTATCAGTGAACCAGCCTTACATTTCGGACAAGAACTACCAACTATAGATTGAGTCTTTGATTTGGTTTTTGCTTTCGTTTTTGGTTTTCCAGCGGGTTTGTTGTTTACTGCTGAAATACGTGCTTGGACCGTTTCGCTTCGTACCTCATAAACTAAAGCATCCACCATGCGTTTCATACCTTTTATAAACGCACTTGCACTATACTCTCCTTTTTCAATGTCTTTTAATTGCTTTTCCCAAGTACCAGTAAGTTCAGCAGATTTTAAAAGTTCATTTTGAATCGTATCAATTAATTGAATACCTGTAATAGTGGGTAAGATCTGTTTCTTATTTCGTTTAATGTATTTACGTCTAAACAAGGTTTCAATAATATTGGCACGTGTAGAAGGACGACCAATACCGTTTTCTTTCATTAAATCTCTTAGTTCTTCATCTTCTACTTGTTTCCCTGCCGTTTCCATAGCACGTAAGAGTGTGGCTTCAGTATAATAATTTGGAGCTTTAGTCTGTTTTTCGAGAAACGAAGGTTCATGTGGTCCTTTTTCTCCTTTAACAAAAGATGGCAGTAGGCTCTCTTTTGTCACACTGAGCGCAGTCGAAGTGTCTTTCTTCTCAAAAACGATTCTCCAACCTTTAAATAAAATTTCTTTTCCTGTGGTTTTAAAGTTAACATCAGCCGCTTTTCCAATGACTGTGGTATTCGACACTTTACAATCGTCGTAAAAAACAGCAATAAAACGCTTCACGATAATATCATAAACTTGCTGTTCATTATATTGTAAATGCGTTTGCATTCCGGTTGGAATAATAGCATGGTGATCGGTTACTTTTTTATCGTTAAAAACCCGTGATGACTTCTTTATCTTTTTGTTTAGAATAGGTTCTGTAAGGGTCGAGTAATCAGTTAATTTAGATAAAATGCCTTTGACTTTCGGATAGACATCATTTGGTAAAAATGTAGTGTCAACTCTCGGGTATGTTACCGCTTTCTTCTCGTATAATTTTTGTGCAATTTTAAGTGTATCATCAGCTGAAAATCCAAACTTGGTATTACAATAAACTTGCAGACCTGTTAAATCGAATAATTTTGGAGCGTATTCAGTTCCTTTCTTTTTGGTGATAGAAACGATTTCAAAATCGTGTTCTTTGACTTTATTAGCTAGAATTTCCCCATCTTCCATTTTTAAGAAACGTCCTTCTTCATAACTAAAAAGGGTATCTCTATATAATGTCTGTAATTCCCAATAAGGCTGTGGAACAAAATTTTCAATCTCCTTAAAACGATTAACGAGCATCGCAAGGGTAGGAGTTTGCACACGTCCTACAGACAACACCTGTTTGTAGCCACCATGTTTAACCGTATATAATCGTGTGGCATTAATTCCTAAAAGCCAATCACCAATAGAACGCGAAAAGCCAGCATAATAAAGGTTGTCGTAATTTTTAGAAGGTTTTAAATTCTTGAATCCTTCTTTTATAGCTTCAGTTGTTAATGACGAAATCCATAACCGTTGCACTTCACCTTTATAATTTGCTTTGTTAATGACCCAACGTTGAATCAATTCTCCTTCTTGGCCGGCATCACCGCAGTTAATGACAACATCTGCTTTATCAAATAAACTTTTTACAATTTTAAATTGCTTCTTAATTCCGTCATTATTAGCCACCTTAACTTCAAATTTTTCAGGAAGCATAGGTAAGTTGTTTAAATCCCAACTTTTCCAATACGGTTTATAGTCAACAGGTTCAAACAAAGTACAAAGATGTCCAAATGTGTAAGTTACAGCATAACCATTACCTTCATAATAGCCATCACGCTTGGTGGTAGCTCCTAAAACAGAGGCGATTTCTCTAGCAACACTGGGTTTTTCGGCGATACAGACTTTCAAATTGGCTTGATTATTTTTGAAGGTGCAAAGTACTGAATTTTCAAAATACTAAACCAGAAATAAAGGAATTGATTATCGTGATTTCGTTTATACTATGACTAAAAATGACGAAAAAAAAACCAGGCACATTCAAGATAAAAATAAATTCTTTTTTCAGCGAGTCAGAATCAAGTCTTTGATCTCTTTTTAAAGCTCTAAAAGTAATTTTTGACCAATTTTTAAAGGAGACGATTGTTTAATCGCATTAGTTTTGCAAAGTCTTGATATAGACAAGTTATTACGTCGCGATATGGCGTAAAGCGTATCTCCTTTTTGTACCACATATAGTTTTGGCTGCCTAGCTAAACTGGCTAAGGCCGCTTCATCTGCTGATTTTATAACCTTAACCTTACTCACTTGTCTAGAGTTGTGGTATCTCGCATGTGTCCACTTTTGTGTCACCCAAACTTGTTCTGACCTAATAGCATTTTTAGAAGAAAAGTCAAAAAGATATTCCGGATGAATTTGTTCTCCTTTATAGCTAAGTTCTAAATGGAGGTGGCTTCCTCTAGAGTTTCCGGTGTTGCCACCTTTGCCTAAATATTGACCTCTAACTAAAGTGTCATTGGCTTTAACACCAATATGAGATAAATGTGCGTACGTAGATTCTAAACCGTTATAATGACGAACAACAACCGTATTGCCAAATCCGTTGGCGTATTTTGCAAAACGTACAACACCATCTAAGATGGTCACTACAGTATCTCCTGTTACTAAATCGATATCAATACCATTATGTGGTCTACCTCTTCGCCAACCATAGCGCGATGTTACCACTTTAGTATGTGGTACTGGAGAGGCATACGTGCTATCTGCAAAATTTAATTCTAATGGAAATTGAAGTGTTGTATCAACATATGGATTGTGTACTGTGGTATCCCAATGATCTGCTTTAATATCAATAACCAAAGCTTTTTTTGTGATTAGCGGAATCTCAACGGTTTCAACAATGATACCTCTATTGATTTTATAGGTTTGTAATTCAATTTTTAAAGAATTGGAAAGGGAATCGTTTTGAGCGATTGCAAATAATGAACCACACAAAAAAGCAATACTAATAAGAATGTATTTCATAGAGGGAAAAGTAATCTAATAAGCTTTTGAAACGTAAAGATATAATAATTATTGTTTCGTCATAACAATCAATGCTAAAGCTGATTATGGCTGTTTGTTTATTGAAATTCGGTATGGGTTAGAACGCGTTGTAAATGAGCTAAGTACTAGAGTCTAATTGTCCTAATTTTGTAGTATTGCAACAAGGAACTTGTTGCATGATTAATAGATTTCAGAACGTTTAGTTTGGCGTTTTGGTTAGGTTTGAAAAAGCATCAATTTACTTGATGCTTTTTTTGT
Source organism: Winogradskyella thalassocola (assembly GCF_900099995.1). GTDB lineage: Bacteria > Bacteroidota > Bacteroidia > Flavobacteriales > Flavobacteriaceae > Winogradskyella > Winogradskyella thalassocola. The sequence continues at coordinate 305,066 of NZ_FNCZ01000003.1, forward strand.
GTGACAAAGTGTTGTAAATTTGCAACTTCTAAAGATAATCCGAAATTAAATTTATGTCTGTAACAAAGCAAGCTGTTCAAGAAAAAAAAACCGATAAAGAATTATACGACTACCAACAAGGCGCAATAAGCCAGATTTTCGAAAAGTTTGATACAGAACGTGACGATTATCACTTATTATATCAATTACCTACTGGTGGTGGTAAAACGGTGATCTTCTCTGAGATGGTACGTCAATACCTTAAGAACCATAAAAAAAAGGTATTAATAATGACACACCGAGTGGAGCTTTGTAATCAAACTTCTAAAATGTTAGATGGTTTTGGTGTCACAAATAAAGTGGTGAATAGTAAGGCCAATTTGGATGATCAAGCAGAATATTCATGTTTCGTTGCTATGGTTGAAACTTTAAATAATCGACTGAATGACAATATGTTAGATATTTCTGATGTTGGTTTAGTTATTATTGATGAGGCGCATTACAATTCATTTACGAAGTTATTTAAATTTTTCGAAAAGTCCTTTATTCTTGGAGTTACAGCAACTCCTTTAAGTTCTAATAAGGAGTTACCGATGAAGGATAACTACGATGAACTTATCACAGGTGAAACTATTGAGAATCTTATAGAAAACGAGTTTTTAGCAAGAGCTGAGACGTATGCTTACGATATGGGATTAACATCTTTAGAAGTAGGTTCTAATGGTGATTATACCGTAAAATCTTCTGAAGATTTGTATTCGAGTCCTGCGATGCTTCAAAAATTAGTAGATGCTTACAAAAAGCATTCACTAGGGAAGAAGGCTTTAATTTTTAATAACGGTATTAATACGTCTATAAGTGTGTATTATGCTTTTAAGGAAGCAGATTTACCAGTTATGCACTTAGATAACACAGCGACAAAGAAACAACGTAAACAGATTTTACAATGGTTTCATGAAACGCCTGACGCTATTTTAACGTCTGTAAGTATCTTAACTACTGGTTTTGATGAGCCAACTATTGATACTATTATCTTAAACAGAGCAACAAAATCCTTGACGTTATATTACCAAATGATTGGTCGTGGGTCTCGTATTTTGAATAATAAATCGAAATTTACAACTATTGATTTAGGAAACAATCTTTACAGATTTGGACCTTGGGGAGCAGATTTAGATTGGCAGTTGATATTTAAGTCACCAAATTGGTACGCGGATCGTATTAAAGATGATGATGCTATTGAATCGAACTTCAAACACGATTTATCGGATGAAGTTAAAGAAGAATTCTCTAAGTCTGAAGAAACCTATTTTGACATTAAGCAAACTTACAAGGATGCTGTAGATAGTGGAGAATCCTCGAAAGTGGTATTAGAACGTTCTATAGAACAACATGCCAAAATTTGTATAGAAAATAGTGAAGATGTTTATGATGCTCTAGCCTTGGCTAAATTATTAAAAGACGATATTAATCAACGTATTGAAACCTACGCTAAATGTATTAGTAGAAGTACTTATAACTTCTTAAAATGGTTGAAAGACGATTATCAAAAGAAATTAAGCACATATATACGAACTAATTTTGATGAAAAATTCGAGGAAATTCATGGGTTTCCACCTGAAGATTAAAGCTTTGTAATAAAAAGAATTAAATAGATTTTGTATTATAAAATAGCGTAATTTTGCGCCTTATTTTAAAATACTAAAAATGAAACGCATTAGTCAATACAAAAAGCTTTTTTCTGTAGAAGATTCAATTAATCTTAAAGATTTAAAAAAGACCTATAGAAACTTAGTGAAAGAATGGCATCCTGATAAATTTCAAGATGGAGATGCTGGACAAGAAGAAGCAGAATTAAAGAGTGTTGAAATCATTGATGGTTATCATTTTTTAGTAAGTATAGCTCCAGAAACAAAAGCAGCAAACCTTGAAGAATACACAGCAACAATCACTGATTCTAGCATTGTAGACTTTCAACATAAAGGGTTGTTGTTAGAAATAACATTTTTAGACGGAGCAACATACGAGTATTTTGGTGTTCCTAAAGGTGTGTTTATCAAGTTTTTAAACTCGGATAAACAAATGCGTTTTGCAAGACGAAGTATCTTCAATTCTTACACTTATAGAAAGTCGAAAAAAGAACTTCAAGAAGCTTAATACAACGTAACACGTAGTCCCTATTATAGTTATGAGTAACGATACATCAGATAAGACAGAAGAGATTTCAATCCAAGAGATTGAAAACTGCATTTCTATTTTAGAACGGTTAGTTACTGATACAGATCAGATTTTCGAAATCCCGAAACCGCAGCGAACTGCTTTAATCAAAGCTTCCGGACAATTATCACGTCCGAGTAGAGAAGAGTTTTCGCGTCGTAAAAAGGATGCTAAAAAAGCTGAAAAGCGAAAGAAAGCGGCTAGAGATAAAAATGCTAGAAAAGTAACAGGAATACGTAGTGCAAGAGAAGCACATGTTTTTGTGGCTCCAAAATTATTGCCTGAAGCCGATTTAAAAGCTAAAGAACAATTAGAACTAGAATCTCCACGAAACTGCTACGTTTGTAAAACATTATTCACCAAATTGCATCATTTTTATGATACCATGTGTGAAGACTGTGGGGACTTTAATTATGCAAAACGTTTTCAAACGGCTGATGTTAAAGGACAAGTTGCTGTGATTACCGGATCGCGTTTAAAAATTGGTTACCATATTACTTTAATGTTATTACGAGGTGGAGCAACAGTGATTGCAACCACACGTTTTCCTGTAGATTCTGCATTGCGTTTTTCTAAAGAAGAAGACTTTACAGAATGGGGCCATCGCTTAAAGATTCACGGTCTCGATTTAAGACATATTCCTAGTGTAGAAATTTTCTGTAATTTTATAGAACAACGCTACGAAAAGCTTGATATTCTTATAAATAACGCGGCACAAACGGTGAGAAGACCAGCAGGTTTTTATAGTCACTTAATGCCAAACGAAGAACGACCAATAGAAGAGTTGCCTAAGTTTGCCCGCGATTTATTAAACGATCACACTGAATGTTTAGTAGAGTTACAAGAATTAACCTCTGGTGCTTCACCAAATAAAAATATGCCTGTAACATGGCATGGACCAGAGCCTGGTATTGGTTTACGTTCATCAGCTAAATTATCTCAGATTCCTTATAGCTTTGATAACACATTGGTATCGCAAGACGTGTTTCCGGAAGGGAAATTAGATGCCGATTTACAACAAGTGGATTTAAGAAAAACCAACAGTTGGAGACTTAAATTGGGTGAAATTGAAACCACAGAAATGATTGAGGTACAACTCGTCAACTCTGTAGCACCTTTTGTATTGTGTAACCGTTTGTCTGAAGTGATGAAAAAAGACCACACAGGGCAAAAGCATATCATTAATGTGTCTGCAATGGAAGGGAAGTTCCACTCGTTTTTTAAAGAAGATCGTCATCCACATACCAACATGGCCAAAGCCGCTTTAAATATGTTAACGCATACAGCAGCAGGTAGTTTAGCCAAAGAAGGTATTTATATGAATGCAGTTGACACTGGTTGGGTAACTGACGAGGATCCTGCTGAACTGGCAAAACGAAAACAAGACCTGCACGATTTTCAACCACCTTTAGATATCGTAGATGGAGCTGCTCGTGTTATGGATCCGCTTTTTGATGGTATTAATACCGGAAAACATTGGTCTGGTAAATTCCTTAAAGATTACCGACCTATTAGTTGGTAGTTTTGTTATTCTGAGGTTTAGCCGAAGAATCTCAATATTAAAAAAGAAAGAGATTCTTCATGTCGTTCCTCATTCTGAATGACAATGGCTTTCAATTAAAAAGAATTTCATAATATATTTCACTACTTTTTCTAAAGAATTACAAATCGGTAGAAGTACCTTTGCAACATAATAAAAATACTATGGCATCATTTTCAGAATTAGGAATACACAAAAATTATATAAAAGGATTAAAAGAACTGAATATTGTAAATCCAACGGAAATACAAGAAATGGTTATTCCTATTTTGTTGAAATCTAACACAGATTTAATAGGATTAGCGCAAACAGGAACAGGAAAAACGGCAGCTTTTGGCTTACCTGTTTTACATGCTATTGATACTAATAATTCTGATGTACAAGCTTTAATTATTGCTCCAACGCGTGAGTTGGTACAACAGATACAAAAGCAACTATTCCGATTTACGAAATATATTGATCAGAAGATTTTCTCTGAAGGGGTGTATGGTGGTGAAAAGATTGACCGTCAAATTAAAAACCTAACCAGAACAACACATATTGTAGTGGCTACACCTGGACGTTTACTCGATTTGGTAGAACGTGGTGCTGTTGATATTTCAAACGTAAAAATCTTAGTTTTAGATGAAGCCGATGAAATGTTGAGTATGGGTTTCAAAGAAGATTTAACCAAAATCTTGCAATACAATACTAAGAAAAGAAACACATGGTTATTTTCTGCAACAATGCCAGACGAAATTAAAAATATCGTTAAAAATTATATGTCTAAGGAGGCAGTTCGCATAGAGGTGAATAAAAATGCTTTAGTTAACGAAAATATTTCACATCACTTCATTCATACGTCTATTAAAGACAAAGTAAATCTGATTACCCGAATCTTAGACAAACGTCAAGATGAAAGAGGTATCATTTTCTGTAAAACAAAAGCGGGTACACAAGCTTTGGCACATCAATTACAAAAGGAAGGTTTTGCAGTTGGTGCTTTAGAAGGTGATATGCAACAAAAAGAACGCGATAAAGTTATGCGTGCTTTTAAGAACGAAAGTTTACAAGTTTTAATTTCTACAGATGTTTCAGCCAGAGGTATCGATGTTAATAATTTAGCGTTTATTTTACATCATCAATTACCAGAACATTTAGAGTATTACACGCATAGAAGTGGAAGAACAGCAAGAGCAGGTAAAACGGGCCAGTCTATTGCGTTAATCATTCCTGGAGAAATGCAAAAGGTATTAGATCTACAGAAAGCTTTAGGGATTTCGTTTAAAGAGATTGCGATTTAATAATTGAGTTCGAATTAATCGCACTTTATTTTTACAATATTTTATCGAGAATCTTTTGAAATAAAAAGATTCTCGATTTTTTTATGCTTTTAAATCACTATAAGTGGAGTTTCGTAAAGTATTTCAATTGATATTTCTTTAAAATAATCATACCCAAAAATGGAGCGAGCTAACACGGTGTTTTAAATTGATATAATTCTTAAAACTCTTCAAATTGATACTACAGCACTTTCATATTTTAGTATTATCTTGTGTCTTTATTAATCACTAGACAAATTAATACTCATGAAATCATTCTCAATAGAAGACATAAATGCCATTATTAATGGTGAAGTTTTTGGCGAAACTACGAATCAAATTACTGGATTAGAGCAAATTCAGAAGGCAAATGAACATCAGGCGACCTTTATTGGGAACCGAAAATTTGCAGGTTTATGGAAAGACTCTAAAGCGAGTTTAGCTATTGTTAATGATAATATTGATATTGAACCTGGAGAGAATCGTGTGTTTATTAAAGTAAAGAATGCCGATTTAGCCATGGCTAAATTACTTGAAACCTTTACGCCTAAACCTCCACATTTTGAAACTGACATTCATCCGTCTGCAACAATCGATAAATCTGCTAAAATAGGTAATGGAAGTAGAGTAGGTGCGGGTTCTTATATTGGTAAAGATGTTGTTTTAGGAGAAAACGTAACTGTTTATCCGAATGTGACGATTTTAGATGAAACCACTATTGGTGACTTTACTACAATTTGGTCTGGTACTATAATTAGAGAACGCTCAGTTATTGGAACCCATTGTATTTTTCATAATAATGTGAGTATCGGAGCTGATGGTTTTGGATACCGACCAAGTGATGATGGTAGAGGCTTAGTGAAGATTCCTCATATTGGTAATGTTGTCATTGGTAATGCTGTTGAGATTGGTGCTAACTCTTGTGTAGATCGCGGTAAATTCAGTTCTACGATATTAGGAGACGGTTGTAAGATTGACAATTTGGTTCAAATTGCACATAATTGTGTCCTTGGACGTTCTTGTATTATGGCAGGAAGTTCTGGACTTGCAGGTTCTGTAACTCTAGGTGATGGAGTTATTATTGGTGGCTCTGCGTCTATTAAAGATCATACTACAATTCACTCAGGAGCAACTGTTGGTGCCGGTTCTGGTGTTATGAATGACGTTGCTGCTGGAAAAACCGTATTAGGTTATCCTGCTGTGGATTCTAGAGAGATGTTGAAACAATGGGTGGCGCTTAGAAAACTAGCGCGCTAGATTAATCCTTTTTTAAATAAGTACATGGATGTCACTTCGAGTGAAATTTCTTTTTTTGGAATTTTGTATCGAGAAGTTCTTTACTACAAATAGTTCTCGATACAAATTTGCTAAGGCAAATTCACTCGAACTGACGTTATTATTTTAAAATTAAACTAGGACTTAAATATTAAGCTGTTTTCTGCTCTACATTTTGTTTTAGATGTAATAAGCCTGCAACCATACCATCCAATTCATGTTCTAAAAAGGTGGCATTTCTTTTACTGAATCCTTTAATGCTGTTGGCATAAAGTTCTACGCCACAATGTTTGATATTCACACTATAAGTGTCATTTTCTGCATCTAATTTAACTGAAGTTCTGTAATCGCTTGATACTAATAACCAGTAACATAAACTATTAATCTGGTTAAACAATGAGAATTTTGTTTCCATAATATTTAGATTTAATAGATAGAGGGAGATCTAAAGCAAAGGTATAGGCAAAGTTATCTAGACTCAAACATGTTTGTTGTAGGGATCGGTTTTATCGGTAAGATGATTTTAATCGCTTATAAATCCGATAATTAACGCTATTTAATTTGTGGCATCATATTTGAATACTACTAAGTAATTATTAAAATTAAATATAATATTATTATGAGTACAGGAACAGTAAAATTCTTCAATGATGCTAAAGGCTTCGGATTTATTACAGAAGAAGGTTCTAACAAAGAACATTTTGTCCACATTTCTGGATTGATTGATGAAATTCGTGAGGGAGACCAAGTAGAATTTGATCTTACAGAAGGCAAAAAAGGTTTAAACGCAGTAAATGTAAAAGTTATCTAATATATCGCTTAACCTCAGTTATGAAAGCCCATCACATTGTGATGGGCTTTTTAGTTACGCTATTTTTTGATAGCATTATTTTCCTATCATAATGGATTTTACGTTGACGAATTCTTTCATACCAAAACCACCATGCTCGCGTCCATATCCAGAATCTTTAACTCCTCCAAAAGGCATATTAGGATAGGCTGTTCCAAATTTATTAATAAAGACCATGCCCGTATCAAAGTGTTTTTCGGCTAATTCTATAGCGTGATCAACGTTTTTAGAAAAGATACCTCCACCAAGTCCAAAACGACTGTCATTAGCAATACGCATCGCTTCCTCTTCGTCTTCAGCTTTGATAAGTGCGGCTACAGGTCCAAAAAGTTCATCGTCATAAGCGGGTTGACCTTTAGTCACATTTTCTAATACCGTAGCTGGATAATAGTAGCCGTCGCCTTCAGGTATTTCACCACCACAAAGTACTTTAGCTCCGTTTTTGATACTTTTTTCAACTTGCTCATGTAGGGTTTCTCTTAAATCTTTTCGAGCTATAGGTCCTAATTTGGAAGCTTTATCAGTAGGGTCGCCCAATTTTAAGTCTTTCATTGCTTTTACAAAGCCGTCTCTAAATTCATCATAGACAGACTCAACCACAATAAAGCGTTTTGCCGCAATACAGGTTTCACCATTATTGTAAATACGTCCCATAACGCAGGTCTTTATTGCTAGTTCTAAATCGGCATCCTCAAGTACCATATAGGCATCATTACTACCCAATTCTAAAACTGATTTTTTTAATGCTTTCCCTGCTTTTTCACCTATAGCTTCACCAGCAACAGGACTTCCCGTTAAGGTAACACCTCTTATTAATTTATGTTTAATGAGTTCATCCGATTGCTCATGATTGATAATCATTACACTAAATAAGTCTTCTGGTAAACCTGCGGCTTTGTATATAGATTCTAATAATTTCGCTGTTCCTGTGACGTTGGAAGCATGTTTTAATAATACGCTATTTCCTGCCATTAAGTTGACGATGCTATAACGTATGACTTGATATGACGGGTAATTCCAAGGCTGAATACCATATATTACACCCATAGGAGCGTAGGTAATAATCCCTTTTCCTCCATCTTGTAATTCACGTTTTTCACTTTTTAGAAATTCTGCAGCATTGTCTGCTGAGTAATCACAGATCCCAGAACATAGATCAACTTCTTGATGACTTTGTTTGAGAAGTTTTCCCATTTCATCCGTCATTAATTCTGCTAATTCTGTTCTGTGATTTTGAAGTTCTTTTCCTATGGCTTTTATAATTTTTCCGCGTTCTTCAAAGGACTTCATTTTCCATTTTAAGAATGCGTCGTGCGATTTCTTTACTGTTGATTCTACCTGATCATCCGTCATATAGGTATATGATGCTAATTCTTTTCCATTAGCAGGATTAGTAGTTGTGAATGTGTCTTTTTTTATTTTCGTTTCCATAGTTTCAATTTTTTTATGCTTTAATTTTCCTTTTATTGTTGTTCGCTTGGTACCAAGTAGATATCATTAATGTTGACGCGATTAGGCTGTAATAGTGTATAATGAATAGCATTGGCAATATCCTCAGCTTCTAAGGTGGTCATCTCTTGCATTTTCTGTAAGTTTTCTTTAATGTCTTCATCTGTAATGGTATCGGTTAACTCCGTTGCTACGGCACCTGGCTCAATAGACGTGACGTTGATACCATATTTAGGAGCTAGCTCTTGTCTTAGGCCTTCCGAAAACATTTTTACTGCAGCTTTAGTGGCACAGTATACGGCACCACCAGGGAAATAGCGATGTGCAGCCATAGATGAAATATTAATAATATGGCCTCCTTTATTTTCTTTCATTTTGGGTAGTACTGCGGCAACACCGTTGAGCACACCTTTTAGATTTACATCTACCATTTGTTCCCATTCCTCTGTTTTTAGTTTTTCAACAAAAGATAAGGGCATGAGTCCTGCATTATTCACTAAACCGTTGACTTTTCCATAGTTTTCAATGGTTTGAGAAACAACATGGTCAAAATCTTTCTTTTTGGTCACATCGCCAGTAACGACTAAAGCAGTTCCGCCTTCTTTTTCGATGGCTTGTTTTATATCATTTAATTTTTCTTCTCGTCTTGCCATTAAAACCACTTGAGCTCCATCTTTAGCAAGTTTTTTAGCTGTAGCTTCTCCAATTCCACTTGATGCTCCAGTGATTATAATAGTCTTATCTGTTAAATCCATGACTTCGGTGTTTTAATAATTATTTATAGACTACTAAATTGCAACCTATTGTAGGATTCACTTAACGGTAATGGGATAAATATTGCCGTAAATAGTAATAGGATAGAAATAGGGCAGTGGCCCACTCTAAAATTTAGTGTTGCTTTTCATTACCATTAAGATTCTTATTGAATGCGGTAATGAATGCTATGTGTTCTTTCTAATTTTATACATTGATAAGCTGACTCTACTAGCTTTAAATTAAAGTTGACTCATTAAAAATAAAAGACATGTTAAAACCAAGACAGAAAACACCAGACTTAAGCCTAAATTTAGTCAATGGTACGGAATGGACCTTAAGTAAACAGAAGCCAGAAGCCTTTACCTTATTGATTGTTTATAGAGGTCTTCACTGTCCGGTGTGTAAAAAATACTTAGAAGAATTACAAACGAAGCTATCGAAGTTTGATGATTTGGGAGTGAATGTTATTGCCGTTAGTAGTGATACGGAGGCCATAGCAAAGGAAACCTATGAGGAATGGGATATTGCTGATGTGCCTTTGGGCTACGAATTTCCAATAGAAGAAGCTCGCGAATGGGGCTTATTTATTTCAAAAGGGATTAAGAAAGAGCCCGAAACCTTTATAGAACCTGGATTGTTTGTGATACGACCGAATCAAGAATTGTATTGTGCGTCTATACAGACCATGCCATTTGCTAGACCAGGCTTAGATGACGTTATTGGTGCAATTAAGTTTGTACTAGATAAAGATTATCCGGCTAGAGGAGAGGCTTAATAGTTCTAAATATACATAAAACGTAAAGTCGGTCATGGCTTTACGTTTTTCTATCCTGATATACTATGAGTGATTCAAACACATTTAAAATTCAACACTTACCGCGCTTGTTGGTGGCTTCTGGGAAATCTTGGTTTGCTGGTGAACCATTTCAGCGGAGTGCTATTGTGGCTTACTATGCCGTGTTATCGCTACCGGCTTTGGTGATTATTATTTTGAAAGTGGTCGGTAGTGTTTGGGGAGAAGATATTGTACGCGGGGAATTGTTGGGAGAAATATCAAAAGCTATAGGAAGCGACGCTGCTGACGCTATTAGAACCATGATTGAAAATCAGAGCGGCCAAGAAACTTCGGTATTTGCTACTGTAATTGGTATTGGTACGTTGTTATATGGTTCTACGGGAGTGTTTTTTCAATTACAATCTGCTTTAGATAAGATATGGGAACAAGAACCGGCTTATAAAAATGATGTTGTGGCTACATTAATGAGTCGTGTGAAGAGTTTTGGGTTTATTCTAATTCTAGGATTCTTATTGTTAACCAGTTTTGTATTAACCTCATTGTTGAGTACGTTTAGTCGACAGTTAAACAAATTCTTGCCAGAGAATCTATTCGATTATTTGTTTGTGATTGACTTTCTGGTATCCTTAACCTTTATCTATGTTTTGTTTGCTACGATGTTTAAATATTTACCATCGGCAAAGATTACGTGGAAATCGGTACGTTCAGGAGCCGCATTGACCACCATATTATTTTTAATAGGTAAGTATCTCTTGGCGTGGTATTTTAATACCATGGAGCCAGGTTCCACCTATGGTGCTGCGGGCTCTATTATTTTAATTATGCTGTGGGTGTCGTATTCGAGTTTAATATTATTATTTGGGGCGCATTTTACAAAGGCATATGCGGATCAATATGTTGAAAATGACCATATCTCTTAAGTCTTTTTTTGAAGTACTTTAAAGTGGAGTAAAGGTCCACTAAATTTATATCGCTTATTTTTTTAAAAGTCAATCTCTGTAGGATGGACTTTTTTTGTATTTTAAAGCCATGAAATTGTTCAATAAAATTAGATTTAGACTATTAAAAGGTAAGCAATTAACTAATTATTTAGTGTATGCCTTTGGTGAAATTATTCTTGTTGTTATTGGAATTCTGATTGCCTTATGGATTAATAATTGGAATAATGAACGACAAATAGCAAATACCAACAGAAGTTTACAAGACAAAGTTTTGGTGCAATTGGAGCGTGATATTGCGACTGTAGATTATTTTAGAAAAGAATTAGACACATTAGATCAGGTGTATTTAAAATACTTAGAACGCGATTTTGATGAAACCAAAGCCGCTGGTAAGAATGTCTTTTCCATGATATTGTTTGAAGTGACAGAATTAGCCCTCGACGAACATGTAATAAACTGGATTGATAATGCCGAGTTAGACGATACAAAAGCCTCGGAAAAGCTAATTGATTTAAGTGGAACTTATAAATTATATTTTAAAAATATTAGTGATATTGAACGCATTATTTATGATAAGATAACAGGTAATCTGGAAATTTTGGAAAAAACACAATCTTGGTACACAGAATTGATTACAGATTTTAGTTGTAAAACAGATTGCGTTAAGTATCTACTAGAAGACGAAAATCATAAAGCAAGAATTGCATCATTGCGATTTATATACATAAAGGCTTATGGTGATATTGTGAATGGTTTCTATTATGATCTTAAAAATGCTAAAGCGTCTTTAAAAGAAAAGATGGGTGTTGCGAATTAGTAATTAGATGGATACAATTAAGTAGGGGGATTTTTTGAAAGTCTATTTTACATAATATAAATTATAGGACAATTTATAATAATTAGCGGAATAGCGCTTTTGGACGATATTTGACATCATCATAGTTCTAGTGACACACAGCTAGTCGCATCAACTCGCAGATTTATCATAGTAATATACCTTTTGTATGCTATTTGACATCATCATAATTCTTTAATGATTCATTGAGTCCTAAAACGTTAGCGATTTTATGTGCACGCTCATTGTTAGCTAACTCGTTTGTACGTTTTATATATGTTAGTTTATCTGTTACTGATAACTTTCATATTCTGAGCTGTAGACTTATAATTAGGAAATACGCGATTTATATAACTTTATGTCGTTGTGATGCTTTTTGTATTCTGATTAAGCTATAGGATTCAATTGGTGCTATATTATGGCAGACCCGAATGCGTCATGGCTCAGACACGGCTTTAACCCGGATTAGACCCGGAGTAACTACGGGTGAACCTCATATTTGGTATAGCTGTGAATTAACGGTGCGCCCTTGTTATTATTGGTTTAGGCACTGTTTGGGGTGTTTTGATTCTATTTTACATAATGTTCTTTTGGTTGTTGGTGTTTAGTTATTAGTTGATGGTTTACTAAATTATGGCTATGCATTGCATGGCTTGTGGTGTTCTGTATGTATGGTAGGATTGGTTTTGCTGTTTTAGGTATGCGATCCCTAGCCATACCGTAATTGCTACATCTGTTGGAATGCCGTTTTGCGTTGGCGTTTGCCATTGTAAATTGAGATTGTGGTGTGTTGTACTGAGTTTTAATGGTGGACTTTGTATAGCGCCACCCAAAGTGTTTTGTTCTGGATACGCTGTTCGATATGCCTTTTCATTGGGTTGCCATTGTAATTTAGAGACGCAACTTATGGCTGCTGTGAGCTGATAATGTGTGGCTTTTTTTGGGATTTTATAATGTTGGTTTGTTGTGCTTTGTGAACACTCTATTGTAATTATACGGCGTTGTGTATTGGCTGTAACATTGAGTTTTGAGTTGTATAGCTGGTGAAACGCTAAGTCTTTATTGAGTTGAAAGCCTATGAGGTTTGAAGGGGTATTAAAAAGATTGGCCTCTCTTTCTCCAAACTGACCACTCCCCTTTTGAATGATTTTACGGCAACAGCCTGTTAAACGGCTCGCCATATAGTTGTATTTGAACTGATTGGCTTTGTCTTCTAAGCCTCGTCGGATGGCTTTTGAGAGCTGTGATGCTGCTGCAAACTCTTGGTTATTACATTTTACATTTACAAATGCCGGATCGTTATTAATGCGCTCTCTTGACGGCCCTACAGCTTTGCGCACAATGTATTGGCCATTGAGCTGGTAAAAGCATTTTCCATTTAAAGTGCCTACGAGTTTTAGGATTCCCTTTTGTCTGGACATCTGGTTTTGAGTTACTTATGGGTTACAAAATAGTAAAAATAGTTGTTATTTTGTATTACTCACCTAAAGATTAAGTGTTTAGACTCTTAATGTTAATTATAATACTTCATCATCAAACGCTCAGTTGCTATCAATTACCTTAATATCCGTTAAAAATAAATCATAACCTATTAACCTTTAAATCAATACGATAAACGAAAATATTATAATAAGGAGTTAATATTAGCTAGTTTTCAGCCGAAATTATTTTTGAAATTATTTCAAGCTTACCAAATAAAACCAACTATCAATATAATATGACATAAAACTACCCGCTAGATTCTTCATGACCGCTTTCGTTTCTTTCGAGATATAGCACATGTTTTTTTTACTTGTATTTTTCTGTTAATACCGCATCGAATATGGCTAACAAGAAACTTATCACATCTTTAAGTATAGCAATTGCAACACTTACAGTTCTATATTTTTATGAGTCTCGAACGACTTCTTCAAATTATTCAGACTATGAACTTTTAGCGGTTTCAGATCATGAAAAACTAACGTCAGGATCTTACACGCTTCAACAATTACAAGATAACCATACGATTCCCACTTTTGAAAAACGGGATAAGGTTATAAACTCAAATACATCTCAATCCGTTGCATTAGTTAACCCAGCCATTACTGCTGTAGCTATTGCAAAGTTTCTTAATGGAAATATGCCAACCACTACTCCATCGGGTAATATTGGTATTCCGGCCTTACTGTCACAAACTGGAGCTTTCTCTAATTTGAGTGCGTTGACCCCTAGTCCAGGGCTCATCCCTTATGATATGATCGAACCTTTTTGGTCTGATGGAGCTGCCAAAAAAAGATGGATGGCCATACCAAACGATGGTTCTTATGATACTGCTAACGAACAAATAACATTTTCAAATGATGAAGCTTGGGATTTTCCTCAAGGCTCAGTCTTAATTAAACATTTTGAAGTTGGAGGAAAACGTCTTGAAACACGATTTGAAGTTAAGGGTGACGATGACGTTTATTATTATTTAACTTATAAGTGGAATAGCGCCCAAACCGATGCAACGCTATTAGATGATGCTGTTGATGAAGACGTTGTTGTAAACGGAGTTACCCAATCTTGGCATTACCCAAGTAGAGCTGAGTGTTCTTCTTGTCACTTTCCTCAAAATGGTAGTGTTTTAGGACCAAAAACAAGAAACCTTAATACCTCTATTTTATATCCTAGTTCAGGTATTACGATGAACCAACTCGTTAATTTTAGTGAACTTGGACTTATCACAGAAACTATTACCGACAGTAATGTAAGTAGTTACTCAGCGGTTGCTGCAAAAGACGATTTAAGCGCTTCTATAGAAGATAGAGCAAGGTCTTATATCGATGTCAACTGTTCAAGTTGTCACAACCCAACTGTTGATAATATCGCTATGTTTGATGCGCGATATACCACTCCATTAGGAAATCAAAATATTATTTATGGAGATGTTATTTATGATGAAGGTTTAAATGACCCTAAGGTGATCATTCCTCAAGATGTTTCGAATTCAATGGCGCATTTTAGAATGAATTCTACACAAACTGGTATTGAAATGCCACCTTTGGCTAAAGATGTTGTTGATACTGCTGGTGTTCAATTAATTGAAGATTGGATTAATAGTCTAACGCCCACAACGTCTTCTCCACCAGTAGCTTTGTTTTCAGCATCTACAGTATTTGGACCTGCGCCTTTGAGTGTTAGTTTTGATGCATCTGCTTCTACTGATCCTGATGAAGATCCTTTAACGTATTCTTGGGATTTTGGAGATGGTAATACAGGTATAGGACTTACAATTAATCATGTATATACGACTTCGGGTGAATTTACAGCAACACTAACGGTAAGTGATGGTTTACAATCTGACCAAACAAGCACTATAATTGCAGTGAACACTAGTAACCCTGGTGGAAACGCAGTTGCTTTCTCTGATGGAACTACGCTTCTTGGTCAAGACAACTTTAGTGGATTACCTATGGGAGTCATTGATATGAACGGCGATGGAAAAGATGATATTGTACAATTTAACAATGCTAAAAGTCTTCGTATTCAATATCAAAATGGAGCTGGACAACAGTTTACAAGCTACAATTACGGTAATGTAAGTAACAACAACCAATGGGGTACTGCCGTTGCTGACTTTGATCATGATGGTTATAATGATATTGTGTCTGGTGGTGCTTATGACAACTTAAAAATTATTAAGAATGCTAATGGTAACAATTCATTCTCGCAGTCTAATATACCAAACTCAAATATATTTTTACAAGGTGTAAATTTTGTCGATATCAATAACGATGGCTGGGCAGACATTTTTGCTTGTCATGATGACGCGGAAGCACGAGCATTTCAAAACAATCAAGATGGGACACTTTCATATGATGCGAATTTAATAAGCACTGAAACGACTCCAACTAGTGATAATTCAGGGAATTATGGGAGTATGTGGATGGATTACGATAATGATGGTGATCTGGATTTATATATTTCTAAATGTAGAGGTGGTGTTAGCAGCCCTAATGATCCGCGCCGTATAAACATGTTATGGCAGAATGATGGTGATAACAATTTTACTGAAGTTGCTGAACAAGCTAATCTTAAAATAGGTGCTCAAACCTGGTTTTCTGATTTTGGTGATATTGATAATGATGGTGATTTAGATGCTATTATAGTCAATCATTATGAAGCTCCTAATTTAATGCGTAACAATGGTGACGGAACCTTTACCGAAATTACTTCAGGTAGCGGTTTATTACCAACTCTGAATTCAACAAATAATTTAGCCATTCAAGGTTTCTTTAAAGATTTCAATAATGATGGCTATTTAGATTTAATGATATCAGGAACCGATAGTCACTTCCTTTTCTATAATAATGGGGATGGTACGTTTCAGAATGCAACAAATCCGTTTAACTCCAATCAAATTCAGTCGTTCTCTGTAGGAGATATTAATCATGATGGTTTCTTAGATATTTATGCTGGCTATGCTAGTGGATTCAATTCACCAACTACAACAAAAGATAGAATTTGGCTTAATAATGGTAATTCAAACAACTATCTTAATATTCAATTAGAAGGTTCTATTAGTAATATAAACGGTATTGGTGCTCGAGTAGAATTACATGGTTCTTGGGGCATACAAATAAGAGATGTTCGTTCTGGGGAAGGTTATGGTTTGGTAAATTCGTTTACGCAACATTTCGGACTAGGAGTCAGCACTCAAGTTGATAAAGTGGTCGTTAAATGGCCTTCAGGGATTGTTGATGAAATTCTTAATCCGGCCATTAATCAATTTTTAAAGATTATTGAAACCGAACCAACGCCAACCTGTTTTGACGGCTTTCAAAATGGTGATGAAACTGGAGTTGATTGTGGTGGATCTTGTCCAGATGCTTGCCCAGAACCACCTCCTTGTACAGACATCGTTGTTTCAATTACATTTGATAACTATCCAGAAGAAACAAGCTGGTCTATTCTAGACAGCTCCGGAACTACTGTTGCTTCCGGTGGAACTTATGATAATGAAGCAGATGGCTCTACAATCACTGTTGACGCATGCCTTGAGGATGGTTGTTATGACTTTATTATTAATGATGCTTATGGAGATGGTATTTGCTGTTCATACGGCAATGGATCCTATACTGTAACAGTTAATGGATTAGAAGTTGCTTCTGGTGGAAACTTTGAAAACTCTGAGACCACTAATTTCTGTGTGGGTCCCATCCCATGTGAAGGCATTGACTTAACTGTTATTGATGTAGATTTTGAAAACGGAACTGGTACCGATTGGATAACATCAGGAACTGCTACTTCTGGAACCTTTATTATTGCAAATCCAACAGAAGAATCGGATGGAGGTGTACAAACACAACCAGAAGATGATCATAGTACGACAGGAACAAACGCATTTTTCACAGCAACAAATACTTCAGTAGGCGTTAATGATATTGACGGTGGTGTTTCCATTGCTACTTCACCTATCTATTCCATTGCTGATGAGTCCAATTTATCAATTTGGTATTTCTTTGGTCAACGTGATGCTGGTGGTGATGCAGGTGATTTCTTTTTACTAGAATATTCACTTGATGGTGGTAACAGCTATACGACCCTTGCATCATATGGAGATGAAACCGTACAAGCATATTGGACTGAAGCCACAGCGGAAATTCCAGAAAACTCAAGTTTAGTCATTAGAGTATCTGCGGCTGATGGCCCAAATGGTGGTGATATTATAGAAGCAGGAATTGATGACTTTGTGGTTACCAAAATCTGCAAAGAACCAATAATTTATACCTATGATAACGACGTTTGGTCTCCGAATGACCCTAACAGCGTCTCTTCTTCTAATGATAATATTATAGTCGCAGCCGGTGAAGCTGTAATTTCTATGGATACTGACGTTAATACTATAACCGTTGAAGCTGGTGCCGCATTAACTGTAAATTCAGGTGTTACATTATCTGCTAACACAACGACTTTAAAATCGACATCTCAGTTATATTCTAGTTTAATAGTTGATGGAACGGTTGAGGGCATCGTGAAATATGAGCGCTTTGTTAATTCTAATGTCGGTGGAAATGATTTAATTTCACCACCCCTTTCTGGGCAGACATGGGCCGATTTTTTAGCTTCAGATACGAATGCTACAGACTTATTAAATAATGGTAGTACTGACCCCATAACCTATGCTTTTGGTCATTTTGATAAAACGGCCGATTCCTATATAAACTATACAAGTGCTGATGCTGAGTCTCCGACTTTAACTTTAGTAAGCGGAACAGGTTACAGAGCGGGAACAGATCCAAGTTTAGCTCCTGGAACGAATTTAACATTTACAGGTACAGTACCTCCATCATCAATTGCTGTAGATATTTTAAATACTGGCACCCTATTTACGGATTGGAATTTAATAGGTAATCCTTACCCATCTTATCTTGATATGGATTTGTTTTTGAAATTTGTTATATCTAACGGAACGGATCCCATCTTAAGAAATGTGGATGTTTTAGACAATATGTCTGGTATATATGGTTATGCAGGCGGTACTGTCGCCAATAAATGGGATGTTATTACATTAGCCAATGCTAGTGTCAAATTAATGGCGCCAGGACAAGGGTTCTATGTTGCCTCAAATGGAAGTTATGAAGATAATTATATTGTTTTTGATTCTTCGATGCGTGTCAAAGGTGCAGATGATGATTTTATTGTTGGACGTAATTCCGATTTATTAACCTTTTTAAAGCTTAACATCAATGCTTCAAACACTGATTATAGTACTGAATTCTATTTTAACGACAATGCAAGCTTAGGTTTAGACTTAGGATACGATGGTAAAATTTTAGGTAATGTAGCGCCTAGCTTTGCACTCTACTCGCATTTAGTAGAAGATAACACTGGGCTTCCAGTAGCTTTACAAGCTTTAAATCCTTCAGATTTAGTGAATACATTAATTCCTTTGGGAGTGAATTCAAATCAAGGTGAGCAAATAACTTTTAGTATACGTGAAACTACATTGCCAAGTAACGTTGACGTTTATTTGGAAGATCATGTCGCTAATACAGTCACCTTATTAAATACTGGTGATTATACATTTACACCAAATGTAGCCCTGAATGGTACAGGTCGTTTTTATCTTCGTGTCTCATCGTCTGTATTATCCGTAGTTGACAATACGTATGATTATGTACAAATTTATACCACCACTACTCCAAAAACCTTAATTATAAAAGGAGAGTTAGGTGCTAATACGGCGGTAAGTTTATATGATATACAAGGCCGATTAGTATTGAATTCGCCACTAAATCACTTCGATGTAATTAACAGCGTTGATATTTCGAGGATAGAAAGTGGTGTGTATTTAGTAAAAGTATTTAATGGTACTCAAAGCAAAACTCAGAAAGTCATAATTTATTAGATTATTAGTATTCAGTATTCAGTATTCAGTGTTCGGTGTTCGGTGTTCAGTGTTCGGTGTTCAGTATTCGGTGTTCAGTGTGTTCGGTGTTTAGTGTAAAGTGTAAAGTGTAAAGTGTAAAGTGTAAAGTGTAGAGTGTAGAGTGTGACGTTCAGCGTTTGATGAGATGCGACAATATATTATGGTATGGCGTTAATACGAATTAGCTGATCTGCTTAATTTTAAGCATTATATTGTGTTGGTGAAGCCTTATGATATACCAACTACGATTATATCAATTTAACCCGTTACTATCTCGTGTTTTGGGTTGATTTTTTGTACCTTATGGTATGTGGTTTGTGTTTATTATTAACCTTAAAAACAACGTATTATGAACTATTATTTTAGTAAAATTTTAAAAGGTAATTTTAACGATACCGTAGAAAAAGTTACCGTTGCACTTAAAACAGAACAGTTTGGCGTGTTAACGGAAATAGACATTAAAGACACGCTTAAAAAGAAGCTGGATGTTAATTTTAATAATTACAAAATACTAGGAGCTTGTAATCCTCCGTATGCTCATAAAGCTTTATTAGCGGAAAATAAAATTGGCACCATGCTGCCTTGTAATGTTATTGTGCAGGAATTAGATTCTGGTGATATTGAAGTGGCTGCTGTTAATCCTATGGCTTCTATGCAAGCGGTGGAAAATGACGCTTTAAAAGGGATTGCAGAAGAAATTACTGTGAAGCTAAAGGCTGTGATTGATAGGCTTTGATGGTTGTTAGTTGGTGGTGTTTCTTTATAAGACACTGCGTTTAATAATACAATCTGAAATCCAATAATTTGCAGGCGTTATAATGTCTATGGTGCAATTCTTCTATCACAGCAAACATATCATCATCTTCTTTAAATAAATTAAAGAAGGCTTCATCTAGTTTTGTGCTCGCTATACCATTATAGGCATGACCATAGCCAGAAACCGCTTTGGCTCCTGTGATATCTAAAAAATATTGTGCTTCTTCTTCGTCTAGATCCAAAATTTTGGCATTTGAAAAATGTAAAATCTTTCCGTTTAATTGGCCTTCAAAAAGTTCTGCAATTTCTTGTAAACTATAGTAATAGTCATTTAAACAAATGTTATTGGCTTCTCCCCTAATTACCAAATAGATGATTTCATAATCCTTAAAGTTATGATCATCTAGTACCAGTGCGTTTAAGCTGTCTTCTAGGCCTTCAATGGTGTCGCAAGTTTTATATATACTAGCTATGCCATAGTTTAGGGCCAATTGCTCTAAGTTTTGTTGTGCTTCGGTTACTGTGTTGGTGTCTATATCATCTACTCCTTCTAAGCAATAAATAAAATACTCTGTTTCTGTGATCTGTTCTTGGGGTACTTGTGGTCTTTTTTCTAGCAAGCTTCTAAATTTATGCGTCGTTTGTAAAGTGCGAAATTAATAGAATGCTTTTAATCTTTTTAGTGGTTTTGTATGAAATTTTGTGAGGTCTTAAATCGATAACAGTATAAACGTACCATTGCTGACTGTAGATGTTATTGCCGACTATATGAAAGTGTCTAGAAGTATGTTGAACTGTAAGGTTAAATGAGCCTTGTAAATATACATAAGGCAAAGCCATACTTATATACTCCACATCAAGCCAAGTTTAACTGCGTTAAAGTGTTCTTGGGCTATCTTATAATCTGTAGGTGAGATATAATTAGATCCTGCCCTATTTGCGATAATAATTTAATTTCCTTGTCTATTTACATTATGAGCGACAAATGGATGTTCCCATTTACCTGTAATATGATATAGTTCATAATAGATAAACCACTCTAATGCCCATGGTATTATAGTATCATGGACGTTGTTCTTTCTATGATTCCAATGAAAATTATCTATTTCAGGATGGTAAAGACATAGATTCCCTTCTATTGGGTATATGTGAATATCATCATGATACTCAATTTCTGGTTCTACCACGTATACTCTTGGAGCATTCAAACCATCATAAATTAATTTTATGCTATACTCGTTTGATTGTTTTGTTGGCTTTACTATGCCAGTGCATACTAGTTTATTCTGTTTTATTTTACAATCTAAAAAGTTATAATGTGATTCAATGAGCTTTTTCTCCCTAATAAGTATTAATCTTATTGGCAGATTTTGCTCACGTGATTTGAATCTGTTTTTATGAAATTTTTTAACCACCATAACTTGTGTGACGTTTGTTCTTTACACCCGTAGTTTGAGAGGTTATTGCTCCAGAACTTTGCGTGTATGCTGTACTTGATAAAACTTTTTCAGAAATGGTTTTTAAGTCAGCTTCTTTAGCATCTGTATCTTCATCTGCTCCTTCAGGAAATCTATTACCTAAATGGTTTTGCCATAATGTACTTGCAGCAAGTTGATTTTTTGATTCTATTGCGTCTTTCGCATCTTTAATAAAAGCCTCAAGTGCATCCTTAAAGTTTGATTTTTGCTCATATGTTAATTTTTTACATACATCATCAAATGGTGTTACTGGCATTTTTAAAGACCAACTATAACTAATATCATCTCGGATTTTTTTAAGTAATTCATACAATGCAATATCATCACGCTCATTAATATTTAGAAGGCTTACTGCCCATATGCTAAATGCCAAACCTGAAGGGAATTTTCCTTTTTTATTGTCCGACCAAGCCTTTAAATATTTAATAATGCGTTTTAATTGCGGCAAGTCATCTGAGCTTTGGTTATTAAACCAGTCGTAAAAATCTTTCGGGTCACTTTCTTCCCAACCATTATAGCGGGTGGCTAACCTTGGGTGACTATGTTCGTTTGTGTTATAATGATATACAGGGATATCAATATGAAAATCACCTTTATATACAACCCTAATACATTTACTCTTTTTAGAAGGTGTTGTAGTAGTAATATCTTCTACAGCTTTAAATACTTGATCCATAACTGTAGCGGCTGTAACTTCTGAATCTACCATTTTAAAATATACACCCAAATCCATATCACAAGTATCATCATCAGTACGTATGATTGTGTCCATTTTATAAGATCCTTGAATCCACGTACCTGTAAAACTGTACTTAGATTTATCTTTAAAATACTCTGTAATCTTAGTTTTAATATTCTCTCTTGCTGTCTTCATCCTCTTAATTTTTGAGGATGTTAATTTTAGTTTGTTATTATAATCTAAAAACAGCTTATTGCAATTTGCCATATCGTTTATTTTTAAATGTTCATTTTTTGTTAATTGATGGATAATCATTCCTCCTACTACTACTTTTAATACTTGTGATAATAGATTGCCCATGATTTTGATATTTGTTGCTTGCCATGCTCATTAGCTTTTCTAGCTTAATTTTTTTATTAGAATCCATAGCTATTTTAAAACTACTTGGCAATTCTTCTTGTATGCGATAATATTCAAACACTTTATTTTTAATACTGCCTGTGCCACCAGCATAAATACTACACAAATCGTGTACATGTCTTGATTGTGCTTGCATCATTAAGTCTAAAATTCTAATTTTTGATATCCAATACATTTTACCAAATGCTTTTCCAAACCAACCGAACAATACTTTAGAACGCGTCTCATTATATGTTGTTTGTCCTGTGCCAATAGAATATAACTCAATGTCATTGTAAGCGATTTGTAACGCACAATGCGCCTCTGTTAATCCAATAAGAGCTGGATTATTTGCGAATACTCCTCCATCAACACGCATTAAAAATTCTTCTTTATCCTTACCTTCATTAACTTTGTAATGATTAGAGTAAGGATTAAAATAAGTAGGTGCTGCAGCTGTTGCCATTGCTACTTGGTATGCTGGAATATGTAAATCAGTTACATAAGAATCTTTATGAGGTGTTTTAAAAACTTTAGGTTTTGCATTTATAAGGTCATATCCAGTAATGCAGACTCTTGTGCATAAATCTGAAATAAGAGGTTCTATGCCATTATTTGCCTCCTTAAACTTTGTTCTTATTAGCTCTTCAAGTTTTGTATTGTTATATTTTGCTCTTCTCAATCCAAAACGCCATCTCCTATATAATGATGGGAAAATTAATTTTCTATTATCTACGTAAAGATTCTGGATATCGGAAGCTGGAATTTTTAGTGCTAGAGCTAAAGCAAGTATTCCTCCTGTTGATGTACCACAAATTAAATCGAAATGATCAGCTATAGGTTCACCTATACTAGCTTCAAGTTTTGATAAAAATCTAGCAGGATATACGCCTCTTATTCCCCCTCCATCAATTGATAATATTTTAAATTTCTTCTGATTCACTTATTTTCTTTTTTTTATTCTTCCAACTTTTATAGTTTCAATAACTGTTGTTTTTGGTCTTCTCTTTGCTTCTTTGATAGTGATAAACTGTCCAGTTCCTGCATCTCTACCTCTTTTACTTTGTCTTGCCATAATAATTAACTTCTTATTGGTTTCATGTTTAATGAGTTATCTAAATTATCTTTAACCGTTGCATTTGCTACAGTTCTAAGAAATTCTCGTCCATTATTCGAGACATAGGTTACTTTTGCTCCAATTGACCAATTTGGATATCCCCAGGTTATAGTTTTTATTAAGAATTTTTGCTTGAGTAATTTTATTACTGTTTGTTCGTCAGTTTTGTCTCCAAATTTGAAAGAATTATCGTCGTTAACTTTATGAAGTAATACGTGTGTTATGTTATCATTAACATCTTTCCAAACACCTGAAATGAAAAAGTTTGCAAGTTTTGCCATCTTTATATATGTTTAAATTATCTTTTTTTTAATAGTTCATACATTCAAACTATTTAACGATACAAATAAACAACCACATGACGCACTCTATTTGCGTGATGAAAAAAAATATAAATTTTAGTATTTTTTAAGGGTATTATTAAGCATTTCTTTAATTCTCAAACGAAGACTTTCTGGCTCTAAAACCTTAACAGAACTTCCATAGCTTAATATTTTGGAGTGTAATTCATGAAATGGAACTACTTTAAAAGAAAAAGTCAATTTACCGTTTTCTTCTTTTATTAATTCTTGTGATTTATGAATTGGGGATGAAAGCAAGTATTTACCTCTCCAAGCATCAAATTCCAATATAACATCCTCCACTTCTCCGTCAGGTACTGAAATACCAAAGGCATGATTAAAGTATTTATCAGAATCAAAGCCTGTTATTTCTTCACAATCGACGTCAGTCAATTCAAAATTTATTATTCTATCAAGGGCAAAAATTGTTACAAATTCTTTTCCTTCTATTTTACCTATTAAGTACCACAAGTGGTCATACTCCTTTAATAAAATGGGGGTTACTGTATGATTCTTTATTTCTTCTGAATTATGCTTTTTATAATCAAAATTGAATTTAAAATTAGTGTCAAAACCAGCTATAATTTCTGGGATTAATTCACTTCCTTGAAATTTGGGGAAGTTTTCAGGTTGTATAATTATTCTCTTGGATGCCTTTTGTTGACTAGCTTCAATCTTAACTGCATCTACGACCTTATCTATTGCATTCGTGAAATCCTTAAAAATTCCTATATCTTTATAATGTGCTATATTCTTTGTATAAAATAATAAAGCATTTAGTTCATCATTTTTTAATTCTATTGCTGGAAATATATCGTCAACATCATCTGGATAATAATATGCTTTTTTTTGATTAGAATATTTGATTGGTGCATGTAATTCCAATTGCATATCTCTTATATCTTTATTAATTGTAGTAGATCCAACTGAAATATCGTGTCTTTCATAAAGTCTATCAATTATGTCATTAGTCTTAACATAATCCTTATCCCTTAATAGGCTATCAATAAGTCGATGTCTTATATAAGCATTTTTATTTCTAGGCATAAACTAATTCTTTAAAGTGTTCATAAACCATTACCATAGCTAAAGTATCCAACTCACAATATTTTAATAAAGCAGCACTCAATTCGTCGATTTCTATTTGAGTCATATCTGTATATTGCATCTTGCTATATGTTGTCATTGCTGCACCACCATCAGCTATTCCATCAATTTCAGAAAGAGTATTCTCAATTTCATCTTCAGTCCAGTTTTCAAAAACAGGAGGTAATACTTTGTATGGGTTTAATAAATTTTCTTTTTCTTGTTTTAGCCATACATGATCATCGGTGAAATTTTTACTCGTTAAATTTATTTGACCTATTGGTTGAGAATATTTATTTAATAAAAAAGGACTAGAATTGATTGAAGCTGGCAAAACTTCTTTTAAAGAATTAGAACCATTGGTTAGAGGGTTATAATAATAACGTTTTTCAATGTCCCATAAATCTACCATATCTCTTTTTCCAGACCACTGAATTGCACTATCCTTTTTGGAATGTGAAATCGTTTTAATAAAATTCATTAAATCTTCTTTATCTTTTTCATTAGAAGCTAATAACTGTATGTAAATAGCATTTAAAATTGTATTCTCATGATGAGAGTATCTAAAAATGGTACCTTCATCACTACTCAAAGCGTTCCTTAATTCTCTAATAAATTTGTAGTTTGGAAACTCTCCAATTGTATTATTAATGTATTCATTGGCATGCTCTATTTTTCCATTTTTATGATAAATATGATGAGAAAATTGGAATGCAACTTGTTCATACGGCTTAAGGCCCTTATTAAATGGTAAAGCAGAGGTACTTGTTTCAAAATCAATAAAGTGTAATGGAAATTTCCATTTTTCAAATTCATTATTTAGTCCTTCTTTATCAACATAAATTGAAGAATCTTGATTTACTTCTTTCTTTATTTGTAGCCATTGTCGATTAGAGGTTGTAAGTTTTTCTGCTTCTATTTTTAGACCTATATTATCTTCTGTCAAATCCTTTTTAAAAATTATACCTTCTTGAAATAATTTGTTGCCTTTTCTAAAATCATATATATTAAATATATTAGGTTGCTTAAATTCATATTCTCCCCATTTATGTTGCTTAAAAAAGCACTCTTTAAAGCCGGATTTTAATTTTGTGTCAGTCTCATCTGTTAATTTAAACTCGCATTTCTTGCAAGAACTATATGAAGTTGGCCAATTAGCATAAGTGTTATTTACATACAAATCTTTGAATAGTTCAATAGATTCTTGAAAGGTTAAATTTGCGTGGTACTGATATTTATTCGACTCAATTTCATCTATAATTTGTGTAACATTTTTTCTCTCTAAAACTGAATTCCCTATCTGCTCTACTTTATCAACTTTGTTAATTATACCAGTTCGATTATTTCCTTTTTTAGTAATCCTAAACGATTGATTTAATCCATCAAGACTTGCTGTTTTGGATTTATCAGCCATCATTATAAAAGATTCTATTTTCCAGTTAGGATAACATAATTGCATAACATACTTTTGAAACGCAACATCAAATAAATAAGGTTTCCAACCTGCGACCATTCCTCCTTTTTTACCAATAAATAGATAATCATCATCTGGTAAAAATGATTTAGACTTTACTTCAATTAATTCAATAACATCTCCTTTTTTTACTAGAATATCTGTTTTTATATATAATCCTTCAACTAAAAAAGCGGCTTCATAAATTATTACATTCTCTTGTTTTAAAAGATTTTGAGTTAGGTTCCATGCTTTTTCATATTCCCAAGTGTCTTCATCTATCAGTATGCCACCTGGGAAATGCATTCTTGCAAGTTCCTCAACTTGAAAACCGCCTTGAGCTAATGCTTCTAAAAAGGTGTCTTCTTTTTTAATATTGGCATATTCTTTATTACCAGTATAAAAAAGTTTATTTGGACATTCTAACCCAAGTTTGAATCTTGATTTTGATAATACTCTCATAATTTTGGATACAGATAATTGGCATTGTCTAGACAATAAGTAAGATATGCACATTAATATAGGGGAGTATTCAAATATAATATAATTTGTAGTAAGTAACTTTATGGGAAACCGTAAACGACTGAAAATAAGTCATTATAAAAGCCTTTCCACATATACTAAACTATTATATATGCTTCGTGAAAAGAGTGTTTATTCTAAAATTCATAACCCTATAACCATCTACTCTTCTCGTTTAGCTATTCACTCCAACTCAAAAATCAAAGCCGAACGGTATTCGCTATCTATAAACCCAGCAAATCTACCAGAACCAAATAAGTGTCCATTAGAAAAGTCTATTCTTAATTTTTTAGAAGGCTCTCGATACATCCCGAACAAAAAAGTCGGGACATTCGAACTGACGCAACGATTCTCGATACATTTCTTAATTCTTCGTTACACTTCGCATTAAGAAACACTCGAACTGACGTAGTGGGTTAACAAGTTGATATATCTAAATAATCAGAGTAACTTTACAGGTATAGACGAGAGATTTATCATAACATCTTTCAGAAAAATGACGTCATTGGTCTGTAATGTTTGTAGGTCTTTAGAAAACGATTATCTTCACTATTCCCTATACGTTGTACCATGACCAACCCTATTACCTCCATAAACGTCGTTGATTTAGATGGTGTTCCTGTAGATTTGATGCAAGTCTATAAACACAAGATTCTGTTGCTAATTATTTATAATAATGATTGTTTAGGTTGCACAGGGCGCGCTATTCCGTTGGCTTATGAGTTTCAACAAACCTTTCCTATTATACAAGTTGTAGGGATTCATGCGGATTTTCCGGGTAGAATAGGTACCAAAGCGAATATCAAAAGTATTTTTACTAGTGGTGACATTCCGTTTCCTATTTATATAGATAAGAATCATCACGTATTTGATCAATTTCAATCTGAAGGGACACCACAATGGGTTTTACTTTCTGAAGATGGTGTGCTGTATCGTTCAATTTTTGGTTCTCAAGGAAATGCTAAAAACCGTTTGTTTTATGCTTTAGAAAGTCTTGTGGAAAAATAGATTATGTACTGTATAGTTTGTGATCTGTTTTTTTAGAAGGTTCTCGATACATCCCGACTAAAGGGTCGGGACACTCGAACTGACATTAGGAGTTTGAGTGATAGCTTCTATATCTTTTTTATTATGTCTTTT
>NZ_FNCZ01000003.1:334354-412991 GCF_900099995.1 Winogradskyella thalassocola
TCTTAATTCTTCGTTGCACTTCGAATTAATAAACACTCGAACTGACATTGGTTCTCGATACATCCCGACTAAAGGGTCGGGACACTCGAACTGACGTAGAGGTTTTTTGATTTGCTATTGTAATCGGTAGTTGTTTATATAAAAGCGTTCTGTATAATTGCTTATACAGAACGCTTTAGGCTACGTTACTTGTGTTTTGACTTTAGTATACTATAATTTTCTTTACCCATTGTTTGGCTCCAGATTCTATTCTTATAAAATAGATACCGTTAGTTTGGTTTTGAAAATCAACAGTGATCTCATTCAATGTATTTAAGTTATTATTAGTTTGTACCGATTTGCCATTAAGGTCGTAAACGCTTAGCGTTGCTACCTCAGCTTGTGATGCTATGCTAGACATCTTCACTTGTCGTGTTGCTTTGTTATACGTCGTTGTGAAGGTATTCGCCATAACGTCTTCTGTGCTTAAGGCATAGGTGCAGGCATTGAATACATCGTATATGTTTTCGCCAGATGTATTAACTGTAATTAATCTGTTGGCACCTGTTACTGAAGGGCATGAAGCCTCTGGTCCTGGTGTTTCCTCATTACCCCAACCTGCAGCACTTAAGTATTTATATTCAAATTCTATGGGATAGTTTGCTGGTGTTGGAAAACGTAAGGTGCCGCTATGGATATCTCCGTTAGCATTTGGGAAGTTTAAGACTTCTGGATTCCAATCCGTAAACCAACCCGCCATATGGACATTGCCTGTAGGAATGGTGCCTTCGCTTGCCATATCGACATTAAAGGTGACTTCGAACCCTGTACCAGAAGGGTTACATCCATTAAACGGTACTGTTTCTAAAATAAGCGGCATACCCGAATTATTGATATATAAAAAGCGATCTCCGTTTGAAGGAGCACAAGGGTAACTTGCCGCTTCTTCGGTGCCCCAAGCATTTCCATTTAAGAACTTATACCGATGCCAACCTTCGTTTAATTGTATGGTTGCCGAATAAATACCTGTAGCTCCTTCTTGCGTTAACATTGTGGCATCTGTAGACCACCCATTAATAGTACCCACCACATGAACGCCATCTGCACCGACGGTCTCTGCGGACATGTCTACTTTAAGCGTGACATCTACTTGAGCATTTGCTTGAAACGCTACTAGCATAAGTAGCATCATTAGTTTCTTAATGTCATTTTTCTTCATAATAAAAACGTGTTTTAATTAATAAATTAGTGTTTGCATTGCATGGGGCAAGATGTTGTTTCTGATTTCAGAATCCCCAACCATTACTTTATAATCAATAGGCTCGTCGGTTGTATTCATTACGACTGTAACAATTTGTCCGTCTGGATTTTGAAAGGTTGTACTTTCTATAGTACTTCTGCTGGTCGTTGTACTTATACGCTTTGCTTTTGGCTTGATGAATTTTGAAAAGTGACCGATATAATAATAGGTTGGTGTATAAATTAGTTCATTGTTTTGCGTGTCTGCATGAATCGGAGCAAAGCAAAAGTTTTGCACATGGTTAGGTCCACCTTTTTCATTTAATAGGATGTTCCAGTCGGTCCAACCCACTGTGCCACTATTAAAATCATTAATCATAGAATTGCCGTAACGCTCTGCGTTAGACCAACGTTGGTATTGCGTAGGATCGAATTTTTCTTGACAGCCTTCTGTGAATAATAAATTCATGTCTGGAAACGATTCTTTAATATTTTTTAAGTTATCGTATTTAGGCTCTCCACCTGCCCAGGTTTCATACCAATGGAATCCAATTCCCCATGCGTATTTCATAGCCTCTTCGTCTTCGAAAATGGTATTGGCTCTATGTGATATAAGATCTCTGTTATGATCCCAAACCACAATGTTCTTATCTGCCATTCCATTCTTTTCGAATGTTGGGCCTAAGTTATTCTTTAGAAAATCGCGTTCTTCTTCGGCAGTGTAAATGCACGATTCCCAGCGCTGTACGGCCATTGGTTCGTTTTGGATAGTGACACCCCAAACCGGTATGCCTTCCGCTTCATAAGCCTCAATAAATTTTACAAAATAGTCCGCCCAAGTTTGGTAATATTCTGGTAATAATTTACCACCTTGTAGCATGTGATTATTGGTTTTCATGAAAGCTGGTGGGCTCCAAGGGCTCGCGTAGAATACCAAATCGTCTTTAATAAGTGCTTGCGCACGTTTAATTAAAGGGATGCGCTTTTCTCTATCCTTTTCAATTGTAAAGGTTTTTAGTTCCTTATCCCCTTCTTCGATATAGGTATGACTACCTAAGCCAAAATCACTACTGTGAATGCTGGTTCTAATGATGTTATAGTTAATTCCTTCCTCTGAGAAATACGCCTTTAAAAATTCCTCTTGCTTATCATTGCTCAGTTGAGAAAACACCTCTGCAGAAGCATCTGTAATAGCGCCACCGATGCCTAAAAACTCTTGAAATTGTTTTTCAGGATTCACAAAAATAGCGACTTCCGTTTCTAAAGGTTGCTGTGCCTCAGTAAAGGTTTTTGGGGCTTCCGACGAGAGTCTTTTGTCTGTTCCTTCTGCTGTGGTGTATACTTCAACAGTTTTACCTAAGACCTTTGTTTTTGCTTTGGTCTTAGTCTCAACAGCATCCATTTTAATTTCGGTATTCTTTTCTTTCTGTTTACACGCTGTGAACGTTGCGACGAGGACTAGGGTATATAAACACTTTTTAATCATTTCTTAATTTTTTAATTACCAAACAAAAGTGGCTACGGCACCTGCTGGCATGGTTACGGTTATAGGGTTATCTGCGGCGTTAATATTTAGAGCATTTTGTACATCGGAGTTGTTTAAAACGATGACAACGATTTTACCATCTGGTGTTTTATAGGCTACATTAGGGAACTCAGAGGCGGTATTAGATTCAATTCTTACAGCGCCTGCAGGTACAAATTTTGAGGCATGGCCCATAATGTAGTAGCCTACGTTTCTTTGTACTGAATTGCCATCAATTGTTATAGCACCTAAACATTCTGTACAGCCACCATCGGTGTGTGGATTGTTGTTTGGATCTGCGGCTAAATTCCATTGCAATACGTTTTTGCTCCAATTTCTTGGTGCTCCGACCAATAGTTCTCTAACATGCCATTTTAGATCTGCTTCATAATTTCCTGGTGCTTGAATCCATTGTTCTGTGAAATACACATTTTTGTCTGGATGTGCATTATGCACTAGCGACATATTATCAATTTGCCCTGCATACAAGTGAAAAGCAGAACCATCTATATAATTTTTTGCTGTGGCATCATTTAATATTGAAATAGGGTATTCTGGATGATCTAAATTATGATCGAAAAGAATAATCTTTGTTGCTATATTCTCTGTTTGAAAAGTAGGCCCTAAATGGTCGCGGATAAATGTTTTTTGTTGCTCTGCACTCATTACCATACTTGGGTTGTTATATGGATTTTCTGGCTCATTTTGTATGGTGATGGCATCGATAATGATGCCTTGTGCTGCCATTGCTTCGATATACTTTACAAAATAATTGGCATAGGTATCGTAATACTGTGGTAATAACTCTCCTCCGATAGTAGAGTTATTCGACTTCATCCAAGTTGGTGCTGACCAAGGAGAACCCAGTATTTTGATGTTAGGGTTAATCTCTAGGATTTCTTGTAATACAGGAATCAGATTCGCCATATCAGGATTTATGGAGAAGTTATCTAGATTGACATCGGTTTGTCCGTTTGGTAAATCATTATAGCTAAAGGTTGTCGCATCTAAATCGGATGCCCCAATACTGATTCTTAAATAACTGAGTCCAATACTTGTGTCACTTGATCCGAAAAGCTCTTGTAATAGGTCTGCTCTTGAAGATGATGACATGTTATTCATTAACGTGGCACTACCACCGGTTAATGTATATCCAAAACCATCCATTTCTTGATAGCTTGTATTTTCTGAAACATTAATTGTAAAATTAGTGTTTGTCGCTAATGGGAATATACCGCTAGTTGTTGGAGTTAAAAGATTAGCTTCATCTGGTGTGGTGAGGTAAAAGTCAACATTAACTTCACCCACTACAGGTGGTGCATATGTTTTTGTGTCTTCTTTGTCACAGGCTTGAAGCGCTATTATTACCGCAAGTGTTAAATAAAATTTCAATGTATGTCTATTTTTAAAATTCATGAGTTCGATGTGTTTTATTGTTGCGCAAATTCGTAAGTCCCAGATTGGTAATCGTCCTCTAGAATTATGGTTACGGTATAAGATCCATCGCTATTGATGTTTACTAAGTTTGATCCTCCTCCGTTGATTAGGTTACCTGTTGACTCTGTAGGACTGTCGCTTCCCATATCAAAATCCCAAGGACTGATAAATTTACTTTCTGAGCCCGCTATAAGATCTGCGGTTATGGTAAAGGTGTTTGGATGACTGTATGTCATTGGTAATTCTACTCTATCATCCCAATTCTGCCAATGGAATAATTTAAAGTTATAATAGCTCCAGTTGAGTTCTGGCGTGCTAAAGTTTATACTAAAACGTATGGCTCTATCGGATACCAATGTAAAGGTATTGTTGTTTTCAACTAAGGTTAGAGCATCTGATACCAAATCACCATCAGGTATAAGGCTATCACCCAATAGGCCGTTAACTGAATAAGCGACTCCACTCCCATCAGATGCGCTATTTAACGTATAACTATTACTGGCTTGCATAGGAATAAATCTATCGGTACTAAATACATCGCCGTTTAATGCTAACTCTTGGATCATTGTCCCATTCTCGAACAGGAATAATTGAGCTGGAGTTTCAATCGGTGCTACGACGGTATCATCCATTTCAAAAGCGTAATTGTAATTTTCAGCCGATAAATCTAAGGTTACGATATATAGTCCGGTTTGATTATTTGGAATGTCTTCAACAGTTACTCCTTGATTGCCCGCATCGCTTTCCAAAACCAAAGAATTTGGTGTGCCTACAACGCGCTTTAATAAATACCCCCAATCCCCATTCGCTCTAAAGACAAATCCGCCTGTTTCTATGAGATTGATAGACGCTTGCCAAATTCCATTCCCTTTGTAATCTAGAGGTTCGTCTCCGCCCCAACCCCCATTGATTGGGGTGCCTACCATACTCCAAAAGTCAATTTGAAGTAACTGGTATGTGTTGTTATCTAAATTCACAGCTATTCTGTATACGCCAGAGTTCTCTGCAACAATGGCGTCTCCAAAAGGCTCTATGCTACCGTCGCTACCACCAAACTGCAACGCAGGCAGAGAGCGCTCACTATAAAACATATAGGTTTCACCAGCCACTAAACTGGTATAGACCTCATAATTATTAGATAAAGCACCATTACTATCTGTTAGTCTTTTTAAGGCTATGGCTTGAGATAAATCGTTACTGTTTTCTGTTGCAGTACCTGAGATGTATAATGTTTGTGGCAAGGCTTCTGTTTCAAAACGCGTCACCTTTAATTCTGAGGTTGCCATACTCGTTTTACTTAAACTTATTGCTTTAATTGCAAATGTGATCTCTGCTTCTTGGTTCGCAGGGAAGCCTGCAAAGGCCAATGCCTCATCCATATCTGCATAACTTACAGATAATGCTGTTGCTGTACCGTTATTATAAGATTCTGAAGCAAATATCGGTGCTGAAAAATCAGTTGCATTAGAAGGTTTTATGAGTACTTCATAAGTTACGGCATAGCCTGCAGAGGACTCTGCTGGGTCCCAATTAAAGGTTATGGTTTCATTGGGTGTATCTTCATCTAAGATAATCGTTTGGTCTGCTGTAGGAGCTAATATGATTGCTTCACTTAGGTCCCACTGTCCTTCTGGTTGTAAGTTATCTTCCTTTTCGCACGCTGTAAACGCAAGCGCGAATATGAGGATGCCTGTTTTTAACAATAGTCTTTTCATTTTCATAGTTTCTAAATGTTATAGTGGGTTTTGAACTAATGCTGGGTTTCTATCCAATTCTTGTTGTGGTATTGGCAGTAACTTTTTAGCCTCCGTCATATTATAATCTACGGTGTTCCCTGTTCTTAAATCGACTTCTACGAGTGCGTTCATTGTTGCGACTAAAGCATTATTTCTAGCCAAATCGTCCCAACGTTGTCCTTCTTGAAATAACTCTAAGCGACGTTCTTTTAATATGGATTGACGTAATACTTGTTGCGAACTGCTTTGCGCATTGGTGAGGTCTGGCAATTGTACTCTAGTTCTTATTTTGTTGACTTCATTTATAGCAGCCTGTAGTTGGTTGGTCTCATTTAAGGCTTCGGCCTTAAGTAATACGATATCACCATATCTTATGAGGTACGTATTGTCGGCACTAGCGAAACCACTTGCATTTTTCCATTTGTAACTAAAAGGAATTGTTGCCCCTTGGGTGTTTTCCCAAAACTCATCGACCCATTGCACCGACTCGAATAGGACACTAGCATTTTTTCTTACGGTATCTCCTTCAGCATCAAAGGCATTAATCAAGTCGACAGATGGTGTTACAAATTTCCTCCACGAGTCACCACTTACAGACGGTGGTAACAGTAGTTGTGGTCCGTAATTTCCTTCGTTACCTCCAAGGTACTGCACCTCAATTATCGACTCTGCATTGTTGTAATTATTACCATTAAATAGTTGGTCGTAAGGAATCAGGGTATAATTGGCACTACTACTTTCAACAGCTTCGATATGTGCTAATACGGCGTCATAATCTGGAGATGGTTGTTGTGCATAGGCTTTTGCTGCCAATGCATGCGCGGCACCAGCAGTTGCTCTTGCTTTGTTAACACTTGCATCATTACCATAAACGTCTGGTAATAACGTTGCGGCTAACTCTAAATCTGTTGTGATTTGCGCATAAACTGCTTCTATAGATGCTCTTGGGATATTTACGCTTGCAGCTTCTGTAGATGTTATGGTGTTGGTAATTAATGGTACACCTCCCCAAAGTTT
Organism: Winogradskyella thalassocola; assembly: GCF_900099995.1. GTDB lineage: Bacteria > Bacteroidota > Bacteroidia > Flavobacteriales > Flavobacteriaceae > Winogradskyella > Winogradskyella thalassocola. Next base: position 341,288 of record NZ_FNCZ01000003.1, read on the forward strand.
AACTAAAGTAAAATAGTGGTATGATCTTAAAAAGATGGCTTCCCCTTTAATTTGGTTTCTGCGTTCTTCTGTAAGTAAGGGGTCATTGATCCCATCGACACGTTCTATAACTAAGTTGGCTTTTGAAATGGCGTTGTAGAGGTTAGACCAGTGCGTAAATAATCTAGAATGTGTTGGTGCAATATCGATATAATCGTATTGGAATATTTCTGGGTTATCACCACCTGCATAACAGTTGTCTGAACGTACATCTTGTAATAATACATTATCCCAAACATAATACTCTGACGATTGAAAGGACTCGTAAGCACCCACCAATGCCGCTTCTATTTGGCTTGCAGTGTCATAAGCATTACTACTCGTTTCCTCTGAAATTGGTTGCAGGTCTAAATAATCCTCACAACCCATAGTTGCAGATAGAAGTAATCCTATTATTGCTGTTTTAAATATTTTCATGGTTTATGTTTATTTAATTATTTTATGATCCCTTAAAAAGTTGCGTTGATTCCGAAAATCACATTCCTTGTTTGCGGATAGGTTCCGAAATCAATACCCTGAACCGTGTTACTTCCACCGAAGGCATTTACTTCAGGATCAAAGCCTGAATAGTCTGTTATGGTAAACATATTTTCGCCAGTGCCATAAATCTTTAATGCTGTTATTCCTAGCTTATCAACTATAGTTTGAGGTAAATCATAGCTTAAGGTTATCGTTTTGAATCTTAAATAGGATGCGTCTTCGATAAAGCGTGTTGAAACTCTAGAGTTATCACTATTTCCGAAACTTGCTCTAGGTATATCTGTTATATCTCCCGGTTGTCTCCAGCGATTTAATACTGCTATAGATTGATTTTTAGGATCTATCATTCCTTCCGTGTCAATACGTGTTACGTTTAACATATCATTACCCTGAGACCCTTGAAGGAATACAAATAGTCCAAAGCCTTTATAATTTAAATTACTAGTAATTCCATAAAAGAAATCTGGATTAGCATCTCCGATAATCGTACGGTCATCAGCACTTGGTGTAAAGGTTGAATTCCCGTCTTTATCTATATAATAGGCATCTCCTGTTGTAGGATCTACACCTCCAAAAATATAGCCATATAAGGACCCTAGAGGCTCCCCTTCTCTAACTAAGCTGGCTTCACCTCTACCACCTGTTATACCACCTTGCAAGAGTTCTTGACCCACCAAACTAATTACTTCGTTGCGGTTGAATGAGATATTAAATCCTGTTTTCCATGATAAACTTTCAGTTTGGATGTTCACTGTATTTAAAGCGAATTCAATTCCTTTATTTTGGATTTCACCAATATTTCTAATGGCATTATCGAAACCTGTTGCGGTTGGTAAAGGAGCATTTAGCAGTAAATCGTTAGTCTTTTTGATGTAAGCATCCGCCGTAAGATTCACTCTGTTATCGAACATGGTAAGGTCGAAACCAATATTAGTTTGTTCAGACTCTTCCCATTTTAATTCAAGATTTTCAATCGATGCTGGGTATGTACCAGGTTGCGCAGCTCCACCAAAAGGATAATTAGCACCAGATCCTACACGTCCTAAATAACTGTAAGCATTAATATTGTCGTTACCTACAATTCCCCAGCCTGCCCTAATTTTAAGATCATTTATAAAGCTACCTTCTTTCATGAAATTTTCGTTAGACACTCTCCAACCCACAGAGAAGGATGGAAAATAACCCCATCTTTGATTTGGACCGAATACACTAGAACCATCTGCTCTAAAGTTGGCAGTTAGTAAGTATTTGTCATCAAAACTATAATTCACTCTACTTAAAAAAGAGGCATTGGCTCTTTCTGATTTCCATGCTGAGGCATCAAATAGTTCCGATCCACCATTTGGTGTTGTTACCGATGCACTAGCAAAATTTCTTGTTTGTATAGAACTGTTTTCATAACTGAATTTTTGCGCCACAGAACCAACTAAAGCCTCAACAGCGTGCTTGTTAAATCGTTTATTAAAACTTAAGGTGTTTTCTACAATATAGTAGGACTTTTTATCTGTATTGTTGATGCCTTGCCCTCCTATTGCGACACCATAACCCGTTCTAAATGGGTCTAGAAAAGAATCAAAAACACCATGGCTGTTGTCGATACCATAATTGAATCTGTATTTGAAATTTTCTAGAAACTTGGCTTCTAAATAGATGTTTCCTAAAAAGCGTTCGTTATTATACTCTCTATCTAAGCCATCTGTACTTGCTAATGGGTTTTCCCAGTTTTGAAACGGGTTACTTGTAAACATGCCATTATCATTGTATACTCCAATTATGGATGGTGTGGTTAATGCACCTAAAAGCACACCACCTTGATTGACGCTATTATTATCATTGACATCTACATCTTTGTATGAGGTATAAGCTATTCTAGTTCCGATTTTTAACCAATCATTGATGTCTTGATCAAAATTGATTTTAAAATTACTTCGGGCTATTTCTGAACTTCTTACAGCACCTTCTTGTGACAAATGCCCTGCAGATACAAAATAGTTAGTCCCTTCCGTTTTACCAGACACTGAGGCTTGGTAGTTTTGTGAGAATCCATTTTGGAAAATTTCATCTTGCCAGTCGGTACGTTCTGTATAGCTGTCCCAATCGGTAGTTAGGCCCATTTCGGTCATTAAATCTCTATACTGATCACCATTTAAAACTGGTAGGGTATTCCAAACTTGAGAGACACCAGTATAGACGTCTAAGCTTACTTTTGGTTTTGCTGTGGTCCCTCTTTTAGTGGTGATTAAAACAACACCATTAGCACCTTGTGCACCATAAATTGCAGCAGACGAGGCATCTTTAAGGACTGTTATGGTATCGATATCGCTTGGATTAATAGCTCTGGTATCTGTTGTTGGAACACCATCAACCACATATAATGGTTCGCTACTGGCATTAATTGAATTGGTTCCTCTAATACGTACACTAAATCCGCCCGACGGTTTTCCGGAACCTGATATGACTTGTACACCTGCCGTTTGCCCTTGTAATAAGGAACCGACTTGCGTATTTGGTCGTGATTCAAAAGCCTCACTATTTATAGTGGATACAGATCCTGTGATATCTTTTTTTAGTTGTGATCCGTAACCGACAAGTACGACTTCGTCTAAAAGACTTGCATCTTCTTGTAATTGTACATCGATTACTGATTGACCGTTGACTAGAATCTCTTGGGTTTTAAATCCGAGATAACTAAACACCAATATGGAGTTGTCGTTAATACCTTCCGAAAAGGCATACTTACCGTCAAAGTCTGTACTGACTCCTATTGTGGTTCCTTTAATAATAACAGAAACACCTGGTAAAGGCATGATTCCGTTTTCGGTTACGGTTCCAATAACTTTAGATTGTGCCATACTTTTATTAGCACACCATAAAGACATTAAAATTGCTGTGATGAAAACTATTTTTTTATAGATCATTTGAATGTAGAGATATTAGTTGATATACATAATTAATAAGCGATAGCAAATTACTACGATATGTCTGTACGACCAATAGCTAAATTCTAAATAGTGGATTTTTGAAACGCGTAATTATTTACAAACATCTGTTTAATAGGTGTTTGTGAATGTTTTTGAATGCGGAATAAGTGGATTTTTAAGGCGGATATTCTAGCTTGTACTGCTAAATCAACAATAAAGGGGTTAGGTTTTTATTAAAAAGCGCTATTTATTAGACTGATTTTATCATCTCTTCAAAATTTTCTTTATCAATTGCTGATTTATTAATCGCTGCTCGATAATTATAAATGGTATTTACAGAGTATCGTAAGATTTTTGCAATTCTAGAACTGTTGTTAATACCTAATTTTATTAAGGCCAGAATTCTTAACTCTGTATTGAGTTCACTTTGGTTTTTGAGGTCTATTTGATGTTCTGGTTTAAGCAGTTGATTAATGTCGTTTAAGAAATTAGGATAGATATGTAAAAATGAACTATCAAAGTTGCGGTTAAAAATCTCGAGTTCTTCGTCTATAAACTGTTTTGACTTTGACAGTTTTAAAAGCGCCGTCATTTGATTGGCGTTTACATATTTGCGAACCAGCTTTCTGTATACATCTAGTTTGTCTATATATTCGGAATACAGATTTAAAAAACTGCCAATGTAATGTTCTTTTACTTTGTCGACTTCGGACAGTTCAGAATATAAACGCTTTAAATCTTCGTTAGAGGTGTTTAGTTTTTCATTGAATACTTTCAGTTGTTCGTTTGCTGTTTTTAAATTATTTCTTGCAATAGATACTTTTTTTACCTGTTTAAAAATAAGGTAGACAGCCACTAATAAAAAAGTCGCTAAGATGCTTATAAAGATTAATGACTTCTGAAGTTTGTTTTTCTGTTTGGTACTTTTTTGCTCATAGGCCTTCGTTATTAAAGGCATGTTATTAGCGATATCTACAAAGCGTAATTGCGAATTGTAAAACTCGGCATCATCGTATGAAAAATTGATGTATTGATGGGCTCTATCGATATCACCCTCTATAAATAAGAGTTTGGCTAAGGTTCCCATAGAGGCATTATCCTTTACAGCAGCCTGAATATCTGAAATAGCAGAAAGCATGAGATATTCTTTTTGCTTTGTGATTTGGTTATTTAATTGGTACAACAAAGAGCGTTCAAAAGTAACAAGTGAAAAGCCTCTCGATCCCATCTCTACCATTTTTAAGCGCTGTGAATTCACAGTAAAAGCGCTATCTAAGTTACGGCTGTCTCTATGTTCTTTTTCTTTTATTCGTAAGGCTTCTTCTGTATTTGGTTGTATTCTGGCATATAATGAATCTTTGTAAGACGTGTATAATTGGGAATAATTAGATTGGCTTCGTTTTACAGCGGTATTGTATGCTAACCCAGAGTAGCCTTCTTCATAGGCAATAAAGTAATCATTAATTAAGGATTCTGGGAGGGCGTTTCTGTCTATTTCGCTTAGAGCGTCAATAGATTCTTTAAATCGACCAGTATTTACTAAAAGTAATCCCATTTTTAAGATGGCTTCATTGACTAATAGATCATCATTTAGTGTTTCTGCTAACTCTATGTTTTTTTCAATATGTTGTAGGGCGTCGTTAAAGCTGTAAAATTGATACTCTTGAAAAATGGTGTTTGTTATATCGTATTGCTGTTTAAGATCTTTAGTATTATGTCTTTGGGCAAGGTAGTTTTTGATGCGTTCTTCTTTTTCAAGCTCATAGACATTATGATTGCTCATCTTCGTTTCGAGTACTTTAGTCAGCGAATCTAAATTTTGAGACCACAGGCTATGTTGCAAAAGCAAGACTGCTATGAAGCCAAAAATGAACTTTAAGGTATGCATTTTGGAAGATTAATTTTTATAGTAGGGTTAATTGTGCCTCTAAAATTAGAATAAAAAAAGTACCTAACGAGAAATTTTGGTGGATTTTGGTTGTTCATGAATTTATTAAATCAATTCTAAAAATAAAAAGCAGTCTTACCTTTTATTATTTCTCCTTGACCAAAAGTCATACAATAGTCATATTTTAGAAGGTTCTCAATACATCCCGACGAAAAGGTTGGGACATTCGAACTGACGTTAGGGGTTTTGACGTGTTGTTGTGGGAATGGTTGGAACACGCGAACTGACGGTTGGTGTTCCGTTTGATTACGTCTTCAACAAAGTAAAATAAAACGTCGTGCCACTACCCTCTTGGCTTTCTAACCAGATATTACCTTTGTAGTAAGTAATAATTTTTTTTACGATAGAGAGTCCGATACCAGATGAGGAACTGGTGCTTTCTAATTTGGTAAAGACTTTGAATATTCTCTCGAAATACTCCGGTTTAATGCCCACTCCGTTGTCTTTGACGAAAAACTCGTAATGGTCGCTGTTTTCTGTAAAACCGACTTCAATAAGGCTGTTGTCTTTATCGCTATAATTAATAGCGTTTTGAATAAGGTTTTGAAACACCTGCTTAAAGCGCCAAGGATTCCCCAAAATGCTTGGTAGGTTGTCTTGTATGGTTATACTGATGTGATTTGGTACGAGAAGGGTTTGTATAACCTCATGGACGAGTGTATTAAAATTGACCTGTTTGTCTTCTGATTCTAATTTATCGATGGTGGAATAATCTAAAATACCTTTGATGAGAAAATCCATTTTCTCGACGTTAAACAACACTTGATGCAGTGGTATAAGATCGGTTTCGCTTAAGGTGTCTTTATGATCATCCATAAACCAGCCCACTAAGGTGTGAATATTAATGAGTGGTGCTTTTAAATCGTGCGACACCACATGGGCATACTCGTTGAGTTCTTCATTTTGAAGTGATAAACTTTGCAGCAGCTCTTCTTTTTTCTTTTTCTGGGCTTTGATGCGTTCTTCGTTTTCTTTTCTCTGAATGACGTTAACCAGCATATTAGCAAAAACAAAGAGGATGTCTTTCTCGTTTTCGGTGTACTTGTTTATTTTTTTAACGGCATCGAAACCTATAAAGCCAATTAATTCGTTGTTTTTAATTTTTGGAATGGTGATTAAACTCTTAATGCCTTGTGGTTCTAAAACGGCACGAAGGCCCATTTCACCATCTTCTGGTAGTTGACTAACATCTTCTACGTAAAAGGCTTCACCGTTTTTATGGGCGTTTATCCATTGTGTAATATAATCTACAGGAATGTTTTGCAGGTTTTGTATTTCGGGTTCTATGCCTTTAGCGCACCATTCGTAGGTATTGGAAGTGGTATTGTTTACAAAATCGTAATTAAAAATATAACTGCGATCGCACTCTACAAACTCCCCTATTTGTTGTAATGATTCTCGGATGAGTTTATCGATATCAGATAAGTCTGAATTGATATAGGTTGTAGACACACTAATTAATAAGTCTTGAAACCGCAGCTGTCTTTCTATGATTTTATCTTTTTCTAATTGTTTAAAATCGTGTTCTGAATTCTGCTGGCTTTCTTTTTTCATGGGACAAGGCGTAATTTAAGGTGGTGTATCATTCCTTTTTCGAATATACTATTTCCATGCTTATTACAAAAATAAGATTTGCAAAACGGCTTATTTTATTATAATCGTTTGCATTGATTGGTTTCACCAAAAATAAAACATCTTAAAATTTAATACATCCTATTTTCATTCGCTGCTGTTTTAGGAATCTGTTGAATAGCGTCCCAATGCTTAACTATTTTTCCGTTCTTATCAAATCTGAAATAATCCATGGTGATATATTGGTCATCATCGGGCCAAATTTGATGCGTGTGTAAGGATACTAAATCGCCTTCAGCAACACTGCGTACAAAGTTTATGGACTTATTAGGGAATTCTGATAGCATACGTTCAAAATAATCAATGAATCCTTGTGTCCCATTAGCAACTGCTGGGTTATGTTGAATATAGGTATCACCGACATAAAGTGCTATGGCTTTTTTAGGATTCCCTTCGTAAGCCATTTTATAAAAGGCAATGGCATTTTGCTTGTTTTGTTCTAAATTCATAAGGTTTGATTTTTTTATGAGTTGCTTTCGTTAGTTCGAGTGTCCCGACTTTTTTGTCGGGATGTATCGAGAACCATAAGAATTAATAAGCTTCTCGATACTAATTTCTCGTACCTCGAAATGCACTCGAAGTGACACTTATTTTTTATAGGATACTTTCTAAAAAGATTAAAATCCTTCTAAAACAATTTTACCTTTTGCTTTTCCTGTTTCTAGGAATGCATGTGCTTTACGAAGGTTTTCTGCATTGATAATTCCGAAATTTTCACCTAAGGTGGTTTTGATGGTTCCGTTATCAATTAATTCAGCCACTTTGTTTAAAATATTGTGCTGCTCTATCATATCTTCGGTTTGAAACATAGATCGCGTGAACATAAATTCCCAATGTGTTGAAACCGATTTTAATTTAAACGGCATAATATTAAACGTTTTTGGATCGTCAATAAATCCGAATTTACCTTGAGGTTTAATTAGTTTAACGATCTCATCTGCGTGTTGCTCCGTTCCGTTTAAACTCACTACATAATCTGGAGCAGGAAGGTTGTGTTTCTCTAATTCTTCACTTAATTTAAGTCTATGGTTAATAACTGAATCTGCACCTAAGTCTTTTAACCAGGCTGTAGTTTCTTCTCGAGAAGCCGTACCAATAATATTTAGTTTTGTTAGCTTTTTAGCCAATTGCACTAAAATAGAACCCACACCTCCAGCAGCACCAATGACTAAAATCGACTTGCTAGCATCCTCTTTTGCAACTTGTAATCTATCAAATAACATTTCGTACGCTGTAAGTGTTGTTAATGGCAAAGCAGCAGCTTCAGGAAAAGTTAAACTTGTAGGCTTTTTACCCACAATACGTTCATCTACTATTTGGTATTCTGCATAACTGCCTTGACGTGTAAAATCGCCAGCATACCACACTTCGTCACCAACTTTAAATAAAGAAACGTCCTCTCCTACTTCTTTTACTATTCCGGTTGCATCCCAACCAATTACTTTCCAATCGTCACCTTCTATCGGCATACCTGCACGGACTTTGTAATCTGCTGGGTTTACTGAAATTGCTTTTATGTCTACTAAAATATCTCTACCAGTTGATTTTGGTGTGTTTAATTCTATGTCTTGTAGTGAGTTAATATCTTCTATTGGAAGATTCTCTTTATATCCTATGGCTTTCATGTTTTGTGTGTTTTAGGTGGAATTGCTTACTTGAATGTTACGATATCTTCAAAGTTTCGTCTTGATTTTCCGAACTCTGGATCTGCTTTTCGATAGCCAAAAGCCGTCATAAATGATAAACCGTATTTATCTGTGTCGACTCCAAATTTCTCTTTTAATAGCGCTTCTGCTTTTTCTTGATGAAAACCTTCAATCGGACACGAATCAATTCCTGTTAATGCTGCAGCGGTCATCATGTTTCCTAAAGCGATGTAAGTTTGTTTAGACGACCAATCGAATAACTTTTTGTCGGTATCTAAATCGAAATCACGCTCTTGAAACTCTCTGTAAAATGTAGAATATATATCAATAACCTCTTGTGGTAATTGTTTGACGTCTTTCATCATGTGCATAATATAGTCGGCATCATGTTTAACCATAGGTGCTTTCATACTTAAACCTAATACAAAATGACTTGCTGTATCTAATTTTAAAGGTGCTCCCCAAGCTACAGGTTTTAATAACTCACGTAATTCTTTGTCTTGAACTACAATAAAATGCCAAGGTTCAAAACCAAATGAACTCGGTGATAAATGTGCTGTTTCTAGGATAAATTTCATGTCTTCATCTGAAATTGTTTTAGTAGGGTCAAATTCCTTAGTGGCATGTCTAAAATTAAAGGCGTTTAAGATGTCTGTTTTGGCAATGTTTGGTGTATTCATCATTATATATTATTATCTGATTAATTGATTTACAACTTATACTATCAAAAGTATAGTGACAAAAGTATATATAGTTTTAGTTTCTCACAATAACGGTCAAAAAGGATAGTATAAAATTAATTTTCTAAATAATTGCAAATCAGCATTATAGATGCTGAATAAATTACTATAAAAAGTATAGTTGTGTAATTTAATATAGTAGTATATCTTTGCACTCACATAAAGTATGAATACTATAATTTTTTAATTGTATGATGTATCAATATAAAGGAAAAGACTACCCCTGTTGCGCAAGTTTAACTATGGGCATTATTGGTGGTAAATGGAAGACGGTTATTTTATATCATTTAATAGGTGGCACACTTCGCTACAATGAATTACGAAAAGAAATGCCTTCTGTTACAGAGCGCACCTTAAGTTTACAATTAAAGACTTTAGAGGAAGATGGCATTGTAAAACGAAAGGTATATACTTCTAAGCCGCCTTTAAAAGTAGAATATTCGTTAACCAATTTGGGAAAAACACTCATTCCGGTTATTCAGTCTATTGCAGATTGGGGTGTATCTGTTGTAGAAGATAAAGGTGCCGTTGTAGCATAAGAATTCATTTTTGTTTTTTGACTATAGCATTGAGCATCCCCAATTATGGGGTGTTACTGATGACATTTGTATACCCAGAAATTTACTATTTTGACGTTAACGGATGCGATACATGAGGTTAATTTGAGCTTACCTATGATTAGCGCTATCTCCTAACTCATATTATATATAAACAGTTGTATTCATTCCGTCTAGAAATACAATACAGTTATCCATTTTTCTTCAGGAATTAAGTAAAACTTAACAGCCTAAAAATTTTTAAACAAGTACCTTTGTAATCATTGTCATTTGAAGTCCAAATCTTCAATTTATACTAAAAAATCTTCAATTATGAAACGTACAATCACAGTCGCTATAGCAGTATTGCTAAGCACAACAACTTATGCACAATTTCAAGTTTCGGCCAGTGGTGGTTATGCCATAGGTAGTGCTGGAATGAAACTTGGTGAGACACAAACTTCTAGCGGTATTGAAAACTCTTATGGAAGTTATGGAGAGGGTTTAAATGCTCAATTACGAGGGACCTATTTTTTTAATAACCGTATTGGTGTTGATTTGAGCTTGGGGTATCTTCATGGATCTGACCAAACGGTATCTAAAGTGAATTTTACAGGTTTTGAGGTTGATGCAATTGCCAGAGCACGTGCTTTTGGTGCCGCTGCCTCTATCGTTTATAAATTTGATTCAAATGTTTATGCGCGTCTTGGTGCGCTTGTTAAATTAGGAGGTAAGACCGAAGCTGTTGTGTATCAGAAAGCGACATTTTCGCAGGCTGAAGCCGATGCTATCGGTGTGCCATTAGGATCGTATTCTGAAACTAACTATGTAGAAGATTATCACGGACAATTTCCTTTAGGTTTTGTTGCTGCTTTGGGTTATGAATATCCTCTGAATACGCACTTTAGTGTGTTTGCCGAAGCTGAGTATTACGGGATTAGTTTAAAACGAAAAGATTCTGAAATCACTGAATTTAACACTAACGTTGTTTTACCAGATGGTACGGTTGCTGTACGTGGTCTCTATTCTTTAGATAACTTACCTGCAGGGACCAATAAAACAACCACTTATGTGGATGAATTACCTAGTGATAATACCGATTCGTCAAAAGAATTAGCCGTTAAAGTGCCGTATTCTTCCTTCGGAATTAATTTTGGAGTGATTTATAAATTTAAAGGAGCTAGTTCAGACTCTAAAAAATAATTCTATAGACTATGGTCATGCTAAACTCCTATTATAAAAAATAGGAGTTTTTTTATGCTTTTTTTAAAGTAACTCATCCATAATTTCCGCAAACATTTTATACGATTTAATTCTGTCGTTAATATCGTATAGATGCGTTACTGCAATAAGTTCATCTGCATTAGTTTGATCTAAAAATTCTTTCACCTGAGCCTTCACCTTAGCTTTACTTCCAATAAAAGAATACTTAAGCATTTGGTGTACTTGTGGATTTCGCATGATATCTCTAAGCTCTTCCGTCATGTCTGTTGGAGGCTGAACTTTAGCACGTCTTCCTGTAAATATGCCAACAATCATTCGTATTAATGAGGTTGATAAGCGTTCGGCTTCTTCATCTGTATCCGCTATAATGATATTAACACCGGCCATAACATAGGGCTGTTCTAATCCTTTTGATGGTTGAAATTCTTTACGATAAATAGCGATAGCATCCCATAAATGCGTGGTTGCAAAATGACTGGCAAACGCATAAGGCAATCCTTTTTTAGCCGCCAAATGTGCACTATCTGTACTAGACCCTAAAATATAAATAGGGACATGTACTCCTTCTGCTACCGTAGCACGAACATTAGCATCTTCATTTTCTATAGAAAAATAAGATTGTATTTTTTCTACTTCCTTTGGAAAGGCCTGTGCTGCTTGCATAAAATCAGAACGAATGGCTTCGGCTGTTTCTTTATCGGTTCCTGGTGCGCGTCCTAGCCCTAAATCAATTCGGTTTGGGTATAAGGTTCCTAGCGTACCAAATTGTTCGGCAATAATTAAAGGAGAATGGTTGGGTAACATTATGCCGCCAGAACCTACATTAATGGTTTTTGTGCCTTGAGCCACATAGCCAACTAAAACAGAAGTGGCGCTACTTCCAATATTTTCTGCATTATGATGTTCTGCTAACCAAAACCGTTTATAACCATAGGTTTCAGCGTGCTGTGCTAATTTTAAGGCATCGTTAAAGGTTTGTTTTAGGGTCTGACCTTCAGAAACTAAAGCCAGGTCTAATATGGAATATGCTGTATGTTTAGGATTCATAAATATATTCAGTTATAAAATCGGGGTATATATCGCAAATTTATAACATGTAGTCGTTTTTATCTCTTGATATTTACAAAGATTTATAGCTATTTTTTTATGTTATTTTCAGAAGGTTCAGTCTTTGATAGGTTCTCATTAATAACTCCTCTTTTAAAATCCTCATTTAGAAGCTTTTCCTGTTGTTCTAACTCTTGTCGTGCTTTAAAAATATAGTTGTCATCTCGGTTAGGTTCACCAGCTAAACGTCTTAAGCTTTCTTCATCGTATTTAATAAAGTTTTGGACTTGAGTTTTTAAAGTTTCCTTTTGAAAACCAACTTTAGCCAGTACATCACTAGCCATTGTTAATGATGTTTCCAAAGTTTCGCGATAAATGTTTTCCATGCCTAAGTTGACTAAATCATAAGCGTCATATCTGTTTCTGGCTCGGATCATTAATTCTACATGTGGATATTTTTCTTTAACGAGTCTCGTAATCTGTTTGGTCGCATCAGGATTATCAATAGCACAAATTAAAATTTTAGCATCAGCAATACCCGCAGATTCTAATAAATCGATACGCGTTGCATCTCCATAATACACTTCGAATCCTATTTTTCTTAGAAAATCCACACGATTTGAATCGTGATCTAGAATAGTTGCCTCGACATCGTGCGATCTTAAAAATCGCCCAATTGTACTTCCAAAACTTCCAAAACCGACTAATATGATTTTTTGAGATTTTTTATGATGTGTATCCATTGGTCTGTCAATGCATTCTTTAGTGCCAATTTTGGGTAAAATTAAACGTTCGTTAATCATGCCAATAATAGGTGTAATAGCCATGGTTAAGGCTGTTACAACAAGCATAATATCCAATTGCTCTTGTTCTAAAATACGAGACTGAAACGCAAACGATAATAGTACAAATGCAAATTCCCCAATCTGTGATAAATTGAACGTTAGCAATAAGTTTTGGTCAATCTTAAGTTTAAAAATGAGTCCTGTTATAAATAGAACAATGGCTTTTATAAGTATTACAGCAACTAAAATACCACCAATGGTTAACGGGCTATTAGAAATTACTATAAAATTAATGGAAGCACCTACTGCAATAAAAAATAAGCCTAACATTAAATTTTTGAAAGGTTCTAAGGTACTTTCCAACTCGTGCTTAAATTCACTATTTGATAGTACTACTCCACCTAAAAACGCTCCTAAAGCAGGACTTAATCCTACATATTCCATTAGAAATGAAATGCCTAAAACAATTAAAAATGCGGCGGCAATTAAGAGTTCTCTAACTCCCGATTTCACGACTTTACGTAGCATAGGAACAATTAAATAGCGACCTGCTACGATTATTAAAACCACTGATAGAATAATAGTAAGGGTATGTAATCCCATTGGTAAACCATCTAACAAATTGACTTGCTCGCCATGAGGATCATTGGTAGATACCGTGTCTGATGCAGATAGCAACGGAATAGCACCTATCATAAATATGACTATAATATCCTGAAATAATAATATAGAAAAGGCTGAGGTCCCAGACGTCGTAGCCATTAAGCCTTTTTCTTTTATGGTTTGTAGTACAATTGCCGTCGATGATAAGGCTACAGCCATAGAAATGACGAATGCCACTGTAGATTCATAACCAAATGCTGTAAAGAGCAGATAGGATAAGAACATGGTTGCAGCAACTTGTATGCCTCCCATTCCTAAAATGGTTTTGCGCATGTTCCAAAAATTCCTAGGCTCAATTTCTAGTCCTATTAAAAACAGCATTATCACCACTCCAAACTCTGCAAAATGCATGATGTCTTGGCCTTCTTCCCCGATAAAACCTAATACATAAGGACCAATTAGTACACCAGCCAATAAATAGCCTAACACAGAACTTAAGCCCAATCGTTTGGCTATGGAAACACAAATAATGGCTCCTGCTAATAACACAATGGCAACAAAAAGTAAGCTTCCGGTCATATATTATCGATTTTCTTTGTTGATTTTCCTCGTGTAAATGTAAAATAATTGATAGAATTACTTGAGTTTTAGTAGAATTAATGATTGACTATGTCTTGCATTGATGCCTTTTGAGTCTATGGTATAAGCAGCGCCATTGAGTTCAATTTTAAATCAGAAACATCACCCATTCGTACGGTATTATACATTAATATTTTTGAATATTAGAAGTCATATTTCGAGGTGTTTTAAATTAGAAAAAACCGTAGAAAAACTTAGGTTATGCTATGCTGTGTTTTGCATTATCAGTATCTTTGTAGTAGCCGATAACTGCTGAGAAATAGACTCATTTTTATATCATTACCATGAAAAATTACAAACCCAAAAACAGATTAGTTGCACAGGCTTATATTGATGGTGTTTTAGATGGTGATCGCGTTTTATTATCTAGAGCAATTACCATTATTGAAAGTAATTTAGATAGTGATAAAATCTTAGCAAAAGAAATTGTTCAGTCGATATTACCAAGTTCCGGAAAATCAATTCGGATTGGTATCACCGGAGTTCCTGGTGTTGGAAAAAGTACGTTTATTGAAGCCTTTGGTTTGTATCTTGTAAAACAAGGTCATAAAGTTGCTATTTTGTCGATAGACCCAAGTAGTCAGCGTACTAAAGGTAGTATTCTTGGTGATAAAACTAGGATGGAAGAATTGGCCAATTTAGAAGAAGCTTATATTAGACCTTCCTCTTCTGGTGATACTTTAGGAGGTGTTGCCAACAAAACAGGAGAAACCATGTTACTTTGTGAAGCCGCTGGTTATGACGTAATTTTAATTGAAACCGTTGGTGTTGGACAATCTGAAACTGCAGTGCATGGCATGACGGATTTCTTTTTACTCTTAATGCTGTCTGGTGCTGGTGATGAGTTACAAGGGATTAAAAAAGGGATTATGGAAATGGCAGATATGCTCGTAATTAATAAAGCAGATGGCGACAATATTACCAATAGTAAAATAGCCAAAAGACAATATCAGAATGCGTTGCATATATTCCCTTTATCAGAATCTGGCTGGAGTCCGGTAGTCAGTACCGCATCCTCCACTAATAATATTGGAATTTCTAATGTTTGGGATGAAGTTTCAAAATACAAAACCTTGGTTGAGGCTAATGGTTATTTCGTTAAGAATAGAAACCATCAACAAATAAAATGGATGTATAATAATATTAATGAAGAATTAAAACAGATGTTTTATGGTTCTAAACGTATTACCAGTGAACTCGCTCAATTAGAGAAAGACATTGTGTCTTCTGAAATCTCACCAGTAAAAGCAGCACTTCAGATTATTGAAAAATTTAAAAATTCATTTTAAAACACATCGTAATTTAACTTTCAAAACATACAGATGATGCCATTTAATAATTATTTCGATAAGCAGTTTGAATTACGCTATTTTGAAATGAATGAATTAGGGCTAGCCACGCCAGCCATAATGTTAGCTTTGTTAGAAGAAACTGCCGCAGATCATTGTTATTCTATAGACCATAGTTTGTTTGATTTGTTTAAAAAGAATATAGGTTGGGTCTTGTTTTCTGGTGTCTTGCAAATGGATCGATACCCAAATTATAAAGAAAAAATTACGATTAGAACATGGCTATCGAGCTACTCCACAATTAAAGGGTATAGAGAGAACCTCATTTTTGATGAAGATCGAAATATAATTGGTCGTGCCAAAGGTTTATGGGTATTCTTTGATATTGAAAAAAGAAGGCCTACCCCTATTTTTCATGAGATTAAAGAAAAGTGGTCTTCGTTTAATGAAAGTTCAATAGATATCAATATTAAGTCAAAAATAAATGCTGTAGAAGATACCGATTATAAAGGGCACTTTCAAGTTAATCGGTTTGATACGGATATGAATAAGCACGTTAATAATATTCGGTATTTACAATGGGTTATTGAATCTATTCCTGAAGCGATTGTAAATACCCATTTTCTTCATCGTATTGATGGCCGTTTTATTGCGGAAGCACAGTTTGGAGATACTGTAACATCTTTAACAAAGGAACTAGAAACTAAAAATGCATTTCAGCATACTATAAAGGTTAAAGGCAGTGATAAAGTTTGCGCAACTGCTACTACCATTTGGAAAGCGTATTGATAATTTGCTGTTTTTGTTTTCCCGAATGTGGTGAGGATATTCGCGGAATTAAATCATTTGTATGAAAATGGTAAATTAGTAAGTGTATTATTTATTGTTTTGGTTTTCCCGCGGATGACGCAGATGACGCGGATATTCGTAGAATTGTATGAAATTGGTAAATCAGTAAGATGTTATTTGTTGTTTTCGTTTTTCCGGGGAATGACGTGGATATTCACGGACTGTTTTAACGAATTGTTAAAAAAAAGCCCAAACACATTTATGCTTGGGCCTTTTCTTCAATATACTAACCAAGTTTTCTATTCCTGTTCTAAATATTTTTCCATAATTGTAATCGCTGCTTCTGAGATCACCGTACCAGGACCAAAAATAGCAACCACTTTCCGTTCTAATAAAAAGTCATAATCTTGAGCAGGAATTACACCTCCGGCAAACACCATTATATCTGGTCGACCTAATTTTTCTAATTCGCCAATTAACTGCGGAATCAGCGTTTTGTGACCAGCAGCTAAACTCGATGCTCCCACAAAATGCACATCATTTTCAATCGCTTGTTTTGCGACTTCTTCGGGTGTTTGGAATAAAGATCCCATATCGACATCAAACCCTAAATCAGCAAAACTAGACGCTACAACTTTTGCCCCTCTATCGTGACCATCTTGCCCCATTTTTGCGATCATTACTCTTGGTCTTCGACCTTCAATTTCCGCGAATTTATCTGCTAACTTTTGAGCGCTTGCGTAAATGGAATCGTTATTAACTTCTTTTCCATAAACACCACTTATTAGTTTAGTAGCCGCTTTATGTCTTCCGAAGTGTACTTCTAAAGCATCTGAAATCTCACCTAAAGTGGCAAAGTTTTCTGCCGCTTCAACGGCGAGTTCTAATAAGTTGCCTTTTTCACCTCCGGCACAATTCTCTAAGGCTTTTAAATTAGCAGCAACAAGATCTGAATTACGATCCGCTTTCATCTTATTCAATCGTGCAATTTGAGATTCTCTAACCGCAGTGTTGTCTATATCTAAAATTTCAATATTTGATTTTTCTGTGGTTTTAAATTTATTAACACCCACTAAAATATCTTGAGCAGAATCTAATCGTGCTTGTTTACGTGCAGACGCTTCTTCAATTCTCAGTTTAGGAACTCCGGTTTCAATAGCTTTGGCCATACCGCCAAGTTCTTCTACTTCTTCGATGAGTGTCCACGCTTTTTTAGCGATTTCTTGAGTTAAATATTCTACATAATAAGAACCAGCCCAAGGATCCACAGATTTGGTCATCTGCGTTTCATCTTGAATAAAAATTTGGGTGTTACGTGCAATCCTTGCTGAGAAATCGGTAGGTAACGCAATCGCTTCATCTAAAGCATTGGTGTGTAACGATTGTGTACCTCCTAAAGTTGCGGCCATCGCTTCAATACAGGTACGAGCCACATTATTAAAAGGATCTTGCTCACTTAAACTCCAACCAGAGGTCTGACTATGCGTACGCAAAGCCATTGATTTTGGATTTGTTGGATTAAATGATTTTATAATTTTTGCCCATAGCATACGTGCTGCACGCATTTTTGCAATTTCCATAAAGTGATTCATACCAACAGCCCAAAAGAATGATAATCGCGGTGCGAATTCATCAATTTTTAAACCTGATTTTAAACCGGTTCTAATGTATTCCATGCCATCGGCTAAGGTGTACGCCAATTCAATATCTGCTGTAGCTCCAGCTTCTTGCATGTGGTAACCACTGATAGAAATAGAATTAAACTTAGGCATGTTTTTAGTGGTGTAATCGAAAATATCTCCAATAATCTTCATAGAAGGTAACGGCGGATAGATGTACGTATTACGCACCATAAACTCTTTTAAGATGTCATTTTGAATCGTTCCTGAAAGTTGATCTAATGGCACTCCTTGTTTTTTTGCAGCCGCAATATAAAAGGCCATAATGGGCAATACAGCACCATTCATTGTCATAGATACCGACATTTTATCTAATGGAATTTGATCGAACAAAATTTCCATATCTAAAATAGAATCTATGGCAACACCAGCTTTTCCAACATCACCAGTAACACGAGGGTGATCGGAATCGTAACCTCTGTGTGTTGCTAAATCAAAAGCCACAGACAATCCTTTTTGACCAGCAGCTAAGTTTCTTCTGTAAAATGCATTAGATTCTTCTGCGGTTGAAAAACCTGCGTATTGACGAATGGTCCATGGACGCATGGCATACATCGCACTGTAAGGGCCTCTTAAAAAAGGAGGTACACCAGCACAAAAACTTAAATGCTCTGCTGCGGCAATATCCTTTTTTGTAAACTGTTTTTTTACAGGAATACCTTCAGGTGTATTCCAAATGTCTTTGCTTTCTGAAGCTTCAACTGTTTGCTTAACAGTTGAATTTAATGTTATATCTGAAAAATCGGGTCTCATGTGTTTTTATTTAATGGTTTCAATGGTCAGATGGAATCGCCAAAGCGATTTCATACTTCTAAAGATTTTAAGGTTTTTTGAACTTTATTCTGAATCGCAGAAAGTGACACAAGAACATCAGTTCTCATATTAACTACACCATCTAAACCAGCTTCAGTTAATTCGTCCATATTTTTTGGAGCACCAGCCAACAATAATACTTTGTCTTTATTCAGCGCTCTAAATGTGTTTATAAAGTCTAGTGCTGTGGCATCGTAATCGTCATCCGAACTACAAATCACCACGACGTGTGAGTTTGATTTTGCACTTTCATAGGCTGCTACAGTTGCATTTTCAAAACTCTCTTCTTGGTGGACGTCAAAACCACTAACCCCAATAAAGTCGTAAGCAAATGCTGCTCTTGCTTTTCGCATGGTTAGATTACCGTAACTCGCTAATTGTACAATTGGTCGTACATTGGTTTCTGCCACTAATTCTTCGGTGACACGTCTCATCGCTTCAATTTCTAAAGATGCTCTTCTCGGAGTTAACACTTTAGGATTTGCAGCATCTGCTTTAGAAAGCAGTATTGCATCAACGGTTTCCATGAGGTTAGGATATTTATTAATACCAACCATAGCTGTACGACGTTGGCTTAATAATTTTAGTTTTTGAAGTCGAATTTCAGCAATTTGTTGTTGAATGGTTTCGTTTTCAAAACTCTTATAAAACCCACCTTCCGCTTCAATAGCTTTAAATAACTCTAAAGCTTTTTCTGCAATTTTAGTACTTACCTCTTCAATATAATAAGAGCCATCAACCGGATTAGAGACTTTACCAAAGTAGGATTCTTCTCGTAATATGGTTGTAATGTTACCTGCAATACGAGTTGAAAAATCTGAAGTACTATTAAATTCTTTATCGTAAGGATCAATTAGCACTCCATCAACATTACCTAAGATGGCAGACATGGCTTCTGTGGTACAACGCAATAAATTCGTTTCTGCATCTGTTATGGATTTACTCCAAATCGATGTTTTAGCGGTTATGGTATTAGAGAAATCTATTACACTATATTTAGCTGCAACTTCAGCTAATAGATTGTTGAAGGCTCTAAACTTTCCTATTTCAACAAAATACTCTAAACCTATGGCGAGTAGAACATTTAAGTTGTTAAAAATGTCTTGAGCGGCAACACCTTTTGCTTTTAGTTTTTCAGTTAAAAAGACTAGGGCATTTAAGGTATAAGCAATCTCTTGGACTTGGTTCGCCCCTGAATCTAAAAATTCAGTTCCAGATATGGTGAGTGCTTTAAAGTTAGGGAAGTCCGCTGTTAGTTTTATTAATTCTGTGGCAACCTCAACGTTTTTATCATCAAACGAACCTGTTGTCACATAGTTAGATATCATCCTTGTGTTAATGTATCCTTTTAAGTCTTTGTTTTTTGCAGACGCGACTAAATCTTTGGTGAATGCAATCGCATTATTATACAGTTCAAAGGAAACGGTAATGGTATTTAGGTCAATATCTTTTAAAAGTTCTGCAACTTTGACCTCACTAATAATTTGAAAAATGATACCATTTATGCCTTCTTCAATGGCTTTTTTTGCTAAATCATTTCCTGTTTCTGAACAGCAAACCGCAACGGTTCGATAATTGATTAATGTCTGCGAATTCTCTCCTGTGTTTTTAAGCAGTGTGATTTTGTCTTCACTATTATAGCAAGGTTGAATATTGATACCGCTGAGGTTTTTCCAGACTAGCTTTTTATCAAAATCCGCACCTTTTAAATCTGCTGTCACTCTTTCCATCCACTGTTCTGTTGAAACAGGTTGAAATTCTGAAAAAAGCCGTTTATTTTTAGTTTTCATAATGTGTTTGATTAGTCAAATTATTTTACCATTAAACTACTTCCAAATCTTTCGAAAATAGCTTTATCTAATTCTTCTCTACTGTTAGGATGTGCAATATCTCTTAATGATTGCGCACGTTCTTTTAAGCTTTTGCCAAATAATTCCGCAATACCATATTCTGTAGCAACATACCTTGCATGTGCTCTCGTTGTTACTACTCCAGCTCCTGGTTTTAAAGATGGTACAATTTTAGAAACACCTTTTAGCGTTGTTGAGGTAATCGCTATAATAGGTTTTCCTCCTTTAGATAGCGCTGCTCCGCGCATAAAGTCCATCTGACCACCAACACCAGAGAACATTCTTGTGCCAATTGAATCTGCACAAACTTGGCCTGTAAAATCAATTTCAATTGCAGAGTTAATAGCTGTTACTTTAGGGTTTTGACGAATTATAGACGTGTCATTAACATAAGCAATATCATTCATTTCAATTTCTGGATTGTCATCCATAAAATCGTATAAACGACGTGTTCCCATAGCAAAACCAGAAATTATTTTATAAGGGTTTACTTTTTTCTGAGAACCATTCACGATACCTTTTTCTACTAAGTCTACAATGCCTTCTGAGAACATTTCAGTATGAATACCTAAGTTTTTATGATTGGTGAGATAGGTTAAAACGGCATTTGGAATACCACCAATTCCCATTTGAAGTGTGGCTCCATCCTCTATAATTTCCGCGATATTTTTACCAATGGCTTGTTCTTCCTTATTCGGTGGCACAAATTTCATTTCGTAAATGTCTTCATCGACTAAAACACAAGCGTCAAATCTGTTTAAATGCACCAAAGCATCTCCAAACGTTCGTGGCATTTTAGGGTTAATTTGAGCTATTATTTTTTTTCCTTTTTCGATGCCAGAACTAACAATGTCTATAGACACTCCTAAGGAACAAAACCCATGCTTGTCTGGTGGAGATACATTGACCAATACCACATCTAAATCCATATAGCCTTCACGAAACAAACTTGGAATATCGCTCAGAAAAATAGGAATATAATCGACTGTATTGCCTACCATTTTTCTAACATTTCCACCAATGAAAAATGCTTTTGTGTGAAAGCTTTCTCTTAAATCTGGATGGGTATATCCACATTCTCCTTCGGTGTGTAAATGAACAATTTCAACATTTTTTAATTCTGAAGCCCGCTCTACCATAGCTTTTACTAGGGCTTGTGGAGTGGCAGAACCTCCTTGTATTAATACACGATTGTTAGATTTTATAAGCTTAACAGCTTCATTGGCTGTCATTATGTTAGGTATTTTCATGCTATTAAGATTTAAAAATTAAGGTTGGTTTATGATACTTATGACAAGAAGCTTAAAATAATACCTGCTGCGATGGCAGATCCAATAACACCAGAAACATTAGGTGCCATGGCATGCATGAGTAAAAAATTAGTTGGGTCTGATTTGAGACCTTCATGATGTACGACTCTCGCACTATCTGGAACTGCAGAAACACCAGCCGCACCAATTAATGGGTTGATTTTATTATCTCCTTTTAAGAATAGATTCATGAATCTAGCAAATAATAAACCACCCATTGTCGCGATGACAAATGATATGGCTCCGAGTCCAAAAATTAACATAGAATCTTTAGTGATAAAAATATCGGCTTGTGTTGAAGCTCCAACTGTTACACCTAGTAATATGGTAACAATGTCAATTAATTTTGTTCTTGCGGTGTCTGCTAAACGTTCAGTTCTTCCAGATTCTTTTAATAAGTTTCCAAAGAATAACATTCCTAATAACGGTAACGCACTAGGCGAAATGAACAAGGTTAGAATCATAGCGACTACCGGAAAAATCATTTTCTCCTTTTGCGTCACCGCTCTTGGTGGTTTCATTTTGATTTTTCTATCTTTTTTTGAAATCAACAAGCGCATTAAAGGTGGCTGAATTACAGGCACTAATGCCATATAAGAATACGCAGCAATGGCGATTGGGCCAATTAAGTTTTTAACTGTTGTACCATCTGGAAGTAGGTTGACTCCGTTTGCTAATTTAGACGAAAGGAAAATCGCTGTGGGTCCATCTGCACCTCCAATGATTCCAATAGCACCAGCTTCTGGAAGAGCAAAACCGAGGTACAAAGCTCCCATAAACGTAGCGAATACACCAATTTGTGCTGCACCTCCTAAAAGCATTAATTTAGGATTGGCGATGAGTGATGAAAAGTCTGTCATGGCACCAATTCCTAAGAAAATTAGTGGTGGATAAATCCCTTTTACAACACCAAAATAGAGGTAGTTTAAAACAGATCCGGTTTCATAAATACCTGTCTGGTTTCCGGCAACAAAAGGAATATTTCCTAAAATAACACCTGCTCCAATAGGGATTAATAATAAGGGTTCGTAATTGTATTTAATACCTAAGTAGATAAAAACAATTCCGATAATAATCATAATGACATTTCCGGAAGACGAATTTGCGAATCCTGTATAACTGTAAAATGATTTTATACCATCAACGGCTTCGTTGATAATACTTTCTTCTTCAGTAGTATCAACTTGTGTTGTTGATACTGAAGAATTAGTGGCTGTATTTATATTTGCGCCTAAGCCAAGTACTGGTCTAATAAAAACGAGTAAAGCTATAGTGCTAAATATTATTATTAATTTCTTCATTTTTTAATTTTAAATACTGATTAGTTTTCTTTGTTGAATAGCATTCACAACGTTATTCAAGCTCTATCAATAAAGCATCTTGCAACACTTGTTGTCCCACTACAACTTTTATAGAGGCTACGACTCCAGATTTTTCGGCTACGATGTTGTTTTCCATCTTCATAGCTTCTAGAACTAATAATAAATCGTTTTCTTTAATCGTATCACCAACTTTTACATTTAGAGAAAGGATGACTCCTGGAATAGGTGCTACAATGTTGGTTTTTGTAGATTTTGGTGTGACTTGTAAAGGTGCTGCTGGTTGTTTTGAAGCTGAACGCACCAAAGTAGGAGTTTTGGTTTTTTTAATTTCAGTACTCATAATGACTTCGTAAGATGTGCCATTGACCTCTAAGTTGATAATATTATCTTCGTGTGATTTTATATTAACCGAGTAACCGTTTTCGTTGACTTTGAATTTATAATTTTTCATGGGTTTATGTTTAATGTTTTTCTATGGCCACATGCTGTTCGCTATTAACCATTTCTTTTAGTGAAAAAACTGAACAAGCTTGTTTTGTGTGTTATAATCTATTTTGAATGCCATATATTTTTGAACTCCAAGGCGAATATGCTTTTTTGACTTGCTTTATGGTTAAGATGCCACTTTCGTTGTCGTGTTGTTCGCTTAAATACATATGAACAGCCGCTCCGATAACTGCTGAAATCTCTCCTGTAAAACCACTATCTCCTTTTACTTTAATTTCACTAATCTTCTTGTCTTTTCCTTTGGTGATTATCTTGTAGACATATAGCATTAATGGTAATCCGTAATTAAAGAACAATGCTAGTGTTACTAAGGCTCCAAAAACAATTAATAAACCAGTAATTAGAATAACATAGCCTTCACTGATGGTATCTGTGTATAATAGTATCTGTGTCATTATAGTGGGATATTTGAGTGTTTTTTAGGTGGATTTACATCCTTTTTATTTTGAAGTAATTCTAAAGCTCTAATGATTCTGAATCTTGTATTTCTAGGTTCAATAACATCATCTATAAATCCATATTTAGCAGCTTGGTATGGGTTGGCAAATCGCTCTGTGTACTCATCTTCTTTTTTGTCAATGTAATCTTGTTTTTCGTCGGCATCTTCTATTTTTCTAATATTAGATCCTTCTAAAACTTCTACAGCACCCTTCGCTCCCATTACGGCTATCTCTGCCGTTGGCCATGCATAGTTGACATCACCTCTTAGTTGTTTACAGCTCATAACATCGTGTGCTCCACCATAAGATTTTCGTAACGTAATAGTCACTTTAGGTACAGTAGCTTCACCATAAGCAAATAATAATTTAGCTCCATGTAGTATAATGCCGCCATACTCTTGGCCTGTTCCCGGTAAAAATCCTGGTACGTCAACTAATGTTACGATAGGAATATTGAAGGCATCACAAAAACGCACAAATCGGGCTGCTTTTCTAGAAGCATCAATATCCAAAACACCTGCATAAAATTTAGGCTGATTCGCTACGATACCTACAGGTCGCCCATTGAATCTTGCAAAGCCGACACAAATGTTTCTTGCATAATTTCGATGCACTTCAGTAAACTCTCCATTATCAGTAAGGATTGAAATTACATCAACGATATCATAAGGTTGGTTAGGGTTTTCTGGAATAATTTCATTTAAAGCATCTTCCAATCTATCTATAGGATCATTACATGAAATAATTGGTGCTTCTTCTAAATTATTAGAAGGCATATAACTCAATATTTTACGAATGAGCATTAAATTCTCTTCGTCATTTGCCGCTAAGAAATGAGACACACCAGATCGTGTTGAATGAATCTTAGCACCACCTAATTGTTCTGCAGTAACGACCTCGCCTGTGACCGATTTCACAACTTTTGGCCCTGTAACAAACATATAGCTCGTTTCTTCGGTCATAATAGTAAAGTCCGTCAATGCTGGAGAATATACCGCGCCACCTGCACAAGGTCCTAAAATGGAAGAAATTTGAGGAATAACACCAGACGCCATTATGTTTCGCTGGAAAATCTCAGCATAACCCGCTAAAGATCTTACACCTTCTTGAATACGAGCGCCACCAGAATCATTCAATCCTATTACAGGAACACCAATCTTCATCGCCATATCCATTACCTTACATATTTTTAAGGCGTAAGTTTCAGATAATGATCCACCGAAAACGGTAAAGTCTTGCGCAAAAAGGTATACTATTCTTCCGTCAATTGTACCGTGACCAGTCACTACACCATCCGAGAGGTATATTTGTTTATCTAATCCAAATGATTTTGTTCTGTGCGTCACAAACATGTCGAATTCTTCGAAACTATCGTCGTCTAAAAGAATGTCTATGCGTTCACGAGCTGTTAATTTTCCTTTAGCATGTTGTGAGTCTATACGTTTTTCACCGCCTCCCAACTTCGCTTTTGCTCTTTTTTCTATGAGCTCGTTAATTTTATCTTGATTTGCCATAATTTTCTTTACTTATCTAAATATTATATCAAATTATTTTGGTTGTGAACACAGTTCTGTGAGTACACCTAAGGTTGACTTTGGATGTAAGAATCCAATCTCTAGCCCTTCTGCGCCTTTTCGGGATGTTTTATCAATTAAAGTGACACCTCTTTCTTCCACGGTTTTTAGAGCTTCTGTCGTATTGTCTACAGCGAATGCGATATGATGAATGCCTTGTCCTTTTTTTGCAATAAACTTTCCTATTGGGCCATCTGGAGATGTGCTCTCTAGTAATTCAATTTTTGTATGACCTACCAAAAAAAAGGCTGTCTTCACTTTTTGATCGACAACCTCTTCTATAGAATAGCATTTCATACCTAATACCTGTTCATAATATGCTATAGCTTCTTCTAAGTTTTCGACAGCAATTCCTAAATGCTCTATGTGTGATATATTCATGATGTTTGTTTTATTTCTTGTACAAATTTACTTTAGGACGGTTTTCTATTTTATGACAGAAATCATATTATAAGAGACGATAATTATTCGTTTTCTTTGTGTTGGGAAGCACTAAAGCGCGAAGAGTTGCGTAGTTGTTGACTTACAAGAAATAATCGTATGGGAAGTTGGTCTTTATTTATAAAAATAAGAACCGACGATTTATGAAATCTCTATTTTAAGGGTGTTATATTTAGTAATAGCGCAAAAAAAGAAGCTTATTTTACTAAAACTGAAGTGTTTTTGCTTATTGTTTAGAATAAATGATGTTATTAATATCAAAATCTTAATATTTTGATGAAATAAACTGCAAAGCAGGTAGTTACGAAAACGTTATCGTGATTATTTATTATAAATTACTATCCATTTAGAGTTAAAAACGGATCATAATGTCATCGAAATGGAGACGACTTGAGAATTAACTTGTGATTAAATTAAAAGAAATTTTAATCCCTTGAATAATCATACCAGTACCTATAATGGCAATGATTAAACCCATTATTTTTCCAATAACAGAAATAACATTATTGCCAACGACTTTTACAATAAGGTCACTCATTTTAAATGTATAATAGGTTATTAGACTCATGGAACCAAATATGGCAATGACTAAGATGATATGTAAAACTTCAACTTTAGATACAAAATTCATTGCTGTAACAATGGTTCCGGGACCTGCTAAAATTGGAATAGCTAATGGTGAAACAGCGATATTTTCATCAATATTAACATGTTTAATATTTTTGACGTCAGACTTTTTGGATTGTAACATTTCAAAACCAATATAGAAGATTAAGATACCACCTGTAATCTTAAATGCTGGAATACTAATATTAAACAATTCAAAAATATACTTTCCTAAAAGCACAAAAACGGTGACGATAATAAAGGCTATAATATTGGCTCTTTTATTTATGTCATCTTTTGTTTTTTTATCTGCACCTTGAGTAAGTGACAAAAAAACCGTCATATTAGAAATAGGATTGGTTATCGCAAAAAACCCGGTAAATACGGTAATACAAAACGTTATTAAGTTTTCCATTTAAGGGAATATTTTGATTTCAAAAAAAAACGCAAAACTAATTCTTTATCTCTAAACTAATTTTATTTTTTTAATATTTAATCGCTGTTATTTTATTGTGTTTGAAAAGATACAAAATTGAAACTTTATATAGAAAACGGCTAATTATATAAGGCTTCTTTTTGGCATAGTATCGGTTGTTTTTAATCAAAAAAGAAAGCTTTATGATTACATCACAAAGCTTTTCTGAAATTGCTACTAGTTAGGGGTCTAGAGTTTAGCAATCTATATGTTTAGTTAATAAGACCTCAATGTCATTCGGGTTCAGTTTAGGATTAGCTCCTTCGCTACTCGCTACAACAGCTCCAACGACGCAAGCAAAATCAATAGCGGTTTGTGGTGCTTCTCCTTTGAGTAATTTATCCGTTAAAGCAGCTAAAAATGAATCCCCAGCACCTACGGTATCTACGACATTGATTTTATGACCCTTATTGTAATAAAACGTGTCGTTATAAAAGAGTATCGCTCCTTTTGAGCCCAATGTGACGCAAATTGATTTTGTGTTGGTCTGCTGCGCAATAAATTTTATACAGCCTTCTAAATTCTGAGTATCTGAGTTTCGTTTATCTATGATTTCTGAAATTTCATGATTGCTGAACTTTTTAAAATCTGCAGCTTTCATTATAAGATGTGTCACTATTTCAATAATTTCATCATCATTAAACTTAATAAAATCTGCAGACTCCATTAAATGATTTAAAACCTCCTTGGTGTAATATGGAGCTCTAAGATTAACATCAAAAATTTTATAAGGAGCAATTTCTAAAAGGGAATAAAGCGTTTGTTTAGTATTATGATCTCTTGCACTCAGACTTCCATATATAAAAGCATCTGAAGCTAAAGTAATAGCCTTAGCGCTTTTTGTCAATTGAATATGATCCCAAGCACTTGGGTAATTTATAGTATAAGAAGCTGAACCTTCATCATTTAATGAAACGGCCACTTCACCTGTTTTTAATTCTGAATCTATTTGAATATCATCAACAGCAACTCCATTTTCTTTTATAAATTGAAAAATACCTTCTCCATCTGAATCGTTCGAAACGACTAAGGATGTCTTGGTCGATGATTATGTACTTACAGGATATCATGTGTATGACGATGAAACTTTAGATGAATCAGCAACTCGTGTATTGAAGGAGCTAACAGGTTTGACCAATCAGTATAAAAAACAGTTTAAGGCCTTTGGAAATCCAGATCGTTTATCAAATGAAAAAGATCTTATCTGGGTTCAAAATCAAGAATTTAATCTTAGAACGATTACTATAGCGTATTACTTCTTGTTAAAAACAGAAGATGTTGATGTTGATAATAATAAGTATGAGGCCAAGTGGTTTCCGCTTAGAGAATTACCAGAATTAGGATTCGATCATCAACAGATTATTGAAGAAGCGCATGACGATTTAAAAACAAAATGTTTAGCTGAACCTATTATATTCGAATTACTTCCGGATAAATTCACCATTAATGACGTGCAAGATCTTTACGAATCCATCTTAGGAATAGAGATTGACAATCGTAACTTCAGACGAAAACTGATTAATAAAAAATACATCATTCCTTTAGATGAAAAACAAGTTGGCGTGTCTAAAAAACCAGCACAGTTATACATGTTTAGTAAAGACATTTATAAAAAAATGTATCATAAAAATTACTTGATTAATATTTAATTTTAAAAACACAGCTTAAAGTTTAGTTTAAAAAAATAACACAATTTTAAGTTTTAGTATTTAAAAACCTTTTAAGTTTGCCCACTTAATTATCAAGAATCTCAAAAAGAGATAGCAACCTGCAGTAACGAGCAAGGTGCTAAATAAGATAAGCCAAATACTTTGGAAAAAACGTTACACTAATTCCCACGTATTTACTTGTTGTCTACTTTTTGCGATTCTGACAAAAAACAGATTCATGTCGTCAATTAAACCGATTACCCCAAGTTTTAAAGCCTTACTTCCATTTTTAGTATTCATCATTACGTTTTTAAGCGTTGGAATTATTCAAAATGACTTTTATGCCTTACCTGCTCCTATTGCTGTTATTGCAGGAATCCTAGTGGCATTTCTCATGTTTAAGCAGTCTATCAATTCTAAAATCAGCACACTTTTAGAAGGTTGTGGAGATCCTAAAATACTCACCATGTGCTTAATTTATTTACTGGCTGGTGCATTTGCGGCCGTCACAAAAGCTACGGGAAGTGTAGATACGATTGTTCATTTAGGATTAGACCTCATTAATAGCCAATACATTTATTTTGGAGTTTTTATCATCGCTGCCTTTTTATCCGTTTCAACGGGAACCTCCGTTGGTGCTATTGTAGCTTTGGCACCTATAGTGATTGGATTTGCGGACACTGGTGATTTCTCTTTGGGTATTTTATGTGGCGCCTTATTAGGTGGTTCCATGTTTGGTGATAATTTATCGGTAATATCGGATACGACCATTGCAGCTACCCAATCATTAGACTGTAAAATGAGTGATAAATTTAAAGCCAACATTAAGATTGCCTTACCTGCAGCGCTTGTAACTATTGGAATTCTTATTTATCAAGGCTTAAGTCTGCAAACGGATGGTACAGAAACCGTCGCCTATTCGTATTCCATATTAAAGATTGCTCCTTATGTTATTGTGATTGTTTTATCTATAATAGGTATTAACGTTTTTACAACCTTGATGTTGGGGGTGATTTCAGCGGGAATTCTAGGAGTGTTTTATGGGGATTTTTCAATCATTGAATTTACAAGAATCAGCTATACAGGTTTTACCAACATGACAGAAATTTTCCTGCTATCTTTATTAACAGGTGGTTTAGCAGCTTTGGTAGCTTTCAATGGAGGCATCGAATTTATTTTAGTCAAAATTAAAACATTGATTAGAAATCAGAAAACAGCGCAATTCGGCATTGCAGCTTTAGTTTCTACCATTAATACGGCTATTGCGAACAATACGGTTTCGATTATTATTTCAGGATCTATAGCTAAATCTATTAATGATGAATATGGCCTGGACAATAAACAAACAGCGTCAATCTTAGATGTGTTTGCCTGTATTACACAAGGACTTTTACCATATGGCGCGCAAGTATTAATGATTTTAAGTTTCGCGAAGGGTAATATTACGTATATCGATTTGGTATCTAATACATGGTATTTAGTGTTGCTATTATTGTCTACTACTCTATTTATTGGATTCAGAAGCAATTCTAAAATTAACGTAAACTCTAAAACGGATTAGGTTAAACAGATCTCACTCATCTTATTAGAATATTTTGGTGCTTGTTTAGTGGTTAAACATAAACCTTTGTTAAAAAAAAGAATGAACGTTCATTTTTGCCGTATATTTGTATCAGAATTAAAACACAATGGCAAAACTTCAAAAAAGTATAGATAAACGTAATGCACTCGTTAAGGCAACCATAGAGTTGGTTAACAACAACGGGTTTCATGCGACTCCTATGAGTAAGATTGCTAAAATGGCTAATGTGTCGCCGGCAACCATTTACTTATACTTTGAAAACAAACAAGACTTAGTTAATCAAACGTATATAGATGTTAAGGCGGAATACACCAATTATGCATTTGCCGATTTTGATCCTAACATGCCCATTGAAGAAGGCTTTGAAATGATATGGAAACGCATCGCCGATTTTAAACTGAACGAATGCGAGCATGCTATGTTTTTAGCACAGTGTGATAATACTCCAATGATAGATGAGGAAAGTAGACAAGAAGGTATTAAGCACTTACAACCACTACTCGATCTTTGGGAACGTGGTAAAAAAGAAGGGGTTATAAAACCGCTTTCAGATTATATATTATATGCTTACGCTATCAACCCTTTATCTTTTTTAATGATGACTCAAAAACGAGGATCATTTACCTTAGATAAAGCACATTTAGAAGAGGCCTATCAATCTGCTTGGAGCAGTATAAAAATGTGTAAATAGTATGAAAAAAACAGCAATCATATTAGGCGCATCTGGTTTAACTGGTGGTTTAGTACTTCAAAAATTAATTGAAGACGACCGTTACGATACCATTAAATTGTTTTCACGCTCAAAAATTAAAGGTTTACCAAATAAAGTCAAACAATTTATTGGCGATCTATTAGAGCTTAACCAATTTAAAGAAGACTTTACAGCAGACGACGTGTATTGTTGTATTGGTACCACGGCGAAAAAGACACCAGACAAAACACTTTATAAGAAAATAGATTTCGGAATTCCGGTTGCCGCTGCAAAGCTTTCAAAAGAAAATAACATCCCTACTTTTTTAGTCGTCTCAGCAATGGGAGCTAATAAAAATAGTACTGTGTTTTACAATAAGACGAAAGGAGAAATGGAACACAACGTCTTAAAGCAACAGCTTAAAAAGACATTTATTCTAAGACCATCTTTAATTGGTGGTGATAGACAAGAATCTAGACGATTAGAAAAAATAGGATTGGTGATTTTTAAAGTAATTCAGCCTTTATTCATCGGTAAATTAAAGAAATATAAAATAGTGAATGCCGAAACCATAGCGCAAGCTATGATACACTTAGCAAATACAAACCATTATGCTGATGTGATTATAACGTCAGATGATATTAATAAATTAGGAAACAACGCTTAAAAAAGAAATTATAAATATGGAATTATTAGATAAATTAAATTGGAGATATGCCGCTAAAGCAATGAATGGAAACGTGGTACCAGAAGAAAAAATACAACGCATTTTAGAAGCAGCACGTTTGGCGCCAACATCAAGTGGTTTACAACCTTTTGAAATTATGGTGATTACAAATCAAGATATAAAAGAAAAGATTAAACCTGTAGCATGGAACCAGTCGGTAATTACAGACTGCTCTCACCTACTCGTTTTCGCTGCTTGGGATACTTACACTGAAGACAGAATTAATTATATGTTCGATTTAACTAATGAGATTCGTGGTTTTAAAAACGAAGGTTGGGAAAACTATCGCCAAATGCTACTAAGCTCATATCCACAAAAAGATGCGGAAGAAAACTTTAACCATGCCGCTAAGCAAGCATATATCGCATTTTCACAAGCGATAACTGCAGCGGCTTTTGAAGGTGTAGATACCACTCCACTCGAAGGTTTTGATCCGGCTGCAGTTGATGAAATTTTAGGACTTAGAGAAAAAGGATTACGTAGTGCCGTATTATTACCTGTTGGCTACAGAAAAGAAAATGAAGATTGGCTAGTAGATCTTGTTAAGGTGAGAAAACCTATGGAAGATTTAGTAACTGTAATTAACTAAAAAACAAAGAATCATGACAAAGACAATTTTATTAAAAAATAGACCTGAAGGAAAACCTTCAATGTCAGATTTCGAATTTAAAACAGAGGAATCTGAAAACACAGTAAACCAAGGAGAATTACTATTAGAAACTAAATATGTTTCGGTAGATCCTTATTTACGAGGACGAATGAGTGATGCCAAATCATATGTGCCACCATTTCAACTTGATAAGCCAATTCAGTCTGGCGTAATTGCTGAAGTATTAGAATCTAAAAACGACAAGTTTGAGGCTGGCGATTTTGTCTCTGGCATGCTCAACTGGCAAACAAAACAGGTCTCTAAAGCTGAAGGATTAACTAAAGTTGATTCGTCTAAAGCACCATTATCTGCTTATTTGGGTATTCTAGGTATGACAGGTTTAACAGCTTACACAGGATTAACCGAAATTGGAAAACCGAAAGCAGGCGAAACATTAGTCGTTTCTGGTGCAGCTGGTGCCGTTGGATCTGTTGTAGGACAAATTGGAAAAATCCTAGGCCTGAAAGTGATTGGTATCGCCGGAACAGATGAAAAAATAGAGCTTCTAAAAAGCAAGTTTGGTTTTGATGCTGGTATCAATTATAAGACCACAAAAGACATGAAAGCTGCCATTGCAGAAGCAGCACCAAATGGTGTAGATATCTATTTTGATAATGTTGGAGGTCCAATTTCAGATGCGGTTTTAGTGAATATTAATAGATTGGCACGAATCATTGTTTGTGGAGCTATTTCAGTTTATAACAATACAGAGGCACCAAAAAGCTTGAGTGTTCAACCGTTCTTAGTAAAAAACAGTGCGTTAATGCAAGGGTTTATTGTCTCTAATTATACGGACAAATTCCCAGAAGCTATGAAGCAATTATCAACATGGTTGGCAGAAGACAAACTAACCTATTCAGAAACCATAGTTAAAGGTTTTGATAACATTCCGAGTGCTTTTATCGATTTATTTGAAGGTAAAAACAAAGGGAAAATGGTAGTTGAATTATAAATAAGATAAAAAGAAAAAAAGATGAATAACTTTGAATTTAAAAACCCTACCAAAATAATTTTTGGAAAGGACACGATAGAAAAACTAGAAAACGAAATTCCTAAAGACGCCAAAGTATTATTGCTTTATGGTGGAGGAAGTATCAAGAAAAACGGTATTTACGATCAGGTTAAAACAGCCTTATCTAAAGTAGATGTTGTTGAGTTTGGAGGTATTCCTGCAAATCCGGAATACGCTAAGTTAATGGAAGCATTAAAAGTGATAAAAGATGAGAACATTACATACTTATTAGCCGTTGGTGGTGGATCAGTAATTGATGGGACTAAGTTTTTATCAGCAGCTGCGGTTTATGATGGTGAGACTCCTTGGGATATTTTAACCCAAAATATTAGAACTGAAAAAGGAATGCCTTTCGGAACTGTTTTAACGCTTCCTGCTACAGGATCTGAAATGAATTCTGGTGCTGTAGTTACAAGAGCTGAGACACAAGAGAAGTTAGCGATGGGCGGACCTGGTTTATTTCCTGAGTTCTCTATATTAGATCCTCAAGTGATCACCTCTATTCCAGAACGTCAGTTAGCAAACGGTTTAACAGATGCGTTTACACATGTTTTAGAACAATACATGACGTACCCTGTTGGTGCCTTATTACAAGATCGTTTCGCAGAGAGCATTTTACAAACCTTAATTGAAGTGGCGCCAATAGTGATGAAAGATCCAACAGATTATAAAGCCGCTTCTAACTTTATGTGGAGTTGTACTATGGCTTTAAACGGCTTAATCCAAAAAGGAGTGCCTTCAGACTGGGCTGTTCATGCGATGGGACACGAATTAACGGCATTGTTTGGTATTGACCACGCACGTACTTTAGCGGTAATTGCACCAAGTCATTACAAGTTTAATTTTGAAGCGAAGAAAGAAAAACTAGCACAATACGCAGAGCGTGTTTGGAATGTTACCGAAGGTAGCACAGACGATAAGGCTTATGCTGGGATTGAAAAAACAACAGCTTTCTTTCATCAATTAGGTATTGATACTAAGTTATCAGATTACACTAAAGATTATGAAGGTACTGCTGAAAAAATAGCAAAACGTTTTACTGATCGTGGATGGTTGGGATTAGGTGAACACCAATCGCTTTCACCAGATAAGGTAGAGAAAATTGTGAAAATGGCGTATTAATTTTAACTAAATGTCCGTTTGAGTGTCCCGACGTTGACGTCGGAATGTATAAAGATCAATTTTTTCAACACTCAAACAGACATTAGATTTTATAAAAATGAAAACACTACAAACTATAGTAGTTATTCTAACTTTAATTACAGCCTCAAGTTGTAAAGAGAATACAACTTCTGAAACCGTTTCAGAAGGACAAAAAGAATTAAAAACAGAAAAGAACATGAAGGTATTATTCGTATTAACATCTCACGATAAATTAGGAGATACAGGAAAGAAAACAGGATTTTGGGTTGAAGAATTCGCAAGTCCATATTACACGTTATTAGATAAAGGAGCAACCATTACAATCGCGACACCAAAAGGTGGAGCTGCACCAGTAGATCCAAGTAGTGATTCGCCAGATGCGGCAACCGAAGCTACTGACCGTTATAACAAGGATGCTGATGCAAAAGATAAAATAGCAAACACCAAAGTATTAGCAGATATGAATCCAGATGATTTTGATGCTGTATTTTATCCAGGTGGTCACGGTCCTTTATGGGATTTAACTAATGATGCCAATTCAGTAGCCTTGATTGAAAAATTCGATCGCCAAAATAAACCTATCGCTTTTGTTTGTCATGCACCAGCTGTATTGAAGGACGTTAAAAATGAAGATGGAACAGCCTTAGTAAAAGGAAAAAAAGTGACTGGATTTTCTAATTTAGAAG
Source organism: Winogradskyella thalassocola (assembly GCF_900099995.1). Lineage (GTDB taxonomy): Bacteria > Bacteroidota > Bacteroidia > Flavobacteriales > Flavobacteriaceae > Winogradskyella > Winogradskyella thalassocola. The sequence goes on from NZ_FNCZ01000003.1 coordinate 376,762, forward strand.
AAGCAGCAGTTGGTTTAACCGAAGTTGTACCATTGTTACTTGAAGATATGTTGATTGAAAATGGAGCGTTCTACTCTAATGGAGATAAATGGGCACCTTATGCTGTACAAGATGGCAATCTTATTACAGGTCAAAATCCGGCATCATCAGAATTAGTAGCTGAAAAGTTATTGGAAACATTGAAATAATTACCCTAGTTGATTAATAGCGGAAAGCCTGTATAACGTAATGTTTGCAGGCTTTTTTAATTGTTTGCATAAGTCTGTTTGTATGTTGAATTAAGATTCAGAGTTTTAAGCATCTCAGAAGCTTTCTATTTCTATGCGATATTAATGACCTACACCACCAAACATTTGTATTTTTGCGCCGCATTTAAAGAGAAGGCCTAATATTAAGACACCACTACATGATTATATCTAAACTTCATTACATATCTCAAGGAAATACTCCTGAAGCACATTTAGAAAACATTCAAAAGGCATGTACATCTGGTGCGGAATTAGTGCAATTACATCTTACGGATGTTTCGGATGCTAAATATTTGGAAATAGCTAAAGCTGCTCGAGAAATTACCTTTCATTTTCAAACACGATTAATCATTAATTCTAATTATAAAATAGCAAAAGACGTAAAAGCAGAAGGTGTGCATTTAGAAAAATCAGACATCTGCCCTACTGTAGTTAGACCAGATTTATACAGCTGGCAAATTATTGGTGGTACGGCAAATACTTTGGAAGATTGCGAATCGTTAATCGCCAAAAATAGCGATTATATTATTTTAGAACCTTTTAAATCATCGACTAAAAATAGTTCAACTAAAGCTTTAGGTTTGGACGGCTATACGGCTATCAGTAATGCTTTAATAACAGAAAAACCAATTATAGGTTTTGGCGATATCACTACAGATGACGTGACCGCTATTTTAGAAACTGGTATTTCGGGCGTTGCGGTATCTGATGCTATCACTGAAAATTTTGACAGCATAAAACAGTTCAATCTTTTATTAAAAGCATCAGCAACGGGTGAGATTCGTCACACGTTTGAATAAATAAACCTTACTTCTTTCCTTCAATTAACTACTTAAATATATAGTCCAGTATGTGGATGTATTTAGGCTTATTAGCCGCTCTTTTTTTAGGATTACACAACTTATGTAAAAAACATGCTGTACAAGGCAACGAAGTGTTTCCTGTCCTTTTAGGTACGGTATCTAGTGGCTTTTTATTTGTCGCTGCGTTTTATGGGTTGTCTATCTTTTATCCAGATTACGCGCTTGAGCACGGTTATAACTTTCAAAAGATTTCGTGGCAAATCCATGGTTTTATCGTTATAAAATCAGCGATTATGGCGAGTTCTTGGATATTAGCTTACCAAGCGTTAAAGCACTTGCCGATTACGATTGTCACACCTATTCGTTCTGCAGGACCGTTTTTTACCTTTATTGGTGCGATTTTAATTTACCAAGAACAACCTAGTCCTTTGCAGTGGATTGGCTTTTTCCTCATCATTTTCTCAGTAATGCTTTACTCTAAAATCGGTAAAAGAGAAGGTATAAATTTTAAACGCAACAAATGGATTTTCGCCATTATCGGAGCGACGTTTTTAGGCGCGTCCAGTGGTTTATACGATAAATTCTTAATTCAAAATCTAAGTCTCAACCCGCAAACCTTACAATTCTGGTTTTGCCTTTACACCATATTGATTCTACTTATTATCCTATCGATTACATGGTTTCCTCATGCCGAAAAACGAAAAGCCTTCAAATTCCGTTGGTCCATTATCGCCGTCGGTATTTTATTGCAAGCCGCAGATTACTTCTATTTTAAAGCCTTGCAAGATCCTGATGCCTTAATTATGTTGTTATCTGCCATTAAACGAAGTCAGATATTAATTGCCGTAGTCGTTGGTGGTTTAGTCTTTAAAGAACAGAATAAGCGTAAAAAATTAGTCCCCTTAGCAGGAATTATGGTTGGAGTTTTTCTAATTTTATATTCTAATTAAAAAGGAGTATTTAACATTAAGACAACTGAATCAGACTCTTGGTTGTTATGCTTCATTAAATTGTGAAAACTATAAAGTAGTGATAAAAAACGGGTTTAGTAATACCAATTTAAAACTTAACTTGCTATAATTTTTTAAACGATTAAACCGAATGAATTCAGATTACACTCAAATTATAGAAAACGCATACAAGTTCGTTAAGCCAATTAAAGACCACGGAAAACTAGCGACTTACATACCCGAATTAGCAAATGTAAATCCAGATAAGTTTGGAGTGCACATCACTAAAATAGATGGTAATAACTTCGGAATTGGAGACCACTTAGAGAAATTTTCAATTCAGAGTATTGCTAAAGTCTTGTCACTTTCGTTAGCTGTTAAGTTTCTAGGAGAGCGTATTTGGACGCGTATTGACGTTGAGCCTTCTGGTACAAAATTCGATTCGCTTCTTTTGCTAGAAACTTATAAAGGCATTCCTCGTAATCCATTCATTAATTCTGGAGCTATTGTTATTTGCGACATTTTAATCACACATTTAGAAAATGCACGTGAGGAGTTTCTTGAGTTTGTTAGAGATTTAAGTGATATTCCAGATCTAAACTATTCTGATGACATCGCTGATTCTGAAAAAGCTACGGGTTACCGAAATGTAGCCTTATGTAACTTTATAAAATCGTTAGATAATATTAAAAACGATCCAGCCGAAGTGTTAGATTTTTATTTCGATATGTGCTCTTTAGAAATGAATTGTGAACAAGTGTCTCGTAGCTTTTCGTTTTTAGCCAATGGAGGTAGAAAATTAAGCGATGGTAAGCGGATCATAACGAGCAGTCAGGCAAAACGAATCAATGCTTTAATGCTCACTTGTGGATTCTATGACGAGTCAGGTGAATTTGCATTTAAAGTGGGACTGCCAGGAAAAAGTGGTGTTGGTGGTGGTATTGTAGCCTTATACCCTAATAACTTTACGATTGCCGTTTGGAGTCCAAAATTAAATCCTAACGGAAACTCTTTTAAAGGCATGAAATTACTAGAAACGGTTACGACACATTCTGAAATGAGTATTTTTTAATGATTTAGATTATCAATCATGTTTTTAAACTAATACCTGTGACTAAACTCTTTGTATTCAAAACCAAAAGAGCATACCAAGAAAGAAAGAAAGAAAGAAAGAAAGAAAGAAAGAAAGAAAGAAAGAAAGAAAGAAAGAAAGAAAGAAAGAAAGAAAGAAAATAGTTAGTAAGCAATCAACACCCAAATTCCGACACGGTCGGAATCAACGATTTTCAGAAATAATGAGCTAAAAATAAAGTTTATTTACACAATCAAGTATTGGAAACTTAGATTTGATAAAAACCTTAAATTATTAATCTATTAGCGAATGGAGCTTTAGCAAATGCGCAGCATTCACGAAAACCTATTTAAACAATAAGAATGGATGAGTAACTCCTAACAAATCGTTTTGATTTTTTGGTTCGTTTTGCATCAAGGCAAAATGAATGTTCAAAACAGACATTAAAAATACGTTAGTTCGAATGTCCCGAGGTTTTCTTCGGGATGTATCAAGAATCTATAGAAAAACGACCAAAATCAAAATTTCACACTTTTTTCACAATCTGCACGCCGTTTTAAAAAGCATTTCCAATAACTTTAGAAAAAATAAAACATCATGAAACAAACGCTTTTATTTCTCCTGCTATTAACACTTCACACCGTACACAGTCAAGAACAACAAGAAGCATATATCATACAAGCCGATAGTACTTGGGGAAAGGAAATCATAAAATTCCCAATAGAATGGGCACCAAAACTCACTTTAGAAGGTTACGAAGAATTAACTTTTGCACCAGAATGGTCTAAAGAAAATCACGACGACTTTTGGTCTATAATTATGACATGGAGGGTGAAAACAAACCAAGAGATTCCATTATACGAGTTAGAATACAACCTACTCCACTACTTCGATCATCTGATGAAACCAAATTATTGGGCACAAGAGTTTCCTTTGCCTGAAGCGGAATTTAAAGCACCAATGACAACCGAAAAAGGAACTGAATATGAAGCACAACTCACGTTCTTTGATGGTTTTCATACTGGTAAAGTCATAACCACTTACATTTTAGGACAGCAAATATTTAACCAAGCAACAGAAGAAACTATTATAATTTTTAAAATATCCCCAAAACCATATACCGAAGCTATTTGGAAAAAATTAAACGTCCAGACAATAATTACTGGATTTAAAAAGGATTAAGCCTAATAAACAATCGTAAAACGTCAGTTCGAGTATTCCGACTTTTCCGTCGGAATGTATCGAGAACCTCTAAAGCTAGCAAAAACATTAAGATTTTATTCTTCTCAGTTAATACCCACTGTTTGAAATTTCTAAATTTGAGTACATCTTAAAAATTAAAAGTTATGAAAAGCGAAGACAAAAAAGAACAATACAATTCAGATATTACAAAAGAAGACGAAAAGATTCTAGGAGACAAATCTGGAAACCTAAGGCAAGACAATGGTGATGACAAACTTTTAAGAAACCGTGAAACCGAACCCGATTTCGCCGCAAAAGATTTAGATATTCCTGGTAGTAAAAATTCAAAACCATTATCTAATAATAGAAAGCCTGATGAAGAAAATCAGCACTATAGCTTAGGAAGTGATCATAATGAAAACCTTGAGCTAGATATTGAAAACAGCAAATAGTTTAAAAGCCTGACCAAAATCTAAACAAGGTTAAGCTATTATAAAAACATAAACAATCAAAATCCATTACAATAGCAGACATCATAATAGCTATTCAGGATTTTGATTTTTTACATTATAGCTATTTGGTTCGTTAGATTGAAAAGAGACAAGAAGAAAACAAACCATAAGTAAACCATCAACACCCAAATTCCGACAGCGTCGGAACCAACGATTTTCAGAAATAATGAGCTAAGAATAAAGTTAATCTATAATATCAAGTATTGAAAATACAGGTCTATAAAAACCTCAAATTATTAATGTATTAGCGAATGGCGCGCAGACAAATGCGATAGCATTCACGAATTCAAACCTAAACAATAAAAACCCATGAGTAATTTCCTAACAAATCGTTTTGACTTTTTGGTTCGTTTTGTGTCAAGACAAAATGAACACAGAAAAACAACAGATTAAATATCCCGATATTCTCATCGAATTATTACAAGAACCACGATCAACATTAAAACACAAATAAAAACACAGGTTCTCGATACTAATTTCACTCATTGCAATCGCAAAATTCACTCGAACTGACGATCTTCAACAAAAGAACATATCAAAAAAGAAAAAACAAACCACAAGCAAACAAGCAACACCCAAATTCCGACAGCGTCGGAATCGCTGTCGGCAGTATATATAATCAAAATCCGTTAAAAATAGCTGAAGCCTTGGAAGCTATTTAGGATTTTTATTATGGTTTTAAGAGCACCAAAGTGCTATTAAAAATACCTTCGACAGTAAAGGACATTTTGGTTCGTTTTTGGTCCTTCAAAAATGAACGTATTAAATCAACAGATCAAATATCCCAATCTTCTAATCGAATTATTATAAGAACCACGATCAACACTAAAACACAAATAAGAATACAGGTTCTCGATACTAATTTCACTCATTGCAATCGTAAAATTCACTCGAACTGACGAAGCTCTTTAAAACAAACATTAGCTTAAAAGAACAAATAAAAAAGCATCGCAAAACAAAAGCTCTACAATGCCAATCCTAATATCAATAAAATAACCAAAATTACTCAGAAGCAAACGGATAATCCGTATACCCCTTTTTCCCAGGAGTATAAAACGTATCCTTATCCCATTCCGCTAATTCTAAATCCTGTTCAAAACGCTCTACTAAATCCGGATTAGAAACAAAAGGCTTACCATAAGCCACTAAATCCGCATCACCATCAGCAAGCACTTTATTCCCTTTATCCTGATCAAAATTAGTATTAATCATCAATGTTCCATTGTACAACGGACGAAAATGCTTAGCAATATCAGTTACAGCAAAGGGCACCTTAGAAACATCGGTAAACGGTTCTGATAAATGCACATAAGCCAAATTATAATCATTCAGTTTTTTAATAATATATTCAAACGTCGGAATGGTCTCTTCATCTACCGTAATGCCAAATAAGCCATGTAACGATGGATTAAAACGCACTCCAATTTTTTCTTGTGGAATCACGGTTTTCATAGCGTCTAAAACTTCAAAAAAGAAACGTGTTCTATTTTCAATATTGCCGCCATAGTCATCAGTTCTGGTGTTAGAACAGCCATTAAAAAACTGCTGAAACAAATACCCATTAGACGAATGCAGTTCAATGCCATCAAAACCCGCTTCCACAGCGTTCGCAGCCGCATTTTTAAAATCGTTAACGGTACGTTTAATATCTCCAGCCGTCATCGCTTTTGGAGTTACGGTTTCCTTAAATCCGTTTGGAGTATAAGACTGAGCTTTAGGATTAATCGCTGATGCAGAAACAGGCAATTCACCATCATGAAAATCGGGATGCGAAATACGGCCAACATGCCATAACTGTATAAAAATAGTACCACCTTTGGAGTGTACACGTTCGGTAACCTTTTTCCAACCGTCCACTTGCGCTTTAGAGTGAATACCAGGAGTATTGATATAGCCCACAGCTTCCTTAGAAACCTGAGAACCTTCTGTTATAATTAAACCTGCCGAAGCACGCTGTTCGTAATATAAACCTTGTAAATCGTCTGTAGCGACTTTTTCTTTGTTATCCGCACGACTACGCGTCATAGGTGCCATAACAACACGGTTTTTTAAAGTGATATTTTTATGATAGGGAGTTAATAAATGTTGCGTATTCATAGGTGTTTTACTTGTGTTAATTTGAAGTATAAAGTTACGATTTTCAAACACCAATTTGGCGAATAGATAGCAATTAAGATAGATTTAACCTTTCTTAAACGCATCAATACTTTGTTGTTATAAGTCAAGAGCTATAGGTTTTAACCCTTAAGTTTGAATCAATTTTAATGTGAACTATCATAGAAAGATTGATTAGAAATAAGAAGGAAGTAGATGATATAATATGTGGTGATAAATTTGGATGATTAAGTAAAGGTTCTGGAAAAGACTAACTGTTAATCGTGCACGTAAAATAGCCTAGCATCTCTGCAACAAAAACTTAGATCATCACAAAAATAGACCATATCATTATGAAAATATTTAAATTTAGTTCCATCTTATTTAGTACGTTACTATTGGTTTCGGCCTGCAAGGATGACGTTAAAAGTAATCTAAATAATACTCCAAATACGGAAGGTATTGGATACGTAGAAACCGATGCGTCTCCTTCTGGTATTTACGACAACATTGTTTCTCAGTTAAATAGTAACGAGAACATTGGTATTATTGCAGAAGTTAACCATTCTGAAAATGCTCAGAACGTCGGTTTAGAATTAGATTTTACACGTACCGTATATTTTGGAAATCCGACACTTGGAACTCCACTAATGCAAAATAATAGTTCTGCCGGATTAGATTTACCCCAACGCCTTACCGTGTTTACTGATGAAATTGGAGATGCTATTGTGGCATACAATTCAGTAGACTACTTAGTTAACAGACATAGTTTGAGCGATGTTTCAACAACAGATATGATAGCCAATGCACTTGTTACCATTGTAAATAGCGCAACAGAGAAAGATATTGTGTTAAATTCATCTAGTCCCATATTAAACGACGGAATTATTTCTGTGACGAGCACGAACGACTTCAATACAACCTATAATCTAATTTTAGATACCTTAAACAGTTTAGACGCCGTGTCAGTTATCGCAGAGTTAGATCATCAAGCTAATGCTCAAAGTGTTGCCATGGAGTTATTGCCTACGAAATTAATCATTTTTGGAAATCCAGCATTAGGAACACCGTTAATGTCAGAATTAAGAACTATAGCTTTAGACTTACCCCAAAAAATGTTGATTTATGAAAATAGTGATGGTGATGTCAATATTATATATAATAATCCATTTTATATAGGAGAAAGACATGGTATAACTGGAAATAACGACACTTTAGAAATGATTTCTCAAGCACTGCAAACCATATCTGCTTCTGGGACTTCAGCGAACTAAAATGTATGTGAGCCAAAACCCTCATTTTGGTAAACATTGTGAAAAGCTTGTAAATACTTTATTTATGAGCTTTTTGCTTTTATAACATGAACAGTTTTGATAATTAGTTTTTAAGGAATACCGTAATTCACCAAAACATTAATTAACCATTAAATAAAACATCTCTCCTTGCCATTTCCCACTATTATTTAGACCTTCGCAAAAAAACAACCCAATGACAATATTTGTAGACATGGACGATGTGTTAGCCGACACTTACGGCAAACACATAGAATTATATAACAAAGAACATCAGCAAGACTTACGCATGTCGCAAATTTCTTCTGGTGAAATATGGCATAATGTCCCAAAAGCACACCAAGAAAGTATTAGGCAACACGCGTTACAACCTGGCTTTTTTAGAGATTTAAAACCTATTGAAGATAGTATATTGGTCATGGAAGCGCTGTATAATAGACATGAAGTTTATATTGCTACGGCAGCAACTCAGTTTCCAAATTCCTTATTAGAAAAGAGCGAGTGGTTAGATGAGCATATGCCATTCATTACGTGGCAACACCGTATTATGTGTGGAGATAAGTTTATCTTAAATGGAGATGTTCTTATTGATGATAGATCGTATAATTTAGAGAAGTTTCAAGGAGATACATTATTGTTTAATTCTCCTCATAATGTGAATGATACAGGCTACAACAGAGTGGCTACTTGGGAAGATATCGCTAAGCTTTTACTTTAAAACAAACCCAAAGCTTCACAACGAATGTAATCGGAATTACTTTGAGTCGGCCAATGCAACGGTCTTTAAAGAGGTAATTGAAGATTCCTAGATGTACGGTTGATAGCACTAAAATTTACTAATGGTTAGAGCATTACATAGGCAAAAGGACTTGCGCAAGTTGCTTTCGGATTTTAATAACACGTTTATCATTTTGTAGCGCATCTTCTCCTACTTTGAGTCGTGCCATTAATAAAACTGTAAGTTTATCAATGGCATGTATTATCGCCAGTACAATATTGTCATTATCAGCTTCAAAATTAATGGGTTGTAGCTTTTTTCCTGTGATATTAGTACTTAATGAACAGTGATTGCCGTAACGTCCTTCTCTTTCATAATTTTCATTAGATAAATGAACGTTTATATCGGTAATATGTAATTTGTAGGTCTCTAATCGACATTCAAATAACGCCGTAAGATAAGCCGTGTCTCTTTCGGTAATATGTATGGTTTTATTAGAGTTAAGTTGCGTCGTATTAAATTGAATTCTCATGATCCTATAGGTTTTAAAATGGTTAAATTTTAATTATTATGTTAATGGAGTCTGTATTTATGAATTCAGAAGTGCATTAAAATAATGATAGACCTTTCGTATTATTTAGACTATATGTTGTTTGGGGTATCATATGATTTGATAAAGTTTATTAGTTATGAGGGACTATTATTTGAGGTATTTATAATGTAGTGAATTACTTACAATTCCACGACTAAACGAGGTTAAGCTTGTGTTAAAGCTGACTGATTAGCGTTATAATTTTCTGAAATGAAATTAAATCTCCGGTAATTCGATGCTAATTGCAACTTTAGAAACTTTAGATATAAATAGTTACCTTTCATACAGCAATTATGATACACTAGGATGAGTAAGCCAATTAATACCTTTTCAAGACGCGATTTTGCCAAACTTTCAACATTAGGAATCGCAGCATTGCCTTTTTTGGGGTTTCAAAATGCTTTCGATCCAATAAATTCTGCAACAGAAAATGACCTTAAGGTTCATTTGTTTTCTAAACACTTACAGTTTTTAAATTATAGAGATATGTCTGAAGCTGCTGCGAACATGGGTTTTGATGGACTCGATTTAACTGTTAGACGAAAAGGCCATGTACTTCCAGAACAGGTAAAAGACGATTTACCAAAAGCGGTTGAAGCCATGAAAGCATATGGATTACAACCACAACTAATGTCCACAAACGTTTGGGATGTTAACGATGATAAAAACAAAGTGGTTTTAGAAACAGCAAGCCAATTAGGGTTTACGCATTATCGCACCGATTGGTTAACATATCCAGAAAATCAATCCATACAAGAGAGTCAAGCACACTATGCCAAACAAGCCAAAGCTTTAGAACAACTTAACGAAGAATTAGGATTAATTGGTGGTTATCAAAACCATTCGGGTAAACATGTGGGTGCAGCCGTTTGGGATTTGCTCCCTATTTTAGAAGCTACAAAGGGTGAATTTCTAGGTTGTCAATATGATATTAGGCATGCGGTTGTTGAAGGCGCTGGTAGTTGGGAGTTAGGTTTGCAACGTATTAAACCATTTATTAATACTATAGTGATTAAAGATTTTAAATGGGGCCTTACAGACGGAAAATGGACGCTTATAAATGTACCACTTGGTGAAGGAATGGTAGATTTTAAGCGCTATTTCTCAATATTAAAAAAATATAAAATCAATGTGCCTGTGTCTCTACATCTCGAATATGATTTAGGTGGTGCCGAAAAAGGGCATTCTACTTTAACCATCAGTAAAGAAGAGGTTTTTAAAAATATGACCAATGATTTACAGTTTCTTAAGGAAGTTTGGAAGCAAGCTGAATAAGGTGTGGCCCGGAGCGCAGAAAATCCTGCGTTAATCAGGATTTTCTGTTGTTTTAAAACGAGGGAGTTTTAGAACTTTAAATCGTTTAAGAAACTATTGACGTTTTCTTTTGTTTCGCCTGTTTTCTTCTGAATTCGGCCAACAACTTCATCTTCTTTACCTTCTTGGTAATCTAGATCATCGTCAGTAAGTTCTCCCCATTTTTGTTTTAATTTTCCTTTAGCAATATTCCAATTGCCTTTTGCTTTATCTTGCCATGGTTTAGACATAATTTCTGTATTTTTAAGTTAATAAAGTAAATCACTTTGATCTACTACTGTAAATTTACAGCAAGTCTTAAACACCCATTAGCACAATCCATTAATAAATTGATGCAAAAAATAAAAGAAGGTAAAAACGCATGATTTACACCATTATTGATGTTGAAACCACAGGACAAAGCAATCGCATGACTGAGATTTCAATTTTTAAATTTAACGGAGATACCGTAATAGACGAGTTTACATCACTAATAAATCCGGAAACTTATATTCCACAGCATATTACAGCACTCACAGGGATCGATGACCATATGGTTGCTGACGCTCCGCGGTTTGCAGAGGTTGCAGACGATATTATAAACATTACTGAAGGAGCCATATTTGTGGCGCATAACGTGAATTTCGATTATAAAGTGATTAGTGGGGAATTCAGTAGAATTGGTTTAGAATTCAACAGAAAGAAACTCTGTACGGTTCGTTTATCGCGACGCTTATTACCAGGACATCGGTCTTACAGTTTAGGGAAATTATGTAGTGCTTTAGAGATTAATTTGGTGGGCAGACACAGAGCCAGAGGCGATGCCGAAGCCACCACTATTTTATTCGAATTACTATTACAACAACCTGAAGCTTCAGATGTTTTTAAGGAATTTTTAAACAAGAATTCTAAAGAAGCCACCTTACCTCCTAACCTACCTAAAGAAACGTTTGAAGCCTTGCCAGATACCGCAGGCATCTATTATTTTAAGGATAAGAAAGGAATTGTCATTTATGTCGGTAAAGCCATAAACATTAAAAAAAGAGTGCTTAGCCATTTTTATAGTAAAACAAAAAAGGCGCAAGATATGGTGAGAGAAACGCGCGATATCGATTTTGAAAGTTCTGGTAGCGAATTAATAGCACTACTTATGGAAGATGCCGCCATTAAGCACCATTTTCCGAGGTACAATAAAGTCGCGAAACGCACTATACAATCCTTTGCCATATTCTCGTATGAAGACCGAAAAGGAATTCTACATTTAGCTAGTAATAAAAGCCGTTTAGTGCCTAATCCTATCGTGACATTATTTAGCATAAGAGAAGTGCGTGCCTATTTAGAAAAGATGTGTGAGAAGCATAACTTATGTCCTAAATACTGCCATTTACAAGAGTCGGTTTCGGAATGTTCGCATTTCAACATCAAAAACTGTAAAGGGATTTGTAAAGATGAGGAAACTGTAGAAGATTACAATAACAGAGTTCTTGAGGCTATTCATGATATGTCAGATCAAAAGAGCGATATCATTGTAAGAGAAAAAGGCAGACACGATAATGAGGAAGCCTTCGTTATGGTGAAAAACGGCGACTATTTAGGTTATGGTTTTGTTGATAAAGAAGAGACTATTAACCACATTGATGATTTAGATACCTTCCTGATTCCTCAGAAAAACAATATGGATATTCAGAAGATTTTGAGATCGCGTTTGTTGGATTTGTAGTTGGTTAGTTTTTGGTTGATGGTTTTTGGTTGTTGGTGTTCTCGATATGTAACAATTGTCGCTTCGGGTGAAATTCCTTTTTCTTGGAATTTTGTATCGAGAAGCTCACTTATTTAAAAGACTCTAAAAGACATAAAAGTCTCTACCACAAAAGAAAACAGCACCATAAAAGGGCTGTTTTCAACTCAGAAAATAAGATATCTAATCTATAGCGTTAGGGAAATAGATTTCGATTTATTTTCCTTCTTTAGGGTTATAATGTAAGTAATCTCCGCTCCATTAGTATGCTCATAATTAACAGTGCAGCTGCTATTAAGAAACGCCCATCCTGGATAATCTTTTGCTAGTTGACTGCTTATTGTTAATGGAATTCGTACATCTTCGTAGTATTCTTCAGAACTCAAAATAACACCTTTAGTATCATAAATGGCAGTGATAGAATTGTCGCTCGATTGAAAATTAACAGTGTACGTCATAGACTTGTTCTTACTATAAACAGGATCTTTTGAGACATCAAAATCGGCCGCTACTTTTTGTAATTTCTTAATAGAAACCGCTAAAGGTTGTGCTGCGGTAAGTTCTAAATTTAAATACTGTTCGTTGAGAACTGAAATGGAACGCGGTGTATAATCCTTGTCGTTAAACTGAGACGTTTCCATTGCTAAATCATTTTGCGCTGAACTAAGGTTGGCAAGTCCTAAAAAAATTAAACCAAGAAGACATGTTTTCATAAGTGATACGGTTTTAGAGTGGTACTTAATAATTAAAGTGGTAATAGCATTATTCTAAATAAACACGTTGTATAAATAGAACACTGCTAAAGTAAAAGTTAAGTAAGGCACAACCGCATAATCGATATAGACCACTGATGTACAGGCGATAGACATTTAATAGACAGTTCCGTAATTTGAATTATAATTACCTAGTAATAAACAATTTATAGATTTTGAATAAAGAAATCCAAATCCGTTTCTTCTGAGAGTTCAAGTTTTTTTCTTAGGCGATAGCGACTGGTGTTTAAGGACGCTAAGGTGATATTTTGAAGGGTCGCAATACTTCGACTTTCAATTTTTAATCGAATTAACGAGCACAGTCTAATCTCGTTTTTGCTTAAATTTGGATAGCGCTTTGTCAATTTACTGTAAAACGCATCGCTCAGTTTATCTAAGCGTTCAAAAAATTCTTGCGTATCGCTATCAACGCTTATTTTATTTGAAATGGCTAAATCAAGGTCATTAATTAATTCCGGACGCGCTTCTGAATTCGCTTGTTTTATAACTTCTAATTGGTCGGCGAGCGATTTAGCCCAATCCTGATCTTGCGTGAGTTTAATGGCAAAATCAGACAAATCACGTTCTTTAGATTTAATCTCAGAATTAAGCTGTTCTACCTTTAAGGCAGAGTTTTCAAGGAGTTGTTCTGCCAATAATTGTTTGTTCTTAGCATTTATAAGGTGCTGCCGTCTACTAATAATTAGTGAAACTAAGACAATTATAAAAATCGAAGACAAAAGTCCTATAAACCAAAGTTTAGCACGTTGGTTTTTAATCATGTTTTCCTTTTGAATCCGGTCGATTTTAAAATTTAATTCAATTTTATCTATCGTAATATCATTCAATTCCTCTTGCCATTTTTTATCAGCATGATTCAATATCGTTTGAAGACTGTCCGAAATATGTTCAATTTGCTTAACAGTTGTATATGCCGCTGGAATATTAGTTTTAGCACGTAAGAGTACTTCTTTAGCTCTTAAATATTCTAATTTAGAACTAGAGCTCAGATTATTATTGCTTTCTTGAAGCTTTATGATGCTGTCTAAGAAATTCAAAGTGCGCTGTGCTGCCTCTAGTTTGTTTAAATGCGTATTGGTCGTCACCAATTGCGATCCTGCACTAATTAACCTTGGAATGTCATTTTCTAACGTTTCTTCGTTAATGGCTGTTTTAAAAAAATCAAAATTTTGCTGATATAAGGCCTGGGCTTTTTCATAATCCTCTTGGTCGGTATAAATATCAGCAACATTATCGCGTATACTCCCATTTAAAGTGTGCTTAGGGAATTTAGACGTTGTAAGTGCATAAGCACGTTTAAAGAAATACATGGCAGAATCCAGATCCTTTTTGTGCCAATAAAAAAAGAGGCCATAATTATTTATGGACGATGGATGGTAAATATAATTCAGGTTCTTTGAAAACAATATATTCACTTTGTGCTGAATTGCTGCACTATCTAATAAACCTAGCTTAGCATAATTTTCAGCAAGTATACTTCGGGCATAACTACGCATCTCCATAAATTTGTTGCGTTCTGTGAGGCTTAGTTCAGTTTCATGAGCTTCATAATACCTAAAAAAGTCAAGATATGATTTTATAGATTCCTTCGGGAAACCCACTTCTCTAAACCAATTGCCAGAATGCAAATAACTGTCTAAAACGAATTTGGCATGCCCTTCAATATGATTTAAGAGATCTAAACGTTTAAAATGAAGTGATAAATAGCGCTGCATTTCAGCATCAGAAAACGAGACGCGTCGATACGTTTTTATATCATTTTCAGGAAACACAGATGCCATGGAATCACTAATCTGTTCGTACTGTTTAAAATAGGTATCACTAGTAAGCGTGGTAGTTTGTGACCACAATGGAAAAATTACTACGGCGAAAAAAAACAAGAATGACGTATAATACTTAAGCATTAATTATCAATAAGTTAGACAGGTCTAAATATACTTATTTTTTAAGGACCTATGACAGATACTTTTTCAGAGCAAATCCTTAAAATAAATTCCCATTGCGCACACTCGGGTCATAAGCGTATCTTAAGCGGGTCATAAGCGGGTGATAAGCGGGTTCGCTATTGAAAATTCTTACATCATTATATAATGTATCGATTTAAGCTACGATTTAACGTTCAACATACACTAGGCTTCTTTTCGTAATACAGCTAAAGGAGAACTACTTAATACCGATCGTATATTACTTAAACCAATAGCCATTACTAACACTGTTATACCTGGTAAAATCACTAAAAAAGGAATCATTGACGGAGCAAAAGGTTCATTAAATACTAATAATGCCAAACAAAGACTACTAATTAAGGCTAATAGAATACCGACTAAACTACCTAACAATCCTAAAAACAAGTATTCTAAAGCTGAAATTTTTAGAATCTGTGCATTTTTAGCACCAAGGGTTCGCAACAAAACGCTCTCTTTTATACGCTGGTACTTGCTCGTTCGAACAGAACCAATTAATACAATAATACCAGTGATAATACTGAAGAACGCCATAAAATTAATAACCCAAGACACTTTATCTAGAATATCTTCTACGATAGTATACACCTGACGTAAATCTATAATGGACACATTAGGGAATTCGGCCACTAAATCGCGTTGTAATGCCGCAGAACTAGCTTCATCAGCTGCATTTGTAGAAATAACACGAAATTGTGGCGCTTGCTCAAGTGCTCCAACAGGAAATACAAAATTAAAATTAGGTTGTAATTGTCTCCAATCTACTTTCCGTATACTACCAACCGTAGTTTCCATAAGGACACCTTGCACATTAAACGTAATGTTATCACCAATATCTATACCGTCTTCCACAAGATTATCTGCTATCGAAACTAGTATCGGAGCATTAGGAGTGGTGTGTGATGTCCACTCACCTTCCAAGAGTTCTTCAGAATCTATCATGGCATCACGATACGTGCTTCTAAATTCATGATTTAATATCCAATTCCGCATTTGTTTGGTAGAGTCTTGGCGTAAGTCATTTGCTAAGCGACCTTTTATTTTATGAATACGCATCGTCACAATCGGAATACTATTCACAACAGGTAAACCTTTCGCTTTAATACGCGCTTCAACAGTGTCTTGCTGGTCTGATTGCACATCTAAAATGATAATATTAGCATTACTAGAGCTCTGCCCTACTTCGGTTTTTGCTAATAGAATATCTTTAGTAAAATACAAAGTGCTAATTAAACAGGTTCCTAAACCAATAGCAACCACTAAAACAACGGTTTGGTTATTGGGCCTGAATAAATTGAGTAAACTTTGGCGTGCTGCAAAACCCCATCGTTTTGGGAAATAAGTTTTAATCCCCTTAATAAATAGCAAGGCAACCCCTGTTAACACTGCAAAAGCAATTAAAGTCGCTAGCATAAACCCTAAAGCATACAGCGCATCGCCTAATAACCAAAATGAAAACAAGAATAGAAAAATTAAAACTGCGGCAATCACTGCCACACGAACTTTAAAGGGTTCTTGAGCTCCTTTTTCATCCACGCGCAATACTTCTAATGGCGAGACATACCACGTTCTAAGTAATGGTAATAGAGCAAATAAAACGGACATAAATAATCCTAGAAAAACACCAATAAGTATGGGTTGTGCAGAAATTGAAATTTCCACCGAAAATGGTAAAAAGTCTTTTAATAAATAGGGAAACAATTCTTGGATACCAATACCAACTAGCGCTCCAATTAATCCACCAACGATACCAATACCAGCAATTTGAATTAAGAAAATCAAGAAGCTTTGCATGCGTGAGGCTCCCATGCATTTTAAAACGGCGATAGCACTTAATTTCTCTTTAATATAAATATGAACAGAGCTCGCAATCCCAATACATCCTAATAATAAGGCAATAAAAGCGGCTAGATTTAGGAATTTACCAACGTTATCATAGCGTTTTCCTAAACGTTCACTAGTACTTGTATGCGTGTCTAAATCTGCTTCCTCCTTTTTTAATTGTGGATCTATAATTTTTTCAAACGCTTCTAGGTCAAAAGTTTCAGCCGTTTTATAGAAAAACTGATATTCTTTACGACTCCCAAACTGTATGAGTCCTGTCGCTTCCATTAAAGCATAAGGCATAATAATCGGAGGAGCTACAGATGTTGAAATAGCCGTGCTGCCAGGAATCGCTTTTAGTGATCCCAAAATAGGTAATGTTATTGCCCCGACTTTAATAGAATCTCCCGGTTTTACATCAAATTGAAGCATTAAAGTGGCATCAACTAATGCTCCACCTAAGTCCTGATAAGCATCTGCTGCAGAGCTTGGTTCTGTGTCAATGGTTCCATAAAAAGGAAAGGCGCCATCTAAACCACGCACCTTAACCAATTTAGTGCCTCCATTCTTAGGAAAAGCTATCATCGATACAAAGTTGATTTCTTTAGCATCGGGTTGTAGGGAATCTATAATTGTTTGTGCGCGTTCTGTTGGTTCTTGTCGAGTATCTATCGTATAATCCGCACCCATTAAGGCTTTAGATTGAAGCTTTATATTGTCTTTGAGATTATTACTAAATAATTGAATAGATACCACTGCTGCAATACCTAAAATGATAGAAGCCATAAATAGGAACAAACGTACTCTGCTCGCTTTGGCATCTCTCCAAGCCATTTTAAAAAGCCAGGTTGTATTTTGATTCATATTGTTTGAAATGTTTACAGTACAGCTGTACGTTCGTTGGTTAAAATCTGGCCACCTTTAAGTCTTAAGATTTGTTGCGTGCGGTTGGCTAAATCCAAATCGTGCGTAATAATCACCAAAGTGGTTCCGGCTTCTTTATTCAACTCAAATAATAATTGAATCACTTTTTCGCCAGTTTCCTCGTCTAAATTTCCTGTTGGTTCGTCAGCAAATAAAATGGAAGGTGCATTAGCAAAGGCTCTCGCTAAAGCCACACGTTGTTGCTCTCCACCAGATAGTTGTGATGGATAATGATGTACACGATCTGCTAAACCTACCTTTTCTAATAAAGCCAGACTGTTCTTAACAGCATCCTTAGAACCTTGTAATTCTAACGGGACGCTCACATTTTCAAGCGCTGTGAGGGTTGGTAGCAATTGAAAATTCTGAAATATAAAGCCCACATTCTTATTACGTAATTGTGCGCGTTGGTCTTCGTTTAAAGTATTCAAATCTTGTCCACAAAGTTCTATGGTACCAGAATTAGGCTGATCTAAACCAGCACATAAGCCTAATAAAGTCGTTTTCCCACTTCCTGATGGGCCAACAATAGAAAAAATTTGTCCTTTTTCTACGTCAAAAGAAATGTTTTGTAGGACTGTTAATTGTTTGTTACCGCTAGAATATGTCTTTTCTAGACCAGTTATGTTTAATATCTTTGGCATACTAATTTTAATTTATAAGACCATTTATGTCGAAGGCTCAAAATAATCATTTGCATTTAATTTCACCAATCTCAACGGCTTCTAAACTCTTAAAGTTTTGTTATTTTATAACAGCCTTTTTATTGGTTGGTTGTGGTGGTGATAAAACAGAGAAAACAACAGAAACCCAATCTGAGACACAAACAGAAGACGTGGTCACAACAGATACGAGTACAAAAACCATTCTGTGTTTTGGTGATAGTATCACTGCTGGCTATGGTTTAGATGATACCAATGACGCTTTTCCTGGTGTTCTACAACAGAAAATTGATTCTTTAAACTTAAATTATACCATTGTTAATTCTGGAGTTAGCGGAGAAACTACAGCAGGAGGAAAAGGTAGAATCGACTGGATTTTAAACCAAGATATTGATATCTTTTTATTAGAATTAGGGGCTAACGATGGACTACGTGGTGTTAATCTTGTAGAAACGGCCACAAACCTTCAATCTATAATAGATGCCGTAAAATCGAAAAGTCCTAAAACTAAAATTATATTAGCAGGTATGCAATTACCTCCAAATATGGGGCAAGAATACACAAGAGATTTTAAACAGATCTTTATGAATATTGCAGAAAAAAATGACTTAGCGTTTATTCCTTTTATATTGAAAGATGTTGGAGGTATCAAAGAACTCAACCAAAACGATGGAATTCATCCTACGGTTGAAGGTCATAAAATACTTGCCAACACCGTTTGGGAAGTTTTAAAGCCGTTACTTTAATCTTAAATAATAGTAACCCTAACTTTCTTTTTCTTTAAACGTGTATTGTTTAATTGATCAACTAAACTATCAGCAATACTAACAGGCACGCCAACAAAAGCACAATCTTGTTTCAATTCTATAACACCAAGCTGATCTTTAGAGATGTTCCCTTGTTTAAAGAATAGACCCGCAATATCACCTTTAGATATTTTGTCTTTACGACCACCAGAAATAAATAAGGTGGTCCAAAACGGAGGCTTAATGTCTTTGGCAGTGTTAACTCTAATGATTTTCGACTTTTCAATAAACTCTGGAAAGACTTCTCTATCTCCTTTTATAAGATATGCTGTTCCTTTAGAATTGACTCTAGCCGTTCTACCATTTCTATGGGTATATTCTTGATACGCATCAGGAATTTCATAATGAATAATATAGCTCATCTCAGGAATATCAATACCTCGTGACGCTAAATCACTAGCCACAAGTATAGATACACTTCCGTTTCTTAATTTTATTAAAGCACGTTCGCGATCGTGTTGTTCCATACCTCCATAAAAACACGTATGCGCAATGTTCTTTTTGTCTAAAAAACGACTTAAATCTTCGAGACGTTCTTTTTTATTACAAAACACAATTCCAGGCTCATTACCTACATGATGTAATAAATCGACTAAGGTATTATGTTTATTTGCCGATGGTGACACCACCGTTTTTATTTCTAGCTTAGAACTTGGTTTCTCCGTTAAGAAATTTAAGGTCTTAGCTCCATCCATTTTTAAATACTTTGGAATAGAGGCTCCTTGTGTCGCAGAGGTCAGAATGCGTTTGTTTACATTGGCCAAGTAACTCATGATGTCTTTCATCTCACCTCCTGCTCCTACTTCAATTGAAATATCGAACTCATCAATCACTAAAGTTTTAATGAATTTGGTGGTAAAACGTGCTTGTTCAAAATGATCTGCTAAACGTCCTGGTGTCCCAATTAAAATGGCAGGTGTATGTTTTAATTCTATTTTATCTTTTGAAATCGCACGACCTCCATAAATGGCATTGGCCTTATAACCCGATCCCATATTACGAATCACCGTTTCAATTTGAATCGCCAATTCTCTAGAAGGTACAATAATTAATGCTTGTACATCTTCACATTCAGGATCTAAGGTTTCTAAAAGCGGTAATAAAAACGCTAAGGTTTTTCCTGTTCCTGTTGGAGATAATAATATTGTTTTGTCGTTAGCCTCAATAGACGCCAAAGCAGACTCTTGCATTGGATTAAGCTGGTAGATATTTAATTTTTCGAGTATATCTTGCTGTGCTTTGATGTTATTTGCCATAACTATTTTTTCTTTTTCTTAGGTTTAAAATCGTCAGATTTTTGAGATCCTAATGACGTTTGAGCTAACTGATCAGCCAATACTTTTTCGATCAATTCTTCTTTAGTTAAATGATGAAATACGGTTCTAACGTCTTTTCTTAATTGTTCAGAAATGGTACGATTGGGTTTGGTCTTAAATATTTTTTTAGCCCATAATAAGGCTTTGTTTTCTTCTATGCTTTGAGTGTCTGCTTTCTTGTATTCTTTAAAAACAATACCCAATTCAGCTTCAAAATCCGCAATATCAATAACTTCCTCTTGTTGCAGAATGGTTAATGCTAACCCCTTTGCTCCGGCTCTAGCCGTTCTACCACTTCTATGTACGTAAGCATCGTAAGTATCTGGTAAGTGATAATTAATCACAAATTCAACAGCTTTAATGTCTAATCCGCGAGATGCTAAATCTGTAGCAACTAAAATATCAATATGGCCTTCTCTGAACTGTCCCATAATCCGATCGCGAATACCTTGCGTTAAACTACCGTGAATGGCACCAGATGAGAATTTATTAATCGCTAAGTTTTTAGCTAATTTATTGACGGCTGCTTTCGTTTTACAGAAAATAATGCCGCGTTGCCCTGCTTTCGAATTTAAGAAATGCAATAAAACATCTAACTTTTCTATAGGCTCAACCACCACATATTGATGATCTATACCCTGATGTCCCACAGTTGCCATATCAGCTTCAATATGCACCACACGTTTTGACATGTAATTCTGAACCAATTGTTTAATGGTTCCTGGCATCGTCGCTGTAAACAATAATGTACGTCTTGTTTTCGGGATTTCTTTAATTATAGCATCGAGTCCGTCTTTTAGAGCACTAACCATTTCATCAGCTTCATCTAATATAAAATAAGAGATATTAGAGATGTCTACGGCGTTTCGTTTTACTAAATCAGCCAAACGACCAGGTGTTGCTACAACGATATGTGTGGTATTCTGCAAACGTTCAATTTGAGGTTTTATAGGAATACCACCACAAACTGTAGCTATAGAAACTTCTGGCATATATTTAGCAAACGCTGTTAAGTTTGCACTAATCTGCTGACCTAATTCTCGTGTTGGTGCTAGTATAACGGCTTGTATTGTGGACTTGTCTGTATCTATTAATTGCAATAACGGGAGTCCGAATGCCGCTGTTTTTCCTGTTCCTGTTTTAGCTAAAGCCACCACATCTTCAGTTTGATGTAAGACTGCTGGAATAGTTTTTTCTTGAATATCGGTTGGAACTGAAATTTGTAAATCAGCTAAACCTTTTTGTAGCTGTTCATTAATTCCTAAATCGGAAAAACGTGTGGACATAAAAAATAATTTTTGCAAAGGTAGGAATACCGTTCTTGGTAATGGGTAAAATAGATGTCATTCCTACAAAGACACAAACCTATTTTTTATAAAATTAGATTCCTGCTTTCGCTGGAACATAATGCTGTCAAAAAACTGATAGCAAAGTGACTATCAATAACAACGAAAATATTTAAGTTAGTATGATATTTATTTTTTAATCACACGCACATTAGTAGCTATTAAGCCTTTTTTGCCTTTTTCTACATTGAAAGTCACTTTATTCTTTTCTCTAATCTTATCTACTAAGTTAGTTGTATGAACAAAAATCTCCTCTTCCGAATCTTTAATGGTTATAAATCCAAAGCCTTTTTTCGCATTAAAAAATTTAACGGTTCCTTCTTTTGTTTCGCTTGCTTTGTTAGAATTAAATAATTTATTTATGAAACTTCTAATCATCTTTCTATTTTAAATTTTATTTATAGGTTTAAAAAGTAATACTAATGGGTAGTCCTACTTTTAGTAATTAACGCTACAAAAATAGTATAAATAATAGAGTTTGTAAGAAAGACTTCATATATAGTTGATTCGTATTCTTTTTTATCTAAAAGATTCTATGAATTTATATCTTTGCACTCCTGATAATTAGCCTTAGAAAAACGTGAAACAAATAAAAGCATACTTAGATCAAATAGCGACAATATCGCAATCGGATTGGGACTTTTTTACGTCTAAATTACAGCGACGCGTGATTAAAAAGAAGAGTGTTTTTCTAAAAATTAATGACATAGAAAATCATATTTCTTTTATTGAGTCTGGTGTCGTCCGTTTATTTATTCCCAAGGAGAATTCAGATAGAGAAATTACATTCGGTTTTAGTTTTAAAGATCAATTTGTTAGTGCTTATGATTCTTTCTTAACGCAAACACCTTCAGCATATCAATTACAAGCGCTTTCAGAAACGACTTTGTTAAGTATGACGTATTCTGATTTACAAGAGGTTTATAAAAATACACAGATCGGAAACCTTGTGGGCAGATTAACAGCAGAGCGCCTCTTTTTATTAAAATCTAGTCGTGAACAAAATCTATTGAACCTTACTGCCGAAAAACGGTATTTAAAATTATTTAAAGAACGTCCAGAACTCCTAAAAGTAATTCCACTTAAATATATTAGTTCTTACATTGGTATCACTGCACAGGCCTTAAGCCGAATTAGAAAACGTGTTTAGTTATTTGGTTTAGGTATAACAATCTAGCATCTTTCAATCGTAAAGTATATACATTTAATTGATTTAGATTCATTGTTTGGCACGTATTGTGTCATTATCTTTGCAAA
Organism: Winogradskyella thalassocola; assembly: GCF_900099995.1. Taxonomy (GTDB): domain Bacteria; phylum Bacteroidota; class Bacteroidia; order Flavobacteriales; family Flavobacteriaceae; genus Winogradskyella; species Winogradskyella thalassocola. The sequence goes on from NZ_FNCZ01000003.1 coordinate 400,128, forward strand.
AACTTAACTATGATTATAATTCTTTTTGTTTTAATACTTTGGTATGGAGGTCTATTTTTTCAATCCTTCTTTTTGCATCGTTATGCGGCACACCAAGTGTTCACCATGTCAAAAACCATGGAACGCATAACCTTTATTTTAACATGGATTTTTCAAGGTTCTAGTTATTTAAGTGCTTATGGCTATGGTATAATGCACAGAATGCACCATGCTTATACCGATACAGAAAAGGATCCACACTCTCCGTCTTATGATGCTAATGTATTTGCCATGATGTGGAAAACAAAAACCATCTATCAAGATATTAATCAACAACGTATTTCTGTAGACGAGCGTTTTACTAAAAATGTACCACAATGGAAATCGTTTGATCGTTTTGCTAGTTCTCGATTTTCGAGATTACTATGGATTTCATTGTATATTTTATTCTTTGCACTTTTTGTAACCTCTTGGTGGCAATGGTTATTATTACCTATTACATTTTTAATGGCACCAATTCATGGAGTTATTATTAATTGGTTTGGTCATATTTACGGTTATGTAAATTTTAAAATGAAAAACACGAGTAAAAACTTATTCCGATTTGATTTCTTAATGATGGGCGAAGGTTATCATAATAATCATCACAAGTATGCTAGTAGAGCTAATTTTGGTGTAAAATGGTATGAAATAGATTTAACTTATGTCATTATAAAAATATTAGACGCTGTTGGTATTATTAAGCTAAAACCAATAAGAATTAAAAGTTAATTGAGTTGTCTTACTTGAAACCTGAAAATATAAAATAAAAAAGCCCATCATAACTGATGGGCTTTCTTTTTAAACTTTGAAGTATATGTATTAGATAACTTTTACGTTTACTGCGTTTAATCCTTTTTTACCTTCTTCAAGATCGAATTCAACTTCATCGCCTTCACGAATTTCATCTACTAATCCAGAAATGTGTACAAAATGATCTTTGTCAACTCCTTCTTCAGTGATAAATCCAAATCCTTTGGCATCATTGAAAAACTTTACTGTTCCTTTACTCATTGTAATGTAATTTAATTTATATAACTTTTAAAATACAAAGATGATGCCATTTTTTTAACATACAATGTTTTAAAGTACTTATTTTATTTTATAATTCAGTGTAGCTTTATATGCGATGATTTAATGTATGATTTTCACATCCTATAATAGTTCATCCTTCTAGGATACTCGTGTTAAAAACGAAGTAATTTTCTCTTTATAAGGATATAATATCATAAAATTTAAAGTTCAAATTAGTAAGTCGGCTTTTAAGCACTACAAAGAATTAGAATTCAGTTGAATTATTGATGAAAAAACAACCTAAAATATGATATATCTCATAACTTTATAAGTCTAAAGCTCTAAATTTGCTAATCGTTTTAAACTAGTATTAAATAGATATATTACCAACAATAATGAATAAAAAAACGACCAACAAAGCCATCTATATTACCACTACAGAACCCAACAGTGGAAAATCTATAATCTCACTTGGATTAATGCAATTATTGCTTGGAAAAGCAGCTAAAGTAGGTTACTTCAGACCTATTATTGATGATCTTAAAGCAGGAGAAATTGATAATCACATTAATACAGTAACCTCTTATTTTAATCTCGATTTAAAATTTGAAGATGCTTATGCCTTCACCCGAAGCGAAGTGATTAAAATGAAAAATGATGATGACGATGATAAAATTATTAGTAAAATCATCGATAAATACAAAGCCATTGAAGAGCGTTTTGATTTTGTATTAGTTGAAGGTAGTAGTTTTGTGGGAGAAGGTGCTATTATTGAGTTTGATATTAACGTTTTAATTGCTAAAAACTTAGGTGTTCCGGCTATAATAATAGCAAATGGCATTGGAAAAACCATCGAAGAATTGGTGGGTAATTTACATATGGCATTCGATTCTTTTAAGGATAAAGGTGTAGAAGTGTTATCAGTAATAGCTAATAAGGTAGATTCAGAATATCAACCTTTAATCATTTCAGAATTAGAAAAAAACTTACCGTCTGGTGTCCTTGTTAATGCTATTCCATTAAATCCTTTATTAGCAAACCCGTCTATTAAAGAAATTGTAGATGTACTTAATGCTGAAGTCCTTTTTGGTGAGGCATACATTAACAATCAAGCAGGCAATTATAGTGTTGGTGCGATGCAACTGCGTAATTATTTAACACATTTAAAAGATAATGCTTTAGTAATTACTCCTGGTGACAGAGCTGATATTATTTTAGGAGCTTTACAAGCTAATATTTCAGACAACTACCCTTCTATTTCTGGTATTGTACTTACAGGAGGTTTAAAACCTGAAGAGTCTATTATTAAACTTATTGAAGGACTTTCTGATGTGGTGCCTATTATATCTGCAAAAAGAGGGACGTTTTCAGTAACGAATTGTATTGGTACGATAAAGTCTCAGATTTATGCTGAAAACACACAAAAGATTCTGACTTCAATAAAAGACTTTGAAAAGCATGTAAAATCAGATGCGCTAGTAGAACGTCTTATTACATTTGAAACCAACGGAGTGACTCCAAGAATGTTTCAGTATAACTTATTAAAACGTGCGCGTTTAAATAAAAAGCATATTGTTTTACCAGAAGGTTTAGATGAGCGTATTTTAAGAGCTACAAAACAATTAATTGATGTAGATGCTGTAGAAATTACCTTGCTGGGTGATAAAGAACAAATTGAAGCAAAACTATTGGCGCTCGATATTGCATTAGATTTAAACCGAGTTAATATTATAAATCCTATAGAATCAAATAATTTTGAAGCTTATGCTAATACCCTTTATGAGCTTAGAAAGCATAAGAATGTAAATTTAGCTATGGCTAAAGATTTAATGGAAGATGTTTCTTATTTTGGTACTATGATGGTGCATAAAGGTGATGCAGATGGTATGGTTTCTGGTGCTGTACATACAACGCAACACACTATTCTTCCGGCACTTCAGTTTATAAAAACAAGACCTGAAACATCTATTGTATCTTCTATATTTTTTATGTGTTTAGAAGATCGTGTTTCTGTTTATGGTGATTGTGCTATTAATCCAAATCCAAATTCAGAACAATTAGCAGAAATTGCTATTTCGTCTGCGGCAACCAGTATTGCTTTTGGTATAGAACCTAAAATTGCGATGTTGTCTTATTCTTCTGGTTCTTCTGGAGTTGGTGAAGATGTAGAACGCGTAAGACAAGCAACAGAAATCATTAAGACTAAGCGTCCGGATTTAAAAGTTGAAGGCCCTATTCAATATGATGCTGCCGTTGATATAAAAGTAGGAAAAACAAAACTACCAGATTCGGAAGTGGCCGGACAAGCGAATGTCTTTATTTTTCCAGACCTAAACACAGGAAATAACACCTATAAAGCTGTACAACGTGAAACTAAAGCATTGGCTATTGGACCGATAATTCAAGGTTTAAATAAACCTGTAAACGATTTAAGTCGTGGTTGTACAACAGACGATATTTTTAACACGGTTATTGTTACTGTAATCCAAGCACAAGGTCTTTAAAATATAAATAGAATGAACATATTAGTCATAAATTCAGGAAGCTCTTCAATAAAATTTCAATTAATAGAAATGCCTTCTGAAACCTTAATTTGTAGTGGTTTAGTTGAACGTATTGGTCAAAAAGACGCGATACTTAATTACAAAACAGATCGTGTTGATATTAAGCAAATAGAACAAATAGAAAACCATACTGATGGTTTACAAAAGGTGGTAGATTTATTATTAGATCTTGAAATAGGAGTCATAAAAAACACCAACGAGATTGAAATTATTGGGCATCGTGTGGTTCATGGCGGGAATTCATTTTCTAATACCACATTAATTACAGACGCTGTAAAACAAGATATTAAAAAGTTTGGCTCATTAGCGCCTTTACATAATCCTAATAATCTTGAAGGTATCGTTGTGGCTGAGCAACTTTTTCCTAATGCAAAACAAGCTGCGGTTTTTGATACTGCTTTCTTTCAAACATTACCAAATAAAGCAAAAAGGTACGCTATTCCTAAAGCACTTTACAATGAAGAACAAATTCAGGTCTATGGTTTTCATGGAATAAGTCATAAATATGTTACAGAAAAAGCACTTGACTATTTAAAACTAAAAACGTCTAAGATTATTACAATTCATTTAGGTAATGGCTGCAGTATGACTGCCGTTGTAGATGGTAAAAGTATAGATCATAGTTTAGGATTTACACCTTCTAACGGTTTAATTATGGGGACTAGAAGTGGAGATATCGATCATGCTATTGTGTTTTACTTGGTGCATAGCTTGGGTTATGATTTAGATAAAGTAAATACATTATTAACCAAAGAAAGTGGCATGTTAGGTTTAACAGGTTATAGTGATTTAAGAGATATTGAAGCACAAGCTGCTAATGGCAATGAGGATTGTAAATTAGCGTTAGCAATGAATGCCTATAAAATTAAAAAGTATATTGGTGCATATACTGCAGCAATGAATGGTTTAGATGCTATTGTGTTTACTGCTGGTATTGGTGAAAACTCTAGTCTTATTAGAGGCTTAGTCTGTGAGGATATGGATTACTTCGGAATTAATTTAGATCCTAACAAAAACGACATTAGATCTAAAGCTATCAGAGAAATAAACACTAAAACTTCTAAAACCAGAATATTGGTTATACCTACGAATGAAGAATTAGAAATTGCGAAACAAGCTTTTGAATTGTTGAACTGATATTTAAAGAAGATCTCAACTACATCTTCCGCTGTTTAAAATCAGCTTCGACTTGTATCATAATCCATTTTGTGATTTTACTGGCAAAAACACCTCTAAAAACACTAACAATTGGTCGTAATATCCAACTGCTAATTCGTCCATTAAGCTCTGCTTTTAAAATGGCTTTCACTCTTTTTTTAATTGGTTTTTCAAGTTTTTTAAAAGCTTTAGAATCAAACTTTGGGAAGTCTTCCACTTCATAACTTGTGGGATTGGTATCTCCTTCAATCTTGCTAATATCAGGAATAATAGGCATATAGATTTTTTCGCTTCCATCATCTTGCTTTACAAGTCTTCTAAATTCAGCTATGGCAGCATCATTTACACCATAAAACAAATTATCAGGATCATTTTTATCACATTCTAAAAAGAGAATTCCTCTTAGAAAATTGCGAGCGTTATCTCTACCTAAGAAAAAATCGTGCTGTCTAAATTTAATATCAATAAAGCCACCAAAACCTTCTAAAGCTCCTGTAGCTAAAGGTGGATGATCTCTAACTTCCATTTTTCCGGGTTTCAATTTTCTAGGAAATGACATCAATTTAAATAAGCCAACACCATAAGTATCCGTTTGTTTATTGCGTGCTTGGTTAAGAATCGTTGGCACAAGAGCGCCAAGTATGCCCACAATGCTAGATATCTTATAATTAATTTTATCTGTTTTTATAGCATCGAAAAAACTTGGGAAAGGATCGATAAGTACTGTTCCAAACTTTGGGTTTTCTATATTTGGCGCACCATGTGTATTGATAAGGTGTCTTAAAACTTCATCAAATGGTTCATTATTTATTGTACCTCCGTCTATTGCTGTAAATTGAAAATTAGGAGTCTCCTCTTTATCAATTAAAACATCCATATCCTCTAGAAGTGATTTGCGAACTTTAAGACTATTGTTTAAATATTCAGTAGCAAATTCATCATTAAAATAACGCGGTTTCAAACCAATAGGAAATGCACCTGTTGCTTTTGTGACTTTGATTAGAAAATTTCTAGAATCCAGGTTGTGCGGAAGAAATGGTAAATAGTGTCCTTTGTCAGAAGCACTATCGTAATTCAATTTAAAATGTGCAACCACATCATGACTACTAACACGATGAGACGGTGTTTCATCTAAAAATTTCGATTTAATTCTACTTAATTTCACCTTATAATCTATAGGTCTTAAACTTGTAAGTGTAATTAATAATCTTAAATCTTCAGAAATAAAACTCGGTAATTTATCTAAACCAGCATCTTTTGGTAATTCATCAAAAACACGCTCTGCAATTGCATCAATAGGAGTAGAATTTAAAAGTGAAGGCGCTCCATGGTCAGTAGCAATATCTGAGGTATCGAGCATTTTTTCGAAAGTAGCCATACCTCTACTCTTTTCATTGTTTGGGGTTATATCATCATCTAAAAATACCCAACTATCATATAGAAAATTACCGGTTTTTACATTCGAAACTTTTTTTACAGGTTTCCAATTGCCAGAATAAAGCGCAAGTGTAGAAATCATTCCTACCATTCCTCCTGCTGAAGCACCACCAATCGCATCAATAACAACCTTGTGATTTGGAATATTACTATCAGGATTGTCAATCTGTTCTAGTTTGGCTTTTTCCCATTCAGAAAGAGCTTCTAGCAAATAATCCATAAATCCGGCAGTATAAGCACCTGCCGATACAGCACCTGCTAAAGAAAGACCTAAGTGAAACGTCTGTTTACTCATTATTTTTATATCTATATTTCTTATGACTAAAAATAGGAATTATTATTACGAAGTTGAATGTAAATCAAACTTATTCAAAATAGGAACAAAAAAAAGCGTCCTAAATAATTTTAGGACGCGTGTATAAAAGTATACGGTTATATTTATGATTTCGCTAAAGTTTCATTAGCTTTTAAAGTAATATTACGTTCTGCAACAAGAATACCATCTTCTGTTTTTAATTTAAGAATTCGAGTAGGATCTCCTTTTTTCGCCATACGCTTTCTACACGTTTTGGTTAGTAGTGGATCTTCATCAAATAAAAACGATTCTACAACATACTCTTGCTTTGATGGCTCTTTTACAAGTGGAAATATTTGTTGCAATTGATTGTATCTTCTATCTCCTCCAGGAACAAACGTGTATAATGTATATCTACCATCTGCATCCGTTTTTACCCAACTTCTATGAAAAACATAACGAGCATCTCCTGTGTTTCTTAAATCAAAATCACCATCCTCATCTGGTTGTTCAATAAAAAGAATAACATCCTTTGCAGGTGTTACACCATCACTTTGATAAATAATACCAGTTAACTTTAGTTTATTTGTTTTAGATCTATAATCTGGAATCGTATCTGTATTACTTAATTGATCTTCGGCACGATCATATATAGGACTATTAGAATCTAAAATAGAATTTAATTCTTGCGCTGCAGCGGTATTGAATGCTCCGTAGAAACATACAATACAAAACAAAGTTCTTAGGTTTTTCATGAGGATAAGCTTTTGGGTTTAATCAAAATTCATGCTTTTATCTCGTAATACCTTAAAAATCATATCAATGCTCCATTTTTACGATAAAGCGAAAAAAAGGACCAAAATTTCCGATGAAATACTATTATGTCATTAAAAAATTAATGACGACAAAATGCGACGACAGTGTTTTATTACAACCTTAAAAACAGGTAAAATTGAATGATTAAAAAAAACGAAAATACAGGTAAACTTACGTCTCAAAAAGGTAAGGTTTTAAAGGTCATGATACACATGAAATTTAGAACTTTTTAATTCGCAATAGGGTTTTTGATTTTGACTATAAGGCGTAAATTTTTGTCAAAAACCGGTTATTATAAGTTAAAAAAACCAAATAAATCACCAAAGTATTTCGTCGGTAATTTTTACGTTTAATCCACTAAACATGCAGTTTAACCTTGAAATATGTATTTTATATGAAAAAATGTTTAGTGAAAAATGCTTAAATAAAATTGTTTTATTTAATAAATTGTATAGATTTGTGACACTAAGATTAACTAAAAAGCGTGAATATGAAAACCAAATCTACTTTATTTTGTGCTCTATTTTTTCTAATGATTAGCATGAGTTTTGCTCAAAAAAAAGAGGAATCTCAAAGTATCATTAGTGGCAAAGTAAACATCTCAAAATATCATAGTCGTGAGGACTTAAAAACGATGAAAAAAGGAGAATTACTTGTTCTTTATATAGAGAGAATTGAAGTTATAGTAAATATCCTACCTAATATTGCTTTTGCAACTAAACCAGGAGTTACTATGGAAAATCTTGGAATACCAGATACAAAAGATAATAAAAAGGCCTTAGAAGATAATATTGAAGCTTCTATCTCTTATTTTGATAGTACTATTGAATTTCAAAAAAAGATATTACCCTATTCTGATACTACAGATTTAATTGCGGCAATACTTTTTTATGAATCAACTTTAAAAGCATTACATACCTACGACGATTTTAAAAAGGATTAGTTAGTTTTTTAATTATTACATGTGTTTTAAGAACCTTGACCATAACTGTGTCAAGGTTTTTTTTTATCCAATAATTTTTTTAAAATAATGTATATTCGGGTTAATGCTTTTGTTTTAACGGTAATCAGGTTTTATTTGTAGTTTAAATCATACAATATTGATTATATGATGTATTTCATCGATATTATTTGTGTTTCATGGAATATATTTATATGTTTGATGATAATTGTATTTAAAGCCCCTTAATCTAAATATCAAATTTACCTATTATGAAAAAAATTACTCTTACTTCACTTTTATTTCTGTTAGTGTTTGGTAGTTTATTTGCTCAACAGGAAAAAGGAATTACTGGCTATAATAATTGGCTAGACTCATGGACAGACTTTCAACCAAACAAAGCGAACTATGAAGAACCGACACAAATATTATCTGGGAACATTTCAGAAAATATAACTTTAACCAAAAGGAACACTTATCTTTTATTAGGTGAAGTTTTCGTTACAGATAGTACGACTTTAACAATAGAGCCTGGAACGGTTATACTCGGAGATTTTAAAACTAAGGGATCGTTAATTATTAGTAACGGTTCTAAAATTATAGCAGAAGGAAAGCCAACTGATCCCATTATTTTTACGTCTAATAGAACAGATAAAAAACCTGGAGATTGGGGCGGAATTTTTATACTAGGTGATGCACCTATTAACGTATTTGGTAAAGTAGCCTCTCTTAACTATGGCTTAAATCCATCATCAACAGAAAGCATTAGCTATGGTGGTGATAACATTGATAGTAACTCTGGCGTATTAGATTTTATTAGAATTGAATACGCCGGAAAGAAAACTAAAGGTTTTGAAAACTTCAGTGGACTTACACTTGCAGGTGTTGGATTAAAAACGGCTATAAGTAATGTTATGGTTAGTTATTGTGAAGGTCATTCATTTAATGTTTTAGGTGGTGAAGTTAACTTAACTAAAACAGTGTCCTTTAGATCTAATAAGAACGATTATAATTTTAACAACGGTACACAATGTCATATTGAAAATGCGTTAGCGGTAAGATCACCTTATATCTCAAGTGCCGATGGTTCTCGATGTATGTCTGCGACCTCTTATGATTTAAAAGAAAATGCAGATACTTCTAAAAAGCAAACTTTTGTAAATGCAGAAAACCTTACACTGGTTAACATAAGTAACGATTTAAAATCAGATATTAAAGTTGGCTTGGTACAAGAAGCTATTTTTATTGGACCAGACGTATCGTTTAATATTCATAAAAGTGTGATATCTGGTTTTAAGCCAGCTGTGATTTTTGATGAAGGTATTGAAATCAACAGCGAGAATTTAGAAAGGATCAAAATTACACGTTCATATTTTAATAACTGTAAAGGAAATATATTCAAAAAATACGCTTCTAATAACGATGATTTAGAGAGTTGGTACGGAAGTAGGGCTTTTGATAATGTGTATTCAAAAGGTCCAGACTCTGAAACTTTTATCGATTCTGATAACAGTAGAAGTCCAGATTTTAGATTAAGAATAAACAAAATTATAGCATCTAATGATTTATTTGATGATGACGACGATGAATAAAATTATTCTGAAATAGTTAGTAAATTTTAATTCATAGCATATCACATTTGTTACGACACTGATAAAACCCTAAATAGCTTATAGACCAAAAACTACAATTCCCAAACTAATGCTTAAACCTACTTTCCTAACACAATTCTTATATGGAATTTGCTTATGTCTCGTTACTATGACACAACGAGCTCATGCGCAAGTAGTAATTGGTACGCCAAATTTAGGCTTTACTCAGGCTTGTGCAAGTGAATCGTTTAACACCTTTAATACCACATTTATTTTTTCCCCAGAATCTGCATTAAACGCATCAAATGAATTTACTATTGAGATGTCTGATGCTGACGGCGATTTTTCAGATCCAACAATTATACATACTACAGCAGCAGGATCTGTAACTACATCACCGGCAACAATTGCTTTTTCTATTCCAGAAACAACAGCTGGTGAAAACTACCGTATTCGAATTAAAAGTAGTGCTCCTGTGGCAACTAGTTCTAGATCGGTTCCGTTTGCCGCTTATTATAAAATTCAAGATTCACCATTTACCATTAATAACTTAGTGTCTACTGGTGCATATTGTGCTGGAGGTAGTTATTTATTATCTATTGATAATCCAGGTAATGGCAATAACGATTCTCCGCTTCTTTACCCAAGTCTCACATTTAAATGGTACAAGGAAACTGGTCCAACAACGTTTGTTTTTGTGGCTGACGGCCCAACCTTATCTGTAAATACAGAAGGGACTTATTTTGTAAGAACCAACTATGGGACTTGTACTTCAGACTCATTTTCTAATCGTGTTACTATAAGTGAAGCCGTATCCGGAGAAGCTAATGCTGCCATTGTTTCAAGTTTAGGAAATCCATACTGCCCAGAACAAGGTCTTACGACTTTAAGCACTATAGGTGGTCTTTCATACCAATGGTATAAAGACGGAAATATAATTGTAGATGCAACAAGTCAAATGTATCAAACTAATGAATCTGGTATGTTTTCAGTACAAGTAGATTTAGGTGATTGTTCTGCTTCTGGTTCTATTGATTTAGTAAGTGAATTATTTGATAGCACTATCAATGTGCCAGAGTTTAATGAAATGTCTTCAGAAGAATCACTTTTAGTTACAGTAACAACAACAGCAATAAACCCTGAATTTACCTGGTATTTAAACGGAAGCATTATTATAGGTGCAACAGAGGCTTCATTCGAAGCTACTGAGTTTGGTGATTATGAGGTAAGCATTATGCAAACCACAGGATGTATGACCTCAGTGGAATATTTATTCTCTATTGAAGAAGCATTAGATCTTTTTCCAGAAGTAGAGCATATTCCAAACCTTATCAGTCCAAATGGAGATAGCATTAATGATACTTGGATAATACCAACCACCTACGTTAGTGGTACCGATACAGAAGTGATTATAATGAGCAATCAAGGTAAAGTTGTTTTACAAACTAAAGATTACTTAAATAACTGGCCAGAAAACGATTTAAAATTGACAAGTATTAACCAGGTCTATTATTACATCATTACAACATCTGATAATAAAACAAAAAAAGGTTCAATAACCGTAGTTAAATAACATGAAAGCACATTTCTTACTTCTTATATTATGTTTCTGTTCTATACAGACATTTTACGCTCAAGAAGATGACGGAGTGGTTTCACTTGCCATACCAACACGAAATTCATTAACCTTTAATCGTTATACTATAAACCCAACATTTAGTTTTGTGAGAGAGCAAACTAAATATATCAGTATTTATAATAAAAGAGAATGGGTGCAATTTGAAAACGCACCACTCACCTATTTAGCAAGTTATTCGGGACGATTTGGAGAGAATATTGGGGCTGGACTTGGCCTTTTTCAACAAAATTATGGAGTACTAACCACCTTTGGTGGTATTTTGAATTTTGCATATAATGCACAATTAGGTTACGATAGTAACCTTACTTTTGGTCTTAATATTGGTGCTTACAAAAGTGGTGTAAATACCGCAAACGTAGTAACTAACTTTGATGATCCTTCGTTGCAAAACGTACCCGAAAATTTTCTATTATCTATTAACCCAGGAATTAATTATGGAACTGAGTTTTTAGATTTTGGATTAGCTATAAGCAACTTGGCATTATATAATTTTGAATCTTCGACACTTATTGAAGATAATCCACAACAAGGCATTCAGGCTCACGTTATGTACACTGGCTACATGGATAGTAGAGGCTTCTTTAATGAAAGTAAATTTACCGGATTATTACGATCTGAATTTCAAAAAGAAGAAACCATTATATCTGTAGTGGCAATGGTAACTGTACCAAAAGGTATTTGGGCACAAGCGGGTTATAATACACTTTATGGTGCTTCTGGTGGGGTTGGATTAAATATTACTACACAAATTGCGATTGAATATAATTTTGAAACTGCTTTTGGTGATTTAAGTAATTATGGTCCTTCACATGAAATAACTTTAGCCTACCGATTTAAAAACGATAATTATTACGATTATAGTCGTGAAGATGAAGTGAGTAGTATTCTTTCATCAGATGGCTATAAAAAACGTCGTGTTACTAAAACTACAAAACCAAGTGTAGCAAGTCGTAAATCAACTATTGATGCTAAAGCTAAAGCCGAAGCCGATGTAGAAGCTAAATTAGTTGCAGAACAAAAGGCAGAAGCGAAAATTGAAGCAGATAAACAAGCTGAAATACTAGCAATACAGCAAAAAGAACAAAAAGAAGCTGAAGCAGAAGCCAAATTAATAGAAGATCAAAAAGCAAAAGAGTTAGCTGAAGCAAATGTTAAAACTAATGAAATTGAAGCAGATAAAAAAGCTGCAGAACGCGCAGAAACTAGGGCTAAATTACAAGCAGAACAAAAGGCCAAAGAAGAAGCTGCTGCTCGGGCTACATTATTAGCCGATCAGAAAGCTAAAGAAGAAGCTGCTGCTCAAGCTAAACTATTAGCCGATCAGAAAGCTAAAGAAGAAGCTGCTGCTCAAGCTACATTATTAGCAGAACAGAAAGCTAAAGAAGAAGCTG
>NZ_FNCZ01000003.1:413201-471346 GCF_900099995.1 Winogradskyella thalassocola
CAGAAAGCTAAAGAAGAAGCTGATGCTCAAGCTACATTATTAGCAGAACAGGAAGCTAAAGAAGAAGCTGATGCCAAAGAAAATGCGATTTCAAATCCAACGGATGCTCTTGCTGTGTCAATGCAAACGATATCCAAATCAACGGAAGCGTCTAAAACAGTTCAAAATGAATTATTAAAACAATTCGATGATATTGTTGCTATTAAAGATCAAGATCTTAGGGATATGAAAGAAGAAAATGATTTAAGCGATCAAGGGATTACTGTGCAGCCAAAACCATTTAAAAGTGTAACTGCAGAAAACAACGCACTAAGAGCAATTAAGGCAGATTTAGACAATGTTATAAAAGCACGTAGTGAAAAGATTGATGAATTAAATAAACTTTATGAAGAACGTGTAGCTATTGGTTCTTTAGCATTAGATGAAGTTACGTTATTCTACAAAAAAGAAATTAAAAGATTGCAGTCGGAACAATTGAAAGCAAACGAAGCAAAATCTCAATTAGATATAAAATTAGAAGCAATTCAAGTTGCTACAGAGTTTGAGAAAAGAAGACGAATTAAGCGTGCTGCTTTTACTAGTGAAGATGATAGATATAGCCAAGATAGAGCGAAGTTAAAAAACTTAAGAGAGACAACTAAATTAGCTGAAACACCTTTCAAATCTGAAGATTTTGATTTTGGAGAAGCACAAGGTAATAGTATCAAAATATTAAAGAATATCAACCATATTGAAAGTGGTTTCTATCTTATAATTGCCGTTCACGGAGATGTGAAAAGTAGAGATGAATTTATAACTAAAGTAATTGCTTCTGGAAGAACTAATGTCGATTTCTTCCATGATGTAAATACTAGTAAATATTACATTTATTATGATAAAGTTGATAATATCTCAAGTGCCAATAAAGCTTTAGAAGCTAAAGGAAATAGACCGTATAATGGAAAAATGTCAATCGTAAAAATAGAAAATCAATAATAGTTAAGCCACCTTTCACTTTCTTCTTTGCCCCAAGAAACAAAGTGATAAAATAAAATAAATTATCATGAAAAAACCTACTTTTTCTAGAATAGCCATAATTGCCCTAACCCTTATTTTGGGACAACTAACATTTGCTCAAAACTATGAGCCTTTTGTGCCTCGATTTAATGAGGATCTTAAAGGAGATATAGTCCTTATTGGAAACAATATTCTTGGGCCAGATAATAATGCTTTTAACAACAATTCGGTATATAATCATCAGGTGGACATGACCTATATTGATATCGATGGAGATGGTTCTACGTTCAGTTCTTCTAGTGCTGATTTAACGATTCCAAATCCTAATTGTTATAGAATTATATATGCAGGTTTATATTGGGGAGCCGTTAACCCAGGAGATGCTCCAATAACTGATGTAAAATTTAAAGGACCTGTAGGTGGGTATAATGATATACAAGGTACCGTTATTTATGATGCTGGTGGTACTACGGTAGATGGTGGCGATAGTTTTTCTTATGCTTGTTTTGCAGATGTTACTTCTATAGTAACTAGTTTTGGTTCTGGTGTTGATTTAGGAACATATACAGTTGGTAATGTTTCTTCGGACGAAGGTAGAACAGCATCCTGGAGTCCATATAACGGAACTGGTCAATCAGCTGGTTGGTCATTGTTTGTGGTTTATGAAGATCCTACATTACCTGGTAAATCTATTACTAGTTTTGATGGTTTTAGTGCTATTAGTGTAGCTGGTGGTAATCCGGCACTAGACATTCCTGTAGATGGATTTAGAACTGTTCCTGCTCCTGCTCCGGTAAGAGCTAACTTTGCTTTTGCAACATTAGAAGGTGATAGTCCTATTTTAGGTGATCGATTACGATTAAATGGAGTTAGTTTATCTACAGCAGATCGTCCGGTTGCAAACTTTTTTAATAGTTCGGTTACACAATTAAATGCAACACCTGTTAATGATAGAGTACCAAACAGTACAAATACCTTAGGGTTTGATACTGGTGTGATTGCCATACCAAACCCAGGAAACACAGTTATTGCTAATGATGCAACGGCTGGTACCATTCGATTAGAAACAAGTGGTGATACCTATTTCCCTTATTTCTTTGCTTTTGCTGTAGAAATTATAGAACCTAATATTGTACTTACTAAAATTGTAGAAGATGATTTAGGAACTAATATAGGTGACCAATATGTAGGTCTCGGTACTTCACTAAATTATGTTATTGGTTTTCAAAATACAGGAAATGATAATGCGACAAATTTTCAGATTAGAGATATTCTTCCTGTAAATGTGATCTTTAATTACCCAGATGATTTGGTATTACCTCCTGGTGTTTCTGTTGTAAGTTACAATGCAGCAACAAGAGAAATTATTTTTGCAATTGACAATTCTTTAGTTGAAGAAAATGATCCAGTTTACGAAATCCGTATTGAAGTGCAAGTTGTGGAATCTTGTAATTTACTTATTGATGCCTGTACTAATATTATAAGTAATCAAGCATATGCAAGTTATAATGGATTTTTTAATCCTAATTTTAATATTACAGATGATCCAAGTTTAAGTAGTAATACAGGGTGTTTATTATCACCTCGAGCAACCAACTTTTTGGCAGATCTAAACTGTACATTCTCTCAAGATATTGTGTTATGTGGCGAAAGTGTAGATCTAACGGCTGCCAATGGTTATGATTCTTATGCTTGGTCTACAAGTCCTACAGGAACACCTGTTATTGGAACCACACAAACTATTACAGCTTCTGTAACAGGTTCTTATTATTCTTTTAATACGGCTGTTGCGCCATGTCAATCTATTATTCAAGAGTTTCATATTGAAATTTTTGGTGAGAATACTACAAATCCGGTAATACCTTATGCAGATGAAGTAGTGACATGTCCTAATAATGGAAAATTATTACCAAATATCTTTTTATGTGGTGCTGAAGATTCAAGGTTAATTGAAACTAATATCGCAAATTCTACTTCTGTTATATGGGAAAAATTAAATGAAGCAAGCTGTTCTGCTGTTTCTGATTCGGATTGTGCAAATGAAGATGCTTCTTGTACTTGGGACGAGGTTGGAACAGGTCCAAACTTTTTAGCTGATACCTCAGGTCAATACAGATTAACAATTAATTATCCTGGAGGCTGTTTTGTTCAGTTTTATTTCAATATTTATGAAAACGTTTTAAATGCTACCGTAAATGCTACGGATATAATCTGTACTACAGATGGAAGTATTACGGTAAACGGTGTGCCTTCTGGATATGAATATAGCTTAGACGGTATTACATTTCAAGATAGTAATGTATTTACTGTAACTACTTCAGGTATTTATACCGCTTATATCAGACAGGTTGGAGTTGCTACAAACCCTTGTGTATTTACGGTTCCTGATGTTCAAATTAGAGATAGAGAATTTACAGGGTCAACGATTGTAACGCAACCCTTTTGTCATGGAGATAAAGGAACGATTTATTTAGCGGCAAATGATGTGGATCCACAATATTCATTTTCACTTACTCAAGGTGGAAATTTAGTAAACAGTGTAGGTCCTAAAGTTGAAAACACACATACATTTCAAAACCTAAACCCAGGAACGTATACAGCAACTATAACTTCAGAAAATGGTTGTACATTTTCTGAAGATATTACCATTACAGAGCCACCACTTCTAACAGTTACAGCAGCTTTAACAAGCCCATTAAACTGTACTGATGGTGAAATTACAATTTATCCTGTGGGTGGAACACCTCCTTATTTTTACTTTGTAAATGGATCTGTAGATTTTCAGTCTGTACCAGAGATCGTTGTGACTTCAGCCGGAGTTTATAATGTTACAGTTACCGATTCTAACAACTGTAGTGCAGATGTCACGATTTCAGTGGATGCTATTTCTGGTCCTGATTTTAATGTGGATGTCACAGATATTGCTTGTGCAGACTCTAGTGACTCTGGGGTTTTAACAATCAATATAACTAACGCAAATGGCAGCAGTATTAAATATAGTATTGATGGAGGTACTACTTTTGGAAACTCAAATGTATTTACAGGATTAGCGGTTGGAAATTATGATGTTGTTTTAGAATATACATCTGGCTCTGATGTTTGTGAAACGAGTCCACAGACTGTAGCAATTAATTCGGCAACTGCTATTACTGGTACTGCAGAATTAACAGCACCTTTTACATGTATATCAGATGGAACTATTACAGTAACGGGAGTTACTGGCGGAAGCGCACCTTATACGTATAGTATTGATGGTGTAACATTTCAGAGTGGTAATAGTTTTAATAATTTATCTGCAGGAACCTATACGGTAATTGTAAAAGATGCAAGTGGTTGTTCTTCTGCAATGAATCAAATTACAGTTGAAGCTTTAAATCCTCCAACGGATTTAACTTTTGATAATTCACCTGTGACTTGTCCTACTAATACGTCAACAATTTCAATAACAGGAACAACAGGTGGTACAGGAATATTAGAATATCAAATTATAGCACCTGCTTCGGCAGCAACAGCTTATCAATCGTCAACAGATTTTTCAGGTTTAGAACCTGGAACTTATACATTTCAAGTTAAAGATGAAAATGATTGTGTATACAGTGAATCTTATACTGTAAGTCCTATCCCTACCCCAACGTTATCTGTTGTTTTAACCGAAGATTTAGATTGTACTGCTTCGCCAGATGCATTAATAACAGGAACTATTTCTGGACCTGCACCTTACACCTATTCAGTATCAATAAATGGTGCTGCTTACACATCTTTAGGTGCAACGGGAACACCTTTTACTTATACAACAGCAAATGCGGGAACGTATCAATTTGAAATTATAGACGCTAACGGTTGTTCTGCACAATCATCAGTTCTAACGGTGAATCCATTATCATTACCAGCTTTAAGTTTAGTTGTTCAAACACAAGCTATTCTTTGTAATGGAGATACTAATGGAGCGATCGATGTTACTATAGATACATCAGTTGGTACTCCGCCATTCACTATTAATGTGAATAATGATACAACAGGAACAAACTACGGAACACAAACCTCTAGCTTACCAGCAGGAACATATACGGTAACTATTACAGATTCTAAAATGTGTACAGCAACTGATACAGTAACTATTGACCAACCAGATGCTATACTCGCAGATTATGATGCTATTGATATCACATGTGGTGCAGGTGGAGTGTCTCAAGGTTCAGTAATTGTAAATTCAGTGACAGGTGGTACACCACCATATAATTATTTTGTAACAGGAACCAATGGTTATTCAAACTCAGAGCTTAATAATATAGGTTCAACATCGGTAAGTTTTGATGTTGTTGATTTTGGATTATATCAAATTAATGTTGTTGATGCTAATGGTTGTTCTATTTTAGTTCAAGATGTATTGGTGGCGTCGCCTCCAACAGATTTAGATATTGATGTTACAGCCACTGTTAATTGTTCTACAGGTGGTGAAGCTGAAGTAAGCATCGGTTCAACGCTTACAAGTGCCGGACCATTCTTCTTTAGTATATATGAAGGTCCTGGTTTTGCATATCCAACAGGAACGTGGCTAGCAGAAGATGCTCCTGGTAGTGAATCTGCAACATTTACAGGATTATTGCCTGGTGTATTATATACATTTATTGTATATGACCAATCTACAAATTGTAGCTACTATGAGCCAGCAACGGTTCCTATCCCAACAAATTCAACATTAACTGCAACAGCTGTTAGTGCTAATAATATTACATGTACAGGTAGTGCTGATGGAAACGTATCATTCACTGTTAATAGCGTTTATGGAAGTGCTGTTTCCGTCAATTATGAAATTTTTGACTCATTGTCTTTAAGCTCAACTGGTATTTCAGGATCAGGATCTGTTCCTGCAAACGGTTCTTTAAACGTTATAGAATTAGGACCCTTACCATTTGGAAACTATTTCGTTTCAATTAGTGAAACGTCAGGATCAAATGCGGGTTGTGGTGTTGTAACTGTACCTTTTAATATTACGGAATCTGCATTTCTTTTAGAGTTAGCAGTTTCTATTGATCAGAATGCAAATTGTAGTCCTAATTCAGGAATTATCAGTGCTATCGGTTCAAACGGAACAGCACCTTATCAATATCAAATAACAACTACACCTACTACTCCATTAGCAACTGATACAGGATGGGATTCATCTAGTACATTTAATATGGACGCTGGTAGTTATTATGTTCATGTTATTGATGCTTATGGTTGTATTGTTACGAGTTCAATTCAGGTTTTAGATGCAGATCCGACTCCAGTAATTTCAGCGACTTTAACTAATCAATGTACTGTTGCAGAAGGTGAATATGAAATCGATGTAACATTAGACACACCGGGTATTTCACCTTATAGTGTGAGTATTAATGGTGGTGCATTTCAAACCCGCTCTTTTCCATTTACACTTTCAAATTTATATTCAGGAACACATACTATAGAAATTCAAGATGTTAATGGTTGTGGGAACACCGTTTCAATAGATGTTGTTGCACCTATCTTAATAACACCAGAAGTAACAACTTTACCGACTTGTAATGATGACGATGGTGAAATTACAGTTACGGGTTCTGGTGGATCTGGATTATATGCTTATAGTATTTTGCCAAATCCGGCTTCAATAAGTCTAACAGGAAATGTATTTTCTGGAGTGCCTTCAGGAACCTATACAATTACGATTACAGATACAGTGACCTTATGTACTGAAGAAGTATCTGTTTCAGTTTCTCAAGCCATACTTCCAACGTTTATGTTAACTCCAAATACCATTACTTGTTTTGGTGATAACTCTGGATCATTTGAGATAAATATTGCAAACTATTCTGGAGCTTATACGTATGAAGTATTTGATAGTTTAGGAACTTCTGTAACAGGAATAGTAAATGCAAATACAGCAACAAATCCTGAACTAGTAACAGGAATGGAAGCTGGAACATTTTCAGTAGTCATTACTGAAACGGATATTCCGTTCTGTTCTGCATCATCAAATGTAATTATTACATCTCCATTAGAAGCAATGATGCTTAGCGTTTCAGAAACGTCAAATGTAACATGTACGGATAGCGAAGGTACAATTACAGCTATCGCAACAGGTGGTTGGGGAGATTATGAATATGAATTAACAGGTGCTGCAACAGTAGCTTATTCTTCTAATGGCTCTTTTACAGGATTGTCTGCAGGAACGTATACGATAAATGTTAGAGATGCAGGAGGTTGTATAGTATCTGAAACTATTATATTAGAGACTCCTAATCCAATAGCGGCGATATTCACTCCAAGTACAACTGTTTTATCTTGTTTCGGAGATCAGGATGCTAGTATAACTATTACTAATGTTACTGGCGGTCAGGGTTCAAATTACACATATACTCTAAATACGGTTTCACCAACTCCAAGTGTTTCTGGTCCGCAAACATCTAATGTGTTTGAAAATTTAGGTCCTGGAACTTATTTTGTGAGAATTACAGATGGCTATGGTTGCCAGTTTTCATCTATAAATATGGTGATAACAGAACCTGCACCAATTGAAGCGAGTTTGGTAAGAACAACGACTCAAACGTGTTTAACAGAATCTACATTAACATTAAGTGCCACCGGTGGAACAGGATTATATTCTTACAGTGAAAATGCTTCATTTACTCCAATTATTGGAACGTTTGCAACATCTACAACATTTAGTGTTTCAGATGGAACGTATTCTTATTATGTAAGAGATGCTAATGGATGTGTTACTAATGTATCGAACGAAATCACAGTAGATCCTTTACTAACTTTAGAAGTTACGTTAGAATCTACTAACCCAACAATTAATTGTGCTGGTGATAATAACGGATCTATTTTAGCAACTGCTATAGGTGGATTAGGAAATTACACTTACACTTTACAAGATAATTTAGGTAATGCAGTAATTGCTACTGAAAATAGTCCTGGCTTTTTTACAGAACTTTATGCAGGAGACTATGTTGTTTTAGTAGAGAGTGGTGATTGTATTGCCACTTCTGCACCAATCAGTATTACAGAACCAGATAATCCACTTGATGCTTCAATAGTAGTGAACAATGTAAGTTGTGCCGGAAACAATAATGGATCGGTTGAAATTACGGCGACTGGAGGCACTGGAATTATTAAATATGCAATTTCACCACAACTTAATCAGTTTTTTGAAACCAATACATTTGAGGATTTAGAACCTGGTGATTACAATATCATAGTACAAGATGAATTGGGTTGTTATTTAACTTTTAATTTTACTATAACAGAACCAACTCCTGTAATATTAAGCATTGTTGCAGATTCATTCTTCCCAGAAGTTTGTTCGGGAGATGTTGATGGCGAATTTAGTATTGCTATTTCGGGAGGAACACTTCCTTACAGTGTGAGTTTAGATGATTATGATGGTGTTTATACTACTGGAAGCGCTTTACAATCCGAATTTGATTTTACAAATTTAGTAGGTGGTGATCATACGGTGTTTGTTAGAGATGCCGAAGGATGTGAATCGGAATGGAATATCACATTCCCAGAATCCGTGAGCATACAGCCAGAAATTTTAATTGAATCGGTTTGTGATAACAACACACAAGGAAATATAGTAACCGTTACAGTAGATGCATCAATTGAAGATTTAACTCAACTTGATTATTCATTAAATGGCGGACCATACCAATCGGATAACAAATTTATAAATGTACCTGTAGGAACAAATCATTTTATAGATGTTAGACATACTAATGGATGTATTCAAAGAACTGAGTTTTTTGATATCGAAATGGCTGATCCTGTAACTTTAGATCTTGCAGAAGGTGATTTAAATGAATACATAGTCAATGCCGCAGGTGGTACAGGTGATTATCAATTTACCATTAACGATGAGGATTATGGCTATGAAAACTCATTTATCATTTATGAGTCCGGATTATATACTATTACGGTAACGGATAGTAGTGGCTGTTTTGCAACCATACAAGTAGAATTGGAGTTTCAAGACATTTGTATTCCTAATTGGTTTACACCAAATAATGATAATAAATTTGATACTTGGGCACCAGGATGTACCGAAAATTATCCAAATCTAACCTTTGATATATTTGATCGCTATGGTCGAAAAATAGCAACCTATCGTGTTGGTGAATCTTGGGATGGTAAATACATGGGTAATGAATTGCCTACTGGTGATTATTGGTTTGTTGTTAAAACGAATGACTCCATTAATGATAAAGAATTTGTTGGACATTTTACACTATATAGATAATTGCTAAGAACTTTAAAAGATAACATCATGAAAAAATTTCCCCTTTATATTCTTTTTTTGGTCTTTGCTCAGAGTTATGGCCAAGAATTAAACTTACCTGTTTGGACACAATATTTGGCCGATAACGATTTTGTAATTTCTCCAACGTATGCAGGAATTGGCGATAATTTAAAAATTAGAGCCAATGGATTAACGCAGTGGGTTGGTATAAAAAATGCACCAGATAATCAATCTGTGTATGCTGATTTTAGAATAGCAGATCGCTCAGGAATTGGAATATCTGCATATAATGATAAGAATGGTAACACACGTCAAAAAGGAGTAAAGTTTTCTTTTGCGCATCATTTGACTTTAGATTATAAGTCTAAGCAGTTTTTATCCTTTGGTTTATCTTATAATATTAATAGTTTTAGAGTAGAAATAGAGAATTTTAATACCACCTATGACATTCCTATTATAGACCCAGCTATTACGGATGATAGAGGAGTGTCTAACAATAACTTTGATGCAGGAATTTTATACCGTTGGAAAGCCTTTTATTTAAGCTTTAATGCTAATAATTTTTTAAAAAAAGATATCGACCAATATTTAGGTGTTGAACCAAGTAAGTTATTGAATTATCAATTCTATACGGGTTTAGTCATAAAACATCCAAACAATAAAGATGTAGAATTTGAGCCATCTGTGTTTGTACAAATGTTTGATAGTGATAGACGTTCTAGTACAGATGTAAATTTTAAATACAGAAAATTTAATAGAAAAGGAGATTATTATTTTGTAGGAGGTTCTTACCGCTTTTTGAATGATCAATTCTTTAAGCCTTTAAATATTGGTCCAATGGCAGGTATTACTTTCAACCAGTTCTTTTTTGCATATTCATATCAATTAACAATTAATGATTTATCTGGTTTTAACTCAGGGACACATATGATAACAATTGGTTTAGACTTTTTACAAGGTGCTAGTAATTGTGCTTGTACAAAGGGAACTAGTCAGAGTTATTATAGGTAGATTTCTGTTATATATAAAACATAGAATTGAAGACATAAAAATTGAGAAATAATAAGTCTCAATGACTAAAACATAGCGCTAATTATATGCGTTATATTTGAATATTTCTTATTGCAAACAAGCATAACATTCTCATAACGTTATATTTAGGTTTTAACGGTTTAATAATCCTTACATCGGAATTTTTAAGTGTTTGATTAAATTATCAGTACGTTTATAGTGCTATTAATTATATACTCAAACAATGAAAAATTATTTCCCCAAGAAATGGATTGGACATATTTCTTTATGTATTAAGTCCAAATCATTTAAAATTAGATCTACAATAATTGTTTTTGCGTCTTTATTATTAACTGGAAGCGCACCTCAAGCTGTTTATGGCTACGATGGAAACGCAGCAAACGGATGGACCATTTTAAATAATTTAAACTTAACTGACGGCAAATTAATCGCACCAGGACAAGGATTCTTTGTAAAGAATAAGCCAGGAGGTGGTTCAATAGAGTTTACACCAGAAATGCGTATAGGTGGATCTAGCGATGATTTTATTTTAGGAAGAGGTACAACATCTTCAGCTCATATTGGATATTTAAAACTTAAGTCAAGTGCTTTAGATTCTGAATATACCACTGATTTTTACTTTAATACTAATGCGACTTCTGGCTTAGATCCAGGTTATGATGCCGCACTCTATAATAGTAATGTGCCAGCGTTCGCCATTTATTCTTATTTGGTAGAAGATAGCACAGGAATTCCGTTTATGATTCAAACCTTAGGTGAAGCAGCATTAAATGATGTCACAATAACATTAGGTGTTCATGCTGTTCTGGGTCAAGAAGTAACTATTAGTATTGAAGAAACGGATATGCCAGATACGGTTAATGTGTATTTAGAGGATACTTCTAACAATACTTCTACCCTATTAAATACTAATGACTATACTTTTACTGCAATAGATGATTTAACTGGTGTTGGCCGTTTTTATATTAGGTTCGAAAATGATGTACTTAACATCAATAATGCTACGTTTGATGCCTTGAAAATTTCAACAAATCAAGTTGAACGTACCATTGAGGTTATAGGACAATTAGAAACACAAACATCATTTGGCCTATATGATATTCATGGTCATTGTATTTTGAAAAATGATCTCGACGTAAGATCTGTAAAGCAATCTGTAGATGTTAGTCACCTAAGTACAGGTATCTACATTGTAGAATTAGAAACTGTTTTTGGGAATAGACGTATACAGAAATTAATAATTAGATAATAGCAAACTATCGTATAGAAAACGCAAAATCCAGTATGGGTTTTGCGTTTTTTTGTTTTATAAAGTGTCAATTTATCATAATAACTAAAAGTTACAGCATAAATAGAAATAGAGTAAAACAATTACTTGTTTACATAAAAATGGATTACGTTAAGGAATATTGTTTTTAAGTTAAATCTATAGAAAAACAATATATACATTGTCCTAAACTTTATAAAACAACAATATGGAAATAATATTTAAATATCACGATGTCGCTACAAGCGATAGATTAGAAGCACATACGAAAGAAAAATTAGAAACACTATTAACACGATACGATTTTGTGATTAGGGCTGATGTGTTTTTTAAAACAGAAAATACAACTAGTGATCAAACAGGAAAAATATGTAGCATAAGATTAAGCGCTCCAGGACCACGATTATTTGCGGAATCTTCGTTTGACAATTTTTATGATGCGGTTTCCAAAACGGTTAATGAATTATCAACTCAATTGGAAAGACGCAAAGATAAAATGAAAACATACTAATAAATGGCAAATACAATGGGAGTAATTAGTAGAGACAAAAACCAAATTAACTGTATTTATGGTAACGAGTCAGATTTTGGAAAACAACTTGAAGGCTATTTAAAGGCCTCAGGAAAA
This sequence comes from Winogradskyella thalassocola, assembly GCF_900099995.1. Classification (GTDB taxonomy): domain Bacteria; phylum Bacteroidota; class Bacteroidia; order Flavobacteriales; family Flavobacteriaceae; genus Winogradskyella; species Winogradskyella thalassocola. The sequence continues at coordinate 425,385 of NZ_FNCZ01000003.1, forward strand.
GCCCTTTTAATGATTAACATTAATGAAACAATGCCAACTCCAACCCAATGGCAAGAATTGGCAGTTGATCTTAATACTGAAATTGAAAATTTCCTAGACTTTTCAAAAATTGAGAATATGAATATTAATTCTCAGTTCGATGCTAACGACTACCTCACTATTTTAGAGAATAACCCAAAAGCATTTCTAGGAGCCATTATCATTAATGGTAACAAGACAGAACATATTACAACGGTAACAGAAGTTCTAAATTATTTTGATGCAGATAGCGCTAACATTAAACGTAAAACCCACGAAGAAAATATAGATATTAATAAATCTAACGACAAGGATAACTTTATCTAAAATAGTTATACTTTTATTCCGCGATGGATAGAAGCACAATTTTACGCTATAGAGGATACGTTAAAACACCTTCTCTTTTTAGAACAAATGGTTTACCCGAAATTAATCAAATTGAACTCAGTTCAGAATTTGAGGCGATACGCGAGGATGTTAAATTTAAAAATCAGCGATTGGGTAAACTTGTAGAGGAATTTGTTTTTTACCAACTCAAACAACAACCTAACGTTAAATGGATTGTTGAGAATTTACAAATTCAAAAAGAACGTAAAACCATTGGAGAGTTAGATGCGCTCTATTTTTTGAATGATAAACCTATACACCTCGAGGTGGTTTATAAGTTTTATCTCTATGATACCCTAAAATCGTATGAGGAGCCACTCTCCTATTGGATTGGGCCTAATCGGAAAGATTCACTTTGTTACAAATTAGATAAGCTTAAAAACAAACAGTATCCGCTACTTTTTCAAAATGAAACTAGCAAAGAGCTTAATAAATATAATATTGATACAGCAGATGTTTTACAAAAACTCTGTTTTAAAGCGCAACTGTTTTTACCATATAATGATTCCAAAATTAATTTTGAGATACTGAACGAGAATTGTGTTTCTGGTATTTACATTTCATTTCATACTATGAGCATTTTTAAAACATTGAAATTTTATATGCCTCAGAAATTAGACTGGCTGGTCTTACCACATAATAATGTCCTTTGGCAAGATTATGAAACTACGAAAATCAAAATTCTAGACAATATTGAAGAAAGGCGTTCACCATTAGTTTGGTTAAAATACAGCGAGACCAAATTTGTAAAATGTTTTATAACCTTTTGGTAATAATGAAAGAGCATCATTATTTTAAAATATACAAGCCATATGGCTACTTAAGTCAATTTGTAAATCATCAGAATAAACGCAGATCTAAAAAACTATTAGGCGAATTATTCGATATTTCAAGCGAAACTATGGCTGTGGGTCGCTTAGATGAAAAGTCTGAGGGCTTATTATTGTTAACTACAGATGGTAAGTTTAGTAATTACATTACAAGTTCTGCGATTGAAAAGGAATACCACGTTATGGTTGATGGTATTATTACTCCAGAAATTATTACTGAGCTAAAAAATGGTATCGAAATTTCTGTTGAAGGAAAAGCGTATATAACAAAACCATGTGAGGCAAAAATTATAACAGATACATCTCATATCTTTGAACGTTATGTACGCGATGAGCGTCATGGTGTTACATCATGGCTCTCAATTACTATAACCGAAGGTAAATTTAGACAAGTTCGAAAAATGACAGCTAAGGTAGGTTTGCCAACATTGAGATTAGTAAGAGTTAGAATTGGGAATTATAAATTGGAAGCCATGCAACCTGCTGAGGTTTTACCAATTAATTATTAGATGTTGTTTTTTCATCTTTTTCTTCAACCTCAATTACATCCTTTGGTTTAATTACTATTTTTTGATTATAAAATATAATAATTGCTTTTACACCTTTATACAAATTCCACTGTTTAGAAGATACAAGATTCCCAGAATCATCATGGATTAAAAATTCTCCAGTGTTCGGTGCAACTTCTCCTTCATTTAACGCCTTAATTTCAATTGTGTTTTTTCCATCAACTAAATCTATATTAACTCGTCTATAATTATTGGTTAATAATAAATTGTCATACATCAAATCCCCATTTAGGAAAATACTGACTTTATCACCATCCTCAGCACCAAAATCACGACAAATAATGTTCACGAATTCAGCATCAATCTTAAATTCACCTAAAAACTGATCAGACATAGTTCTAACAATACCACCTTTTACAGCTTCTTTATTCCAACGCTTTTCATAAATTTCACCAGGACTTTTTAAACCATCATTTTCGGTCATAGAAAATGGCTTCTCAGTTTCTCTAATTACAAATTTTTCTTCATTGTTCTTAGAGTTACCACTCGATTTTTCATCTTCTTTTTTGAGAATTGGTGCGACCTTAACTTTGACTAAAGCGGAATCTTTTTTCGTTTTAGATTCTACCGCAGGAATACGAATAGATTTCGTCTCTTTGTCCTTAATAACCTGGGCAAAAACCGTTGTGCTGCAAAATATGCAGAATATAAATGCTATGATATAACTCGTTTTCACTTTTATAGTATTGGTTCTAAGTAGTTGTTGTATAAGTTACAAAAACCGTACCTATTTCAAATTAAAGGTATAAAAATAGAAATCATTACAAAAAAAAGTTAAAACTTCCCATTGAAGCTAATTCTTAACTTTCTGTTATACTCTTCAAACAGCCAGTCTTTGTAGTTTTGCGTACTATTCATTATGCAATAACAGTACTGTTTTATTCTAAAGGCAATCTCATCTTGAAGTTCTTTGATTAATTCTCTAGCCTCATAAACGTCTTCACTATTATCAATGCAAATTTGCGAATGTTGTGCGATAGAACGTTCAATTACAGTAAATGATTTTTTGCCTTCGCTAATGACGTTTTTATATTCTGCCTTCACATCAAAATTTAATGTATAAGACTTTTTAAATTTCACCTTTAACCAATCTGGCATCGTATATACAAAATCGCGCTCTAGTAAATCGTCACCTACAATATTCTCTAAATAATAATCTGGATGTTTAAAAATATGTTGCCAATCTACTGGTTGATCCCATGGGCCAAAACGCGCTTCATTATTTCCTAAATCTATAACTTGAAACGTGTTTCGATCTTTGTAAATTCGACTACCACGACCAATCATTTGAAAATACAATGTTAATGATCTAGTGGCTCTATTCAGAATTATAGATTCTACAGACGGTTCATCAAAACCAGTAGTTAATATACTTACAGATGATAAAACGGCATCTGGTGTCTTTTTAAACCATTTTAAAATTTCTTTACGATCTTGTTTATTCGCGGTATTATCTAAATGCCTTACGTTGTACCCTGCTTTTTTAAAGGTATGGTAAACTTCTTTAGATGTATAAATTCCATTATTAAAAATTAAGGTTTTTTTACCTTTTGCCATTTCCTCATAAGCCATTAAAAGCTTGGATTGCATTAAGCTATTGGTATATAGTGCTTCTGAAGATTTAACCGTGTAATCACCGTTAATACCAATCTTTAAAGAGGTTAATCCAACATCATAATTAGAAACTTCTGCTTTTGCTAGAAACCCATTTTTTATTAAGGTTGATATATCATCACCAACAATTAACTTGTTGTAATTGTCTTTCATTGGTAGTTTAATATTACTACTCAATGGTGTTGCTGTGACTCCTAGAATAAAACAATTTTCGAAAAACTTAAATAGTTTTCTAAATGAATTGTAATGGGCTTCATCAATAATAACAAGACCAATATTTTTTAATTCAAAATCATTATCAGACAAGCGGTTATTTAAGGTTTCAACCATTGCCACAAAACATTGAAAATCGTCTTGATCCGGAAGCGTTTTTACCTTACTATTAATGACTTTATTCTTAACGTTAAAGCCAGATAACACATTAGAGGTTTGTTTACAAAGTTCTATTCGGTGAGTAAGAATTACTACTTTTTTCTGATGTTGTTCAGCGTAGCGTCTCACAATTTCAGAAAAAATAACGGTTTTACCACCTCCTGTTGGTAGCTGATATAAGAGGTTAAAATCATCAGCCTCCTTTTCCATCACATCAAAAATGCGATTAAGGTCTTTGATTTGATAATCATAGAGACTTTTCTCAGTTGCATTTTGTTGAATGGTTTCGGTTTCTGACGACATAAATAAAATTTAGCTCTTGATTAATTTCGCAAAAGTAGGACATTGTAAAGGTTTATGGAATGAATTGTTAACAATATTTAACAAGATTGGTACTGTTGTTGTATTTAAGATATTATTAACATTTAAATATATATTATTATGAAATCATTTAGAAGACATTCTGTATCGGTCAATGCAGGATCCATGGCAGACATTGCCTTTTTGTTACTCATTTTCTTTTTAGTGACAACGACTATTTCTGCAGACAAAGGAATTTTAAGAAAACTCCCCCCTATTTGCGATACCGCTGATTGTACAGCAGATATTCCTGATCGCAATTTATTGCAAATTGCAATGAACGATAAGCAACATATTATGATTGAAGAAAACATTGTAAATTTAGATGAGGTTAAAGACATTGTGGAAGCCTTTATTGATAATAACGGTAGTAATAATTGTGATTTTTGCGAGGGAACACAATCTATAGAATCGTCTGATCACCCAAAAAATGCTGTGATTTCGTTAAGTCATGATGCTTTAACGAAATATAATCTCTTTATTTCTGTACAAGACGAAATTACAAAAGCCTATTATGATTTAAGAACGCGTTATGCAAAACAGATGTATAACAAAACACCAGATCAATTAACGAAAGTTGAATTAATAGCGGTACAGAAAGCCTATCCATTTATAGTTTCGGAAATTATGGTAAAACGTTCTAATTAGTTATAGAGTTGTTCGGTTGAATACAATATTCAATTTTTAGTTTCTTTTTGCCCCATTTTTTAGCTTTTTTTACATCAGTACCCATATAAATATCGATACGCTTTCTATAGCGACGATTCATCTTGTCTTTCACAATATATAAACTGTCAAAACCTTGAAGTTTTACTTTTGTATTATGAACTAGACCAGAATCTATTAAATCGCGAGATACCGCAATGTATCGTAAGCCTGGTTTTAAACTATCACCAAAGGCTGTGATATTTGGATTAGAATTAGTCTGAGAGGCTAAGGAGTTATAAGCTGTGGCTGTTACTTTAAAAGTATTTTTCATACAATTGTTTTCTGTATTAGTATTGCAATTATACAAGCTAAGACAGCACAGCGCTATAATATAGTGACTTATTTTCATACTTATAAAGGTACACTGAATTTCGTTAAAATTTGTTAAAATTGTATTATGTTATGCATAGTACTGTAACAAAAGTAAAGTTTCATCGTCTATTAAGTATAACCAATTAAAAAACATAAATTATGAGAACTTTAAACAACAATCAATTATCTAGTACGTCAACTGAAACAAAAAGCTTTACTTGGAATCAAAAAAGACGCTATAGATAATAGGGAACAATTTCATCAAATCAATCAATCAATCAATCAATCAATTATGAGAGTTTTATCAAAAATCGTCAACACATCAAATAGTTTAGATGATGACTTAAATACCATTAGACTTTAACATTGAATTACTTCAATTTTAGTCTAATAAAAAAGTCAGTTTCCTATTAAAGGAACTGACTTTTTTTATGATTAATAATTTTGAACTTATTTTTTAATAATCTTTTTGGTTATTGAACTAGTGCTTGTAGATAATTTTACAAAATAGATTCCACTTTGATATTGCGATATATTCAAAATGTGAGTTTCATTACTTTTCAAGTTTCCTTTGTTAATCTGTTTACCCAACGTATTAAATATCTCAAAATTCACACCTTCATTTAGATTGCTTAAATCAATATTTAGATTATCGTTAACAGGATTAGGATAAAAACGGATGAGTTGTTCTATACTAAACTCATTTACGCTTAGTGGATTTTGTGGGTTAAAGGTGACTGATTCTGAAGCCTCAAAATTTGCTCCAGATATTATTTCATTACCATTTTCATCCTCTAAAGTATAACTCCCATTACCATAACCACAGCAAATGCCATCATCTGCAGAATCAAAGATTGTAAAGGTATAACAGCCATCATAAGCAGGAATTGGAATTATCACTTGAATGTCTGTTTCACTTTGAAAATCAAACAAAGGCCCACTATTTATAAGAGTTCCAGAACTATTGGTAAGCTCCCAGGACGTTTCGTAACCATATTCATCTGTGGTAATATTAAAAACAACTTCAGACGTTACATAACTTGGTATAACTGTAAAATTAAATACATAACTATCATTAGACATATTCTCATCCGTTGTTCCATTTGGATTTGTAACGTTAATAGTGAACGTATGATCACCGGTAATTAAATTACTATAGTTTGGTGTTTCTAAAACGGCACTAGCTCCATTAGCTAAACTTCCGGTCCATGCAATTGTTGTAGGTGTTTCAGAATCTATATAATAAGATATATTAGCCGACGTAAGTTGTAAATTGCCAGAATTAATAAGTGTAACCTCTGGTGCAAAATCGGCTCCACATAAATCTGAACTATTAGTACCTGCAGAAACTTTTGCGTCATTGTCATAAGTTTGCAACGGTGGATACTGATCTAATATCTCAATACCAGAATCAGAAGGATCTAACCAGTCTTTAAGTTGCGATGACGCAGAACCGCCAAAATCCCATGCGACTCCAAAACGGCCATAAATATCAAATCCACCATTATCATTAGTACCACTACATGCTGCACTACCACCAGAAAGCATACCAATTAAATGACCTGTTTCATTAAATAAACCAGATCCCGATGACCCACCTTCAGTGACTCCTAATTCCCAATCATCTATTCTCCACATTTGAGCACTAGAATTTCCGTTAAAAGTGGTTGTAAATCGATATCCTCCTTCATCATTTCTAGAAACTTTCTGAATATCTCCACTTGGGTGATGAAATCCAAAACTTACCGCTGGTACTTGTGTTATAGATCTGTTCCAACCAGCCCAAACCAAATCATTATTGTTTTCAAAGAAACTAGGATCTGTAATTTCAACCAATTCCATATCAGATTTAGAACTACTTGCTCTAACTGTAGCACCACTAACAGTTTGGTTATATGTACCATTAGTACTATTTATCGATGTGCCACAAGACGGGTTTGGACTTCTCCAATTAAATCTAAACGACCAAGTACTTTCTCCTCCGCCACAGTGATTGGCTGTTAATAAATATGGAGTTCCATCATTATTTGTATTATTGATTAATGTACCAGAACACCAATCTGTACCAGCTCTTAAAATTAATGCGCCTGAAGTTTTTATATTTTCTTTTACAGTATTTAAACCATAAGGATCTGTTGTCGGCGTAATATCACAATCCACATCGAAATTACAAGAACCTGAATCATTTAATGCTTTTTGATATGTTTCTGCAGTACGATAACCATGTACAACTGAACCTACCGTGATTTTAGCTTCACCAAGAACATTTACTGGCTGATAATATTCTATATAAGCAGTATTTCCTTCTACTAACCACGTTCCTAAAACTTCTTCTTCATTATTATTATGATAAGTAAACGGTCTCAATAAATCAGTCTTTTCCTTATTATAGACATAAAGTTGTGCTCCTTCAGGAATTTTGAACACGTCAAACATAAAGTTTAAGGAATAAGCACCGTCAGATGTATAAGCCATTCTCCAGATACGATCACCATTTTCTAAAGTCGTCCACTCTCCTACGTCATTAAAATTATGGTCTACATAAATATCATGGCCAAATCTCCATGGTTTAGATTTGTTTTGGTCATTGATTACATCTTCATCTTGTAATTTTTTTAAATCGAAAGATGGAAGCTTAAAAGGCATCAAATCAGATATGTTATTTTGACTCCAACTTGGTGGTTTAATGTTTTCGGGTATTTGCTGGGCGAAAGAAAATGAGCAAGCAAATAAGAATACAAAAAGTAATTTTAATTTCATAAATGTGTTTTTTTTGAGTCATAAAAATAAGGATTTAATAACTTTTTTATGCTGTTTTTGAATTTTTAGAGATAAAAAAGAAAATATCTGCTCAACTATTAAATGATAAGCTGTTTGTTTTTAGTTATATTTCTAGCTATTTTTAGAAAAATAAAACCAACCATGTACAAAAAATCTATTCTCTATTTCAGTTTAATTCTTATGATTACAACGAGTTGCAAACCAGAACCTACTAAAGAAGATAATCTTATTGCTAAAGCTAAAGCCATACATAAACGTGTGATTACTTTAGACACGCATTGTGATATCAACGTTAAAAATTTTACAGATTCACTTAACTATACTCAAGAGTTGGATACGCAAATTACGTTGCCCAAAATGAAAGCAGGAGGATTAGATGTGGCTTGGTTTATTGTATATACGGGGCAAGATTCATTAAATGACGCAGGCTATAAAAAGGCTTATGATAACGCGATGTCTAAATTTAAAGCCATTCATAAATTAGTTGAAGATATTGCTCCTAACGATATAGAGTTAGCTGTGACTTCTGATGATGTAAGACGTATTAATGCTAAAGGAAAAAAAATAGCCATGATAGGAATAGAAAACGGCTATCCTATTGGATTAGATATTAGCAATGTTGAAAAATTCTATAACCTTGGGGCACGATATATGTCTTTATCACACAATGGGCATAGTCAACTTTGTGACAGTAATACCGGTGAAGCAGATGATGTTTGGCTTAATAATGGTTTAAGTGATTTAGGAAAACAAGTGGTTTCAGAAATGAACCGTTTAGGAATGATGATCGATGTGTCTCATCCGTCTAAAGAATCCATGAAACAAATGATTGAATTGAGTAAGGCTCCAATTATTGCTTCTCATTCTTCTGCGAGAGCACTTTGTAATCACAGTAGAAATTTAGATGATGAACAATTAGGTTGGCTAAAAGAAAATGGCGGTGTTGTGCAAACCGTTGCATTTACGTCTTATTTGAATACAGAAAAAGTAGATGCTAGAGATAAAGCATTAAATGAAATTGAGAAAAGAGTAATGGATTCTTTAGGAGCAGAATGGATGCCTATGCATGATATTGGGAAGTTACCTAATGGAGATGATAAAGATGCTTACATTCAGACGTTTATTAACATGAGAACAATTGTTAAAGAAAAAGCTAAGTCTATCAAAGACTTACCTCCTGCTGTAGATGTAACAGACTTCGTTAACCACATCGATTATTTGGTTGAAAAAATAGGCATCGACCATGTTGGTATTAGTAGTGATTTTGATGGTGGTGGCGGTATTGAAGGTTGGTCTGATGCATCTGAAACATTTAACGTGACTTTAGAGTTAGTAAAACGCGGTTACACAGAAAACCAAATAGAACAACTTTGGAGTGGAAACTTATTAAGAGTTTTAGATGAAGTTGAGGCTGTGGCGAAAGATATTCAATCAGAAAGCTAATTCCAATTTAAATGTTTTATAAAGAAAAGCCAGCTAATTGCTGGCTTTTCTTTTTTATTTTAATCTCATTTTCTTTAAGAATAAATGAATTCTTAATAGTCTAACAACTTTAACAATCCTTCCTCAAACTTTCCTTTAGCCATATATTGCTCCTCTAACTGACCAATAAAAGGAATCGGAGTTTCCATACTTGCTACACGTTTTACAGGCGCATCTAAATATTCAAAACATTCTTCCATAAGCATGGCAGAAAGATCACTTGCAATACCACCAAACAAAGAATCTTCTTGAAGGATAATAGCACGTCCTGTCTTTTTAACTGATTTAATAATAGCTTCCTTATCTAACGGCTGTAAGGTTCTTAAATCAATTAAATCGGCCGAAATATAAGGGTTATTCTCTAAAGTTTCTAGAGCCCAATGCACTCCTGCACCATAAGTAATAATGGTTACAGCGTCACCTTCTTTTAAAACGGCAGCTTTTCCAAATGGAATGGTAAAATAATCCGTTGGTACATCTTGACGAATACTTCTATACAACGCTTTATGTTCAAAGAATAACACAGGATTAGGATCATTAATAGCTGTTGCCAACAACCCTTTAGCATCATAAGGAAATGCAGGATATACGACTTTTAATCCAGGTGTTTTAGTAAACCATGCTTCGTTGGTTTGTGAATGAAATGGACCTGCTGCTACACCTCCACCACAAGGCATTCTAACGACAATATCGGCTTCTTGTTCCCATCTATAATGCGATTTTGCCAAATAATTTACTACAGGATTAAAGCCAGAAGTCACGAAATCTGCAAATTGCATTTCTACAACCGATTTTATACCTGAGATAGATAATCCCATGGCTGTTTCAACAATTGCCGATTCACAAATAGGTGTATTTCTAACACGGTCTTTTCCAAACTCTTCAACAAAGCCTTCTGTAATTTTAAAAACACCACCATATTCTGCAATATCCTGTCCCATAATAACAAGATCTTTATGCTTTCGCATGGATTGTTTTAAACTTTCTGAAATCGCATCAATAAATCGTAATTCTTTTGTGTCTTTGTTTGGTGTATGGTCTTTATAATCAAATGATTTGTATACATCTCTTAATTCAGTACTTTCACTTGGTATAATTTCTGGTTCAGCATAAGCTGTGTCTAATGCTGTATCAATTTCAGCTTTAATGTCGGCTATATAAGCTTCATCCATCTGTTGGGTAAGAATCTTTTTACTAAATAAAAAGCTTCTAAAATTTTCTATTGGATCTTTTGCTTCCCATTCGTCCATCAATTCTTTTGGAACATATTTTGTCCCACTAGCTTCTTCATGTCCACGACGTCTAAAGGTTTTGAACTCTATTAAAATCGGACGTGGTCGTTTTCTAATACTTTCTGCTAATTTTTGAACTTTCGTATAGGTTTCAATAATATTATTGCCATCTAAAATAAAAGATTCAATACCGTAACCTTTACCTCTATCGGCTAAATGCTTACAGTTATATTGCTCGTTTGTAGGAGTAGAAAGACCGTAACCATTATTTTCAATGCAAAAAATTACGGGTAAACTCCAAACAGAAGCAACATTTAACGCTTCGTGAAAATCACCCTCACTAGTGCCGCCTTCACCTGAAAAAACAGCTGTTATGTTACCATTATTCTTCAAAAGATTAGCTAAGGCAATACCATCTGCAACTCCTAATTGAGGCCCTAAGTGCGATATCATACCTACAATATTATACTCTTGTGTCCCAAAATGAAATGAGCGATCTCTACCTTTTGTAAATCCACTAGCTTTCCCTTGCCATTGACAGAATAAACGATGCAACGGAATCTCTCGTGTTGTAAACACTCCAAGGTTTCTATGCATTGGGAGAATATATTCGCTTGGTTTTAAAGCCATGGTTACACCAACGGAAATGGCTTCTTGTCCAATTCCCGAAAACCATTTTGATATTTTACCTTGACGTAAAAGAATAAGCATCTTCTCTTCTATTAGTCGTGGTTTCAACATATTATAATAAAGTTTTAATAACGTTTGGTCATTTAAACTTCGTTTGTCGTAAGCTATGTTACTTTTTGTAATTGTTGGCATAAATGTTATTTCTCTTATGTTTCAAATGTAAATAAAATTGCTTCAATAAACCATTAAACACTTCAAATTGTCAATAATTCCGACTCAATTTTTAGCACTATTATCGTTACATTTGTATATTGACAAAAATTTAAACACAAATCCCATGGATAGAATACCTAGTGTAGATTTAAAGGATTTCATTTCTGAAGATCCTAAACGAAAACAAAAATTTATAAATGATATAGGAAGAGCTTATGAAGACATAGGTTTTGTAGCTTTAAAAGGCCATTTTTTAGATGATGCTTTAGTTGATAGCTTATATGGAGAGGTAAAGAACTTTTTTAATTTACCTATTGAGGTAAAAGAGAGCTACGAGATTCCTGGTATTGGTGGTCAACGTGGTTATGTATCTTTTGGTAAAGAAAGTGCCAAAGGTAAAAAGGAAGGTGATTTAAAAGAATTTTGGCATTTTGGACAATATGTAGAAGATGATGAAGAACGCAGAAAAGAATATCCAGAAAACGTTGAAGTAAAAGAGTTAGAAGATTTTAATAAAGTAGGAAAGCAAACCTATCAAATGCTCGAAAAAACAGCGAAGTATGTGTTACGTGCTTTGGCGCTTTATTTAGATTTAGAAGAAACCTATTTTGATAAATATATCCATAACGGAAATTCTATTTTAAGACCAATTCATTATCCTCCAATTACCGAAGAACCTAAGAATGCGGTAAGAGCAGCGGCTCATGGCGATATTAATCTTATTACGTTGTTAATGGGAGCACAAGGTAGAGGCTTACAAGTGCAACGCAATGATGGAGAATGGATTGATGCTATTGCAGAGCCAGACGAATTAATGATAAATGTTGGTGATATGTTATCTCGACATTCTAATAATAAATTAAAATCAACAATTCACCGTGTTATAAATCCGCCAAGAGAACTTTGGGGAACATCGCGCTACTCGATGCCATTTTTTATGCATCCTGTAAGCGAAATGAAATTAGATGTTTTAGAGAGTTGTATTGATGAAGATAATCCAAAACAATTTGAGGATATTACGGCTGGCGAATTTTTAAACGAACGTTTAATTGAGCTTGGACTTATTAAAAAGTAGTATGCAGTCTTCAGTTTACAGGTAACTACTGAGAACTGAACACTAAAAACTTAAGACTGAACACTGAACAAATGGATTTACAAGACCAATTAAAAAATCTCTTCCCAGACCATGAACCAGAACATACAGATGATTCTGATTCGGTAAAGGAAAATTTATGGCTTCAAGACGACCCCATAATTTGTAAATATGAAAAGCGAAAAGGGAAACCTATCACCATTCTCGAAGGCTATACAGGAGCCACTGAAGATTTTAAAAAATTAGCTAAAGAGCTAAAAACAAAACTTAGTGTTGGTGGAAGTTTTAAGGATGACAGAATAATTATTCAAGGAGATTACAGAGATAAAATTATGACGATATTGAAAGAAAAAGGATTTAATGTAAAACGTGTAGGTGGTTAATTCGTATGGCTAAAAATTGTTTACATATTACTAATGGTAATAACCTCACAGATTATTTAAGAGATCTAGATTTTAAAGAAGATATTTTAACTTGGCAAGAGATGCTTTGTGAAGGACCAACTATTCCCGCTATAAATTCTAGAGCTTTTTTAAAACTTCGTGTTGAATTTCTTAAAGACTTTTACGAGATTGAAGTTAATACTAGAGAAATTCTCTCGGAATTATCTAGACTGGATGACTCTGAAAAGTACACCGAAATAAATCTTTGGTTTGAATACGATTTATTCTGTCACATCAATTTAATCGGTGTTATTAATCTATTGCACCAAAAAGAAATCAATAAACCTCTTTATTTAATTTGTAGTGGACGTGTAGAAGGTGAAAAACGCTTAAAAGGGTTGAGTGAACTTACACCAGAGCAACTAAAGCAACATTATAAAGAAAGGATTCTACTAACAAAAGAAGATATTGAATTAGCTATTGCCTTATGGAGAACGTATTGTGGTAAGGATCATAACATACTAAAACCTTATATTGTTAAAAATTCGAGTTTTAAATACTTGAGCAATTGCCTAAAGGCGCATTTAGAACGTTTTCCTTTTCAAAAAAGTGGACTTAGTGTTATAGAAGCTAATATTCTCAATATTGTAAAGGATAATTTTATAAAATCAAAAAATCATCTTTTAGGTTATAGTCTTAATTATCAAGGTTACTATGGGTTTGGTGATATACAGCTTGCGCGAATCATAGATAAATTAGATCTATTTTTTACGACAGATGAAAATGGTATTATCCTCAACAGAAAAGGCCATGAAGCCTTATTAAAACAACATAATTTTGCAAAAGAAATAAATAATGACATGGTTTATGGTGGTGTAAATCGCTTAAGCTTTCAATTCAATATTAAACAGAATAAACTCATAAAAACCATATTTAATGGCAATTAAAGACTCAGAACTTATACTAAATCCTGATGGTAGTGTTTACCATCTAAATTTAAAACCCGAAAATATTTCGGACACTATTATTTTTGTTGGTGACCAAGATCGTGTAGAAAAAATTACAGCGCATTTTGACAGCATAGAATTTAGCACTCAAAAGCGCGAATTTAAAACGCAAACGGGTTATTATCAAGATAAAAGACTAACCGTTATATCAACAGGAATTGGTCCAGATAACATTGATATTGTTTTGAACGAATTAGATGCTTTAGTTAATATCAATTTAGAAACTAGAGAATTAAAAACAGAACTTACAAGTCTAAATATTATTAGAATTGGGACTTCTGGCTCTTTACAGAATGATATTCCTGTAGATGCATTTTTAATAAGCACACATGCCTTAGACATTAATGGTATGTTACATTTTTATCAAATTGAAGGGATTAGTAACCCTGAAATAGAAGATGAATTTATTAAACATACGGATTGGGATAAGAATAAAGCAAGACCAATAATTATTAATAATAGTAAGTATTTAGAAAAATATTTTGAAGGAGACGAGATTCACAAAGGCATGACAGGAACAGCTGGGGGCTTCTATGGGCCTCAAGGCCGTGTATTGCGTTTGCCATTGCAAGATCCAGATCTTAACACTAAATTAGATAACTTTAGTTACAAGGATTATAGAATTACAAATTTTGAAATGGAAACTTCAGTTATTTATGGGCTTTCAAAATTATTAGGACATGAAGCATTATCGCTTAATGCCATTATTGCAAATAGAGCAAATGGGGATTTTAGCAAAGATCCTAAAAAAGTGGTCGATAAATTAATTTTATATGCTTTAGAGCGTATTGTTAATATTTAATAAGACGAATATATCATTCCTTAATTTAGGAGTAATTACCAAATCTAGTAAAGCATAAAATGAAAAAAGTAAATATCGGTGGTGTACCAGAACACTTTAATTTAGCGTGGTATCTAACACTTAAAAACGGTGAATATAAAGATAAGGATATCAATCTCAGATGGCATGATTATTATGGTGGAACCGGTGCTATGACTAAAGCATTACGTTCTGGAGAAATTGATATGGCTGTTATATTAACCGAAGGTATAGTTAAAGATATTATTGAAGGAAATCCTTCTAAAATTGTTCAAACCTTTGTTGAAACCCCTTTAATATGGGGAATTCATGTGGCTGCTGATTCTAAGTTTAAAACCATTGATGATATTAAAGGAAGCAGAGCCGCAATAAGTAGATATGGTTCTGGTTCACATCTTATGGCCTACATAAATGCTAAAAATAATAATTGGGACTTGGAAAATGACTTAAATTTTGAGGTCATTAAAAATTTGGAAGGAGCTATTAAAGGCTTAACAGAAGGTGAAGCTGATTATTTTATGTGGGAGAAATTCACGACGAAACCTATTGTCGATGAAGGAGTCTTTAGAAGAATAGATAATTGCCGTTCTCCATGGCCATGTTTTGTAATTGCAGTTAGACAAGAATTTATCGATAATAATGAAGACGATTTAAAAATCATTTTAGATATTATAAATGAGACAACTTCTGAGTTTAAATCCATCCCAAGTATCGATAAAACCATAGCAAATCGTTACGAACAAGAATTAGAAGACGTACAAGAATGGCTGTCGTTAACCGAATGGTCACAAAGCGTTATGGATAAAAATACTTTAGATAATGTGCAAGAGCAGCTTTATGATTTAAAAATCATATCTGAGAAAGTAGCGTATTCAAAATTGATTCATAAAACGCAATAGTATCCTTAATTTTAATTGTGAGAAATGAAATAGGTTTTTAACATTTAGGATGTTTTAAAACCGTAGTATTTAGACAGATAATTAATTAAAGTTAAAGTGTTTCTATTTATAATTTTCAATATTTCAAAAAATTAATTACATTTGTTTTCCTCTACATCAATATTATTGATAACCCAAATAGATAAATATGATTGTAAACATAGTTCTAATTTTATCTTGCTTAGTTGCTCTTAATTTTTTCTTATTAATCTTTAGTTGTAATAAAACAACAAAAAAAGTTGATATTAAGATCGCTGAACCTATTAAAGTTAATGATAGACTACATCAACCTATTAAACCAGAAAAATCTACTACTTTAATCTCCAGTCAATTACAGACTCGCCAACTTGCACCAACTGGGAGTTAGTTTTGCTAAAATGCCTATTGCCAAACCAATATCCTCTATTAGCGCTTAACGGCGATGGATGCCCACTTTCTAAAACAATATGTTTAGAGGTGTCGATTAGTTTCTTTTTCTTTTTAGCAAATCCTCCCCAAAGCAGAAACACAACATTTGTTTTTTCTGCACTAATTGTTTTTATTACTGCATCTGTAAATTGCTCCCAACCTTTCTTTTGATGACTTCCTGCTTCATGTGCTCTAACCGTTAACGTTGCATTTAAAAGTAGGACTCCTTGATCTGCCCAAGACATTAAATTACCACTTGTTGGATATGAAATTCCAAGATCTTGTTCTAGCTCTTTAAATATATTAACTAATGATGGCGGATGTTTTATACCGTTATTAACAGAAAAAGACAAGCCATTTGCTTGACCAACATCATGATATGGATCTTGACCAATAATCACGACTTTCACATCATTAAAAGTACAATGGTTAAAAGCATTAAAAACATCAGATGCTTTTGGAAAACAAGTATGCGTCTTATATTCGTGCTCTATAAAGTCCATTAAATCTTTAAAATAAGGTTTTTCAAATTCTGGATTAAGATGAGTTTTCCAGCTTTGGTCTATATTTACATTCATATATTAAAACAGATTATATCCTATTAAGATCTAAATTCACTACTAAATAACTCAGAATGAAAAATCTAAAATTCCCTTCTGCACAGACCATATTATTTATAATTGCGGGATTAGTAACACTTTTAACGTGGTTTGTTCCTGCGGGAAAATATGATACTTTAAGTTATAATGAGTCAACAAACAAATTTACACGTTTAAGTCTAGATAAGGAAATAAGCTTAACAGCAACCCAAGCATCATTAGATGATTTGAATATTAAAATTCCTGTTGAAAAGTTTACTAACGGCGACATTTATAAACCTATCAATATTCCTGGGACTTACAACAAACTAGAGCCTAAACCACAAAGTTTTTTTGATTTTGTAACCTCTCCAATTAAAGGGATTATTGAAGCATCAGATATTATTTTCCTTGTATTAATTATTGGCGGTTTAATAGGTGTTTTAAACAAATCAGGAGCTTTTGATGCTGCTATTGCACAATTAGCCATTGTCTTAAAAGATAGAGAACCTTTATTAATTATACTAGTCACTTCTCTAGTCGCTTTAGGAGGAACCACTTTTGGTTTTGCGGAAGAAACCATTGCCTTCTTCCCTATTTTAATTCCCGTTTTTTTAGCGGCAAAATATGATGCTCTTGTTGGTGTCGCTAGTATTTTTTTGGGTTCTGCAATTGGCACCATGTGCTCTACGATCAATCCTTTTTCTACAATTATAGCTAGTGATGCCGCTGGTATTAACTGGACCACCGGTTTATATGGTCGTATCTTCATGCTCTTTTTATGCTTAACGATTACCATTGCTTATATAATGCGGTACGCTAAGCGTATTAAAAACGACCCAAGTAAATCGCTTATTTACGACCAAAGAGAGCAAATTGCACAATTGTTTACTTTAAAAGATGTATCTCATGTTAATTTTAATTGGAGATTAAAATTGGCTTTGTTTGTTTTTACGAGTAGTTTCATTCTGATGATTATCGGTGTTTCAATTTTAGATTGGTGGTTTGTAGAAATGACGACTGTATTCTTAATTAGCGCTATAATTATCGGATTTATTATTCAAATCAGTGAAACAGATTTTATAGACACCTTTGTAAAAGGAGCTGGTGATCTTTTAGGCGTTGCACTTATTATCGGAATTGCAAGAGGTGTTACTGTGTTAATGACAGACGGATTAATAAGCGATACGTTATTGTATTACGCTAGCGATATTACCACCGGAATGAATAAAGGTGTTTTTGCGAGTGTTATGACCATCATTTATTCTGGATTATCATTTTTTATTCCAAGTTCTTCAGGAATGGCCGTTTTAACCATGCCAATTATGGCTCCTTTAGCTGATACTGTTGGTGTAGGTCGTGAAGTTGTGGTTAATACATACCAATACGGTTTAGGTTTATTTTATCTTGTTAATCCTACAGGATTAATTTTAGCATCCTTAGCCGTTGCCAAAATCAACTTTAGTAAATGGCTAAAATTTATAATGCCCTTGTTTATAGTATTAATAATTGTCACCTTAATCGTATTAGCGGCATCTTCATACTTATAGTATTACATAATATCCTAAATTTGCAATTCTAAAAAACGTACAATACTACATGATAAACATTCATGAAAAAACCTTAAACGACCTTGAGTTCTTTACGGTTTTAAATCAAATTAGCGCACATACATTGACAGCTTTGGGTAAAGAAGCGGTTTTGGCCATCCTTCCTTTTGAGAATAAAGACGTGTTGATGACCGAACTTGTTTACGTTAATGAATATTTATCATCCTTTGAAAATGACAACAGAATACCAAACCACGGATTCGACACCATTGCCAAAGAATTGAAATTACTTAAGATAGAAAACACCTATCTCGAAGTGGCTGGCTTGCAGAAAATAGTGAGCATGTCGTTGACCGTTAATTCTATTTTAAAGTTTTTAGAAAAATTTAAAGAGTATTATCCCAAACTTCAACAATTTGGTCAACATATTGAGGTAAATACAACTATTATCGAGCAAATTGATGCAGTTGTGGATCGTTTTGGTGATATAAAAGATGATGCTTCACCTCTACTTTCCAACTTACGAAAATCTATTAATCTGCTTAAAGGTAAAATTAATAGTAGTTTTTCTTCAGCACTACACACCTATCACAATCTAGATTATTTAGATGATATAAGAGAGTCTGTTGTAGATAATAAGCGTGTACTTGCTGTAAAAGCCATGTATCGCAGAAAAGTGAAAGGGGCGATAATGGGAGGTAGTAAAACCGGAAGTATTGTTTACATTGAACCCGAAACCACATTACAATACACCAGAGAGCTCAACAATTTAGAATATGAGGAGAAAGAAGAGGTTATTAAAATCCTTAAAGAACTAACGGATTTTATTCGTGTGTTTTTACCGCTTCTAAAAGATTATCAAGAATTTCTGATCAGTCTTGATATGATTTCGGCAAAAGCAAAATATGCACAGAGCATGAATGCGATTCTTCCAGAATTTTCTGAAGAGCGTAGTATGAACTTGCGAGATGCCTATCACCCTCTACTCTATTTAAATAATAAAGAAAAAGGAGAGAAAACGTTTCCGCAATCTATTGGTTTAGAAAAAGACAGTCGAATTATTGTCATTTCTGGTCCAAATGCAGGTGGAAAAAGTATCACTTTAAAAACAGTGGGCTTGCTTCAAGTTATGCTTCAAAGTGGTATGTTGATTCCTGTGCACGAGCGTAGTCATGTGTGTTTGTTTGATCGCATTCTTAGTGATATTGGAGATAATCAATCTATAGAAAATCATCTGAGTACTTATAGTTATCGCCTAAAACAGATGAATTATTTTCTGAAGAAGTGTAATAATAAAACGCTTTTCTTAATTGATGAATTTGGAACAGGAAGTGATCCAGAATTAGGTGGAGCTTTGGCAGAAACATTTTTAGAAGTCTTTTATGAACGTGAAGCTTTCGGAATTATAACGACACATTATTCCAATTTAAAATTATTAGCCAACGAGTTACCACACATTAAAAATGCCAATATGCTTTTTAATGAAAAAACTCTAGAACCAATGTATAAGCTAGTTGTAGGGCAAGCCGGAAGCTCATTTACGTTTGAGGTGGCACAGAAAAATGGTATTCCTTACAGTCTAATAAACAAATCGAAAAAGAAAATTGAACGCGGGAAAGTTCGCTTTGATGCGACAATTGCAAAGCTTCAAAAAGAACGAAGCAAATTAGAACGGACCGAACGCTCATTAAAAGAAAACGAAAAAAAGAAGATTTCTGAAGCTGATAAATTAGAAGAAGTAAACGCAAAAGTTCAGAAGAAATTAGAGAGCTTTCAAGAATTGTATGATTCTAACCAACGCTTAATTTACTTAGGACAGAAAGTTAATGACATTTCTGAAAAGTACTTTGAAGATCAGAAAAAACGAGAGTTGATGGCTGAATTATTTAGGTTAGTTCAGATTGAAAACTCTAAACGAAAAAAAGTGTCTGCGAAACAAAAACGTGCGGAAAAGCATAAAGAAACTCAAGTAAAACAAGAGGCAGAAAAGAAAGTTGAAGTCATCCGCAAAAAGAAAAAAGAAGCTAAAAAGAAAGCCAAACCAATAGAAAAACCAAAGGCTATTTTAAGAATTGGTGACAGAGTACGCATGCAAGATGGTAGAGCTGTTGGTAGTATTGATACCATTGAAAAAAACAAAGCCATCGTAAATTATGGCATGTTTACAACTAACGTGAGTTTAGATCAATTGGAACTCGTTGAAGCCGTAAAAAAATGATAGACATTCCAAATAACAAACAATTAATTCTCTTTGATGGAGTATGCAATCTGTGCAACTCTAGTGTTTTGTATGTTATTAAACGGGATAAAAAAGATAAATTCGTATTTGCCCCATTGCAAAGTGACGTCGGAGAAGAAATCATTAAAAAATTCAATATAAATACAGTCAACACCGATTCTATTTTACTGTATAATCCTAAAAAGGATCGTTTAACGTATAAATCTACAGCAGCATTATTGGTGGCTAAAGACTTAGGTTTTCCAACATGTATATTGTCTGTATTCTTAACTGTACCTACCTTTATTAGAAATTGGGTTTACAATTATATCGCTAAGAATCGTTATAAATGGTATGGAAAAAAAGAATCTTGTATGATTCCGACTCCGGAGTTAAAATCTAAATTTATAGCATAAAAAAAGCCTTTTCACAACCAATGAAAAGGCTTTTTTAAATTAACAACTTACTTAAAACTAATGTAAACAAAAACTTATCTCAACTCGATATTGAGGGTAATAATAGGTTGATTAATAGCACATTATTTTGTTACTGCAAATGTATGTACAATCTCTAGTTTACACATAAAAAACTCGATATAAGACTATATATAATTGATTTTGGTCTTAAAAGTGTCAATTATATCCACCAATGACATTTTAGTAATACTTCTCTTACTAATTGATAAGACGCGTTTACTTCCTATACCATATGGGTTACTCATTTTGGATTATAACATGGCTAATAGTGTCATAATTTTGGATAAACATTAATACTCTAACATTATGACAACCCAACCAAAACCCTTAAAAACACTTCTTATTTTTCTATTTCTACTAGGAACACAATTAACCAATGCCTTTCAGCAACCTAGTAAAATTAAAATGGTTACTGTCTATTTAGATGGAGCCGAAATTAACCGTGAATCTTCAATAAAAATCAACTCTGGAAAATCCGAAATTACATTTAACGGTTTGTCTCCACATATAGAAGAAAGCAGTATTCAAATTTCAGGGTTAAAAGACGTTTCCATCCTATCCATTAATTATGGCATTAACTATTTATCTAAGCAAAAGCAAAGTGATTCTATTTCTGCATTACAAAATGAATTAAAAACATTAGATGATAAAATTCAGAATCAGTATGATTTAATTGCTGGTTATAATGAAGAATTAAGTCTTATTCAGAGCAATAAAAAATTAGGAAATGAAACTGAAGTTGTAAGTTTAGAAAAACTAAAAACCTTTGCGACCTATTACAGAACTCGAATTACAGAGTTAAAAATTGCTACAAACAAATCCCACAAAGCAATAGAAGTACATACCGATCTCCAGGTAGACATAAACCAGCAACTTGCAGAACTAAACGTTGATGAAAAAGTACAAACAGGCGAGATTAAATTAAAGCTAAATAGCGACATCGCAACATCTTTAGATTTAAAACTGAAATACAACATAAAAAATGCAGGTTGGTTTCCGGTTTACGATTTAAAAGCCGAAAAAATCAATAGTCCTATAACTTTGGAATACAAAGCACACGTGTTCCAAAATTCTGGTTGTGATTGGACAGATGTTAATTTGGTGCTCTCAACAAGTGATCCAAACACCAATAACGAAAAACCGATAGTAAATCCGAAATATTTAAATTTTATCAGTGCATACAGTAATTACCAATCGCAACGCGCCACCAGAAGTTATAATTACAAGTATAATCCATTGGTTAAAAATGTATCCGGAGTCGTAACATCATCTTCTGACGGTCTACCATTACCTGGAGTTAGTGTTATTGAAAAAGGAACAACTTATGGGGTTCAGACCGATTTTGATGGTCGGTATGCTTTAAAAACAACATCTGGAAATGCACTTCGTTATTCTTATGTCGGCATGAAAACAGAAGAGTTACCGATTCATTCAAGTATTATGAATGTGACCTTAGATGACGACGTGACTTTAGATGAAGTTGTTGTGGCCGGATATGGCACAACAAGCAAAGCATATACCGGATCTGTTTCCTCAATTAAAACTGAAGAAATATCTCGTGCATTTGTAGGTGAGGTTGCTGGTGTTAATATAATCAATGGAAATGGATCGCCTGGCACGAACGCAAAGATTAGAATAAGAGGCTATGGTTCAATTCATGGTAATAATAAACCTTTGTATGTTGTTGATGGAGTACCTTACTCTAATACAGATTTAAGTAATATTGATCCTAGTGATATAATATCTACAGATATTCTTAAGGATGCAGCCGCAACAAGTATGTACGGAAGTCATGGCGCCAATGGTGTAGTATTAATTACTTTAAAAAAGGAATCTGATAGAAAAGTAAACGATTTAGGAATTACGGTAGAAACAGGTATCACCAATACAAGATTCGAAATTAATAAAAAACACAGTATTCCTTCAGATGGTGATATTTCAGTTATAGAAATAGATCAATTTAGTGTACCTGCGACTTACAATTATTTTGCCGCACCTGTTTTAAATGAAAATGTATTCTTAACTGCTAAAATCGGAAATTGGGAACAGTACAATTTATTACCTGCAGAAGCTAATGTTTATTTTGAAGGCAGTTATTCAGGTAAAACCAATATTAATCCGAGTGCAACCACAGATAGTTTAACAATTTCACTTGGTGTGGATCCAAACATTATTGTAAAACGCAAACAGCGAAATGATTTTAAGAAAACCACATTTATTGGTAACAACAGAGTGATTCAAAAAGCTTTTGAAATTGAAATTAAAAACAACAAAACCTCTGATATTCAGTTAACATTGTTAGATCGCATTCCTAAAAGTCAAGATAAAACCATAAAAATCGATGACATAGAAACAGGAAATTCTAACTACGATGAAGACAAAGGAATTTTAAAATGGACACTAAATTTAAAGTCTAGTGCCACAGAAAATGTTAAACATTCCTATAGCGTAAAATTTCCAAAGGGGAAACGCGTTAACTTATAACTTAACATAGCCTCAAAACAAAATAGTTTCAATTAAACCCTAACTTCTGTTAGTTAGGAACGAGTTTAATTCTTATCGAAAGCTTGTCTAACTTTCCATAAGTGTCAAAAATTTTGATAGAACTACTATTTTCGTTTTGAGGCTTTTTTTACAACTTGAATAGGCGCTCTAAAAAACGATACATATTTTGTTCTGTAATATCAAAATCATCATCTGATAGAAATAGAACTTTTATATCTTCGAGTAGAATATCGATATCGTCTTTTGTATAATTATGCTGTTCTAAACTCGTCGTTATTTTCTTGATACCTTGATAATCGTTATCGCGATTAAACTCATCATGGATATCTTTAAAGGTTTGCTGATCTACTTTAGAAAGAATCATGTTTCTTTCCTCGGTTTTTTCTTTAAAATCAGAATTTGCAGCAAAAAGTAAAATGTAGGCTACGAGTTCATCTCGCGTCCAGTCGATTGTGTTCATTGAATTAAGGTGTTAGGCTTCCATATTCTGTCCATGAACCATCATAGACAATTAAATTATTATAATTACAAAGTGTTGCTCCTAAGGCTAAAATACAAGCTGTAATGCCAGAGCCACAACTAAATACCATTTGTGTTTCATGTTCTATTAAATCATCAAAGATTGTTTGAAGTGCGTCTTTAGACTTCATTGTATAACCATCAAATAACACGGTATATGGTAAATTTTTCGAATTCGGAATGGTGCCACGTCGCAACCCTTCTTTGGGTTCGTCTACCTTACACAAAAAACGATCTTCAGAACGCGCATCAACAACTAAAGTGTCCTTATCATTGCGGAATTCATTAACACCATTGAAGTCCGTCATTAAACGGGCATGGAATTCTGCTACAAAATCACCCAAAGCATACACTGTATCTATATAGTTTTCAATAGGAAAACCATCTTGTTGCCATTGTGGTAAGCCGCCATCTAAAACTGCGACATTTTTAAAACCAAAAACTTTAAATAACCACCATACTCTTGCACTTGAATAAATGCCTTTATCATCATAAACCACAATTACAGAATCATTATTGATTCCTAATAATTGCGCTTCTGTTTGAAATTGTTCTTTTGAAGGTAAGGTACTTGGGAAAGGGGCTGATATATCACTAAATTTTTGTTTAATATCGAAAAATCTAGCGTTGGGTATTCGCGTTGAAACAGGACTGATCACCTTATTAATTGTGGCATCTAGCACTATTAAATTAATGGCATCACTGTTTTTATGAAGCCATTCAACGGAAACTAAATCTGAATTTAAATCTTTTATTTCCAACTGATTATATATTTAATCTATGGATTTGAACACGACATGCTAAATTGCATTTCATTTTTTCTTTGTTAATTTGAATTGTATAAAGTTAAAAATAATTTATCATATTTCAATATACTGAAATTTAAGAATCTAAATCGAAAGTTTCACTTGGATTTTCATGTTCTTTATAATCAAGCATGTTCTCACCATCTGCAATAATCGAACATACCGTTGCATCACCTGTAACATTAACCACTGTTCTAAACATATCTAATATTCTATCTACCGGGAAAATAATAGCAATCCACGCAGGGTTTAATCCTACAGAACTTAATACGATAATCAACATTACTAAACCAGCACTTGGTACAGCTGCTGAACCAATAGATGCCAAAGTTGCAGTTAATACTACAGTTATTTGTTGCCCTATTGTTAAATCTATCATATGCATTTGTGCTAGAAATATAACCGCTACAGCTTGATACATACTTGTACCATCCATATTAACGGTTGCACCGATAGGAAGTACAAAACTGCTTATTTTTTTATCTACACCTAAGTTTTCTTCCACACATTCCATTGTTACTGGAAGTGTAGCCGCACTACTCGATGTTGAGAATGCCAAAGTCTGCGCAGGACTCATCGCTTTAAAAAAGCCTTTATAAGGTATTTGTTTTACAAAAAGCTTCAAAATCAAAGGATAAATTACAAATATCATTAGAAGCAAGCCTGCTAAAACAGTAATCGAGTACCAGCTTAATCCTTTAAAAATCTCCACGACTTTACCAATATCATCACCTGCCATTTTACTCACGACTCCTGCTAACAACGCAAATACAAAAAATGGAGCGCCTTGCATAACAATATCAACCATTTTTAAAAAAACTTCATTAACTCCATTTACTAAATTTAGTACGGGTTGTGACTTATCAGTTGGTACAAATAATAAACAAACACCAAAGAAAATAGCAAAGAATATAATCTGAAGCATTAGTCCATTATTAGATAGTGAATGGAAAAAATTACTAGGAACAATATCTACTAGTGGCTGTAAAGGGGTGGTTTCTTTGCGGCTTTTAACTGTTTCCATTTTATCAGCAACAGCTGCTTCTTTTAATTCACTCTTAGATAATTCTGAAATCTCCTGAGCACGTTCAAAAAATTCTGGATCTTGAAGATAGTTGATACCATCTTTAATGACATGACCTTCACTTGCTGCCCAAATTTCATAACTGATACGGTTATCAATTCGGCTTTGTTCATCAATAAGCTCTCCTGGTTTAATGACATTGACTAATACTAATCCTAATGAAATTGCCATTATTGTTGTGAGTAAGTAAATCCCTAAGGTCTTACCTCCCATTCTACCTAAACTCTTTGGGTCACCAATATTAGCAACACCGCTTATAATAGAAAACAACACTAGAGGAACAGCAATTAGCTTTAATAAATTGATAAAAATAGTTCCGAAAGGATCTATCCAATCTATAGTAAATTGACTCCAACCCATTGTGCTTGATAGTAAAGCCCAAATGATACCCAGAACCATTCCTATTATAATTTTCCAATGTAGTGCTAGTTTTTTCATATGCTATAGTCCTATAAAAGCAGGAGTCTGTTGGTTAATATTTTTTATTCATAATCACTAAATGATTACCATTCTCTAGATTCTTGCCTGCGTAAAAGCATGTTGTCTGCAATTACTAAAGCTGCCATGGCCTCAACAATAGGCACAGCTCTAGGTACTACACAAGGATCGTGTCTGCCTTTTCCTTGCATTTCTACAATTTCGCCAGCACTGTTTAAAGCATCTTGTTTTTGTATCACTGTGGCAACAGGTTTAAAAGCAACTCTAAAATAAATGTCCATACCGTTAGAAATTCCACCTTGTATACCTCCAGATAAATTAGTTTTTGTCGTTCCGTTTATATTAAACAAATCGTTGTGTTCACTTCCTTTCATTTTAGCTCCACAAAATCCACTACCGTACTCAAAACCTTTTACGGCATTTATGGACAGCATGGCTTTTCCTAATTCCGCATGCAATTTGTCAAAAACAGGCTCTCCTAAACCAACGGGCACATTTTGAATGACACAAGTTATGGTGCCACCAATGGTATCTCCTTGTTTTTTAATCTCTTCAATTTTAGAAATCATTTTTTCTGCTGTGGCTTCATCTGGACAACGAATAACATTAGATTCAATTTTACTAAAATCTAAATCTTGATAAGGTTTATCTATAAATATTTCACCTACCGAAGAAGTAAACGCGTTTATTTTAATAGTGCTAAGCATTTGTTTTGCAATCGCTCCAGCAACCACTCTAGAAGCAGTTTCGCGTGCAGAACTTCGTCCTCCGCCTCTATAATCTCTTACTCCGTATTTTTTGTCGTACGTGTAATCGGCATGGCTAGGACGATACACATCTTTTATATGCGTGTAATCTTTAGATTTCTGATTGGTGTTATGAATTACAAATCCAATTGGTGTTCCAGTTGTAAAGCCCTCAAAAATACCGGAATAAAATTCAACCGTATCTGGTTCTTTACGTTGTGTAACTATTTTAGATTGTCCTGGTTTTCTACGATTTAACTCTTCTTGAATCGCTTCAAGATCGAGTTTTATACCTGACGGACAGCCATCTATAATGCCTCCAATTGCTTTACCGTGAGATTCACCGTATGTTGTAAGTTTGAATAATTTTCCGAAGGAATTTCCTGCCATTGCAATTTATTTTACGCTAATGTAATTGTTATATTATAAAAACGAAAATGCCATGGCGTATTTCACCTATTATCAATCAAATACTTACTCTTAATGTTTAGTAATATTTAGGTAATGTATTAATAACATTTTCCTCATACTTAGTTAATTATAGGTTAACCCAATTCTTAAATATATTGAAGTTCTTTGCTATATAGATTTTTAACATTGTGAAAATAAGACGAAAAGTAGAAATAGCGGTCATTTCGGATGTACATCTTGGTACTTATGGTTGCCATGCTAAGCAGTTATTAACCTATTTGAATAGCATTGACCCTAAAAAATTAATTTTAAATGGAGATATCGTTGATATATGGCAATTTAAAAAACGATACTTTCCGAAATCTCACCTTAGCGTTATTAAAAAAATAATGGATTTCGCTGCCAACGGAACAGAAGTCATTTATATTACTGGGAATCATGACGAAATGCTGCGAAAGTTTACAGATACTGAAATTGGAAATATTTCAATTGTAAACAAACTCGTTTTAGAATTAGATGGGAAACGAGCTTGGTTTTTCCATGGTGATGTTTTTGATATTTCAATTCAAAATGCTAAATGGCTTGCTAAACTTGGGGGTTGGGGTTATGATTTCCTTATTCTCGTTAATCAATTCACCAATTGGTTTTCGGATAAGATGGGTAAAGAACGTTATTCATTATCTAAAAAGATAAAAAACAGCGTCAAAGGAGCTGTAAAATATATCAATGATTTTGAACAAGTCGCAACTGATCTAGCAATAGAAAATGGCTATGATTACGTAATTTGTGGTCACATTCATCAGCCAAAAATGCTAATTAAGAAGAACAAACATGGCAAAACAACCTATTTAAATTCTGGTGATTGGGTTGAAAATTTCACAGCACTAGAATATCAATTTAAACGTTGGAAAATTTACAATTACAACGAAGATAAATTGTCTGCGTTTTATGCTGATGAAGACATTAAGGATATGGAGCTTAAAGATTTAATAGCAGCGATAACCATTGTAGAGCAACCTACATCTAAGAAAAAGAAAAAAAGCAAAGATAAAGACTAGAGCAACGCTTCTTTTAAGATGCTTATCGGATGCCTTGCCACGCGTCCTGTACCATCTTTAATTTGATGTCTACAACTTGTTCCGTTTGCTGAAATTAGAGTGTCGTCCGAAGCTTTTCTAACCGAAGGAAATAAGGTTTGTTCACCAATTGTCATACTGACCTCATAATGTTCCTTTTCATATCCAAAGCTACCAGCCATTCCACAACAACCACTCGGAATAATGGTGACACTGTAATTCTCTGGTAAATTTAAAACATCAAAACTCGATTTCTGATTCGATAATGCCTTTTGATGACAATGCCCATGAAACTTTATGGTTTTCACTTCTTTTGTAAATTGTTCTGAATTTATATGTCCTAGTTTAGCTTCTTGTTGAATAAATTCTTCAATTAAAAACGTGTGTTGAGCAATAGATTTTGCTCCGTCTTTATCATCTGCTAATCGGATATATTCATCTTTAAAAGTTAAAATTGCAGACGGCTCTATACCAACTAATGGTGTAGTTTTTGATATTATATTTTTGAATTTAGATACGTTTTCATTCGCTACTTTTTTCGCGTCTTCAAGTAACCCTTTTGAAAGCATTGAGCGTCCTGATTCTGAATGCGAAATGATAGTCACTTTATAATTTAAACGACTCAACAACTCAATGGCATCGACACCTATTTCGGTATCTAAATGATTTGTAAATTCATCATTAAACAAAATCACTTCTTTAATATAATTATCTCTAACTATCTTGTTTTTATAATTTTGAAACTCTTTATATAAACTCTTACTTGACACCTTAGGTAAGCTGCGTTCTTTTGCAATGCCTCCTACCGATTTTATAATTGAACTTGTAAATCTATTCGAAAATATAAAATTGGTTAGCTTCGGAACATGACTTGCAAAGCCATTTATTTTATTATTATAAGCGAATAGTTTCGTTCTAAAAGGTACACCATTGACCTTCTGATATTGGTACTGAAATTCAGCTTTTAAACTCGCTACATCAACACTACTCGGACACTCACTGGCACATGCTTTACAACTTAGACATAAATCAAAAACCTCTTTCAATTCTTTATGATCAAATCGATTTGCTTTTTCAGAATTTGTTAAAAATTCCCGAAGTGTATTTGCACGTCCTCTCGTAGTATCTTTTTCGTTTCTAGTGGCTCTATAACTCGGACACATGGTGCCGCCAAATTCGGGTAATTTTCTACAATCACCAGAACCATTACATTTTTCAGCTTCACGTAAAATACCTTCAGACGCAGAAAAATCGAGTAAGGTTTCAATTTGAGGTTCTGATCTATCAACTTCATATCTAAAACTTTTATCCATAGGATAAGCGTCAACAATCTTTCCTGGATTAAAAATATTTTGAGGATCAAAAGCCGACTTAATTCGTTTTATAATTTGATAATTCGCTTCGCCAATCATCATAGGAATAAATTCTGCACGCACAATACCATCACCGTGTTCACCAGACATTGAGCCGTTGTATTTCTTTACTAGCTTAGCAACATCAGTGGTAATTTTCCTAAATAAGACCACATCTTCAGATTGCTTTAAATCTAGTATTGGACGCAAGTGCAATTCACCTGCCCCAGCGTGTGCGTAATACACCGCATTTTGATTATACGATGTCATTAACGTAGTGAACTCTGAAATATAAGCATCTAAATCCTCTAAGGCTACAGCGGTATCTTCAATACAAGCAACTGCTTTTTTATCGCCAATTATATTACCTAACAAACCTAAACCTGCTTTTCGTAATTCTACAGCTTTATCAATATCTTCAGCTCTTAAAATCGGAGCTGCATACGATAAATTGAGTGTATTTACTGCAGTAATGAATCTGTCAATAGCGAGTTGTAATAGCTCTGGAGTTTCTGCTTTTAATTCACACATTAAAATAGCTGCAGGATTCCCTTCTATAAACTGTCTATTATCTTGTTGGGTTTTATTATATTTTGTGAGATTTAAAATGGTATCATCCATCATTTCACAGGTATGCAAATTGTGCTGCATCACTGTTTCAACAGCGTTTAAGCATTTGGCAACACTTTCAAAATGTAAAGCGATAATGGCACTTTCATTGGGTGGTAAAACATCTAACTGTAAGGTGATTTCTGTTGTAAATGCTAAGGTGCCTTCACTTCCTGCTAACAATTGGCACATATTAAAATTGGCACTTCGACTACGCTCAGCGACCAAGTTTACACTTCGGTTAGTATCAATATCCAAAGTGGAAAAAACATCAGATTTAATTAATTCATCAATCGCATAACCTGTGTTTCTTCTGTGTATTTCAGGTTTTGGAAAATGATCTTGAATTTGTTTCTGAATCGACTCAGGTTTTAATTCCTTATAAATACTGTTGTAAATAGAGCCTTCAAGCGAATTTAGTTTTAATTTTTGTTGAAATTCATCTGAATTAATACTTGAAAATTCAGCCTCACTGCCATCGCTTAAAATGGTTTTCATCTTTAAAACCTTATCACGCGTTACCCCATATTGAATCGACGTGGTTCCTGATGAGTTGTTTCCAACCATACCGCCTATCATACAACGATTAGATGTTGATGTATTTGGTCCAAAAAATAAACCAAAGGGTTTTAAGTAATTATTCAGTTCATCACGTACTACTCCTGGTTGAACAGTTACCGTTTTTTCAGATTCATTAATATTTAAAATTCGAGTGAAATATTTAGAAACATCTACCACAATACCTTCGCCTACGCATTGTCCGGCTAACGATGTTCCTGCAGTTCTTGGAATTAACGACGTATTGTGTGTTTTTGCAAAATGTATAAGGTGCTTAATATCTTGATTACTTTTTGGCAACGCTACAGCTAAAGGTAATTTTCTATAAACGGATGCATCAGTAGCGTAAAGTTTTTGCATTAAGTTATCATTGTGCAAATCACCTTCTAATGTTATTCTTAAGGCTTTTAATTCCTCAACTATTTCGTTTTGCATAAGGGTTAACAATCTATTGTAATGAGTTATAATTTTATCTTAAAAACAAAGCAAATCATCCAATTAAGTTCTAATTTTGACGTTATAGAAAATTAGCACATAACTAATTGCTAAAACTAAGAATTTAAAACTCAATATTATTATGAAGAAATTATTTTTATTAGGTGTATTCGCCATAGGATTTGCAAGTTTATCTAACGCACAAGACATTGCAGAAAATGCAATTGGACTACGATTAGGTGATAGCGATGGCTTTGGAACAGAGGTTTCATATCAACGTGCACTTGGTGGTAACAACAGATTAGAAGTAGATTTAGGTTGGAGAAATAGTAAAAACTATGATGGTTTTAAATTAGCAGGTATTTACCAATGGGTTTGGAATATAGAAGGAGGATTCAACTGGTATGCTGGTGCTGGTGGTGGACTTGGTTCTTATAGTTTTGACAACTATAATGATGAAAAAGATTATAACGAAACTTTTGCATTTATCGCTGGTGATGTTGGTATAGAATACAGTTTTGATTTTCCTTTATTATTATCTTTAGACTTTAGACCAGAACTTGGTTTTGGTGATTTTAATGATGATCTTGATTTTGATATCGCTTTAGGTATTAGATACCAATTTTAAACTTTTTAAAATTATATATCTAAAACCACCTTTAACGAGGTGGTTTTTTTATTATTTTTAATTCATATGAAACAACTTGCAATCATAGGAATGGGGCCAAGAGGTCTATACGCTTTAGAGAACCTTCTCATTGAACTTAGTAAAGCTGATGTACTTATTGGCATTCATGTTTTTGATGCGACTAGCAGTCCTGGCACCGGAAATGTTTGGGATAAATCGCAACCAGATTCCAATTGGATTAATATAACAGAACGTGCATTAACAGGAATAGAAAAGCGACCTCAAATTGACTACAGTAATGTTACCATTGATGAATTCCCGTCTTATCATGAGTGGTGTCAATTTTCTCAAAACAGTGATGACCCTGATACTTTTCCGGCGCGAAATAAACTCGGAAATTATCTTAATGCCCGTTATAAATCCATTGAAAATATCTTAGAGAAATTAGATACTTTTAAATTTATTAAAGCGGAAGTTAGAAACATCAATTTAAAAAATAAAAAACTCGAAATTTCAACTAAAGACAATGCTAGGGAATATGATGATTTACTACTAACTATAGGTCACCAACCCACAACACTTTCTGACCAATTACAAAAATGGCAATCGCATGTGGTTTCTCATAATTCTTTAACGCTTTTTGAAAATACTTACCCGATTACACAATTAAAGACTATAAAAAATAACACAAATATCAATATTGCCATTAGAGGTTTTGGCTTAGCTATGATTGACGTAATGCGTTATCTTACCATTAATGATTTTGGAAATTTTAAAGTGATAAATAAAGATACTTTTAAAACCATTTATTATAAGAGCAAGTCACAAGATTTAAAACTAATTCCGTTTTCATTAGACGGTTTACCATTAGTTCCGAAGCCTCTAAACGAAAGGATTGATTCGTGGTACCAACCTACGAAAGAAGAATTAGATAGTTTTAAATCTGAAATCGAAGCCGTTTCACAACAAACCACTGAAACAGATACCATAGATTTTTTAACGCATCCTATTGCTAAAATTACATCGCGTGTTTATTTAGACTTAGAAGATAAAGGCCTAGCACATGCCTTAAGTTCTTCTGAATTAGAGGTCATAATCTTAAATTGGTTAAATGATGACCATTATAACCATCCATTAATTCAAGATTCTAATAGTTCAACATATAAGTTGATTCAGAATTATATTGAAATGGCTTTAGGTACCATTCCTGTTTCTCTCGATTATTGCATCGGACAAGTTTGGCGTCATTGTCAGCCGACCTTATACAAAGCTTTTTCGCATGCTAAAGTAAATAATGACATTATAGATAAAGTGATTGCCTTAGACGAACGTAGTAAACGTTATTCTTACGGACCACCGATTGAAAGTATGCAGCAAGTTTTAGCTTTGGTTGATGCAGATATATTGACACTAGACTTTGTCACTGATCCTGACATAGACTTAACAGCGGAAGGCTGGACTTTAAAAAATTCTAATAATGAATCCATCACCTGTTCTGTGATGATTAATAGTGTTTTGGACGCTCCAAAGTTACTTGAAGTCAACACGCCTTTAATTAAAGATTTACTTCAAAATGATTTGATACAACCTATCCATTCAAAATTAGGTATCGAAACAACTGCTGATGGTTATGTCATTACACCTGAAGCTAAAGACGATGTGCCTATTGCCGTTTTAGGTCGTTTGGCCAAAGGTAGCGTGATTGGTGTGGATGCTATTTTAGAATGTTTTGGACCACGTATTGAAGATTGGGCAAAAGCTTACGTGAAGCGACTAAACGCTAATTAGGTTGCTTTTCACTTAAATACTTCCAATACCGTTTTGGCACATGTCTAATATGAAGTTTCATGTTTTTTCGAGAGGCAATATTGGTAGCTTTAAAATAATCTTGCCATAGTTTTTGAAATTCGAATTCTTGAGTCGCAAAAAAGGTATCGTCGGTTTTAGTAACGTTGAAATTCTCAGGAAAATCCATATTTATAAGTTCAACTGTTTCCAAATCGTAGAATAATCCATAACCACGTTTTATATCATAAATCACCCATTTTTGATCGGCATAACGTCTCTTAAAATGCTTTTCAATTAAAGGCAGCACATTAAAATCGGGTTCTATACTAGCGAAATAGATGTCATCTTTAGTTAACCGAAAGCGCACAAAAGCTTCCATACGATGCTTTTCTCGTCCTACAGATTTTGCTATTTGTGCAATTTTTAAAATGGAAGGATGAGAATAATCTTTATCCACTTTCTTTTGTTGCGAAAACGCATACTGTATATAATCTAAAAGTAAGTCCTCTACTCCTATGTCTTCACTTAAAAAAGCATAATACAATTGGTAACTTCCGTGAGATGACAACTTCGATTTGATACCTTTCCACACACGATTCGCCTTAACTTCATCAGTAGGAATTGATTCATTTTCTGAAAACAAACCTTGCTGTACGGTAAACTCATTTTGAATGGTTACCGTTTTTAATTTATGTTCAAAAACATAAAAAATGGTTGATAGAAAACCATCAAAAGTGCCGTCGTATATGAGATTTTTGGCTTGCATCTATCCGAATAAGCTTAATTGATTACTCAACATTTTCTGATACTTACTCGTTGAATTCTGAAGGATTAAGCCTTTAATCTTTTCTGAGGTTAAATCCCGTTTTTCAAATTGATTGCTATCACACACCATAAAGTATTGTGCTCTATTTAACGCAACTCCTATTTTTTTAAGATGTTCCCAATTCAATTTTCTAAAGCGTCTGGCATTTATAATTTTAAACACCGATTTCATTCCTAAACCAGGAATTCTGGCTAACATGCGCTGGTCAGCTGTATTTACATCAACAGGGAATTCATGAAGGTTTCGTAATGCCCAACTCAATTTGGGATCTACATCTAAATCTAAATTTTGATGTTGTTCGTTTAAAATTTCACTGACATCAAAACCGTAAAAACGCATGAGCCAATCAGTTTGATACAATCTATTTTCACGAAGCATAGGTACAGCACTGCCAATTTGTGGTAAACGATCATCATAGCTAATAGGTACATAACCTGAATAATACACACGTTTTAAATTATAGCTTTTGTAAAAGTGATTTGAGGTTTGCATAATCTGAAAATCATTCTCACCACTCGCCCCAATAATCATTTGTGTACTCTGACCAGCAGGCGCAAATTTTGGTGTGCTTTTAATGATTTTCTTTTCGGCATTATATTGAATAATTTCATTTTTCACCTTCACCATCGGCTTTATAAAATCTTCACGCTTCTTATCTGGTGCTAATTTTTTTAGTCCGGCTTCGGTCGGAATTTCAATATTCACACTTAACCGATCTGCGTAGAGTCCGGCTTCACGCATCAATTCATCAGACGCTCCAGGAATAGATTTTAGATGAATATAGCCGTTAAAGTTTTCTTCCAATCGTAATTTCTTCGCTACAGCAACCAAACGTTCCATAGTATAATCGGCACTTTTAAAAATACCAGAACTTAGAAAAAGCCCTTCAATATAATTTCTGCGGTAAAAATTAATGGTTAAATCCACCACTTCTTGCACTTTAAAAGCGGCACGTTTTACATCATTACTTTTTCTAGTGACACAATAGGCACAATCAAAAATGCAATGGTTAGTTAATAGAATTTTTAATAAAGATACACAGCGACCATCTTCGGTATAGGAATGACAAATTCCCATGCCTGTAGCATCTCCTAATCCTTTATTGGTGTTAGCGCGTTTACTTCCGCTAGACGAACACGATACGTCATACTTTGCAGCATCTGCTAGTATTTTTAATTTTTCTTGGGTACGTTGAAAAGACAAATATTTTCCTCCTAAATCTTAAGTTAAAATCTTAACCACAAAAATACTACATATAGTAGCTTGTGATTGCTTCCATTTGTAGTAACCCAAAAACTAATGCTTATTTCAAAATGTTAATTATTAGGAATTCAAATGGGTTAATATTTTGATGATATCATTTAAACAGCGTCGGATTTAAGCCTTAATTTTCTAGCATATGAAACATTTCATAATCATCATTATTTTAAGCCTAAACAACACTATGAGTGCACAGCACAAGATACCAGCCGATATAAAAATAAATGTAACTAAAGCTTTAGCGTATTATCCGCAGTTGAAGGACACCAAAATAGAATTTCGGTTTAAGAAAAATATTAAGAAATCGACCATGCAAGCTAGACCTACATTTGGAAGTTTCTTTAAAAGCAGGAAAAATCGAAATTATGTGATTCTGATTAGTGAAAAATTTAAAATTGCGGATAAGGAATTTTTAACGCGACATATTCCAGATGCTATTTTTATCGGCTGGATTGGTCATGAATTAGGTCATATTATGGATTATCAAAATCGAAGCAAGCTCAATCTCATTTGGTTTGGACTAAAATATTTGTTTTCACAGAATCATATTGTTGAAGCCGAGCGTGCCGCAGATTCATTTGCTGTTGCACATGGTATGGAAGATTACATTTTAAAAACCAAAGATTTTATTTTGAATAATGCGGATATCACCCAATCGTATAAAGATCGGATTAAGAAGTATTATTTATCACCTGAAGAGATTATGGAATTGGTAGAGCATAGAGATGCAGAAAAAGACATTGATTAATAATTAATCACAGCAATTTAAAATGGTAAATACAAAAAAGCTATTATTAAAATAATAGCTTTTTTGTATGTTTAATTCAGTTGAAATCTTCTAAGACTCTTTAATAAACGCTTCCCAGTCTTTAAACTTTTCTTCTCCCATAACACGTTCCATTTTTACTTGGCCACCTTTCTTTTTGTTTCTTTCGTTCCAGTCATAAAAACGATTTGGTGAAATCACTTTTACTTTCACACCTTTTAGAGCTTTACTTCTAGCCACTTTATAATTCTTATTGGCAGATTTTAAGCTTTTGTCTAAAGCCTCTGCAATGGTGGAATTATTAACACTTTCTAAGTCCGAACCTAAATACCAATAGTGATAGAACTCATCATCGTCTCCACGTTTAGCGCAGATGGTGTATTCAGGAATTGTAGTATCGAATTGCTCCTCTAATTCGCGCATGGCTGCATCCATTTTATTAACGGATAATTGCGAACCTACAGTGTTTAAAAAGAATTTTGTACGTCCTGTAATTTTAATTTCGGCGCGTTCAATATTGGTAAATTCAATGGTATCACCAATAAGGTATCTCCACGCTCCACTAACGGTACTTATAATTAATACGTAATCTTGATTTAGTTCTACTTGATCTAAAGTTAAAGCTGGTGCTTCATCTGTTAACGAACCATCTTCGTTGATATATTCGGGTTTAAATGGCACAAATTCAAAATAAATGCCATTATCGGTATTCAATTGCATAGCATCGGTTTCTGGTCGTACTTGGGTTGCGATGTACCCTTCGGACGCTAAATAGGTATCGATAACTGTGATTGGTTTTCCTAATAAGGCATTAAAACTTTTCTTATACGGACCAAAAGCAACTCCTCCAGAGGTATAGACTTGTAGGTTGGGCCAAATTTCATGAATATTATTAAGATTGTGATAATCTATCACTTTTTGAAGCATCAATTCTATCCACGATGGAATACCACTTAACGCACCGATATCCCAATCTTTAGCACGTTCTGCAATACGCTGCACGCGTTCGTCCCAATCTTCAATTTGCGATATTTCTACACCTGGTTTGTAATAACCTCTAAACCACGACGGAATATTACTCGCACTAATACCACTAATTTCGCCTTCGAGGTGATCGTTATTTTCCTCCAAATCAGTAGAACTCCCGAGCATCATAATTTCCTTTTCGAAAAAATCTGCAGGTAAATCAAAATTCTTTAAGGCAAACACCTGTTTAATTCCTGCATTTCTTATGGCATCAATCATGGCATCTGTTACCGGAATGCGTTTACTTGTTTTTCCTGTGGTACCAGAACTCAATGCAAAATAAGATGGCTTCCCTGGCCATGTGACGTTACTTTCGCCTTCGTGATACTTGTGCCACCATCTTTCGTTTATTTTTTTGTAATCAAAATATGGCACATGCTTCGCAAAGCTTTGTTGTAAATTAGAAGTTTCAAGAATACTTTCAAAATCGTAGAACTTTCCGAATTGGGTAGCTTTCGCTGT
Source organism: Winogradskyella thalassocola (assembly GCF_900099995.1). GTDB lineage: Bacteria > Bacteroidota > Bacteroidia > Flavobacteriales > Flavobacteriaceae > Winogradskyella > Winogradskyella thalassocola. The sequence goes on from NZ_FNCZ01000003.1 coordinate 463,659, forward strand.
TTCAAGTAATTCTTTAAGCACTTGTTCTTGAGCTTCTTCATGAATCACTTCAGACGTAAACGTATTCTTCAGTTCAATCACTCCTTTTATAATGTTTCCTAGTATGGCCATTTTTTAATTTCAATTTTTGATTCTATAATTATCCTGCAATTTTTCTACAAGCTTCAGCACATGCTCTACACGATTTAGCACATTCTATGCAGTGTTCGTGTTTGTGTTCTTCGCAATGATCTGCACAGTACTCACAAATTTCGGCACATAACAAGGCGTATTGTTTAACATATGCACTATCTGAGGTCATCATTTTAAGTAAAGCATCACAGGCATCTGCACATTGTATGCAACACTTTGGGCAATCGTTCATACTTTCTTTTCCTGCCATTTCGGTTAGGCATATTCTACAATCCACTATACATTTCTGACAGGCTTCAATCGCATTTCTATAAGTCGCTTTCATAATTATTGTATTTAGAATTAATTTCCACTAATATCCAATATTGCATCTAAAACGATTATTGCGATTCGGAAAAGAATTAACCCATTTAGTGAAAATGCAATTAGTGTAATCTAATAATTGTTTGAGTTAAAAGATCTTTATAATTTATAGCATATTGAGGCTAATAAAATTCTAAAATATTAAGGACATGAATGACTGGTTTAAATTTTCTTCAAACGGACTTTTTGCGATAGTATTAACCGCTATTGGTATTTACATCGCTTTAGTGATTTTAACACGGATTAGTGGCAAACGCAGTTTTTCTAAAATGTCTAGTTTCGATTTTGCCATGACGGTTTCTATTGGTTCCATATTGGCAACGGTTATTGTTTCTAAATCGGTTTCGCTTCAATATGGTATTATTGGTTTAGTGCTTATTTATAGTTTACAAATGATCGTTGCTGCTGCAAGACATTATAAACCCATCAGAAATTTAGTCGACAATAAACCGACCTTATTGATGAAAAACGGTCAACTACTTAAAGATAATTTAACGAAATGTAAAGTGACTGAATCTGATGTAAAGGCCAAATTACGTGAAGCGAATGTAATTCAACTATCAGAAGTTAAGGCTGTTGTTTTTGAATCTACTGGTGATATTTCGGTGTTACACGGTACTGATGACAAAGCCATTGACGATTGGATTATGGATTTTTAGAATTTACAATATAATTACAGACTTAAAACTTGAGACTGATTTCTTTGAAAAATCCTCAATTTCCTTAGCATCAAATTATGAAATTCTTCGTAAAATTTATGTAGTTTTGCACATCTAAAATTAAAACAATTCACAATGAAAGATACTGCTTTATCCTCTACTCACGAAGCACTTGGTGCTAAAATGGTTCCTTTTGCTGGCTATAACATGCCGGTTCAATACGAAGGTGTAAACATAGAACACGAAACAGTTAGGACTTCGGTTGGAGTTTTTGATGTCTCTCATATGGGTGAATTTTTAATTGAAGGTCCACATGCTTTAGAATTGATTCAAAAAGTATCGAGTAACGATGCTTCTAAATTAGAAATTGGAAAAGCACAATACAGCTGTTTACCAAATGATGATGGTGGTGTTGTAGATGATTTAATCATATACAAATTAAAAGAAGAAACGTATTTATTAGTCGTTAATGCGAGTAATATTGAAAAAGATTGGAACTGGATATCGTCTAAAAATGATGTAGGTGCTGAGATGCGCGATTTAAGCGAAGATTATTCGTTATTAGCGATTCAAGGTCCAAAGGCTGTTGAAGCGATGCAGTCTATAACGAGTCATGATTTATCTGCCATAAAATTCTACAATTTTGTAGTTGGTGATTTTGCAGGTGTTGAAAATGTGATCATTTCGGCTACAGGTTATACTGGTAGTGGCGGATTTGAGATTTACTGTAAAAACACCGAAGTGAAACAAGTTTGGGACAAAGTTTTTGAAGCTGGAGCTGATTTCGGCATTAAACCCATAGGTTTAGCAGCAAGAGATACGTTGCGTTTGGAAATGGGTTACTGTTTATATGGTAATGATATTGATGATACCACATCGCCAATTGAAGCTGGTTTAGGTTGGGTTTGTAAATTCAACAAAGACTTTACTAATAGCGAAGCTTTAAAAGCCGAAAAAGAACACACTCCAGAACGTAAATTAGTCGCTTTTAAACTCGATGAACGTGGTATTCCGCGTCATGGTTACGATATTGTAGATAGCAGCGGAAAAACGATTGGTGTTGTTACTTCTGGTACTATGAGTCCTAGTTTAGGCATTGGTATTGGTATGGGTTATGTACCTACAGTATTTTCTAAAGTGGATAGTAAAATATTTATTCAGGTGCGTAAAAAAGCCATTCCTGCAACGGTTGTGAAACCGCCATTTTATAAAGGGTAATTTTTGAATGTAGTTTGATGAATGAAGAAAAAACAGACTGAAAATCAAAAACATCGCATACTTATACTTGGTGCCAGTGGTTATATTGGTAATGCTATTTATAAAGAATTAGGACCTTATTTTAGAACGTTTGGAACGTATAGAACTCCGAAAAAAGAATACGAACTCAATCAGCAATTCTTTCAATATAATGTTGAAGAAGATGATGTTTATGAGATCCTAGAGGCTTGTAAACCGTCTATTATTATCTCTGCATTACGAGGTGATTTTAACGCGCAGTTTATTGCACACCAGCATATCATCGAATATGTTGTAGCAACTAATTGTAAAATACTCTTTCTGTCTTCGGCTAATGTGTTCGATGCTTATAGTAAATTTCCAAGTTACGAGTTAGATAAAACCCTAAGTCATAGTGTGTATGGCCATTTTAAAATAAAAATTGAAAATTCACTTTTACGCTTATCTAAAAAACAAGTTGCTATTATAAGACTTCCAATGGTTTTTGGTGCAAATTCGCCAAGAATTTTAGAAATGAAAGACGCAATTTCTGAAACGAATGCCGTTGAAGTTTTTCCGAATTTAATAATGAATGTGATGCTCGATAAAAAGCTAACACAACAAATTCATTATATTATTAATCGAAATAAGTACGGTGTTTTTCACTTAGGAAGTACAGATTTAGTGCATCATGATGAATTTACACAAGAAGTACTAACACATATTACAAGAAAGAGAGTAGTCATAAAACAAGTTTATACTACAAATGAAGATCGGTATTTAGCTGTGCTTCCGAAGTTTAATAAACTACCAAAACACCTTCAAATTACGAGTCAGGAAATTTTAGAAGAACTTGGGAAGTGATTGTTCAGTGTTCAGTGTTCAGTGTGTAAATTAAATAATCTAACTAAATTTACCTTAAACGGATAATAATTTTTATCAATTTTAAACCAATTAAAATCACATTATGAAATTAGATGACGCTACTATAGAACGGAAATTGTTACAGTTTCCAGATTGGGATTATTACGAAAATGCCATTCATTCTGAATTTGAATTCGACAATTTTAAAGATTGTTTTAGTGCCATGAGCAGAATTGCTTTTGAGTGCGAAGCGCAAAACCATCACCCCAATTGGTGTAATGTTTACAATGTACTAAAAATAACATTGTCTACGCATGATGCGGATGGCGTAACGCTTAAAGATTTTAAATTAGCAGAAGCCATTGAGGCTATTGTGGAAGTTGAGGAATAGTTGATGGTTAATAGTTAAATTTTAAAATATCGGAGTGGTTAAACAACTATAATCTAACTTTATTATATAACGTGAAGTTTTTATAGACATCCTTATAAATGGACGTCAGAGCTTTTGTTTTAGACGGTTTTGATGACGAATTTTATATTTTTTTACATTTAGCTTCATTCCTATTCAAACAATTTCAATATTTTCTTAGATTTGCTATGGTAAAAATGTCACTTCATATAATTTCAGTGTTATTATATACCTTACATTAAAATAGAATCGTTAACAGATTCCTGATTTACAGGAACTAAAAATACATTTAAGATGGGAAGAGCTTTCGAATTTAGAAAAGCAAGGAAAATGAAACGTTGGTCTGCCATGAGCAAAGCCTTTACACGTATAGGTAAAGATATTGTAATGGCCGTAAAGGAAGGTGGTCCTGATCCTGATAGTAACTCGCGTCTAAGAGCTGTAATACAGAATGCTAAGTCTGTAAATATGCCGAAGGATAATGTAGAACGTGCTATCAAAAAAGCGAGTGACAAAACGCAAGGTGATTATAAGGAAGTTTTGTTTGAAGGTTATGCACAACACGGCATTGCTGTACTTATTGAAACTGCAACCGATAATAATACACGTACGGTAGCAAATGTACGGTCTTGTTTTAATAAAACAGATGGTAGTTTAGGCACTTCTGGTTCTGTCGTTTTTATGTTTGATCATACTTGTAATTTTAAAATTAAAGGAGATAATTTAGACTTAGAAGAGTTAGAATTAGAGTTGATTGACTCTGGTGTTGACGAAATTTTTGAAGACACAGACGAAGACGAAAACGGAGTTGAACATACTAGTGTTATGGTCTATGCACCCTTTGAAAGCTTTGGTAAAATTCAGGCTTACTTAGAAGAAAATAATATAGAAATTATTTCTTCAGGATTTGAACGCATTCCTCAAGTGACAAAAAAGTTAACACCAGAACAAGTAGAAGATGTTGAGAAGCTTTTAGAGAAATTAGAGGAAGATGATGATGTACAAAACGTTTATCATACTATGGATGAAAGTGCTGAGTAATTTGAAGTGTATTTTGTCTCTGTAAGTGACAACCATTTTGCTACAATTAATAGCATTTTTTGAGATATTCATATTTTTAGTTTAACTTAATTGCTTAATAATGAGTACTAAAACAAACAATCTTTTTTGTTTATAAGGGTTGTTTGTTTTTTAGCACTAGATATAGCAATTAACTATGACTATAACACTTCTACCTTTAGAACATAATAACATTAATATAATTGGAATTAAATTTGTTTTCAATTATGAGTTTAAATCTCAATTAAAAACATACGAAGCTGTTAAATGGTCTAAGACGCTTGGTACTTTTTATGTGCCAGATAATGCGATTCATCGACGAGGCATTTATAATTTTCTAAAAAAAAAAGGCCATTATATTGATTATAGTGCCATAAAACAGCCTGTAACTAAATCCAATATTCAACCTAAGAAAATCATTAAAAGCTCTCAATTAGAACTTTTTAAGAATTTACCTTCAGAAAAACGAACGCTTATTAAGGAGTGTATTGGCTATCTAAAAAGTAAACGTTTAAGCGAGAGTACCATTTCTACATATGGTCATTTTATACTTCGTTTTGTTGACTTTACTAAAGATATTCCTAAAACCGAATGGAATATAAGAACCCTCGAATTGTTTTTAGAGAAAGTTATAGCCTATGAAAATTACAGCATTAGCAGTCATAGGCAATGCATCAGTGCACTAAAATATTTTACGGCATTCTGTAATGTTGAAGACTTTGATTCTCAAAATATAGAACGACCTAAGAAAAGTAAATATTTACCAGTAGTTTTATCTAAAGAAGAAGTCATCGATCTTTTACAAGTGACTAAAAACTTAAAACATCGTGCTATAATTGGTCTTATTTATTCGAGCGGCTTAAGAATTGGGGAATTATTGAATTTACAACTAAGAGATATCGATTTAGATCGTAACCAATTGTATATAAAACAAAGCAAGGGTCGTAAGGACCGAACCGTTGTTTTGAGTCAGGTACTAAAACCTCTACTTTTTAATTATATCAATACCTATCAGCCAAAAATCTATTTCGTAGAAGGACAGCAAGGACATACCTACAGTGCGAGTTCTATACGTAGTTTTTTAAAGAAATCTTGTGAGTTAGCTCATATTAAGAAAAGTGTATCACCACATACTTTAAGGCATAGTTTTGCCACACATATGCTAGAGAACGGTGTGGATCTGCGGTATATTCAGGTGCTTTTAGGCCATAGTAAGCCAGAAACGACAATGATTTATACGCACGTTGCCCAGCACAATTTAATGGAGATAAAAAGTCCGTTAGACGTTACAGTAGATAATATGAAAAAAAGGGATAATAACCACGAAAAACCGTTGTTATCCCGCAAATTTTAATGATAATTCACTATTATTGTGTTGATATAACCAGTTGTGTTTCATTGGCGGAACGCACTCGAAACCAAAAAAAGCCCAGTTTTATTTTCGAAATTTTTTTTGAATTTTAAGAAAGAAAAAAACGAAAAATCATATTGCGGAATTTCAAAAATCACTTTGGATTCTCACTCAAATGTAAAATAAAAACGCATCTGACTTTTAGCTTGTTTGCGGAATAAAAAATCAAAAAACATCCGACTGACCAAAGCAGTGCGCAACTGTTGCGTCGGACTGATCAGCGAAACGCAAAAAAAAGATTTACGACTGACCTAAAATTGTAAGAAAAAAAACAACGAAAACACAACAATGTATATAAAAAATTGCTAGTTTAGTGCTTAACCAATGTGAGTTGCTTTGTTTGCTTGCATCCGATTTTCCTTCGGAAAATCCTCGCACACAAACACGCAACTTTCCATATACGTAAACGTTACCACCAATTTGAAAAAATGAATAGACTAAAACAAACTTTGCTTCTAATATTCACAATATCACTTTTTACAAGTTGTGATTTCATTAAAAATGTATCAACCTATAAAGACACAACTCAAGGATTTGTAGAGTCGCTTATTGAAGAAGATTATGAAAAAAGTGTGTCATTTATGGCAATCGAAAACGAGGCTTATAAAAACACGAACATTGATACGCTGAAATTAGGTTTAGGGAATTTTCGGAAAATAATTGTTGACAATTTTGGGAAAGAATTAGACTATAAGTTTATGACTGCAAATAAAACCTTTTCAACAGTAGAAGGAGAAAGTACTGCGCCAAATACAACTTTAGCACAAATTGAATTTTCAAACGACACCGAGTTTGGAGTATTTGAAATCACTTTTGACGATAATTCAAATAAAATATTACACATTAAAACTCTCGACATAAAAGAGAAAATCCCGAATATGATTTGGTTTTGGTTATTCGGAATTTTAGCAATATGCGTTCCGATTTTTAATATTTGGATAATTAGAAAAATAAAGAAAAGTAATCTAAAGAAAAAATGGCTGAAATATATAGCCGTAATATTTCTGAATGTTCCAGCGATAACTTACAGCGCAGTTTACGGACTTTCGTTTAGTTTATTAAGTTTTCAAATATTGTTCGGAATTAGTTTTTCATATATGGGATATTTGAGTTCTGCTTGGACTTTTGGAATACCTCTTGGCGGACTTTATTGGTTATGGAAATTGAGTAAAAAAACGGAAGACGAAACAACCGAAAATGAAATAATAGCGGAATAAAAAACTGGTGGTAACAAAGTACTGTGCTAAAAAACAAGTAAAATCCCATTAATTTTTCACTAGCGTACTTTTATATGTTGCATCAAATATTAACCCAGATTTTGCGATAGCAAAAGCTTGTTTTAGTAGCTTATTACACACTGCGATTAATGCTAATTTTTTACTCTTTCCTTTGGCCACTATTCGCTCATAAAGATCTCTGCATGCTTTGTTGTATTTGCAAGCTGTAAAACTGCACATAAATAATAAATTCCGAAGTTTTTGATTGCCCATTTTACTAATTCTTGGTCTCCCCTTTACACTACTTCCACTTTGTCTAATCATTGGAGTTAGACCTGCATAACTACACAATTCACTTG